>NZ_JAPNUF010000006.1:0-617052 GCF_036631475.1 Chryseobacterium sp. 1B4
ATGAACAAGATCTTCATTTTCAAGCTGTACTTTCAGATGCCTTCCCCATTCTTTTCCAGAATTTCAATCTCCAAAACCTGATCTTTTAAGAGTGTAAACTGATCAAGCATATAAATCCCTTTACTGTCTGAATGATCAGCTATTATCCTTTCCGGGAAATAGGTACGAACCTGTTCTAAAATCTTATCCTGAACGACCGTTCGTTTTAAGTTCTTTTTATCGACAATTTTAAAATTGACCCATTCAATAGCATACCCCACATTACTTTGATTCTTAACCTGCAATGTGAAATAAAACTTGCTGTCATTAACGTGCAGTGCCCGGACTGAAAACTCAATTCCATAGCTTTTCGAAGCAATATGCTTAATAGTTCTGTTGCTTTTCCTGTAAAGATTTTCTATAATAAGCTCTGTCAGAGTAGTTGAGCTTTTAAGATCTTCAAATAATACATCAGTAGCATATTGCCTTTCAATACCTCTCTGAAGTTTTACCAAATCATAGCTTAATATATCGGGATAAGAACTGTAAGATGCATCAAAACTATAAAATTTTCCATCCTCAGTAATAACCGAAAAATTGGTTTCCTCTTCAAAATCTTTTACAGTCGATTTAATCCGGAGAACATTTCCGATAGGTTCCGCCTTATTGGCAACTAACAATTCACTACCCAGATCAACATATCGTATGGGTGATGGAAAAATCACATGGCTGGTTTTATTGTAGGTAACCTGTATCCTGAAAGGGTTTAATTTTGCCTGTTCCAAGGAAATATAAGTTGTCACAGAATCCTGCCCAAATGCCTTGCTTACTAATAGAAGTAATAGCATAATGAGAATATAATGACTCTTTTGTGTATTCATTTTATTTTTTTTGATTAGTTATTTTTGGGTAAGAGTAAAACTTGATGGCCAGCTTTTACAGTTACTTTCAAGTGTCTGACTCTCTTCTGAAAATAACCAGACAGTCCCTGTACTACCCCTGCTCAGATCAGCTGCAATCTGTTGTCCTGCAGATTGGGTCATCATAATATTGGTGCCTGAAGTCTGGCTCATATTCGCCACAATATCGCTTACCGCATTCTGCTCCGCAGAATAAGGAACACACAATCCCATCTGACCATCGGTGTCATAAACATTGATTTCTACAGGATAGATATTACCTTGAGATTGAATGGAAGATATTTTTAACTGAAGCCTACCCCTGAAATTTGCTTACTGCAATCATTAGGCTCCCCGCCGGAATTACAGTTCGTCCGACTTGCATCTCTTCTAAAAGCCTTATAGATAAAATACTTTCGTTTACCAAAGTCTTAGTTTCATAGACCACTCCTTTTATTGCGTTTTTTGTCTGAACTGCGTTTTCTGAATCATTTTGACTGCCATAAAATCTATTATGATTCAAACCTGCAATAAAGGCACTATCCGATTGCTGTCTATATAATGAAGAAACAACATTGGAACGTACCGGTATTGCTGAAGTCAGTTTAACCTTCTTTTCCGTTGACTTTTCGATTTCTTCTTTTCCTGCTGTTTTTCCTGCTTTGGCATCGTTGGAAGATACTTAGCAGCCATTTGATACGATTTTTCCATGAGCTCTAACTGGTCGTTCATTCCCAGACCCGCAGGAACAGCATGATTTTGCATTGACTCATTCTTTAGCCTTGAAATTTCTTTCCTCAGATTATTGACCTCCTTATCATCCCGATTATAGAAAGAGCTTAAGGTCTGCTGTGCATTTCGATAACTGTTCAGAGCATTCTGATCGGATTGCTGAAGTACACTTTTAGTGGATGTTGAAGAAGGTGGGTTGCTATTATAGTTTACACCGTTCTGGTCATTCCAGTAATCTGATAAAGTTGTTATTGAATTTCTCTTTTCTTCATTCTTTTGCTCTAATAACTGCTGCTCATAAGCCTTTTGCTTATCAGACTGTAATTGACCGTCTTTTGCCTGTGGAATAACTGCATTAAAGCCAGCCTCTTCAATAATGGCATGATCGGATTTGGGCTTAAAGATGAGATAAAAGCAAGATGCACATACAGCAGCCATCAAAAAGTAGATGAAAGGTTTCTTTAATCTTTCCCATTGAGTCTTGGGATGATCATTCACTCCGCTATAATTTTGGGAGAGATCATTTTCTGTCACTCTAATTTTCTCTGAATCTTTCATATTCTATTTTTTAGTGGATGAGTTTACTATTTCATTATGCTTCGATCCTTTTTCGATAGGTTTCTTAGAAATGCCGTCAATATGATTGATAGAAATGGTATTACTTCTTTGACCTGTCGAAATACAGATATTCACAATGACGATGACGGTTATCAAAACATAAACACCAAAGAAAACCTTGGTCAGGAATTTTTGTCGCTCTACCGGAAGAGATTTCCATTGTTTATCAATCTTTACAACATAATTTTCGAGTGTATCTCTTAGTTTTTTCATATCGGTCTTATTAGCGTTCAACAGTTTCGACATCTCTATTTTCAAGCACGTTGAATTTTTCAACGATAAATCCCTGAGGATTGCTGTCAGACCGTACAGAATTAACCAGTGAACAATTAGTGACTAAATTTCTGATGGTAAGATTGCTGGACCTGATTATAAACTGTCGTGCGTATGTTTTAACATCATAAGGGTAAGTGTTAAAGTTGGCAACGACACTATCTACCTCAACTCTCTGCTGGATATTACCGGAAATTATTCTGTTATAGTAGCCTTTTTCCTGAAGGTCTTTATAGTAATTGAATGCAGATTGATCAGCCAAATTGAAAGCTTTTTACATTACTTCAATAGCATTCTTATCAGGTGCTATGGTGAAGAACAATTCATGAAATCGTCTCATGCTCTCTTGCTTCTACAGGTCTGTTGATCGACATATCCTGTGAAAGGGCTACCATCAATGATTTGCCGTTATCCAGCACATAGATCTTTTGACGCTGCTCTTCGGCAAACTGATAGGATTTGAATACCACAATCCCTACAATTCCAAAACACAACACCGCAAAAACGAATGTAAACAAACGGATTTGTTTGAAGCTGCTCTCAATATTTCTTAACGTTTTAAATTCCATAGAACTGTATTTTTATTTTAATAATCTTCCCGAAATATTTCCTGTGGCAAAACCTACTGCCGCTCCTGCGACATTACCTGATTTCGTAGCAGTCTGGTTCACATTACGCATAAAGTTGCCTGCACCTCCTGCCTGAATCACCCAGCCAGTTACCGTCGGTACCGTAAAATAACCGATGATGCCGATTACCATATAGATGATGTATACTGTATTGGAGGTATCAGGAATGAAAGTGGGATCTGCGAGCATCTCGATATCCCGTTCTAAAATCAAAGTCTGTATTTTGGCAAGAATGGCACTGAAAATATCAGCAACAGGAAGCCATAGGTAAACACTGATGTATCTTGTCAGCCATTGGCTCAACGTCGTCTGAAAACCATCCCATACAGAAATGGCAAATGCGATAGGTCCCAAGATTGAAAGCACTATCAGAAAGAAGGTTCTGATGGTATCAATAACTAAGGCTGCCGCTTGAAACAGAATTTCAAGAAATTCACGAAAACCATCTCTGATATCTTTCTTGATGGCAAACATTTCCCGTTCAATATACATTCCGGACATCGTGACCAAATCCGATGGTGACCATCCGAGCTCTTCCAGCTTTTTATCAAATTCTTCATTTGAAATAAGGTAAGCCATCTCCGGATTCCTGAGCATCGCTTCTCGTTCTAAAAGATCCTTTTTCTGCTGCAGTTCATTCATATCCAACACTTGATTTTCCAGCATTGAATGGCTTCCCTGAACAATCGGACTCATTACCCCATTAAGACTTCCTAAAACCAATGTGGTAAAAAACATAATGCAGATGCCTATGGCAAAAGGTCTCAGCATGGGAAACAAATCAATCGATTCTGCACGGCTCAAGGACTGCCAGACTTTTAGTGCTACATAGAATAAAGCACCTAATCCTGCGACCCCTTTGCCACAGCAGCCATATCAGCGCACATCGGCATCATTTCCTCATAAACAGAACGAAGTACTTCGTGTAAGTTATTCGGTTCCATCTTACCAGTATTTTTGATTGGAGGTTCCGTAAAGATTCAACACTCTTTGGGTGTTGTTCTGCTTTTTAGCTCTCAGATAGCTGACAGAAATATTCTTATTGGTATAGTATCTTACCAGGTTATGATAGGCCTTCACCTCCTTGTACACCCGGTCAACAACATCCATTCTTTCTTTATCATTGAGAGAAAGCCCGTTGGAGGTAATAATCTCCTTTAGTTCTTTTAACAGTTCCGTGCTCTCCGTCAACAGCGCAGCATAACCATTGGCAATGGAAGCTAATTCCCGAGCATTAAAATTGGGGTCATTCAGCATTTTACCGAAATTATTCACATACATCTCAGAAACATCACCCACCAAAAGAACAGTCTGCTGAACCTTTCTGGCATCTTTGACCAGATTATTAATGGCTTTAAGCTTATCGTAATACTCTTTACCCTGCTCATACACTTTCTTAACTTCGTTGAAATTCTTAACCACATTGGATACCGTGGATGAAGTCTGCACAATTTCATTGGCTGAGTTCAAAATTCCCGAAGCCAGGTTTGCAGGGTCTGTTACGACAAATTGTGCTTTTGTATAGGTTACGGCAGCAAAAAATGCTACCATTAAGGTTTTAATGATTAAATTTTTCATTGTTGTACATTTTTTAAATGATTTAATTGTCTTTTCTATTCGATTTGATTCTCTTAAGAGAAATCCTCTTGATGGCATGTTCGACATTGCCGTCAAGTTCCGATGCAAGGTTCATCACCTCCATCTTTTCCGTTTCTTCAGTAGTATATGCCAGATATTCTTCTGTTGAAACTTCAGTGGCATAGACTGCAGAGTGCGTTCCACCCAGTCCAATCCAGACTTCTTTATACAATCTTCTCGGATCGTTGTTCATATTGATCGACAACACCTGGGACTTTTCTTTATCAGTCAATCCCAGCATCGCCTGAATATCATCGAACTTGTTCATGTACTTTGGTCAAGAAGAATCTTACAATCGAATTATTAATGATACTTTCTTTCACAATCGGTGACTGAATGATATCATCGACTTCCTGAGTTACCACAATGGCTTCTCCGAAGAATTTCCTGACGGTCTTGAACAGGTACTTGATATACTCAGCCATCCCCTCCTTGGCAATGGCTTTCAGGCTTCTTCGATGAGGATGAGTTTTCTGATTCCTTTGAGTCTTCGCATCTTGTTGATAAAGACCTCCATTATGATAATGGTTACAATAGGAAATAGAATTTTATGATCTTTAATAGCATCGATTTCAAAGACAATAAAACGCTTGGATAATAAGTCCAGCTGCTTCTCTGAATTGAGCAGATAGTCATACTCTCCTCCTCTATAGTAAGGTTCCAGCACATTGAGAAAGTTGGCTATATCAAAGTCTTTTTCCTGACTTTCTTTTGCTCCAGTACTTTCTGATAATCCTCTTTGACGTACTCATAGAATCCATTGAAAGAAGGATGCTCGTCATTTGATTTAATCCTTTCGATATATCCGCTGACTGCATTGGAAAGGGCTACTTCCTCTGAACGGGTCGGTGGTTCATCGTCTCTTTTCCAAAGAGTCAGAATCAAGGTTTTTATACTCTCCCTTTTTTCAATGTCAAAGACACCGTCATCGGTATAGAATGGATTGAAAGCGATCGGATTATCCTCAGTATAGGTAAAATAGACACCGTCCTCTCCTTTCGTCTTTCCCCTGATAAGTTCACACAATCCCTGGTAGGAATTTCCGGTATCTACAAGAAGGACATGAGCTCCCTGCTCATAATACTGTCGCACCATATGGTTGGTGAAGAATGATTTACCACTGCCCGATGGACCAAGGATAAACTTATTTCTATTGGTAATAATCCCTGTTTCATCGGCAGATCTGAAATATCCAGATGAATCGGTTTTCCGGTCAAACGGTCAGCCATTTTGATCCCAAAAGGTGAAGGTGAATCCTGATAGTTGGTTTCCTCTGTAAAAAACACACAGCAGGTTCGATGAATGTGTAAAAGCTTTCTTCACTCGGAAAATCGCCTGCATTACCGGGAATTCCTGCCCAATATAAGGTAGCTGTATCCGTGGTATTATGACGGGGCTTACATTCCATCAAGGCTAGCGCACTACCAGTATCATTTTTTAACTGCTTGAATTCAGCAGAATTGTCAGACCATGACATCACATTAAAATGAGCACGGATAGATTGAAGACCATAAGAGTGTGCTTCATTCAAATACTTTTCTATCCATTCCTTATTGATCTGATTGGCTCTGCTGTATCTTGCTAAAGAGTGCATACCTTGCTGATTTTTCAAATTGGCGAAGGTTCTCATCACTATTGTCAATGAACAGATATTGATTATAAATGTGATTACAACTGAGCAGAAGTCCCACCGGAGAAGCAAAAAGCAGCAAACAGTCACTGCGGTCTGTGCTTAATTTCTCATAACGACTGTGTGATGATACAGTGCCTGGTAAATCCTCCGTATCCGATAAGGTGTGCATAGTGATCCGGTTATTACCGATTCGCATTTCTTCAGATCCCAGCTTAATATCCTGCAATGATGGATGGGTTTCACGGGACAGAGTCAGATACTGTTCCAGTAGTCCTGATCTCTCGGAAGTTCCTGATATCTCATCTTCTGTCATCCTTTCCAGATGGATATAACCACTGTCATTCATAATCCGCTCCAGCTGATCGACAGCTTCAAGAAATCGATTCATGACTTCTTGGTCCTTAATCTCTTTTGGAATCAGCTTTCCTTTGCAAAGTGATGAAAAGTTACTCTGCATCCGCATTCTTTCCTTACTTGTTTTTGTGATAAACAAGTAGCAGTAATGATTTAAAAAGGGTCTTTCATTGAAATGCCTTTCAAATGATTTGGAAAGAAAACTCTGGTCTTCTTGTGACAAATCAGGATTGTAGTTTTCTTCATAAACCAGTCCTGTTTGTGAACGATGGTGAAATCCGGGAGTGTTTTAATCGCTTTAAACCAAGCGGAATGCATGGCTTCATACTCAGCGGAAGCGACAGTAAAAAGTTCAGGGAGTCTTACTTTAAAACAAACCGTAACATCAGCGTCTTTTGAAATGATACAATCATTTTCAATCGCAAGCAGTGGAAATTTACTTTCCAGAGTGGCTGCCTTGGAAGAATTTCTCATATGTTTCTTCTTTTACGGTTAATTTTCAGATACCGGTAAATATTCTTACGGCTGATGATATATTTTGGATGCTTCTTGCGTGCGCCTAATTTCATCAGACCGTGCTCACCGTATTTTCTATTCAGTGCGAAAGTCTGCCAGGTAAGAAGTCCACTGCTGATTCCTCCAAGAATTAAACACAGATAGGTATTGACGCCTGCCATATACATAATCATTACACAGATCAATATTCCTAAGAGTCCTCCACTGAAGATAAAGAGGTATTGCGCTTTAAGTCCCTTGAACTCTACCGTCCTTCCTATTCCTTTATTGATATGATAGTTATTCATAATTGTCATTTAAAGGAAGAATGAACGAAGAATGGTTGCGGCAACAATTAAGAAGATACATGCTCCGAACCAGCTTGCAGCAGTCTTACTGGTGTCAGGATCACCACTGCTGAACTTGTTGTACACCTTAACTCCTCCAATAAGCCCAACAACAGCGCCAATCGCATAGATGAGCTGGGTGGCAGGTTCAAAATAAGAAGTGACCATCTGTGTAGCCTCGTTGATTCCGGCACTGCCATTACCCTGGCCCAATACACCGGTTACTGCTATAAAGGTTAACCCTGATACCAGTAGTTTTTTTCTTTGTTTTTCCATAATTAACACATCAATTTGTTAGTATGTGCCGCACTTTGCGGAACTATGGAACAAAGATGTCTGAGCCTTAGGATCATTTTAGGCTACTGGCATTTTCAGGAATCTTTTGGCTTTAAACTGACAGGGCAATTGCCGGCATTCGTCTATAATTAGTTGAAAATTTGTAGGGAATTTCAAAAAGAAATCATGGATAAAAGATTCACCCACATTATTGAACTTATCAGCCGATCTCGTAACAATGCGATACGAAAGGTCAACGAAGAACTAATCGATTTATATTGGAATATCAGCGAATACATCAGTAAGAAGATAGAACTGAGTGAATGGGAACAGTCGGTGGTGAAAGAACTTGCGCAATACATCCAAGCCAACGAACCTGAGATCAAAGGATTTTCTGATAAGAATCTTTGGAGAATGAAACAGTTTTATGAATCCTATAAGGAATTTCCAAAAATCTCAACACTGTTGAGAGAAATCAGCTGGTCCCATAATCTGGCTATTTTTTCACGTTGCAAAACAATTGAGGAACAGGAGTTTTACATCAAACTGACAAAGCAGGAAAATTACAGTTTTAGAGAACTTGAGAGACAGATTTCCAGCAGCCTGTTTGAAAGAACCATGATCGGAAATTCAAATCTCTCAACAGTGTTGAGAGAAACAAACCCTGACATTGCCAATACTTTTAAGGACAGCTATGTGTTTGACTTTTTAAATCTACCTGAAACGTTTAATGAAAGTGACCTCCAAAAAGGGTTAATACAGCAGATGAAAAATTTCATTCTGGAACTAGGCAGGGATTTTCTCTTTATCAGTGAACAATACAAAGTACAGGTGGGGAATTCGGATTTTTATATTGATCTTCTGTTCTTTCACAGAGGCCTGCAGTGCCTGGTCGCCTTTGAACTGAAAGCAGATAAATTTAAACCTGAACATCTGGGTCAGCTTAACTTTTATTTAGAAGCTCTGGACAGGGATGTTAAACGGGAAAATGAAAATCCGAGCATCGGAGTGCTTCTTTGTAAGGACAAAGACAGCGAAGTAGTAGAATATGCCCTTAGCAGAAGTCTGTCGCCCACCATGGTTTCCGAATACAAGACCCAGCTTCCTGACAAAAAAGTTCTGCAGCAGAAGCTTCATGAACTGTTTGACAACAGACCAGATTAAAGTTTAGTTACAATGTAAAAGGGGAATTTGCCTAAACAAACTCCCCAATATCGAAACTGTCCGAAGAGTTGCTCCGCTTAGAAGAATTGATCCTTTCACCATCCGGAATGCTTGCCGTCAGCAAAGTGGCAATTCTTTTCGAAGCATCTCCTAATGAATTCTCTAAGAGATCAAAAAGCTCGGTTCCCTGAATTTTTTGAATGATCTCTACTGCTTGTTGTTCTAAGTTAGCATCCAGCATGTCCTGCTGAAGCAACTGACCCGCAGTACTCAATTCCTGAAAGGTAACCCCTGTAGCAAACCCGCTTTCCATACTAGAGTTTTCATCTATCCAATCTTCTTCCTCCTCCTCTTCATCATTTTTGACCAGAATATCATTGAGATTTTTACACTGACCAATAGGCTCAAACTCCTCTTCGTTGGTTTCTGAATCAAAAGTATCAACAATAAATGCATCAGATTCACTTTGTCTTTCATGGTCATCAATTGGTATTACCTGTCTCTCCTTTTGCTTCGTCTCACCCATAATAGATGGAATATTCATTCTCACAGCCGAATCATCTTTATGGGGCACCTTAGCGGAAAACTTTCTTTCCGAAAGAATCAGAATGATAATAATGAGCAGACCTATAATGACGAGTTGTTCCATAATATCAAGTATTAAAAGATTGGACGGTACTTGTTATTGAAATCATTGGTGATTTCTTTTTCAAACGTTTCAAAATGGTATGCCAGAATATTATCAAGATAGGCATACAATGGAATCTGGTCTTCTGCGATAATCTGAATAATGCGAGACAAGCGCTCATGATATTCCGGACGGATATAGATACTTTTATCACCACGCTTAGTCATTGTATGATGAGTAAGAAACTGCTCAGCATATGTTATTTCACTATTCTTCTGAGTCTTCAACTTACGTTTTTGCACTTCCTTTTCCTCAGGAAGATTTGCATTTTGATCCGGTATATCTTTCTTGGGACTTCCTGCCATAATAGACATTAGATACTGTTCATCGATACCGCTATCCTCGCTATTAATTTTGTCATTTTCCATCTTGCTACAATTTGATAATTTTCAAAAATTCTTCTATAAACTGATCCATCCTGCATTGCACTAACAGCTTAGGATCTGCAGGCAGTAAAGTTGATCGGAAAACCTTCTTTGCTACCGACTCCTTCTTTACGAAATCTTTTACTGTCGGTTATGATTGTTTCCATAAGCTGCAGTCCCAGATCAGAAATCACTTTACTATAATTTTTATACAACATCGTGCGCTCTCTTCCATCCACCTGGTTCCAGAACAGGTGGATGCTTTGAATCCCTGTTTGATTTTCTTTCATCAATACATTGGTCAGAACATCAGTAAAACTTAATGTACTTTCCAGAACGACACGATCAGCAGTAATGGGAGAAAAAATATAATGGACATTCGTTAGTGTTTGTAAAATACCTGCAGTATTCACAGTGCCCGGTAAATCTAAAAAGATAACATCAGGTGTTATTTCAAATTCATCAATATATAGCTTTATTTCTTGTAATACCTGGTCTGCTTTACTCTGGAAAATGGGATAAGCTTTTTTATTGATCGTAGTAAATTGTTTATGAGCCATCTTTTTCAGGATTTCATTCTGCATCACCATTTTCAAATCCCGTTCCCTCATCTGAAGTAAACTGTACTGTGGAAAGTCACAGTCAAATACAGCGACCTGGTACCCCATCCGGTAATGAAGAATACTTGCGGTAAGTGTAGTAAATGTGCTTTTTCCCACTCCTCCTTTTTGAGTGGAAAATGCAATGATCGTAGGTTGTTTTTTTGTTTTCATTTTGCTTGATTTTTATTATACATCATGGGAAGAAAGACTGAGTGACGGCCCCTGGGCAGTACATACATCAGATTCCCTGTAATCCTTTCAGTACTACCGACCGGAATTCCTGAAAGCGGTATAGACTTCAATCAGTTCTGGCTGAATTCCATTCATCCTGCAATCCTGAAAAATTGATTTCCTGAAGACCATCTTTCACAGAGACTACCTTGACGGCTAGAATTCCGGAAGGCTGGCACGCTGGATTTCCACTATTCAGGATTTCTGTCAGATCTGCAGTCAGGAGATCCCGCCCTCAATCTGATACAAATGAATAGTATTTATTTTTAAAACATCTCTAATGGTCGTTTTTGGCTTAAAGTGTCTGTCTTTGGCTTTCTATCTAATACTGTCCCTACCAATGATTGTGGTTTACTTTGTTTCGGAAGACTGAGGAATCGGGGAAAATTGAACTTTAAGAACGCGATCAGTATTACATCTGCTTTCTTAATAGAATTTCCTTTCACCCGAAAGGGGCAAGTTATGTTTTGAGTGCCTCATAACTTTTTTCGTGCCTCAAAACAACTTGCCCTGGCTGGGGCTTTAAAAACCACTCGAAGTCGTGATTTTGATGACCTTAAATTAGATGCTATGGATAGAACCAGAAACAATAAAGGTGGGCGTAAGCCTAAGCTTAACCCGAGTAAAAACAGATATGTATTCCGGCTTACGGACGAAGAAAACAGTAATTTTTTGAAACTGTACGAAGATTCAGGCATGAGTAACAAAGCGAAATTTATTACAACCATTTTGTTTCAGCGGGAACTGAAAGTAGTAAAAGTAGATATTGCTACAATGGATTATCATGCTCAACTGACTCAACTCTTTTACCAGTTTCAGGCGATTGGAAACAATTATAATCAGATTGTAAAAATTCTGTATCGAAATTTTACGGAGAAAAAAGCGTCTTTCTATCTCTTTAATCTGGAAAATCATACCAAAGATCTGGCCTTACTATGTAAGCAGATCATAGAACTCACTAAAGAATTTGAGCAAAACCATCTTCAAAAAACCTCTGAAAAATGATCGCTAAAATTGGAAAAGGTGAAAACCTTTGGGGTGCACTGGTTTACAATCAGCAAAAAGTAGATAAAAACAATGCAACCGTTTTGTTCACCAACAAGATTCCTGATTTGTGGGACCGTCCTTACTCTGTCAGCTTTTTTCATCGGTATTTTGAACCTTACCTGATTGCCAATAACAAAACTGAAAAACCTGTAAGACATATTTCTCTTAACCCTGATCCGGAAGATCAAGTTGATGACAAAGAATACCGGAAAATGGCTCAGCAATATATGCAGGAAATGGGCTATGGTAATCAACCGTATGTCGTTTTCAAACATACGGATATTGACAGGACACATATTCATATCGTCACCACCTGTGTTCAGCTTGATGGAAAAAAATACCGGATCGTTATGACCACCATCGATCAATGGAAGCCTGTAGAAAACTGGAAAAGCAGTACAATTTGAAAATCGCCGGTGAGAATAGAACTTTTCATCAGAACTTATTGGGTAAAGCTGTTGATTACACTAAGGGGAATATAAAAAAGCAATTATCAGCAGTACTCAGATATATACCCCAAACCTATGGATTTCAAAGTATGGGTGCTTACAATACCTTGCTTTCCCAGTTTAATATCTGTGTGGAAGAGGTTAACGGAGAACTACATGGAAAGACGAGAAAAGGAATTGTCTATTTTGCGACGGATAAAGATGGGAAAAAGCAAGTCCTCCTTTTAAATCCTCGCTTTTTGGTAAACATGCCGGATTTGAAAATGTTCAGGCGCTTATTGAGAAATCAAGGGTTAGAATGAAAAATGATTCTTCAAAAGACATTATCAAAAGAACTGTTGAAACAGCAATCAGCACCAGCAACTCCGAAGAGTCTTTAAAAAAGCAACTGCTTGAACAGGGAATTGCTACCGTAATCAGAAAAAATGATGACGGAAGGATGTATGGAATTACCTTCATTGACCATCATTCTAAATTCGTCTGGAATGGCTCACAGTTAGGGAAAGAACTTTCAGCCAACACATTCAACAAACTATGGCATGAGACAGAAACAAAACTTAAGGCCAGTTCATACAATAGTTCTAATAATGACATATCGTTTGAAAAATCTTCAGAACATTTCTTCAGTAATAACAGCTATGAAACATTTGAAGGATTCTTTTCCGGTTTATTGTCGTCAGATACCGATATGGACCACGAGGAAAAAATTTTTGCATCTCAGATGAAAAAGCGACGAAGAAAAAGAAGAAAAAAATAATATTCTTTTACAGGATGCTCCCTTTATAACCATGCTCTACGAGCCAAAGCCAGCCAACGTATACCTGGAGCGGCTTATTACATGATCAGGAAAGTATAATCATGCATTTATGCTTCTAAAATGTGATATGCAGGGAGAAGACGATTTAAGAGGACTCGCCAAAATCATGGCATTTATGCGAGCAGTCAGTATTATTCTGGTACTAATGCACCTCTATTGGTTTTGTTACGGATTTTTTCAAACGCAGCAATTAACGCTGGAACTCATTAATAAGATACTTTATAATTTTAATAAGACAGCAGGCCTTTTTTCTCAACCTATTTATTCTAAGCTGTTTGTGCTAATTTTATTGGGTTTAAGTTGTCTTGGAACAAAGGGAGTTAAAAATGAAAAGATCACCTGGAGAAAAATTAGTATTGTTTTTTCTATAGGTTTTGTTTTATTCTTTTTCAACTCAATCCTGTTTAAATCTGCCAGCAATTTTACTCCTGTACTTTATATTCTATCTACTGGATCCGGATACATTCTTCTAATGCAGGCAGGGGTCTGGATAAGCCGTTTACTGAAAACAAATTTAATGACCGATGTTTTTAACAGTGAGAATGAAAGTTTTCAGCAGGAGACTCAATTGCTATATAATGAATACTCCATTAATCTTCCGACTAAGTTCTATTATCAGGGGAAATGGCATGAGGGCTGGATTAATGTTGTCAATCCGTTTCGTGCCACCATTGTTTTAGGAACTCCCGGCTCGGGAAAATCATACGCCGTTGTCAACAATTATATCAGGCAGCATATTGAAAAAGGATTTTCCATGTACATCTACGATTTTAAATTTGATGACTTATCAACCATAGCGTACAACCATCTTCTGAGCCATTCCAATGCGTATAAAATAAAACCGAAATTCTATATCATCAACTTTGATGATCCAAGGAAAAGCCATCGATGTAATCCCTTACATCCCAATTTTATGAAGGATATCTCAGATGCCTATGAAGCGGCTTATACCATTATGCTCAACCTGAATAGAAGCTGGATTCAGAAGCAGGGAGACTTCTTTGTAGAAAGTCCCATTATCTTGTTAGCTGCTATCATATGGTTTCTTAAAATTTATGATAATGGCAGATACTGCACTTTTCCACATGCTATTGAGCTATTGAACAAAAAATATGAAGAGGTCTTCACGATATTGACCTCTTATTCTGAATTAGAGAACTATCTCTCCCCTTTATGGACGCATGGCAAGGCGGGGCACAGGATCAGCTGCAGGGACAGATTGCATCAGCAAAGATCCCTTTGTCCAGAATGATTTCACCACAATTGTACTGGGTAATGACCGGAGATGATTTTTCTTTGGATATCAATAACCCCAATGAACCTAAAATATTGTGCGTTGGCAATAACCCTGATCGTCAGAACATTTATTCAGCAGCTTTGGGATTATACAATTCAAGAATTGTTAAGCTGATCAATAAAAAAGGGCAGTTAAAAAGTTCTGTCATTATTGACGAGCTTCCCACGATTTATTTCAGGGGCCTGGATAATTTAATTGCTACTGCCAGAAGTAACAAAGTTTCCGTATGTCTCGGATTTCAGGATTTTTCTCAGTTGACAAGAGATTACGGAGATAAGGAAAGTAAAGTGATTCAGAATACAGTCGGCAATATTTTCAGCGGCCAGGTAGTTGGAGAAACGGCGAAAACATTATCCGAACGTTTTGGAAAAGTACTGCAGAAAAGACAGAGTATATCCATTAATAGGAATGACACTTCCACCTCCATTTCAACGCAATTGGACAGTTTGATCCCCGCTTCGAAAATCTCTACCCTGACCCAGGGATTTTTTGTCGGTGCCGTATCAGATAACTTTGATGAAAGGATCCAGCAGAAGATTTTTCATTCAGAGATTGTTGTGGATAGTGTTATGCTTTCTCAAGAAATAAGAAATTATCAGCAGATACCGCATATCCGGTCCTTTATAGATGAAAATGGGAACGAATACATGGACAAAGAGATTGAAGATAATTACAAAGCAATTAAGGCTGATATTCTCAGCATCATCACGGATGAAATGGATCGAATAAAAAATGATCCTGACTTACAGCATTTAATTAATGTTGAATAAAAACAAACCTCAAATCACCCTGTATTTGAGGTTTAACCTGATATTATGTTACTCAGCATCACTATTTATAAAATGCTGGTTAAGATTTTCACTGACCAGCTGAAGGAACTTAGTCGGTCCCTGCTTTCTGTTACGGATTTCAAAGACAGTTTTATGAAAATTGCCTAAGTCGCAATCCAATGACCTTTCTACAACTTTGATAACTTCGCTCAGTTCTATATTGCCTCCATTAAAACAACGCATCTGGTAAAGGGCATAGATCAGTTCTATAAGGCCCACCTTTGATCCTGACCAGGTCAATGGAGACCGTACTTTTAAAGTTGCGCCTTCATTAGAGTCTTCAATCTGCTTTTTTAAGTAATGGTCAAATTGTTGATTGGAGATAAACCGGGCGATCAGATGGTCATGCGATGTGGTGAAATTGGGGTCATAATTATAAAAGCCTGAAGATAACTTCATTTTGAGATCATAAGAATTGCGGACAAATATTTTATGATCAAGATATGTTGCGTCACGTTTATAATAGCTGTAAAATTCAGAATGTTCCAAATAAAAGTTCCTGAGTTTCTCCTGCTCCGCCTCATAGTATTTTTTTACTGTTTTATTTCCTGCAGCCGGCTTATGAGACTCAATATCCAGTATCTCAGAGTAATAAATAAATTTCGAGATAAACTGTGGTTTTAGCTTCTTAAAAAAAACACTTCCTCAGCAATATGGTCAAAATGATGGGTAGAAACCAAAAGCTTTAATTTTCTTATCGACTCATCAATGACGAGTAATGCCTTTTCCGAAATTTTGATTAGATCATTTCCGTCAGCACAGACTTCATTAATCTTTAAGTCCAGATCTTCCAGCAGCTGAGAAGTTCTTTTAAAAATAGTTTTTGTTACCATATCCTTTTTTCAGGAATTTACAAAAATTCTATCAAGGCATATCTTAATCAGCTAATACCCAGTTCCTTTTTCCGGTTCTTTATATAATCTGTCGGCCGGATACCATTGATATCGAAGAACAGATTCGAGAAATTTTGACGGGCTGCTATACCGCATTCCTCAGCTAATGCTTCAATGGTATAGTTCAGATACTTACTGTTCGTATTGAGTAAATTGGTGATATAATTAATGCGCAGTTCTGCCATATATTTATTGAAATTCATCCCTTTTTGCTCATTGATATAGACAGAAAGATAATGGGAATTGGTTCCTAGCTTCAGGGCAATACTTTTCTGGGTAATCCCTTTCTTTCTGAACTGTTCTTCCTTCTCAAACTTATGCAGTTTCTCTTTAATCTCCATCGTCATTTCCGGAGTCAATGAAGTCTTTCTAACTGAGAATTCTATCTGGTCTTCTCTTACAATATCGGTAATATTGTAAGTTCCGTCAGCTATTCTCTTCTGAAGAAGATTGTACTGTTTTTTTATCTTTTGATCTTTTCTGTGCCGCAAAACGAGAAACACAAGCAGTACACTTCCTGAAGCAATAAGTATCTGAGCCAACACTATTTTTTTAGTACTGGATCTCTCGATTTCTTCTTTTGCGTCCATCAGTGTACGCCGGTCAAAATCTTTATGAAGTTTCAAAGATAAATAGGGAAAATCTTTACTGATTAAACTGTCAGCCTTTAAAAGCTGATTGGTATAATAAAGCTGTTTGTTGACATCCTTATTTTTATAGTGATTTATAAGATAATGATAACTTTTATACACCTCTGGAAGTATAAAATCATGTTTGTTGAAAATAGAGTCTATTTTGTTATAACATCCTACAGCATTCTCGGTATCGTTCTCTGCTTCATAGGTTTTGCCCAGGTAATAATATACCACAGAAGCCCAGCCGAAATCGTTTCTGGTCAGAATCGTGGGTAGGGATTTTTCTAGATGACTCTGAGCCCCAGTATAATCTTTTTTATGATACCTGGAAATTCCAAGGCATTTTAGAAAATAGCTTTTCTCTAAAGCAAAATCTTCATTATCAGCAGTAAACCGATATCCAAGCATACTTAAACTGTCACTCTTCGCAAGGTTGTTAAGATACCTGTTAAGCACAGTCAGCTGATGCAAGCAGTTGAGATAGGCTTTCTCATAATTAAACTTTTCATTTTCATGATGGTTTTCACGTAACCTTGACCCGTAAAACGTTGCGCAATCCTGAAAATGATCCAGCGCTTCATCATAATAGCCCAAATGACTTTTTACAATTCCTAAATGGTAGAGTACTTTATACTTGTGGTAATCATCTTTCGAGCCTTTTGAATGCTTGTAAGCATTAAGGTATTCATTTAAAGCTAACTTATATTTTTTTTGATAAAAGTAATAGATGATTCCTTTGCTTAGATAGTCTTTACTAATATCATCCTGAGTTCCGTGCCGCAGGCTAATGGTAAGCGCACTGTCAGCATATTTCATTTTGTTTTTATAGTCGAACTGCCTTCCGTCTCTATACCCTTGGATCAGTTTTGAAAAATTATTTTCCTTTTTTGCTTTCTCAATGTACACTTTTACATGGGGCATTGCATTAATGTCATCTATTGTCATTTTTTCATAGGGCTGTCTGATCTCACGGAAAGTTTTTTCCTTCCCAATTGTGAAAATAAAAATTGTGAAAAAGCAGAAAATATGACGATAAAGTAATAGAACTTTTTCATATGCTGATATTTATAACGTCACCAAATCAAAAATAATCATTTATGTTTTAAATAAATCAAAATTCAATGAATTAAACAGCCACAAGGACAATACAAATGTAAATAACTACAAATCAGTTGTTTAATGTTGTTTTTACAATGTGCTAATTTTAAAATTGATCCGTATCAATTTTAAAATAGAGTCTGGGAACAGTTTTTTTACCTCGTAAGCCGGATAATTTTGACATCAGAATTCTAATATAATCCGGCCGGGATAACTCAATTAAAATTATTAACATGAAAAAGTTTATCCCATTTTTTAGTATAATGATAGGAGCAGTTTTTATTCAAAACTGTACCCATCGAGATGAAGATATCAACTCAAACAGAGAAAAGGGTAATCAATCAAAACATTCAGCAGATATTTCTGCCATGAAAAAAGATTCTGCCAAATCTCCCGTGATGATTGAAAATCCAGGGCCTAAAGATCCTCCTGTGAGGGACGGTGATAACTGGCGGCTTGCCAAAGATTAAAAATTTCAAATAAAATTATGATTCCTCATACCTCCATATCAGTTGTTACAGGCTTACCATGTCCAAAGAGTGGCATCTGGGAAAGTATGGGGAATTTCAAAACAACTGTAACCCTCTTTAAGGGTGAACCGATGCCTGAATATTGCGGATGGAAAATTAAATGGAGGTTGGTTCAGGTCTGTTAAACATAATGACAACAAAGCATGAAAAATTTTTCCAACATATTCCCTACTATTGTAAGTTACTTTTTTATTGTATTATTTGTGTACGCGAGTGTAAGTAAACTTTTTGAATTTGAAAGATTTCAGATTCAATTAGCACAATCACCACTTCTCAGCGCTTATGCAGGTTTTGTTTCTTACAGCGTCATTATGATAGAATGGATTGCTTCCATCTTACTGTTGGTACCCATCTGCAGACGATCAGGCTTATACCTCTCACTTTTTTTAATGTCAGCATTTACAGCCTATATTTTCATCATTCTCAACTATAGTGACTTTGTTCCCTGTTCCTGTGGAGGAATTCTTGAAAAACTGGGCTGGACTGAACATTTAGTTTTTAATGCAATAGGTGTATTACTTATAATTATTGCCTTATTCTTAATGGAAAAGAAGATTCCTGTCCGAAAATCAAAAACTACCATAACGGTATCAACATCAATCATACTGAGCATTATTTTAATCATTGGTATGTTTCTTTCTTCGGAGCATGTCATTAAAAAAGAAAATAATTTTACAAGGCGGTTTATAAAGCATTCTGTCATCCAGCATCAATCAGTACATTTGGAGAATGGGTTCTATTATTTTGCTGGGTTTAATGATCATAAAATTTATCTGTCTAACCAGAAATATCCGCAGCAGCTCCTCACAATGGACTCTTCGATGCACCGAACAGCGATTACCTCTGCCCGAATAGAAACAGATCATCCTTATAAAAATATCAGGCAAATAGTATCGGACAATCATTTTTATATTTATGACGGGTCGGTACCTATCTTATTTAAAGGTAAACTTGGGACTGAATCTACCAAAAGAATAAGTTATAAAGACGCTTATTTTAATGATCTCAAGGTCATTGACTCTTCCCGTTTTGCCATTAGGACACAGATACGTCCAAGCAATCATCTGGTTCTGGGACTACTAGATATTGACAATCCTGAGAAATTACAATTAAAAACAACTGTTTTAAAGAAACAGACCGATGGTCTGTTCGACGTTGACGGAAGCATGGCCTACGAATCGCATACGAAAAAACTGTTATATACCTATACTTACAGAAATCAGGTAATTGTCATGAACAGCAGTATGCAGGTGCAACAGTTTGTAAAAACAATTGATACCGTAAAAACTGTCCAGATTAAAACTACGAAACTTTCTGATGGCACTTACAAGATGAAAGCACCGGCACTAAAGGTCAATATCAGATCCGTGGTGTACAAAAATTTACTTTTCGTTCAATCCAACCTGATGGGCAGACACGAATCGAGAAAAGCCTGGAAAAAATCAGATGTATTGGATGTCTACGACATTGATTCCCAAAGCTATGTAGGCAGCATCTATATTTTCAAGAAAGATGATCATACACTCAATGATATCATTGTAACCGAAAAATATCTGTACACCATCCATAATAATGAACTCACCCAATATAAAATGACAAAAGCATTATCTCAATATATTAAATCGGGGAAGCCGAAAACCGATCAACAGAGTAGGCAGCACTAAATATTTCATTTTATGAAAAAAATCCTTTTCCCTGCTTTACTAGTGGTACTAGGAACAGGAACAGCATTTGCCACTAAGATGGCAAATCAGACAAACAAAGCTATTGTACCGGGATACGTAATGGTTCCGGATGGTAATGGAAATTTCACTTGTGAGCAAGCAGGTAAAAACTGTAGTGACATTCCGACAGGACCGATCTGTGAACTGTCAGACGGCACCCAGCTGAAAGAACAGGTCTCAGAAACTTTCTGCGATAATGTTCTCAGAGAAATTCCACAGTAAAAGAAGAGGATGCCTTACAGGGCATCCTTTTTCATTTCTTTATCAATCCATGGAATATCTTTTTTATCTTTCAGAAAGTAATCCCACCATTCCAGGATTCTCAAATGCAGATCTATGCTCTCCGCACTGTTTTTTGCCAGGTCATGATCCTGATTTTTATAATATAGTACTACCGCCTTTTTTTGATTCCGCAGCAAACCCGTATATAATTCTTCGGTATGAGTATAAGGAACGTTTCCGTCTTTCAGGCCTGTCCAGAGAAGGATCGGCTTATTAACTTTCTCTACATTGGCAATAGGGCTATTATCATAGTAAAGTATTTTATTCTTAGAAAACGGCACCTTCATATCAAACTGTCCGTTTTCAAAGCGGGGATAATTGGGAAGCTTTCTTTCCTGACTGAAGGAAAAATAAAATTTAACCAGATCGGTAACGGCTGCTCCGGATATATAGGCCGCAAAACGATGGGAACGGGTCGCTATAAAACTGGTTCCAAATCCGCCAAAGGAATGCCCCATGAGCCCTACTCTATTGCTGTCAATATTGGCATATCCTTTTAGGGCATCCAATCCTGAGTGCACACAATCCAACGCAGAGAACCCTGGTCCCCGGCTATCCAAAACCACATCGGGAAGAAAAACAAAATAGCCATTATCAATGAGTGACCGGATATTAATCCCTATTCCCGAAAAATAAGGATAGGGATATACCGGTGCACTTTTATTCTGCACTTCATAGATCGACAAAATCAACGGATATTTCTTTCGGGCATCAAAGTTAAGGGGATAATACAATACACCTTTGATTTGTACTCCTAAACTATTCTTGTATGAAAGTATTTCCTGCCTGGCCGTAGTGATGTCATGATCATGCCTATTGCTTTGATACACTTCTTTCTTATGACCGCTATGATATTGATAAATTGCCTGAGGACTGTTAAAATTCTCTTCCAGACTGAAAACTGCCTGGCTCAGTAGATTTATTTTGAAATCACTTACCCTATTTTTAGTGGCCGGAAGAAGTAGTTTTATTTTATTCTGAAACCATTGAGCATATGATGTTTCATTGTTGTTTTGATCATACTGCTCAAGGATAATAGGCTTCTTGGCATTAATGCTGCGGATTCTAAAATCTGCGCCTAACGTTCCATAGATCACATCTTCTTTGACATTGAGAATAGTAACTTTTTTATTCGCTGTTAATGGCAGTTGTTCCAGATTTTTCTTCAGTAAATTAAACCTGTATATTCCATTCCCGCTCTCAAAAAAAACATAATGATTGTCATCGCTAAAAGTTGGCCTCCCAATATGAGGGTTTTCAATCGTCATTTTTTCGGATAATAAAGTATTATACAGAATCCATCGCTTTTCTTCTTCACTGAATCCTGCTACATATTTACCCTGTCGGCTAACTACAAGGTTGGAGACCTGGGAGAGTATCTTTTTTGAAGTTTTACTATAGCGGTCATACAAATAAATGTCAAACCAAGAAACAGAACTGATGTAGGCATTCCTTTCCTTTCGGTCAAAGCTCAGAAAATATCGTTCATGATCCATAGCAGCCATAAACGCAAAACCAGTATCTACCTTTTGAGACTGCTCGGACTTTACATCATACACCCAGTACTCATGATACTGCTCTCCCATTCTATAAAGCCATAAATCGGGATCGGTACCATATTTTACTTCCGGCTGGGCGGTAGGAGCCGGTTTTGGCCGGCTCTTAAAATCCAGAAAAAGCAAGTCCGTTTTTGATCTCACGCACCTCAATATAATCAGACTTAATAAAACCATTGCCAACTCTTGAAACTTTGAGTGAGTTGGTATCGAGTAATACAAGCTGTAATCCATCAGAAGATTTCTCCTGCTCTGTAAATGCAAGATATTTCTGTGAGGTTGTGAGCATGATTTTTTTTATATTCTGTTCAGAGGTATAGACTTTATTAAATTCTTTGGATTGCAAAGACCAAACCGATGAGAGATTGCTTCGGTTAACCATTACATATAATTTATCCCGTTTATTACTAACCAACTGTGTCACATCAGAAACTGAAGCAATAAGTTTATTTTTGTTGTCAAATACTTCCAGAAAACGGTTTTTGTACCAAACAGCATAATATCCCAGAGCGGGCAGTATTTCTATTTTGCTGACTTCCTTAAAATCTTTATTATCTCCGTTTCGAAGATTGATAAGTTGTGCCTTGCCACTACCCAGCCAGAAAAAATGATTATCCTTCAAAAAATAGCTTTCAGAAACACCAGTCAAAACAGCTTTGACAGATTGCTGTTTGTCCGCACTGGCAATAACGGTGGTATCTGTATTTTTCTTGTAAATCTTTGAAAAAGAAACCCATCGGTTATCATCTGATACTTTTAAATGAGCAATAGTATAAAATGCAGCATATCTCTGTTGTATAGAATCAATATTATATTGTCCCAAAAGTCCTTGGCTGCACATACAGATAATCATTATGCAAAATAGCGCTTTGATTTTAATAGCCTTCATTTTGAGGTTTTAAATTGGGATTTAACAAAATATCCTGCTGGGGAATTGGCCATAGTTTATGAAAAGACTTCCAGTTAGGCTTTCCCTGTATAGATGTATCCAGCTTTCCGACTCTTTTCAAATCGAAGAAACGATGTCCCATCTCTGTAAAAAACTCTCGTCGATTTTCCCGTGTGATCTCACTGAGTGCTTCTTCTTTTGATAAAGGCAAAGCTAATGATGCTATTGCTGCCCTCTGTCTGGTTTTATTGAGGTAAAAAAGGGCTTCATCTATTTTATTTTGCTGTACCAAAGTCTCGGCTAAAAGAAGATATACTTCTTCCAGCCGGGCAATAATTGAATACTCCGTTGTATTGGCTGTCCTGTTTTTATATTTCTCAGCTCTGTACCAGGTTGTTCCGTTAAAAGTTACCGGTGCCATCCAGTATTGTTTTCTGAGATCTGCGGGATAAAATGCATTGACAAGGCCAGTACTGAGAGCCGTCATTGAAGGTGCTGAGTTGTTAAAATAATAGATTCCGGACTCTTTGGTGCCGTCACCGGAATTTTTAGGTTTCAACTGCCAGAGAATATGCGAACCGGATTTGTTAAAGACCTTGGTAATATCATTCTGAAACTGGTACAGCGGACTTTGAATAATGCCCTTTAACAGTAACTCAGCCTCTACCCATCTTCCCTCCAGCAGATAGACTTTAGCCAATAGCAGTTCCGCCATTTTACGGTTAGGAAAAATCCTCTCCGTATTTCTGTAGTTGTCCTGAAGCAGGCTGATGGATTCTTTAAGATCTTCACTCAGCTGTATAAGCACCTGTGCCTTATCAGTTTTTGAAATCGACTGATTAACCTGATAATCGGTAGTTGCCGGATAAGGAATATCTCCATATACCTGCTGAAGGTATAACAGCAGCATGGATCTGACCGTTAATGCCTCTCCTTTGATTCGGTTGCGGTCTGCCTGGGAAATGGACTTTGACTTTTCAATGCCTTCCAGTATGGCATTGGCCACATAGATCTGCTTATATGAAGTTGACCAGTCTGTATAAATACTGGCATTGGAATCGTTCTGAAGGTTTTGGGATATCTCCGGTAGTCCATTGGTTGCCGTAGTGGAATAAAAATCCAGGTCATCGGTGTAAAGCCCTAATAGTCTGCCCGATTGATCTCCTGCAAACGGTGAGTTGTCGCGCAGTCCAGAATATAATCCAGCCAGAGCAGCATCTGCCGTCTGTACATCTACAAATACCTGATCTGAAGCAATCTGATTGGAAGGTAGTTCTACTTCGATCAGTTTTTCACAGGAACTCATATTGTTTAGTATTAAAAATCCTGTTATGATATAGAATTGTTTATAAAGTTTCATTGTACTGGTTTTAAAAGTTAATCTGCATGCCGAAAGAATACGTTTTTAGAGGCGGCAGAAATCCTAAAGATGAAAACTCCGGGTCCAGCCCGAAATACTTGGTCCAGGTATAGAGGTTCTGGCCCTGAAAATAAATCTTGGCTTCTCTGATGAGCTTCCCCTGCAGAGGAATCCGATAGCTGAGCTGAATATTTTTCAACCGAATGAATGACCCATCGGACACGGTGACATCGCTCATCTGAAATAAACTGTGCAGGGGTGATGCGGTAGCATGATACGGCATATACAATCCATTAGGATTGTCGGGTGACCAGACATTCAAGGCCTCTACAGGAAGGTTCCGCATCAGTCCGGGGGAAGACATCTGATAATTAAAATTGCGGCTCTGCTGTTTGACAAACTGGACAAGAAGTGACAATGACCAGTTTTTATAGCTGAAATTATTGCTCCAGCCCCCGAAAAACTCTACGCCTATATTTTTAATAATCTGCCTGTCATCAGGGGAAGTGATCCTGCCGTCACCGTTGTAATCCGTAAAGATATACTGACCGTTCTGAGGATTGATACCTTCCAGATGATACAATTTTATAATATTAACGGATTGGCCTATGGCATAAGAGTTGGCATAGGTAGACCCTTCCAGTCCCGGAAACGACAGAAGTTTATTCTTGGGAATGCTCAGATTGGCAGATGTTTCCCATTTAAAAGCTCCGGTAAACGGACGGCCCGCGATCTCAAATTCCCACCCCGTATTTTGAATGGTGGCATCCAGATTGGCCAGCACTGAAGTAAACCCTGTTACCGATGGAAGCTGATAGCCTACCAGTTGATTCGATGAACGGTTGCGGTAATGGGATGCCGTAACATGAAATCTGTCCTTAAAGAATCCCATTTCGAGTGTGGCTTCTAATTTGACGGTTTTCTCCCAGCTGAAATTAGGATTGAAAAGTTTGGAAGGAACCAGTCCTGTTACATTATTATATCCTAAGGTAGAAGTGATAAACGTATCGTTATACTGGTAGTTCCCAATATTATCAGTTCCGGATGAGCCATAACTTCCTCTCAGCTTTCCAAAGGAGAGCCAGGACAGTTCTTTCATAAAGCTTTCGTTGGAGAACAGCCAGGCCGCTCCCACCGCCCCGAAGTTCGCAAACTTACGGTTGGTTCCAAAACGGCTGCTTCCGTCTCTTCTGCCCGTAATATTAATGATATAGCGATGGTCAAACTGATAATTAAGTCTTCCGAAGACGGCTGTATACTTATATTCTGTTTTGGTCTGGTCCGAGATCAGCTTGGTAGTAGCTGCGGCAATATTTTCAATAAATGCATTACTGGTAAAACCATATCCCTGTATGGCACCCTGAGTATTCAGATCGCTCTGATAGGTGCCTCCGGCAAGGACATCCACCTGATGGCTACCTTTTTTAAAGGTCCAGTTCAATTGCGGTTCCAAAGTGTAGGACATTCTGCTTTTATTGCTTTGTAACGCCCTGGAATTGGCAGGGCCTATCCCTAATGATGGGTTATAGATCGTATTGGGCTGCAATGACAGTTCATCAAAGGTCTGATAACTGATTCCTCCATTGAGTCTGACCTGTACATTTTTCATAAGTTCATAACCCGCCGTGAAATTATTCATGAACTGAATATTGTTGTTGGAATAGGTACTGTTATACGCAGCCAAAGGATTATCAAAAGTATTGTTCTGCCAGTTGATATTTCCCCCTGAATCGTACAGAGCAGGAGCATTGGGAGCCAGAAACAAAGCACTGCCGGTATTGTCAAGGCTGATTACATTATGTTCCAGCTTGGAAAAGAGTGTTGACATGGTAAAGTTCAGCCGGTTGTCTAATGAGCGATGTGACAGGTTACCCAGTAATGTATTGGTTTTATACCGGAAATCTTTGGCAAATACTGTAGTCTGCTCATTATGTCCGTAACTTACCAGAAAAGAGGTCTTCTCCCCGCCACCCGATAAAGACAGCTGGACATTGGAGGTAACCGATGTATTACCAAGAAGTGTTTTGAACCAATCCGTATAACGGGACTGGTCCCATGTTCCGTTGATATCATAAGCAGTGGCCGGATATACGGTAATTCCATCATTCGCATAAGCCTGTCTGCGCATTCCCAGATATTGCTCCGTATTCATCATGGTAAGATTGGAAAGACTATTGCTTAAAGAATAGGATGTATTAACGGAAAGCCCTAAAGATCCTTTCTTCGCCCGTTTAGTCGTTACCAGTACCACGCCGTTGGCTCCTCTTGAACCATAGATAGCCGTGGCATCTGCATCTTTTAAAACCTCGATGCTTTCGATATCATTGGGGCTGATATTGCTTAAAGGATTTAGGTTGGCATCTGACAAAATATTGGCACCATAAGCAGCAGTCATTCCGCTTCCCACGGGGACACCATCCACTATATATAAAGGCTGACTGCCATCGACTTCACTGTTGGCATAAGTTCTCAGGCTGTTACGTCCCCGGATTTGGATGCTGTAGCCGCCTCCCGGAACTCCTGAATTCTGGGTGATATTCACTCCTGCCATTCTTCCCTGTACGGTTGATAAAACATTGGTGACAGGCTGGTTTTCTATATCTTTTGCTGAAACTTTGGCGATACTACCGGTTCTTTCTTTGTCTTTTACCTTGTAGTAGCCTGCGTTGAGAATAACTTCTTCGATTCCCTTTACTTTTTGTTCTAAGCTGATATTAACGACGGTCTGATTAGTGAGCGTGAATTTTTCTTCTGCATAATCAGGGTGTCTGAACAATAGGATGGGATTTTCTGCTGAAACCTGTAAAGTATAGGTTCCGTTGTTGCCGGTCATGGTTACCTGATTACTCCCCTCCTGGGAGATTATGACTCCTGAAAGGGGTTTACCCGATGAGGTTACGGTACCGGAAATGGTGCGTGTTTGAGCTTTTGTATTAATGCTTACAGCAGTAAGCATGAGCCCAAAGAAAATGCCTCCTATATGGTAATAGGAATTTTTCATAGATTTGTAAAGGTTTTTAATTTCTAAAGATTAATTACTGAACTACGCTCTTTCCCGTTGGTCGCCAAACACTATGGGAAGGGGCTTTTTTCTTTCTTCTGATTTTAAGTTGAGTAGTTTTTTGATTCATTTTTTAGATAAAGACTTTCCTGATGCCCTTTGGTGTGGAAAAGGACTGGTGAGGTTCTATAGCAGTGACCTTAAGGCACCGGAAAGAATTTAATATGAATGAAATCTGTGTTCCCGTGAAAGCTTTTTAAAGCCGCAATAGGTTGTACCCTCCTATTGTATCGTGTAGTCTGATACTATGTTTAGGAAGCGGGCTTAGATTTATGATGTAGAGATAAAGCGAACTGCATTGGAAAAAAGTGGCATGGGACTCTACAATATCAGCTTAGGGGTACTGGTATACCTTGGAACAGATAAGAGAGCCCACGCCTAGGTCGTGAGCTTAATACTTATCCTCTCGTTCCGTAAATTACCAGTTTTCTAAGCGAGATTCTAAGCAATAGCTTCTATTATTCGTTGAAGTATCGCAAAGTTACATTTATTGTAACCTATTTTACAAATATAATAAAAAATTATTATTCGATACAAATTTGTATCGAATAATTTCGTCTAATATTTCAATTTTTACTATATGCAAGAATACAGTAATGAAGAAATTGACTTTTTAGCCTTACAAATCGGTTGTATAGTTAGAGTCGAAAGGCTAAGACAAAAAATATCTCAGGAAAACCTTGGTCTCTTAATTGGATCTAACAATACGGCAATTGGCAGGTTAGAGAGATATGAGCATTTTACTAGTTGGAAAATCTTACTTAAGATTTGTCAATCATTAAAAATAGAATATAATTCCATATTTATCTTGCAATCATTGGATAATATCTTATTGATCATTAATGAATCTTATAATTTAGAAGAAAAGCTCACTGCTGAAAAGGAATTATTTTATAAAAATCTAGAAGCTGATGCTAAAGAAAAATATGCTAAAATCCAGAAGCAATAACAATAATAAATTCTAAAGAATAAATCCTGACAATGTCAGGATTTGTTTTATTTACTAATTATTTAACTATAAAATAAGTAATTCATATTCTTTCAAGTAGTCGGAATTCGCAATAAGTTCGACAATATACATGCAAATTCTAATACAAAGAATTGATAAATATACTTTCATTTTTTTGTATTTTTGGGGATAATTATCAACAAGAATTTAATAAATCTGACACAGATTATAATAATGGCAAATATAAAAACTGAAACTGAAACGGTTATAAAAAATCCTCCCATACCTTAGTCGACGAGGTTATGATCTTGAAAAAGATTTTGATTTTGAGACAGCAGTTTCACAGACTGATAGATATTCTAAAGGTTATATAGATGTACTTGTAACATTGGGGAAGAACAAGCCAGCCTTTCTTATCGAGGCAAAAAGGATATCAAAAAATTTAACTTCCAAAGATAAAGATCAAGCTATCAAGTATGCTAAATCAAGAGAAATCAATGTTCCATTCTTCATCGTTACAAATGGTAATGATATACAATGTTTTAATACACAGAATGGTAATCGAATAAATTGGGATGGAAAAACAATCGATAAAATTCCGACAAAAGAACAATTAAAACTTGTGATTAGAACTTTAAAATCTAATCCCGAATTGTTAAATATCCCTCTTTCAGGTGATAATAGTTTACCTTTTAGACCTGGATTACCGCTTAGACAGCTAAATGCGTTATTTTACAAATGTCATAGTACTATTAGAAAAATTGAAAAAACGAAGAAAGTGCTTTTGCAGATTTTTCAAAATTGTTATTCCTTAAACTATTAGAGGAAAAATGTGATGTTGAAGAAGATTTTATTCTTCCCTATTCATATAGATTTCATGAATTAGCAGCTAAACCAGCTAGTGAGTCTGATCAGGTGAGAGATTCAGTTCTAAGTATGATTGAAAGTATTATTAGACGAACAAATTATGGCGAAGTTTTACAAGAAAAAATAAAACTAAAAATCCTAAAACATTTCATTCAATTATAAAGGATTTATCCTCGGTCTCGTTCTATGATTGTAGTTTAGATTCGAAAGGAGCTGCTTTTGAATATTTTGTTAGAGCTACCCTTAAAGGAAAAAAGTTAGGTCAATATTTTACGCCAAGAGAGTTAGTCCAAGCTATGACTGCTTTGGTAGGCAGAAGGAAAATTGTTAATTCAGTAATTTCAGGATCTAAGATTAAAGTATTAGATCCTGCCTGTGGAACTGGAGGATTTCTCGTATATCTATTACAAGATTCAATAGATCAGCTAAATAATAAACTTAGGTTAAGAGAAATTACAAAAGCGACATTCGACCAATCTATAAAAAAACTTAAAGAAGAAGTTTTTTTGGATCAGATGCTAACGAAGGTGTCGCAGCATCTGCAAAAATGAATATGATAATTGCAGGTGATGGACATACGAACATTCAAAATGAAGATAGTCTGTCAGATCTTTCTATAAATTGGTCAAACTCTTCTCCTGACTGTGATTTAATTATGACAAATCCTCCTTTCGGAACTTCCGAAGGTGAATCTTTGAGTCTAAACGACATGCAACAATTCGAGGTTTCGTCTTCTAAAGGTCAATATTTATTCATCCAAAAAATGATTAACAGTACCATTCCAGGAGGTGAAATTTGCACCGTTATTGACGAAGGTGTATTAAACACTGATTCTGGAAAGAATCTAAGAGAATTCATTTTAAAACATTGCAAATTATTATGTATTGTAAGCTTACCTAATGAAACATTTAAACCAAACAAAATAAATGTAAAATCTAGTCTATTATACTTAGAAAAGCGTGCTAGTCCCGATTTTGATTTTGAAGACAACTATGTTACGACAGTCTGTAAATTTGATTCACTAGGCTATCAGGGTTCGGGAGATAAAATTCGTGGTTTTAATAAAGAGTTATTTTTAAATGAAATTGAATCAAAGGTTTTAGATCATAATATTGGAAGCAAAAGAATGGGTTATAATTGGGAGGCTTTTGATATCAATATAAAAGATATTTACAATGATGATACGCATAGATTTGATTATAAATATTGGAATTTTGAAACCAGAGAGGAAATTAGAAACCTATTAAAAACGAAAACCCAACTTTAAAGGATTTAAATTTAATTGCAACCTCCAGAGGGAAAAGCCCCTCAGCTGATAATTATGTGGACGAACAAGATGGGTACGCATTAGTTATAAAAGCAGGTAGTAATATTAGCAAATTAGGGAAAATCATCACGACTAATGCAGATTGGATAGAAAAATCTGTATATGATGAATTTGTTGAAAAGTCACTCGAAACTCAAACAAATATTAACATTATAAAGAAAGGAGATGTATTATTGTCATCTACTGGCGATGGTACCCTTGGCAAATGTTGCGTCTTCGATCTAGATATCCCTGCAATTGCCGATGGACATGTCACGATAATAAGAGTTGATGACACAAAAATTAATCCTTATTACTTATCAGATTTTTTGAGATTAGGTTTTGGCGCAGTACAGATATCTCGATTTTATACTGGTTCGACCGGTTTAATAGAGCTTACACCAGAGCAAGTTGACAGAATTATAATTGATACAAAAAAATATAATGTAGAAGAGCAGATAAAGCTATCTAAAAAAATACGAGAAATTGAAGACAATTATGTTCTAAAACTTGAAGAGGCCGAAAATATTCTCGAATTGAGTAAAAACGTTTTATAATATTCATCTTTATTATTTGATAAAAATCCTTATTAATTTAAGGATTTTTTTATGAATCTAATGTTACTCCATGAAATTACTAAAATGATCTATAACAACATTAATCATTTCATGTCAATATGACGTTATTTTACGAAAATCAGTAATAATTCTATGTAAATAATTTATACTTTTGATAAAACCTCTTTATTACGAAGATTATAACAACAATTTTCGAATGTATTGATTGTAAATAATAACCATAGAACATGAGTGCCACCCCAAATCCATTTGACGACAAGCTAAAGACTTGGCAAAACATAATACAAGATTGTAATATAAATTTTTTGATAGGTTCAGGCCTTTCAAATCCTTTTTTGGAACCTTAGGAAATATTGAAATTTGGCTGACTGAACTTGAAAATGACACAACATTACCAGTCGATCTAAGAGATTATATTAAAGCGAGTTTATATGCAAGTTACTTTGTAGTAGCTATGCAGAAAAATATTGTCTTACATAATATCACATCAATAAAAGATGAATTAGTTTCAGTGCCAAACAATGACATTGAAAAACTACAGAACACTTATAAAGGTTACAAAGATTTTTTAAGAGTAATTAATCAAATAATATATCAAAGAAGAAGTAATACCGTAAATAAGCAAACTAACTTATTCACAACAAATATTGATATCTTTTTAGAAAAAGTAATTGAAGACTTAAATCTACATTTTAATGACGGATTCAGTGGAGTTTTTAAAAGAACATTTAGCCTAAGCAATTTTAAGAAATCGTCCTATCAAAAAAGTCTTCAATATGATAATATTGCAGAAATTCCAGTCTATAATCTATTAAAAATACATGGATCAATTACATGGAAACTTCAGGACAATCAATTAATGTTTAATGATATTGATACAATTTATTCAATTGAAGAAGAGTACAATAAAATTAAATTTTTAGACATAATTAAACTAGATAACGATTATTGGAATAAATACAAAAAAATATTCCCTTTAAAGAGATTGTTAAAGCAGCAGAGAAAGCAACAATTGTAGATACTACAGATTTCGTTGTGGCATATGAAATGCTACAGGTTGTAAATCCAACAAAAGCAAAATTCAAAGATACTACATTCAATAAATCATATTATGAAATGTTAAGGCTTTACGCTAATGAACTAGAAAAAGAAAATAGTGTCTTATTTATTTTCGGTTTTTCAATGGCAGACGAGCATATCCGAGATATTACTTTCCGTGCCATAAGATCTAATCCTACTCTAAAAGTTTTTATTTCCTCTTACACTAAAGCTGCAACTGATATAGTTAATAATCTTAAATTGGATAATATTGATTTAAAAGATTTTCCTAATGTGGAATTATTAAATGAGATTGACAATTTTAATCTTAACGCCATCAATGAAACGATCTTTAAAAAATGTTGGATAATATTAATTGCTTGTAGAAATGGAAAAAGATTTACAAAAAGATTCTATTTTTAAAGTTGGTAAAGTAGTTTCAGTGGAAGGTAGGACGATAAAAATTGAAGTTGATAAAAGTAAAAATAGTTCGCATCTACTGTATAATGGCGAAATAATTAGAAATATTTCGGTAAATAGCTATATTAAAATTACAAAAGGATTTAATCGTATCATCGGTAAAGTTGACGGCGAATATATTTATGAGGATTCCAATTTTACTGATAAAAATTATACAAATGAAAAAAGAAAATTAAGCGAATCTTAATAGTAAAACTCTTAGGTTTTTTTACAAAACGTGGTTTTGAAAGGGGCATTAAAGAGCTTCCTCTAATTAATAACGAATGTTTTCTGCTAGATAAAAAAGAATTTCAGGATGTTCACCAGTTTGTAGGAAAAACTGATTTACCACTAAATATTGGAACTCTAACTCATGAGCCCAATCAAAATGTGGAAATTGGCATTAATGAACTTTTTGCCAGCCATATTGGTATTTTTGGAAACACTGGAAGTGGTAAATCATATACCTTGGCAAAAGTATACTATGAACTTTTCTTGAAATTTAAGCACGAGGAAAAGTTTAAAAAAAATGCAAAATTTCTTTTATTTGATTTTAACGGAGAATATGAATCAAAGTATAGTATAATTGAAGAAAAAAGTTTACAATCTAAGTACTCGTGCTACAAGAAAGAAGGATAAACTTATTTTTTATGAAAGCGATTTACTTGATAAAGATCTGTTCAGTATAATTGCAAATGCGACGGAAAAGACGCAAAAACCATTTGTAGCAAGAACACTAGAGTTTTATAAAAAAATTTTCCATTCAGAAGATGCTTTAGAATATTTTCAGAATATCCTCAGAAAAAGGGTTAAAGATGTATATAAAATGGCTGATAAAGTTAAAGCCGAGCTACTTCTTGATTATTTTAGAGAAATTTTACCTCCACTATACGACGACGATGATATCGAAATTGATTTAGCTAGCGATGTTGATTTTAATAATAAACTAAGTGAGTTTATGTTTGATGGAACATATTTGCGAAGTCACCCAGAAAGAATAGAAGAAACTTTACTTTACCAGCAAGTAAATCAATATGAATTTAGCAAAGACTTTATTTCGAGAATTATACATTTCCTTTATTTACAGTTAATACATGATATATTTAGTAATAGAGCTGCAAATGAACATATTTCTCCAGTTATTAATAAACTAAAAAGTTTCAATAAAGATATTGATGCTGTAATTAAAGTTGTAGATGATTTAGATGAAGAGGACTTTTGGGATGATAATTTTTTTGTGTTATTAATTTACATAAAACTAACACGCATATAAAGAAAATGATTCCCTTACTTGTATCACAAAAACTTTACTCCGAACATAAGAAATACAATAGAAAAAAAGAAAAATCATTAAATATAATAGTTGATGAAGCTCACAATATCCTTTCATTTATTTCCGAAAGAGAAAGTGAAACATGGAAAGACTATAGATTAGAAACGTTTGAGGAAATAATAAAAGAAGGGCGAAAATTTGGTGTTTTTATGACAATAGCCAGTCAAAGGCCTTCGGATATTTCTGCAACTATTATTTCACAACTGCATAATTTCATTTTACACCGATTAATTAATAATAATGATATTATTGCTGTTGAGAGAACTGTGTCATACTTGGATAAAGTTTCTTTTGAATCATTACCCATTTTGCCGACTGGCACATGTATAATTGCTGGCCAATGCCTACAAATCCCCATTATGGTTGACATTTCTTCCATAGATAAAGCAAACGAACCAGATAATAAAACAATAAGATTAATTGAAAATTGGATTTAGACAGGTTGCAACAAATTCCACTATTCCATATAAAATTTAATTTACCTATATAAACTAATAGAATTATTCTTCAAAATTAAAAAATAGTTTTTCAGATTTTTTAAGTTATTTTTTTTTAAAATTAAATATAATTCCTAATAACATCTTATGAGTGACAGAATTGAAGACAATTCTTCGTTTGAAGAATTTAGAAATAATCTCAAGGGAGGAAAATCAGTAAAAAAGATCGCATCATTCTTTGCTCCCTTTAGTTCAAGAGCCAAAGGAATTTTGGATGCTTTTGAAAACTTTGATGAAATTGAAAAGCAGTTTGAAGAAATTTCAAAAAGTCCTGATCAGTTTAACCATTATTTTAGTGAACGTGGTTGGATTGCACATGAGTCCGGAAATCATGATTTGATCTTGGAGTGCATTGCTCTGGCTGAAGCAGGCAATATAAATGAAGCAGAGGAAAAGCTTGCCAATTATTACACATCTGAAGCGATGCAATGGATGATAAGTTCAACCTACGGTATTCCAGAATTTAGATTGCGTAATGTCTTGATTAAAGCTGCATTTGAAGATACAAAAGCTCAAAGATATTATTCTGCTGTCCCCTTACTATTAATGATTATTGATGGTACTGTCAATGACATTAGCAAAAGCAAAGGTTTTTTCGTGGAAAATACTGATCTAACCGCTTGGGATTCTATTGCTGCTCATAGTTCAGGCCTCTCTAAACTTAGAGATATATTAAATGTAACAAGAAAGGCCACGACCACTGAAGAAATATTCTTTCCTTACCGTAATGGTATTTTGCATGGAAGGGATCTTTCATATGCTAATAAATATGTTGCAGGGAAAGCTTGGTTAACATTATTTGCCATTAATGATTGGGCAAAAGCTCTAAAGAAAAATAAAGAACGTCCCCTTAAAGAAAAAAACACTCCTACTTTAAAAGAAACTTTTTCAGATCTAAAAGATACCATTTCCAACTATCAACAACACAAATTGAAGATGAAAGATATGGATAAACATATGGATTACTGGAAAGATAGAAAACCTATAGTAAACCAAGATTTTCCAGCTCAAGGAAACGAAGCAGATTATGAAGAATATACTCCGGAAAGAGATGCTGTCCGTTTTTTAATAAATTGGCAGAAAAACAACTATGGGCAGATGGCTAAACAGATTTGTTTATTTTCAAATGAATTTAATATGGGTAAGGAAGCGGGAAGAATTCGAAAAGTCTTTGAAAAAAAGAACTTAAAATCTTTTGAAATATTATCCGTCGAACATCAGGCACCAGCAATTGCAGAAGTAAAAGTAAAAGTGATTGTCTTATTTAATGAAACAGAATATGTAAAAGAAATAGTTTTGCGCATGCTTTATCAGAATGAACAAGGGGGAAATATGGTGTATGGTCAGACCGGAGGCATTTGGAAATATATGGATTCTTTCTTTTTTCAAAAATAGAAATGCTGGACTGGAATTTCTAGGATTATAACTTTCGTTAACCATTAAAATTATGACTCCCTCAACAAAAGATCAGCTTGTACGTGATATTCTTGTTTTAGAAAATTCTATAACAAGTCCAAGAGACGATCGGGAAATTTGCTTTACATTTCATCAGGTCATTTCGAAATTATTATCTAATGATGGCTTTACAACAATCTTTAATCCAAGTCCTGATACAAGTAATTTTGATTTCATGTGTTTCAAAGAGTATCCACGAGACAGAATATGTATTTCTCTTCAAAACTCGACTGAAAACATTACAGAAGAACGTGTCCACGAGAGAGTTTCATTCGCATTCAATTATCCGTATGATCGTCTTATTATGTTTGCGCCCGTAGCATTTACCTCTTCATGCTATCGTTTTGTAAATAGTACTGATCCTTTAAAAGTGGAACTATTAACCTTAGATGATCTCAAAACTTGGACATCTAAAATAGAAATAGAATCTGAACTAAACACCTATGAATATGAAGATATCATCAAAATTGTAAGCAAAACATTTATTGAAAAAATAGCAGAAGATCCCAACTTTTGTTAAAAATAGAATGGAGAGAATTCGAGAAAACAATAGCTGAGCTATTTGAGGGTTTGGCATTTCATGTAACCCTTACACCATCAAGCAAAGATGGAGGTAAGGATATTATTTTGGAGATCGTAAAAAATGGACGTCCCATTAAGTACATCGTCGAGATTAAGCACTGGAAATCCAAACAGCTAGTAGGTCAAAAATCCGTGAAGGAATTTCTAAAAGTGATCTGCAAGGAAAAGAGAGAGAGTGGTTTGTTTTTATCAACATACGGTTTTACCTCAAATGCTTTTGAAGGTTTAACAGAGTTAGAAAGAAAAAATTAAGTTTGGAGATGAACAAAAAATCGTCACACTATGCCATACTTACCTGAAAGTTAAATCTGGAATTTGGACCCCTTTACAGGATTTGCAGGAAGTTCTTTATGAACAAACTTTTTAAAAACCATAACGAATAGTTGAATACAGTAATTCAAAATCTTACGCTTTAATATTAAACAATTTCTTCACTATGCTGCAATCGTGTTCAGAACTCTATTATGAGTGAACGTTCTTAACTTTATTAGCAATATCTTCTATAGTAATTAATCCTAATAATTTTTCATTTTCACTACCGCTGTTTGTAATAAATAATACATCGAGATTTCTTTTATGGATATTTATTTGATCAATAAACAAATCATAGGCAGTATAAATATCGCAGTCTCTCGATATAAATTTAAAATTTTTCTTAAACTCAATATCGACTATCAATTCTTTGATAATAGGATTTTCCACCATGATTTCATTCTGATTAATATTTTTTCCTAACCATCTTGAAATTGTATTTGTATTAATTAGCTCCGTAACCATTCCACCTTCGTCAAATACAGGAAATTGCGAAAAAGATTTTTCCCTCATTATGTTCAAAATTTTATCTAGTCTCTCGTTTTCGTTAGCTCCAGTCACTTCAAAAGAAAATAAAGGAATAACCTTTTGTGGATTTAATAATTTTTGTAAAATCATGGCAAACTCATTAACAACTTCTCCCAGAGGTTCTGCAATATAATTGCCACCTAATTTAGGTGTGTGTGTTATAGCGTTTCTAAGTTCTCCATAATCTATCAATTTATCTCGGTAAGATTTTATAATTGAATTTTTGCTACTTTTTATTTTTGAGGCAAAAGTTTCATGATTCTGATTGTTACCATTTTTTAGAAATTTATCAAGTTGATTATAAATATCTAAAAATTTTTCTGCATTTGTCATATTATTATCTTTTTAACAAGCACTTTGTATAATTCAAAAATTTACTGGCAAAACCTGCATTAAGGGTAGCATCATATATGTACAGTCTAAATTTTTTTACTCGCTTAGTCGAAAACAACTTAAGATCATTTTGAGATAAAGTTATAAATACTGAGTATTCATAACTATCTTTATCTGCTTCCACATCTATCTCTGCGTTTTTAATCCATTTAGTATTGTCTTCAAATATTAGAATTACCCCTCGTTCATTTACATTAACCGTATTGCCATAAGCTCTTAAACTTAGGTAATAAGCAGATGGTCTTCCTTTTTTGAAACCTTTGTTAAAGATGCGGGAGCTAAATTGTTGCCTTCCGTCATTGGGGTTCTAATAGTTTTTTCATTGGTAAAATCATCATCATTTTCTGAGAGTTGGGAGCAAAAAAATCTACAGGGTAATTTATATCAGCAACTAAAAAAGGGAAGTTATGTTCAAACTTTTTATCGTATTTATAGTAAATGGTTTGGGCTTTTACTTCATCTTTCAAGATAAAAATAGGAGAATCAAAATAACCTGAGTTTTCTATATTAAATGTTTTTCCGTCTTTGCCAATAATATTTTCAATAATGAAAACTCTATTTTTTAAAGAATCTTTTTCCGTTTGAAAATTATATGCTGCTGAGGGATATAATACCTTATTATCATAATCTTTTTGAAGATCTTTTAGATCACCATAAAAATTGTGACTAAAGTTGACTCCAATGAGATCTTGTTTTAATTTTACCGTTGTATTTTTATAAAGTACAAAATCGTTAGCTAAAAATATATCTTCAAATTTTTGGGCGTATGTTTTGATACATGAAATAGTTGAAAATACAATAACAAAGCAAAGTTTCAAAAAGTTAATTTTGATTTGTATAAATGTCTTCATGGTTTTGAAATATTTTTAAATTTAAATAATAAATATTACTTTACAATACTATAAAAATATTATTAAGATTTTACTAATCATTATACCATAATACTTAATTATACTTTTTAAATAATTGTATTACATTATTATAATCTAATTCCCTACTATATCACTATCATAATGGCTAACAAAATTCAAAAAAGTAGTAAATATTTTAGACTTTATTTTAAGGAATTAAAAGAATTGGATAAGATGTAGAATAAAGAAGCAGCCTATCGGCTGCTTCTTTATTCTATTAATTTTTGAAATTAATTCTTATTTCCAAATTCAAATGATGTACTGAAATCATTTTTTAGAATGATAAAAGCATCAAAATTTTTACCGTTTTTGCTTTTCATATTCTTGATTAATGATGTTTTATTTTGAGTTAATAATAAGGTAAGATCTTTTATGCTAAGTTGTATTCCGCATATGGTTCTAAAGAGGATCCAGTTGCATTGCTCATCTGGGCATTTGACAATTTTATCCTTGATAATAACATTATGTTGTTGGCATTTGGGGCATTTGAGTTGGGGAATATTTTCTTGAGGAATATGGAGTGATAAAAGTTCGCTGGTGATTTCTGCTGTGTAGTGTTGGATGTCGTTGATGAATTGAGTTTTATTGAGTTCACCTTTTTCAATTCTATCCAGTGCTATTTCCCATTCTGCGGTCATTTGGACATTGGCTATTTTTTTGTCTTTGACAAAGTTGTAAACTTGTAAACCTTTATCGGTGGGAATTAGTGTTTTGCTTTTCCTAATGATATAGTTTCTGCTGAGCAGGGTTTCAATAATGGAAGCTCTGGTAGCCGGGGTTCCGATGCCGATATTGGATAGTGCTTTCTGTTCTTCTTTGTTTTCAATAGATCGGCCTGCATTTTCCATCGCCGATAAAAGGTCGGCCTCTATATAAAGCTTGGGAGGTTGCGTTACTTTTTCTAATAATTCTGTTTTTGATATTTTGAGCTCATCTCCGGTTTTGAATTCCGGAAGTTCAGTAAGGACTTCATTTTTATTATCGGAATTTTCATTGTCAGTGAGAATTCCTTGATGGCTCGCCAGCCTTGATTGAGTATTTTTGAGCCCTTGATCTGGAATTCATAATGATGGACTTTTATCTGGATTTGGGTGACTTGCTTTGTACAGGTGTGGGATAGGGATTCCAATAAACGGTAAGCAATCATCTCGTAAATGGCTTTTTCCGTAGTGCAAAGTGCAGAAGGTGTTTTAGTGGTTATGAGTAATCCGTGATGGTCGGTAACTTTTAGATCATTAACGATCCGCTTGTTGAAGTTTCCAAATTTTAAAATAGATATGGCTGGTTTGAAATGATCGGTTGCATTGAGGATTCTGACCAGCTCAGGAACTTCAGGCCATACATCTTCAGGAATATACTTGCTTCCGGTTCTGGGATAAGTGATGAACTGTTTCTCATAGAGGCTTTGGGCTGTTTGTAAAACCTCATCAGCAGAAAGCCCCAGTTTCCTGTTGGCTTCTTTCTGTAATTCTGTTAGGTCGAAAAGTAAGGAGATTGCTCCTGTACTTTTTTAACAGATACATCTTCTACAATAGCTCTTCCCTCTCGCTCTATAATCTTTTGGATTTGTTCTGCCTGCTTTTTTCTTCCCATTGCAATAGTGAAACACTGGTGAAATCTGTATATTCTTTTCTGTGACTGAGCTGGATTTGAAAGTATTTTTGCTTGGTGAAGTTTTGATGCTGAAGAAACCGTTGACAGATTAAAGCAAGGGTTGGGGTCTGCACTCTGCCTAAGGAATAAACATCTTGGTTCCCTGCGATGGTTAATGCCTGGGTAGCATTGATGCCTACCAGCCAGTCCGCTTCACTTCTGGCTTTAGCAGCTTCATATAAACCGTCAAAGGTATCGCCTGGCTGAAGATTCGTAAAACCTTCCTGTATTGCCTTTTCGGTAAGGGAACTGATCCAGAGTCTTTCAAAAGGTTTGTTGCATTGTAGGTAGTGATAGATATAACGGAAGATCAGCTCTCCTTCCCTTCCTGCATCTGTGGCGACAATGATACTGCTGCATTGATTGATGACTTGTTTTATGGTGTTGAGCTGTTTTAAAGCGGAAGGATCAGGCTCATAGCCTTTTGTTTTCTTTAGTTTTTGGGGAGTCAGAATAAAGGGTTTGGGAAAGATAGGCAAAGAGGCTTTGTTAAAGCCTCTTATACCATAATCCTCCGGCATTCCTAACGATATCAAATGCCCCAATGCCCACGTAACACAATAGCCGTTACCGGATAGATAACCATCTTTCTTTTCATGGGCTCCTAATAACTGGGCTATTTCCCTTGCAACGCTGGGTTTTTCTGCGATGATTGCTTTCATATGATGGATTTAGATGTTTATTATAGTTTGGGTCCTCTTGGTTTTCTGACCTTTTTTTGCTGGTCCTCCTGCTGCTTATTAATAGGCTGCTGCTGTTTGGATTCTAAAGGCTCTTTCACATTTTTAGTAGCTTCATTGGTTTTACCATGGGTGTTAACAGCAGTTTGGGTCTTATGATCTTCTGTAGGCTTTGCCTCTTCTTTGAGCTTATTAGGATGATTGAAGGAGAAATCGGTTTTAAAAGTTTCTTTGTTGAAGGTAATATAACCTTGATAGGCTTTACCTTTAGCATCGGTAAGACCGTCAACGTACACGGTTTGCCCAGCTTTGAATTTTTCATACTGTGAATCATCCAGTTCTTTTCCCCTGAATACTTTGGGTGCTTCTTGATCCGTAGATTGAGTTTGCTGTTGATTGTGTTGTTGTCTTTGTTGCGGTGTCTGATTATTATTGAACAGAAATTCCACATACCGCTTGTCTGCATTGAACTGTACGGTAGCATCGAAAAGTTCACCTTTTTGGAAGTCATCCCTTCAAGATACAATGGTCTTCCTTCCAGTAAAGTTTGTTTTTGGTGTTCATCGCCTAATTCCTTTGATTTCATCAGGAATTTTCATGTACTCTGCTCTATAGGCTACCAATTCATTGGTTAAACGATCACGGCTTATAACCGATGGAATAATTTCATCTGTCTTAGGATTGATCAGATCTACTACCCTGCCCATATTCCCGGTTTCCTTAAGATTCTTCTTGTCTTCATCCGTGAACTCATGGCCTAAGAATTTACTGTTAAGATTAGGTTCTTTTCGGATACCATGTAGATGAACGGCAACCTGTCCCGTATCACCTGTCTGAAGGGATAATCGAACATCCATTTTGCTTACTGCCGTTCCCAAATTAATAGTAATCGGAATTAATGTATTGGTTTTAAAACCTCTGAGTAATGCATCCATCGCATTCATTTTTTCAAGCTTTTCCTGATTAAGTCCGAATTTTTCCATCGTTTTCCAGTCGATCTGTTCCGGCTGAAAACGGTAGTCCTGATTGTCTGTGTTGTTGTCCATTGTATTTTGATTTTTTGGATTGTTGTTGTGTTGAGGTAAAACTTCGTAGCCTTTCAGTTTTTCTTTTTCTTCAGGTGATGCCTGATCAACATATTTTTGAAGATCCTTGGCGGTATTGATGGCATCGTATTCTGAAACTTTAAAAAAGTTGAAATGCGTGGGATTTTGAGCTGCCGGTAAAAGTTGGAAAAGAAGTTGGAGAAAATATCTCCATGTTTATCAACGCTGATCAGCTGCTCATTATCCTTTTTTCTTGTGGAGGAACTTTTTGAAGATTCCCTTCTTTATCTACACCTTTGACCAGCTCAACCTGATTGGTATGAATGTTCAGGACAAGGAGTGTGTCTGCTGATGGTTTGAGTTCATTGGATTCCTGAGCGTTTATCAATTCATTTTCCATTGTATTTCATTTAATGGAACCAAGGTATAAGCTCAATTATGATGCTCTAAAAGATTGGAATGGTGATGAATAATTTGGCTGCTGATGTCTTATTACCATCAAGAGTTTAAACATTCTCTGATCAGTTGATGGACATCCGAAATCTTATAGTACAGCTTTCCGCTGATGGTATAATAAGGCAGCTTTTTATCAGTCCGGTACCGCTGTAATGATCGGGAACTTATCTTTAAAAGCTGTAAAACATCCTGGTTATCAAGAAGCTGCTCTCCGTCTACTTCTATAAATCTGGACTGGTTCTTGAGCATTTGTTCTTTCAGTAGGTCAAATCTTTCCATGATTCTCTCCATCCAGGCTATAAATTCTGTTCTTTCGATATTCATAACTGTGATTTTTATGATTATTGGTGATGTAAAATTGAACAAGAGAAATCATATAAAATCACTACTTTTCGTAGTTACGAAAAAGAATATTGAATGATGGAATCTTAACCAAAAGCATCGTAACTTACAAAGCATTTATAGTAAGGACTACCGATTATGAGTGAAATGTCTGATTTTAGAGAAAATTATATTAAGCAACTGGAAAAAGAAGCAGAAAAGGCATTGAAAGACAATGAAAAAATAATTCTTGACTTTATCCGTTTTGCAGCGAGTAAAAATATAGAATTAACTACTCAAGATTTTAGGTACACCCAAATATCAGGCATTGTTGTTGAATCACATGATATTCTTCTGAAGTTAAATGAAGATCTACTTCCTGATAAAGACGGTCTTTTAGATTATAAGCTGCTCAATTCTAAATTTAAAAAGCAAATATTCTCTGACGGCTATTTTTTTGCAGATAATTATATAACAATGGCTAACCCTTTATTTCGACGTAGCTACTCCTCGCTAAATGGTTTCCAGCCCCGATTCATTAATAAATTCTGGGATATAGACCCTACCGTTTATGATGAAATAAAAATAAGCCTGGATCAACACAATTTAAAAATTGATGTAAATAATGCGGCTATCTTAGAGCTAGATACCTGGTATGGTTCTGTTTTTAATCAAAATGTAGAAAGCATTTCTGATCAATTGGTAAAACTAAGGCCTTCTCCTGATTTTAACGATTCTGAAATTAATTTTTTCTTTGCAGATACTTATTCCTTAGATATCAAATGGGCTTTATCAAAAAATATTAAAACGTTTCAGGCAGAAGAATTTAAAAGTGAACATATCAAAATAAAAATTGATAATATTATTTATTTTCCAGTCCGATATGTACATGCAGAATTTGATATGAACACCCTTAGTTTTAGACATTTTGATGGAGCGTTTCATTTCTATACTGAAGAAGAATATCTCCGAAGACGAGATTCTGACCTTAATTATAATAGGAAAGATCATTCACAAATTAAGTCAAAGTCAAAAAAATTGTTTAAAATAAATGGTACAATACCCATCGAAACTTGGGTAGACCTGACAGGTCATTTTTTTTCTAGAAATCCCTTGATCTATGAATATTTTAATGGAGAATATCCTCCTAATATAAAAGAAATCTTAGACTTAAAACGAAAAAATCAAACCTCTTAAAATCCTTGAAAAACTATGAAATGTTGGATATGTCAAAATAATGAAGCAAATTCCGAGGAACATAAATTTAAGGCCTCAGATATCAGGCGTCAATTCGGTAAGTCATTTGATGCCATCTATTACGATGGTGAAAATTTGCATCCATTCAATTCACCAAAAGATAAACTGATCAAATTCCCAAAAGTTATCTGCATTGACTGTAACAATAACCAGACAAGAAATGCAGATATTGCTTATACCGAATTCTTTGAAAATATTGATTTTATCAATAATATGATAGAAACCTCAAACCAAATTAACTATCAAGAAATCTTTGGTAATGATTGGAGAGTATCTAAAATGAACCTATATCGATATTTTGCGAAGCATGCAGGATGCAAAATTATGACAAGTGATTTATTAGGTTATGTAGATATTTCTCAACTGAGGCTCTTCATCTTAGGGCAGGAACATATAAGTAATTTTTATATTAAAATATACTTTAATAAGACCACTAAAGATTATACTGATTATCTTAAGCTTGATCAAAAGAATAAGTATAGAAGCAATATTGCGTTCGGATCAACTATCTATGTTGGACAAGGCAATGATACCGGTTTTGCAGGTAGTATTATAAATGGCTCCCTTCGTATAGAATGGTTTTATGGTAATCAAAATAATTTTAATAAAATTATTGATTTCAATACACATTCTGACGCTGTGGAAATTTTAGATACAGAAGATTTTTATCCCAAAGCCTTTAAAGATTTCCAAAATGAAGATTTCTTTTCTTATTTAAATTTTGGAAAATATCATTTAAATGAAGAAACTCTTAAAAATGATTATCAATCCGTCTTCAGAAGCTTACAGATTGGGTAATATTAAACGAAATGTCAGATTAATTCGTTCTTTCATTCGTATGGTTGATTTCGCAATGCGATGTTCCCAGTGTTCCTGAAGATCGCCTTTCATGATAAGTAATGAGCTATGAGGAAGTGGCAGACTGTATTTACTCTGATGGTGATCTTTTTCCTGAAATCAAAGTTTCTGGTTTGTCCAAGACTTATGGATGCAATGACAGGTCGTTTTCCATATCGGCTTTCTTTATCCCGATGCCAGGCAACGGAATCATTATGATCACGGTATAGGTTTAACAGAACGCCATTGAACTGGCAGCCAAATTCCTTTTCGATTCTTTGTTTTAAAGAGAACAATTCAGGAGTCCATGGATTTGTTGGCTTTTTTCTTCTTCTGAATCGTTATACTTTGAATCACCATACCAGGCCGTTAATCTTGGAGTAAGTACCATCTTATCGTACATTTTCTGGGTACGCTGTTCCCAGGGAGCGGTTTCCAATAATTTGTTTTTAAGCAAGTCAGCTTCTTCCCTGCTCAGGAAGTTTTCCTTGTATTCCAAAAGATCTTTTGGAAACTCATAGAATTCTTCGGCATCAAATAAACTCAGCTGGGTCATTATAACTTTGTGGTAAAATATTTATCTTAGCAATATCCCGTTACTTCGGGATTTTTTCATCATTTGTGTTTTTACTTCCCTTCGGGGAAGTTTCTTGATTACGCCATTTATTCAAAATTGATTCAATTCTTATCTCCCATTTTTTCTTTGATCTGTCTGATATCAGTTTTAATTTCTGTGATAAAATTTTGAATATGGTGTTCTGCAAATTCATCAGGTTCATATTCTTTGGTGTTAATACTACAGGCAAATTCCCAGATCTCTTTAATTTCAGGCAATGGAATTTTATAAGGCTCATAAAATTGATTGTCAGCCTTCACCCATATACCATCTGCTTCATGAAACTGAAACCTTTTGTAACTGATACCATCATTGGTGGTAATGAAAACATACGTTCTGTCCGTTTTCAAATCCGAAAGATTTTCTACATATTTTCCCACAATATAGGTTCCATTCTTATAGGGAGGCATTGAATCCCCGTCAGCCGGAAATGCCCTAAACTTGCCACCTTTTAAAAAAGGCAATGATATAGTCTCCAGACTTTCTATGTATTCCGGATCTCCATAGCCATTCAAATAGCCCATAGAAGCTTTTTGGGGAATAATCTCAATCTGATTGTTTCCATCCTGATCAACCTTTATAGGCAGAACAATCCTGTTCTCAGGAAGCTCCATGAGTTCATCGATAGAAAATTTTCTGACATCTACAGTTAATAGTAGGTCAATGCTGATGTTATAGAATTTTGAAATTCTAAGCAATATTTCAATAGGAGGTTCCGTTCTGCCATATTCATAGGCGACATATCTGGATCGGGTAAGAAATAATAGATCTGCCAGTTCTTGCTGAGTCATATTTTTCTTTCCTCTCAAAAACACGATGTTATCAGAGAATTTTGACATTGTTACAATTTTAGACAACAAAAATACAAAATTTGTTTCAAAACGTAACTAATTTTACCACATGGAAAGAGCAATTGTACATATGGATTTAGATACGTTCTTTGTTTCCTGTGAAAGGCTGAAAAACTCTGAACTCGAGAATAAGCCTGTGATCATCGGAGGTGGAGATCGTGGTGTTGTGGCGTCATGCTCTTACGAAACCCGTTTTTTCGGAGTAAGGAGTGCCATGCCGATCAAAATGGCTTTGCGCTTGTGTCCCGAAGCAAAAGTCATTAAGGGAGATATGGAAATGTATTCCAATATGTCCCATATGGTAACGGAGATTATTCAGGAAAAAGTACCTGTTCTTGAAAAGGCAAGTATCGATGAATTTTATCTGGATCTTTCTGGAATGGATCAGTTTTTCGGATGCTATAAATGGACCCATGAAATAGCGGAAAGCGTGCAGAAAAATACAGGACTGCCGATAAGTTTTGCGTTGTCAACCAATAAAACCGTATCCAAAATCGGAACCGGGGAATCAAAGCCAACCGGAAGACTGGAAGTAAAGCAGCCTGACATACAGCCGTTTTTAAACCCACTTTCGGTAAAGAAGATCCCTATGGTGGGCGATGTTACTTTTCAGCTGCTGTCAAGGCTGGGCATAAGAACAATACAAACGCTTTCAGAAATGCCTGTTGATGTTCTTCAGCAGCTGATCGGCAAAAATGGAAATGAGCTTTGGAAAAAAGCGCACGGAATTGATGAAACTCCCGTAGTTCCCTATTCGGAACGAAAATCCATTTCTACTGAAGATACTTTTGCCCAGGACAGTATAGATATCCAGGGAATCAAAAGTATCCTTTCAGGAATGGTTGAAAAGCTATGTTATCAACTTCGGACAGAGAAATGGCTGGTATCGGTAGTGGTGGTAAAAATCCGGTATTCCAATTTTGATACGGAAACCAAACAATGCAGGATTCCCTATACCTCAGCCGACCACACTCTGCTCAGGTATGTTTTGGAACTCTTTAAAAAAGTATATACCAGGCGTATGAGGATAAGGTTGGTCGGCGTAAAGTTTACCGGACTGGTTCACGGATGCCATCAAATGGATCTCTTTGAAGACACGGAAGAACTCATCTCACTGTATCAGACAATGGATAAAATCAAGAACAGGTTTGGAACTTCAAGTGTAGGAAGAGCCTCAGGTTTAATAAAATAATTAAAAGATGTTTCTGAATTGTCATTCTTATCACAGTCTTCGGTATGGGACTATTTCTATTCAAGATCTGGTACAGCAGGCTGTACATTTTAATATTAAAACCTTAGCTCTTACAGATATCAATACCATTACCGGGATCTATGATTTTTATAAACTTTGCCAGGAGTATAATATCAAACCGATTGTCGGAGTGGAAATACGGGTTCTGGGCGAACTATATTATATATGTTTGGCCAAAAATCAAAAAAGTATCGGAGAGATTAACAGGCTTTTAACCGCTTATAACTGTGAAGGCATTGAAATTCCCAAAGCCAATCCTGATTTTAAAGATACTTTTATTATTTATCCACTGGACAATATTCCTGAAAAGCTATCAGATCATGAATTTATAGGCATCAGAAAGGAACAGTTAAATCTTCTCATTAAGCCGGAACTGAAACTGCTCATCCATAAAATGGTTATCCTCCATCCTGTTACCTTTACCACTCCTGAAGAGTATGAGCTTCATAAAATAGTGAGGGCCATTGATCACAATACACTGATCAGTAAGCTTACAGAAGTCGATTATTGTAAAGACAATGAAATGTTTGCAAATAAGAAAAAACTTCTGGCTGAATTTCAACATGAGCCACAGCTTATTGAGAATACAAAATATATTGTTAATAATTGCCACTTTGATTTTGATTTTACAACCCCTAAAAACAAAAAGCATTTTACTGACAGCAAGGAGAATGATTTTGAGCTTTTAAAAAGTTAGCCTATCAGGGACTTTCTAAAAGATACTCCGAAGATAATCTACAGGCAAAAGCAAGAGTGGACAAAGAATTAATGGTTATAAAGCAACTTAATTTCTGTGCCTACTTTCTGATCACCTGGGATATTATACAATACAGTAACCGAATGGGGTTTATGCATGTAGGAAGAGGCAGCGGTGCCAATTCCATGGTCAGCTATTGCATCGGTATTACTGATATATGTCCTCTCGAACTGGATCTGTATTTTGAGAGGTTTTTAAATCTTAACCGTAAAACACCTCCAGACTTTGACATAGACTGGAGTTGGCAGACCAGAGATATCATCTTAGAATATATATTTAAGAAATATGGCAAGGATCATGTTGCCTTCTGTGGAACCAATGTTGAATTTAAATACCGTTCTATTTTCCGGGAAGTAGGAAAGGTATTCGGGCTTCCGAAAGAGGAATTAGATACACTCGCAACAAAACCGATCCACGAACATGATAACAATTCTGTATCCAGGCAGGTTCATTACTACGGAAAATTGTTGGAAAAATTTCCGAACCAGAGAAGTATGCATTCCTGCGGGGTTCTGATCTCAGAAGAGCCAATCACCAATTATTCTGCACTCGAAATGCCTCCCAAAGGTTTTCCGATTGTACAGTTCGATATGTACACTGCTGAAGAGATTGGCCTTGAAAAATTTGATATTCTCTCACAGAGAGGTTTAGGTACCATAAATGATACGGTAAAGCTAGTGAAGGAAAAAGAGGAATTGATATCGATATCCGGGATACTTCTCTCTCAAAAGATGAAGCCCAATGTAATGAATTCTTAAGTTCCGGAAAAACTATCGGCTGTTTTTATATTGAGTCACCCGCTATGCGGGGGTTACTTCGAAGACTGAAGTGCGACAATTACAAAGTACTGGTTGCCGCCTCTTCCATTATCCGCCCCGGAGTTGCACAAAGCGGAATGATGCGGGAATATATCTTCAGGCACAATAATCCCTCAAAATTTGAGTACTTCCATGAGGTTTTTGAAAAAGAACTGGGAGAAACCTACGGTATTATGGTATATCAGGAGGATGTTATTAAAATTGCACTTCACTTCGGAGGATTATCTGCACCTGATGGTGATGTCCTGAGAAGAGCAATGAGTGGTAAAGGCAGATCTTTATCTGCATTACAGAAAGTAAAAGATAACTTCTTTAAATCCTGTAAAAGATTAGGACACCCCGAAAAGTTATCTATGGAAGTATACCGGCAGATCGAATCTTTTGCAGGATACTCATTCTGTAAAGCACATTCTGCTTCCTATGCTGTGGAAAGCTATCAGAGTTTATACCTTAAGGTCTATTATCCTATTGAATTTATGGTCTCTGCAATTAATAACGGCGGCGGGTTCTACAGAACCGAAGTCTATATTCATGAAGCCAGAATGTCGGGAGCTTCTATTCATAATCCTTGTATCAATCTGAGTGAATATAAGACAACGGTCTATGGTTCGGATGTTTATTTGGGTTTCATGCATATTGAAAGACTGGAGACAAGGTTAGCACAGCTGATTCCTGAAGAAAGAACCCAGAATGGAGAATACACCTCTCTTGAAAATTTTGTTAAAAGGATTCCTATCGGCATCGAAACACTACAAATTTTAATCTTTATCGGAGCATTCCGCTTTACCGGAAAACAGAAGCATGAACTGCTCATTGAATCAAGATTTCTTCTGGGACATAATAAGTTTCCTTTCAGGCATTTAACTTTACTGGAAGAACCTCAAAAGGATTATCAACTTCCCACCATAAAAAGAAATCCATTTGAAGATGCTTTTGATGAAATAGAAATATTAGGATTTCCTGTTTCATTCAGCCCTTTTGATTTATTACAAACCCGGTACAGAGGTTCTGTTTTGGTAAAAGATTTATTGAAGTTTCATAAATGTCAGGTGAAAATGCTGGCGTATCTTATTTCAAGAAAGCATGTACCCACAAAAAAAGGAACCATGTACTTCGGAACCTGGATTGATGCAGAAGGAGAATATTTTGATACGGCTCATTTTCCCAGCTGTCTTGAAGAATATCCTTTTCAGGGTGGTGGCTGCTATCTCTTATTAGGAACAGTGGAGGTCGATTTTCACTTCCCTACTGTTACTATTCATAAAATGGCAAAAATGCCTTTTATTCCGGATCCAAGATATTCTATGGATAAAGAAAAATCATTAGAAGCCCAGCGTAATTTGCATGAGGATGTTAGTATGACTTTTAGGAAACCATATCCCCAGGAACATGAAATTGGATTGCCAAGACAAAAGATGTAGCATTCGAAATTACTTTTGGCGATAACATACTTTAGCGTACCAAATAGTAATTTTACATAAAACTTACTTATTACTTACCATTATTTTTTGTTGGCTTCAGCAAATTCTTCATCGGAAACCGCTTCCAGCCAAATATTCTGATTGGTTTGCGGATTTCCATTCGTTGCTAAATGCGAAAACCAATTGTCAGCAGTTGCGCCGTGCCAATGCTCAACATTCGGAGCAATTTCTACAATATCTCCGGGTTTTAAACGACGCACAGGTTTTCCTCTTTCCTGATATAAACCTTCGCCGCCCACTACAATCAAAAGTTGTCCGCCTGTGTGACTGTGCCAGTTATTGCGACAACCCGGTTCAAATGTGACATTAGAAAGGGGAACATTTACATCTTTATTGCTTGTAAGCGGTGCTAAATAGGACTTGCCAATAAAATACTGCGCATAAGCCGTGTTTTCTTCACCTGCCGGAAAATCACTTATTTTAGGAATATCTGTACTCATTTTGTTTGAATTTATTTGGTTTGAATTTACTCTATTTTGTGCGATTACAGTTGGACTGAATGCCAAAAGAATAATAATTAAATATTTCATTGTTTTACACTTAATTTATGATTCAATTGTTTTGATGATTTTTGCAGGAATTCCCCACTACAACATTGTCCGGAACATCTTTGGAAACAACTGCTCCGGCAGCAATCACTGCATTTTCACCAATCGTAACTCCGGGAAGAATCGTTGCGTTGGCTCCAATCCAGGCATTTTTCCTGATTAAAATAGATTTTCCCATTAATCCTTTTCTGTGTTGAGGTTGTAAAGGATGATTTTCCGTTATGAGGCTTACTTTCGGACCGATTAAAACATCGTCTTCAATGGTAATTCCGCCCAGAGTCAGAAAAGTACAGTCGAAGTTGATGAATACATTCTTACCGATGTTAAGATTCTTTCCATAATTGATATAAATGGGTGTAAACACCGCTACATTCTTCAACTTTCCACCGACTATTTCACTTAATCTTTTCAAAATCTCATCCGGCTCTGTGGAATTATTTAACTGAATCAACTGTTTCTTAACCTCATAGGAAGCCTCCAGCAATTTATACGTTTCCGGGTCATCGGGCATTATTGTTTCACCATTTCTCAATCGGGCGAAAATATCTTGGTTAAAGCTCATTCTTATATATTTAGAGAAATTAAAAGGCTAAATCCGCTATTTTAAAAAACGGATTCAGCTATTGCAATGTTCAATTATTTCAAATGAGTTCTGAAGAAATTTTCCAGTTTTTCAAAGGGAATCACATCTACTTTATCGTATAAATCAACGTGAACCGCATCCGGAATAATCATCAATTCTTTCGGTTCCGCAGCCATTTTGTAAATGTCTTCTGAGAAGTACCTTGAATGTGCATTTTCACCGGCAATTAAAAGCATAGGTCTGGGTGATATTTCTTTAATATAACTTAAAATGGGCATATTCATAAATGAAAGTGCGCTTGTTAGCCTCCATCCTTTTGTTGAATTGACTGAACGCTCGTGACCCCCTTGGAGTTTTGTAATAATTGAAATAATCTTTATAAATTGAGGCTCGCTACCAGTTAATTTTTCCGGGAGATGAGAAGATGTATATGCCTGTTCTCCTGTTTCCGCATCTTTCCATCTTTGTTGGTTCAGATCTTCGAGCGTTTTTGTTCGTTGCTCAAGTGTAACTACATCATTATATCCTTTAGAAATTACTCTTGTCATATCATACATACTGGTGGTGGCAACGGCTTTTATCCGCTTATCTATCGCCGTAGCATTCAGAGCCATCCCTCCAAATCCGCAAATTCCGATAATACCGATCTTATTTCGGTCTACATTGTGTTGAAGTCCTAAGAAATCAACTGCCGCACTGAAATCTTCGGTATTGATGTCGGGGGAAGCAATATCTCTCGGCTCACCTCCACTTTCGCCGGTATAAGAAGGATCAAAAGCGATAACGGCAAAACCTCTTTCCGCCATCTGATTGGCATATAAACCTGAAGACTGTTCTTTTACCGCACCAAACGGTCCGCTGATTGCCAAAGCTGCTAATTTTTCTTTTCCAGTATTCTTGGGAAGGTATAAATCTCCGGAAAGCGTTATTCCGTAACGGTTTTTGAAGGTAACAGCTTTTCGGTTAACTTTATCGCTTAGTTTAAATGTGTAATGTTCGGTTTGTTCGGTTGCATTCATTGTTTTTGGATTTGATTTTTTATTCTGCGCAAATGTCTGTCCGATGAAAAGAAAGGACAAAGCCATCACTGTTGTTGCTATCTTCATATCTGAATTTTGTATTAAAAATTACTGATACAAAATTAGAAATAACGAGGAGCTAACAGTTAATGATAATCAAACCAAAAATTAAGAAATTCAAACTTCCGTTAAACGAAATGCTTTTGGATTTGTGCCTGTTTGTTTTTTAAAGAAATTATTAAAATACGTCGGATAATCGAATCCTAGTGCAAAAGCTATTTCTGAGATATTCCAGTCGGTGTGTAGCAGCAATGCTTTTGCTTCTGTGAGAATACGTTCCGTAATATGAGCCGTTGTGGATTTTCCGGTAACTTCTTTTACAGCACGGTTGAGATAATTAACGTGAACATTCAAATTCTTCGCAAAATCTTGAGCTGATTTCAGTTGCAAAGATTGGTTGGTGGTTTCAATAGGAAATTGTCTTTCCAGAAGTTCAAGAAAACGGATGATAATCTTGATGCCGCATTATTGTTCTGGTCAAAATTTTCTGCAGGCTCCAGCTTCAGAGATTCGTGAATGATAAGACTTATATAGTTACGTATCAATTCATCCTTATAAACATAATCACTTTCTTGTTCCGCAATCATCTTTTGGAAAATAGTGTTAAGAAACTGTCTTTGTTCTTCGGTAATTTTCAGAACGGGAGTTCCGCCGATTTTAAAGAAAGAAGATTGCTGCAAACTTTCGGAGCGTTCAGAATTCTTGAAAAATTCTTCTGAGAAAAGAATAGTATACCCTTTATAAGTCGTTGAAATCGTTTCCCATGAATAAGGAATATGCGGATTTCCGAAAAAAAGCACCGTTCCTTCCTGCTCGAAACTTTTATCAGAATAATGAATTTTACTTTTCCCTGTCGTAAGACAGATCTTATAAAATTCTTTCTGCTATACACGCGGGTTTCACTTCCGTCCTGCTCAATCTGGAATGCACGGAAACCTTTTAGTTTTAGCTCAGTATTAAACTCCGAAACAACTCTTTTTACCTTTTCTTTCATTTTTCAAAATTAAGAAAATCAAACCAATCACCTCTAAAATAATTAGAAGTAAAACGTCAATAGAATTCTCTGCCGAAACAAAAAATCCCGACGTTTTAAAATTTAAAATCTTCAAGCCTATAAAATCAAATAAAGGTTTGACAAAGGAATTTTACAAAGCTGTAAAGCCCTATAGATTATACAATAATTGATGACGATAAAGGAATGAAATATATTTCCTTAACTGGCAATAAATGAATATACTTTTAAATTAATATTTGGTTAAGCGCACTTTTATAACACCCTAAAATGAATTCAGTATAATACAACTGCGAATCTAATGCATAAGTCTTATCATGAAGTTCTATACGTTTCGAAAGAACAATCTCGCCTTTATAGCTAAATGAGCAAAATGAATACACTTTAAAGCCTGAATTTCTTACAGATGACGCATACCCAGTAGAAGCAATTCCCCAATCTGTCCCAAATGATTCAGCGACCTTTACAGCCATTGTATCAGCCATTTTTTGGGTCTCAAAGCCGTTTTCCTCAACTTCAATACTGTTGATATCTAAAAAGTTAACTTTTTCAGGTACTGTAAAAGTCGTTATTCCTCCTTTGTAAAACAGTTTCGCATTAGGCATCTGGGAAAAAGCCAGCTGTATTAATCCCGAGGTTACACTTTCTGCTATAGAAACCGTTTCATTCATTGTAATGAGTGAAGTACTGATATAATCAAGTAAACTTTGCTGAAATTTCATGGCATCTGATATTTAATGTTAATATAAAAAGCTTTTTACACTACTGAAATCAATGTTCAGATAACGTCATAATCATTCATTGTTGTTACAAAATAATGCTCAATCATTTCCTTGGCATTGTTGCACATTGATAAAAGATCTTCTCTGGTCATATCCTCAAAAATAAAATCATCATGAACCTCAATAATGAACTCAGTCACTTTTTCAGTGTTCATAAGATCATAAGCCATTAAATCATTTAAATTATCTAATCTGCATTCTTCCTTAAAAAAGGGAGGTTTTCGGGAAATGGAATTCTTAAATTGAAAAAGATGTATTGTTTTCATGACTGTTAGTGTTAAGGTGATAATAAGAAAGTCTGTTTTATATATAAACATGGTGGTTACTCATGAATGTTCAAACAGATTTTTTTTTGGATTCAGTTGATGAAATGTATTATATATCAATAGGATTAAAAAGGACAGAAACCAGAGGTTCCTATCCTTAATTAATTAAAACCTTCTGAAAACAGATTTACCTATTTTATAGAGATTTTAATAAGCTCATTATTAAAGTTGAGAATCCGTAAGTCTATTAATTTTATCATGGTGTATATTCGTTTTCCCCAGTCTTTTTTACTACAATGTTTTCTAATACCAGAGACAAGCATTATGTACGATGTATACTTTCAACTGCTCGCTATATTTTCCAGTCTAAAATTTGCATTATTTATAGTGATATAAACTTTAATGGATCTGATAAATTCCTGATTATTATACTACAAAGATGGCCGTTTCAGTATAGACTACACTATATATATATGGAATAATCTTACATATATCCCACCTTTTATAAGTCTTCCAGATTGCCAAGGCGTCTTTGCTTCAACTGCTTATAAAATGAAGGAGAAAGCCCTGTGATCTTTTAAACTGGTTAGAAAGATGGGCCACACTGCTGTAGTTGAGTTTATAAGAAATTTCTGTAAGATTCAGTTCGTCATACAACAGCAGTTCTTTTACCTTTTCTACTTTATTAATAATGATAAAATGCTGGAGTGTCATTCCTTTTACTTCAGAAAAGGTATTCGCAAGATAAGTATAGTCATATCCTAATTTTTCGCTGATATAATCTGAGAAATTTTCTTTTGGAAGTTCATCTGAATAATGAATCATTCCGATCACGACATTCTTTATTTTCTCTATCAGGATACTTTTTTTATCATCTAATACCTCAAGCCCTGTTTTAAGTAAATTTTCTTTCAGAATTTGTCTTTGTTCTGAGCTAATATCATCCAACAATTCTACTGTTCCCAAATCGACTACAGCATTTTTAATGCCCAGTTTTTCCAATTCCTGATGGACAACCATTTTGCAGCGCAAACTTACCATATATTTTATATACAACTTCATATCCCTTACGATTTACCCGTCAATTATTTCATTAACAGCCATTTATCCAAAGTTAGTCTATTAAATTGGAAATATCTATGATTTATACAACAAATTAAAAGACAATTGCAAAGCTTTCCTTTTTTAATGATTGAAATTTACAGGTAACAAAAAAATATTTTCACAATGTCAAAAGAAAAAGACGGAAAAAAGAAATCAGATAAGACTCCACCCGCAAAATCCGCAAAAGAGAAACGGGAGGATAAAATGAGTAAACGAAGAGAAAGGGAACAAGAAGCCCGAAATAACGTAAACTGATTGGTATCTGTAAAACGAGACGGAATTATACTTAGAAAAACAACTTTAGACTTTGAGAGTGAGGGTGTTTTAAACCCTGCTGTCATTCAGGATAGCGGAAAAATACACTTATTCTACAGGGCTCTTGCCAGGAATAATTTCTCCAGTATCGGATACTGCATATTATCAGATTATAAGACCATAGAAATAAGATTGAGCAGTCCGGTGATCATTCCTGAGTTTGAATATGAAAAACATGGGGTTGAAGATCCAAGAATCGTAAAAATCGATCATTTATTTTATATTACCTATACAAGTTATGATGGGGTTAACGCATTGGGAACACTTGCCGTATCAGAGGATCTTACTTCATGGCAAAAACAGGGAATAATTGTTCCCAAAATTCCATATAATAAGTTTAGATTTTTATCGGAGTCCCAAGGTGAAATAGGAGAAAAATACAAACGTTTCAACAAACTCCCGTCTGCTCATAAAAAAGATAAAGAGATCTTTCTTTGGGACAAAAATGTCATATTTTTCCCAAGAAGAATTAACGGTAAGCTTTATTTTCTTCATCGCATAAGACCTGATATCCAAATTGCAGGTATAGAAAGCATTGAAGATCTGAATCCAGATTTCTGGAAAGATTACTTCCTTCATTTTAAAGAACATATTGTATTATCTCCTAAATATGAGCATGAAGTAAGCTATATTGGCGGAGGATGTCCCCCTATAGAAACCAAGCATGGATGGCTTTTGATATACCATGGGGTACATGATACCATTGAAGGGTATGTTTACAGTGCATGTGCTGCTTTACTGGATCTTGATAATCCCCAAAAGGAAACTTCAAGGCTTCCTTATCCTCTTTTCAAACCTGAAGAAGAATGGGAACAGAAAGGAGAAGTAAACAATGTCTGCTTCCCTACCGGAGCCATCGTAGAAGGAGATACACTCCATGTTTACTATGGAGCAGCAGATCAAAGAATTGCTGTTGCTTCTTTAAGTATTTCAGAATTACTGAAAGAATTACTACGGTACACACCATAACTGACTATTCAATACAGGATGTCAGACTTTAAAACAGATATCATCATGAATAAAAATATAAAATCAGACGTGGAGGAAAAGACAAAAAGACGATCTGTACAAAGTAATAAAAACACATTTTATCATAAACCTGAAATTATCTTTATAAGTACTTTTCCTCCTAAGGTGTGCGGTATTGCAACCTATTGTCAGGATTTGATACAATCCCTTAAGTTAAAATTCAGAGAATCATTTAGCATCATTACCTGCCCGATGGAAACTGAGGATGAGCATTATCAATATGAAGTAGATCCAGCATATCGCTTAAATACATCCGATGCCATATCTTACTTGGAGCTGGCTGATAAAATCAACAAAAATGACAGGATTCAACTGGTTATGCTCCAGCATGAATTTGGATTTTTCAACGAAACCCAAGACGGATTACTCTTTTCCTTCAAAATTTACAGAAAGACCTCATCATTACTTTTCACACTGTTCTGCCGAAACCCGATTCGGAATTAAAAGAAAAGGTAAAAGAAATCAGCAGTTTCGTAAAATCTATTATTGTCATGACCGGTATTTCTGCGGATATCCTTACCAATGATTATGATATTTCATATGATAAAATTAAAGTGATACCCCACGGTACCCATTTGCTGCCATTTATCGATAAAATTTCACTGAAAACAAAATACGGACTTAAAGATAAAAAAGGTACTTTCAACATTTGGTTTACTGGGTGCTGGGAAAATATTGAAACCACTTTAGAAGCTCTGCCTGAAATCGTTTCCCAAAATCCGGATGTAATGTTCCTGATTATCGGAAAGACCCATCCCGGAATCATTAAATATGAAGGAGAGAAGTACCGTGATTTTTTACAGGATACTATTAAGAGGCTTCATCTGGAAAAACATACGTACTTTATCAACCAATATCTGCCTTTGAATGAGTTGTTAGATTATCTTCAGCTTACCAATATCTATCTTTTCACTTCAAAAGACAGAAATCAGGCAGTAAGCGGTACTTTTTCCTATGCCATCAGCTGTGGATGCCCTATTGTTTCTACCCCTATTCCTCATGCTGTGGAAGTCTTAAATGAGGATCTGGGAATTATTATTGATTTTGAAGCTCCGGAACAGCTTGCTGCTGCCGTGAATACATTATTGAAAAATGAAACCGCACAGAAAATTACGATCAAATAGTCTGGAAAAAAATGGCTCCCACAGCCTGGGAGAATTCTTCTATTTCACACGCCTTATTATTTCAACAATACAACAAAGACAAAATGACATTACACTATACATTCCCGATTATCAATCTTAGCCATATCAAAAATATGACAACGGATTTTGGAATGATCCAATTTTCTAAAATCAACAAACCTGATATCAATTCCGGGTATACTTTGGACGATAATGCCCGTGCTTTGATTGTAGTCTGCAGACATTATGAAGTAAGCAGAGATGAATCTGATCTTGACTTAATCTCAACCTACCTGAATGTAATAAAGTTTTGTCAACAAACAGATGGTAGTTTTCTAAACTATGTAAATAAAGACAAGGAATTTGCGCAACAAAACTACGAAACCAACCTTGAAGACTCCAATGGCAGGGCAATCTGGGCATTGGGATACCTTCTTTCTACAAAAGCAATCTTACCACGACTGTTTTCTGATGAAGCAGAGTCCATCATTGAAAAATGTCTTCCGTCTATTGATAAAATTCATTCTACCCGTGCAATGGCTTTTATTATAAAGGGATTGCATTATCAAAACTCTGAAAACAATATTCCATTATTGAAAAAGCTGGCTAACAGACTGGTAAAAATGTATCAGCATGAGAAACATAAAGACTGGCATTGGTTTGAAAGCTATCTTACTTACGGAAACAGCGTACTCCCTGAAGCTTTATTGTGTGCGTGGATTACAACCCAGGACGAAATGTATAAACAGGTTGCCAATGAATCATTCAAGTTTTTGCTTTCTAAAACATTTAGTAAGGGAGGCATTAAAGTAATATCTAACAAAGGATGGCTGCAGAAAGAAACGATTAATAGTCCTGAACCAATTGGTGGTGAACAGCCTATTGACGTTGCTTATACCATACTAACCTTATCTACATTCTACAAGGTTTTTAATGATGAAAAATATTTGCAGATGATGAGGAATGCTTTTAGTTGGTTTTTAGGAAAGAATCATTTGCATCAGATTATTTATAACCCTGCAACAGGTGGATGTTATGATGGGCTTGAAGAGAAAAATGTTAATCTTAATCAGGGAGCAGAATCCACGGTAAGCTACCTCATGGCAAGGCTTTGTTTTAAAAAGTAATAGCATAATTAATGTTGTAATCCATTGTAATGAAAATAAGTATAGCATTCATGACAATAGCCTGCAAAGTATTAGTTTACTGGTAATTCCAACCAACAGTCAAACTTCTGATCAAACACTGATGTTGGTCATTTATCCACAGAAATGACATATTAAAAAGTTATTCATAAAAAACTCCCTAAGAATAGTTAAAATAACTGTATTAATTCTACTGCATATACGACAAAAATAAATAGAATCGTATGACTTGCAGCATATAAATGTAATTGATTAACACCTACATTTACTGTTCATAATAGTTGTACATTCTCATTAGTACAATTGACTCTCCCCTAAAAAGGAGGGTTTTTGTTATATAATCTACTATAGGGCATTAGGGAGGCTAATAAGACTTTCATATAGGAAATCATAATTACTAACTGAGGTGCACAATTAGCAATAATTATGAAAAACCACAGGTAGCCAAAAGAAATCAGCCAATTTATTTATTATTATCCAAGAATCCAGTTGTAATAAAAAAGTTATCGAGTAGAAAGTAACCATTAGTTTGAAAATTCCAGAAAGATATCCAAAACTGCCGAACTCTTATTAAAAAGCTTAGTACAAGACTTAAAAATCTTATAATGAAATAGATGATTTAACAATTACAAAGGGGCTCTGCCGTACAGGAAACAACAAAATATAACATTATAGCTTTCAAAGACCATCAAAGCAAAATAAAACAAGTATCGGTATCCCAAAGAAATATGAGTTTTAATATAAAGCTATAATGGAAAGAATAATAAAAGTATAACAATGTTTATGTTTATTGAATAGTATAATTATATACTGTATCTTCACTAAGATATAAATAAAGTCTTATTTTAAATATTCCGAAAAATGTTTTTTTCAGGATATAAACACGCTCTATTGTATGTAGTTTTTGTAATTGATAATCAGCAAGAAAACATTCTATCTCATCCATCTTTTTTCCAATTAACTGATCTTCTGATATAATATTCTGACTTTTATCTTGGAAGTAATATTTTTTACTAGTCATATCGATACATAATTTTTATTGCAAAATCTTTTTATTATTTTCTGAGTACTTTTTTCTAACTTGATTTCCGACGGTGGTTAATTAAAAGAACGGTTTGTTTGGTAAGGAAAAATTATTTCCCTGAGTCTTCAAAAGTTTTTGTGGATTGAGTTTGATGAAATATATTCTATATAACCACCATATCATATAAACTAAAGATGCTGTTTCAGTACATATCAAGCTATATAATGTATCACTTAAATAGGTTTATGGTACAATTGTAATAAAAAGATAAATTAAAAATATAGCAATCAGTACAATCCCCTGCATGATATTGGTTCTGCCTGTTGCCAGTGAAACAGTAATAATAAAAAGGGAAAGTCCTAAAAGTATTGTTGATTTAATATCTATTCCTAATGTCATTCTTATACCGGTTATTACTGATATGATGGCTATAGCAGGAATACTGAGTCCGATACTGGCCAAAGCAGAACCAAAAGCCAGATTTAATGAGGTTTGGATCTGATCACTTTTTGCAGCCCTGAATGCAGCCAACCCTTCAGGAAGAAGAACAATACCAGCAATAATAATACCTACAAGAGATTTGGGGCTCCCGCGGAAACCACTATATGCTCAACATCCCTTGAAAGAAGCTTTGCCAGCAAAACGACAATTCCCAGGGATAATAGTAACAATATACAACTGATATACAATTGTTTTCGCGAAATCATTTCATAATTACTTTGAACAGGCTGATTTTTGGATAGTTTGTTCTCTGGAGAAATGAAAAAGCTTTGATGTCTAAACGTTTGGATCATAGTAAATCCAAGATAAAGCCCTAAAGAAATTAAGGCAATAAAAAGCAATTGAAAGGAGGTATATTCACCTCCGAGATGACTTACCGTATAATTAGGGAGAATGAGCACAAAAATAATCACAGAGGTAAGCGTAATGAGTGCCGTACTTACCCCCTGTAGTGTAAAGCTTTGTTCCCTATATCTTAACGAACCTATCACAATACAGCTTCCAATGATTCCGGTAAGGATTATCATTACGGCAGCAAAAACCGTATCTCTGGCAAGGGTAATGGTTTCTAAGCCTTTTGCTCCCATCATAATAGAAATAATAAGTCCTACTTCTATGACCGTAATGGCAAATGCCAGAAGCAAAGTTCCAAATGGCTCTCCCAAACGATGGGCAATAACTTCGGAATGATACACCGCTGCCAAAACACTTCCCATCAAAAATAAAGCAAGAATCACAGAGTAATACCCTGATGAAAAAACAAAATTGCCAACATAAGATAACCACGCCAGAATAGGAACCAAAAACGTCCACATCCATAAATATTTTTTTATATACATAAAAGCATTAATAATTTTTACAATTGAATTGTCCTTTGGAGAAAATCACAAGATTTATATTCTCTTTTTCAAAACAGTTTCTATAAATGATTTGAAGCAGACTAAAGAGGTTATACTGGAAATATCAAATAATGAAAAAGTGAATAGATCGGAACTTAGGGTCCGGATCATCAGTTCAATGTAGTTATTCAGCAAGATACGATTAATTAATCACTTATTTGGAATTAATATAGTAGTATTTTAGGTTTGTAATCATGTCCTAAGGCTCAAAAATCTCCATTACTTCATAAATAGTCATCAAAGCAACTGTTTTTATGATCAACCGTCTTACATATTCTTAAAAAGAAGCTGGAATTTTGTAAAAGTGTGATATTAAAGAAACAATCTATAATACAATAGACTATTAAACACCCATCTTTGTATGGTAGCAATGAAGTTACACTAAAATCCAACTTATGGACACAAACCAAAACAAAGGCGACAAATTTTTCAAAACTCCTGGAGCCTGGATTGAGCAGTCAAAACAGCTGAAAGAAAAATTTTCAAAGATCTGAAGCTTGAAGAAGGGAAAGAAAAGGAAATGCTGGAGAGGATCGGAAACAGATTAAGAAAAAACCGTGAAGAAGTTCTCAATATTATCAAAGAAATCAATCTTTCATAAATTGTTTTCAAGGACAATTAAAGCCAATGAAAAGATATATCTATCAAACGCTTTCACTGGAAAAAGGGATGGAATATTAGACAGGTCTGTCTCTTTTATTTACAATACCATCTGCTTTTTTTATGTTTAAACCTACAGTTGATGAATCATAGAGAACTTGAAAAAGCGAAAGTATATATTACAAGCCAGATTGTAGATTACATTCCAAATTGTGTAGTCAGTAAAAATATACTGGAAAAACTGACATGCAATATCAGTGTTTTATCTTTTGATGACAAAGAAGGGTTATCTGAAAAGTTAATATATCCTACCTTTTCCAATAGAAAATCCAGAAGGGAAATAAATAAAAACTTCCTAAAACCTTATATTCAATATAGAGTAAGTATTCGGTTAATTCCGGCAAACCGGACATTTAATACAAGTAATCAAAAATGTGGCATGTGTAGTATGCAAAAACCTCCCCAGGGCATCGGGAGGTTAAAAAAGTGTAAAAATGAATAATAAATTATAATGATGTGTGTTAAATAAAACTTTTTTTATCGCATCAACCAGCATACCAAATTAATCACTATCTGATGAAATTATCATTATTGTGGTATATTTTATTAATTTTACATATACGACAATAATAATTAACATTGTATAATTTGTTTCGTGCGTATGCAATTTAATTAAACATACATTTACAACTCATAAATCTGTACAGTCTATAGTACATTTGACTCTCCCCTAAAAAAGGAGGGTTTTTATTATACAAAAAACTCCCAGGCATTAGGAGTAAAAATGTTTGTTGAAATATAAATTTCAAAAGCTCTAAGATACAGATTATAAGTTAGTTTCAATGGGCAGTGTCATACTTTTGCTTTAAAAAATAATGGAACTTTATAGTCTTGGGCAGCAATGTATTAGGGCAACTTGGCGTAGGAAATTATATAGACTCCTCAACCCACATCAAATAGGATTTGAGAATGATTGAAAGGAAACTTCTACAACAATATATCATAATCTTATCTTAAAAACTAACGGCACTTTATGGGCATGCGTAACAATGATTGGGTCAAAATTCAGGTGATTGGAAAAATATTGAATGTGATTACAAAACAAATTAATTCATTATGCACCTGGGGATTCAATGACAGGGATAATTAGGAAATGGAACATTTATAAATAATTTAGGTCATTGTTCAGTACTGGGAATAAAAGACACTCCTATACCATCTTTAAGTATAAGGGTATTTTCCTAACCCTGTATCAGAATACTTATACTTTTCCAAAGAAATGAAAAATATTAGAATTTATAGTGCAGGTGGCATCCTAGTTGAAGATTTAAAAAACCTTAATACTGATAAAATTAACATATCAACAATTAGTTCAGGTGTTTATTTTATTGAGGCAATTACTGTTGACGGAAAAGATGTAAAAGAAAAAGTTGTAAAAAATTAGTCGTCTGATAGAACTAAAATAAAAGGCTGTTTCTTATTTAAACAGCCTCATTTTATAAATTTACAAAAGTTGTTGCAGCATATTATCATAGCATCGCAACAAATCAAGGTGGTTATGATAAATCAACATGTATAAATGAAATTGAAAGCAGCAAATATGCTCAATATTCAGTTGGTAACAATAAATAAACAATCTCCACTTAGAGCTGGGGATTAAATTAGTAACAGCTACTACAATATTTTTTATCTATTCTTTATTCCCGAAAGTATTAACATAATAACATCCTCCTTTTTCAACAACCGTCTTACATATTCTTAAAAATAAGCTGGAATTTTGTAAAAGTGTGATATGTGCAATATTAAAGAAACAATCTGTAATACAATAGACTATTAAACACCCATCTTTGTATGGTAGCAATGAAGTTACACTAAAATCCAACTTATGGACACAAACCAAAACAAAGGCGACAAATTTTTCAAAACTCCTGGAGCCTGGGTCGAGCAGTCAAAACAACTGAAAGAAAAATTTTCAACATTAACGGACCACGATCTGAAGCTTGAAGAAGGGAAAGAAAGGGAAATGTTGGAGAGGATCGGAAACAGATTAAGAAAAAACCGTGAAGAAGTTCTCAATATTATCAAAGAAATCAATCTTTCATAAATTGTTTTCAAGGACAGTTAAAGCCAATGAAAAGACATATAACTGCAAAAAGGGATGGAATATTAGATAGTTCTGTCCCTTTTATTTACACTACCATCTGCACATTTTATGTTTAAACCCACTGCGATGAATCATAGGGAACTTGAAAAATCAAAAGTATATATTACCAGCCTGATTGTAGATTACATTCCAAATTCTGTAGTCAGTAAAAATATACTTGAAAAACTGACCGGCAGTATCAGTGTTTTATCTTTTGATGACAAAGAAGGGTTACCTGAAAAGATTTCTCCTTTCGATACTGTTGCACAGATCATTGAAGGTAAAGCTGAAATCATTATAGACGGAGCTTCTTACTTTATGGAAGAAGGTGAATGCATTATCGTTCCTGCCCATAAACGTCATTCTATAAAAGGAAATAAGCGCTTTAAGATGATATTAACAATAATAAAAAGCGGCTATGAATAATCTGAATACCATATCTATTTTAACGAAAAAGATATTTAAAAAAACAGTTGAAATTCAAAAAGAATTTCCAGAACTCTATGAGCTTCTAGACGAAACACCACTATTTTTTTCTTTACAGAGAAAAATATAACAATCAGAGATCTAAGACAGTATCTTATTTCCCTTATAATACAGCAAAAGGCCTTTGAAAAAAGGGCTATCATGAAAAATGATTTACAATAAAATTCTGATGAAAAAGTTAACTAAGCATCCAAAGAGTAAAATGGGGCTCAGAAATAAAAAAATATTTCAAGAAGATCCTATTATTCCCAGTTTACCTCGCTGTTCTATCTACGAAATACAAACATAACCTTAGAAAGAGATGCTAAAGAGATTCTAAGAATGTTAAAAGAATTACAGCAGCTTATTAACAGATCAAGATTAATGTTTAGCACATACTGCAGTTTAAGCCAGCATAACCTATGGCAATCTGTTTTAGAAGACCTGAGCAGGAACATAAAGAATATTAGAATCCAGTTTGAATATATACTGGAAAATATTATTAAAAAATAAAATCAATGCATCTATATTCTGGCAGCAAAACAAAGTCTATACAGATGAAATGGAAGTAACCCATAAAAAACTCATTCTATTGACTACTCAGATTTTACCTGAAGAAGAAAGATCATCATGGAAAGTAAATATTTGTAACTTTTACGATGAAATTTTTCTTTATTCATTCCACTTATCGGGATATGCAGGATTGAATTGGACTTTATAGAAAAATATTCGCCTAAAATCTTCAACCAAACTGCTATGGACATTATTAAAAATATTCCAAAAAATTACACACTACAGGAAGCAAAGGAATATGAAGATGAATACTTAAAAGTATTAACCAACTACAGTCATGAATTCTACAGAAAAAATAATTTTTGGAACAGTTTACTAAATATACTTTCAGGCGGCCTGTACCCATTACCATCAGAACCTACACTATCCAAAAGAGGGATCAGCAGAAAAATGAAAGATAAGCTTTCTTAATGAATCTCAACCTAAATTTTTTACTTATTAAATATTTTTATAATGAAAACAATACACCTTTTCCGCTTTAACGATTCTATTTTCCGTAAAATTCCTTTCTTCAAAGAAGAGCATAGGTTGAAAACCGATGTAATGGAAATTGATTTAATGAATATTGAAATAGTAACTGAATATATCGTGAAAACTCATGATGACTTTAGTTTTGACAATACATCAGGAAATGATCTTTTATCAATGTGCAAAAAAGCTCAAAAAACAATTGAACATTATTTTGTGATAAAACTGGATCACTATGATTTTATATGAAAAAGTTATTTAATCAAATGTTAGTATCATAATCCAAAAAGTAAGATATTGGAGGCTTCCCGTATTTTAATTTTTTTAATCTGGCTTCTTATTATAAAAAATGATATAGAAAAATTACATCCCCTGTATAGGCGGGTTTCGCATGATTCTTTATAAGAAGTTTAGCTTCCACTACTACTTTTATAGTTCCTCTGAGATCTGTCACCGATTTCACAGTGGCCTGTAGTTTTACATCAGTCTCTACAGGAACAGCCTGGCCAAATTTAAGGTTCTCAATCCCATAATTGATTTCCATTTTTACATTTCTCACCTCAGCAATTTGTTTCCAGAGATAAGGGATCAGTGATAACAGCAAATAGCCATGAGCAATAGTTGATTTAAAAGGCCCTTCTTTTTTTGCCTTTTCCTCATTAATATGGATCCACTGGTCATCTAAGGTTGCTTCTGCAAACCTGTTGATCTGCTTCTGATCTATGGTGTGCCAGTCAGAAAACCCAACCATTTGTCCTTCAAAAGACTTATACTCTCTAAAATTGTTAATGATAATCATGTTTGTCTGTCTTTTTTATTTAGACTGATTGAAATTCTTCCTTGAAAAACCTCTCACGTCGATGTGAGAGGTAAATGAACATAATGGAAAATAAAAAGTAATTTAACTTACACCAATGTTCTTTCAAACAATATACTCAAATTCCAAAGATTACTGGACTTTGAATTGTAAAAAAATATAAAAATATAATACTGAAATTGAAAATAATATTTATTTCAAACAGATGATATTAAAGCTTAATTATGCCAGTTTTACATTAACCGCATTTAAACCTTTATCACTCTTTTGTACATCGAAAACGACTTTATCATTTTCACGGATTGATCTTGAGTCTAATCCTGAAGAATGTACAAATATATCTTTACTCCCGTCTGTAGGAGAAATAAATCCGAAGCCTTTTGCTTCATTGAAAAATTTTACTGTGCCTTGTTGCATTGTAATTATTATTAAAAAATTATTTATTGTTTTCTGTAAACTCTACAGATTTTATTTATAAAATGATCTGACCGGCATTGTGAATCCTATCAGTTTTTGAATATTTTTAAGATCTAAGCGCTCATCGGTATCGCAAAATGAAATAGCAGTACCTTCCGTTCCTGCCCTTCCGGTTCTTCCGATCCTGTGGACATATGTTTCCGGAATATTGGGAAGCTCATAGTTTACTACATGAGGAAGATCATCAATATCAATTCCTCTGGCGGCAATATCTGTAGCTATCAATACTTTAATCTTACTGCTTTTAAAATCATCAAGTGCATTCTGTCTTGCGGTCTGAGATTTGTTCCCATGAATCGCTGCAGCAAAAATCCCTACTCCTTCCAATTGCTGTACCAGCTTATTGGCAACATGTTTAGTACGGGTAAAAACCAGTGAACGCCTCATATTTTCATTTTGCAATAAATCAATCAACAAACCCGTCTTATCTCTTTTTTCCACAAAATAAACGGATTGTTTCACCGTTTGTGCGGTTGAAGATACCGGAGTTACAGTAACCTTTACCGGATTATTCAGAATTGTTTCCGCAAATTTTCTTATACCTGAAGGCATTGTGGCCGAAAAAAATAAGGTCTGCCTTTTCTGGGGAATCAGCTTTAAAACTTTTTTGACATCATTGATAAACCCCATGTCCAGCATTCTGTCTGCTTCATCCAAAACAAATATTTCTATTTTAGAAAGATCAATATGTCTTTGAGTAACCAAATCCAGTAATCTGCCGGGTGTAGCCACCAGAATATCTACTCTTTTCCTAAGAGCCGCAAGCTGACCACCTGCTGAAACTCCTCCATAAATAGAAAGCTGTGATAAAGGTAAATATTTGCTGTACACAGCAAAATTCTCTTCAATCTGTATTGCCAATTCGCGGGTCGGTGTAAGTATTAATGTTCTGATCTCTTTATGATCAGGGGTATATTTTTTTAACAGCTGAAGAATAGGCATTGCAAATGCTGCCGTTTTTCCTGTACCTGTCTGGGCACATCCTATAATATCTTTTCCTGCAAGAATATGGGGTATTGCTGTATACTGTATTTCAGTTGGCTTAGAATACCCTGCTTCTGTTACAGCACGGATAATAGCATTGATTAAATTTAAACTTTTGAAACTCATCATAATGTTCGGTCTTCCTGATATTTTGTAAGCAAATTCCCTTTTCAGAATTTGAATTGGTGTATCATAATGATGAACAAAGAAATTCTTTTCTTTTCATCATTTTACTTGCTTAACTTCCGATAAATACCTGTGTAGTATTCATGAGCCTGCAATAACGTATCCTTCTAGGATGAAAAGACTTGTGGAGTGTTTTCACATTCGAAACCCGATTGATAATTGGGTGGCTGAAAAAGCAAAAACTGAAAGAAAAAATGGTGAGTTTAAACTATTACAGAATGGCAAAGGCAGAAACCTGTTTTATAAATGCATTGCAAATATACAACAAAACAATTAGGCAACAGTAAATTTAATTAACTGATTATCAAAAATATATTCGTACCTTACGCACATAAACTGAATTGTTTGCCTTTGCGGATGATTTTAAATTTTACTCCCATGCAAACTTCATTTCCCATAACTCATCCCCATTCCCAAACTACCGATCTGCATTCAGCTCCGCAGGTGACAATTGCTTACTTTATTATGATCCATCATAAACCTGATGCATTTAAAGAGATGTTTCAGAAAATTTATACAAGGGATCAGTTTTACCTTATTCATATCGACCGGAAAGCAAAAGCTGAATTTACAGAAGAAATACAATTATATCTAATACACTTCCCCAATGTGTATATTTTGGAAAGCATGAATATTGTGTCCGGAGGATTTAGTATGATTCAGGCTGAACTTAATGCGATGGAATATCTTTTGAATGTAAGTCATGACTGGGATTATTTTATCAACCTGAGTGGTGAAGACTTCCCACTCAAGTCACAAAATATTATCCGTCAATTCCTTACCGTTAATAACGGAAGAAATTATCTTTTTTATTACGACCAGAAATTTTACAGGCCTGATACACTTCAAAGGATACAAAATCATTTTACAGAGCTAACCCATAAAATATCTTCATTTATTTATAAAAGAGAATTTATGAAGGACGTTATACCTTATATTGGTGGGAAGTGGTTTATCCTTACAAGAGAAACCTGTGTATTTTTAACTAATAATAAAAGGGTAATGGATTTTGAAGATTATTACCTTCACACTCTTTTACCAGCTGAATCATTTTTCCAGACAGTACTCCTCAACACAGCCTTTAGTGATATTATTGTGAATGATGATAAAAGAGCAGTCATTGAAAAAACTTTTTTTAGTAAAGACCAATATGCTGACAACTTCATCGAAACTCTAAAATCCTCCAATAACCTTTTCATTAGAAAAATAGATGATAAAACAAATAAAAATATTCTAAAATATATTAATGACACTTATCTTCTTCCTTTACCTGAAATTAATGAAGTTGAAAGAGAACTTAAGAGAAATGATCACGACGACAAATGGTCATAAGAAAACTTTGTACACTTGTAAATAAATTAGGAACTGTACACAAGGTAGTTTCATATAAATAATTAAAATAAAAATTGATGCTGATCAAAGAGGAGCTTTTGATGAACTGTGAAGCTAAAATTGTAAATTTTACAAAGGGAAAACATGTATTTAAAGAAAATGATGACGTACTCTCTTATTTTCAAATTTCAACAGGAAGTGTGAAGATTGTCAGTGAGAAAAAGCGGGTCGTGAATTTATTCACAACATTTCTATCCAAGGTGATTGTCTAGGAGCACTTTTCCTGTTCTTAAAACATCCATATTCTGTAAGCGCCATTGCAGTGGAGAACTCTAGGATAATCAAATTGGAAAGACTGGGTTTTGATTTAATGCTAAAAGATAATCCCAAAATACTGCTAGTTTATATAGTTGTACTGCAGAAAATATGCATTGTACATACCTGATGAAAGGATTTGCATTAGAAAGCCCGTCAGAAAAAATAATTAATCTATTCAACTACTTAAAAAAATCAAAATCTCTGACTGATCCTTATCAAGTATTTCTCACCAGACAGCAAATTGCATCGCTAACAGGATTACGAGTTGAAACGGTTATAAGAACAATTAAAAAACTGCAAAATCTAGGAATACTACTGGTTATCAATAGTAAAATATTTTATTAATATATATTATTATATCTCCCTGTAACAAAAATTACTTGGTAAAAATGAAACTTTTAGTCTTCATGATTAGTAACCAAACAATATATAAAAATATTTGAGAAAACGCACATCTTACTGAAGTAATAGTATAATAAACAATGCAAGGCTTTATTTATTATATAAAAGTGTTAAGAATTATGGAATTCTCTTTTTTGACTTAAGAGCTACATTATAAGGATTTACTTTTAGAATAAATTCATAATGAAATCAGATGTTTAAAATCATTTTATCATTCTTCCTTAATCGTTATGAGAGTCCAGATCTGAAAAAAATATTTATTTTAATTAATTCTTCAAAAAATGAAACACAATAAGAATATTGCAATAAATACAAGATCCATATTCGCTTTACGAGTTAGATAATACTCTCATACAGTTTAGACTATATACTGAAGCTTTTTCAGGCAAATACAGTAGTCGTAAGATTACGATCAAGATTTTCAAATTTTGAAGATATTCGCTAATGGAAGAAGTTTAGAGATCACTAATGATAAAAGTTACAACTTCTATCCATTTTATAACCGTAAAAATAAAATTACGTACTAAAAGTATAGAAATATTTATGTAAAATAGCAGTTGGTTATAATCAATAAGCCTTCAATTAACAGAAGGCTTATTAAAATTTAACGTAATTTATGTGAACTAGTACATAATATGACGACCATAAATCTTAATAATATCTTTCTTCTCCATTTTTTTTACAGTTCTAATGACCGTTTCAACACGTAAACCTGTCAAATTCGCAATTTGCTGCCGGGTTAAAGGTACTTCATATGAATATTGTTTTTTACAACTTGAACTCTCCTTGTAATAATCCATCAAGGACTTTATTTTTGACATAGGGTCAATGGATGAGTTATTAAAAAGCATGATATATTTATAGAAAAGCCGATCGGAAAGATATGCGAAAAGGGAAAACATTAGATCTTTCCTCTCCTCTAACATCTTAAAAAATCTGACTTTCTTAACTTTATTATAGTACATTCTGTTCTAGCAATAGCATTTGTTGGATATTTCTTATCACTAAAAAGAAGTGATTCACCAAAACTCTGCCCATCCGAGAGGATATTTTGAGTAAATTCCTTTCCATCCTCATGGTAATTATTCAGTTCCACTATTCCTCTTACAATTTGGAAATAATAATAGGGACAATCTCCCAATAGATAGATAATTTCCTTTGCAGAATAGTTCTCATAAACCGCTCCATTTTCGAGCAAAAGATTTTCATCGATAATCATATTTTATTATTTTATAATGACTTTTATACGAATATCTCAGTTAAAATTGATAATACATCGATACAAATTTTAAGCCATCCACAATTAAAAAATAAATGATAACGTATTACATGTTAAAAATTAAAATATATTTTTTTTCGTAAAAATCCATCTTATAAATACTTTATTTGACTTTTGGCTTTTTTATGAAAGTATATAATTACATCATAAACCGTATGTTCAAACCATTTCTAAATAACCCACTCATTTAATCTTCACTACAATTCTCATTTTTACAACAATCTGTCATACTATGAACTTACACTTGCTAGTTGAAAACATATGGAAGATAAAAGCTTTGACAAGTATGTATCATTTTAAGATACTATATTCAAACCCCTCCCATAAGGAAGAGTTAATAATTTTCACCAAGAGCAACTATTGTGTTATTGTAACCTATTTATATTACTTTGTGATGACGTAAGAAATAACAAGATAAAAAACAATAACAGTATTTGAAGATATGCTCGTCAAGGTCACAGAAGAGGAGTATTTAATTCTACGATTCTTTCTAAATCTTCCACTAAATGTTTCGATATCTCTTCGTTTATGGGTACAAAAAACCTCTGAAATCATTTGATTTTCAGAGGTTTTTGCTTTTTAGGGTGGTCAAAAGGGTGGTTAAATATTTTTTGTAATTTAATTTAATTTTATTATATTAATTTTATATTTATAATATGTAAAAAGTAAACTAATGCCAGAAACAAATACTATTGTTCATCACTTCCATGGTTTAAGTATTTGGGAACATTTCATAAAAACAGGAAGTCCCGAAAACATTGCTTTTGTTAGTTCACATATTGAGTTTGCGATGCCCTTACTTGATAAGTACACCAATGCTTTTCCTAAATATACACTTCATAATAATAGACATCAAAAAACATTCTTAAATTAATGGGCGATCTGCTTGGGAACGATATTGAAAAATTATCACCCCTAGAGAGTGCCATGCTAATTTTGAGCACTATATATCATGATATCGGAATGGTTTATTCAGATAATGAACTACAAAATATTAGTAATGAACCTACATTTCAAATATTTCTAGAAAAATACACTCAAGCAAAACTTGAGTATGAAGAAAATAATAAAACCCCAACAAATAATTTAATAGAATGGTATTGCCGGTGGATGCATGCAACGAGAGTATGGGTATATTTAAACAAAGTTAATACTACAATTCCATTAAGATGGGAGAATATTTCAATAAAAGATAATTTAGGCTTTTTATGCGAGAGCCATAATTATAGTGTAGAAGAGATAGTTTCAAAATTAAATATCTTCAAGAACGACTATTTAGGTAAATGCGACCTTGTTTTTTGTGCAATATTATTAAGGCTTGCAGATATTCTTGATTTTGATAATAGCAGAACTCCCAAAAGTGTATATGAGTTTTTAGAGCTAGGGCACCCTAAAAACAAATTAGATGGATTTAGTAAAATTGAGTGGGAAAAGCATTTAAATTCAAATGGTTTTGAATTTATACGAGAAAATGATAATTTAAAAGTCATTTTTAGTGCTACTACTCCACACCCTAGTATCGAAATTGCAATTAGAAGCTTTATTCAAAACATAAATTCAGAACTTATTGCTTGTCAAAAACTTCAAAAACATTGTTCAAAAAATGGAAAGAACATATTTTTCCTGATGCAATTGATATTGAAAATTTGACCTCAGAAAATTATCAATCCGGAAATTATCATTTTAGTCTTTCTGAAGAAAAAATATTGAATTTATTAACTGGTGATGAATTTTATAATGATGATTTTATCTTTATAAGAGAGTTATTACAAAATGCTATCGATACAAGTCGTCATAGAGAATTTGTTGAAAAAGTAACGAATCCGAAATTTAAAGCTGAACCTATAAAAGTTTCATTTTTTACCGATAAACAAGGCTTTCAATGGATAAGGATTGATGACTTTGGAATGGGAATGAATGAAGAAATTATAACTAATCATTTATTAAAAAAAGGCGAATCTTATTATAACTCCGATAAATTTAAATTAGAAAAAATTAATCTAAACAAACGAATCAATAAAGATTTTGTCCCTATCAGTAGATTTGGTATTGGATTATTGTCTTGCTTTCTAGCAGGAGATAGAATTGAGATCAGTACTAAATATTACTTACAACAAAATGTTGCCATAAGATTAGGTATTGAAGGACGAAACTCATCTTATATTCTCCAAACTAATAATAAGAACCATGTTCCACAATCAATGCCGAATCAATCATATAGTGAAGAAGGATATCGCAACGATGCAGGAACTTCTATTGCTGTAAGAATAACTACAAATAAAGAATTTATTGGCTTTGATATTAAAAAGGAATTAGAAAAATTTATTTTATGCTCCCCAATTCCAATATTATTTGAAGGATATATGGTAGGAGGAGAACTTAGCGATCTAATAAATAAGCCCTGGGCGAAAAATGAGGTAATTTCAATTGATAAAGCATTTGTCAAAAAAGTTGAAGAATCACTTAAAGTTAATTTTGTAAATGGTATAAATATTAATATTGAGTATATCAATTTGGCAGACGAAGCCTTTTCTGAAAATCTAAAGGGCCAACTCATAGTACTCGCAGTAGATTCAAAATATACTTCAAATCAACATATACAGACATTATTTAAAGATGATCTATCAATTTACTTTCGTTATGATAATAATAGATTAATGTTGACACTCTTTAGGAGAGAAGAAAGTAAGTCATCTGGAAGAAGTGTTGAAATTAAAGAAGTGTTAGATATCAGTTATATTTTGGATAAATTAAATCTTCCCAATATTTTAACATTTAGTAAAGAGAGAAAAGAATTTAAACAAGGGATTTATCTAAGCCATAATGGTATAGTAATTAATGATTCTAAAAATATTTTTTCAATAGATCGTTATAACTTTAATACTAGAGGAAAATTTTATGGGCACTCTAATAAAACTTTTGTTTATTTTGGGGTTTTTTACTTTCAAGACAACTTATTGCCCGAACTAACTGTATCTAGAAATGACATTAAAAAACTTCCATATTCATTAATGGCAAATCTTAGCTTCTCTCTTGAAAGGCTTAATAAATATGTCGACGAATCACACAAATTTTGTTTTTTTGAAGAAAAAATAGTTATTACACTTCTTCTGATGTGCATTTATCTGGCTTTTATAATGAAAATAAAAAATTTCTTGATGATTTTATAAAGATTGATACTATTGATGGTATCTTATCCATAAATGAACTTGCAGAAAAAGTACTAACTACTAAAACGGAGTTTACAATATTTAGGAACGAATATAGAAGCGAATTTTATAATATTTTAGTGTGTTATGCACTTGAACAAAATTTTCAGATTTCAGTAAGTTTTGAAGATTCAAATAATCGTGAAAAATATTATATTGATAAAAAATTACAAGATTTCCCTCGAGAACTACAAATGTTTTCACCATTCATATTTTTAAACTTTGATAATAATTCTGAGAAGCTTAATATTAATCAAATGTTAAATATAAATCATCCCTATATCAAATGGTATATAAAAGCATTTGACTTACTTGTAAATGAATATTTTTATTATTCACAACAATTAATATTTATTGCTATTAATAAAGAATTTAATGACAAAGTAGAAAAAATTAAACAAATACTGAATCGCCTTGAAGCAGTTCTACCACATGATTTAAAACCATCTAAAAATATTAATATCACAAAACAAGATTTTGGTGCTATTCGATAAAAAAACACTCCTATTTAATGCTAAAATAGGAGTGTTTTTTATTGAATTTTAAGTTTATTTTTAATTTCATCAACCAAACCTAAAATCTTATTATCATCTAAAAAATCGTTAACCATAATTAAAATATTTTTTTCTCTTATCGTCGGAGGGACTCTTCTGAAAAACTTCAGACTTATATATTCTGCAATGTTTTCAATATCGTCAACTTTCAAATTAAATCTTCCGCTATCAACAATTTTTGTTGTATCAAAGTATTCAACAATATCGTGTATGTACAAAATTTTATCTTGATCAATAGAATCTATGACTTTTCTTGCAGCGACTTGTTGACGTATATTCTTTTCAGCAATAAATAAATAATTAGGAGAAATTGAAACAAGTGATTTTATTAATTTCTCTGAATAAAATAGTCCCACAGATATTACATCTAATGCTTTATATCCAAAATTATTAAATTTTCCGCCTATAAGTTCAAAGAAAAGTTCTTCTGTTTTTCCTTCAACATAAATGGTTAAAGTATCTATATTTTTCGACTTTTTTAAAGCTGCTTCTAATTCCGGATAATGTTTGTCAATACCTGTTGTATTCGATATTCTTGGAAACAAAGGAATCCATCCATGCGCTTGATGCCATATACTATTGATTGTTGTATTGGGAGTATTATAATAAAATGCTATAAGTGTACCAGCACCTTTATATCCCAATCCTTTATATTTTGAAAATTTTTCAAAATACTCTTTTCTTTCAGAATAAGAAAGTCCATCATAAAAAGCCGAGTCTAAAGATAGTACAGTGTCATCGTCATCATACTCTAACGCAGAGAAAACATCTGCAAGTTGTATTTCTTCAACTTTCTTAATACCAGTTTTAAATCCAATAGCAGTTAAAATAAATATATTTTTCACTCCAAGTGGCAGTACTCTTTCAGCAATATTTTTCAATTCGTTAGATGACTGTTCACCCGTCCCAATTATATCATCCACCAAAACTAAATTCTCAATTTTACCATTTTCTATATATTTAATACTCTCATCATCTAAAAAATTTGCTGATGCAAGTTCATTAATTAACCTAAAATTGTACGATATCATCGCTCCACTTTTACTGGCACCTCCTATCGACGCAAACATTGTATTCTTTACTGATATATTAATTTGTTTATTTCTAGCTTGGCGATTGAGTTTTGAATAAGAAATAGACAATGCTGAATTTAATTCTTCAGGTCCAATAACATTTAAGTTCTTTAAAATTCGAAAAGCAAAATCAAAATCTTCATTATCAAACTGAAGTATCCAATTTATAACTTCTTCTAAACTCTTTTTTATTGGCCATTTTGTAATAATATTATCGATATCAAGGATTTTATTTTCAATTTCTATAGGATATTTCATCTTTCATGATTTAATTTTCTAATATAATTAAAATTAAACATATAGTTTTGTATTATTATAAAAGTGAAATTTTGAGCACATATATATGTAATGACAACTCTTTTAAATAAACGAATCTGAGAAAGTAACAACTGAAAAATTTATTTTAAAAGATTTATCTATCATAAAAATTTATTATCATGAATCAGTATCTTAAAGAGTTATATTCTGCATTTAGAGAAGTTGGTATTGAAAACTACTATTGGAATGCTATCAGTAAAAACGGCGAAAATTACATTCAAGAAGCAGAAAATAACTTTTCAACAGAAATTATTGGCAACTTTAGAAACATAATGAGACTTCCTCAAAATCAAGCTCGTTATAATAATTTAAAGTGCCATTTTGATATTTTGAAAGCTAGAGTTAATCTTATTCGTCCAGATATTGTTCTTCATGAAAGCACTGATAATAAAAACAAACAGATTTTTTATTGTGAAGTAAAAATAGATTCATACTGTAATCTAAAAGAGGATTTAGAGAAATTAATAGTTGCAGTGTCTGACGACTTAAGTTTTGAAAATGCTATTATGATTGTTGCAAATAGAACTTTAGTATCAACCATAAAACAGATTAGAAATTATATGCAAAATGAATCTGCCACTCATCTAAAAAAATTTATTTATTTCATGCTAAACCCAAGGATGACCAAATTACATTTACTGTAATAAATTTTTTAACACTATTTCAAAATCAAGTGTAACAACAGATAAACATAGCAAATTATTAAAACAGACTATAAATCAAAATTAAAACATTCAATCTATTCGACATTTGTTGTAAGCTCAGTATTTAATTTGATAATTTGAAGTTTTTAAAAGAGGCATAAAAATAATTGTTTTTGTATATTTGGTATTAGGAAGCTTTATTTAAAATGTGGATAAAAGAAAGACCAAAACAGTTAGTTAGATCAGGGAGAACAGAGGCAAATTTTTTATTTAATAAAGATAAAGTCTACATAATGGATAACCATCTTTGTGCAGCTTGGTGCTGGCTACAGAAAACAGATATCACCAAGATTTATGATTTTGTACATATTGATAGGCATAATGACTTGTTATATCCAATTCCATCAATTAAATCAGATTTACTTAAAGACAATATTGATCTTAGACAAATTACATTTGATGAATATCTTAAACTAACTGAAAATCATCCAGAGGAACCAAATATGAAAGTCCCTCTATTTCGTTGGGACAATTACATTTTAAATTTAGAGGAAGTTTATCCTAATTATTTTGGAAAAACGTATTTTATTACCAAAGAAGCTTATCCAAGTAGCGAGTTTATTGATTACGAATCTACTATCGAAGAATTTCTTAGCAGTTTTAATTTTTGGATTAAAAACTCAAAAAATGGCTTGATTGTTAATTTGGATATTGATTATTTCTACTCTCAACATAAAGATCTTTACAAGATTTATTCTGATGAACTTATAAGAAATGTTGCAAACGTTTTGTTGGAAAATATAAATAAAATAGATGTTCTTACAATTGCTCTAAGTCCTGAATGTTGTGGAGGGTGGGAAAATTCTTTTGAAGTACTAAAAATTATCAATGGTATAATGAATTTAGATATGGAAATCTAAGATTATATATTTACTACTATCATTTAAACTAATCAACACAAATTTTTCTCTAATACTTAAATTTAAATTGTAAGTAGTTTAAAATCGCAATTAATATACTAATATGATTAATTTGTATATTTGGTGAAAACAATAACTACAATAACTTAATGACAGAACTTCATCTTGATCTTACTTTAGATAAGTTAAATGGTCCACCGAAAGAGCATATAAAAGTTCATAATTATTGGGCTGCTGTTGGACTTGACCGCTATCATAAAGACTCTAAAGCTGAATTTGAATTTACCATTGATGGAAAATCTATTAAGAACATTGTTACTTGGGACTCAAAATTTTCAAAAGTGACAATGAAAGAGGATAAAGACATTGCTAATCATGGTGGTGTTGCGTTAGCCTGGTTTGTTATGTCAGTTATAATGGATTACAAATACGTAGAGCAAACTGAAATTGGTGATGGTGTTGATTATAGATTTTCCAAGAACGAACCTGATGATGATGATTTAAATTTTCTTGATGAAGAATATCATTATGTTGAAATATCTGGTATTTTGGAGGAAAACAAGTCAAACACCTTAGTAAATCGAATAAAAAAGAAACACGAACAAATTAATAGAGGTTCAAAAAAAGACCAAGCATCATCTGTAGTTGTCACACTTTTTGCTAAACCAACAACCGTAAAAGAAATTCATAAATGAAACCAAAGTTACAACATAGAGAAGCTATGGATTACTCATTTAAAGCAAAACAAGCTTTAGACGAAGGTGACTTGGATGCTTCATTAGAACTTTATAAAACGGCTGCAAGGTTAGAGGGCGAAGTTGCTAACTTTTACTTTGACAAACCTGACCTTGAACCTACAAGAAGTATATTGATTAGAAGCGCAGCGTTTTTAAATTTAAAGGCTGGAGAAGTGGAAGAAGCTCAAAAATTTATATTTTTTGGATTAACAAATAGTGCTGACGAAGATGTTAAGCAACAATTGTATGATGCATTAGAAATTTTAGTTTCTTTAAAGAATATAAATCCTATAGGGCAGAAAAAAGAACTTTCCTACTTAAATGTTCTACGACAAAACAGTACGCACTATACTTTAGAACCAACGAACCTCATATTTGGTCATTCAGTTACTTTAGAAATGATTAAAGATTTTACGGATAATTACTTGAAATCTTTGAAGGCTTATGCATTAACAAAGGTAAAACGCTTAGCTAAATTCCGAGATGATAATTTGAGTGAATTACAAAAGGAAATCGACAGGATCATCAACCCTATAGTTACACATTCAAGTTATGGAAGTTTTAGATTTTCAATTGCTAATGATTGGATGAAAAGAAATGATGAAGAAACGGAGATCGTTAATTTAAAGTCAAATATTGTGAAAACATTCCATAATGAGATTTTCATTAATCCTCTTGGTCAACAAGAAATTAATGAGATTAAAGAAGAGTTTTCAGAGGAAGAAATTAATGAAATATTTAGACCATTAGCTAAAATCAAGTCAAATAATTCAGGTTACAGCATTGGAGTATATGATACAGAATCATTTTCAAAAAATACATTCCTAAAATTGTTAATAAACAAAAAAAGAATTACTTACTACGAAAACATTATCTCAAGAAGATATAGGTGAACTTGTAACTACAATTGCTCATAAACGTGTATCTGAAAAGGGCAAAGTTTCAAAGAAAACAATTAGATCTGAAGAATTCAAAAAATATGAAACAAATTTCAAGTTAAAGGAAATTTTACCAAAAGACAAATCTTCAATAATACTATCTGAGGAAATTTTAATTGATATGATATTTGATTCAAATATCGGTTTTACATTTTCATTTGATGATTTCAAAATATCATATACTGATATTGAATATCAGAAAGCACTTGATGGTTTTAATAATAGTTTTTATTCTAAAATAATATCACTGATTAAGAAAACTGATTTAAACCCAGATGAAAGTAGTGATTTACAAATAATTAGTAAATACATTGGAAATATTGATGCCTTGAGGTAATAAGTTTTTTTCAAAATTTACATAATAGCTCTATGCAAAAACAATTGTACTATCCTTAAATAGTAAGACAACCTTTATTATTCATTAAGTTAAGCTTTTAATAAATAGTAAGCATTAAATACTTAACAATCATTCAAAAGTTGTTTTTTTAAAAAATATGCTTACTTTTAACAACGAAAAAACAGGGTAAAGAAAATCTGAACAGCTTATTAAGCAGGGTTTTAAAAATCTGAACAGTTTTTTCATTTTGAGTTAGAATAAACTCGTAAAAATCCATCTCTGAAATTTTAGAGATGGATTTTTGAATTAGTATATTTTTATAGTTGATATCTCTTATTATGTAGATCTGATAAATAATACTGTCTTATTTTATTTCCTAATAGTAATTTTTTTAATCTCATTCTCCTTTTTACAATTATAGCAACATAGCTTATTCTGAAAACATTTAATAAATTATGATACTTTTTAAGCTGCTTTTCTTGATTATTAATTTTGGTAATTGCATCATCTATTAAGCTTTGTATATTATGATATTCTTTAAAAGGAATTCTCAAGATATTTATTCTATTTTTCAAAGCATATCTATTTGAGTTTTTGATTCTATAAATCGCTTCTATGGAATAAAGCATTTTAATTACAATAATAGAAGTTTGTCTAATTATAATATAGTTGGAGAAGGTCAGGAGAAGGTTAGATTATTCTTAACAATCTTGATTGTAATGATAACTTTCAGTATATTTATATTTACAATTACAACTAATGTACGACACTTTAATTGAATACATCAATTCACGGGTCTCCAGACCTTTAGCAGCTAATGAAATTAACATTATAAAAAATAATTTTGTTCCTTATAAACTCAAAAAACGGGAATTCTTTTTGCATGAAGGGGATGTAAGCAGTTATATGGGATTTCTTGCTAAGGGTTCCATGAAAAAATACAGTACAGATATTAAAGGTACCGAACATATCATAAGTCTTTATATTGAAGGCTGGTGGGTGGGTGATCGTGAAAGTTTTTCAAAACTTTCACCCTCTTCCTTCAATATTGAGGCATGTGAAGATGCTGATTTATTGGTCTTAACAAAACAAGCCGGAGAAGAAGTATTCACACTTCCTATCATGAATGAACTTACCCGTCATTTGGACCAAAATTATTCTTTCGCCACTCAGAAAAGAATCAATGCTGCCATAAGTATGACAGCAGAAGAGCGATATAATATGCTCATTGATAGCTACCCTGAGTTTTCGCAACGATTTCCACAGCATCTGATTGCATCATATTTAGGTATTACGCAGGAAACGTTGAGCAGAATTCGATCCCGAGCGGTCAAAAAATAATCATGCTTTATTGACAATAGGAATTACCTTTGTCCCAATTAACTCAATCGCCCTAAGCATATTATCTTGACTCAGTCCGGGATTATCCATCTGAAATGTAAATCTTGATATACCGCCTAACGCCTCACTATGCCGTAAAATCTTTTCTGCAACTTCTTCTGGATCGCCAATAACATAAGCTCCGGCAGGAGCAGCCTGAACTTCAAACATATCCCGTGTAGGAGCAGCCCACCCTCTCTCCTTTCCAATTTTACCCATCATTTCCTGGTAACCAGGAAAATAGATATTTTTTGCTGTAGTTGTTGTATCCGCCACGAAGCCCAGCGAATGTAATCCTACTTTAAGCTTTTCCCGAGGATGCCCGGCTTTTTCTCCGGCTTCATAATATAAGTCTATCAATGGACGAAAACGATGCGTTTCGCCTCCGATAACAGCCACCATTAATGGAAGTCCCAGGATTCCGGCCCGCATAAAAGATTGTGGAGTTCCTCCTACTCCTATCCAAACTGGCAATTGTTCCTGTACCGGTCTCGGATATACTGCCTGTTGTTTCAGTTCAGGACGGAATTTCCCGCTCCAGGTCACAGTTTCATTATCACGGATTTCAAGAAGCAATTTAATTTTCTCTTCAAAAAGAGCATCATAGTCCTGAGTATTGAATCCAAATAAAGGAAACGCATCAATAAATGATCCCCTCCCGGCTACAATCTCAGCCCGGCCTTTGGAAATAATATCCAATGTTGCATATTCCTGAAATACTCTTACAGGATCAGCCGCACTAAGTACTGTAACAGCACTTGTCAGCCGAATATTCTTAGTCCTCGCTGCCGCTGCTGCCAATATTACTGCCGGAGACTCATCCAAAATTCTTTGCGGTGATGTTCTCCAAGCCCAAAGACATGTAATCCGGCCTGGTCTGCAAACTCTATCTTTGACAACAAATTTTCCATAGCTTCAATATTTTTCTCTGGACGCAATAAGCCATCATACGCACCGGTAGCAATGAAGCTATCTATTCCTATTTCCATTCTAATTGATTTTGTATTATGAAATTTCCCTTATATAAAATATGATCTAATTTCCATTTTTTTGAAGCTTTAAAACGATGACCTATATCAAGAAAAGTCTGGTGCTGTATGGTTAAACATTTTGCCTCCCCTAATCCTTATCAATACAAAACTTCTACTACAAATTATGAAGCTACATAAACATAGGTTCCAAAGAAAAATAAATTTAAAAACTAAAAATCAAACACATACACTCAAAACATCATCCAAATCTGCAAAAAAATGATTTAATGTTCCAGCCAGCAGTTCACCAAAATCCAAACGGTGCCATTTTTGATTTTCAGAGGCTTTTGTTTTTAGTAAGTTAAAAAATTGCCTAATTAATAATTTCACACTTAAAAAGCTCAAGTCATAACAGATATAAGCGTATTTGAATACTCAATAAAAAAAGAGAAACTTTAATTCTCTTCTGTACCTGCAGATCCCTGAATTCTCTTAATAATCAATTTTCTTAACCGATCTTCGTGCTGATCACCCCACTGTCCCAAAGCACTTACAACAGGAATCAGACTTTCACCAAAATCAGTTAAGCTATATTCTACTTTTGGAGGAACAACGGGATAAATTTTCTTGGTAACCAGCTCGTGGTCTTCCAGCTCTTTTAGCTGAATGTTTAAAACCCTCCGTGATGCATCCGGGATCTTACGCTGCAATTCACTTGGTCTTTTATGTCCCTGATAAATAAACCAAAGCAGGCGTATCTTCCATTTGCCGTAAAGTACTTCACCAATCAGATCAAGACCGCAATTTAAGTTCGGAATTATTTTTCTCTCGTACATAATGTAAAATTAAGTCTATGTTCCCATTTGCACAATAGGGGAATAATTTATCCCTATATGAATCGTAATTCCGTACTTGTCCGAGCTGTTTTTATACCTCAATTTTGTCCTATAAATAATTCTTAAAAATGGAACAATTTAATTACAACAATGAGTTATCAGGCAAAATTGCATTGGTGACAGGAGGTACAAAAGGCACCGGAAAATCAATAGCGGAAAGATTGCTGCAGGCTGGTGCAACGGTTATTATTACCGCAAGAAATGCACCTGAGCAGGAAAACAGCAATCTGCATTTCATTGCTTCCGACCTGAGCACAGCAGAAGGCTCACAAAAAGTAATCAGCGAAGTGCTTACGAACTACGGAAAACTGGATATCCTGATCAACAACCTCGGCTCTTCATCAACACCTGCCGGTGGATTCTATGCATTAAGTGATGAAGACTGGGAATCAACCCTGCAGGCTAATTTGCTTGCTCCGGTTCGGCTGGACCGAGGATTTTTACCACAGATGATTGAACGAAAAAGTGGTGTTATCATTCACATCGCTTCAATTCAGGGTAAATTGCCTCTTTATGATTCTACTTTGCCTTACGCAGCTGCAAAAGCTGCCTTGAGAAACTACAGTAAAAGCTTATCCAACGAAGTTACCCCTAAAGGCGTCCGGGTGCTGACTGTTTCACCAGGCTGGATCAATACGACAGCTTCGGAAGCATGGCTGGGAGAAATTGCAAGAAATTCGAACAGTACGATAGAAGAAGCGCAGCAGGGTGTAATGGATGCATTGGGAGGAATACCTTTCGGAAGACCTGCCGAGCCTGAAGAAGTAGCGGAATTCGTCGGTTTTCTTGTTTCACCAAGAGCCGGCTATTTAACAGGAACTGAATATGTAATCGATGGCGGAACAGTACCAACAATTTAATCATCCCTAACAACAGAAAATATGAATTTACCAAAAGTAATCACCGAACTGGTAAGAGCACAGAACAATTTCGATAGTGCTGCCTATGCCGAATGTTTCACGGAAACAGCTGTAGTCTTTGATGAAGGCAAAATCCATAACGGAAAAACAGAAATTGAAAAGTGGATTGACAAATCCAATAAAGAATATAAAGCCACGATGGAGCCGCTGGATTATATCGAAAAAGAAAATATCCTATCAGCGGAAATTTCAGGACCATTTCCGGGCAATCCGATCATTTTAAAATTTCATTTTGAAATTAATGACGGAAAAATTCAGCAATTAAAAGTGACAGATTAAAAGAGATTCTGTATCAGAAAATGACGTACTATAAGAATCATTTTCCTATTCTCTGAAATGATGTCCAATAAAGTATTGTTCATAAAAAGAGTCTGTTTCACGAGTTGTGAGACGGACTCTTTTTTAACTTAAATTATGAATTAAACAGTATATCCTTTCATATTCAGTCTTTCCTCCTGCAAATCCAATATTCTGAGATGTTTTCGGATGATATTTTCATCCAGTAACAGTTCTTCGCGGTTTTTATTGATAAGCCAATTTCTTTGGGTGTCGAGAATGTCAATATAAATATGTCTGTATTCTTCGTAATTTAAAATAATTTCAGAACTGCTCAACTGATTTTCATATTTCTGTAACTGATCTTTTAACGCCGGAAAACTTTCTATTTTATCAGCATAGTCGCTCCGGATTTTATCAAGCGCTACTTTTGCCAGACTATTCTGAATGTCATAATCTATCTCTTTCGCACTTCTTATGAAATCGCGGTCTACCGGAGGAAATTTCTTAAGTAAAAAAGGAAGGGTAAGCCCTTGTAAAAGCAGTGTTAACAGGATTACAATAAATGTAATAAACAGGATCATATTTCTTTGAGGAAACGGAGACCCATCATCTAAAGTCATGGGAATGGAAAGTGCTGCTGCCAGGGACACTACCCCCGCATACCGGTCCACCCAATAATCAGAGGAGTTTGCCAGCCCGGTGACTGAGGATCAGCAACGGTGATAAAATTCCTCATAATCAAGGTGGTCACCAGTGCTCCATATCCTGCCAAAATCCGGACAATAATCAACACTATAGTAACTGCAATTCCATACCCTATCGCAGTATAAATATCTGTATCACCTAGACCGGAAACAATTTCCGGTAAATCTAAACCGATAAGCATAAAAACAATTCCGTTCAACAGAAAACAAAGACTTTCCCATACCGTTACGGTACGTATTCGGGATGCACTGCTTAAAAAATCATGACTCCGGTAAGAAAGAAACAGTCCTCCGGTTACCACTGCCAGAACTCCGGATGCGTGCAGCTGTTCTGCAGCCAGATACATAGAAAACGGTGCAATGAAAGTCAGCAGAATATCTATATTTGAGTCGGTAGGTAACATTTTATGGATTTTCAGAAAGACATATGCAATCGCAAGCCCGATTCCAAGGCCTCCCAGGCACATCCATACAAAACTTCCTGCTGCTTCATGCCAAACAAACTGTCCGGTTGCAGCAGCAATCATAGCAAACCTGAAAATAATCAAAGAAGAAGCATCATTCAGCAAACTTTCACCTTCAAGAATGGAAGCCAGTCTTTTCGGAACCTTTACAAATTTCAGAATGGCTCCGGCGCTAACGGCATCAGGTGGAGAAACAATCCCGCCCAATAAAAAACCGAGAGCCAGAGAAAACCCGGGAATAAAATAATTGGCAAAAGCGGCAACCGACAATGCGGTAAAGAAAACAACTACAAAGGCAAAGCTGAAGATAATCCTGCGCCATCTCCAAAGTTCTTTCCATGAGGTTGACCACGCAGCTTCGTACAGTAATGGAGGTAAGAAGATGATAAATAGTAATTCCGGCTCTACTTTAATGGATGGCACCCCGGGAATAAAACTTATGATAAGCCCGGCCACGACCAGTAAAACCGGATATGCTACCTTAATCTTATTAGCCAGCATGATAAGCATTGTAATCAGGAAAACCAGGAACAGATAAAATTCAAAGTCTTTAAGCATAGGAAAAAATTTGGATACTTAAATATATATCAAATTTTAAAAACTATACCTTTACTTATCGCAGCCTCATCAGAAAAACTGTTATTTTTTTCGCTTGTACTGCAGCTGTACCAACCCGGTTTCAAATGTTTTTGCTGTAATAAATTCAATTGAGCTTTCAGGCCGGCCGTCTTTAAAAAGCTTTGTCCCGTTGCCTAATAACACCGGAATCACCGAAATAATAAATTCGTCTATCAGATCATGCTTCAATAATTCATTTATTATTTCAGCACCACCGTCACAATATATATTTTTTCCTTCACTGGATTTTAAATGGTTAACCAGTTCTGTAATATCTCCTTTATAGAAAGTCGTTCTGCCCTCTTTCGGCCTTGCTGTTCTTGTGATTACGTATACATCCCGTTGCCCGTTGTCATAATGAGATGAGCCAATTTCTTTCAGTACATAATCATAGGTTTTTCTACCTATAATAATGGTATCAATTCCGGAAGTAAAGTCCGCATAACCGTAATCCTCACCTTCTTTTTCAACTATCTTCAGAAAGCTCAGGTCATCATTAGGTTTTGCGATGTAGCCATCTAAGCTCATTGCAATGAAAAGTGATAATTTTCGCATCGGTTTTGATTTTAATATTGAAGCAAATTTACTTCTATACAACGATCTGTACTTTGTAAAAATGCGACACATTAAAGCAATGAGGGCGCAAGTCCGGTATTCTTCTTGATTTCATTGGTAAGATGCGAATGATCATAATAACCGCATTCAAACGCAATTTCCAATAAGCTCCGGCTTTGATTTGAATTTTTGATCAAACTCATAGCATGCTGAAACCTGATAATATTTGAATATTCTTTGGGTGATAATCCGATTAGTTTTTTAAAATTCCGCTCCAGTTGTCTTACCGTCGTAAAATGTATTTTGGCCAGCTCGTTACTCCTTATGTTTCCATTGCTTGAATGTATATGATTAAGTACTTCCTGCAGCCGGATATTTTTGCTTTTGAGTCTCCCGGAAAAGAACTGGTCAAAATAATGGAAAGGATTCTCAGATGTTTTATCAACATTAAAGGAATTGGCTTTTTCAAATTCAACAGTGGCATTTGTTAATTCATTTTGTGAGGCAAAGCTGTAAAAATTTGTAAAAGTGGCAGGTTTCAGGCATACTCCTGCTAAATGGGTTTCGCTGTCGATAAAGCTATCTTTAAAAGAATTCATGGCACCAACTACATAAGTTTTTCCATATTCCATTGAGAGCAATCCGTTATCCGTTAAGCATTTATTTCCCAAATTTATGAGTATACCCGCACAGCCATCAGGGAAAACCCTTTCCCATTGCCTCTCTATTTCATTTCCCCTCAATTCCCAATAGAAATGAATAAAAGGTTCTAATTCCTTACAAGGCTTTATTTTTTTGTACTGCATGGTTTATATTGTTTTTTCACAATAACACTCCGTTTTTTATAATTACTTCCGTACAAAAGCTTCAGGTTTCCGCTTCAATTTGTTTAGCTAGTGTTTGTTTTCTATTTCTTCAAAATACCTCATCACTTTTTCTTCAGTGTTGTTTTGCAAATGTACTTTACTGCCAAAAAGTTCTGCCCTTAGATCTCTATATAATGATACTGCGTTTCTCAAACTTTCCAATAAGGATTGTCTGTTATAATCCGGAATGGTAAGTTTCAATTTTTCAAGATCAGGAGTATCTAAAGCAGTTTCCACTTTTCTCACACCGCGAGGTAAATTTCCGTTTTTTATGTGGAGTAACGGCCCCAATACAATCATGCGCAGAAATCCCATAAAGTCATATGCTTCAAAATATTCTCCACGTCCTATTTTCAGTAATACATAATGAATCCAGGTCCAAAAACGATCCTCTATCCACTGATAATCCGGATAGGGAAACCCGGCTTCTGTATGATGAATGATGTTCGCAAGTTGTCCACCCTTATCAATGAGAAGAGCTGGGGTTTCAATACGGCTCTGAAATTCTTCAGGGGTTAAAAACTTGATATCCACATGCAAAAGCGGATTGTCATACAGGCATATCAATAATCTCGGCTCTCCCACATGTTCTCCGGTAAACCCTGACAAAAAATTTCCCAGCTTTCTTGCATAGCCAAGCATTAAATTCTTATCGTCAGAAATTTTTTGTCGGGTTACAAGAATGAGATCCAGGTCTGAAAATTCATCTATTTCACCGGTAAGCCAGGAACCCGCAACAGCTAAGCCAATAACATTGTCGTCCGGTTCTAAAATCTCTTTTGCTCTGTTAGCGAATTCTTGTTGTATCATTTGTTATCAGTTCTCTTTAAGTTACATGTAAGCATAAAACCAGCTTTTTGCAGTATATTTTGATGCCTTTTAAATATACAAAAATATCCCTTTTGCAGATTATTTCTAAGCCAAACACAATGATAGACTGCTCATGATCAATTTCAACGGCTGAAAAGATTCCGGTTTTTTCACAATTTCGGAAAGATAATCGGTTGATGTTGGACTATTGTAGGTGAAACATTTACTTCATAAGCAGCAATATCAATAGGTATTCAAAAATTCCGAAACCCTGTCTTAAAAATCCTTAAGCAATCAACTGCAGGGAAGTCTGAATGCGAATTGCCGTAATATTCTCCAGAGCAAAAGACGGACATCACAGCCTTTACGCCACACTAACCCCGAAAATGCGGCCCACCAATGCTGTAATTCCCATGGCAACAGTTCCCCAGAAACAAATCCTCAATACTGCGATTTTAATATTTGAACCTCCGGCTCTCGCAGAGATTGCTCCTAAAAGCATTAGGAATATGATTGAAAACCCATATTGGAAATACACCATTTGTTTAATAGGTGCCAAAAGGGAAACCGCAAACGGCAATAAAGCCCCTACCGCAAATGAACCGAAAGAAGCCATCGCCGCCTGCAAAGGTTTGGCCTGTGTTATTTCGTTTATTCCCAGTTCGTCGCGGGCATGTGCTCCCAGGGCATCATGTTCAGTAAGTTCAATTGCTACCTGCATGGCCGTTTCTTTGGTACAGCCTCTTTTTTCATACACTTTGGCTAATTCTCTGAGCTCTATCTCCGGCATTTGTTCAAGTTCAAGCTTTTCGCGCATCAGATCTGCTTTTTCCGTATCTTCCTGAGAGCTTACGGAAACATATTCACCTGCGGCCATAGACATTGCTCCGGCAATCATACCTGCCAGCGCTGCAAGGATAATAATATGCCGTTCGGGCTCTGCTGCCGCAACTCCAATAACAATACTTGTGGTGGACAATAACCCGTCGTTGGCTCCCAATACGGCAGCCCGGAGCCATCCTACCCTGTTTACATAATGTTTCTCCAGCTGATGATGCATAACTTTTTGTTTTGATAGCACGTTAAAGTTACCAAATGTTTCGTCAAGAATCGTTTTAAATTAAGGCATTTAGGATAAAGTCTTTATATTTTGAAAGACTTTTTTGTGATACTGATCTTATTATAAAAATCCAGTAAACAATGAATGTTACTTCAAGAATAAAGTCTATCATATAAGTCCATCTGATTACGTCATGTATATAATAATAAAGATCAATTCCAGCGAGTCCGGCAGAACAGAGTATAATGACCAGCATAACCAAAGCACTCCGCCTTATTTTCAAAACATATAAAATAAGGAAAACATAAGGTAAAATCAGCAAGCTGACCGTTTTCACCAGCCATATATCCGTCTTGGGACCAGTAATTTTCAAAAAGCTTTCAAGGTGAACAAATGGCCATACTGCGGTAAGCAGAAAATAAAACATCTGAACATAGGCCACTAAATATTTCTTTTTCATAAAGCATAATATATTAGGTCCATTTTCAATACATAATCCCTTACCCTGGATCGTCTACTTATATCTGGGGCAATTCATCTGCAGATTTTCCGGCCGGTTGTTATCAGGTATATATTTCTCTCTGCGCTGTTTTTCAAGATCTTCATAGAATCTGTGAAGCTGGCTCAGCTCATCTTCTGTAAGGTTTTCTGTTTCCCTGTCCTTATCTTTACGTGCAGCCATCAGTTCATCAAGCTTATGCTGAAGCGTTTTTATTTCTTTATTCTGTGTATTCCGGATAAAAAGTACAGCAAGTCCTGCAATACCTAAAAAAGCACTTCCTTTAAAATACTCCCGCCAATCCGGCCATCTGTCTAAAATATCTTTTATCATAATTTTATTTTAAAAATTTATTTAAAAACAAGTCATACAGATTACTCCATATGACAAGTTTCAACATTAATCTATAAATCTATGCGAATCAGAAGAAGATCTTCCGGTTTTCAATTTTAACAGTATTATTTCCTTCCAGCATTTTTATTGTTCCTATGGCTGTTTCTACACAAAGCCCGCTGAAGTTGAGCAATTGTTGTATTACACGGCAATTACTGAATATTGTAACTTGTTATTTCATAATAGAGTGCCCACGCTGCAAACACGATGACAATAATCCATATCCAGAAAGGAATGGTTTGCGGTGTTTCACTCCCATTGATCAGGAAGCTTTTCTGGTTCCCTTTGTCATACGCATTGATCATCAGAGAAAGTGTACCATCTACCACATCTTTATTTTTAAGGCCTTCTATCCGTATTGCAGGGCCATTAGCAACGGTAAACTGTATGTTTCTGATACCTTCTCTTCCGGATGGCGAATGGCTTACGATCTTAAGAGTATGCTCTCCGTCCGTGAGCTTTTTGGTATCCAGATCAAAAACAATAGGGGTGTCCAGCTCTGCAATGGGAGCCGGATCGTCATCGATAAATAAAAAAACTTTGCTTTTATCTTTTGTCATGATCTTTAATTTTCACCTGAAAAAACGGAGTATTTAATATGGGATTTATCTTTTTCTCCTGGTTTGAACAAGTATTTTGCAGAAAGGATAAATGCCAGTACTGTTATCAATATGACAAATCCTACGATAAACCAGTCCCAGTTACTTTCCGGGCCGGTTCCGTGGGTAAAGTTTCTTGTTACTTCGGGCTGCTGAAGTTTACAGGCATCACAGGCAAATGCATAGACTGTAAAGAATATTCCAGACAGGACAGCTATCTTTTTTAAAACATTTCTCATTGTTATTTTATTTTATCCATTATTGTTTTTACTTCTTCAGCGGTTACCTTTTTGGCATTGTTTCCCCAGCTGGTCCGCTCATGGTTCATAATGGCAGCTACATCTTCAGGAGTGAAGTTGGCATTGGTACCCACAGGCGGCATGGTCGCAAATTCCGGCCTCGGATCATAGCCTTTCATGATGATGGTGACATACAGCTCAAGGTCTCCTCCTGTAACCACAGGGCTTCCTTTCAATGGTGGAAATGCTCCCGGAACCCCTTCTCCGTTAGCCTGATGGCAGCTTGCACAATTGGCGGTAAAGAGCGAACCTCCATCCGGTAAATTAGCATTTCCTCCCTGTGCTGCACCTTCTTCTTTTTTCTGTTTATAGAGAAATGCAGGAACAATAGATTTATCCGTATAATCCGTTTGTTTCAGGGATTTCAGATAAGCTACCAGCAGAAGGGCTTCAGGACCCGCAACAATTTTTTTGTACCTGGGACGAAATTTTTCAGGAACTTTCACCTCAACATCTCCAGGCTGAAGATAATCCCTCTCTATAAAAAGCCAGGGATAGGCAGGCATCACAGATTCTTCAACGGCAGCTCTCGGCTGATAGAGATGAATCAGATGCCATTCTGCACTGGGCTGTCTTTCCCCGATACTGGTGAGATCCGGCCCGGTTCTCTGGGTGCCCATCAGATTGGCTGTGTTTCTCCAGAAATCTGTCCGGGTATTGATGGCAAAATCCGCCGGTATGCTTGGTCTTTTTCCGAAAACATTATCCATTTCGACATTTCTGACCTGCTGGGTATGACAGGCAATGCATCCGTTATCTATATAAACCCTTTTACCGGCCTGCTCCTCTTTTGTCAGAATTTTAGACTGTCTTGGTAAAGGCTTATTGATCTTCTGGTTCTCCAAAGCAGGGAATATGGCAATGTAAAGGGTAAGTGAAACAAAAAGTAAAAGTGCAGAGCCGAAAAGGATTCTATGGTCGTTTAAAAATATCATGATGCTGATCTTTAAGTGTTAAACTCTGTATTTCCAAACTGTTTCTTTGCGGCCAGAATTTCTGCAGGTGTCCTGGGAGCTCTTACCTGATTTTCTTTTCTTACCATCCTATAAAAATTATAAGCGAAAATCAAATGGGACAGCCACATCAATGTTCCTCCGATAGCTCTCCAAAGCCAGAAAGGCGCCATATTGATCACCCCTTCAATGAAAGGTTTTTTCTTGATCCAGAGTTCTCCTGTCTGCGTTCCGCCAATCATTAAAGCAATAACATAAAACAACAGCCCGATCAGTGCAAACCAGAAATGGATTCCCACTAAAAGCTTCGGAGGTTCCTTTCCTGTAAGCCGGGGAACCAGCGTATAGAAAAATCCCCAAAGCATAAATGTGATGATTCCATACATGGTAAGATGTGAATGCGCTACAGTAAAATCCGTAAAATGCCAGAGAAGGTTGGTATACCTGAAAGCTTCCACCGTTCCCTGGAATGATCCTGTAAAATAAAATATGATCGCCATGAAGTAAAACGGAAGTGTGTAGCTTGTCCTCAGCTGATACCAGGCTCCATTAAATGTCAGAAGGAAGTTGGCTGTACCCGCCGCCACAGGAATCAGCATCCCTGCACTTGCAATGATAGCTGTTGTCTGCAGCCTCCATGGGATGGCACTGAAAATAAAGTGGTGGGTTCCGATCAGGGTATAGAAAAAGGTATGGGTCCAGAAAGCCAGCACGCCTAAGCTGTAAGAATAGATAGGTTTATTCAGCTGCTGTGGTAAAAAATAATACATCAGTCCCAGGTTGATCATCATGAACCACATTCCGATAGCCTGATGCATATAATATCCCTGAATAATGGTCTCTCCTACCCCGTCCTGCCAGATAGGAATATAAGCGATAACTATTACAATAACAATAAACATTGTCCCTGATACAATATACCAGTTAGATAAATAAATTTCTTTGGTTTTTCTGTGTGCAATGGGTTTAAAGAAATTATGCAGTGAGAGCGCCACTCCTATCCCGAAAGTAATCATGATCGGCCAGATATATTCCCGGTATTCTCCCCCGCCGTTATTTACTCCTGAAAGTACGGAAATTGTTCCGGCAAGAACAGCTGCATTGACCAGAATAAGAGAAAGATACCCCTGTTTTATATTAAATTTCTCAACATTGCTTACCCGCGGTATCACATAATGAGCGAAACCCAGCATCGCCAGAGATGCCCAGCCCCAGAATACAGCATTGGTATGACCCGGCCTAAGCCTTCCATAGCTGAACCAGCTTGTATGCTCTATATCCGGGGCGACCAGTTTTATACCTGCATATAATCCGAAGGTTGTCCCCAGCAAAAGCCAGAATATGGCTGTTCCCAGAAAATAAAGAATCAGGCGGCTCAGTTCAGGAGAAATATATTTCTGAAATGAAGATGTTCTCCTTTTGGTGGGAAATACCCTTAACTCTTCAACAGAATTGATGTTTTGTACAACTCCTTTTGTATCTGCAGGCGGCAGGGTACCTGAAAGACCATTTTCCGGAAGGCTGAAACTGAGCTCTTTTTCCCGTTGTTCATAATCTTCTACTTCTTCAGGAGAAAGATTTTCTATTTCTTTTTTCTCTCAGTAAATTCTTTCCGCCTTAATATTTTAGCATAGATGGATAAAAACTTCAGAACCACAATGATAAGGCCGGCTACAATGACCATCAAAGTAAGCAATAAGGTAATCTGTATTCCTGTTTCTTTAAATAATGAGATATCTGCCATAACAATAGTATCATGGGTTAATAAGTCGTGATGTCCCGGTTTATATCTTAATAGAATTCTTTACTGATCTCTTTTTTAAAAGAAATCTATCCCGCTTTAAAACGTTAATGGCTGTAAATACGATTATTTACTTCTTTTAATAGAATCTACGTCATACGCAGAGCTGTCCACCGTAGGAGTTTGATCTGCCGAATCCGGTGAAATCTGGGCAGAGCCGGAGGTAAGACTGTCAGATGCCATAATGGTATCTGTATTGGTCCGTTGTGTCTGAGGTTCTTTTTTGCAGCCGACGACAAAAAGGCCGGCAAGCACAATGAATGATACAATGAATTTCATATAATTAAATTTTGTGGTGTGTGTAGGTTCAAATGTAGACAACATACTCCTAACGCTTTATGACTCAGATCATAGAACTCCCGGACAGTAGTGTTTTTCCCGGAAAATCCTATTTTCCTATCTTTGCAGCAATGAATTTATTATATATCAACTGGGACATCAATCCCGAAATCGTCAATATCCTGGGAATTCCTATCAAATATTACGGATTACTGTTTCTCGCAGGGCTTGTTTTGAGCCTGAATATCTTAAAACGCATCTATAAGAAGGAAGGTCTCAGCACGCAGGCCCATGAAGCTTTATTCTCCTATGCACTGATAGGAATTCTGGTGGGAGCCAGATTGGGGCATTGTCTTTTTTATGATTTTGATTATTATTCTCAGCATCCGCTTGAAATATTTTTACCCATTCAGAAAGGTCCGGACGGAAGCTACCACTTTACAGGATTTGCGGGTCTTGCCAGTCATGGCGGCGGTATCGGTCTGGTGATTATGCTTCTCATTTATGCGAGAAAATATGCTATCCCATTTATGACCGTTCTGGATGCAATAGCCATTGTACTTCCGTTGGGAGGTACTTTCATCAGGCTGGCCAATCTTATGAATTCTGAAATTATCGGAGTTCCTACTGATGTTCCGTGGGCTTTTATATTCCGTCAGACAGATGATCTCCCGAGACATCCGGCCCAGCTTTATGAAGCGATTTCTTATTTTATTATTTTCCTTGCTGTGTATTTCATTTACAGGAAGAATATCTTTAAAATCGGAAAAGGATTTTACTTTGGAATCAGTATCCTGCTGATCTTCATTATGAGAATTCTGATAGAGTTTATCAAGGTAGATCAGGTAGAATTTGAGCACGGAATGATCCTTAACATGGGGCAGCTTCTGAGTATTCCATTTGTTCTTCTTGGATTATTCTTTATTATCAAAAGTATACTGGAGAAAGGAAAGATTAAAACCGCTTGATTTATTATTTCTTTACAAATAAAAACTCACTGAAAGCTGTTTTCAGTGAGTTTTCTTTTTAATGGATTTTACAAAGTATTATCTTGTTGTATATCCACCATTGGCAAAAATGGTCTGCCCTGTAATCCACCAGCCTTCTGTCACCAGAAATTCTACCAAAGGAGCAATATCTTTAATATCTGTCAATCCTCCCAACGCGGATGCTGATTTATGATAAGCTACGGCATCATCCGTTTCCTGCCCGTAGAAGAAAGGAGTATCCATTGGGCCGGGAGCCACTGCGGTTACGGAAATACCTCTGGCTCCAAATTCTTTGGAAGCTGCCCTTGTAAAATGCTCTACCGGTGCCTTTGCCCCTGCATATGTGGAATACAACCCGGTGTAAGCCGCCAGCAATGATGTAACGATCGTACAGATTTTCCCATGGTCATTCAGCTTTTTACCGGCTTCCTGCAAAAAGAAATAAGCGGATTTTGAATTGACATTGAACATGATGTCATATTCTGCTTCTGTAGTTTCTGAAAATGGTTTTTTAAGCACCATTCCTACAGTATTGATGGCAATATCGATTCCTCCGAAACGGGTAATGGTTTCATCAAAGAACTTTGTGATATGATCTACTTTGGTAAGGTCTCCCTGGAATAAAAATGCTTCTGCTCCCAGTGCCTGTACCTCAGCCAGTGTTTTTTCGCTTTCTGCTTTTGAGCTTTCACTGTTGTAATGGATGGCCAGTTTTGCGCCTTTTGCAGCGAAATCCCTGCTTAATAATCCTCCCAGGTTTTTACCGCCTCCTGCAATTAAAACAACTTTTCCTTTTACATTTTGTGTTGACATTGTTTTTATTTTTAAATGTTAATGAGACAAAGATGGATAATAAAAACGGCCTCAACATGGTGAAATTTTCGGAAATTTCATTTTCCTGTGCTATACAGAAAAAAACATTTACTATTTTTATGTAAACAATAGTTGTTCAATAGAATGCTATTTACCAGCCAGATACGTCCTGAGAGTATCTTTTTAATTTAAACACCCGGCTATAATTCCCAAACTCATATCAATTTTAGGCATAACATTTGATACCTTCCTCCCGTATCACGCACCACCACTTCATTTTTAATATATTTTTTTATAATCCTCAGGTTTCTGGGGATTTTTTTGTAAGATTATTACCACTTTACGGATACGCTTACATGTACAGCATAACGTATCCTGCAACACTATTTCTGATAATCAATCATTTAAAACCTGATTATTCATTTTATTGTTGTATATTTGTACGTAATAAACCGAGTCACTACTTTGTTTTCTGTAACGACGCGAATATTTTTATTCAGTCTTTGCCTTTTGAGCAGCCATATTTTTAACTTTTATTCTTCTATTAAGAACAATACTTGTCGCGAATTTTAAAGCTCTGTATGATTGAAATATCCAGGACAGGAAACATCGGCGGGCTTTATAGGTCTCATGCAGGCCAGATTGAACCGATTAATTTATAGAAACTAAATACTAAAAATAATTTATGGCAGATTCTTTTTCTAAAAAGGAAAATTTCAAGAAAAAAATTCAAAAGCAAAAAGAAAAGGCGCTAAGACGCGAAGAACGTAAAACGAACAACAACAAAGGGAAAGACATGGAGGATGTATTCATGTATGTAGATGAATTCGGAAGATTAACTTCTACTCCCCCTGAACAGAGACAGGAAGTAAACCTTGATGATATTCAACTGGGTGCAGCTCCTATCATTGAAGAAGATCCAAGAAAAACAGGAATTGTTACGTTCCTGAGTGAAAAGGGATATGGTTTCATTACTGAAGATAACAGCAAAGAAAACATCTTTTTCCACAACAATAACTGTGCAGAGCCGGTGAAAAAAGGAAACAAAGTATCTTTTGAAAAAGAGAAATCTCCTAAAGGATTTTCTGCTGTTGAAATACAGCTTGTTAAATAATACGTACCTGTAAAAATGTTTCTGTGTTAAAAGCAGATCCGTTTTAAACTATACACAGAGAGACTGTCCTTGCGGACAGTCTCTTTTTTAGGGGCATATAAAAGTTAGATTCTAACGCAATATTCTTGAATTATTTTCAGATATCCTTACAGGCCCCGTAGAATACAGTGAAAATTTAAATATAAAAGAAGCTGCCATTTCAGGCAGCTCCTCTCATCGTAAAAAAAGTAAAAATTAATCCAGTTTTCCCCCAGTGCTTTAAACAGCAGGACGTTATTTCTGGTATTCTGATGCTGGAACTGTAATAAGTCCAATTCAGCGGTTAGTTTGCTCTTCTGGGAATTGATCAGTTCAAAATAGTTGGCATACCCTGTAAGGTACAGATCATTGGAAACCTCAACACCGCGGTCCAGGAAACCTACTTCTTCTGATTTCAGTTTCAGAACACGTTCATAAATTTTTGTTTGTTTCAAAATAGACTGAAGCTCATTAAAAGCAGTGGTAATACTTTTCTGATAGTTTAAAAAAGCAATTTCCTGCTCTTTGCTGGCTACTTTAAATTCATATTTCAACTGTCCTTTATTGAAAACAGGAACCATCAATCCTCCCAACAGCTGTCCGGCCAGTGAACCTGGCTTAAAAAATGTTTCCACGGAAAAAGAATTCAGTCCGAAACCGGCTCCCAGGTCAATCTTAGGATAAAAAGCAGCTCTTGCCGCCTTTGCATCAGCCTGGGAAGCTTCTAAAACATAGTAATTCGCTGCTACATCCGGCCTGGAATGGATTACATTTTCCACATTAATGGTTTTATTTAAAACATCCATATTGGTAGGCATTAATACTTTCCCCCGTTTCACCTCTCCGCCATAGCTACCTGTCAGGGTTGTGATCGCCTGCTCTACTGTTACGATTTCCACCCGGATATGTTCAATCTCTGCAAGCCAGTTATTGTTCTGTGCCTTGAACTGCTGTACTGCCAATTCGGTAGCTTTACCTACTTCTCGCTGCGCTAAAACAATTTCAAAGGCTCTTTGCTGAAGATTGTAGTTCTTCTGATAAATAGCAAGACGATTATCCAAAGCTACCAGCTGATAATACAGATTGGCAATATCGGTGAAAAGCTCTACCTGCAATAATCTTAATCCTTCTGTTGAAGCCAGATATTTCTTCTGGGCAGCAATCTTCTTATTTTTCAGTTTTCCCCATGCATCAATTTCCCAGCTGCTTCTTGCTCCCAGCCAGTAATTAGGCGTAAAATCCCTGTTAATTTTCTGGTCTTCCGTAATATTAGGTGAAAGATTGGTGTCATAATTTCCAACGCCTTCCATTGTATACTTTCCGTATCGGTTACCGGAAGCATCTATTCCGACTTCAAGGGAAGGCAACAGGTCCATCTTTGAACGTTGAAGAAAACTGTTGGCAATCTCCACTCTTTGCTGTGCAATCTGGAAATCCGGATTTGCCTGTACCACCTTATCAAAAAGCTGAAGCAGATAAGGATCCGTAAAATAAGCCTTCAGATTGATCTGCTGAAATTCATCCGGGTTTTTGTTTTTATCGGTTTTAATAAACTCCTCTGGTAATTCCTGAGCCTTTTTCAGTTCTGCTACTTTGGGAACAGCACATGAAACCAGGCTCAGAGAAGCAATCCCATACAATATATTTCTATGATTTAATCTTTTCATCTTTCTTCTTATTTTCAAGTTTTGCAAAGAATATATACAGTCCCGGAATCACCACCAGTCCGAAGATGGTTCCGATCAGCATTCCCCCGGCTGCAGCAGTTCCAATAGAACGGTTACCGATTGCCCCGGCTCCGGATGCTATACATAAAGGGATAAGTCCGGCTACGAAAGCAAAGGAGGTCATCAGGATCGGTCTCAGACGCTGTCTTGCCCCTTCAATGGCTGCAGGAATGATATCAAACCCCTGTTTGTTTCTTGCCACGGCAAATTCCACGATCAGGATGGCATTTTTAGCTAAAAGTCCGATCAGCATGACCAGGGCTACCTGTGCATAAATATTGTTATCCAGCCCTGCAGCCACCAATGCGATATAAGATCCGAAGATTCCTGTTGGAAGACTTAATAATACCGGCATTGGAAGAAGGAAACTTTCATACTGTGCCGCCAGTAACAGATACACAAACAAAAGGCAGATGGCGAAGATATAAACGGTCTGGTTTCCTGATAGGATTTCTTCCCTTGTCATTCCTGACCATTCAATATCAAATCCTCTTGGTAATGTTTCTTTGGCTACACGTTCTACTGCTGCAATGGCATCCCCGGAGCTGTAACCGTCTGCGGGTTCTCCGTTGATCATGGCAGACATATACATGTTGTACCTTGTAAGCACTTCAGGGCCGTATACTCTTTCGATGGTAATGAAGGTGGAGAAAGGAACCATTTCGCCTTTATCATTTTTTAAATATAAATTCAGAATACTTTCAGGGGTATCCCTGTGTTCAGGACTTGCCTGCACCATCACTTTATACATCTGGCTGAAACGGATAAAGTTCGTAGCGTAGTAAGATCCCAGCATAGTTTGCAGCGTAGACATAGCATTGTCTACCGATACACCTTTCTTCGCTGCCATATCATAATCCACATTGATCATGTACTGTGGGAAGGTAGCATCAAAACTGGTAAAACTGTTCTGCAGTTCGGGCGCTTCATTGAGTTTTTTAACAAAATCCTTGGTGATCTTATCTGTGTTTTCAATGGTTCCTCCGGTTCTGTCCAGCAAACGCAATTCAAAACCACTGGTATTTCCGAATCCGGGAACGGTTGGCGGCGCAAAGATTTCAATCTGGGCATCTGCAATACCTTTTGTTTTATCAGAGAGTTCTGCAATGAGATCATTTACTGAAATACTTCTTTCTTTCCAGTCTTTAAGGTTGATCATTGCCATTCCATAAGACGAACCTGCGATTTCTGTTACGATACTGTAGCCTGCCAGCGTGGTTACGTTTTCGACTCCTTTAATCTTCTTGGCAATCACCGTGACCTCATCCAGTACTTTTTCTGTCCTCTCTACGGTTGCTCCCTGTGGAGTGGTTACGCTTACGTATACCATTCCCTGGTCTTCCATAGGAATAAATCCGGTAGGCAGGAATTTACTGGTCACAAAGGTCAGTCCGATGAATAAAAACAGCAGTCCGAAAGTTACTGTAGTTCTTGTAGCAAATTTTGATAAAATACCTACATAACCATTCGTCAGTCTTTCGAAGCCAGTATTGAAACTCTGGAAAGCCCTGTCGATAATTGTTTTCTTCTTATTGTGGTCATGAGGCTTTAAAATAATAGCACAAAGCGCCGGAGTAAGCGTCAATGCATTCACCCCTGAAATCACAATACTGATGGCCAATGTTAATGAAAACTGACGGTAAAATACTCCAACAGGCCCATCCAGGAACGCCACAGGAATAAATACGGCAGACATCACGATCGTAATAGCGACTACAGCTCCTGCAATTTCTTTGGTGGCACTGATGGTGGCATCCAGCGCGTTCATTCCTTCCTCCATTTTCACATGGACAGCTTCAACGACGACAATGGCATTGTCAACCACAATTCCGATGGCAAGGACCAACGCAAACAATGTTAAAAGATTGACAGAGAAATCAAGCATGTCCATAAATGCAAAAGTTCCTACCAACGCCACTGGTACAGCCAGTACAGGAATTAATGTGGAACGCCAGTCCTGCAGGAAGATAAATACCACAATTCCTACCAGAATAAAAGCTTCAATAAGGGTTGTGAGTACCGCACTAATGGAAGCATCAAGGAATCGGGAAACATCATAAGCCATGTTATACTCCATTCCCGGGGGAAAGGAGGTGACTTTCAATTCTTCCATTTTTGCCTTTACACTTTCGATTACTTCAGAAGCGTTGGAACCCGGACGCTGTTTCATCATGATGGATGCAGAGGGTCTTCCGTCTGTTTTGGAAACCATTCCGTAGTTCATCGCCCCGAATTCAACTTTGGCAATATCTTTAAGCTTTAAAATGGTTCCGTCCACATCAGACCGGATCGGTACTTCTTCATATTGCTTAGGCTCAAAAAACTTTCCTTTATATTTAATGACATACTGAAGCTGGCTTGAGGTTTTACCAGAGGTTTCACCTACTTTTCCCGGTGCTGCGGAAATATTCTGTTTTTGCAGGGAAGTGATTACCTCGTCTGCGGAAATATTGTAAGCAGCCATTTTCTGCGGGTCCAGCCATACTCTCATCGAGTATTCCTTCTGTCCCATGATTTCTGCACGTCCTACTCCATCAATACGTTTCAACTCCTGAAGGACGTTAATATCCGTAAAGTTATAGATGAACTGCTCATCCTGGCTCGGATCTGTACTTGTGATATTAAGGTACATCAGCATACTGTTCACCTCTTTTTCAGTAGTTACCCCGGCTCTGATCACCTCTTCAGGAAGTTCATCAAGAATGGTTGTTACCCTGTTCTGAACGTTTACTGCTGCCACATCAGGGTCTGTTCCTACTTCAAAGAACACCTGAATAAGGGTAAGCCCGTCATTGGAGGTTACCGTAGACATATATGTCATTCCCGGAACTCCATTGATTGCCCTTTCCAAAGGCAGCGCTACCGCATTGGCAGACACTTCGGCATTCGCTCCTGTATATTTTGCCGTAACGGTTACTGAAGGCGGTACAATATCGGGAAACTGGGTGATCGGCATTTTCAGCAACGCCATGATTCCCAGCAGTACAAATAATATGGAAATAACCAACGAAAGAACCTTTCGTCTTATAAACATTTCTACCATTGATTTAAAGATTATGAAAGGTTAATACTTCTTTTTGATTTTGATAATATCACCGTCTTTCAAAGACTGTGTTCCTTCATAAATGATTAAATCTCCTTTTTTAAGACCGCTTTCCACCATATAAGAATCTCTTAAGGTAGTTCCGATCTTAATGCTGGTCATTTTCACTTTATTCTGCTGATCCACTACAAAAACATAGGTCTTATCCTGGATGGAGAAGGTAGATTTCTGTGGAATAAGGATTGCGTTATTCTGCTGTTCGGAAATGATAAGCTTCCCGGAAGTACCGTGTTTGATGAGGCGGTCCGGATTCGGGAAAAGCACTTTATAACGGATAGAGCCTGTAGTTCTGTCTATTTCTCCTTCAGCTGTTTTTAAAGCACCGTTGAACTGATAATTGGCTCCGTTAGGCAGCATCAGTTCAATCTTCTGGTGGTTCCCGATCTTATCATTGGCCAGGAGCTCAAAATATAAGTTTTCAGGGATGGAAAAGTAAGCGTATACTTCGTTCAGTTGGGAAAGTGTGGTCAATAATGTTCCGTTTTCCACTAAACTGCCGTCTTTATGGGGAATCACGTCAATTACCCCATCAAAAGGTGCTGTGATCTTTGTAAAGCCTATTTTCTGAAGAACTGCCCTTTTTTCAGCATCGGCAAAAGCATGTTTTGCTTTCGCGGAAGACAATTTTGCTTTTACCATTTCCAGCTCGTTATTGGCTACAAATTTCTTGGCATGAAGACTCTGAATCTGCTTCAGTTCCACTTCTGCGATGCGGACATCTGCTTCAGTCTGTTTTAATGCTGCATTGGCTTTCAGAAGCTCCATCTGCAATTCAGCATCATTGATTTTAAATAAAGCCTGCCCCTGGTGTACAAACTGGCCCTCGTTGACATAAATATGCTGTATAATACCTCCGATTCTGGAACGTATTTCAACATTCTTTTTGGCCTGGATATCTGTGACAAACTGGTTGCTCACCAATGTATCTTTTTCCTTGATTTCCAGTACGGGAACTTCTTTTTCTTTCTGATTGTTTTTTTCCTTGTCTTTACTGCATGACACAGCCAATAATGTTGCAAGAATGCAAATTATTACGTTTTTACAATACATTTTTAAATGTTTAAATTATAAGATTTCCGTTAAAAGTGATTTGGCTTTCAGAAATTTAAACTTAGTACAGCTGGAGGAGATGGAGAAAGGATTTAACCCCGCAAATAATGGAAACCGCAATTTCCGGAAGGGTAATTTTCGGAATAACTTTTAATATCCCTGAGAAGTCTGCCACTGCAGAATCATTTTTTCTGACTGAGTGTTTTACAATTTTTGAAGCAGCAGGCAGAGCATGCGTGTTCATATCTGCTTCTTCATAAACATCCAGAACATGAATATTCGTTACAGGAGGGACATGAGGAATATTCTGCAACGATTTTTCTGCCCAATTCGAATTGAAAAGGGAAAAAACCAGTATGATATAGAATAAGAAAAATGACCTCAGAGCTGCCATGTGAATCAGAATACTTTAGTTTTTCAGTAAAACGATAGTGGTGCAAAAATAGAGATTTTTACTGGAAAATCCGGCCATTGAACTGTTAAAAAAACTTAAACAATGAGTGAATAATCCTGCCCATTCATATTGGGATTCTACGGAATGACAAATAGAATGCGAAGTCTATTCATGCAGTCTGTCATTCCGAAGGAATCCAACTTCTAAAATTCCGGATGAAAAATGGCATTAAGTTTTGGCTAAAGCCAGATGAATTCTGATTTATTATTAACGGGCTAAAGCCCGTTTCTATTGAATTATTTTCTCATAGATTTCACACATTAAGTAGATTATTCTAAAGGCTTACCACCCAGTTTGTCATTCTGAAGAATATAATTGGAATCGTTAAAGTTTCGGCTAAAGCCAATGAAATTCTGGTTATCGTTTTTAAACGGGCTAAAGCCCGTTTCTATTGAATGACCAAAATTGTCTAGTTAGAACAATTTACTGAGTACTCTGAATCGGTAATCAAAAATATGTTCCAGTTTCTTTCTGACGAAAAGGCGATGGGCAATTTCTCCTAAAAATCCCATGGGAAGTTCATAATCTATGGTATCTCTCATCAGAACGCCTTCTTCATTAGGAATAAATTCATGATGGTGGTTCCACAATTTGTAGGGACCTTTTTTCTGAAAATCGATAAAGCTTTTACGGAAATCAACGTGGGTGATCTCAGTCTGCCATTGCATTTTGATTCCGAATAAGGGAGAAACATAATAATCGATGAGCATTCCTTCGTAGATTTCATCATCTTCCATTTCCGTCAATACAATAAAGCCCATGTCTTTCGGGGTAATTTCTGAAAGATTGCTGGCTGAGGAAAAAATTTCCATGCTGTTTCTATATCACAGTTGAGCTGTTGTTCGCGGAAAAGGGTATGTTTCATAAGACGGAACCGGTTAACCTGATTGTTACGAAACAAAGGTATAACAAAGATTTAATTATAGATCCACATCAGTACGGGTTTTCCAGACTTTTGAATCATCGGATCAATTTCCTTCATGGCGTTGTTGGATACAGTTGGGCAACCCCAGCCTTCCGGTGAACCTTTGGGGAACACTTCCTCATCACTCATCAGATTCCATGAATGAAAGACAATATATCTTTTTAAAGCATTACTGTTGGTTTCTTCAAGGCCGTGCATCAGGTATTTTACATTGATTCCCCAATCGCTGTACCCTCTTCCTTCCAGTTTATATTTTCCTAAAGAAGATAGATGGCTTCCGTCTTCGTTGCTGAATTCCGGATTGGCTTTAGAATCATCTTTACTCCATGAATTGGAGCCGCAGCCATGGCCTACCAGATATTTTTTTGAAATGTTATTGTTTTTAAAATCCCAGACAAAAAAACGGTTAACCCCGGAATGAAGGCTCATATCAATCAGAATACAGAAATCACGGTTAAGATTCTTTGAGGTACAAAATTCCAGGGCTTCTTCAGCCTTTATTTTTAGCCTGGAAAGATCGGCTTCAGGTTTCTTTTCGGCAGCAACAGGTGTGTCAACCGTCTGTATTGTATTTCTGTTTTTCTCCTGAGAGCATGAGCATATCCAAAAAACAACAAAAAACAGACAAATCCTTTTCATGAGTTATTTATAGTGCTGAAAAATTCCAAAATCTGTGGGTGTCCAAAGTGCTGCTTTTTGTCCGGCAGCTTTTAAAGCGTTATTTGACCAGGTATTACAGGTGTAAAGAAAGCTGTAAGTCCCTTTGGCATCATAAAAGGCATCATTATCACCATATACCGCATTGGTTGGAATTAATATGAAGTTACCGTTCTGGTCCCTGTCGAACTTATCTTCTACGTATTTCACCAGTTTCTCATACTGCCCTCTGCTGATCATAATCATCTTGCAGTCTTCACCTTCCTTCATTGTATTGTAGTAGGTACAATGCATGGCAGAATCACTTAACCAGAAGGCTGCTTTAACGGCTGTAGAAAACTTAAGGTCAGCCCATGTAGGGGTATCCAGGTAAAAACCTTTGTCTCCCCATCCTATTCCGATATACTGATAGTCTGTTTTTTTGATTTCGTATTGGCAAAAGGAATTTTCCGGCTCCAGTCCTGAAGATCATTTGTCACCGGCATTACGATATCCGTATGCACTCCGTTGGTATAAATATAGATCGGGATTTCTTTCTTCTGTCCGTCATCTTTTGCTGAAACGGGAATATAAGGAATCAGCAGTCCAAGGATTACATAAATAATGACAATTCCCAAAATAACGCCCACCACTTTCAGGAGATACATTAAGATCATTTTCACAGTCATGTTTTTTAATAAAATTTAATCTGCAATTTTTGGTAAAAGTATTTGTTTTAATCGAAAAAATGGCTATATTTAGTTACGAAATATTTACAAATATGCGTAAAAATACCAAATCCCAAAAAAGATTTAAAATAAGAGTAAAAACTGCTCCTAAAAGAATACAAAAAAGACGTTGATTTTCGGTGAGATCCTGATCTCCTGAAAATCAATTTTCTTTATAGGAAAGGCTTTTCAAGAAACTTATTGATATAATCTTTTACCTCCTTAAAGCGGAAAATTTAAGGAATGGCCGGTTATCAGCTCTGGTTTGGAAATTCAAAAAATTCCAAAGGAGGAATTGTCACCGAAAATTCCGGAAAAATCAGTCAGACGACTTCTGTAAAAACTCAATATTTCTCTTGAGCCCTGCAAATTTGGTCCGTTTTACGGGAGATTTTCTGAAAATTTCAGAGAAAATTTCCTGGGTAAGCTCTTTCCATTCTCCTTTTTTGAAGTTTTTCAACGCTTCGTTTGGCTGAAAACGGCTTTGTTTATTGGGAGCTGAGAAACGGTTCCATGGGCAAACGTCCTGACAGATATCACAGCCGAACATCCAGTCTTCCATTTTATCTTTAAAATAATCAGGAATTTCGTTTTTGAGTTCTATAGTTGCATAAGAAATACAGCGGCTTCCGTCAATAATTTTCTCGGAAACGATAGCATCTGTCGGGCAGGCATCAATACATTTCCTGCAGGTTCCGCAATGATCTGTGGTGGCATGATCCGGAATCAGTTCAAGATCACAGATAATTTCTGCCAGAAAGTAAAAAGAACCATTCTGTTTGGTAATAAGATTGGCATTTTTTCCTACCCAGCCAATTCCTGACTTTCTGGCCCAGCTTCGTTCCAAAACCGGAGCAGAGTCAACAAAAACCCGAAATCCGAACTCCCCTATTTCTTCCTGCAGTTCCGCTACCATCTCACGGAGAATTTCTTTGATTACTTCATGATAATCTTCTGCATAAGCATATTTTGAGATTTTATAATTCTCCAGTACCGGGATTTTCTCCTCAGGAAAGTAATTGTAAGAAAGTGAAATAACAGATCTGGACCCTTCTACCAGAAGACGCGGATCAAGTCTTTTGTCGAAATGATTTTCCATATACTTCATTTCGCCATTATAATTATTCTTCAGCCATTTTTCAAGATGAGGGGCATCTTCTTCCAGAAAATCAGCTTTGGAAATACCACAACTCTGGAATCCAAAACTTTTTGCCTTGGATTTTATCAGTTGGGAATATTTTTCGGCGCCGGCATTCATTAATTTCACACTGCAAAATTAAGATTATTTTATCAATCTGATCATTGACATCGAAGTTCCGCTTACGGCCGGCTTCCTATCTCTTATTTTCTGAAAAATTTATGTTTTAATTAGGATTTTTTCAAAAAAATTGCGTAATTTCGTTTCTGATTTTAAAATAAACAACTATGTCTTTAATAGAAGTAATACAATCCGGAAACTATGAATTGATCGACGTTCGTGAGCCAATGGAGCTTGAAATGGACGGTAATATAGATGGAGCCAAGAATATTCCTCTGGGTGAAGTAGAAGATAGACAAGATGAGATTCTATCTATTGAAAAACCGGTAATCCTGTTCTGCAGAAGTGGAAACAGAAGCGGAAAAGCATTGGATTATCTTAATGCTCAGGGATTAAAGGACGGTTATAACGGCGGAGGCTGGGCTGAGCTGAAGGCTGTTCTGGAAGCAAATCAGGGAACTTTTTAAAAGTTCCTTTTTTTATCCCTTTATTTCTATGAATCTGAAAAATCAATTTGAACAGCTGTGTTCTGCTTTTACAGAAGACAGACAGCTAATCAACAGTCTCTGGAATGAAATTGAAACCAGATATTCTGAAAAAAGCAGGTATTACCACAATCTTCTTCATCTTGAAAATATGTTCAGGGAGCTTGATGATGTGAAGGGTAACATTTCCGGTTTCACAGCAATTTCTTTCTCCGTATTTTATCACGACATCATCTATGATGCCACATCGAAATCCAATGAAGAAAAAAGTGCCGCTGCTGCAGAAAAAAGACTTACTGAACTTCATGTAAATAAAGATGATATTTCAGTGATTTCGGAACAGATTATTGCTACAAAATCCCATCAGCTGTCTGTTCATAACGATACCAATTATCTTCTGGATGCAGACCTTTCTGTGCTGGGTAAAGATTTTAAAACTTATATGGAATACACCAGGAATATAAGAAAAGAATATTCTGTTTATCCCGATTTTCTATATAAACCGGGACGAAAAAAGTCCTTAAACATTTTCTTGAACTTGAAAGTATCTTTAAAACAGAATATTTTAAGGAAAAGTATGAGGCTCAGGCAAAAGAGAATATTGAAGCCGAGCTCCGGTTACTGTAACTGCAAAATGCAGGATCCTGTTTTGCATAAAACAAAGACATCTCAGTGATAAGATGTCTTTTTCTATTATGAATATTTATTGCAGGTAATTACCGATAAACGCTGTCGCTTTTTGCAGTACAAGCTCAGGAACTTCTTTATGCGGTGTATGTCCGGTCCTGGGAATAATATATTTCTCAGCACTTCCACTCACCTGAGTAACTGTTTTTTCTACCTGATCCAAGCTTCCGTATTCGTCTGCTTCTCCCTGAATGAATAATAATGGCGCCGTAATGTCTTTCAGGAGATATTCAATATTCCAGGTTCTGTAATCATCCCGTGTCCAGGTTTCTGTCCAGGCTTTGAATAGTGTTTCTACCTTATCACCATGATATTTCTGAAGCCGTTCCGGAAGATTTGTTGTTTTGTAGGCTTCCCACGCATCATAGATGCCTTTTAAAGTAATGTCTTCCACAAAAATATGTCCTGCTTCACAAATGACAGCTTTTATTCTTTCAGGATACTTTGCAGCCGTGATGAGAGCTATTGTCCCGCCATCACTGTGCCCAAACAGAATAACGCTATCAATATTCATTTCAGCCAGCAGGTCATTCAGCAAATCGGCTTCCAGCTCCATATAATTTACCGGTCTTTCATGAGTAGGCAAAGGGTATGATTTTCCATATCCTAACCGGTCATAAACAAGGGTATTGCACTGTACGGCTTCAGCGAGTTTTACAGGAAAATCTCTCCAAAGCTGCACTGAGCCTAATGAGTCATGCAGAAAAACAACCGTAGGCCTGTCTTTAAACTGATTATTATGTTCTATATATAATTTTTTATCCTTTACATCAATTATTCTTTCCTCCATTGAATCAATTATATTTAAAACGTTGGCATTTTTGTTTCTTCAAATTCTTTTAAAAGATGATTGAAAACAGTTTCCACCGGAAGAATCTCATCAATCAAAGCTGAGACCTGCCCTATTTCGAGTTCTCCGTCTTCCATATCTCCTTCGAACATCCCGCGTTTTGCTCTGGCTCTTCCTAATGAAGCGATTAAAGCATCTTTGTTTCTTCCGCTCTGATAGATTTCTTCCAGCTCATTAAAGAATTTATTTTTAACCATTCTTACCGGTGCCAGTTCTTTCAGGGTAAGATGCGTATCTCCTTCCTGAAGTTCCGTGATTTTCTTTTTCCAGTTTTCATGGGCGCTGGCTTCTGTAGTAGCAGCAAAACGGGAGCCTATTTGCACACCGTCTGCACCAAGAATCATCGCAGCTTTGATCTGTGAGCCCAGGGCAATTCCTCCTGCAGCGATTAACGGCTTAGAAATATGTTTTTTAACATTGGGAATAAGACAGAATGTTGTTGTTTCATCTCTTCCGTTGTGGCCTCCTGCTTCAAACCCTTCTGCCACAATAGCATCTACTCCGGCATCTTCACATTTCACAGCAAATTTGGTAGAGGAAACTACGTGAGCTACTTTTATTCCTTCTTTCTGAAGGGTTTCTGTATAGGTTTTAGGATTACCGGCTGATGTAAAGACAATCTTCACTTTTTCTTCAAGAATGATCTGAATGATCTCCTCAATATTGGGATACAGCATAGGCACATTTACCCCGAAAGGTTTATCTGTTGCCTTTTTGCATTTCTGAATATTTTCTCTGAGGATATCAGGATACATACTTCCTGCTCCTATGATCCCCAATCCGCCACAGTTGGAAACAGCCGAAGCAAGTCTCCATCCTGAATGCCAGATCATACCTGCCTGGATAATCGGATATTTAATATTAAAAAGGTGTGAAATTCTATTTTGTGTCGCCTCCATCTCATGAAGTTTTTTTGCAGCGTTGAAATCTATAAAATTGCTCATGCGTAAAAATAATAAAAACAATGGTTTTCCGGGAAATATCTGTCAATATTTTCCATCACGGGTTTTTGTCTTTATAACGTTTAGTGATTAAAAAAACCTTCAGAAATTCTGAAGGTTTTGATTTTATTTTGTCATGGATTGTTTCTTCCAGTTCGACTTAAAGTTACAGCTGTCGTAACGCCCGTCAATTGAAATAAAAGTTGTTGGTAACTTGGAGTTGACAAACTTTTCAACCATTTCACTTTTCTTTTTATTCAGCGCCATCTGCTTGATTCTGCTGAAGTCTGTTTCCAGTGTAATCTGGTGAGAAGGAATCACATCTTCCACTTTGATGATCTTGATTTGCTTTCTCTTGTTTTCTTCGTCTTCAAAAGCAGTTGTGATATCTCCTTTGTTCAATCCGGCCAATTCATAGCTGATTGTTCCGGGGATACTTTCTCTTTCAATTTTATCAGAACCATCAGCTCCCGGAATTATTCCAGCGTTGAATTTTGTTCTTTTATCATCTGAGAATTTAAAAGCAGCATCTTTAAAAGTCATTTTACCATCTATAATAAGACCTCTGATACTGTCTAATTTTGCTTTTGCAGTTTTGATCTCTTCATCAGTTGGAGTGGCTTTTAACAAGATATGTCTTGCGTCATACACTTTACCTGATCTTTTCACCAACTGAATAATGTGGAATCCGAATTCAGATTCAACAGGATCTGAAATTTCATTTTCCTGAAGGTTCAGTGCTGCAGCCTCGAATGGCTTCACCATCTGTCCTTTGTTGATATTTTTATATAATCCACCGTTAGCAGCTGATCCTTCATCTTCAGAATAAATTCTTGCCTGGCTTTCAAAAGTTTCCCCGGCAAGGATATCCTGCTTGATTTTTTTCAACCTGTTGATAAGGTCTTGTTTATGAGCTTCTGTAAGGGATGGATAAATCATAATCTGAGCCAGAGTAACTTCATCTTTTACCTGTGGCAGCTGTGTTTTATACATATTGTAGAAGTCAGTTACCTCATTTGGAGTTACGTCTGCTTTATCAGTAACTCTCTGGTATTTCGCCTGCCCGTAGTACTGGTCTGTGTCTATCTTCTCGATAGCATTTTTCATCTCATAGGCATTTCTGAACTTATAAGCGGCCAGCAATGTCTTTTCATCCGGAAATTGAGAAAGCAACTGACGGTATTTTGCATTAGCCTGTTCTTTGATGGCTGCAGAACGGTTTTCAATTAAAGTATCTTTTTTTGCTTCGTATACAAGAAGCTTATTGCTGATAAGGTTTTCCAGAAACTCACATTTGTCTGTGTTGGCAGCTCCCTGCTGTTTACCATAATTCATCTGCTCGATTACATCAGATTCCAACACAATCTCATCTCCGATAACAGCTGCAATACCATCCACCAAATCTCCTTGTTTTAGCTGGGCATTCATCATATTTGAAGAGAATATCATGATGAAAATCCCAAGAAGAAAAGTGATTTTTAGTTTATTTGTCATTTTACTATTTTAACAAGTTGCAAATTTAGAATTCTTAACGAATTTCACTCAATTTTTTATTATAAATATTTCTTAAAAAGACTTATTTACTGCAGTTCAACATCAAATGTCGTTAATTCTTTGAATTGTCTCAATCTGCTGAACATATCTGCTTCATTTACTTCTTCTATTCTTTCAGTTCCGAATTTCTCTACGGTGAATGAAGCCATTGCAGACCCTACAATAAGGGCAGACTTCATCGTTTCGAAATCAATTTTTCCTTTTTTAGCAAGATATGCTGCAAATCCTCCTGCGAAAGTATCTCCGGCTCCTGTCGGATCAAAAACATCTTCCAATGGAAGCGCAGGGATAGCAAATACTTTATTGTCATGGAAAAGTAAAGCTCCGTGCTCTCCTTTTTTGATAATGACATATTCAGGACCCATTGTGTGGATCTTTTTAGCTGCTTTTACCAGAGAATATTCTCCTGAAAGCTGTCTTGCCTCTTCATCATTAATGGTAATTACATCTGTTTTGGCAATCATATCCATTAAGATATCCCAAGCAGAATCCATCCAGAAGTTCATGGTATCAAGGATAACCAGCTTAGGACGGTTGTTCATTTTTTCAAGTACAGATAACTGAACTCCAGGGTGTAGGTTTCCAAGTAACAAAATTTCGGCATCCTGCATTGAATCAGGGATCTTCGGATCGAAATTCTCAAGAACATTTACTTCTGTAGCCAAAGTATCTCTTGTATTCAGATCGTTGTGGTATTTTCCGGACCAGAAGAATGTTTTTCCTTCTTTCACGATTTCAATTCCTTCAATGTTTACATCCCTGTTGGTGAACATATCAAGATGTTCCTGTGGAAAGTCTCCTCCTACTACAGAAACAATTCCGGATTTAACGCCTAAAATTGATGAAGTGATCCCGATATAAGTGGCTGCACCTCCTAAAATTTTGTCCGTTTTACCAAATGGTGTTTCAATTGCATCAAATGCAACACTTCCTACAACTAAAAGTTTCATATATTTTTCAATGTATATTAAAAGTAATTATTTTTTCCATTCAAAAGTGTCCAGCAGGTGTTTCATATCATTTTTGATATAGTTCACTGCAGGGGCAAGAGAGTCCGGTTTCGGTCTCGTATTAAAGTATAAGTAAGCAGTTACGAAGTGTTTCGTACTGTCTGTAATGTAGAATTGAAGATTGGAAGCACTTTGTCCTTTCAGCTCGTAGAAGTTCCCGTATACTTTTTTTCAGGGTATTCAAAGGATTTTGTATCTATGGAACTGGCTTTGATGGTATGCTCATATACCATTTTTTCAGCTTCCTTAATATGGTCTGCAAAGTCATTTTGTATCGGATAATAGGTAACGAAAATTTTGGCTTTCATTTTCGGATAGTTCAGGTAGAACCAGCAGGGCTTTTTGGCTGGTGCTATGGAAGCAAAGTCCGAATACTCGAAGGTATAGGCGCAATCGTTTTGAAACTTCTGGTATTTCGGTGCAGGATACTCAAGACGCAGTTCTCCATAAGGTTTTGGTGAAGGGTCTTTTCCACATGAAATTAAAAGCAGCGATACAAAAATAAAAATGACTTTTTTAATCATTTTGCAAAAGTACAAATTAGATTTCAGATTTAAGAAGACAAATTTCAGTCTTTCAGAGAGTTTTGAATGTAATTTTCCAAAGGTTTCGGAAAAGATTTTTCATGAGAGCCTTCAACATCTGTAATCAGGTATTGATTTTCAGCGATAAAATGATTCCAGATCTTTTCTGAAGTAACCTCAACATTCAATATTTCAATGCTTAAATTTTTGTGGGTCAGTTTATGGGTAACGGTTTTTGAACTTGTAACAAATGGTTCCATATCAGCAGAAATAGTGGCAGGAAATTCAAATAATTTCTTCCAGATAAAATCGTCCGCTCTCTGGCGGATCAGGAACTTGCCGTTTCTGTGTACAAAATAATAGGTCAGAGCAAGATCTTCGGCTTTTACTTTTTTGTTTTTACCGGATAATCTGAAATTTTCTGCAGGGAAAATGCCAGGCAGTCTTTATTGAGAGGACATTCTCCGCAAAGCGGATTTTTGGGCTTACAGATCTCTGAGCCTAAGTCCATCATAGCCTGGTTAAAATCTCCCACATTTTCCGGCATTACCAAAGCAGCCAGTTCAGAAAAATAGGTAAACGCTTTTGAATTCGAAATATCAAAATCATCAGCAAAAAGACGGCTCAGAACACGGTAAAAGTTTCCGTCAACAGCAGGTATTCTTCCACCAAAACAAATGCTTGAAACAGCTGCTGCAGTATATTTCCCTACTCCTTTTAATTTCAGGATTTCTTCGTATTGGTGAGGAAAAACTCCCTGATAATCATTCATGATCTGCCGGGCAGCCTTGTGGATATTGATTGCTCTTGAATAATATCCTAATCCTTTCCAATAGAGTAAAACTTCATTTTCTTCCGCTTCTGCCAGCGTTTTTACATCGGGAAATCGTTTAATGAAATTATTGTAATGATTCAGGCCCTGATTAATCCTAGTCTGCTGAAATACAATTTCACAGATCCAGATCTTATACGGATCTTTTGTCTGTCTGAAAGGCAGATCTCTCGCATTATTCCTGTACCATTCCAAAAGCCGGTTTCCTATATGAAGAAACTCTGAAGCCGTTTTATTTTTTCCAAAAACCAATCTTGTTTTAAGTCATTGAAGAGATGCTCTCTCTTCATCTTATTTTCAATGCTGCAAAGATAGGTTTATTTTATTTTTCTTTACATTGTATACCGGAGCAGCTTTTAACCATTGGTATTTAAGATTTCTGTCTTTGGCAATAAAGCGGTATCCTTCAAGCTTTTTCAGATAAACATACATAGAATCAGTGTTTTTTATCTTTAGTTTATATTCCGATAAAAACAGCATTGGCATTTCTACAGCAGAATCTCTTACTGTTTTCAATACTTTTCCTGATTTTACTTTATAAAGAAAAAATGATTTCCCACGCCCTTTCGAGCTGTCCGAGAGCTTAACCTCTGAACTTGCAATCACCAGCTCACTGCCATCAAAGCATTCATCTTCATTCATGACATATGCTTTTCCTTCCTGATGCTCATCTGCAAAAAGATCATTTTCGTAATGACCCGGGCTTTGGTATTTTTTTCACAGCTCATCATAAGTACCATCAGCAGAACCGGTAAGATAAAGATCAGCTTCTTATTCATATTACATTTCATAGGTGTTGGTTGAAAAAAAACCGATGTAAAATTGCATCGGTTTTTGTTATATAAAATAAGTTTAATTTTACTCCTGAGTATATTCTGCATCCCATTCGTTACCATCATCTCCTTTGTGCCCGTCAAGTTTAATAACGAAACTTTTTGTAGGGAAATAAGGTGTCATACGGATATCCAGCCATACTCTGTCTTTGTTTACTCTATCCTGCTCGAAACGAACAATTTTGAATTTTTCGATCAGCTTGTCCGGTCCTTTGATATTGTCAAGGAACGTTACAATCTGTCTTCTTAAATCATCCTCATTTTTAGCATTCCAGTTTTCGAAGGCTCTTCTGTTCAGGAAGTCAAGCAATACTTTGGTTACATAGTCGAATACACGAACTACGGAATATGTCTGAAGGCCGATATTGTCTCCTGTAAACAATGTCTTTGCAGAGAAAGCCATAATTTTTCCGTATTCGTTTACCATGGGTACAAGACCCATTTTTTCCAGCTGAGAAATTTCACTTTTCTTCAGTTCGAATTTTACTGCGTCTACTTCGTTGATATTACCATGCTTCTTACCTGCTGCTACCTGAGACATCAGTGTTTTATGGATTTTTCCTGCTAATGAAGTGGAAGGCGGAAGTTCTACGTTTTCCTCTTCTCCTACTTCTTCAGCTTTACCACGTCCTACAAGCCAGTTACACGTCATAATAACGTTACTTCTGTGAAGCTCACCTCCTGTAAGGTTTGCAGAGTGGAATAAGTCTACAACATCATCCGGTTTATCAAGGTTGGCAAAGTCTGTAACCATCATTACTTTGTTTTCGTTACAGATTTTTGCCCATTTCTCGATTACCTTATTTGATCCTAAATATCCTGGTATTGCAAGGATTGAATAGTTATCTCTAAGGTCAAGACGGTCATAATAATTTTTAAATTCTTCTGAAATGGCATCAATGAACAAAGGATTATCCAGATCGGAAACCTGCTCAAGGCTTGCATTTACGATACTTACGTTATCCACTTTATCCAATTCTGTATTTTTATAGAATTGTGCTACTGTTCTGTAGTTGGTTTCCAGCATACGAACAGCGTCCAGTGTATTTTTAAGTTTTTCTTTAAGTTCTGATCGGCCTGCTGTGCTTTGGTTTTGCACGTTTCAGCCATTTTATCTGCTGATTCATTACCCTCTAAAAGGCTTACCCAAAGATTGATCTTCTGAAGAAGCTCTTTTCTTTCTTCTGCTTTATTGCTGTCATTCAGGAAGATTTCTTTTCTTGCCTTTCTTGTTGGGTTCATATTGGCAATACCGTCTACAACGGATTCAACAAAGCCAAATCCTCCCATTTTATTGAGCTCTGCAAGCGGGTTGCCCTTCGGCTGCCCTGCATGTTGCTGCTGCCCCTGCTGCTGGCTTTCTTGTGCCTGTAATTTGCTATCCATGATTTAATGTAAGTCTTTAATTATTTTTCAAGTTCTTGTGCCACTTCTTTCAATACTTCTATGAACGCCGCTCTGGTCTGATCGTTCTCCAGCATGTTGCGTAGAATTTTGTTGGTTTTCAGCTGACGTACTATTTTATTGTACTGCTCCTGTTCCATACTCAGCTGCTGCAGATAATCTGACTTCTGAGTAAGGCTCTTCGGAGTAAAGTCTCCAAGGTTTTGAAAACGGAATTCCTCTTCTACTATTCCACCATCTTCTGTTTCGTGCTGTACCGATACTGAAGGCTGGAAATGTCTGAAAACGTCTTCCACTGTTTTTAATCCTGTTACGATTTCAGGAGTATAAGACTCTTCTGTTGTAAGTTGGCTTACTATCAGTGATTTATTTTCCTGTATTTCCTGAATAGCTTCATTAGCGTCTACTTTTACCTCGTTTCCGCCAACACCATAATTAAACATTGCCATATTATTGTTATTTTGAGATTTACTATTTTGGTTTGGATCTGTCTTTGAGTAATTTACAGATGAATCGAATAAATTACCAATCCAATGTTTAAATTTAAAAAAAAACTGTAACATACAAAATTTTACTAAGATTTTTCTTGAATCATGTAAATTTATAAATATTTATTCAACATAAAATCACCATATTACGATATCACTAAGCTATGAAAAAATAAATAAACTCATTCAAGAAAAATAAAATAAAATTTCTGTTTGCTTTATTCCCTACAAATGTACCAAATGAATATTAAAATAAGAATTCCTCAGACATTACAAAAAATATTCTTTATATTTAAACAAAGTGAACCGTGTCATGAAAGATGTAAAAATTGCGTTTAGAAAGCCCATATTCCCTGTTTCAGAAGCATTACATCAATATCTGGAAAAATATAACAGAACCACTAAGATCAGATTTCTGTATGAAGACCTGCTGAGGTTCAGTGACAGTGTGAGCATTCTGGATAAAGACGGCAAAGATACATTGTGGCTTGGGGTACTGTATTCTGAATACGAGTTTAAAGAAATAGAAGCCAATTTAAATAAAATTTATACCCTCCTCCATTCTGATGGAGATACCGCTACGCTACCTTATCTGACAGTAGATACCATCGATTTTTGTACTTTCGGGAACTCTAAACCGTTCCGGATCAGGGTGAGAAATGTATTGAATGATAATTATACCTATTTTTATATTAAGCAGGCTGATGCCTCACGAATATTCGGGCTGGAATTTGAAGACCTGCTTTCTCCCAACCGGATTAATTTTCTGGTGTACAAAAACACGTTGATAGAAGAGCATATTTTAGGAATTCCGGGAGATGTTTTCATTCAGAAACATTTGGCTAACTGTTCCGAACTGGAAAAGGCACAGATTTCCAAAGAATTTGTGAAATTCAATGAGCGCTGCCTTATCGGGCTTCTTGGCGATATGCGTTCTTATAATTATGTGGTGATTCCCATACATGATTTCGACCAGGTTATTTACCGGATCCGTCCTATTGATTTTGATCAGCAGACTTATGAAGGCAATCTGAAAGTATATCTTCCGCAGTATTTCAAGGAAAACAATCAGATGGTGAATATGGTTCTGGAAAAACTGAAACCCAGTTCAATAGAACAGTACCGCAAGGAAGTACGTTCGCAGATCGTAAAAAGGGTGACCAGCAGTAAAAACCGGTTTGATGAACTCATTGCTATCATGAAAAAAGATAGTATTGCGCCTGAAGCTAATGTGATAGAGCTAAGAACTGCTTTGCAAAAACTGACCTATGATGTCAATTTCAAGTATTGTAAAACCATGGGTGACATTATGGAAACCGGAATCAGGTTTGTGCTCCGGAATTATAAGAGAGAATATTAAAAGAAAACCCATCTCAAGCAATATGAAATGGATTTTTCTTTTCTAACAATTTAAGGTAAAATTACCAGATTTTTATTCTGTCCTGAGGAGCTTTATACATTTTGTCTCCCGGTTTGATATCAAATGCTTTGATAAATGAGTCCTGGTTTACCAGCGGACCGAAAGCCCTGAACATTCCCGGAGAGTGCGGATCTGTTTTAACCTGATTGATCATATACTGATCGGTAGCTTTTGTTCTCCAGACAGTTGCCCAGCTCATGAAAAACCTCTGATCCTGCGTAAATCCGCTGATTTTTCCAGGGTTTCCGTGATCTTTCAGGTACATCTGAAGAGCATCGTAGGCTACGGCTACTCCTCCTAAATCTCCAATATTTTCGCCACTTGTAAATTTACCGTTGACGAAGCTTCCTTTTACTGGTTCGTAAGCACTATACTGAGCTGCCAGCTGACCTACTTTTGCATCGAAGTTTTTACGGTCAGCATCTGTCCACCAGTTATTAAGGTTACCATCTCCATCGAAACGGGAACCGCTGTCGTCAAATCCGTGAGAAATCTCGTGACCGATAACGGCTCCGATTCCTCCGAAGTTTACTGCTGCATCAGCTTTAGGATTATAGAAAGGCGGCTGAAGAATAGCTGCAGGGAATACAATTTCGTTATTTGATCCGCTGTAGTAAGCATTTACAGTCTGCGGAGACATGCCCCATTCTGTTTTATCAACCGGTTTTCCAACTTTATCCAGACTTCTCTGATATTGCCATGCTGCCACATTCTGAAGATTAGAATAAAGAGTGGCGCCTTCTTTAGGAGATTCTACTTTCAATTGAGTATAATCTTTCCATTTGTCCGGATAAGCAATTTTTACAGTAAACTTGGATAATTTTTCCTGAGCTTTTACTTTGGTTTCAGGAGACATCCAGTCGATATTGGCAATATGTGTTTTGAATGATTTTAAAAGGTAATCAATATACGTTTCCATCTGCTTTTTGGCTTCAGGAGTGAAATATTTGTCTACATACAGTTTTCCGAAAGCTTCTCCAAGAACACCGTTCACCAGGGTAAGCCCTCTTTTGTTCATCGGACGCTGTTCTTTTTGCCCCTGTAAATATTTAGCATAGAAATCGAATCTGATCTGCTCTAAGCTGTCATTCAGGTTGCTCGCATTTCCGTTAATGATATGATATTTCAGATAGTCTTTCAGTAATGGAAGGTTTTTCTGAGTAATGAACTGATCCATATTCTGGTAATATTTCAGTTCTCCGATGATTACTCTGTCTGTATTTACGCCTGCATCTTTAAGATATTTTGCAAGATCTACATTTTTAACAAGCCCCGATAATTCGGATACATTTTTAGGATTGTATCTTAAATTGGCATCCCTGTTCTGTTCAAGCGTCAGTAAGTAATTGGCTAACTGCTTTTCAAAGTCTACTACATTCTGCGCAGCCTGAGTATTATTTTTATATCCTAAAACTCCAAATAGTTTTCCAACATAAGTCTGATATTCAGCCAGTGTTTTAGTATTGGCATCATTTACCTTCTGGTAATAATCTCTTCCCAAACCAAGATCCGGACCGCCAAGATACACTGCATTCATATTGGAATTCTTCATATCTGCTCCCACTCTCCATCCGTAGAAAGAGTTGTCTCCTAATCTTGTGGCTTCCAGAAGGTATTTCTGAAGATCATTAAGGTTTTTGATGGCATCTACTTTGGCAAGATCTGCTTTGATAGGTGTCAGCCCTTCTGCATTTCTTTTATTGGTATCCATAAAAGAAGCATACAGATTCTGGATTTTCTGTCCTTCTGATCCTGCAGGATATGATTCTGTAAGAATTTTGTTCAAAATATCTAATGAAGCATCATCTACATTTTCTCTCAATGCATTGAAAGAACCCCAGTTTGCCTTGTCCGATGGAATCTGAGTAGTTTTCACCCAGTTTCCGTTCACATAGCTAAAAAAGTCATCCTGTGGGCGGACACTTGTATCCATATATGATAAGTTGATCCCCTCCTCTTTCACTTCTTCTTTTACCGGCTCAGCCACTGTTGCTGCAGCTTCGGTTTTATTCTCTGTCCCCGCAGTCTTAGCTGCACCACACGAATTGAGAAATACAATACCTGAAAGGGCAAGTATTCCAATATTTAGCTTTTTCATTAAAGATAATTTTTGATTTTACACAAACTTACCAAATATACAAACTTTAATGATATGTAGTGAATGGTAATTGATAATTCGGAATTTAAAGTTCAAGGTTTAAGGTTAGTGGATATGCAGACCACCCGTCAAAAATTCTTTGAATTTCTGCCACCCCTCAAAGGAGGGGAATGATGAAGCCGTTATGACAAATAGGAGTCTCCTAATATCTAATATCTAACTCCTATCACCTGCTACCTATCAGCTGCCACCTACTTACTACCTAACATCTGCCACCTGCCACCTAAAAAACAAAACCGCCCATTGCTGAGCGGTTGTTATTTTTACCAGATTTTGATTCTGTCTTCCGGAGCTTTGTACAATTTGTCTCCTTTTTTCACGTCGAATGCTTTGTAGAAGGCGTCAACGTTAATAAGCGGACCAAAACTTCTGAAATATCCCGGAGAGTGCGGATCTGTCTTTACCTGATTCACCATATATTTCTCGCTCGATAATGTTCTCCAAACGGTTGCCCAGCTTAAGAAGAATCTCTGATCTTGGGTGAATCCACTGATTTTACCTGGATTTCCTTTGTCTTTCAGATACATTTGAAGGGCATCATAAGCGATGTTTACACCTCCTAAGTCAGCAATATTTTCTCCGTTTGTGAAAGTACCGTTTACAAAAGTACCTTTTACAGGCTCGTATTTATCATACTGGGAAGCAAGGGCTTTAGTTGCTTTTTCAAAGTTTGCTTTATCTTCCGGAGTCCACCAGTCTACTAGGTTACCGTCTGCATCGAACTGGGCTCCTGAGTCATCAAATCCGTGGCTCATTTCGTGACCGATAACCGCACCAATACCTCCAAAGTTTACAGCAGCGTCAGCATTCGGATTGAAGAATGGCGGCTGAAGGATTGCTGCAGGGAATACAATCTCGTTATTTACCGGGTTGTAATAGGCATTAACAGTCTGTGGAGTCATTCCCCATTCTGTTTTATCAACCGGCTTTCCTATTTTTGCTAAATCTTTGTTATACTGCCATTCCGTAATATTCTGAAGGTTCTTGTAAAGGCTTCCTCCTTTAGCTTCAGAAATAATATCTAATTTTGAATAATCTTTCCATTTGTCAGGGTAAGCAACTTTTACAGTGAACTTGTTCAGTTTCTGCATTGCTTTTTCTTTAGTGGTAGAAGACATCCATGCTAAGTTGTTGATATGAACAGCAAAGCTTTTCTTCAGGTAGTCAATCAGTTCCACCATCTGAGCTTTTGCTTCTGCAGGGAAATATTTCTCAACATATAATTTTCCGAAAGCTTCTCCCAAAGTTCCGTTGATCAATTCAAAACCTCTTTTGTTAAGAGCTCTCTGCTCCTGCTGACCTCTAAGGTATTTACCATAAAAAGCAAACTTCATATTTCCTAAGTTTTCACTTAAGTAAGAAGCACTTCCATGGATCATGTGGAATTTAAGATAATCTTTGATCACAGAAAGATCCTGAGCATTGATCAATTTATCAAAGTTCTTATAGAATCCTAATTCGCTGATAATTACCTTGTCAGTATTTACTCCTACTTTTTTAAGGTATCCGGGGATGTCCACCCCTTTTACCAACGCTGAAAGTTCAGCCATTGTTTTAGGATTGTACTGAAGGGTATTGTCACGGCTCTGCTCATTGGTCAGGTATGTATTCGCAATACTTTTTCAAAGTTTACAATACCTTTTGCGGCCTCATCAGCATTTTTATACCCTAATTCTTTCAGCATTGAAGCTACATATTTCTGATATTCAGCAATAGCTTCTGTATTTTTTTCGTTTACTTTCTGATAGTAGTCTCTTCCCAAACCTAATGAAGCATTTCCTAAATACACAGCATTCATTTTAGAATCTTTAAGATCTGCGTCAACTCCCCATCCGTAAAGAATGTTCTCACCGTCTTTGGTTACAGAAATCAGGTAATTCTGAAGATCAGCCATATTTTTAATGGCATCAATTTTATTCAGGTTATCCTGGATAGGTTTGATTCCGTCTGCATTTCTCTTCTGCATGTTCATATAAGTAGCATACAGATCCTGGATCTTTTTACCTTCGCTTCCGTCAGCAAATTTATCTTTCAGAAGGGAGTTCAGGATGGTCATGGAATTGTTATCCGTATCCTCAGCCAGTTTGTTGAAGCTTCCCCATGTTGGTTTGTCAGATGGAATTTTGGCTGTTTTCATCCAGGTTCCACTCACATAGTTATAAAAGTCATCCTGTGGACGCACTGAAGTGTCCATCAGGCTAAGGTCTAAGCCTTTGTCTGTGTTATTTACTGCTACTTTAGCAGCTTTAGCTTGTGCGCTCATAGTCGTTTGAGTGCAGATCCCTGCTATTAAAAACAAAGAAAGCGTTATTTTTTTCATTATGATAACAATTTATAGAATATGTATGATTTATTTTGAATTTGTTACTTTTCAGAAAAACAAATTTAAATAAATAAGTTGGAAGCCGGAGGATGGAAGCTGGAAGTTATGGAAATCATAAAGAATGGTAATACGATCTCTACAATAACTTCTTGCTTTATTCTTCCCGCCTCCCGCTTTATCTAAGAAGTTGCTATCTCTTTTACATTTCCGGTTCTTTTCAGAAATCCCCAGGACTGCATTTCGCCTTTCAACGCTTTTCTTAAACTTTTAAATAATACAATATACATCAGCCATCTATACCCGAATCTCTGCGGAATAATATACAGCAGATTGATCAGCTTTTCCCGCTGCATAATGAATGCAATCAGCGCTAAGGAAGCATCCACTAAAAGGAAGATCAGATAATAGGTAAATATTTTATCTCCGTTTCCGGACAGGATTCCAAAGAACATAATCACATCTGCCAATGGCGAGAAAAATGGTATAATATACTGGAATAATAAAATATTCGGCATTGCCCAAAGTCCCAGTCCTTTATATCCGGGGTTAAGGAAAGTCTGTCTCTGTTTCCAGAACATCTGCATGATGCCGTATGTCCATCGGAAACGCTGTTTTAAAAACTGTTTTACGGTTTCCGGGGCTTCGGTTACTGCAACAGCTCTGTTTTCGTTGGCTACCATATATCCGGCTTTTAAGATTTTTACGGTAATATCACAATCTTCTGCCAGGGTATCGGATGAATAGCCTCCGGTTTCAATGATCACAGATCTCTTAAATGCCCCGATGGCTCCCGGAATTACTGTAATCGCATTGATATTGGCATAAGCAAGTCTGTCGAAATTCTGACTCGTCGTATATTCTATAGCCTGCCATTTGGTCAGCCAGTTTACTCTGTTTCCAACTTTCACATTTCCTGCAACGGCTGCAATTTTTTCTTCAGCGGCTGAATTTAAAAACCTTGCAATCAGATATTTTACGGCATCCTGCTGCAGTTTGGTATCTGCATCAATACATACTACATATTCGGCATCTGTCTGTGATATTCCAAAGTTCAGAGCTGTGGCCTTTCCTCCGTTTCCTTTGGTGAAAATTTTCAGTTTCGGGTGCTCAGGGAATGCTGCTTTTGCTTTTTCATAAGTGGAATCCTTACTTCCGTCATCCACCATAATAATATCAAAATTAGGATACGTCTGTTTCAATAAATTCTGCAGGGAAGACACAATATTCACTTCTTCATTGTAAGCAGGTACAATGATGGAAACTTTCGGATAGGATTCCAGAACCGGAGACTCTCCCAATTTTTCTCTTTTTTCTTTCTTTAAATGCCCAGTATGCCATCAGCATTAGTCTGATCAGTCCCAATACAATGAAAATAGTAAATAATGCTACGAGAAAATGACTCACTCCATAGATAACCGTAGCCAGCACAAGATTCAGCTGCATGATGTAATACGATTTCGTTTTAGGAACTTCAGGCATCAGCTCATTTCTGCTTTTGTGCAGAATGCTCGTAAGGTTGGTAAAATGATATCCCTGTTTCTGAAGAGCCGGAATCAGAATCTTTAAAGCTTTTACCGTTTCTTCCCTGGTATCTCCGCCTGCATCGTGAAGAAGAATGATATTTCCTCTCTCCTGTCTGATGCCGGCCATTACACGTTTTACAATTTCATCTGCTTTTATTCCCGGCTGCCAGTCTTCGGGGTCTATATTTTCCCCGATGTCCAGATAATTCTGCTGTCTGGCCAATGCCACCGGAATAATCTCTTCCGAAGTGGTAGGCTCTGAGTCGGCGTTGTAAGGTGCTCTGAACAGAATTGTACTGTGTCCCGTCACACACTCTATCAGCAGCCTTGTCAGTTTTAATTCAAGCAAAGCTCTTTCGGGACTTACTTTTGCCACATTTTCATGGGTAAACGTATGATTTCCTATTTCATGTCCTTCACGATAAATTCTTTTCACAAGCGGAAGGTTCTTTTCTGCATTTAAGCCTACCAGAAAAAAGCTGCCGGAACATGATATTTGGATAATACATCTAAAACCTGCGGCGTATATGTTTCATCCGGACCGTCGTCAAATGTAAGCACAAGCTCTTTCTGAGGAGCACTTCCATATTTCTTCACTTCATAAGAACTTGGATAGGTAACATAGTTTTCGTCTGTGATAATTTTCTCTTTGGGATCAATTTCCAGCGCGATTTTCCCGTCATGGGGCGTATTCAGAACATCCAGCACTTCCCCATCCCCGATGTAATCCACCATGGTCTGTCCTTTTACATTTTCAAGCGTTTTTAAATTCAATTTGGAAAGGCCGGCAAATGTAAGGTCTTTATCATAGAAGTTCCATACCCTGCTGTCTTCACTTCCCAGCCTCCAGAGTGCAGTTCCTGCCAATGGATATTCTGAAGAGAAACGCATTGTATTGAAAATAGAAGCTGCATCATTGAAAAATACGGTATGGGTCAGATTTTTAGAATCCGTATAAGAGTAATTTAAATTAAACGTATTGTCATTAAAATCAATAACTGCTTTACTGGCACTGGCTTTGGTAATTGCCTGCATGTAAGTAACAGAAGTATTATCATCCGGATTGGAACTCCAGTCATACCCATAGGCTCCAAGGCCCAGGATAATTTTTTGCGGAGAGGTTTGTTTTACAATTTTACCTGTCTGTTCTTCGATCCATTTCTGAGAAGAAACCGGGCCGGCATCACTTCCTGCTGAATATTCATCATAAGCCATCAGCACAAAGTAATCTACATAAGGATTCAGTCCCGGAATATTGTAATCATCATTATCCGTCATGATATCCATAGTAACCAGCAGCTGATTCTTTTTGAAGGTTTCCGAAAGCTCTTTCATAAAGGCGATCAGGTTTTCATCAGAATTCAGATTCATATCCTCAAAGTCAATATTGATTCCTTTGAAGTGGTATTTTTTACATTGCCGGGTAATATTTTGAATCAGATGGGTTCTTTTCTGCGGATCATTAAGAACTTTTGCCAATCCTTCTGAGCGGAATTCCCTGTCGAAGTTGTTACTCAGCATCGGCATGGCAACCACTCCTGTTCTTTTGATCACCTTGTACCCTTCCGGATCTACATTGGTTTTCAGATCACCCGTTTTAGGATCAAGGAAAAACCATTCCGGGAAAACAAGATTCACATGTCTGATATTTCTTTTCAGAGACATCAGCGACTGAGGATCCCATGCTACATAAAATGCGGAACGGATGCCTCCCGGAAACTGGGTCCAGTTTCTGTTCTGATTTTTATATCTTTCTGCTCTCGCCTTTTCAATTTTATCGAGATTGGTATGGATTGTTTTTTCAGAAATAAAGCTTCTGAAACCTTTATATTCTTTGGAAATTTTATTCTCCTGAAGATAAGGTTTATTGGCCGTGATAACAGCTTTATAATCTTCTTTAAAAGGAATTTTTGGACTTCTGTCCAGGGTCATCATCAGGCCTAAAGCAAGAAGAAGCAGTATTCCTATAAAAATAAAAACACGGCTTCCCCATTGTACGCTTTTCCAGCGTTTCTTGCTGCTGGTCTGAAAAATCTGTTTGGAATTTTCCACGATTTTGAAATTTATTGAATGGCTTTCAAAAAGTGTGAAAAACTGTATAAAAATTAATTAAAAAAAATTAAAAAATAATCCTCTATCTAACTGTTTATAAGAAGGCTTACCAAATCCTGAATCACCTTCTGGGAAACAAAATTCATAAAATCTACTCTTTCCAGATGCGGCATGTATAATTTTGAGGTTACCTCCTGATCATTGATTCTGATCGTATAGTAAACTGTCCCAACATCTTTACCATCTTCTCCTTTTCCCGGGCCCGCAACACCAGTGGTAGAAAGGGAAATATGAGTTTCAAACAATTCCTGACAGCCTTTTGCCATTTCCTGTGCCACCTGTTCGCTCACCACGGTAAACTGTTCTACGGTCTTTTCAGAAACATTTAAAATTTTAATCTTTTTTTCTGTGGCATACGCAACCATTCCCCCAAGGAAATATTTTGAACTGCCGGAAACTGAAGTGATCATTTTTGCAAGTTCTCCTCCCGTACAGCTTTCTGCAGTGGAAATTGTCAGATTCCTTTCAGTAAGCATTTCCGCCAGAATTTTTTCAATTTTATCTTCAGATACTGCAATGACATGCCCTTCTACCAAAGGAAGCAGTTTCTGAATTTCCTCTTCTGTCTGTTGTTTCAGCAATTCTTCATTCTCACCGGAGGCTGTCAGACGAAGCTTTACGCGGGTGCCTACAGGAAGATAAGACAGTGCAATATTTTCGGGGAGCGCCAGCTCCCAGTCTTCAATTTTATCCGCAAGGATACTTTCAGGAATCCCTACCACAGAAACAATTCTGGTATGAATATAATGAAGCCTGAACCTTTTCTGCAGATAAGGAATAATCTGATCTTTTACAAGCGGTTTCACTTCATAAGGAACTCCCGGAAGGCTGTAGCACAATTTCCCGTCCTGTTCCATCATCATACATGGAGCCGTCCCGTAATGATTCTGAAAAACGATGGATTTGGTAGGAACGAAAGCCTGTTCCCGGTTTCTTTCAAGGATGTCTGCCCGTCCTCTCCTTTCCATATACCCCTTAAGATGACTGAAGGTCACCTCATCCAGAGCAATTTCATCATTGAAATATTCAGCCAGTGCTTTTTTGGTTTTGTCATCCCGCGTTGGCCCAAGCCCTCCTGTTGTAATGACTAAATCGCCGGCTTCAAAGGCTGTCCCCAATGCATTTTTAATGGTTTCAATTTCGTCTGAGATGGTAAGAATCTGGATAACTTTTATTCCTATATTTTTAAGTTCCGAGGCAATAAAATTAGAATTGGTATCTACCGTGTTTCCGGAAAGGATTTCATCGCCGATAGTAATCAGAACAGCTTTTTCCATATGCTTTTTGTTGAAAAAAATTCTATGCAAATGACGGAAAAATCTCCGGTCGCGGCAATATAAATTGATTTTTTCTATTTTTGACGGAATTTATCTAAAACTACAATAAGAATTATGTCTAAATATGATGATGCTTCATGGCATTATGGCGGTGATTTTCCGGAAGGACTTCCTCAGAAAAACGGAGCAACACACACAGGAATGTTCCTGAACTGGTGTATTTACAATAACCTTATCTCTGATGAACTGAAAGAAGATGCGGCAGAGGGAATAGAAAAAGTAAAACGAAGAGAAATAACCGGAGCCGAGTTTGTGATGGAGTACTGTGATGGTAAATTTTCTGAATATGACCTGAATGAACTCGGAAATCTTTTTGCAAAGGATTATTATGCAGATGATACCGTTTTTGGAAACAGATACAGTTCATTTGCTGATGATTATGTGAATATTTTTGATGCCAAGGCAGAGGAAAACGACTATGAATATGAAACGTTCTATCACATTGAGGATACCTATGAAAATTATGATCTGATGAAACAGGTTATAGATCACCGTTTTGAAGAATGGAAAGAATATATTAACAGCTAAAAGGCAAAAGGGTAAAATCGTAAAAAGAAAGATATCTTGGCTTTACGGTTTTACCCTTCCGTAATTTTGCTTTTTAATTACTTCTCTCTATTGATTGTGCCTCACCCAGATCAACTCATCGGTATTATAACCGATTTTTTTGCTTTCTGAATGAAACGCTGGCGGATGCTTTCAGGAATGCTGGTGGTGCGGGAAAGAAGCCAGAGATATTTTAAACTGCTTCCGGCAACGAGGGCATATTGATAGTCTTCATCAATATCTATGACATTGTAACCAGCCCAGATGGGTTTAAAAAATGAAACTTTGAGACGGGCTTCTTTCGGATCTTTCACAAATTTTGCTTCTCCGATGGATTCGTTCCATATTTTTTTAACGTAATCATACCCTTTGTTTCTGACCTGAACAGTCCCATCCGGATTCTCAGTATATTCTGCGGTCACATTATCCATATTTTTCTCGAATCTGTAATCAAAACGGGCTATTTCATACCATCTGCCCAGATATTTTTTCAGATCAAAATTCTTTATAGCAGATGCTCCCCTCGGAATTCTTACAGAACATGCATTGAAAATAATAAGCCCCAGGGCTCCCAACGAAACGGGAAGGATAATTTTATGAACGGTTTTCATGACAGAAATATTTTGATGGTTATTATTGAACGTCAAAAATAATGCCTTTGGTCTGTTAAGGACCCATAAATTCTATGAAAAGACTTTCAGGAAATTATCTTTAAAACTTCCTGAAACTTCTATTTCAGTATCGTCAGACAGCATTACTGTTCCGCTTTTATGATATGATTTTACAAATGTCGTGTTGATGATATGAGAACGGTGAACCCTCACAAAAGGGTTTTCCAGGAGATCATCAAAATGTTTCAAAAACCGACACACCATTTTCTTCGACCCATCGGTAAGGTATACCTGGGTAAAATTTCCATCTGCCTGAAGCCTTACGATATCTTCAGTTTTCACGACATCAAATCCCTGCAGAGTTGGCAGAATCAGCTGCTGTTTTTCAGGTTTCAACTTCAGATTTTCAAGAAGAATCTTATTCCTGTTGAGTTCTTCTTTTTTCTCAAGGCTTTCCGCCACTTTATTAACTGCCAGAATCAGCTCCTGAATATCAATGGGTTTTAAAATATAATAACTTGCCGATTTGTTTAAAGCCTGTAATGAGTATTGTGAAAAAGCTGTGATGAAAATGGTTTCGTAAGGTAATTCTTTAGTGGCTTCCAGCACATCAAAAGCGTTTCCAAAAGGCATTTCTACATCCAGAAACACCAGTTGGGGTTGTCTTTCGGTGATTAACGGAACTGCTTCTTTAATATTTTCAGCTTCGCCAAGGATTTCCACCTGCGGACAGTATTTGGTAAGATAGCTTCGTAAAACTTCTCTTGCTATGATTTCATCGTCTACAATTACGGCTTTGATTTTCATTGAGGTCAGATATTAGGTGGCAGGTAATACGTTGCAGGTGCAAATTAGGAATATTTAGCCAACTCTACAATCTTCAAAGAAACTTACAGAGTTATACACGTCCTTATTTACCCTAATTCATTAACAGCGCTTCAGCCTCAATTCCGGCTAGTCAGATTGATTTGAATGGTCACCACAACACCCCTGTTATTTTCCCTATCCTGTACAGTGCAGGTAATATTTTTTTTATATAAATCATTCAGCAGATGAATTCTTTCCAGTGTATTTTTCATTCCTCTGCCCTCTCTTGTTTTCTGATGATGGGTTTTCTGTTTTTTACTTTCCTCGATTCCTATTCCGTTGTCTTCAATAAGGATTTTAAGATGCGATTCAGTTTTCTCAAAGCTTAATTTTAAAAAACCCTTATCCGTTCTGTAGCGGAGTCCATGCCAGACAGCGTTCTCAAGAAAAGGCTGTATAAGCATTCCCGGAACCAGAAGGCTCTGCATATTCAGACTTTCATCCACATCAATTTCGTAATCAAATTTATCTGCAAAACGTGTTTTTTCTAAAGCAAGGTAATTCTGGAGAAGGTCAAGTTCCTGCTGAAAAGGAATAAAATCTTCTGTAGAGTTCTCCATCACGCCACGCATCAGTTTAGAGAATTTTGTCAGATACTGATTGGCCTCCAGCTCATTATTGGTGGCTATAAAATGGTTAACACTATTTAAACTGTTAAAAATAAAGTGTGGATTCATCTCTCTGCGCAGCGACTGAAGAGCAATTTTCTTATTTTTCGTCTGAACTTTCTTCAGCGTTCTGAAAATGAAAATAATGAGTCCGGTGAGCAAAACCAATGCTCCTATAAGACTGTAATTAAAGACATTTTTCTTTCTGATAAGCTCATCTTTAAGCTCTTTTTCCTTTTCCAGCTGTGAGATGCGCTGTTCTGTATCTTCCAGAATTTTATTATCAACCAGGCTTCTGTCTTTGGAAACAAGATTCGGAAGTTTTCCCAAAAAGTCTCTGTACAGCTGCACTGATGCATCAATATTACCTGAAATTGCATACAAACTGTCCAGTTTTTTTACACTTCTCTGGGCTTCCAGCGTATGACCTTTGTCTAAGGCAATTCCATAAGCATTTTTCAAAAGATCTACCGCTTCCTTCGGATCGTTTTTCTTAATATAAATATCTGCCAGTTCCTGAATCTGATTGACTTTTTCCTGTGAATTTTCTTTTACGAAATCTTCTTTCAGCACTTTCTTTTTGGCTTCAATGGCTTTTTCAAAGTTTTTGTTTTCCACATAGAGATCTGCTAATTTCTGGTTGATAGCCAACGCCTGCTTAGGAGCTTCCTTCTTAGAAATTTTATAGGCTGTGTTCAGGTTTTCTTCAGCACTGGAAACATCTTTCTGCTTCAGATTAACATCAGCCAGCTGGCTGTAGCTTTCCGCAAGATCTCCCTGTTCACTCTCTTTTTTACTCAGGTTAATAGTATTCTGAATGGCTTCTGCTTTCAGTTCGGGTGTAGGAGAAGAAAGCCTTGCCACGTCATTAGAATTTACAGCCTTACTTTTTCGCTGTAGCTTACCTGTGCAGCCATGCTGTAATTGCTTATGGCTGGTGTTATTTTATTCTGTTTCTCCTGTGACTGGGCTAATCTTCGGGCAGTTTTCTCAATATTAGGCTTGTCGTTGAGCTTTTCATACAGCTTTTTAGCTTTGGTATAATATTCTTCACTTTTCGGAAAGTTTCCGCTGTTAAAAAATGTTTCACCAATATTATAATAAGAATCTGCCTGTACAGGTTCATTTTTAGTATCCATTGCTTTTTTCAGCCTCTTTGTTTCTACCTGCACTTCTTCCACAGCAGTAGTGCTGCTGGCAGTAGTCTGGGAATATATGGTATTTCCCCAAAGCACCGGTAAAAAGATCATAAAGAGTTTAAGCATTTTCATAAAACAAAGATATACATATATATAGTCTGCTCAAAAACTATTCACCAAGTGAAAGTTCCATTTCACCAAGTCTCCCGTTTTCAGGCTTCTGATCTGTGTAATTTTACATCAGAATTAAAAATTTAAAAACAGGAAATTATGAAATTGAAACATTTTTTATTAATCGGAATTTTAACACTTGGAAGCTTTGTAAATGCTCAGGAAATAAAGAAAAATGCAATTGAAGTAACAGGGGTTGCCGAAATGGAAGTAGAACCGGATGAAATTATCTTCAGCGTCGGAATAAAAGCAGATAATAAAAATGATCTGGCAGATAATGAGAAGAAATTATTTGATATCCTGAAAAACGCAGGTGTAAAGAACGAGGAGATTAAGTTCAAATCAATGTATCAGAATATCTATTCTAAAGCAGCCAAGTTTTCCAAGAACTATCAGTTTAAAGCCAGTACAAAATCAAGTCTCAGTAAAATCTTTGAAGACCTGAATCAGAAATGGGTAAGCAGCCTGAATATTGCTGAAGTGAAGAATACTAAAATTGGAGATTTCAGAAAAACAGTAAAGATCAATGCTTTGAAAGCAGCCAAAGAGAAAGCAGATTATTTATTGGAAAGTATGGGTAAAAAGACAGGAAATGCACTTGAAATCGTAGAAATAGAAGACTACACCAGTGATATGATCATGCCTGCAGCTTATAAAGCAAGAGCCAGCAATATCCAGCTGGAAATGGCCGATGCTCCGGTAGATTTTTCTTTTGATAATATTGAAAATATAAAGCTGAAATACAGCATTAAAACAAAATACGAAATCCTTTAAAATAACAGAAATAAAAAACAGTTCCTTTGGGAGCTGTTTTTTATTTCATTACTTCTTCCCACTCACCAAGTCAAATAGCAGCTTCACCCAGTTTCCTGATTTCAAGCCTTAAATAGGGATAATTTTACTTCAGGATTTTAAAATAATAGACAATAGAACGCTATTTCTTAATGACAAAGTTGTTTAAACTTTACAAACAGAAGTCATAAAAGGTTTCATTTTAAAACACCTGAGTTCACTTAAGTAAGTTTAAAGTGATAATGCAGAAAGTTCACATAAGATGAAAATCAAAGATTTTCACAAAACTTAGGTGTACTTGTTACGCTTAAGGTCTGGTTCTGAAAAACTGAAGTGTTTAAAACTTTTGTGCCTTTTGCGGCTAAAATAATGAATGTAAAAGTTTAACAACCTCTACAACAAATAACCCATAAAAAAATAACAATATGACAACGTTAAAAATCTTAGCACTTGCAGCGGGTACAGCTTTATTAAGCTCTGGAAACATTCCGGAAAACCGCTCTGTAAATAGTAATACTGACAGTCATTTACCGGTACAAAAAACATCACTCATTCCGGTAACCTCAACTGTAAAAGACAATAAAATTCAGGTTGCCCTTTTACTGGATACCTCCAATAGTATGGACGGATTGATTGATCAGGCAAAATCCAGACTGTGGAATATCGTGAATACGCTGACGACCCTTAAGTATAACGGTAAGGCTCCCGAAATTGAAATTGCCCTTTACGAATATGGCAACGACGGAATCCGTGATGAAAATTATATCCGTCAGGTCACCCCTCTTACCCAGGATCTTGATCTTGTTTCTGAAAAACTGTTTGCGTTAAGAACCAATGGCGGCAGTGAATATTGCGGCGCAGTGATCCGTGATGCTTCTGCCAATCTGAACTGGGACAGCAATGATAAAAGTATGAAACTGATTTATATTGCAGGTAATGAAGCATTTGATCAGGGAAAAATAAATTATAAGGAGGTTGTTTCAAAAGCCAAAGGGAAAAATATTTACATCAACACTATTTTCTGTGGAAGCCGGGAAGAGGGAATCCAGACGTTCTGGCAAAACGGAGCATCATTGGGAGGAGGAAAATATTTCAATATAGACAGTGACAGAAAGGTACTTTATATTGAAACTCCTTACGATATCAGAATTTCTGAATGCAATGCCAAGCTGAATGATACTTATATCTATTACGGAAACCATGGTTCAGAATACAGACTTAAACAGATTACACAGGATAAAAACGCAGAAATGCAGTCTGCTTCCAACCTGGTGGAAAGAGCTGTTGCCAAATCTAAAAAGAATGCTTACAAAAATGATCACTGGGACCTGGTAGATAAGGCTGAAAAAGATGCGGGGTTTATTGCCACGGTAAAAGAAAGTGAACTCCCTGCAGAGTTGAAAGGAAAAAGCAAAGAAGAAATTCAAAAAATAATTGCGGTGAAATCTGCGGCCCGGGAAAAAATACAGAAAGAAATAGAGGAACTTTCCAAAAAACGTCAGACTTATATAGATTCCGAAATGAAAAAAGAGGAACAGATGATTCTGACGATTTGGGAAAAGCTATTGAGAGTTCTATTCTTGAACTGGCAAAAAAGAATGGGTATAGTTTGTAGTTAAAGCGGGTCTCAACCCGCTTTTATGGTATCCGGCGCCTTTTGACAAAGTGATATTAATTTAGCTTAGATTCCTGTGGAATGACACCATTGAAATAATGATTTATCCATACAGTATGTCATTCCGAAGGAATCTAAGTAACCTTTTTACATGAGGCGTTCACAAACCTAAAGCTTAAAATATATAAAAGATTCAAAATCTTTTGTGACTTTTGTGGTCAGTTTTTCCCCACAGATTTCACAGGTTTTCACAGATGATTACTGTTAATATTTGCAGTTATAAAATCAAAGATTTTAAAAACTTATGTGAACTTATTAGGCGCAAGGATATCTTCTAAAGCTTATTAATGTGTTTAAAAAATTTGTGACTTTTGTGGTAAAAAGATCATCTTCCAAACTTAAAATATCTTGATAACGGGTGCTTTTTGTTCTTCATAAATAAAGAAGCCATTTCCATTCCCGTTACGGAAAAAGTAATTCCGTTTCCTCCGAAGCCCAGGACAAAATAAGAATTTTTAAATTTTTTATGCTCACTGATATAAGGTAATCCATCTTTTGTTTCTCCAAAAGTCCCTGCCCATACAAAATCAGGATAAAAGTGGTAATCCGGTTTTATTTTCTTTAATGTTTTGATGATCTTTTTTCTTTTTCATTTAAAATAGCATCACGTTGTTCTGCATTATAAAAGTCTTCATCTTCACCTCCCATCAAAAGCCTTCCGTCATCAGTCGTACGCATATAGAGATAAGGAGAATCGGTATTCCAGACTAATGTACTGCTGATATTTTTAAACTTGCTTTTATCAATTTCCGAAACGACAGCATAAGTACTTTTCAGGGTAACAAAGTTTTCCTGCAGCAGGTTTTTACTTTCGTAGCCTATACAGTAAATAATCTTTTTAGCTTTGATCTGATATCCGCTGTCTACCGTAACGAGATTAAACCCTTTATGCTCCTCTACTTCTACCATTTCGGTCTTATCAAATATTTTCAACCCTTTCTTTACATTATGCTGAAAAAGCTCATGTGCAAACTGAAAAGCATCGATACTTGCTCCTTGTTTAGATAATATCCCGCCGTAAGTATTTTCAAATCCGAATTGTTCCAAAATCTGATCTTCAGAGAGCCATTTCACTTCAAATCCTGCATTTTTTCTCGCCTCAAATTCTTTTTTCAGCCATGCTACATCTTTCTTTTTCGAAGCATAATATAGTGACTTCTTGCGTTTGAAACCTGCATCAGACCTTATGAGTTTTGCCAGCTTTTCTATTATTTCAATAGCGTCACTACAGGCTTTATAGCTTAAAACAGCTCCTTTTTTACCAATCTGTTCTATCAGTTCATAGAGCGGAACATCTATTTCGTACTGCAACATTGAAGTGGTGGCAGAAGTGCTTCCGTTACATATTTCCCGCTTATCAATAAGGATAGTATCATATCCGTCTTCTATCATCTGATGAGCGATCAGGCTTCCTGTAATACCACCTCCTACAATGAGAACATCATATGATTCATCTGATTTTAATGAAGGATAAGATGCTAACAGTCCGTTTTTTAAAAGCCAGAAAGGTTCATTTGATTTGAGATCCATATTAATATTTTACACTGAAACTAACAACATTTATACCTTTTTTAACAATTTTCTACTAAATTATGGTGTAATTATTGTTATTCTTTTAAACTGAACCACCATAAAATATTTATTATGATAACAATTATTCCAGAAGCCCCGGAGAATGTTGCGGCATTCAATGCAACGGGAGAAGTAACAAAAGAGGATTTTGAAAAACTGGTAATTCCGCGCGTAAAAGAAAAGGTAGAGCAGTTCGGTGAGCTGAATTATTTATTGTATTTGGATACCGATCTGGATAATTTTACCATGGGTGCGTGGCTTGAAGATTTGCTGCTGGGACTGAAAAATCTTACCAACTGGAATCGTTCGGCCATTGTTACGGATAAAGAAGGAATACGTAATTTTACCAGTATCTTCAGCGTTCTGATGCCGGGAGAGTTTAAGTCTTTCCCCAAAGAAAATTTATACAATGCCCTCTATTGGTGCAAAAACGGAGATGAAGTAGAGGCATAAACTTATTTTATACAAAAGAACCTGTTTCTCTCTGAAACAGGTTCTTTTTTTATTTGCAGTTATAATAACCGTACGCTTATTGATCACAGGAAACACATTCAGCAGCAGTTTCCTCTTTATTTTGGGTCTGAGCCCCGTACAGATACATATATCTTATACTTACAACCAGACCAATAAAGGTCATCCCCACTCCCACCAGTGAAGGATAATTGAATGAATACCCATATTCTAAAGGAATTCCTCCCAGGAAAGCTCCCATTGCATTCGCAATATTAAAACCGGCCTGCATAAAAGCAGCGGCCATCATTTCACTTTTCGGGGCTGCTTTCATCATCATAATATTGATGGGTGATGCAATAGACATCGATAAAGCACCGCACATAAATGTCAGTACCAGAGCAATATTTTTATATTCTGCAAGAAAGAAAACACCTCCAAGAGAAATCATCATCAGGAAGATCAGGAGTACACAGGTTTTTCAGGACCTAATTTATCTGAAACAACTCCTCCCACAAGATTTCCTACCACCATACCGGCTCCGGCAAGAACCATTACATAGGCCATCTGGCTGCTTTTGATTCCGGCAACAATGGTCATTAGGGGTAATATAACTTAACCATGTAAAAAGTCCTCCAAATCCGATTGCTGTAATAGTAAGCACCAACCATGACTGTTTATTTTTAAGGAACTTCAGTTCTTCCATGAAATGAGTATTCTGGTTGGATTCCAGATTCGGAAGCCACAGTTTTAAAAATAAAATGGCAAAAAGGCCAATCACTGCTACGATCGCAAAGTACAGTCTCCAATGGAAGGTATGTCCAATATAAGTAACCAGAGGAACCATTGCGAGATTGGCAACCGTAAGCCCGGTAAACATCATGGATATATAAAACGCTTCTTTTCCTTTTCCGGCCATTCTTGAAGCAACCACCGTTCCTACGCCGAAGAACGCCCCGTGAGGCAGTCCGGACATAAAACGGATGACCAGCATACTGTTATATCCCGGAGCAATTGCAGAAAGAGCGTTAAACAGCGTAAAAAGGATCATAAAGGCCATCAGTACTTTTTTAGGTGGAAATTTTACAGAATACCCAATCAGAATTGGAGCTCCGATAACCACCCCCATGGCATAAGCAGAAATTAAATGACCGGCCTGCGGTATTGTAATCTGTAATGTTTTTGCTATATCCGGCAACAGTCCCATTACCGTAAATTCCGTAGTTCCTATTCCCAAACCACCGATAGCCAGTGGTATTATTCTTTTATCAATCTTCATCGTATCTAAATCTTTTCTGAATTAATTTTTCTTAATCATTTGATCATTTCTGTTTTGAAAGTGCAAAATTCGAAAGAAATTTTGAAATTCACTTCTCTTTAAATGATAAAAATTTGCTCCATATTAACCTTTTTATTTAATTTTAAATTCAGAAACAATCAAAACAGAACAAGATGAAAATCCAGAAAGAAATTATTGAATTTGAAAAAGGGAAATCATTCAAACTGTTTGCCCCTTCCCTGAAAAACTGTTTTTTCTGGCATTATCATCCGGAAATTGAACTGGTATATGTAGAAGCAGTGAATGGCATCCGGCATGTTGGGAAAAATATTTCAGGTTTTACAGACAGTGATCTTCTGCTGATAGGCTCCAATGTTCCCCATCTTAATTTTGATTACGGTATTCAGACCGAATGCAAACAGCTGGTCGTACAGATGCGGGAAAGCTTTCTTCAGGATGTCATTCTTCCTGTTCCTGAATTTGAAAATATTAAAGTGCTTTTAGAACGTTCCTATCTCGGACTGTCATTCTCCGGAGAAACCAAGAATACAGTTATTGAAAAGCTGCAGATCATTAAAGATAAAAACTCTTTTGAGTCTTTGATGGGACTAATAGAAATTTTACAGATTCTTGCAGATTCAACGGAAGTCAAAGAACTTAATAAAGAAGATACCAGAATCAAATGGTTTCTGAACGATAAAATCAGAATGGGGACCATCTACGATTATATTCACGAAAACTACGACACGAAACCTAATGTGAATGAAATTGCAGAAATTGTGAGTCTGAGCACACCGGCTTTCTGCCGTTATTTTAAAAAGCAGACCAATATGACATTTACAGATTTTGTCAACAATTACAGAATCAATCAGGCTAAAATATTTCTGCTGAAGGATCAGTCTGTAACAGAAGTCTGTTTTCAGGTAGGTTTTGAGAGTCTTTCTTATTTTAATAAATTATTCAAGCAGCATACAGGAGAAACTCCTTCTGAATTTAAGAAAAAGCATTTCAGACCTATTGAGATCAATGGAAAAATTGCTCCTATTACGAGGGAAACGGTTTGTAATAAGTAGGTTTGGCTAAAGCCGATTGATGATGTAATAGTTTAGAGCGGACTAAAGTCCGCTTCTGTTGATATGTACTTGACCACCCCGTCAAATTCTTTAAATTTTTGCCACCCCTCCAAAGGAGGGGAATAATGGATGCCGTTATTATAAGGATTGCCGATCCTAATTCCCTAATCCCTATCATCCATAATCTGCAATCTGCAACCCACCACCTGCCACCTGAAAAACAAAACCGCTCATTGCTGAACGGTTTATATTTTAATGAATATGTTTTTCTGCGTGGTAAGAACTTCTTACAAGAGGAGAGCTTTCAACGTGTCTGAACCCTAAGCTTCTTGCAAAATCTCCGAACTCATCAAATTCTTCCGGAGTAATGAATTTTTTTACAGGAAGATGTTTTTTAGTCGGTTGCAGATATTGACCCAGTGTAATTACATCTACATTGGCATTTCTGATATCTTCGATAGTCTGGAAAACCTCATCTTTGGTTTCGCCTAATCCAAGCATTACTCCTGTTTTTGTTCTCCTTTGCCCGGCTTCTTTCAGATATCTTAATACTTCAAGGCTTCTTTCATATTTTGCCTGGATTCTCACTTCTCTGGTAAGACGTTTTACTGTTTCCATATTGTGGGAGATCACTTCAGGAGCTACATCTACTAATCTGTCAAGATGTTTTGTAATTCCCTGGAAATCCGGAATCAGGGTTTCCATTGTTGTTCCCGGAGAAATTCTTCTGACCGCATTTACTGTTTCTCCCCAAAGAATAGATCCCATATCTTTCAGATCATCACGGTCTACAGATGTAAGAACGGCATGTTTGATCTTCATTAATTTGATGGATCTTGCTACTTTTTCAGGCTCATCCCAGTTAACATCGAGCGGTTTACCTGTTTTTACACCACAGAAACCACAGCTTCTGGTACAGATATTTCCTAAAATCATGAAAGTAGCCGTACCTTCACCCCAGCATTCTCCCATGTTCGGGCAGCTTCCGCTTTGGCAAATGGTATTTAATTTATATTTATCAACCAAAGTTCTCAGCTCTCTGTAATTCTTTCCGGTAGGAAGTTTTACGCGGATCCATTTTGGTTTTTGAACGGTAGTGTCTTGAACTGAATTTTCCATTTCTAAAATTGAAGTTCAAAGTTAAGGATTTTTTAATGGAAACCATCAACCGGAAATATTGATGAAACTGATCATCCGAAATTCATTTGTATATTTATGGCTCCAAAATATTCTTATGAGAACAATATTCCTTCTTTTATTCGTGGTGTGTGGGACATTCTGTTTTGCTCAGGAACAACTGCAGACGGCAGGATCTACGGTTATTGAAACAGCAGACGGCGATCTTGATGGTGACAAAATTCCTGAAAAAGTAATTGTTTACAATACAAAGGACACTACAGATATGGGAAACATCCGTGAAATTCAGATTCTGAAAAAGTAAACGGAAAATGGACGATCCTGGAGAAATCAAGAAATGCAGGGATGGAAAGCCGTGCAGGAGGTATGATGGGTGATCCTTATGGAGAAACCAAAATTGAAAAGGGAATTCTGATCATTTCACAGAATGGAGGAAGCAGCTGGAAATGGGATGTAACGGACAAATACAGATTTCAGAACGGACATTTTGAATTAATAGGAATATCTTCTACCTCAGGAAGACCGGGAGATTACTGGAAGGATATTGATTTCAACCTTTCAACAGGACAGCTGAACTTTTCAAAAGAAGTAGAAAACACGGCTGACTATGGGAAGTCTTTAAAAGAAACCTATATTAAAAAAGGAATAAAGATCAATCTGCAGAATAGAAACCAGGAAAAACAGCAAAAGATAGTTCTTCCGAAAACAAAAGAAGAAGTGTATTTCTAAGTAATAAGTTTTGGCTAAAGCCTCTGTTGAATTTATATTTTAGTGAACGGGCTAAAGCCCGTTCCTATTGAACAGAATTGACTTTTCTGATATTTAATTATCGTCAAACTCATTATTCTTCAACAATTCGGCTAAGACTTTTTTAGCGCGCATTACCCGTACTTTTGTATTGGCTACTGAGATACCCAGTTCTTCAGCAATTTCCTTGATACTTTTTTCTTCAAAAAACCTCAATTTGATAATATCCTGATAATTGGCATCCAGGGATTCTATGGTTTTGATGATTTTTTTTGCTCTTCTTCAGAGATCAGAAGTTCTTCCGGAGATTTTGCGTATTGGTTTTTGACCTCATCGAGATTTTCCACGGCATCTTCGGTGTCACGGTTCTTTTTCTCCAGAAATCAATTACGGTATTCTGGGCAATGGTCAGCACCCAGGTTTTAAACTGAAAATGAGGATCAAACATATCCAGTTTTGAAAGCACTTTTGAGAAAACATTGACGGTAATTTCATCAGCATCATTTTCATCTCTCACTTTCTTCATAACAAATGAGAAAACGTCCACCCAAAAAATATTAATGAGTTTCGTCTGGGCCTTCTGGTCTTTATCTTTGGCCTTCTGGATGAGCAGGAATAGCTGTTCGTCGTTCATTACTAACAAATATAGATTATTTGGAACGAAAAACAAAGGATAGGAAAGGTAAAATGGTAAAAAGGCAAAATAGCAAAATGGCAAAGCGGCAGATTAGTCATTTATCAGCATAATATCAAGATTGTTCAACTACAGCTATAAAAACCGCTTCACAATTTTACCGTTCCTCCTTTTTGTCTTTTCGCTTTTTTACCCTTAATACTTCTGAATTTATTATCTTTGCATCTTAAAATTTTAAAGTTAAAAATCAATGAATTCCTTTATAGAAGAACTGAAATGGCGTGGTCTGTTTGCCGATATGATGCCAGGAACCGATGAACAACTGAATAAAGAGGTAACTACTGCATATATTGGTTTTGATCCTACTGCCGATTCTTTACATATCGGAAGTCTTATCCAGATAAAAATCTTAGCGCACTTCCAGCAGCACGGCCATAAGCCTATTGCTTTGGTAGGAGGCGCTACGGGAATGATTGGGGATCCATCAGGAAAATCAGCAGAGAGAAATCTTCTGGATGAGGAAACCCTTTTACATTATGTTGACTGTTTAAAAAACCAGCTTTCAAAATTTTTAAATTTTGAAGGAAACCAACCAAACAAAGCTGAGCTGGTTAACAACTACGACTGGATGAAGAATATTTCTTTCCTTGATTTTGCTAAAAATATCGGAAAAAATATCACCGTCAATTATATGATGGCTAAAGATTCTGTAAAGAAAAGATTCTCAGGAGAAGGCGGTGCAGACGGAATGAGTTTTACAGAGTTCACCTACCAGCTCATCCAGGGATATGATTTCCTTCACCTGTACCAGAACAACAATGTTAAGCTGCAGATGGGAGGTTCTGACCAGTGGGGAAATATCACGACAGGAACAGAACTTATCCGTAGAAAAGCGCAGGGTGAAGCATTTGCATTAACGGTTCCTTTGATCACAAAAGCCGACGGTTCCAAATTCGGAAAGTCTGAGAGCGGAGAAAACTACTGGCTGGATAAAAAGAAAACATCTCCTTATAAATTCTACCAGTTCTGGCTGAACGCCACTGATGAAGATGCTGAAAGATTCATCAAGTTCTACACTTTCTTAGGAAAAGAAGAAATTGAAGCTTTAATTGAAGAGCACAAAACAGCTCCACACGAAAGAAAGTTACAGAAGAAACTTGCGGAAGAAGTAACGGTTTGGGTACATGGAAGAGAGGAATATGAAAAAGCATTGAAAGCTTCTGAAATTCTTTTCGGACGTTCTACTGCTGAAGATCTGGTAAGCCTTGATGAGGAAACATTCCTTGAGGTTTTTGACGGGGTTCCTCAAAAAGAAATTGCAAAAGCAGATGTTTTGGGAGTAAGTATTGTTGATCTTCTTTCTGAAAAATCAGGGTTCTTGAAATCTAAGAGTGAGGCACAAAGAGAGATTAAAGGAAACGCCATCTCTGTAAACAAACAAAAAGTAAATGATACTTTTACAGCCAATGAAACAGATCTTATTGATGGTAAATTCTTATTATTACAAAAAGGTAAGAAAAGTTACTTTATTGTAAAAGCTCAATAAATAAAGATTTCATTATATAAAAAAAGACTGTTTTACACAGTCTTTTTTGTTTACAGTCTATACAAAAGCCGTGAAAGAACTTCACGGCTCAGTTGAAAAGCTACCATTTTTAAAACTTACTGTCATTGCTGACATCGTATAAGAGCTATGAAAAAACTGATTGATATTGAAAATAATTGTATTGTCCGGTTTATTAAAATTTATAGGTAAGTCCTGCCTTTCCTCCTGAAGCTATCGTTCCTCCACCCAGTTCTACATGCACTGCAAGGTTTTGGGTAAAGAAATACCTGCCTCCGATTTGCCCTGCAAAACCTACTCCTGAAGACTTGCCATCAAAATAATCGAAATCTGATCCGTTATATTTATAGGAAAATGAATTGTAGGTCAGGGTAGCTCCTGCATATACATCCCATTTGTTCGGAATTTTAAGTAAGGTATTAAAATGATAGTTACCATTGGCTCCTACGCCAAACCAACTTCCCTTAACATCTCCTGAATAATTTTCAGTAGCATAGCTCCCTTCAATTCCTACTGTAATATCATTGTGTATGGCGTAATCTACCCCTACAGAAACAGGCAGCCCCCATCCGTTTGCTACTCCTATATCCACATTGATCTGTGCTTCTCCTTTCTGTATTCTCTGTGCATGCATACTTCCGAAAAGTAAGATCATTCCCAGCATAACGATTCTCTTTTTCATTCTTAATAGTTTATTTTTTGTTATTGTCTGCCTGCAAAACTATAGGGCAGCATAACAGGATACAACCCTTAAAAAAACGTATTTTTTTCTACTGATTTTTAGGTATTTTCCTGTCCCGAATTTTTAATTATCTTCACATTTAATAAAAAACTATCCTACCAAACACTGAAAATCAAAACAATGAAGAGATTATTCTGTCTTCTCTATCTTTTAATCCACTTTACATTACAGGCCCAGGGATTGTTTCCGCTTAATGAAAAGAAATATATTGACAGCCTGAAGATTTCTGTGAATAACACATCCGATAACACCTCTAAGGCCAATGCTTACTTTTTATTATCCAGCTATTATAAAATCACAGATACCACCGTAAGCAAAAAGTACCTGGAAAACGGTAAAAAACTTAGGGAAAAGATCCCTTCACCGAAGCTATTTATTATTATTACGAAGGGGTGTACGAACAGGATCTGAACAATGAAAAGGCATCAGCATTATTTCAGAAAGCTATTACGGCATTATCAAAACTTAAAGGCCAGAAACCGGCTATGTACAGGGCTCTGTGCTGGTATAATTATGGCATTTTACAGAAAAATAAAGAAGGATATCCTTTTCTGATTAAAACTATGATTGAAAAGAGTATCCCCACTGCTGAACAGTACGGTGAAGGCAAAATATTGGGATTTCTCTATGCCCAGCTTGCGCTGATGTTTACCTATAATGCTGAGTTTGAAAAAGCAGGAAGATACAATGAAAAAGCACTTCAGATTCTTGAAAGGAAAGAGCCCAACTCTACTGAGCTATTCTATGCCTATCTTAATACAAGCAGTAATTATTGTTATCAGGCAAAATGCAGTATGGGAAAACAATTTCTGGATAAGGCAGGAAATATGGTTCGTTCTTATCCCGATTCTTCGTCAAATACTTTCTATTATTATAACAGAGTATTATATTTCATTGGTATTCAGCAACATGAAGAAGCCCTGCAGACTATTGAAAAAGGATTATTTTATGCTAAAAAATTTCATCAGAAACTGCAGATGCAGATGTTTTATTTTCATAAATATGACATTTTCAAAAAGCTGAAAAGATATGCCGAAGCCAAGAATCTATTAGAAGAAATTCTGGCAGAAAAAACGCTTGCACGGGATCTTAACAACCGGAAAACCATTTACAGTCATCTTTCAAGCATCAATGAAATTATGGGAAATCTCGATGAGGCTTTATCATGGGAAAAAAATATTCAACATTAAATGACAGCCTGAATGCTGAAAATGTAAAGCTGGAGATCAATAAACTTGAAACCAGGTTCAATACCTCTGAAAAGGAGAAAAAATAGCTTTCCTGAATGCGGAAAAGAATCAAAAGCAGATGGAAGTGAATCAGAAAAATTCTTATCTGTGGCTACTGAGCCTTGTTCTGCTTCTTTTTTGAGTCTTCTGATCTTCCTGTTCATCATTTACAGAAAAAACAAAAACCTGTCTGAACAGAAAGAAATCAACCTTCAGCAGAAAATAGAAGATATTAAACAAAAGAAGAGCTCTCGCTTACCAAAGCAATTCTTGATGGTGAAGAAAGGGAAAGAGAACGTATTGCAAGGGATCTTCACGATGGCCTGGGCGGCATGCTGGCCGGTGTAAAGATCAATTTTTCTACCTGGTCCTCCAATCACCTGCATCCTGAAAAAGATCAGGAGTTTTATAAGATTCTGGAGCAGCTGGATAACTCTGTCAGTGAACTCAGGCATGTAGCAAGAAATTTAATGCCTGAATCATTGCTTAATTTTGGTTTGGAAACGGCAATCCATGACCTTTGTGAGTTCTACAGCAGAAAAAACCTTGAAATTGATTTCCAGGCTATTGACATTAATAAAACATTACCTTTAAACATCCAGCTTAATATTTACCGGATTGTACAGGAATTATTGGCCAATGCCGTAAAGCATGCTGAAGCCAGCAGTATTTTACTTCAATGCTCGCAATCCGGCGAAAAATTCCTGATTACCATTGAAGATAACGGGAAAGGATTTGATAAGAATATAAAAAACACTACCCAAAGTATGGGCCTCCGCAACCTGAAAAACAGAGTTAATTACCTTAGAGGAAAAATGGAAATCAATTCCGATGATCAGGGAACAACAATTAATATAGAACTCAACATCAATGGAGAATGAAAAAATAAGTATTATCATCGTAGACGATCACCCTATCGTCATTGAAGGACTCAGAATGATGCTCAAAAGCCAGCCTTTTTTTAATGTAGCAGGAAGCTTTACAAGCGGAGCAGAAACACTTGACTTTATCCGGTCACAAATGGTGGATATTATTCTCCTGGATATTACTCTACCCGATGGCAATGGCACGGAACTCTGCAGAGAAATAAAAAAAATATCCCCTAATACTTCGGTCATTATGTTCAGTAACCGCTCAGAAAGGAGTATTATTATGCAGTCTATTCAAAACGGGGCAAGTGGTTATCTTCTCAAAAATACTTCTATTGATGAGCTTGTGATATGCATCAGAGGAGCACTTTCGGGTGACATTGTTTTCTGTAATGAAACCAAACAGATCATCAGCCGCCTTTCCCAGAATGATCTGCCTGTTCCCAGACTGACTAAAGGGAAAAACAAATTCTACAGATGGTGGCACAGGGAAAAACCAGTAATATGATTGCTGAAGAACTGTTTTTAAGCCCTCTTACTGTAGATACCCACCGTAAGAACCTGCTTCAGAAATTCCATGCCAAGAACTCTACAGAATTGATCAGCCGGGCTATACAACGGCTGATTGAAGAATAAAAAAGACCGCTTAAAGCGGTCTTTTTATATAATGTTAAAGTAAATTTTATGGTTCCAGGAAGCTGTAATCGATTGAAGCAACCAATACACCTTTACCTTTCTTCTTCACTGTTCTTGCCACTTCTCCATCAATATACAGGGTGATTGTCAATTCAGAATTATCATCCGGCATTGAAGCATTGGCATCAAGATTCAGCTGTGCCTGGCTGGAGTTCACAAAGAATTCTCCACTTGTCCAGGGTGAATTTACCGGTGTCTGCGGAGTATTGTAAATCGTATTCTGAGTTGTACCTACCTGGGTTACAACGCTTATAATATCTCCTCCTGCAGTTGTTTTCACTTCAAACTGAACCACATGATCTTTAAACTCCTCATCATCATCTTTTTTACAAGAACTGACAACGGTGATTACAGAAAATAATAAAACGAATAAAAAAGAAAGTCTAAGTAAACTTTTTGAATTGTAAAATTGCTTCATTTCTCCAAATAGATTTTTTAATGTTTCAAATATAAGTTTTTTATTAATATAAAAATAATTTTTATGAAAAATTTCCAATAAAGATTTCCAAATAATATCAAATCAATAAAAAGAAAAATAACCGGAAAAATTCAAAAATACAGCACAAAGAATCAATCATTATACATAAATCATCCTGCGGCTGAAGTTCATTGTATGAATAATAAAAGTTAAGATCCTGCATGTAATTTAATTATATTTGCTGTATGAATTTAGATTATCTAGTAAGAGAGCCGGAAAATATTACATCCAACACCCCTATTCTTTTTATGCTTCATGGCTACGGCAGTAATGAGCAGGATCTTTTCAGTTTCAGGGAAACGCTTCCCTCTGACTGGATTATTGTCAGTTTCAGAGCTCCGCATGATACTCAATTTGAAGGATATTCTTGGTATGACATCAATTTTAATGATCCTGAAAACTTTATCAATGTTTCCCAGGCAAAAGAGTCACTCAATGCAGTTCTGGAAAGCATACTAAAAATCATCAACCATTATGGGCTGATGGAAAGCAAAGCCCATCTGTGCGGCTTCAGCCAGGGAGGTATATTATGTTATGCTTTAGCCTTACAACATCCTGAACTTTTCAACCGCGTTGCCTGCCTGAGCAGCTATCCCGAGGATAAAATTCTTGACGGTATTGTAAAAGATAAAGAAACTGGAAGGGCTCCGTTTCTTTATTTCGCATGGTACTGATGACGCTGTGATTCCATTGGAATGGGGAAGAAAGGCTGCAGACCTCCTTTATGATCTTAGCTGTTATTTCTCTTTCAGAGAATATATGAGCGGACATGGCGTGAATCAGAAAAATTATATGGATCTTATGGATTTCTTTTCCAAATAAAGAAAATGAATTTTAAAATAAATTCAACAAAAAACAGCACTTTATTGTAGTCTATATAAACATTCCAGTTTTGGAATGTTTTTTTATTATCATATGGATAAATTTACTAAATTCAGTAAATGAAATTTAAATTGCTTTTACTGGGATTATTTCTATGCATTTTTGTAAATGCCCAAAACTCTTTTGAGCTGATCAATACTAAAAAAGCAGTTATTCCTTTTAAGTTTATCAACAACCTTATCTTTATTCCCATTACTGTCAACGGTGCGGAACTTACCTTTCTGCTGGATACGGGAGTCTCAGAAGCCATTCTTTTTAGCCTGGAAAATAAGGAACTCAAACTGAGCAATGTTGAAAAAGTTAAATTTTCCGGCCTTGGAGGCAGTGTAAGTATTGATGGTTTAAAATCCGAGCGTAATATGGGCAAAATAGGAGATAAGATTGTGAATACTTCTATGTCTCTCTATATTATCATTGATGAAGAATTTAATATTTCGCCTCACGTAGGAATTCCTGTAAATGGAGTAATCGGCTATCATTTTTTCAAAGACCATCCTATCTATATAGATTATGCATCCAGGAAAATAACGGTGTATGAAAGTGCTGATCTTTTAAAAAAGAAAATCAAAAGGTTTGAAGAATTCCCAATTACAATTGAAAAGGATAAGCCTTATTTATACGCCGGTGTAGAAATGACGAATGAAAAAAAGATTCAAAATTACTGATTGACCTTGGAAACAGTGATGCCATATGGCTTTTCCCTACGCTTATTAAAAATTTCGTCTATAACAGACCTAATATTGATGATTTCCTTGGCCGTGGTTTCAACGGAGATATTTATGGAAAAAGAAGCCGTATTCATAATTTTTATCTTGGAGATTTTAAATTTGAAAAGCCGCTTACCGCTATGCCGGATGAATTTTCTATCCAGCACGTCAATTTAGTAGAAAACAGAAAAGGGTCTGTAGGCGGAGAAATTATGCGTCGTTTTACGGTTATTTTTGATTACCCTAATAAAAAACTATATCTGAAGAAAAACAGAAATTTTGATGATCCTTTTCATTTTAATATGAGCGGACTTGATTTTAAACAAGAAGGACTAGAATGGGAACAAGACAGAGTAAAAATTGAAACAGAAAAGTCAGTTTCTGTAGTTAATGTAATCTATAATGATTCTTTTCAATATAAATTCAGTCTAAAACCCATCTTTTCAATTGCGGGAGTGAGAAAAGATTCTCCTGCATTTAAGGCAGGACTTCAAAAAGGAGATAAAATTATCAGCATAAACGGATCCAGAACTTCAAATATGACTCTGGAAACAATGGTAGAACTTATGAAGTCTAATGAGGGACGAAATATCACTATAGTTGTCCAAAGAAAAAATGAAGAACTGACATTCCGCTTCATGCTTGAAGACCCAATTCCTTATCAAGAATAAAAGTATGAAAACTGAAGAAACCACCTTAGACAGAATAAGGACCAGGCCAAGATTTAAAATGTTTACTCACCTCACCAAGGAAGAGTATGCTGAAAACCTGAAAAAATATATGGAAGAGCATAAAGATGAATTTTCCGGTAATATCAATAAAGAAGTTGCCACGATCTGGGTCACAACAAAGGACGACAGTTATTGGAAACCACGGCTTGCCTTACGTGTAGAAATTGAGGATGAGCATACCGTAATACGTGGAATATTCGGGCCTAGTTCTGCGGTGTGGACATTTTTTATGTTCCTGTACTTTTCTTTTTCTATTTTCTGGATGACTTTTTTCACCATGTATTACGTGGAGAAACAAATAAAAAGCGCCGAATACCCATGGGCATTGAGCGCTTCTTTTGTTATGTTGTTTTTTATTCTTCTTACTTATATCGCTGCGAGATTCGGGCAGCATAAAGGTAAAGATGAGATGCTTAAGCTGCGAAGGTTTGCTGAAGAATCTACTTTACAGTTTGAAAAGAAAATTAATTAGACTGAGATTCCACAGGTTTTTCATTCTGAATGGGTACCGCCATCGCTTTTGCTGCTTTGATAGAATCCACTACTTTTTCTCTGTTGCTTTGCTCTTTCAGCATTTTCGGAACTTCAGGTTCCAGAAGTTTTGTAAGTTCTTCAACAGATATATTATTGGCATTAGGATCATCCAGCAGATTTCTCCATGGTTTTCTTCCGCCCCATTTATAATCTCCGAATACCATTACTGCTGTACCTTTTGCTTTGGTAGTAGCTCCGCCGGGATTCAAAATCCAGGTATCAGCATAAGAATACAGCCATTGGGCATCTTTCCTCAGTAATCGCAAGCAGGAATGTGAAGCAGGATATCCGGGAAGGGTATATTCATGCCATCCAATTCCTCCGATATTATGAATATTGAAGTTATAAGGAAGTTTCCATTCGGTGCTCACTGTAGAAATAGCCAGTTTCTTCTTCCAGTTGGCGAAAGTAAGCCCTCTTGTGGTCTGAGCAGCTTTTTTACCCATACTGGTAGGTCCCCATTTTACAAGACTTCCGTTAGAATAAACTGCAAAAGCTTGTATAGGATATGAGAAGATGACAAACTTTTTCACCCCGCTTAATACATCAAGCTGCATAGGAAATGGTGAATAGGCCATCAGAGTTGTATCTATTTTGGCAGGAACTACCAAGGTATCAGCATTCCATTTGCTTTTAGAATCTAATCTGTTTAAAGCTAAAATAGCGGTTCGTTCTTCTACACTATATTTCTTGCTGAATTCTGCATACACAGAATCACGCATTTTTTTATCTTTTGGAAGAACAAAAGCATTATAGAACCCATTTTCCTGCATTACAGGAGGAACAGATTCTTTCTTTACCACGGGAACAGAATCTTTCTTTACAGAATCTTTTTCTGCCTCCGGCGTTTCCGAAGCAGAAACAGTATCTTTAAAAGTATCGCTTATTTTTTCTATTTCTTTTTTACATGAAACAAGGAAAACAGCGCATAAACATGCATAAAGAAAGGATTTTTTCACAGATATGTTTTTCATAAATAAATCGGCCGTTTAGTTTGGCTACCCAGTACAAATATCAGACCTAAAATTGAATCATAAAAGAGATTGTTAAAAATACCGTAAAAAAACGGTAATTTCAGACATTTAATAGAATATTATTCATCTTTCTGTTCTTTAATACTTACCATTCTAAAGTTCCGTTTTTATTAAAACGGTAAACATCTGATGCCCTCTCATTCAGCCCGGGCAAGCTGTCTTCAAAAACCGGCTATCTTATTTGTAATAGTAAATCCAATATACAACCTGCACCCAATAGAAAATAAATAAAAACTGAAAATCACCGAAGCTGATCAGAATTCATCCTTAGCCATGATTCTGCTTATGACCTGATATTTAATAATTTGTTAAAGATACCATGCTCATATTATCTATAATTTTGGCAAAATATCAGTTATCATGCTATACATCATTATGGTAGTTGTACTACAGGCACTTATCACTCTTACCCTGCTTATGTCCCTTATCAGAAACAGAGAATCTGTACTGAATATGCTTCTTCTTTATATTGGAGTGGTTACACTGGATATGGGATATGAATATTTTATCATTCAAAGGTTCGGCTATGAATCTGTTCTGTATGAAATTCCCGGAAGTCTCCGTGTTTTCAAAGGTCTTATTTTCCTTTACATCACCACCCATTTAATTCATGCAAAATGGAGAGATAAACTCAAGTACCTCATTGTTCCGTTAACGCTGGTCGTTATTCATCATGCTATTGCGATTTCTGCAAAGATGCTTGACCTTTCCTGGGCTGACCTGGCTATCAGTTCCTATAAATCTTATTTTGTCTACTACAGTTATTACTGGCTTGCCAGCCTTATTTTATGTATTTATTTACTGACAAAATACCGCAAAAATATTACTCATCCTGCAGCAGGTAATTTCCGTTATCTGGTTTGTTATGTATTACTGGGTGTGCTGGTATTCTGGGCAGTTTATAAGCTGGGCTGGAATACTTTGATCTATCAGAAAATCTACAGTCTCCTGTTTCTTTTTCAGTTCGGGTGGATTTTGTACGTTTATATTGTAACGTACCAGCATAAGCTGCAACAGCAAAATACAGCCAATCTTTCTGCTCCCAGAGAAACCTATCTGTATAAAGATCTTTCAAAAATTGATTTTGACGCGGTACAAAATGCCATTATCTCTTTCTACCAGGAGAGTCATGATTATCTGGATGAGGAATTTACTTTAGACCAGCTTTCCGGCCATCTGAAAATAAGCAAGGCAGATCTAAGCATCACTTTTAATAAGTATCTTCATTCCAATTTTCACGAATACACCAACAGACACCGTATTCAGCACTTTAAGCAAATCTTACAGGAAGATCCTTCGGCCAGTGTAACAGATCTTGCATTTCAATGTGGTTTTAAGTCAAAGTCTACCTTTTATAAATATTTTAAAATGGAGTTTGACTGTCTTCCTTCTCAGCTTGTTCATTAGTTACAATTATTTAACATTAGCAACTCACTGGTTTACAATGCAGTTCACCTCGAACTCGAGAGAAACAGTTGGATAAAATTTAAATGAACCAAAACTTTTGCAGGAGCCGGCATCTTTGCATCAAACTTTATAAGGATGTCACAAGAAAGACTTTTTTTAACAAAAGCAGCATTTTTCTTCTTGGGCCTTTGGCCTTTGCACAAACTACCGTTCACGGAACAGTAGTAGACAGCCAGGGAAATCTTCCCAATGCCCTGGTTTATATTGAAAACAGCGGACAGAAAGTAACTTCCGATACTGATGGTTCCTTTGTTCTTAATAATGTTTATGACGGCAGTTATAAACTTGTTGTAGAATATAAAGGATATGACAGTGTTTATATTCCTTTCACCGTAACGGATAAAAAGGAAGTGAATATCGGATTGATTAAATTCGGAGCTAAATTCAAAGAGAACAATCTTCAGGAGGTAGTTGTCACCAGTGTATACAAAGCATCACAGGCCAGGGCGATTACCATGAAAAAATTCCAACACCATTACGGAGGTACTTTCTGCCGATGCCATCGGGAAACTGCCGGACCGTAATGCTGCGGATGCCGTACAGCGGATGCAGGGAGTATCTATTGAAAGGGATATGGGTGAAGGACGCTTTGTAGCGGTAAGAGGTACACCTATACAATGGACTGCTGCTACCCTGAATGGAAACAGAATGCCAAGTGCCAGCGGTGATAATGCCAACCGGGGTATTCAGATGGATATCTTTCCCTCGGAACTTATTCAGAATGTACGTCTATCTAAGGCTCTTACTCCTGACCTTGACGGTGATGCCATTGGCGGAAATGTGGATTTTATCACGAAAACTTCCCCAACAAAGAAACACTTGCCATCAGTATGGCTTCAGGCTACGTCAACATGTCCAAATCCCCCGCCTACAATACTTCCATCGTCTACGGAAATAAAATCACTGATAAGCTGAAATTCATTACCTCAGTAGTGATCTGGGAGCGTTCTACAGCTATAGATCAGATGAGAAATATTTACAATTATGGACTGAAAGATAAAACCGCTTCTTATTCTATCAACCAGTTACAGCTTCGTGATTATCTGGCAAACCGTAGAACTTTGGGATTCAATTTAGGATTGGATTATGAGATAGACAGCAGAAATAAATTATATGCAAAAGGCTTATACAGCCAATATAAAGACGGCCAGTCCGTAAGGGAAACCTATTTCAACTTTGACAGTAAAAATGTGTTGCTTCAGGCCCGTCATGCAGATTATCTTACTGATTTATATTCTATGCAGCTGGGAGGAAATCACCAGGTGGGACAGCGTATGCAGGTGGATTGGTCTTTGTCTAAGGCGCGTTCTGAGTTTAAATTTAACTCTCCGGACAACCTTGACCCTTATGAAAGAGGATATCCTATGGTGAATTTTATACAGCCAATGACCTATGGAAATTTATCTGCTGACGGAAGAAAGTATATGGCAATGGATGCGCCGGACGGGATCGGGGATACGGGAAGATATACCCTGCCCTATAACCAGCAGGTTATCTCAGCAGATAAGCTCAGACTTAACCAGATTATCCTGAGCCAGAACCGCAACAGTGAAACGGATCTTAGAGGACAAGTTGATATTAAATATAAAGTTACCAATAATTTTGAGCTAAAAATCGGAACAAAATACAACAACAAAAATAAAATTGTGAACAGTTCCCTGCTTGTCTGGATGCCTAAGTCATCATTGGGAATTCCCGGCGCTCCGGTCACTTATCTGAATCAGCTTGAGCGTGAAAATTTCCCATATAAAGGAGGTTTCATGAATCCTTTAGGTAATCCTTATAATGCTGTGATCATTGATCAGATAACAAACGGACAGATTGATCTGATGTACAGCCCAGCCACACAAAACAGCTTAGGACTGATGCAGGTGAGCAGTAAGGAAAGCAACTCCAATATTACCAGCTCCTACAAAGGTACTGAAAACGTATGGGCAGCTTACCTGATGGGAACCTGGAAAATTTCAGATCAGATCCAGGTATTGGGAGGATTCAGAAATGAATATAATGACGTTACCTTCTGGGGTAAAAAAGTAGTTTCTGATAAAAACAACAAAACCGAAGATATTAAAGACACAAAAACCTACAACGTAGTCCTGCCAATGATAAATATGAAATGGAATATCAGCAGTGACCGCATTCTGAGGCTGGCTTATACCCGATCTTTTGCAAGACCAGATTTCAATGACCTGAATCCCGGAACCATTGTGAATGATATTACCAATACCATTACCCAGGGAAATACCCGGCTTGATCCTACATTTTCAAATAATTTTGATCTTATGTTTGAGAATTACTTCGGAAAACTGGATCTGATAACAGCCGGGGTATTTTATAAGGATATCACCAATCTTATCTATAAAGACCAGTCTGTGGCAGATCTTGCAGGAAGAACCTATACATTCACAGCCCCTAAAAACCTTGAAGGAGCAAAGCTTTTTGGTTTTGAGTTCGGGATATCCAAACGTTTTGAAAACCTGCCCGGCTTCCTGAAAAATATTGGCTTTGAAGGAAATTACACGTATATCTCTTCCAAAATGAATATGCCGGTCTATGAAAACGGGCAGCAGACAGGAACCATGACGACCACTATTCCTAATCAGGCCAAACATATTTTCAATACCATTCTCTTCTATGAAACGAGTAAGCTTATGGTCCGCCTGGCCGGAAATTATAAAGGAAACTATGTAAGTGAAATCAGGGCGGCTGCAGGTGCAGACCATTATCAGTATTTTGATAAAAACTTTACGGTAGATCTTTCCACTTCTTACAGCCTCACAAAGAAAGTCCGCCTTTTTATTGAGCTTAACAATATCTTCAATGAACCCAACCGCTATTATATGGGCACTAAAGACCGCGTAGAAAATATTTCTTACTCAGGAATACGCGGACAGCTGGGATTCAATTTCAATTTTTAATTAAAAATTTTTATTCATATGAAAAAGTATATATATGGAGCTGCATTTTGTATGACAGCACTTGTACAGGCACAGGATAAATGCCAGGATATAAGAATCAACCAGCTGCAGGTTGTAGGAACGCATAATTCATACGCCCAGCCGGCAGATCCCAGAGTACTGGAACTGGTGACTCCAATTATCAACGGGATGATGCAGAAATACAGCAGTATGATGTCTGAGGAACAAAAAGCCAGGTTTAAAGAATATCATCCCTACGGAATGGATTTGAAAGAAGGGCTAAATTATAATCATCCCGGCTTCACAGAGCAGCTCAATGCCAACCTGAGAGGGCTGGAAATAGATGTTTATTATGATCCGGAAGGCAGCAGATTCAGCCATCCTGCAACGTATGAGATGCTAAAAGCCAAAGGAGTAAATGACCTGGCTCCATTGAATAGCAAGGGACTGGATCAGCCGGGATTCAAAGTACTCCATATGGCAGACATCGACTTCAGGACACACTACCCTACTTTAAAAGATGCCCTTATCGCTCTTAAAACATGGTCTGACCAGCATCCCGGACACACCCCCGTTTTTATGATGATTGAAGCCAAAGACTCCGGTTTCCCCATTCTTGAAAACAGTACAAAAGTTCTTCCATTTGATAAAAAAGCTTATGATGAACTGGATGAAGAAATTGTAAAATATCTGGGAAAGGATAAGATTATCACCCCAAAGGAAGTGCAGGGTAATTTCAAAACGCTGAAAGAAGCTGTTACCCACAACAACTGGCCAAAGCTTAATGACAGTAAGGGAAAATTCATTTTTATGCTGCTTCCCGGAAGCGCCGGAACTCTTTCTTCCAAAAATAATCCTTATTTAATTGATGGCTCATTAAAGGAAAGAATTATGTTCCTTAACAGTGAACCGGATGATTCTTTTGCTGGATTCATATTAAGGGATAATGCTATTGTAAGACAGAAAGAGATACAGAATCTGGTAAAACAAGGTTATATGGTAAGAACCAGATCTGATATTGAAACGTACGAAGCCAAAACCAACGATTTTACAAGATCCAAAGCAGCTTTCAGCAGTGGTGCCCAGATTATTTCCACCGATTTTTTCCGCTCAGGAAACAGCTATGGAACATCCTATTTTGTACAGCCTCCTCAGGGAAAAGCTTATCTTAATAATCCTTTAAATTCTTCCTGCAGATAAATATCAAGATTCTGACGAATCTCTTATTACAAAAAAAGTCTTCTATTTCTAGAAGACTTTTCGCGATCCGGACGGGACTCGAACCCGCGACCTCCGCCGTGACAGGGCGGCATTCTAACCAGCTGAACTACCGGATCAATTAAAAATTGTTGTTTTTAACTGGCGCAAATATATAGCTTTTTTTAAATTTTCCAAAGAAACAGATTTCTTTTCTTTCAAAGCTATCTGTAAAATACACATTTTCAAATATAAAAATTTAAGATATATCTGCTATTAAATACCCTTTTACCAAATTTTACTTAGAAAATTCAAGAAAGCCGATTATAAAAACACACACAAAATCAACATTCTTGTTACTTTAAATTCTAAGATGATAAGTTCTTCGTACTATGTAAGGATATTCTTTTTGTTCTTATCCTAAAACTGAATGTTCTTTTTTATTTGGAAATACCTCGATCATAACTTTTTCAATTCTTTCTCTCTCCTCATCAGATAAATTAGATCCTGAAGGCAGACACAGGCTGTTTTCGAAAAGAGTTTCGGCTACTTTTCCTCCATAGTATGGTGCATCTTCAAATACAGGCTGCAAATGCATCGGCTTCCAGATAGGTCTGGATTCGATATTATCTTCCAGAAATGCCAAACGTAAATCTTCACGGGATTTTGATGTTTTTGTTCCGTCTATTGTAATGACAGACAACCAATGATTACTGTAAAAATCAGAGTTTGGTTCCGAAAGTAATTCAACCCCTTCTATTTTTTTACAAACTTCAGCGTAAAAATCGTGCATTTTTCTGCGCCCTTCTACTCTTTCTTTCAATACTTCCATCTGCCCACGCCCAATACCGGCACTGATATTACTCATTCTATAGTTATACCCGATATGTGAATGCTGATAATGTGGAGCTTCATCTCTGGCCTGTGTGGAAAGAAATACAATTTTATCCTTATCTTCCTGGGAATGGCATACCAGAGCCCCGCCTCCAGATGTCGTAATTATTTTATTACCATTGAATGATAAAATACCAAAACGTCCAAAAGTACCACATGCCTTTCCTTTATACTGAGAGCCTAATGATTCTGCAGCATCTTCAATTAAGGGAATGTCGTATTCTGCAGCAATTGATAAAATTTCATCCATTTTCGCCGGCATCCCATAGAGATTGACAACAATAACAGCTTTTGGTTTTTTACCTTTTGCAATTCTGTCCTCTATGGCCTCCTTCAACGCTGCCGGGCACATGTTCCAGGTATCTTTTTCAGAATCTATAAACACGGGAGTAGCTCCTAAATAAACAATAGGATTGGCAGAAGCTGAGAATGTCATAGACTGACATATTACTTCGTCACCATAACCAACATTGCATTCCACTAAAGCCAGATGCAAAGCAGCAGTTCCTGAGGAAAGTGCAGCTACTTTAATTTTTTCATTTAAGAATTTCTCCAAATCCTTTTCAAAGCCATCAACATTTGGTCCTAAAGGTGCGATCCAATTGGCGTCAAACGCTTCATTAATATACTTTAATTCATTTCCTCCCATATGGGGGAGGACAACCATACTCTTGATTTCATAATCTTAAATTTTTAAACTTCTACTTTTTATTATTCTTCCGGGATTGCCTACAACAGTACAGCCATCCGGTATATCACTGATAATAACCGCTCCGGCTCCAATGGTGCACCATTTCCCGATTGTTATACCCTGTATTACACTGGCTCCGATTCCTATGTGGGTTCCTTCCCCTACATATACATTGCCTCCCAATGCCGCATTTGGAGAGATGTGCACAAAATCTTCAAGGATACAATCATGGTCAATTGAGGCATTTGTATTGATGATACAGTGTTTTCCTATTCTTACTAATACATTAATAGTAGCACCGGGCATCACGATAGTCCCTTCCCCTATCTTTACTCTTTTGGATACAATTGCTTTAGGATGGGAAAGTGTAACATAATTGAACAGCTCTCCCTGCTCAACTATTCTTTTCCGTATCTTGTTGTTCCCTATAGAAATAACGACATCTATGCCATGTGATGGAACCTCGTTAAGAACAGGATAGTTTAATACCTTCTCTTTCATTAAATTTTCATCAATAAAAGCCTCAATATTATAACCACTCTCTTCAGCCACTTCAGCCACAACCTTACCATGACCACTTGCTCCGTATAAATACATGCTTGTCTACTTTTTTAATTAATTATTCCCTTTAAAAGCTTCTACTGTAGCTTGATCTACCTGGTTTATTCCTTCTCTTATCATTACTTTTTTTATCGTAAGAAGGATCACCTTACAATCTATTGCCAAAGACAGATTATCCACATACCATACATCCAGCTCAAATTTCTTTGTCCAGGAGATTGCATTTCTTCCGTTCACCTGCGCCCAACCTGTAATCCCGGGACGTACCGTATGCCTGCGCCTCTGAGTTTCGTTATATAAAGGCAGATATTGCGGCAACAAAGGGCGTGGTCCTATAATTGCCATATCTCCTTTCAATACATTGATCAATTGCGGAAGTTCATCCAGAGAAGTTTTCCGTATGAAACTTCCTACAGGCGTTAAGCGTTCCACATCTGGCAAATAATTTCCATTAGTGTCTTTTTTATCATTCATCGTCTTAAACTTAATGATATTGAATATCTTTTCATTTAATCCCGGTCTTGCCTGAACAAAAAACGGTTTACCCTGATTGGCAAAGTACAATAAGACCATTACAATTATAAAAATGGGTGCCAGCATGATAAGCGCTGTTAACGCTATCAAAAAATCCAAAAGCCGTTTCAAAAAAACTTATACACGATATTCTCTCTTTAATCAATTTGTTGTATTCGCTTAATATAGCATTCCAGATCACAGACTGCTCGAACCTATCTTCAATCATTGGCCGGGCATTCTTTTTTAATGCCTCATAAAAATCTCTGTCTGAGATCATTCTTTCCATTTCTTTTGAAGCCTTTCACTATCTTTTACCGGAATGATTACTCCATTCTGGTTTTCTATAATAATTTCATTGCATCCGTTGATATCAGAAACAATACTTGGCAATTCCATTGCTCCGGCCTGCATCACCACATTGGGGAATCCTTCACGATAACTGGGAAAGACCAATGCATCAGAAATCGCAAAATAAGGGCGCACATCTTTTTGAAATCCTACAGAGATGACATCCCGGTTAGTTTCAATTTCTTTTAACGTATCCGGAGATAGCGGATCCAATTCCTGTTCCAATGGACCAACCAGTAATAATTTTGAACGCTGCCGGTTTTCGTTTTTATTTAAAGCTGAAAAAGCTTTTATCAGTTCATTAATTCCCTTATCTCCTACCAAACGTCCCACAAAAGACAAAAACAAAATCCGAGTTTTCTATTTTTAATTCTTTTTTCAGTAGAATTTTCTGATCTTCTGAAACTTGTTCAGGCGAAAAGTAATTCAGATCAATTCCATTTACATTTCCGTTAGCAATTACTTTTAAGGGTTTTGACGTTATTTTGTAATCAATCAAATCCTTTTTAACGCCATGACCTTCAGGATAAATATGGGTAGCAGACCTGCAAAGCAACCGGTCCATTCCTATAAGCAGTTTCTGTACAACACCTTTTCTGGTAGGAAAAATAAGTCCGGTAAAGGTATGAATCCGGATAGGAACACCGGCAATTTTACCTGCCAGCATAGTCAAAAGACCAGCTTTAGGAGTAATAGAATGTACAATAACCGGTTTTTCTTTTTTAAAATCCTATATAGCCGGTAGAGAGAGGCAAGATCTTTAACGGGGCTGATTCCTCTTTCCATGTCTACACCAATAGTCTGTATTCCTTCCCTTTGCCTTACTTCGTCAAGCAACTGACCTTCAGAAGAAATCCCTACGATTTCATAGAATTCGCTTAAGAATTTCAATTGTCCTTTCAACAATACGTTTAAAGACAGTGGTATGGTTGATGTCCGAATAATTTTCATATCAATTAATATAGAGATTGAATATCTTTTATTAATCTGTTTCTACTCTCTGTAACCAATCTCATAGACTGATCCAGCTTTGATTTTATCTGATCGTATTCTGAAATAGCCTTATCAAACATTTTAATCAGCAGTTCCGGCTGTACATCCTGAATCTGAACAACATAATCATCAAGATTAAAATCTCCCATGATTCCCAAAGCTTTGTTACCTCCGTATCCTATAGCAATGGATGGTACCAGAGATGTTAATGAGAATATAATGGAATGAAAACGTGTACCCACGAAAAAGTAGAAGTTGGAATACACTGCTTTCAGCACATCGCATGATAGATTTTCATTAATCCAGATCATATTCGGATCCTGAACTATATTGAGCAGATCCCTGATTGCGTTACGGTCATCTTCATGGGAGTTAGGCCCCAAAGACTGATTACATAAGGCCACTTTATAACCTTTATCCAATAGGTGTTTTGTAAGTTTTGCCACAGAATCAATATATTTCTTGTACAAAACTTCCGGATTGGAAAGCCCTGGAAAACGCCAAGGACGAATCGTTATCCCAACAATTTTATCTTCTGCAGACAGATTATATTTCTGTAATATTTTTAATGCTTCATCCTGACTGCCTTTTTCCAGAAAAAATCCAAGGTCCATTTCTACAGGAATATTTTTTTCAAGTAACTGACCTAAGCTTTTTGCAGAAACATTTTCACGGGCGTATACCAGATCCAGCCTGTTGAATACAGAACGTACCTGCTGCTTCACAGTAAGTCCTATAAAAGGTCCGTATGAGTTGGGTAAAAAGACTACTTTTTTCCCCAATGCTTTAGCTAATCTTACATAGAACAGAAAATACCACATCAGGTAAGGCGCCGTTTTTTCTCCATAGGCATGAATAAAACCTCCTCCTTTTACAAAAATAGTTTTCGCATCGTGAAACTGTTTAACGGTCTGGTACGTTTTATCATCAAAGGATTTCTTTACTTTCTCAAGATCATTGCATATCTTAATTAAATATCTTGTATTTTTAAAATCTATACCGGCATTTCTGATCTGCTTTAAAAGTTCAAGCTTGGATTCTTTTATATGCTCATCAGATTTATGCTGCCCTCTGCGGGGGTGTTTCAGGATGTTATCCAATAGCTTAAAGCCATGCTCCTCAGATTGTTTACATAGTAATTCTCTTTCTTCAGCGTTCTCTCCTGCATCCAATATATATACCTCATCATAAAGCCCGGTATCTTTGGCCAATCTCCAGCTTTCCCAAACGAGAGCCTGGTCACCTTTATTTAAATCTGTTACTCCGGGTACTATTATAGCGTTCATTCTAATTTAATTTTCCTTGTTTAATCCTGTTCGTATTTTGCTTTACCTTATAGTTGATATAGACATTCAAGGCTATACCAAAAGGGATGGCAATGAATGTGTATAGCTTATTGGGTGAGCCCTTGAAAAAATTCCATTTCTTGGCAAAAAGGCTCGATGATATATAGTGTATTGAATTTTTCAGTATTACTTTTTTATTGATCCCATACTTCATTTTTACTTTTCTGTATTCCATGAATGAGTTGGGGCTGTTTTTATATCTTTTATACAGCCCATTGGACAGCCCATCCTGCTGGTACTCTATAATACAGTATACTTCATCTGAAAGGAGAAATTTATAATCCTGATCAATCAGCGTAAATATCCAGCTTACTTCATGAAAGATTTCATTTTCAAAATATGGATATGGCAAATACTTTTTATAAACCTCTGTATCGAAGATGTATTTCTTATCTCCTTTAATTTTATAATAGTCTACCAGCTCTGAATAGGTAGATTCTTTGATATCCGGTAAATATTCTCCTGCCACACTACCGTCCTGGTAAGCATCCAAACCTATAATTCCCGCCGAATTGTTTTTTTTATTCGTCTTCCAGAACTTCAGTATTTTTTCTACAGCATCATGCGGCATATAATCATCAGAATCTATGCAGGTAAACAACTCTGTGTCAATATAATCCAAAGCCAATATTTGTGCCGCCAGCTTGCCTTTGTTCTTCTGATAATAATACTGGATATCAATCTTATTTTCTTCAATCCACATTTCAACTTGGGCACGTGTATTGTCACTTGAACCATCATCTACAATAATCCATTTAAAGTCTGAAGAACTTTGCCCGCATAAGGACTCATAAAGCCTGACAAGGGTTTTTGCCCTATTGAATGTCGGTGTAAAAACCGTTATTGCCTTCATATGTTCCCTAGCTTTTTAAAAATTTTATCAAACTCTTCTACCTGGTTTTTCTTATCATAATTATGAACAATAAGACTTTTCCCATTATCTGCGATGAATTGATACAGTTCTTTATCATTATAAAGTTTATGAATCGCATCATAATAATCATCCACGTGATTATGTGTAGCAATATACCCTGTAAAATTGTTCAGAATATAGTCTGTAACTCCTCCAACAGGGTTGGCAATAACAGGCATTCCAAATGCCAGAGCCTCCATAATGACACGTGGCAATCCTTCTGTATCAGAAGGGTGTATAAGGATATCACTGTTCTTAAAAATACTGTACGGATCTTTCTGATTAAGAAGAATCTCTATGTGGTCATCCAGCTTATATTGAGTAATATCATTTCTGATTTTCTTCAGAAAATTATCTGAAACCGGTGTATCATACACAGCTCCCATCAGAATCATTTTAAAGTTGATCTGGTTCTCTTTTAATTTCTTAGCCAGTGAAACAGATAAATCCTGACCTTTTGCTGGTAAAAAGCCCCCGCAATGCAAGATCACCATTGGATCGCCCTCTTTTCGTACTTCTCTTTCCTTTTTATACTGATCTACTTTGATTATATCAATAGCGTTAGGAACTACAAAAATTTTCTCCAAGGGCGCAAGACCACCTGTAAAAATAGCCTGCCTGGTAGACTGCGAAACCCCGATAAAATAATCAGAATTATATTTAAACATCAGCTTTTTAAGGAAGCCGATTGAATTATATGCAAACCAGCCTCTGGCAAAATAAGCAATCTTGTAATCTTTTCCTTTCTTTAAGATTGAATTGGTTTTGATATTATTAACAATAACCACATCTGGTTTAAAAGTATTTTGAAATTTCTTAAACTCTTTCTGCAGCCTGATCCAATCCAATAAAAACAAAATGATGTTTATACCTATTTTAAAAGGATTTTTTGAGCTAAAAATAGCAATAGGACTATCATTTTTCTTTAAAATATGTATCGGGATTTTATTGGCCTGTACATCTTCAACAAATTCACTGCAACTTCCCCAGAAATCTACAATTGCCGAATTATGCCCCTCTTCATTCAGTCGTCTTGCCAACTCTATAGTACTTTTACGAGCACCACCATGGATTTGAACGGCTTCAAGGAAAATTATATTCATTTTATATCACTTTCATTATTACTATATAATAAAAATTGAGTTATAAGTTTTTAAAGCTAACCTGATCAACAAAATAATTACAGTATTATCTCAGACTACGTCAGAATATATTGTCATTATTTTAATAAAAAAAGGATTTTTTTCAGATCTGTGTGTTCAGTGACCAAATGCGACAAAGTAAATTTATCTTTAAAATAATATATTTATGCAAAGAAATAATTACAATAATTATATTATGGATAAGTTTTTCACTATATATAACAAATATACAAAATTTTAATATGTCACAAACGTTTGAATCAAAGTTAACATTAATTTATAACTACTTTAAGATTATCAATCTTAAAAATTTTTTAAAAAACACTGTACGATTTCATATTCCAGATTGACCTTATCTTCATGCCATTTCAACTCAGCATCATAAAAGCCCTGGCAACGGTCATAGACAAACGGCTGAAAGCCATAGCTTATTTCTACCATCAAAGGTTTGTCTTCTGAGTCGAATATAAAATCATAGGCAACACTTACCATATTCAGCTTTTGGGCTGTCTTGAAAGCAATATCCACTGCTTCCAGATTAAAATCCCCAGGAGTAAACTCAAGCATCCCACTGCCTGAAGCCCTGAAATCATTATCTCTTGTATTTCTTTTCAGATAATAACATTTATCGCCAATTACAATAAGTCTTATATCATATTTCAGCCCCGGAATAAACTCCTGAAAATACACATAGTTTCTTTGCTTTGGAAAAACTTTGTATTGTTTATCTACAAATATTCCTTTAAATCCCCACTTGATAATTCTAAGAAAATTATGCCAGGTTTTCTGTCTTCCAAACCTTTCGATAGTATCGGTAAAGACAGCCCAAGAATCATAAGCAGCAAATCCTCCGTTAAATGCTTTATCTACAAGCTTTTTGCCTGATGTTTTGTTTTCACCAGCTTTACATTAATCGAACCTGCACCTCCCTTCAGCTTAAAAACTTTAGGAAATGAAGTTTTTTCTATATAATTTACAGCTTCACTTTTATGGTAGAAAACATCCGCTTTTACAAGTGGTACGTCTAATGCTTCCAAAAGATATTTCTGTGCTACTTTATCGTCAAAGTGCCAGTAAGACTCTTCATTAGGATATGTTTTGACACCTATTTGGTTGATAGACCTGAACAACGATTTGGCATGCAGCATATCTTCAAAATAATTCTGATTAAAATGCCACATAAAGTGAGTTACCCTATTTTCTTTAATCTGTTTAACAATATCATTATCAAAAGCATTTACCAACAAATAAGGTATATTCTTTTCTTCCAAATATTCGATCCATCGGTCGGAAAAACTTCCTTTACGATGGTGTATTGCTACTTTCATTCTATTCATATTGTTTAATCACTTTAAACGAATCTGTTCCGTATATGCTTTTGCAGGAACTTCCCCTTTTACAACACTTCCGGCCATAATCACAGATCCTTCTCTGATAATGGTTCCTCCCAGTATGGTTACATTTGATCCAATCCATACATTATCTTCCACAATGACCTGCTTTCCTTCATCAGCGATTGTAAGCCTGTCAATGGGATGATCCATGGCAAGGATATGTCCGTTCGAATCTATAATATTGGTATTAGCTGCAATCAGACAATTATTACCAATATGAATTTTTTTACCGCATGAATGCATGTGCCATGTATTCTACAGTTTTCGCCAATAATGATCTCAGCCTGAGGTCTGTCTGCCAATAGTTTACAGGCAGAATGCATGTTGATGTGATATTTCTTTTTTGACGAGTTTATCAATGTATTTTTCCTATTACTATTCTGGCATCGTGATGTTTAAAAATCACAGGCTTACCTTTAAAGTGCACTTTTCCTAAAAAATTAATTCCTTTTAATTTTTTATAATAACTGCTTAAAAACAGGTTAAGGAGCTTATTATTAATTTTTTGTACTATCATTTTTCAACCATTTAAAAAACAGGCTTGAGCCTATTAAACATCGTACCAGGCTCAGACTGATCGCAGAACCAAAAATTGTGAAGTATCTGATCAGTGGGATGGTAATAAAAAAACCTATAACTGAAAAAATCAGAGTATTCTTCATCACTAATTTATCCTGACGATGAACAATAAAGTAATTAAGCCCGAAAATATTATACAGTGTATACCCAAACAGTCCTAATGACAGGATCGTTAGAATCCAAAAAGCATTTTCATAACTGATATGCAGATACCAGAAAATTAATTTATTGAAAATTAATACTCCGGCTATCATTACACTTATGGTAATCAGCATCATGTTCTTATACCAGTTAAATGCATCTTTCTTTCGATTAAGAAAAGGGAAAAACACGCGGGAAAGGATTTCAATTAATGTCACAATCAGATTTACCACAGTCAGAATAGCCTGATAAATCCCCACAAGCTTTGGAGTTCCCAAGATCCCCAGCAGGAATGTACTCGTATTGTTGTATAAAGTAGGAACAAACTGATTTATAAAAATCGGTGAATTGATTTTTATTGTCTTGACAATCAGTTTATAAGGCAGAAAAATAAACTTCAGTTTGTATTTTTTTACAAGTAAATATTGTCCTACCAGACCTGCTCCAACATATCCTGCACTCTGCAGCAATGGATAAATCCAGAAATCACTTTCTTTTTTAATAAAAATAAAAACACATAATGTAAAAAGAGTTTAATTCCTAGATTCAGATACGTAATATAGCGCATTTGCTCAATTCCCTGGAAAAACCATTCCGGAAACAATACATATCCTAACAGAAGTAAGCTTGTGTAAAAGTATATTTCTCTGTTTTCATAGAATGGCGGATACACATACACAGCAATACCAATGATAAGCCAAGAAAGAAGTAGGAAAAGCGCCTTAATTGTTAGAACCTTACTATAAATAATATTAAGTCTTTTCGGACTGTCTCTGTAAATAGCCACGTCACGGGTCGCTGTAATTCTGAAGCTGAAGTCCGTTAAAGATGTAAAGTAGGCAATAAGTGATGCTGAAAAAACAATGATTCCGTATTTTTCGAACCCTATTACTCTTAAAATATAAGGAAGGGTAACTAATGGCAACAACATTCCAACCAACTGCAGAGCAGATAGTGAAATAAAGTTCTCCAGCAAGGCTTTCTTATCTTTAGTATTGAAAATCTTCTTTATTTTATTGATCATTATTTCAGCGTAATCGTTTCTGCATTATTCTTTAATTTCTGACCATATCCCACCGCACTTCTGGAAGCCGGGCTCAGTTTTCCGAAATCCATCTTTACATTAACCTGGTGAGAAGCTCCTTTAAATGATCTGAATTTGGCAGTCGAATTATTTTGTGAAGAAAAGTTATTGATAATAATATTTCCGTTGAGCTGAGGAAATTGCGTATTGGGCTTATCTCTGGTAACAGCTAATCCAAGGCCTATTTTAGAACCGTTATCCTTAAAGTTGTTTATAGTAATTGAAATATCTTTCAGATTTTTCCCAACCATATTTCCTGGTGAAATAATGATTCCGTAGTTTCCGTTTTTTTCAGTTTCAATATTATTAAGTTTAATATTCTTGACATCATAGAAATTACTGTCTGGCTCTACATCTATTCCTGCCTGAGGATTTGTTCCTGTAGTACCGGCAATGTAAGCATTTTCCAACAGCAGATTACTTACTCCTCCGATTGTAATTCCGTTTCTGCGGTTATCTTTCAGGATGACATTCTTTATGGTAATTCCTGAAGAGCTAATGTTGTTTCGTCCTCCGATACATATCCCATCCCCCCAAAAGCTCTCAATATATGAGCCAACGATATTAACATTGGTGGATGATAGTATATAAATCCCCATCCCCCATTCTCCACTAGTGGAAAGATGTTTATGCTTATCTCCTGTTATAGAAGGGTAATACAGATCTACATTTTGGATACCAAAGAGATTAAGCATTCCATTTCTGTCTTTACTGTTAGGCTTCATGATCAGCTTTGAATTCTTCTGAAAAAGAATTTTCTGATTTGATTTTAATGCCAATCCATTTTCATTAATAAGAATCGGAAAATCAGGCATTATAATGACTGAATTCTCATTGATTCCTTGCTGTATATAAGAAGTATAATCTGTACCTCCATCTTTGGAGTATCCTTTTGGCAGATAGCCCGTAAGGTCTTTTGCATTTGCAAAATATTGGCTTTTAACCGTATCGAATCCTGAGAAACGGTCTCTAACATATTCCTGACAACTTCCCAAAAAACTAAGTAATACTAAACATAAGAAAATCACTTTTTCATTTTGACAGATTTAATTTGTTAATCATTGTGAAAAATGGTATAAACACAACTAAGTTGATAAATAATGTAGCTGAAAGGGAACCAATATTGATCATCATTGATGTTGAACAGCCAAAAGCCAGAATGATATACAAGAAGAACAGAACTGGTGAACTGGTCGTGTAAGCTTTTGTTTCAAACCTAAAGGCTAAAATGGATAAAATAAATATATAGATATAAAAAAAATATTTTGAAAAATGATAAAGTCCGGCAACAGATACCGGTACAATCTGGTCTCTGGACCTACCTGCTCCGTAAATATGGTTATTAAATTTTATGTTGGTTTTATAGTTGTCATTGGAAAATTTTGATAATAGTGGAATATTTTGTGTAACATCGGAGATAAAATAATAATACTTATCAAATGGATTTACCATATTTTTTTGATAAGAATCATATCCTATAGCATAGTTGGCAACTCCACCGAAATAAGCATTCAGCTCGTGCAGACTGAAGAAGCCTCCTACGTCTGCCTTTTTTGTATTGCCGGAAAATTTTGTCAATGAAGCCAATAACAAAATAGCGACAAAGAAAACTGATGAGTAGGTAACCACTTTTCTTCTGTAATCCGGATAAAAATAAATAAGCAAAAGAACTAAAGGAAAAGAAGCATATACAATACTAAATCTGGAAACACCAATAATAATAGTTGCATTAATCAACACTACAAGTATTGAAAGCATCAGCTTTGTAATCTGCTTTATTTTAAAAGAATTTATAACGGAAAAGATGAAAAGAACAATATATGCCCGCATTACGGGAAACATAATACTTACCAACGGCGAAACACTTTCCAGATCTCCGGAAACTTTAAGCTTTAAATAAGTGGCAATATCCCATACAAAACTTAATTTATGTAAGAAATTTCTGTTCGATGCAATAATCAGTATAAAAAGAAAAAACAATCCCGTTGTAACGGTATTGAGTGGTAAGAAGTCTAATTTCCTCTCTTAGGCTTAACTTCTTTTGAAGACATACAAATATGGTAAGCAATCAAAATAAACAATAATTCAATGAGCATCATCGCTACCGCATAAGCTTCATTAATTGTAATGCTGCCAAATCTTAATTTATCACCGGTTATAAAAGAAAGGGTATGATAATGTAACGGATAATCTGCTGAATTGTTATAATCCAGAAGATAAAATACGATTTTAGCTTTATAAAGATATTAGAAATAAGTAAGGTAAAAAAACCCAAGCCTATAGGCAGAAAATAAACATCCTGATAGGAAGTATTGCTTACTTTGCCATAGATAAAGAAACCTATAGAGAAAAACAAAAAACTTAAAGTGAATAAAACTAATTTATATGATTTATTTACCTCCATGCTCAATAGGATTCTTACTTCTTAATTTAAATAAATAGTATAATACGGTACAAAACATTTCAAACCGGACAAATCCGGAAAAGCGAAGAGGAAACACAGCATCATTCTGTTTTCTCTCTTCACTTATTTTTATAATCTGGAATCACATTCCTCCAGCACTCCCTTCACATCATAAACAATTCCTCCCTCCTTCAGATAATTATTCAGGTTCAATCCCATGAATTCTTTGTGAGCAACCGTAAGAATAATTGCGTCAAATTTCTCTTCCGGAATTTCATTGACAACGGTAAGATTGTACTCATGTTTCACTTCTTCAGGTTTAGCCCACGGATCAAAAGTTGTAACATGTAAAGAATAATCTTCAAGCGCCTGAATAACGTCTACAGCCTTCGTATTACGTACATCCGGGCAATTCTCTTTAAACGTTATTCCTAAGTTCAATATTCTGGCTCCATTAATTGAGATCTTCTTTTTGATCATCGTTTTTACAAGCTGTGAAGCCACATATTGCCCCATAGAGTCATTAAGACGGCGTCCTGCCAATATAATCTCCGGATGATACCCATTCTCCTGGGCTTTCTGGGCCAGGTAATATGGATCTACTCCAATACAGTGGCCACCTACCAATCCTGGTTTGAACGGCAGAAAGTTCCATTTGGTTCCTGCCGCTTCCAATACCGCATGCGTATCAATTTCTAAGAGGTTGAAAATTTTAGCCAGCTCATTGACAAAAGCAATATTGATATCTCTCTGTGAGTTTTCAATTACTTTAGCCGCCTCTGCAATTTTGATCGTTGGAGCCAGGTGAGTTCCGGCTACAATCACAGATTTATATAAAGTATCTACCACTTTTCCGATTTCCGGTGTAGAACCTGATGTAACTTTCAGAATTTTCTCTACCGTGTGCTCCTTATCACCTGGATTGATTCTTTCCGGTGAGTATCCTGCATAGAAATCCTGATTGAATTTGAATCCTGAAACTTTTTCCAGAACAGGAATACATTCTTCTTCTGTAGCTCCCGGATATACCGTAGATTCATAGATAACAATGTCTCCTTTGGACAGTACCTTACCTACAGTTTCTGAAGATTTGTATAATGGAGTAAGATCCGGACGGTTATGCTTATCTACAGGGGTAGGAACTGTCACGATATAGATATTGGCATCCTTAATATCATTGATATCTGCTGAACAGTACAATCCCTTCTCTCCGTTCTGATTAAAAGGGCTCTGGTGTTTTAAAACCGCTTTCAGTACGTCGTTTTCTACTTCCAGAGTACTGTCAGTACCCGTATTTAATTCTTCAATCCTTTTCTGATTGATATCGAAACCTACAACCGGATATTTTGTTGCAAATAATCTTGCTAAAGGCAGACCTACATATCCTAATCCGATTACGGCAATTTTATATTGTTTTTCCACAAAGAATCAATTTAAGCTTGTTTATTTTAAATTTTCCCAATACCAGCTGATAGCTTCTTTTAATCCTTTTTCTATCGTATGGCTTGGCTTATAACCTAATAATTTTTCTGCTTTTTCAACAGATGCCAGAGAGTGAGGAATATCTCCTACACGGTTTGGACCATGAATAACCTCCACTTCACCAATCTTCTCATCGAATTCACTTAAATACTTTTTAAGATACCCCACCAGATCATTCAATGTGGTACGGTCTCCTACTGCTGTATTATAAACGGTATTTATTGCTTCGGGATTTTCAGTAAGCATAGCCAGCTCATTCATCTGAATAACATTATCAATGTAGGTGAAATCACGTGAATAATCCCTGTTCCGTTTATTGTAGGAGATTCATGGTTGATTAACTGTTTTACAAACAAAGGAATTACAGCAGCATAAGCTCCGTTCGGGTCCTGTCTGCGACCGAATACATTAAAATATCTAAGGCCGATGCATTTCATGCCGTAAGTTTTCCCAAATACATCAGCATATAATTCATTGACATATTTAGTGATGGCATAAGGAGATAAAGGTCTTCCGATCACATCCTCCACTTTAGGCAATGATTCAGAATCTCCGTAAGTAGAAGATGAGGCAGCATATACAAAACGTTTTACGTTAGCATCCCGGGCTGCAACCAGCATGTTCAGAAATCCTGATACATTTACATCATTACTTGTGATAGGGTCCTTAATAGACCTTGGAACTGAACCGAGTGCTGCCTGGTGCAGAATATAATCTACATTTTGTACAGCTTCCCGGCAAACTTCCAAATCACGGATATCCCCTTCAATGAGTTTATAATTTGGATTTTCAAGGAAAGGTTCAATATTATGACGGTGTCCTGTTGCAAAATTATCCAGGCACACCACGTAATAGCCTTTGTTTAAAAAATACTCTGTTAAGTTAGAGCCAATAAAACCCGCTCCACCTGTAATTAAAATTTTATTCATTTTTATGATTTGAAAATTTTACTCCACCAACTTTTCTTGGCTTTAGTCTGGCTGTATCCATAACCATAGCTATAGTTGTATCCATATCCGCCTGCACGTTTTGATACGTCATTAATTACAAAAGACACATTGGAAAGTTTTGAATCTCTTACCAGATCGTTTGCAAAATCAATCAGGATATTTTTTGATACTCCTGACCTTACCACATATAGTGTTGCATCTGCGGTATCAGCAATACTTAACGTGTCTGAAACCAGCATCAATGGTGCAGAGTCAATAATAATATAAGTATATTGAGAAGACATCTGCTCAATAAGCTTCTGGTAACGCCCGTTGGAAAGTAGTTCCTGAGGGTTTGGAGGAATAGCTCCTGCATAGATAACATCACATGAAGGATTGGTCGTTGAAGTATGAATAAGCTCTTCCACTTTTACAGATTCATCATATAAAAATTCTGTAAGACCTTTTCTTTTAACAGGTTCATTATCATATCTCTGAATCTGGGGATTCCTGATATCAGATCCAATCAGAAGAGCTCTTGCGTTTTTATTTGCGATGGTAAGTGCGAGATTCACAGATACCAGGGTTTTTCCTTCTCCTTTCACGGAAGAAGTAACCATAATAACTTTAGCTGAATCCTTTACCGGTAATACAAATTTTAAATTGGAAACAAGAACCCTGAAAGCTTCTGCCAGTTCTGAAAAGTCGTTTTTCTGTACCAAATGATTCTCCGAATCTGTAAGTGAAGGAATATCTACTAATACACCTAATCCTGAACGCTCTTTAATATCTTCTCTGCTATAAATTTTATCATCCAGCAGGAATAATATATAGAAAACAGCAAATGGAATTAATATTCCAAGCAATACTGCCCCTGGAAGAATAATATCTTTTTTAGGTGATACTGCAGCATCTTCTGTGAATGCCGGATTTACGATTTTTGCTTTCGGAACATCTACAGAAAGATTGATTGCATTTTCCTCTCTTTTTGAAGAAGGAATAGAAATAATTGTTCTTTAAGGTTTTGCTGACGTTCAATTCCTCTGTATACTTTAGATTGTCCGGGAACCTTTTCGATCATATTATTATTCGTATTGATCTGGTTCTGAAGCTGAGAAATACCTGTCTGGACCGTTTGCTTCTGCTCACGGATATTATCACGGATAACTTCCTTTAAAGAGGCAATTTCCCTGTTCATTTCTATAACAGCAGGGTTTTCATTGGTAGCCTGTTTAAGGGTTTTATTTCTACTGATGATTAATGAGTTATATTGAGCAATAGACTGTTCCAATGAAGGATTGAGCCCAAGATTGGATGGCATAAGCTGATTATTGCCTTTCGAAGCTTCTCCTGAAAGTGAATTCAAAAGATCAAGTTGAGCCTGCTGCTGAAGAAGGAGCTTGGTATTATCACTTGTATTCTGTAGTGCCAGTTCAGCTTGTGCCTGAAGGTCTACAATACGGTTACGGTTCTGAAAATCCTCTTTCTGATTTTCTACTCCTGAAAGATCTTTGGTAATTACTTCCAGCCTTTTGTCGATGAACACCTGTGTATTCTGAGCCTGTAGATTCTTATCTCTCTGTCCATCCAGGTTATACTGCCTGGTAACTTCATTAAGGATAGCTTCGGACTTTTCAGGAAGGGAACCTATAAGACTGATATCCATCAGCATAGCTTTCTCATCCGGTAAATTCACCTGAATCGTTTTTTCCAGCTTTTTTACTTTTTCAATAGGATTTGAAAAGACAATTTTGTAATCCGATTTCACAGTATAACCCGGATTTTTCTGGAATATCACTGTACCGAAATCTAACAGTACAGGAGTATTAAATTTACCCTTAACAACATTCTTTTTCTTCTCACTGTGAATGTTAAACTCATCTCCTTTTATATCTGTTAATGTATAAGCAGCGGAAACAAATTTTCCTTTCGTATAGCTTAATATCCTTGCAGTAATAGGTGCTTTGCTGAATAGCTGGGAATCTTTAATTTCTCCCGCACTGAAATATTCTACATTCAGATTTAAGTTCTTTACAACCTGCATCAATATAGGACGCGAATTCACTACAGCGGCTTCACTTTTCAGCTCATCGGCATTCCCTAGTCCAATTCCAAGATTATCAAGATCCGCAAGAGCTGAAGAAAGGTCGTTTTGTTTTTTATCAAATTTAAGGGTAGTTTTTGTCTGATACTTAGGGACACTGTACCTAAGATAAATGTAAGCAACCGCTACACATAGAATAATGGAGGCTATAAACCATGGCCATTTATATAAATACTGTGAAATGGTTTTCTTTAAATTTAATTTCTCCTCCTTGGGTTGAAGTTCTATCTGCTGCATATTTTATCGTCGTGTTAAAGCAATAATAAGTGTACCAGCTGTCAGTAAAGCACCAATGATCTGGAAAGTAAGGGCTCTGTTAGGGTTGGAGTTGGCTTGGACTTGTTTATTTTTGTCCGGCTGTACATACAATATGTCATTTTGCTTCATATAATAGTACGGCGAACTCACAATATCGGATCTGGTAAGGTCGACATTAACAATCTGGTCTGTTCCATCCTCCCCTGTACGGATAAGCTTTACATTGGTACGATCTCCGAAATCTGTCATATCACCTGCAAGCCCGAGTGCCTGAAAAATATTGATTTTTTGAGAAACACTTTCTTTCTGCCCCGGTTCCTTTACCTCTCCTAAAACACTTACATTGAAATTTTTAAGGGTAATGGTCACCAATGGATCAGTTAGATACCTCTTAAGACGGGATTCCAGCTCCTGTTTTAGCTGCACCTGTGTCATTCCTTTGGTATATATATTTCCTAAAACCGGAAAAGAAATATAGCCTTCTTCATTAACAAGGTATTCACTTGGTTGTACATATTGATTTATTCCCGTACCGCTTTCGCTCCCTACTTTATTTACAGTATTAAGATTAAAAGGTTTTACAGCAATTTCGTCAAGTGCAGATACAAGAATCAGGAGGACATCTCCTTCCTGAATATGTAAGCCCTGAAACTTGGCTTTTGCAACCTCCTCTTCCATATTATGCTTTGACATATATACCATGTTCTGCTTCGGTCTGCATGACAATAAAGTAACCGATAACAGTACTATATATGCAATAATAGTTTTATTCATATGTTATTATTCTTATCTACTTGTGTTATTATTTAGGTTTACAGATTGATTTCAATCTTATTTAAATATAATTACAGTAAAGCTTACCGTATCATTTAAACATTTTAAAGTGTACTTTAAATTCCCCATGTTGAAATCAATTCTTTCTCTAGCAATTTTCATTCCGTTTAAAAACAAAACGGCGAAATTATTATTTTAATATTATTTTTTTTATTTATTTAATTCCTTAATTTTAATTATATACTTCATTTTCAGACATTCCGTTATTCCTTGTTAATTAATGACTACAACAGTTATTTTCTTATAATTCATGAACTCAGTTTCCTCAATCAAACTCTGATATCATTATTTTCTTATGAGAGGGATTATTCTCATAGATTTTCCCGTAAAAAATCTGGTTGTGGTTCCGAAAAGAATATCAGAAATACTAAGAAAAAGAAAAAAAGAACAGAAAATAAATAAACAGGTTTATCCAATGCAAATTCTGATATAAGACTCGATCCCGGAAATACCACAAAAGCACTTACAGAAAACCACACAATTTTAGATAAATCAAAAGAAACAAAGTGTCTTATAATTCCCTTTTCTGTTTTGAGCAAGAGTACAAACAGAATAGTAACCGTTATCACAGAAAATATTTTTTCATTTTGATTTCCGATCAGATCAACTTTCATGTTCAGAGTATTCAGGAAAAAATATAGAACAGAAACAACTGAAACATCGATAAGAAAAGCCAGCCACTTAGGCATATACCTTAAGACTTTGATTTTAAAAATATTCCCCATATACAATAAATCTAAAATTCCATTTTCATTAATTCAACAACTGGTGGCTTTTATTATTGAGCGAAGGTAACAATTATTATTAATATTTTTAATGCTATATGTTAATTTTATTTAAAATATAAGCTTTGATATCGTAATGTTGTGAAAGTACATTTTGCAAAGTTTTCTTATTCGGGATTATAAAAACTCAACACAAAAAAAATACTGCAAAAATTATATTTTACAGTATTTTATACTACTTTGATATCATAGCTGCGATCCGGACGGGACTCGAACCCGCGACCTCCGCCGTGACAGGGCGGCATTCTAACCAGCTGAACTACCGGATCAATTTTTTAAAAAGAAATTGAGAAAACTTCCGCGATCCGGACGGGACTCGAACCCGCGACCTCCGCCGTGACAGGGCGGCATTCTAACCAGCTGAACTACCGGATCAATTTTTTAAAGAAATTGAGAAAACTTCCGCGATCCGGACGGGACTCGAACCCGCGACCTCCGCCGTGACAGGGCGGCATTCTAACCAGCTGAACTACCGGATCAATTTTTTAAAAGAAATTGAGAAAACTTCTGCGATCCGGACGGGACTCGAACCCGCGACCTCCGCCGTGACAGGGCGGCATTCTAACCAGCTGAACTACCGGATCATTATTTAAAGAACGTCGTTTCTTTTTCGTGGTTGCAAAATTACATCTTTTTTTGTTATCTGCAAATTATTTTAGAAAAAAAGCCTCCCAATACTGGAAGGCATTCATTATCAAACTTATTTTTTATAAGTGAGCGCTTAATTTTTCAGCGATTACCTCTTTTGGAGCTACACCTACTAATTTATCTACTACTTCTCCGTTTTTAAAGATAAGAACTGTAGGAATATTTCTGATACCATACTGCATAGAGATTTCCTGGTTGTTATCCACATCTACTTTTCCTACTACTGCTTTACCTTCAAAATCTGATGCTACTTCTTCGATGATTGGTCCTAAAGTTCTGCAAGGTCCGCACCATACTGCCCAGAAGTCTACTAATACCGGTTTGTCTGATTTTAAAACCGTATCCTGAAATGAGCTGTCTGTAATTTCTAAAGCCATTTTTGTTTCTTTTATTTTATTAATATTATTTTCTTTTAATCCTCTTATCGGATGTTCAAAATTACGATTTTTAAAGCACAAGACTATCTATGCTCAACATTAGTTTTTTCTATGGTGTAATCTTTTGAAATTTCTTTCAGTGCATTTACTAATGCATCAATATCCGACCTGGTCGTCATATGGCTGAAAGAGATACGCAATGGCGTACAGTGATCCATTTCGTCTTCAGAAAGCACCATCATCATGACCATTGAAGGTTTTGATGCTCCTGACGAGCATGCACTTCCCTGAGAGATTGCAATTCCTTTCATATCCAGCTGAAGTCCTATCAATGGATTTTTATAAGGCAGTAATGCACTTAAAACCGTATAAAGACTGTTTTCCTTTTCAGCACTTCTTCCATTGAACTTTATCCCTTCAATTTCTGCAGAAAGTCTTTCAATTGCATAATCTTTGATATCCTGCATATGACGGGTATATTCCTCCATATGATTCAAAGAAAGCTCCAATGCTTTCCCCAGCCCTACAATACCGCAAACATTTTCAGTTCCTGCTCTAAGGCTTCTTTCCTGAGGTCCTCCGGTAATAATTCCTTTTAACCCTGTTGCCTTTCTGATAAATGCAAATCCGGCACCTTTGGGCCCGTGAAACTTATGGGCACTGCAGGAAGCAAAGTCTACAGGGATATCAGAGAAATCCAGGTTCATATGAGCCATCGTCTGTACAGTATCCGAGTGGAAAAGCGCATTATGCTCTTTGCACAGCTGCGCAACTTGTTTAAGATTGATGATATTTCCGATTTCGTTGTTGGCATGCATTAAGCTTACCAGTGTTTTTTTATCTGATGCTTTTAAAAGCTCTTCTAATTTAGCAAGATCAATATCTCCTTTTTCATTCGGGCGGATATAGTTTACTTCTACTCCTTTTCTGCTTTTCATATCCAGAATACTTTCAGAAACACATTTGTGTTCCAGAGGAGAGCTGATGATTCTTTCTACTCCAAGATGTTCTACCGAGGATTTGATGATCATATTGTTGGATTCGGTTCCACAGGAAGTGAAAATGATTTCAGCGGGAGTTACATGAAGATAGTCTGCAACCTGTCTTCTTACATTTTCAATAAGGATTTTTGCTTCCTGTCCAAAGCTGTGCGTTGAAGACGGGTTTCCGAAATTCATCTTCATAGTGCCAACCATTGCATCTATAACTTCTTCTGCAAGCGGAGTGGTTGCGGCATTATCTAAATATACTTTATCCATTATTATTTTGAATATTTTAATTCTACGGAGGTAAACTGGTAATCTGCAGGAACAGTGAAAATAAACCAAGGGTTGGAAATCACCTGAATTTCCATTCCACCAGAGGGCGCTCCGGCCGGAACTTCCACATATAAAATTTTATTTTTCACAGATACACTTTTGATCTCATCAATGGTATGGCTTCCTGATCTGAAGGTTCCCAGATTGTATAAAACAACTTTTTTATTTTTAGGAAATTGCGGGTATTTGATGTAAGCTCCATCTCCTTCCGGGCCTATAATGCCAAAACTTCCTTTAATTGTATTACGAAAATCTGCTTCTTCCTTAATAATTCTAAAACCTGCCTGCGCTGCACCTCCCTGTGACTGGGAGACAATAAGTTCTGCGTCATGCTGACTATCAGCACTCTTTTGAGACGGTGTAGCAGCACAGCTCATAAAGATTACCGCACATGCAATTGACAGGCTTTTCATTTTTTACAATTTTATCTCCCAAAATTAATGAAAAAATTGGTAATGTCCTTCATTTGCCCATTTTAACATTGGCCGATCTCCGGAAGTATCTCCAAATGCAATAATTTTATCGTACTTTGAATCGTTGATTTCTTCTTTAATTCTTATCAGTTTTTCCTTCCCGTTACAGTTTTTCCCTACAAAGTTTCCTGTGAAAACTCCGTTCTTAAACTCTGCACGCGTAGAAACCAGCTCCATTTTAAGTTCTTCAGCAAAAGGTTTTACCCAGATATCCAATGAAGCGGTTACCAATAAACTCTGTGTATTATTCCTATCGATATTTTTTATAAAGTCTAATGCATTCTCCCTCACAATTTTAGGATAATGCTGTTCAAAAAACTGCTTAGATTTCTGTTCGATCTTTTCCTGGCTTTGTCCTTTTAAAATAGAACCGATAAAACTTTTCTTCACTTTTTCAGTTTCAGCCAGTTTCAGCTTCAGCAGGATAAAGAGAGGTACATGTCTCAAAAATTGTATACGGTATTTCGTAGAATCGTAGAATTTAAGATACATAAACATAGTATCTTTATACGTCAGGGTTCCGTCAAAATCAAAACAATACAATTTTTTCATTTTTAAAGCTTTAATTTTTTGAATATAAACTCAGGGATATTCCTGATAATCATCATAATAATACTCCAAACCGGCAAAACATATGCCACATTTTTCTGCTTTTTGAAGGCTTTATAAATACAGGCAGCTGCCTGTCTGGGTGTTGCCGTTAATTTAGGATTCAAAGGCAGTCCTTCTGTCATCTTGGTTGCCATAAACCCGGGCTTTATTGTAAGCACATGAACTTTTTTATCAAAAAGGTAATTCCTCAAACCACTCAGATAGGCAGTAAAAGCAGCTTTTGCGCTTCCATAGATGAAATTGCTCTGCCTTCCCCTGTCACCTGCTACTGATGAAAGACCAATGATTGTTCCCGATCTTCTGCTTTCAAATTTATGGGCAAAATAATTCATTACAGGAACCAGTTTTGAATAATTGATATCAATGATGCGTTCTGTATTTCTGTTATCATACAATCCTTCTTCTGTTCCTTCCCCTAAATATCCTACGGCACAAAATAATACATTTGAATTGATATGATCAAATCTGTTGTAATCAATTTCTTTCGTCAGATCCAGATCAATGACTTCCGCCTGCTGAAGAAACTTTACATCGATATGTCTTGCAAAACGCTCTGTAGTTTCTTTATTTGAGGTAAAAAGATAAATTTTTTCAAACTTTTCTCCTTCCTGAAGTGCTTTTTCCACAAAAGCCTGTGCCACTTCGGATGTACTTCCCAGAACTATCATTATGAGTTATTATTTATGATTCTTTTGTGCTGTAACGACACAAACTTAGGATTTTGAATATTTTTAAGGTAACTGGTTAGCGATGATCTGCTCATGCTGTCTTTGGTAAGGTAAATCCTTCCTCCGAATTCCTGAACAATAGCATCCAGCTGATCTACAAGCTTTTTCAGCTTTGAATTGACTTTAAAATCCAGCGCTAAGGTATACCCTTCTACAGGAAATGAGTTGTATGCCTGAGGATTATTTTTCCCAAAAAGTTTTAAAACAGCTAAGAAAGATCCGTTTCCGCTTTTAGCAATGGTTTCAAGGATCCTTTTCATTCCCTCTTTTCCTGTTTCTTTAGGGATTACCATCTGATACTGGATAAAACCGGATTTTCCATAGATTTTATTCCAGTCATTGATTGCATCCAGAGGATAGAAAAACGTCTCGTAATCAATAAAGTTTTTTACTTCTTTTTTAGATTGCTTTTTATAATACAGCCAGTTGAATATTTTTACAGTAAGCGCATTCAGTACAAATCCCGGAAAATAAAACGGAACTGTAGGAGAGAATTTCTTCTTCAGCCTCAAAGGAGTTTTTGAAAAGTTCTGCGGAAGCTCGTGCTGGAAGGCATGCTCTCCTCTCATCAGAATACTTCTGCCGATATTTTTTCCTTTCTGAAGACAGTCAATCCATGCAACGGTATAGGTCCAGTTTTCACTTTCGTCAAACAGCTTAAATATCTCTTCCAGGTTGTCTGCCTTTATGCTTTCCTGACGGATATAAGCAGATTCTATATTTTTAAGTTTAAATTTTGCCGTAAGAATAATTCCAGTAAGTCCCATTCCGCCAATGGTTGCCCAGAACCTGTCTGAATTTTCTTCCCGGGAACAGGTAATAATTTCGCCATTCTCGGTCATGAGTTTAAATTCAATGACATATTCTGAAAAGCATCCTTCCGCGTGATGATTTTTCCCGTGAACATCAGAAGCAATAGCACCTCCTACTGATACAAATTTTGTTCCGGGCGTAACATAAAGAAAATATCCTTGCGGAACAGCTATTTCCAGCACATCTGAAAGCAGTACTCCGGATTCACACTCTATTACTCCGTTTAAACGGTCAAAGCTTATGAATTTATTTAATTTTTTCGTTGAAAATATGGATTCTCCCAAAGAAGCATCTCCATAACATCTTCCGTTTCCTCTTGCAATAATCTCGTTGTGGCTGAGTACAAATTCTTTTATTTTTTGAAACTGTCCTCAGATCTCATTTCTTTCTCTACTACCGGGAAATTTCCCCAGTTGGTAACTTTCTGTGTGAAATTAGGCTTCATTTCTTAAAATAAATTTGAATTAAAAATGCAACTACCCAAAGCAATAAAGTAACCTGTATATAACGGTCTCTGTAGACAATTTTTGTAGGGGATTCCGTTCTGTTGTAAACAAGCGTCTGCTGAAGGTATCTTAACAATGCGAACACTACGAAAATCACCGTGTAAAAACTCTTTCATGAAATCTTTCCTGTACTTCAGGAGACAGGGTAAACATCAGGTAGCATACGATAGCCAGTGTAATGGAAATAGACAAGGCAATATCTGCAAACTGAACATTATAACCATCCAATGCTTTTCTCGTTTTTCCTGAAACCTGAGCATTGATAAGCTCTCCTCTTCTTTTCCCGATTGCCAGCACCAACGCCAATACAAACGTCAAAAGAATTGCCCATTGCGAAATGCTGATTCCGGTAATATAACCACCCGCCAGCACTCGTAATACAAATCCTATAGCAATAATAAAAATATCAATGATAGGTACATGCTTAAGCCTGAATGTATAGGCAAGATTCATTACCACATAAAATCCTATGATAATTGCAAATTTCCAAAGTATTTCATGGAAATAAAGTTGAGTAAAAAATACAAGGCCGATATCTGCGATGATAAGACCTGTAAGAATGCCTATAGCTTTTGATTTTGAAATAGCTCCGCTAGCCAGCGGTCTTCTCCTTTTTCGGGGTGCTTTTTGTCTGCTTCGATATCATTATAATCATTCAGGATATACACAACACTTGCCGCAAGGGAAAATATTAAAAATGCGAAAATGCTCTTAACAAGCAGGTCTATGTTGGTAATATTACCTGAAAAAAACAGAGGGACAAATACAAAAAGGTTTTTCACCCATTGCTCCACACGGAGCAGCTTTAAATATTTCTTCATTTATGTTATTTCAAATACAAAAATAATAAATTCAAAATTGCTAGCATAAAAATACAAAAAAAACCGCCGGGGCGGTCTTTTACGAAAATATTTATATATTAAATTAACTATTGCCCTTGTTTGGCATCATTAATCATTTTTTCATTGGCTGTAATGGCAAACTCTACTCTTCTGTTTTTAGCTCTTCCTTCTTCAGTATCATTGCTCGCTACAGGCATGGCTTCACCTTCACCTTTTGTAAACATTCTGCCTGATGCAATTCCTTTTCCTGTTAAATATGCTTTTACAGCATCTGCTCTTCTTTGAGAAAGTTTAAGATTGTAATCATCCGAACCTTTGCTGTCTGTGTGACCATAGATATTGATGTTCGTATCCGGGTTATTGGCAAGTACTTCAGCTAATTTATCAAGGTTGGTCTGTGCAACAGAAGTAAGGTTTGAAGAGTCGAAAGCAAAGTTAACGATACTTTCATTCATTGTTACTTTAATACCATCTCCTACTCTTTCTACCTGAGCACCCGGTAAAGTTTCTTTAATATCTCTTGCCTGCTTATCCATTTTGTTACCGATAACGTTACCTGCAACACCACCGATAATACCTCCCAATACAGCTCCGATAGCCCCGTTTCCTCCTTTACCTACATTATTACCAAGGATACCTCCCAGTACTGCTCCTGAAGCAACACCTACTGCTGTACCCCGTTGCTGGTGATTTGAATTCTGAACCGCTTCACAGCTCGTCAATAATAATGCTGATGACAAGAAAAGGGCTCCTACGTATGTTTTTGTAAATTTCATTTTTTCTGATCTTTTATGTTGATAAATTATTTCATTCCTGTTCTCTGGAAGTTGTAAACTACTTTTACATTACCTCCTTCAAATGGAACATCCTGCTCAAGAGAAAACTGATCTGTTGACTGATTGATCAAGGTAAGGCTGTAACCTACCGTATTTTGTTTTGCTTTTGTACCTGAAGCAATTTTTTTAAACATAAACGTGTTACCGTCTTTTACTTCAAATTTGATAGGCTGTGTAATTGCCGGGCAACTTCCACCACCGTTTAAAGTATAAGCTCCTGTCCAGTTATTAGGAATCAATCTCCAGTGACTTCCTACGAAGCACTGTGCGTCTGCACCTTCGTCAAAAGGCTTAATTTTATAACCTTTATCGTAATCTATGCTCACAATCTGCCAGTCTCCTTTCATTTTCAGGAAATCTGCTCTTTGATTTTGAGATGTAGCTGCTTTATTAACAGAGGAACACGAAACTGCAAAAAGTGATGTTCCCAACATCCCTGCAAGTAGTAACTTTTTCATTTTGTTGTTTATTATTTTGTTACTATAAAGTTACAAAAAACCGTGCCAAATTTTAAAATAAAAAATAAAAAGTCCGAAAAAATTCGGACTCTTTATGGTTTCTCCTTAAACACAGGAAGATAAATTATTTTTTAACAGCCTTTTTTACGGATTTCGAAGGCCTGGTAATGCCTGATGTCTTACCGTTGTAGAAGTTAGTATAAGCATATTCCGCTGCTTTTTTCAGATCGATAACCCCACCTGCCTGAGATTGGTCCGCAAATCCGTTTGCCGTACTCGGATTGCTGCTTTTCACAAGTGCCTCAATAATCTGATAAGGCTTCAATTCCGGCATATAAGCCAATAAAACAGCTGCTGCTCCGGCTACTACAGGGGAAGCCATAGAGGTTCCCTGAAGGTATTTGTATTCGTTCTTAGGAACTGTAGAATAGATTTCTTCTCCGGGAGCGAAAACATTCACCATTTTTTTATTATAATTAGAGAAATCTGCTCTCAGTGCATTATTTTTATTGGTGCTTGCTCCTACGACAAGAACATTGCTCACGAATGGTTTTTCATCAGTAACGTTTTTAAAATTGGTAGGATACGCCAGATGCTCTGCAACATCTTCATTTTCATTACCTGCTGCTTTCACTAAAAGAACGCCTTTATCTTCAGCATATTTGAAAGCATCCCAAACGACGTTTTTACCTGGAGAAACAGGTTTACCAAAGCTCATGTTTAAGACTTTCGCACCATTATCCACTGCATATCTGATAGCATTGGCAACGTCTTTATCCCTTTCGTCTCCGTTAGGTACGGTTCTTACAGACATAATTTTGGCCACTTTTGAGGCTATTCCGTACTGGACTTCTTTTCCCTGCGGAAGTCCTGCAATAATTCCTGCTACGTGAGTTCCGTGTTCTGCATCCGGTCCTTCGTAATGGTTGTTACCATAGATTTTTTCAGAATAGTCGTCATAGTTATCCCCTACAATTTCTTTTCTCGGATCATATGAAAGGTCATATTGTTTTGCTGCAGGGGCAAAGTGATCGATAGCATCCTTCATCTCCTCCTTCATCTTTTTTCAAACTCTGCAGCTGATTTTCCTTTGAATTCCGGGCTTTGCGAAATCTGACCTAGGAAATCCAATGCAATGGCATCTTTCTGATCTGTCGGCGCCTTGATGGCAGCAAGGGTTTCAGCAGTTACAGGTTTACCTCCCAGTAACTTTACCATATTAGGAATCAATTCGTTCAGCATAGAATAAGTTCTGAAATTCTGCTGAGCCTCGACACTTTTCTTATTAAACATGTCTTTAGCCTTCATGTACATATCAAACTCATCCTTCATCTTAGCCTGGTTGGCTTTATTCTTTGCAGAATCATCTCCTTCGAAAATGGGCTTATATTTGGCAACAACCCTTGTTACTTCCATATTATCGATATCAATATCACCATTTTTACCTCCTATGAAGTTCCATCCGTGTACATCATCAATATATCCGTTTCCGTCGTCATCTTTACCGTTTCCAGGGACTTCATTAGGGTTGGACCATAGGTTCTTTACCAATCCGGGGTGATCTACCTGCACTCCGCTGTCCAGTACGCCCACCACTACGGTTTTAGGCTTCAGCCCTTTAGATTCCAAGTATTTATAAGCATTTGCCGTATTTACTCCGTATACTTTTGAAGTTGCAAAATCTTTATGATACCATGTCATCAGATCTTTATCTTCATTTGGGTCAATACTTTTAGCTTTAGATTCCTGTGCAAAAGAGAAACTAAAACCTGCTAAAAAAACTGCAGCTAATAATACCTTTTTCATATGTTGATATTTAATTTTTTAAAAAGATATGCCAATCGCCGTTATCATCTGTTTTATGCCTGAAAATTTATCAACAGCGATTGTATCCTAATATTGTTGTTTTATATTTTTAATATACACCAGTGATTCCGGGCCTTTATTGCAAATAAGGTCAAGAACCGACAGGTCTTCCAAAAATCCGAATTTATCGGAAAACGTCTGGTAATATTCTTCCATCTGAAATGCTGAAGGAAGTTTTGCCGAAAACTTTTCCCTGAAATTGATGCTTTCAGGATTTTTGATATATTCTTCATTCAAAGAGTGTGCCTTTTCCGTTTTCAGTATCTGTTGGATGACTTCTATGCCTTTAAGGTTAAAATCAAGAAGGAACTTTTCTTTAAGATCAAATATTTTTCTGAACTTATCTTCATAGTACTCAAAATAAGGAGAACTCTGGTACGCTGTTTTGATTGATTTCCAGTGAAGTGTTCTCCAGTCTTCGCGGTAAGAGATTTCAATATCTTTAAATTCTCTTTTCCCATTATGGTGGATAGGAATTATTAATGACAATTTTCCGTTCGCTCCATAGATATTCGCACGGTTTCTATACGTCTGCTTCGGGAAGTTTTCAAACTGTTCAAATACAATTTCATTCTCAGGATTCAAAAACACTGAGAACCATGAGATTGGGGGCATATAAAATGCCGGCAATAATACATTCGTCATATTCATAATGCAAAAATGAAGTATTTTTTCAAATACTTCATTCTATTTTAAGTTTAATTTTTCTATTAATCGTCTTCAGTTTTTTTCTTTCTGAACAATTTCATGAAATATTCCCATCCGAAGAACAGAATCAGAATCATTGCAGCAATCCACCAGTAAGAGGTTTTATTGGCTTCTCCTGTATTGGTTGCTTTAAACATTCTTTCCCAACGGATTTTGAATGGTGCCTGGTAAGTAGAACTGTTGTCTGCAAATGCACCCTGAAGGCTCATCCATGTAAACATTGGCTTTCCAACGATATTTTCTTCAGGAACGAAACCAAAAAATCTGGCATCCAGTGATGCATCTCTGTTGTCCCCGATCATCATATAATAATCCTGCTGAATGGTATATTGATTGGCTTCCTTTCCGTTAATGAAGATTTTTCCGTTCTTTTTTCAAGACTGTTATGCTCATACTCAGAGATGATCCATTGGTACATCGGAAGGGTTTCCTGATTGATGGCAACCACATCTCCTTTTTTAGGAATTCTAACCGGGCCGTACCAATCCTGATTCCAAGGTTTGTTAATCGGGAAGATAGATTGGGTTGTATCAATTTTGGTTTTCGCTTCGTCTCTGTAATATACTGCTGCTTCGCCTTTAGGTGAAATTTCTTCCTTCATATCAACAACGTGAGGAAGTTCCTTAATTTCTTTAGCAATGTTATCCGTTAAGCCCTGGAATCCATACAGGAAACCTCCATTATTCTGCTGTACTTCCTGAACCGGCAGGAATCCGTAGGCTTTGTATAAAGTAGGGATATCCAATTGCGCATCTGTAGTTACAATATATCTGTGCTGTACTTCCTGGTCACCCAAAACGGTTTCCGGCTTTCCGTTAACGAAAAGTCTTCCGGCTCTCATTTCGAAAGTATCACCTGCGGTTGCCACACATCTTTTTACATAAGGATCTTTTCTGTCAATGGCTGTATGTACGGAATCCTGAGGATAGTTAAAAACCACCACATCATTTTTCTGCGGCTTATTGAATTGTAAAATTCTTGTATAAGGAAGCTTTACAGCATCTACATAAGATTTAGGATCATCTTTCGGATTTCCTTTCTGCCCTGTATCCATAATGGTTCCCTGAAGGAAAGGTATTGCTACCGGGCGCATCGGAAGTCTGTATCCGTAGCTCCATTTGTTTACAAAAAGGAAGTCACCTACCAATAATGTTCTTTCCATAGATCCTGTGGGAATCCCGAAAGGCTGGGTTACAAAAACGTGGATGATGGTAGCAAAAACTACCGCAAAGGTAATAGAACCTATAAAAGTATCTTTTTTCTTATCACTTTTCTCTTCGTCTGTAAGAAACAGGTCATCTGCATTTTCATCTTCTAACTCTACATCTTTAGAATAGTTGATTACTGCCATGTAAATAAACGGCAGGATCACCGTAAGAATCTGGTCTTTGAAAAGCGTTTTCCCAAACTTTTTCACTAAGTAAAGATGGAAAACAGACATCATGATTGGCCCTACTATCGGAAGATAAGACAGAATTGCCCACCATTTCGGGTGTTTTGTTTCCTTCAGAATGATGAAGTAGTTGTAGAAAGGGATAAAAGCCAATAAAGGGCTGTAGCCCATTTTTTGAACAGTTTCCAAGATGAAATCCCCATCAATACGGATAGTATGAGGACATATACTGTATAAGTTAAAAAATAATTCATAAATTTTTTGTGCCTATTCTTATGATATAAATGATAAATGATGAGTAATAAATGATAAAAGCGGTCCGCTGTTTACAATTCACTATTCATCATTTTCTGTCTTATTGGTCTGCAATTTACAGAATTTGTTACAAATTAAAGTCCCAAAACGTCTTTCATTCCGAAGTTTCCTTTTTTATCTTTAATCCACTCGGCGGCTACCACAGCACCCAACGCAAAACCGTTTCTGTTGAAAGCGGTATGCTTGATCTCGATTTCATCAACTTCACTTCTGTAATATACACTGTGGGTTCCCGGAACCTCATCTTCACGTATTGCAAAAATACCAAGCTGTTTCCCTTCTGTTTCTTCCAGCTTCCACGCTTCAAATTTCGGATTGTTCTGGATGATTCCTTCTGCAATGGAAATTGCGGTTCCACTTGGAGCATCTTTTTTATGGATGTGGTGAATTTCTTCCAGCTGACAAGAGTATTCATCTACGTTTTTCATCAGATCTGCCAGCTTTTCGTTTAAAGCAAAAAATAAATTCACTCCTAAACTAAAATTGGAACCGTATAAGAAAGCGGTATCGTTATCCACCGCTAATTTTTCAATTTCAGCTTTTTTCTCAAGCCATCCTGTAGTTCCGCAGATCACAGGAATTTTGTTTTCAAGACAAGTTTTGATGTTTTCAAAAGCCACTTCCGGCAATGAGAACTCAATCACGACATCCGGATTATTAAGATTTTCAGCAGTTGGGGTTTCCTTCAGACGGGCAACTACTTCATGACCTCTCTTCTGTGCGATCTCATCAATGATCTTACCCATTTTACCGTAACCGACTAATGCTATTTTCATATAATCTTTTATTTTTAATCCCGCATTCAAAATATGATTTTCCTGCAGGTATGTTGTATTTTAAAATCTATAACTTAAACTGAATCCTGTTTTCGGAGCACTATAACCGTACTGATCCTGAATAACCGATGGCTTAAAAACCAAATCCGGATCATGACGGCTTTCGTAAAGGTGTGCATCTACTACAGCGTCTACAATATTCAGAATATAGATCAACCCTGTAATGGCAATGGCATAATCCCTTTGTCTTTTGGCTCTGTCCTGTGCATTTCCTAAAGCTCTCTTGTCTAACCACGGATGACTGTCTACAAATTCATTAGGGGTTCCGTTCAGTTTTGCCACATAATATTCACGGTATTTTTTGTACTGGTTATCATTCCACACAGCAATACCGACTCCGGCTCCTACAGCTCCCCAGACAATCGGAATTTTCCAATACTTTTTATTATAAAACTGTCCCAATCCCGGCAGAACAGCAGAATACAATCCTGCCCTGGTAGGATTCAGCTTTATGGTTTTTGCAGTGGGTCCATTGGCTTTCTCAAGATCTTCAATGATCTTTGCTTCTGTTTTGCCTGGTTTTACCACACGGGGTTCTTCTTTCGGGGGAGTTTCCATCCGAACGGTATCGATAGGTTTTACTTGTGAATAGGCCAGTGCAGCAATACACAAGAAAAATGTGAAAAATATTTTCTTCATTATTTAATATGGGATAAAATATATTCCAGCTCTTCTTCATTTTTGAAGTCCAGAACAATTTTACCTTTTTTACCATTTCCAGAAGCTTTGATTTCCACTTTTACATCCAGGATGTCAGCAATGGTCTTCTGGGCTTTTTTATAATTATTGGAAAGTTCCACTTTTGCTTTTTTAGCGGCCGGAGACTTTGGATTCTTCAGTGCTGCAGCTGCCTGCTCAGCCTGACGAACGTTTAATTTTTCTTTGATAATAAGATCAAACAAAACCTGCTGATCTTCTTCGCTTTCAAGACTGATAATAGCCCTTCCGTGTCCTGCAGAAATCTCCCCGCTTCTGATAGCATTCTGAATATCCGGGTTTAATCTTAAAAGCCTGATAGAGTTGGTAATGGTACTTCTGTCCTTCCCTACCCTCTGGCTCAGTGTTTCCTGAGTAAGCCCGATCTCTTCCAAAAGCCTGTGATAGGTCAAAGCAATTTCGATGGCATCAAGATCTTCTCTCTGGATATTTTCAACAAGAGCCATCTCAAGAAGCTCCTGATCATTTACCAGACGGATATAGGCAGGAATAGTTGTTAAACCGGCAATTTTAGTTGCCCTGTAACGTCTTTCCCCGGAAATGATTTCAAACTTCTCACCATCTTTTCTCAGGGTAATCGGCTGGATCACGCCTAAGTTTTTAATCGACTGAGCAAGTTCGTTTAATGCTTTTTCATCAAAATAAGTTCTCGGCTGCGTTGGGTTCGGATAGATATCTTCAAGCGCAACTTCTACAATATTCCCCACAAACTTATCTGCTCCTTCATCAGTAGCGGAGTTGATGGTTGCTTTGGATTCTGCACTTAAAATGGCGCCCAAGCCGCGTCCCATAGCTCTTTTTTTGTCCTTCATAGATATAATTGATAAATGATGTTTGAGAAGTGATGACTGGCATTCACTCTGGCCATTTATTATTAATTTAATTCTTTATTAAGTTTTCATTTTTTAAAAGAACTTCTTCAGCTAACTGAATATACTGAACAGCTCCTTTACTTTCCGCATCATAATTCAGGATACTTTCCCCGAAACTTGGTGCTTCACTCAATCTTACGTTTCTGCTGATAATAGTTTCAAAAACCATTTCAGGGAAATGCAGATTTACTTCTTCAACAACCTGATTGGATAGTCTCAATCTGCTGTCATACATGGTTAAAAGAAGACCTTCTATTCCAAGATCTTTATTATGGATCTTCTGAACGTTTTTAACGGTATTCAAAAGCTTTCCAAGTCCTTCTAATGCAAAATACTCACATTGGATCGGAATAATTACGGAATCTGCTGCCGTAAGAGCGTTTACTGTGATAAGACCCAAACTCGGCGCACAGTCGATGATAATATAATCATAATCATCTCTTACACTGGCTAATGCTTTTTTCAGCATATACTCACGGTCTTCCTTGTCAACCAATTCAATTTCTGCAGCTACAAGGTCGATGTGTGACGGAATAATATCCAGGTTTGGAGTTGCCGTTCTTTTGATACAAACCCTGGTATCTGCACTATGCTCCAGTAGATTATATGTAGAGTACTGAACATCCTCAACACCCAGGCCGGATGTCGCATTCGCCTGAGGGTCAGCATCAATAATTAATATTCTTTTTTCCAATACTCCTAACGCTGCTGCCAAATTTACAGCGGTGGTAGTTTTACCAACACCTCCTTTTTGATTAGCAATACCTATGATTTTTGCCATTATTAGAACTTTAAGATTCAAAAATACACTTTTTTCTTTGCTCTCGGTAAGTGGGGAAAATCAAAATTGAGTTAAAATATTGTTAATAAGCAATTTAACAGTAAAAAAAATTATCCACAAAAAAATTCTTTGTGGATAACTATTTGAAATTTACTTTTACATGTTAATTTTCAAATTTCATGGAGATTGGAAATTTGAAATAACTTCTTACGTATTCTCCTTTTTTGTTTTTGGCGGGAATCCATTTTCCTTTACTGGAAATCATTTTAATTGTTCTCATTGCCTCATTGTTAAAATCGGCGTTGGTTCCGTTAGCTTTTACCCCTGAGATGGTTCCGTCCATTTCTACAATAAAGGTAACTGTCGTCTTTACAACATCTTCTGATTCAAATCCTGAACCGTCGAAGCTGTTCATTACTTTATTTCTGAAGGAGTCTATTCCGCCAGGATAACTGGCTTCTACTCCCAATTCTCCTGCTTCAGCAATTTTAGTTTTGTCCACCGGATCAGCAATTACAGGTGGAGGTGTCGTGATTACAGGTCCTGTTCCTATTGTTACTGTTGGAACATTAGGTGTATTCGGCGCCACAGGATCTCCTTTAAAATTGTCTTTAAAACCAGCTACCGCATCATCAGGAACAGGATCTTTTTTCACATTATCCTGAGCTGTACTTGATGGCGTAGGCACTGTACTGTCAAAAGTCTTTGTATTGGGAACTGTTTCAGGTTTTACCGGAGTAATTTTTACCGGAGGTGCAACCGGATCATCAGGAATTAATACTGGCGGAGGAAGTACATATCCTCCATCTGTTGTCGTTTCTACAGGCTTCAATGCAGAAATTACAAACGGCGTAATAGATACTGCAGCCATTAAACTTGCTCCTATAAAAAGTGCTTTGGTTAATATTCTATCTGATTCGTTTCTTAATACATAGGCACCATAGTCTTTATTGCGGTGCTCGAACAGGACTTCGTTAAACCGAAATTCCTGGTTTTGGTTATGTTGTTTCATCACTACTACTATTTAAACTGTTAAAAATTTGATTATTAGTTTTATTGTTCTTATCGATAAGTACTGTTTCAATATCAAAACATCTGCCAAAATTTTATCAAAACAACATAATATTAGAAAATTTTATGATAATGTTTAAATTTTAACATTTACAAATAGAAAGTTTATGCAAGAAATAGGAGTTATTTTCTTCTAAAGTAAGCGGGGAACGAACTTAATGACCTCTTATAAAAACAAAAAAAGAGACCATCCAATGATAGTCTCTCTGTTATTTTTATTTCTAAGAATACTAGAATAATTCTTTTCTGATGATGTTCTGACTTCTTTCAGGACCTACAGAAACTAAATAAACATTGATTCCTAAGTATTTTTCAATAAACTCGATGTATTTCTGAGCTGTGTCAGGAAGTTCATCATAGCTTCTAGCTTTGGTAATATCTTCGCTCCAGCCTGGTAAATCCTGATAGATTGGTTCGTAGTTGTATAGTTTTTCTGTTGACGAAGTGAAATAATCGATGATTTTTCCGTCTTCAGTTTTGTAATGGGTTACTACTTTCAGGTTCTCAATTCCTGTAAGAACGTCAAGCTTAGTGATCACAAGGTTATTAATACCGTTAATCATACAGGCATGCTTTAAAGAAACAAGGTCTAACCAGCCTGTTCTTCTTGGTCTTCCTGTCGTTGCTCCGAATTCACCACCGATCTGTCTGATTTTTTCACCCAGTTCGTTATCTAACTCTGAAGGGAAAGGACCGTTTCCAACTCTTGTACAATATGCTTTTGCTACACCGATCAGGTTCTGAAGTGACGTTGGCGGAACTCCTGCTCCTGAACAAACACCACCTGTAGATGGAGAAGATGAAGTTACATACGGATAAGTTCCGAAGTCGATATCAAGCATTAACGCCTGTGCTCCTTCGAATAAAACGTTTTTACCGTCTCTGATTGCTTCGTTTAATTCTAATTCAGTATCAACGATTCTGTCCTGAAGCTGCTTTCCGATGGCTAAATATTCATTGTAGATTTCTTCAACATCTAAAGCCGGTTTCCCGTAATATTTTTCAAAAAGAGAATTTTTAACTTTTAAGTTTTTCTCGATTTTATCTCTTAAAATCTCAGGATTTAAAAGATCTACCATTCTGATCCCGACTCTTGCAATTTTATCTTCATAACAAGGCCCGATCCCTTTTTTGGTAGTTCCGATCTGAGTTCCCCGTGCTCCTCTTCACGGTAAGTATCCAAAAGGATGTGGTAAGGCATAATCACATGCGCTCTTCTGCTGATAAAGATATGATCTGTTCTCAAGCCTTTGCTCTCGATCTGACCTACTTCTTTAATGAAAGATTTAGGGTTTACCACTACTCCGTTCGCAATGATACATTTCCCTTTGCATTGAAGAACTCCTGAAGGAAGAAGGTGTAGAACGAATTTTTCATCCCCTACATAAACCGTGTGACCAGCATTGTCTCCACCCTGGAAACGCACTACATAGTCCGATTTTGCTGATAAAACATCCGTGATTTTTCCTTTGCCTTCATCTCCGTACTGAAGACCTACAACTACATAAGTTGACATATTTTACTTTTGTTTTTAGATTCGTGCAAAATTACTTTTAAAAAAAATGACGGCCAAATTCTAGAGGATATTTATTTTAAGTTGGGGTGAAAATCATGAGGTTGAATATTATTTCATTTCTATATTTTCACTTTCACACCTATATAAAATGGATTATATTTACTATAAATTTATACAATGAAAATTAAAATTCTGATTTTACTTTTAACAATACCTCTTTTCTACGTGAACGCTCAGAATACAGCAAATGATTATTTAAATATACCAGGTCCCATTAAGTTGAATCAAAAGGAATATAAGCTCGTATGGAGCTCACATCCCAATGAAAACTATTTCAAACAGGAATATATCAGTTCAAATGAAAACGTCAACAGATACAACAGTATGGTGTTGGTCGATTTTGTAAAAGGTGATTTTAACATCAAGGATGTCGTTGATCAAAAAGCAGCTGAATTGCAGGAAATGAAAAAGACCAACCCGGTTGTCAATTATCAGATTTTTGAAAATAAGGAAGAGTATATTTTAGATTTTCTTATCAGTGAAAATTCAAAGGACGGTAAGGAAATACTTATTGCAGAAAGAAATATTTACCGCTATAAAATTATTAGTAATGGGAAGAATAAGGGTGTTCTTCTTTTTGCACTGAGTGAAAGAGGGTATCCTGAAAATCTGGATTCTTTCTTTAATAATTTAAAAACCAATACTTCAAAATTAATTGAAGCGGTTGGAAATTATAAGCTCCCAGATATTGAAATAAAATAATATTCCAATGGTTATGAATTCATCCCAAAAATCAAGTTATTTAGTCTCAAAAATAAACAGCGACTCCCACCTCTTCTGCACTTTATTTTCCCCGGAAACCGCAAAAGCCACCCTGCTCATTGTTCACGGTATGCAGGAACACAGCGGAAGATACGCAGATATTGCGGAATATTTTGCAAGTCATGGAATTGCTGTATTGACTTATGATCACTTGGGACATGGAAAATCGGTAAAGGAGAAAAAAGACATTGGATTCTTCCAGCTTGAAAAACCGGATGAAAGACTTGTGGCAGACGCGGAAATGATGGCTGATTACCTGGCAGAACAATATCCGGATGTTCCCCATTTTATTCTGGGGCATTCTATGGGATCTTTTATCACACGTTGTCTTCTTCAAAAGGCAAGCAGTCAATTTTCAGGAGCTGTCATTACAGGAACCGGCGGACCTTTACCGGGGATAGACTTGTTAAGAGGTTACTTATCTTTAGCGACAGCAATCGCACCTCGTCATCGTACTTTTCTGAATTCTGTTTTTACGAGTGTCAATAACAAGCATTTTAAAAAGGATAAAGATTTCAGTGATACCAGCTGGCTCAGTATTAATCCTGAAAACAGAAAGAAATTTGAAGAGGATGAACTCTGTGGAATCCCGTTCACCCATAATGCTTTTTATACTTTATTTACCATCTATAAAAAAGCTACCGCGAGAAACTGGGCCTCTTCTATTTCAAAATCCTTTCCTTTTTTATTCGTAAGCGGGAAGAATGATCCGATCGGTGATTTCGGAAAAGGAGTCATGCATACGGTCAGCCACTTAAAAGCTGACGGTTTTCAAAATGTAGACGTAAAGATCTATCCGGAAATGCGCCATGAGATTCTGAATGAGGAAATACGGGAAGAGGTACTGAACGGGATTTATAACTGGATGGTAACAAAATCATGAGACTCCATATTTTCGGAGCTTCAGGTTCCGGCGTTACCACTTTAGGAAAAGCACTGTCTGAGAAACTCGATATTGAATACTTTGACAGTGATGATTTTTTCTGGCTTAAAACTGAAGTTCCTTTTACAGAAAAACAAAATCCTGAAATAAGGAACACTATTGTTTCGGATAAACTTCATACCTCTGAAAACTGGATTTTCGGAGGTTCTATTATTCATTGGGGTGAAAATGTATTTCCAGCATTTGACCTGATTATTTTCCTCTATCTTCCTCCTGAAATACGAATGGAAAGACTGAGAAAAAGGGAATATGGAAGATATGGTGATGAAATTTTCACTCATCCGGAAAAAGCTCAAAAATATCAGGAATTCATGGAATGGGCTAAAGATTATGATTACAATACCGGGATTGCCAACAGAACTTTAAAGGCTCATTTGGAATGGCTGTCTGAGATGAATATTCCTTTCATTGAAATTTCAGGGGATTATGAACTGCAACAAAAGATGGATATGATTCTGGATGCAATCAACAGGAAAAGTGAAAAATAAAAAGCAAAATCCCGGTTATGGTCAGCCGGGATTTTTATGATAAGTTTCGGCTAAAGCCGGAAGATTTCTAATCTTATTGATAGACGGGCTAAAGCCCGCCCCTACTGAATATCTGATTGATTCTGTACAAATGCAAAATACAAGCATTAATCCAGCGCTAATTCCCGGTCTATGCCAATTTCTTCCAGGAAAACTTCATCGTGGGAAATCACCAGCAGGGTTCCATGATAGTCTTTGATAGAATGGGTAAGGATTTCCACGTTCTGAAGATCGAGGTTATTGGTGGGTTCATCAAGAATGATCATATCGGGTGCCTTATTGCTGATGGAAAGTCCGCAGAGAAGTAAACGTAAGCGCTCTCCTCCACTCAGCATCCCGCATTTTTTGTCCCAGGTATCTTTTCCGAATAAAAATCTGGACAGTAATGTTTTCACTTCGGATTCCTGCATAGCGCTGTCATTGAAAGTCTGTACAAAATCATACAGTGTTGAGCCATGATCAATCAAAGAATATTCCTGATCAATATAGATACTATTGAATGCTGCCTTGCTTACTCTTCCTTCCGAAGGCTGAAGGCTCCCTAACAAAAGTCTGATCAGTGTCGTTTTTCCTGAACCGTTTGCTCCTTTTATAGAAATTCTGTCTCCACTCCGGATCTCAAGCGTAAGATTTTCCTTCCAAAGTTTCTGTTCTCCATAACTGAAGTTGATATTTTCAGCTGTAATCAGAATTTTTCCTGAATGCAGACTGGAATCATTAAAATTCACTTTCATCTGATCAGAATTTCTTACCGATGAGCGAAGATCCCTTAATTCATGTGAAATACCACTGATTTTCTCCGTATGAACAGATTGCAATTTCGAAGAATTTTTCTCAGCATTATTCCTGAGGGTATTCATCATAATCCTTGCTATCCCGGATTTTTCCTGTTTCCCCTTACCTCTGGCATCCAGCTTTTGTTTTCGTTCCAATGTTTCCCGCTCTTTTTCCTTTGCTTTTTTCAACGCCCGTTCTTTAGCATGAATATCATTATATAACGCTTCTTCCTCTATCTCTTTCTGTTCTGCATAAAAATCATAGTTTCCTCCATACGTAGTTATTCCCTGATTACTTAACTCAAAAATGCTATCAACAAGATTAAGTAATGTACGGTCATGACTTACGATCACGACGGTTGCATCTGTTTTGTCAATAAGATCATACAACAGCTTTCTGCCCTCCATATCCAGATGATTGGTAGGCTCATCCAATATGATAATATCCGGCTGATTGATCTGGATTCCGGCAAGAAAAACTTTGGTTTTCTGTCCTCCGCTCAAGCCTTCCAGTTTCTGGGTAAGTTCAAAATTGCCAAGTCCCCAAAGTTCCAGGGCATGCCGGCATCGTTCCTCAATATCCCAGTCGTCATTGAGTGTTTCAAAATAAATTTCGTCTACCTCCCCGCCGGTGATTTTTTCGAGAGCATGCAGCTTCTGATCTATTTTCAGGCACTCGGCAATAGTGAAATGATTGAAATTCCCGAACATCTGGGGTACATAAAAAACATCTCCCTGAATACTGACATTGCCGCTTAAAGGATGTATTTCACCTGCAATTATTTTCAGCAGGGTAGATTTTCCCATACCGTTATTTCCCACTAAAGCAGACTTGGTATGAGATTGTATTGTTAAACTGGTATGATTAAATAGAAGATTTCCTCCCGGAAACCCAAAGGATATATTTTGCAGTAAAATCATGATTTCTTTCTTAATAAAGGTTAAACACCGATAACACGATGGTTATCGTTTGATCAAATCGGAAAGAAATTATATCCTACATCTCTGTATTTTTGGGTTTTGAAAGAACAAAGATAGCACAAATACCGGATTAAACACAAAAAGATTTTATTGAAAAATCTAAAATCCGTAACTTTGCCTCCTACTAAAAATTTTATGGAAAGCATTAAAGTTCACGACAAAACTTTCGTTCCTTATTTAAAGGATGCCGAAATTCAGGAGATTGTAAAAGAGACAGCGTTAAGAATTTATGAAGATTACAAGGATGAAGTTCCTGTTTTCATTGGCGTTTTAAATGGAGTTGTTATGTTCTTCTCTGATCTTTTAAAATATTACCCGGGGAATGCGAAATTGCCTTCATTCAAATGAGTTCATATGTAGGAACTGAGTCTACAGGAATCGTTTATCAGAAAATGGAACTGACAAAAGATGTGAAAGACCGTCACATCATTCTTGTAGAAGATATCGTTGATACAGGAAATACTGTTGAAAGTCTTTTCAAATATTTTAAAGAAACACAACGTCCTAAATCTGTAAAACTGGCAAGTTTCTTACTGAAACCTGAAGTTTATAAAAAAGATTTCAAACTGGATTATATCGGGAAAGAAATTCCGAACAAATTTGTACTTGGATACGGACTTGATTATGATGAATTAGGAAGAAACCTACCGAATCTGTATCAGCTGGAAGAAGGACAAATCAACCATTAAAGTGCTGTTGGCTATTAGCTGGTAGCTTTTAGCTTAAAATTATATAAAGAAATACATTTAATAATAACTTAAAAAAGCTGAAAGCAAAATGCCAATTGCCGGAAGCGAATCAACATTATGATAAACATTGTTCTGTTCGGCCCTCCAGGAAGTGGAAAAGGAACGCAAGCCCAGAATCTGATCGAAAAATTCAATTTAAAACAGGTTTCAACAGGTGACCTTTTCAGATACAACATGAAAAACGACACTGAACTTGGAAAACTGGCTAAATCATATATCGATAAGGGAGAATTGGTTCCGGATCAGGTAACAACAGATATGCTGATCGATGAGATCAAAAGCCTACTGATACCAATGGTTTTATCTTTGACGGATATCCAAGAACCACTGCTCAGACAGAAGCTTTGGAAAAGATCGTTAAAGAAGTATTACATGACGAGATAGACATCTGTCTTTCATTGGTAGTAGAGGACAAAATTTTGGTGGAGAGGCTTCTGAAAAGAGGTGAAACCAGCGGAAGATCAGACGACAGCAATGTAGAGATCATCGAAAACAGAATTAAAGAATATTATACCAAAACAGCAGAAGTTGCCGAGCTTTATAAGCAGCAGGGTAAATATGTAGAGGTAAACGGTGTTGGAGAAATTGATGAAATTTCCCAAAAACTTTTCGCTGAGGTAGAGAAAATTAAATAATCGGGAATGAGCAAGGGATACAAAATATCGTCCCGCAACCCGCAACACAAACTATATGTCTAACTTTGTAGATTACGTAAAGATCCATTGTAAAAGCGGACACGGAGGTGCTGGTTCTGCCCACCTTCGCCGTGAAAAATATATTCCTAAAGGTGGTCCTGACGGTGGCGACGGAGGTCGTGGAGGTCACATCATCATGAAAGGAAATGCCAACGAATGGATTTTGCTTCCCTCCGATACACCCGTCACGTAAAAGCTGAACGTGGTGAAAACGGAGGAAAAACCAGCTTACGGGAGCTTTCGGAGCTGATGTTTATATTGAAGTTCCGGTAGGAACTATTGCCAAAAATGAAGAAGGCGAAATTATCGGTGAAATTTTAGAGGACGGACAGGAAATCATTCTGATGCATGGCGGTAAAGGAGGTTTGGGAAATGAGCACTTCAAGTCTTCTACCAATCAGACTCCCAGATATGCGCAGCCAGGTCTTCCGGGAGAAGAGGGGTATATCGTTTTCGAGCTTAAAATTTTGGCAGATGTAGGTCTGGTTGGATTTCCGAATGCCGGAAAATCTACACTTCTGGCATCTGTTTCTGCGGCAAAACCAAAAATTGCCAACTATGCTTTTACCACACTGACTCCTAACCTTGGGATTGTAGATTACAGAAATTACAAATCATTTGTAATGGCTGATATTCCGGGGATTATTGAAGGAGCAGCTGAAGGAAAAGGCCTGGGACACAGATTCCTGAGACATATTGAAAGAAACTCTATCCTATTGTTCTTAATTCCGGCTGATTCCGAAAACCATTTCCAGGAGTTTAAAATCCTTGAGAATGAATTAAAAGAATACAATCCAGAATTACTGGATAAAGACTTCATCATTTCTGTTTCAAAATCCGATCTTCTGGATGATGAACTGAAAAAGAAATTGCAGCAGAATTTCCTGAGAACAGACAGCCTTTGTTCTTCTCGGGGGTTACCGGTGAAGGCCTTATGGAACTTAAAGACGCCATCTGGAAACAGCTGCACGGATAAAATTGTACATTCAGTTTCCTTTTACAGTAAAACTGCATTATAAAAAACAGCCTCAGAAAATCTGAGGCTGTTTTTTTATAAAATAATTTTCTCCTGCTAAATATTATTTTTAACCATTAAGAAGGATTTAAGAGATAAGTAAAATTAAGATGAATCATTCTGATTTTAAGCGTGAAGCGAATCTTTATTCTTAATGTTCTTACCATCTTCATTCGATCTTAAGGGTTCAATAAAAATTTAAACTGATTTATCATTTTGTATTTAACATAAAAACAAAAGAACATTTTATCTTTTTGGAACAATTATTGACGTGACCCTTTGAAATTGAAAAAACTATGAAATATTTGCTAACCATTTGTGCAATTGTATTTTTAACATCCTGTACAACCTCTCAAAAAGTAAATTCAAAATATGCTACCATTGAATATGAGGCGACCCCATGTTTTGGATTCTGCCCTGTTTTTAAAATGACAATTAATCAGGACAGAACTGCTGTTTTTGAAGCAGAGCATTTTAATTTTAATGATAAACCTTCAAAAGATGAGTTTTCCAAACCGCGTGAAGGCACTTTTAAAGGAACCATCAAAGAAGAAGATTATAATAAATTAATCAGCTTGCTGGATGGGCTGAATGTAAAAGGTTTGAATGACAAATACGGCGAACACAATATCACAGATCTTCCAACCTCTTATCTGAGAATCAAATTTGCTGACGGAACTTCAAAAAATGTAGAGGATTACGGGAAACGCGGAAGTGAGAAACTTGCAGAGGTGTATCAGTTTTTTGAGAATTTAAGAAAAAATCAGGAATGGAGTAAAGTTAAATAGTTCCATTTAAAAATATTCAATTATATTTGCTACAATAATTCCTCCCAACGAGGAATTATTTTTTTATAAAATTAATAACCATTCAAAACAAACATGAAAAAGAACATTTTTTTCGCTCTGGCATTTGTTTTATCAACAATAAGTAATGCACAAACAACTTCCGAATCTATGAGCTTTGGAGTAAAAGGAGGATATACCTTATCCAGTATGAAATTCTTTAACACACAGCTCGATTCAAAATCTTATTTCTACGCCGGAATCCTGGCTGAGCAGCCTTTGTCCTCTAAGTTTGGCTTGCAGGCTGAAGCAGTATATACACAACTGGGTGGTAAAGACGCCTATCCCTGGTATGAATTGGTAGGCAATGAAGTGGTAAATATGGGTAACATGAACTTTAATTATAAATTCAACCAGATACAGGTTCCCATTTCAGTAAAATATTATATTATTCCAGAGCTTTCTGCTTCTGTAGGGATGAACTTAGGATTTAATATATCATCCAAAGTAAAAATGAATACTGTTTTTGATGAGGCTGAAACGCACAATTACGAATCTTTAAAAACCTTGAATTTATTTCCATTTCTAGGTGCAGAATATAAACTTAATGAAAAGTTTTTTGTGGATGCCAGGTACAATTTTAACTTCATAGAAATGAATAAAAATAATTCGGTTCCTATTAAAACCGGATTCCTGCAGGCTGGTGTAGGATATAGATTTAAATAAATTTCAGATTTTCATATCAATACAATGGCTGCTCAGGTATGAGCAGCCATTTAAATTTTACAGGTCAGTTATATTTTCACTAAAGACATAAAACGTTAAAATATATCTTAATTTTTTTTAGACTACCTTTGCAGAATGTAATTCTTTCAGACTGAAGGAATTTTTATTTAAATTTTAAAATAATTCATTTGAATTTTACAGACTTAAACTTAATAGAACCTATTGCGAAAGCAATCCAGGAGCAGGGTTACACGACTCCTACTCCTATCCAGGAAAGATCTATTCCTGATATATTAGACGGCAGAGACTTTTTAGGCTGCGCACAGACCGGAACTGGTAAAACAGCTGCTTTTTCTATTCCCATTCTACAGAATTTATCTAAAAATAAAATTCCCAATAAACATATAAAAGCATTAATCCTTACTCCAACCAGAGAACTGGCCATTCAGATTGAGGAAAATATCAATGCTTATGGTAAATATCTTCCGTTAAAGCAACTTGTTATTTTCGGGGGAGTAAAACAAGGAAATCAGGAAGCTGCATTGAAAAAGGGAGTTGATATTCTTGTTGCAACACCAGGAAGACTTTTAGACTTCATTGCACAAGGAATCATCAGCTTAAAAAATCTGGAGATCTTTGTTCTTGATGAAGCAGACAGAATGCTGGATATGGGATTTGTACACGATGTAAAAAGAATCATTAAACTTTTACCTCAGAGAAGACAGACTTTATTCTTTTCAGCAACAATGCCGGGTGAAATTCAGAAGCTGGCTAACTCAATTCTGAACAATCCTGTGAAAGTGGAAGTAACACCAGTATCTTCTACAGCAGATACCATTAAGCAATCTGTATATTTCGTTGAAAAAGACAATAAACTGAACCTGCTTTCTCACATTCTGAAAAATGATATTTCAGATTCCGTACTGGTTTTTGCAAGAACCAAACATGGAGCTGATAAGATTGCAAGAAAACTTCAGAAAGACAATATTTCTGCTGAAGCCATTCACGGCAACAAGTCTCAGAATGCAAGACAAAATGCTTTGAACAACTTTAAATCCGGAAAAACAAGAGTTCTGGTAGCAACGGATATTGCAGCCAGAGGAATTGATATCGACGAACTGAAATTCGTAATCAATTTTGAGCTTTCCGACGTTTCTGAAACCTATGTACACCGAATCGGAAGAACAGGAAGAGCCGGAGCTGAAGGAACCTCCATTTCTTTTGTAGACGGCCTTGACCTTTTAAACTTAAAGAACACAGAAAAGCTGATCGGGAAGAAAATTCCTGTAGTTAAAGACCACCCGTTCCATACGGATGATCTGGTTGCACAGAAAAGAGATTCCAATAACAAACCAGTTCCTGCAGGGAGTGAAAAACCTAAAGCAGGCGGCAGCAATAACTCAAGATCCAATAACAATCGTAAAAAGCCTTCTGCGGGAGCTTCAGTAGGATTTAAAAAACCTAAGAATAAGAATTTCACCAGAAAGAAATAAAAACAAACCCTTTTCAGTTTTGAAAAGGGTTTGTTTTTGTCTTTATTTAAAAAGATTCTTAGCATTCTCAGTAGTAATTCTATCTATTTCCGAGAAGTCCTTTCCATAAATATCCACCAGTTTTCCGGCTACCAGGTCAAGATATGAGCTTTCGTTTCTTTTTCCTCTGTGAGGAACCGGAGCCAGGTATGGAGAATCAGTTTCCAGAACAATCTTATCTAATGGAATTTCACGCAGAAACTGGTCTATCTTCCCGTTTTTAAAAGTCACTACTCCACCGATGCCTAATATAAAATTAAGATCAACAGCATGCTGTGCCTGTTCAAGATTCCCGGAAAAACAATGGAAAATTCCTCTCAGCTTCGGGTGTTTCTTTCTTTCCAGCACCTCAAAGGTTTCATCAAAGCTTTCTCTCGTGTGAATCACGATTGGAAGGTCTTTTCTATTGCCCAATCGATCTGCTGTTCAAAAGCTTTCACCTGAATATCCAGTGTTGTTTTATCCCAGTACAGATCGATCCCGATTTCTCCGATGGCAGGAAAATGTCTCTGATCAAGATAATTTTTCACAATTTCAAGTTCTTTCTCCCAGGATTCCGGTTTTACATAACATGGATGTAACCCCATCATTGAAAAAATCTGTCCCGGATATTCTGTTTCCAGCTGCAGCATTTTTTCATGGGATTCAGAATCAATGGCAGGAAGATAAAATTCTGTAATTCCTTTGTCTAAAGCCCTCTGGATAGCTTCTTTTCTATCTTCATCAAATTCTTCTGCGTACAGATGTGTATGTGTATCAATCATTTTATTTAAATTTCAACAGATCTTCATAAGGATTTTCAAGTCCCAGCAACAATCCGAAAGCCGGTTCTGTTTTTATACCCTGTTTTTTCAGTTCTATTATTTTTTGTTTAAATTCTTTTCCCTTTTCCTGTAATATTTTGTATTCAGCAATCATATGAAGGTATGCATTCTGCTCCGTTGTCGGTTTATTCTGTCCAAAAATTTCAATGGGAAATTCATCCAGTATGAAATTTAATGTAATGCATTTTTCACCGTTTATGATAGGATATTCAACTTTCGTTTCCACATCGTGAGGAATAAACCTGCTGAACATCAAATCATCCAGAAAATCTTTTTCGAATCCCAGATTCACCTCAAAAATAAGATCCAGATCACTTCCTTCTATATCTATTCCAATAGGAACAGTTCCTGCTAAAATAGGTGAATACACCTTTAGTTTCTCAAAAAAGCGATGTTTTGTAAGAAGTTCATAAGCTCTCTTCTGCCTTTCATTTCCGTCTTTCAGATAATCAATCTTAGTAAAATCGGGCATTTAGAAAATTTTATGTTTTACTTTCTTACGCTGATTATCTATTCTTTGATCAAGCTTTTCTCTGAACTCAATAAATTTTGGATCCTTCTTATCATTGGTTTTATGCTCTAAGGCCTTGATAATTTTAAAATTCTCCTTGATAAAATCCTTGGTTTCGTCAGAAAAATAAGCATTCCCGAATTTCTCGAAAATATAATTGACAGCCTGTGCACTGGGATGAATCATATCCTCTTTATAAAAACGGTAATCCCTCAGGTCATCCATTAAAACTTCATAAACCGGCAGGTAATGACAGTCTTCAAACATTGAAATTGATTCATGAACAGCGGTAATCAGTTTGGATTTACTTAACTGGTTTTCTACCATTCCATCCTTGGTATGCCTTACAGGTGAAACCGTAAACAGGATCTGTACCCCTTCTTTACAGATGTCTTTAAGATCCAGAATCGTCTGGTAAATCGAACTGGTCAGTTCCTGATGGGAAAGCAGTCTTTTTTCAAAAACTTCTGTGGAATTTTGTGACAGTTGGCGACCAGCTTATTTTTGGGCAGAAACTCATAAATAAATGATGATCCATAGGTAATGATGATCCAGTCGGCTTCCTGCAAAAAGGCATTTCCGGCTTCAATGGCACTGTTAATTTTATCTAAGGTCTGATGAATATAACGGGTATCAAAACTGGTGTGGTGGTCCAGAGAAATATATTCATCATTGTAAGTAATCAGTTCCTCTTCCTCATAAAACGCGGAATCATGTAATCTGTTGACTGCATTATTGATAGAATAAGGATTGAAAATGGTACCAAAAGGATTATTTAAAGTCTGAAGCTGCCCGTCCTGAAGTAAGTCTGTCATTTCAGAGGCAAAACATGAACCTATCGAAAATATTTTATCTTCAATTTCAATCTTTTTATCTGATGCGGGGATATCAACTTCTGTTCTGAATTTCATTGTATAGGGGTTAGGTTGCAGGAAACAGGTTGCAGGTAATTGCTGCTACCTGCGGCCTGCCATCTGTTACCTATATTAACTTTCTCTTCTCAGCAAATAATTGGCCAGTTCGATAAAAGGTTTTTTCTTTTCTTCCGGAACATCTATTTTCTGAAGGTAGCTTTGTCCGATTTCATTATGCTTTTCGATCAAACGCAGCGCTTTTTCATCTACTTTTGTTCTTCTGAAAATCTTTTCAACCCCGTATACCTTATCTACATTTTCAGTTTTTTTAGAATACCAGTAATCCAGTTCTTTTCTTTCTTCATCGGTAGCGTGCTCTCTTGCCAGCAGATACAGAACCGTTTTCTTGTTTTCATAAATATCTCCGGCATGCTTTTTCCCGAACTGAGCCTGGTCTCCGAATACATCTAAATAGTCATCCATGATCTGGAAGGCAATTCCAATATGTTTTCCGAAGTTGAAAATCGCTTTGGCATCTTTGAAATCTGCTTTTGCAATCAAAGCTCCGATCTCGAATGAAGAAGCACTCAGAACACCTGTCTTGTAAGTAATCATTCTGATATAATCGTCAAAAGTAACATTTTCCTGAGTCTCAAAATTGATATCATACTGCTGTCCTTCGCATAATAAAAGCCCTGTGTGGGTAAATATTCTGATACATGCTTTGAAAATTTCAGGTTCAAGATCTTCAAAGAATTTATAGGCTTTAAGCATCAGTCCATCTCCGGAAAGGATTCCCACGTTAAGACCATGCAGGGTATGAATAGTAGGCTTATTTCTTCTTAAAGGCGCTTCATCCATAATATCGTCATGAATCAGCGTGAAATTATGGAAAAACTCGATTGCCAGTGCAGGTTTGATTGCCTGTTTAAGATCTCCTCCGAACATCTCACACGCCATAAGCACCATAATGGGACGAAGACGTTTTCCACCATGGGAAATAATATAGTTCATCGGTTCATATAATTCCGAAGGTTTGTCTTTAAAAGTATATTTAGTGATGGCGTCCGCAACAATCTGCTGGTATCTGTCTAAAAATTCCATAAAATCTTATAATTTGAACAAAAATACGATTTTTCAAGGCTTTATAAAACAAAAACTTTGCCCATTTGGACAAAGTTTATATGATGGTTATGCGTTATATCTTAAGATAAGAAAGTCACCACAAGATAGGTAATTCCTGCTACAATGGCAGAGATTGGAATTGTTAATACCCAAGCCCAAAGAAGGCTTACCGTAATCCCCCATCTTACAGCCGAAACTCTTTTTGTTAATCCTACCCCGATAATGGAGCCTGTAATGGTATGAGTTGTAGATACAGGAATACCGAAGTGGTCTGTGATGAATAAAGTAATAGCACCTGCAGTTTCTGCACTTACCCCTTCTAATGAAGTTACTTTAGTAATCTTGGTACCCATTGTTTTGATGATTTTCCAACCACCGCTCATGGTCCCTAAACCAATAGCAAGGAATGAAACCAGAGGAACCCAGATATAATGCTGAGCAAAATAGTCAAAACGTTCTGCAGAAGGAATATTCAGATACTGTACATCCTGAAGCATGTTAACGTGGTAATAGATTACTGCTGCACCAATGATCCCCATTACTTTCTGTGCATCATTCAAACCGTGTCCCAAGCTGAATAAAGCTGAAGAAGCCAGCTGCAGCCTTTTGAAAGACTGGTCTGCCTTGTGCGGGTTTGATCTTTTATAAAGGTGTATAATAATCAATGTAATGATAACAGAGATAATCATCCCTATAATCGGAGCCATGAAAATGAACAGGAAGATAGGAATTACTTTATCAAACTTCACCACACTCTGATGTGTTACCTGATTAAAGGCTTCTTTAATGGTGCCCCATGTTCCAAGATCCGGCTGTGCTGCTGCCACATCATGATAATCCATCATAAAAGCATGCATAAGAGCAGCTCCCAGGAAACCTCCGATCAGTGTATGTGATGATGATGAAGGGATCCCGAACCACCATGTAAGCAGGTTCCAGGCAATAGCTGCCACAAGACCGGAAAATATAACTTCAAGGGTGATAAAATTCTCATTAACTGTTTTGGCAATTGTATTACCAATTTTGAATTCTCCAATGATATAAGCAGCAATGAAAAAAGCTGCAAAGTTCCAAAGCGCCGCCCAAAGTACAGCCTGGAATGGAGTTAAAACTTTTGTAGAAACTATAGTCGCAATTGAGTTGGCAGCATCATGGAAACCATTGATATAATCGAAGATCAGGGCCAGCGCAATAATAACTATAAGTAAAATAGGAAATTCCATTTTTTGCTATGTATTAGGCGTATTTAATCATGATGTTCTCAATCGTATTGGCAACATCTTCTGCTTTGTCCGTTACAACTTCAAGGTAGTTCAGTACAGATGAAACTTTAATAATGTTGATGGCATCATTGGTTTCAAATAATTCTACCATTGAGTTGGAAAGCAGGTCGTCTGCAATATTCTCAATAGAGTTCACCTTAATACAAGCTTCTTTCACCTGTTCCATATTTTTAAACCCTTTCAGGTTTTTCATGGCATTCTGAATTTCAAGACATGCTTTATGGATCAGTAAGGAGAAGTCTGAATAAGCCTTCATCTCAGGTGATTTGTAAAGGAAAATATATTTTGTGGAAGCGTAGATATAATCAGCAATATCATCAAGTCCTGTTGCCAGCGTGTGGATATCCTCACGGTCAAAAGGTGTAATGAAGTTTTTCCCTAATTCTACGAAAATTTCGTGTGTAAGTTCATCATTCTTGTGTTCGAAGTCACTCATTTTCTTCAACATTGAATCATCATTAAGATCGAAATCCTTGATTCCTGTGTTGAATTCTTCTGACATTGCAACTAGATTTTCAGTTACTTTTTCGAAAAGTACAAAGAAGATTTTATCTTTTGGTTGAAAAGCGTGGAAAATATTACCAATTCCCATTTTTTAGTATTTATAATTCGTGTGCAAATTTCTTAAAAAAGGATTGTACGTGAAACTATATAACATTAAGTTTTGTTAACATTCGCTTAACAACTGATTATCAAATAAAAAAACCGGCGCTAATGCCGGTTTTGTATGGTTGGGAAAGAGATTAGTTTGCCACTTCAGCTCTCATATCTTTTCCTTTAAATTTCATGGATTGAATATTGCTCAAAACATTGTCTTTGAACGATTTTTCAACTTCGAAGAAAGAGAATTTCTCTAAGATTTCAATATCACCGATTTCAGCTCTTTTCTTGCTTTTTCCGCCAGCAGTAGCTTTGTTGATAATATCTAAAACATCAAGTTTCTTTAAATGGTCTTTTTTACCAAGATTAAAGAAGAATCTTACCATGTTTTCATCCCTTCTTCTTGGTTTTCCGCCACGATCTCTGTCTCTGTCACGACCTCTATCTCTGTCACGACCTCTATCTCGGTCTCTGTCACGTCGGTCTCTTCTTGAGTAATCATCATCTCTGCTGCTTAATTTCTGCTCAACAAGATCATGCTTGTCTTTGTAGTATAGAGCAAGATCTCTCAATTGGAACTGCAGAAGCTGGTGTACCAGTTCTTCTTTTGTAAAATTGCTCAGATCCGGGATTAAGCTGTCATCAAATTCGAAAAGATCTTCGTGCTCCGTCAATAATTTTTCGAATACACCTCCTACCTGAGCTTTGATAATATCATCACCTGTAGGAATCGTTCTTTCATGAATTTCAATTTTTGTTGCAGACTTGATCTGTTTCAGTTTTCTGCTTTCTTCAGGCTTGATTAGAGCCATAGAAATACCGTCTTTTCCGGCTCTACCTGTTCTTCCGCTTCTGTGAACGAATACTTCAGGATCATCCGGTAAAGAGAAGTGAATAACGTGAGTCAGTGAGTTTACATCCAGCCCTCTTGCTGCAACATCTGTCGCTACAAGAATATCGATATTTTTCAATCTGAATTTCTTCATTACCGTATCTCTCTGCGCCTGAGAAAGATCACCGTGAAGAGCATCCGCTGCATATCCGTTCTGCATTAAGAAATCAGCAACCTCCTGAGTTTCCATTCTCGTTCTGCAGAAGATAATAGAATACTGGTTAGGGTTGGCATCGATTAATCTTTTCAATGCTTCTTTTTCTGGCGGTACCCTACAACATAATATTCGTGCGTAATGTTCTTCTTCACTTCATTGATAGAACCTACAGAAATACGGTGAGGTTTTGTAAGGTAATTTTTGGAAATTCTTTCCACTTCTTTATTCATCGTTGCAGAGAATAAGAAAGTCTGTTTTGTTTCCGGAGTTTCGCTTAGAATGGTTTCCAATTCATCTTTGAATCCCATTGAAAGCATTTCATCAGCTTCGTCTAATACCAACCAATGAATCGCAGAAAAGTCTAATGCCTTTCTGTTGATAAGATCTATTACTCTTCCCGGAGTTCCCACAATGATTTGAGGTTTGTCCTTCAAAGATCTCATCTGCTCTACAATACTACTTCCACCATAAACCGCAGTAGTTTTGATGTCTTTCATGTACTTAGAGTAATTCTTTATGTCTTTAGAAATCTGAAGACATAATTCCCGTGTCGGACAAAGCACCAATAATTGGATTTTGCGACTCGTATCGTCAATCATATCCAAAATCGGAAGCGAAAACGCTGCTGTTTTGCCTGTCCCTGTCTGCGCAAGTGCGATCAAGTCGCGAATATCTGAAAGAATAAAAGGGATAGTCTGTTTTTGGATTTCTGTTGGGCTTTCGTAACCCAGTTCGCCAATTGCCTTAAGGATATCAGGACTTAAATTGGTTTCCGTAAATAAATTCATTAACTATTTTAAAATTTTTGCAAAGATACAATAAATATTTGATTTGTTTTTGAATAAATTTTTAAATATGCAAACTTAAATTCACAATCCTTTAATATATCTTCGATTTTTAGAAAATTAAATCTAAAAAAAGAGGCTTCAAATTAAAAAGTTATTAAACATTATTTTTTTTTATTAAATTGGATTGATTTTTTCCGTACTATTTATGAATTTTCGAAAATAATGCCATAAAAAATATTTTTTTTGACATTTTCCCTGTCTGTTTAAACAGATTATTGAGATATGAATAGTTTTTGTACATTTGAATTGTGACATTCGGGATGCAGGATGCGAGAGTTCGGGTTACGGAGATTCGGGATCCGGGTTCAGAAACTGTTTTGAATATCATAATAATGAAAAACACCTTACACAAATATGTCTGCAAGCATTTCTTCCAAAACATTTGATTTTTTAAAAAATTAAATAAAAACAACAACCGCGAATGGTTTAATGAGAACAAAAATCTTTACACGGAAGCTCAGCAAAATGTGGTTTCGTTTTTAGATGAACTGATTAAAGAGATGTCCGGTTTTGATGAAGAGCTTGCGAAAATCGACAGTAAAAAAGCCCTGTTCAGAATTTACAGAGACACCCGTTTTTCTAAAGACAAATCGCCTTATAAAACCAATTTCGGGGCTTCTCTGGGAATGGGAAAAGGAAACCAGAAGGGAGGCTATTACCTTCATATGGAACCCGGAAAATCCTTTTTGGCAGGAGGAATTTATATGCCCGAATCTTCTGTACTGAAAGAGGTTCGTAAGGAAATTTCGCTGTATGGGGATGATTTCCTTAAAATCCTCAATAATAAAGACTTCAAAAAACATTTTCCCGAACTTGATCAGGACGACAAACTGAAAAAAATCCCTCAGGGTTTCGAAAAAGAAGATCCTATGGGAGAATATCTTAAGCTTAAAAATTTCATCGTGGTATACGCTCTGAAAGATGATGAAGTGCTGGATAAAAATGCAGTAAAGAATATGAGCAGAATTTTCAGACTGATGAAGCCTTTCAATGATTTCCTGAACGCTCCTTTTCTTTGACACTTGACTTATTTTTTGACAACAATAATTCATATTTTCAGAGATGACAGCCGTATTTTGGCAAAAGTATTTCCCGGCAACTCTTTTGATAAGATTTTCAGAAGATAAACAGAGCACTTTAACAAACTGAAAACACATTAAGATCCAAAGGATTACAAAAACAAACCATCTAAACACATACTGAAAATCAACTTATTATCATTAACATTTTTTAAGAAAAGTTTTACATTTTTACGTATCTTTGCTGTTCGCCAAAAAGCCAACAATGTCTTTATACCAAAAAATTGCAGAAAAACTACAGTATATAAGTCCGAACTTCTACAAAAAAAGATATTTTAAGACTTTAAATAATCTTAATAAAAATAATTTTTCGGAACGCAATGTAGAACCGGAACTGGTATGGATTAAAGAATACCTTCCTAAAAATGCAGTGATATTGGACATCGGTGCTAATGTAGGAACCTTTCTTTATCAGCTGGAGAACAAATTGGATCATGAGCAGATTTATGGTTTTGAACCCAATAAAAAGCTTTACCGGAGATTGAAAAGGTTATTTCCGGCAATGCATATCTTTCCACTGGCTCTTTCTGATGAAAACAGGATTGCAGAGTTCAAAGTACCTGTTATTAACGGAAAAACAATTGCTTCACGCGGTACTTTAAACACTTCTTATAAAGAAAAAGGGGAAGAGAAAAGCTATACGGAGAAGGTAAAGGTTATCAAACTGGACGAATGGGCTGCACTGGAGCATTTCAACAGGCTTGATTTCATCAAAATAGACGTTGAAGGAAACGAAATAAAAACATTATCCGGGGCGAGAGAAACCATCAGACGATTCCAGCCGACTTTAATGGTCGAAATGGAACAAAGACACCACAACACGCCTATCTGGAACGAAATAGCTGAAGTAATGAGCTGGGGATATGACGCCAAATATCTGAACAGAGACAGCTTTAGGCTTGAAAATCTTACAGAAGATATTATCACACAAAATACAAACGACGAAAAAAATAAAACTCAGTACATCAACAATATTATTTTTATACCTAAAAACATTTAAAACAACTTTATGAGTGTAGTAGCGAGACAAGGCTTCAAATATTCCATTATCGGTTATATTGGTTTTTTGCTGGGCACCGTTTCCGCAATATTCATATTTCCGAATGATTTTGAATTTTATGGAAAGCTGCGCTACATTCTTCCCACTGCAGAAATGCTGGTTCCTTTTGTAGTATTGGGGATTTCGTATTCGAACGTAAAGTTCTTCCACACCGTGGAAAGAGATGGTAAAAAGCAGAACATGTTGTCACTTTCGCTTCTTACTGTTTTTATCAATTTTCTTATTTTCACAGTGGTATTTTTCGTACTTCCCTATTTTTATCCGAAGTTCAGGCATTCAGAAGCATGGAAGATCAAAGAAATGATTCTTCCGCTGATTTTAATCCTTTCATTTTGTGCTATTTTTAATAAATACACTTCCAATTATAAGAGAATTGTAGTTTCCAATATTTTCGATAATCTGTTTCCGAAAATAGCCAATCTGGGAGCATTCTGTCTGTTTTTCTTTGCTTTATCCCAGCATATCAGTGCAGCAATATCACAAAAAATAGCGTTTGCTTTCTTTTTCGGAATTTTCTTTTTGATGCTTTTGGGTTACATTTATTACACCAATAAGCTTGAAAAGATTCAGCTGGATTTTAATACAGATTATTTTAAAAAGAATAATTTCTGGAAAGAGTTTTTCAATTACAGCTTCTTCGGATTTCTGGGGACTTTCGGGAATTACCTGGCCATCAACAGTTTTATGATCGGGGAATTTATGGGGATGGAAGAGGTAGGAATTTACTCGGTTTTATATGCCCTTATTTCACTGATTTCTATTCCACAGCTGGGATTGTTCAATATTTCCGCTCCTATCATTAATAAAACATTGGCAGACGGAGATATGATAGAACTGGACAGGTTCCATAAGAAAACATCTTTAACACTGTATTTCCTGGGTGCCGTTTTATTTTCCTGTATTATGGTTGGCTTCCCTTATCTGACGCAATTTATGCCAAAAAACGGAACCATGCTCAGAGAATATGAGCCTGTGGTATGGATCTGGGGTTCTGCTGTATTGATAGATCTTGCTACCGGCTTCAATGGAAATATTATTTCACTGTCAAAATATTACAGATTCAATATTCTGGTAATGCTTTTACTGGCGGGATTAACGATCGGACTGAATTATTATTTCATTAAGAACACGGATCTCAAACTCATTGGAATTGCTTTATCTACGGCAATTTCACTTACGATCTACAATGTTGTGAAAATCGTTTTCAATTATATTGTCTTTAAGGTTTCGCCTTTGAGTATTGAAATGATTTTTGTCTCTATCATATGTACGCTGGCAATTACAGTAGCGATCGTACTGCCGAATTTCAACAGCAATCTGCTTAATCTTGTTTACAAGCCTGCAGTTGTCCTGATACTCATCTATATTGGAAATTATTTCACAAAAATATTCCCTGTTGAAGAGTACCTGAATATGAGGTTTATTAAGAGTGTGTTTAAGATTAAATAAACATTTCCAGCTTTAATGGCTGGAAAGCCTGAGATCAGATTAAGGTGTGTAAAAACTGCTCCAGTTTTTTCTGAATTTCTTTCTTACCATACGTTTTGTAAAAATCAAATGAGGCTTCTGAAAGTGCAGTTAATTGATCAATAACATTTTCTTTCTCAGGAATAATAAAGTTTAGTTTTGAAGGATAATTTCCGGGAAAAACAGCCAGTTTTCCATACGCTATGGCATCCCCAAGGTTTCCTGTCATTTTAGTCAGCCCATACGTTTCTTTCATGCTGAAAAACTCCGTCTCCTGCTGAATAGGGCACCATAAAACATCTGCTTTCTGCATCCATTTTTCAAAATCTTCAGGTGAAACCCTTTCAGAAAAATAAGTGATTTCAATATTTCCTGGCAATTTCTCAGACAACTGTGCGAGTTGTTTTAATTCATGTCCACTTGCTTTTCCCAGGAAAACAAACCTGCAGGGTTTATCCATCTTCAGATTCTGAATAGTTTTAAAAATATAGGCGTAATCCCTTCTCTTTTGAGAAACTCCGCCGGGAATAAGTACAATAAGATCTTCATTTTTTGTTTTGTCAAAATCCCTAGTATAAAACAGCGGCAGAAACTGATACCTTCCTGAGATTAAAGCTTCATCCAGTACCAAAAGGGATCCGGAGGTCTGATATACTTTGGTTTTGTAGAATAGTCCTTCTTTCAGCCACAGTTTTAATCTGAAAACAATATCTCCCTTGAAAACACTTTTTATCAGATCAAATTTTGATGCTTTGATGAAATTAAGATTATGGGAAATAACTGCTGTGTTGTATTTTTTTGTTATCGCTAAAAATGTATTAAAATAACGGTGAACCGTCCCAATAACCACGAGATCATAATCTTTCCCTTTTAACTGATCCAGAATCATAGAACTGTCTGATAAAAACACGGATTCGTCACCATGATTTATCTGATCTTTGATTCTTTTTGAAAAATAATAGTCTACCGCAAACTTCTGAGAATCTTTCATAATATCCATGAAAGCCTTGGCAATTTCTGCGTGGGTGTCTATTTCTATGTAAGCTATTTTTTTCACGCTTTGGAAGTTAAGTTTGGGCTAAAGCCGATGGATTTTTATTTTTTTGATTAAACGGGCTAAAGCCCGTTCCTATTGAATTTTTCCAATAATGATTAAAGCATTCTACAATTTCTGTCCTTACACTTTTTACATCTTCAGCCACTTTTTCTTCAACATTTTCCAGCGTTGGTCATTTACAGCTTTCTGTTCTTCTTTTGTAATTTTCAATTCCAGTTTCTTTGTTCTGCAACTTTCATAAGACTTAACAATGTCAAAGAAAAACCGGCAGATTTGCTTTTCACAGCTTCTTTTGAAGAAGCAATATATGCCAGAAGCCTGTTCAGCCCCAGGAAATAAAAATATCTTCCGTAGTAATCCGCAGGCCGTATGGTATAATCTGCTCCTTTTACTTTGATCAGCCTTACGTGGAGTTCGGGTAATACAACTTCCTTCCATCCCAGATTTTCAAGCAATATGGAATCAATATTATCCCAGCCCAGTGTTTCTCTTAATCCTCCGATCTGCATAAAACATTCTTTACGATAAGCCTTCATAGGGCCTCTTACATGATGCTTATTGGAATTCCCTTCATACACCCATTTTCCGTCTTTTTCTATATACAGAAGCCCTCCTACCAAACCATATTTGGGGTTATTGGCAAAAGCTGCTTCTACAGCTTCCAGATAATTATCCGGAAGAATGATATCGGCATCAAATTTACAGATTATATCAAAATCATTCAGGGACTGAGTCTGAAGTCCGTTTTTAAAGGCATGAACAACTTTTGAACCTGGCTGATGTTCTGATTTCTGAAGGGTAACGGTTTCAAAACGGGAATCTGCTTCTGTATATTTCCTGATGACTTCAGGTGTTCTGTCCGTAGAACCGTCATTCACGACCACCACTTTAAAATCCTTGCTGCTTTGCTGCTGTAAAGAATCAAGAGTAAAGGAGAGGTTGTCTTCTTCGTTATGCGCAGGAATTATGATTAAAAACCTCACGGGAATGATTAATTGATGAATGATGATTAATGATCAATGATAAGAAAGCACTAAGGATATCAATTATCACTGATCATTAATTGTTGATAGGATTTATTTGTTATGCGGTTTCAGCATGTTTTTCGGATCAAGGATTTCATCCAGTTTTTCCTGGGAAAGAATTCCTTTTTCCAGCACAAGGTTGTAAACGCTTTTTCCGGTTTCCAATGCTTCTTTTGCAATCTGTGTAGACTGTTTGTATCCAATATAAGGATTTAATGCCGTTACAATTCCGATGCTGTGTTTTACCATATTCAGGCAAACTTCTTTGTTGGCGGTAATTCCAACCACACATTTCTCACGAAGGGTATCCAGGGCATTGCAAAGGAAATTGATGTTTTCCATGATGGCATGGGAAAGTACCGGTTCCATTACATTCAGCTGTAATTGACCTGCCTCTGCGGCAAAAGTTACGGTAAGATCGTTTCCGAATACTTTAAAACAAACCTGGTTGACCACTTCCGGAATCACAGGATTTACTTTACCAGGCATAATAGAAGATCCCGGCTGCATCGGCGGAAGATTGATTTCAAAAAGACCCGCTCTCGGACCTGATGAAAGCAATCTTAAATCGTTACAGATTTTAGATAGTTTAACTGCCAGACGTTTCGTTGCAGAAGAATAGATCACATAAGATCCTGTATCAGGAGTAGCTTCTACTAAATCCGGCGCAGAAACAATCGGGAATCCTGTAATCTGGGCTAAGTTTTTAGCACAAAGCGTGGCATAACCTACCGGAGCATTCAATCCCGTTCCAATAGCAGTTGCCCCCATATTCACTTCCACGAAAAGGCCCGCATTGTTATTCAGTTTGGAGATATCCTCTTCCAGAGTGGCAGCATAGGCTTCAAATTCCTGTCCCAAAGTCATAGGAACGGCATCCTGAAGCTGCGTACGTCCCATTTTGATCACATCGTGAAACTCCTGCCCTTTGGCGCGGAAAGCCTCAATAATTTTTTCCAGTCTTTCAACCAGCCCGATATTCATCTGAAGCAATCCTATTTTGATCGCTGTAGGGTAAGCATCATTGGTTGACTGTGAAAGGTTGATATGGTCATTAGGTGAACAGAATTCATATTCTCCCTTATTTTTTCCTAATTTCTCCAACACGATATTGGCAATCACTTCGTTTGCATTCATGTTGATGGAAGTTCCTGCCCCACCCTGGATCATATCTACCGGAAACTGGTCATGATATTTCCCTTCTACAATTTCATCACACGCTTCCGCTATCTTGAAATACAGGTTTTCATCTAAAAGTCCCAGTTCGTAGTTGGTTTTTGCTGCAGCTTTTTTAACAAAAGCCAGTCCTCTTATAAACTCCGGATACGAAGACAAAAGCTGTCCTGAAATTTTAAAATTGTTGATAGCTCGCTGTGTCTGAACCCCATAATAAGCGTCTAAAGGCACATTCAGTTCGCCTAATAAATCACTTTCTTTTCTGAAATTTTCCATTACAGATATTTTACTGTTTTTGATCGTTTAAAGATAGCAAAAACGCATCTAACCGATGCGCTTTAATCTGAATTATTTTACTGGATATTTTTGATTTAACGCCTGCAGTATTGCCCATGTTTCGGCATCCATGATTCCATCATAATTCTGCGGACGGAAATGATACTGGAATGCCTCAATTGTTTTCTTGGTGGCGTCATCCCATTGTCCGTTGGGATCAAGTGCATATCCGAATTTCTGCAGTGAAGTCTGGATTAGGAAGATAAAGCTGGAGTCATTATATCTTGTTGTAATGTCTGCCTGAGCTGCTTCAAGATAAGTCTGCTTGGCTGCTTCATCATACCACATTCCAATCTGGTATTCGTCATACAGCTTTTTCCAAGGGAACATAGGTCCCGGATCCTGTTTTCTTGTAGGAGCAATATCTGAATGACCAAGCACGTTGGTAGGCTGGATCTGATATCTTGTGACAATGTCTTTAGCCAAAGCCGCTACTTTTTTTACCTGATCGTCACTAAAAGGAGCAAATGTTCTTTTACCCGTAGCATCTGTCGTATATCCTGTATTTACAATTTCAATACCGATAGAAGTATCATTAAGGTTTTTGTCGTTTCTCCATGCACTTACCCCTGCATGGTAAGAGCGTTTGTTCTCATCTACCAACTGGTAAATCTCGTTATCTCCTGTATTATTTACAAGATAATGTGCACTCACCGCTTGCTGGGTAAGAACTGTAATTGATTTGTCGTCCGGAAGTGCGGTATAATGTAATATTAAGTAACGCTGTCTGAAGTTCTGGGCAACGGCCGGAAAATAGGTCTTCACTACTTTATATCCGGCTGGTTTTGCAGACACAATAGAACCATAACTTGCCGTATTATCATTTTTTGTTGGATCTGCTATATTGGTAGTAAAAAAGTCGACCCCATGATCAGATACCACTTTTGGTTTTGGAGCAACCGGAGGTGTTGTCTGAACTGTTGGTTTCGCCTGTGTTACCGGGGTTTTCGGTTTGTACGTATTTTTTTCACATTTTGTTGGGAAGTACATGAAAAAACAAATGTGCTTAATCCGATGATATATAATGTCTTACGCATCAGTTTGATTTTTGGATGATTTATTACTTCAAAAATACACAAAATTTTCTTGAATTTTATTTGGTAAATAAAGAAATCTGTTCTATATTTGCACTCGCAATAACGGAACAACGATCATTAAAAAATAAACAAAAAGGAGGGTTGCCGGAGTGGTTAACGGAGCAGTTTGCTAAACTGTCGACGCGAAAGTGTCGCAAGGGTTCGAATCCCTTACCCTCCGCTCTTCTATATATTCGGGGCGTAGCGTAGTCCGGTCATCGCGCCTGGTTTGGGACCAGGAGGTCGCAGGTTCGAATCCTGCCGCCCCGACTTTTTAATATGCTTATTTACTAAGCGGGAATCAACTTTTAAGGGTGCGTAGCTCAGCTGGATAGAGCATCTGCCTTCTAAGCAGACGGTCAAAGGTTCGAATCCTTTCGCGCTCACAAAAAACCTCACAATTTTTATTGTGAGGTTTTTTGTTTTTATTTACGCTAAAAATATTTCGTATCCACTGATCAAAACAATCTTTATATTTTTGCTGAGCCGCATGCATCAGGATACTTGGTTCTCCGATCGGGCTTAAGTTAAAATTCTCTCTTATCCATCTCAGATATTAATATGGATATGGTCTATTATCTGCAAATATAAAAATACCTCTTTACAGAGAGAAACATTCAGTATATTTGTAATAAGACTTATTCTATTTAAATGTTGACAGATCAATTTGGAAGGAGCATAAACTACCTCCGGCTTGCTATCGTAGACCGGTGTAATCTCCGATGTACGTATTGTATGCCGGAAAACGGTCTTGCCTGGATCAAGCACAATGAATTAATGACTGATGAAGAAATGCTCAGAATCTGTTCGGTATTTACTGAAATGGGTGTTGATAAAATCAGGATAACAGGAGGAGAACCTTTCGTCCGTAAAAACAGTATTGAGCTTATCCAAAATATATCACAATTAACCGGACTTACTGACCTCAGCATCACCACCAATGGCCTTCTTACCGGACAATATATCCCACAACTAAAAGAATACGGGATAAAATCTGTCAATCTAAGCCTTGACACCCTTGATAAAGAGCGTTTTTTCAAAATTACAAGAAGAAACAGCTTTGATAAGGTAATGAAAACATTAGACAGTCTCTTACAGCATGATATAAAAGTAAAAATCAACACAGTGGTGATGGAAGGGGAAAATATTGAGGATATTATTCCTTTAGTAACGCTTACAAAAGACCTACCTGTTGATGTCCGTTTTATTGAGGAAATGCCTTTTAACGGAAGTGAAACTGATATTTCCCTTAAATGGAATTTCACACAAATTTACAGCTATATTAAAGATCATTTCCCTGAGATCCAAAAGACAGAGGACCCTAAAAGTTCGACGTCATATAATTATAAAATTCCGGGATGTACCGGAAGCATAGGAATCATTGCAGCTTATACCCGTTCATTTTGTGGAGACTGCAACAGGATAAGAATTACCCCTTCCGGTATCCTCAGAACCTGTTTGTATGAAGGAACCGGTATCAACCTGAAAGATGAAATCCGTATGGGAAAAACAGATGAAGAGCTGAAAAACATTATTATCGGCAGCATACACAAAAAACCGAAAGACGGCTGGGAAGCTCAGAAACAGAGTTTAAACCCTTCACAAATACATCAGTCAATGGCAACAATAGGAGGATAATTATGGAAATGATCAGTGTACAGCAGGCAGAAGACATCATCTTTTCCCAGGTCAGAAATTTCGGGACAGAAGAAATTTTCTATGAAAATGCCTCAGGAAGAATTTTAGCGGAAGATATTCTGGCAGACCGTGATTTGCCGCCTTTTGACCGGCCGACGGTGGATGGAATTGCCATCAGTTTTAAATCCTACGAAAAAGGACTACGTGATTTTCTCATCAAAGCCGTACAGGCAGCGGGAGAAGCTCCGTTTCCGGTAGATAAAGAAAACGAATGCATAGAAATTATGACCGGAGCCGCATTACATTCTTCAATGGATACGGTCATTCGCTATGAAGATATTCTGATCAACAATAATTTTGCGAGCATCAATATTGATATAAAAAAGGACAGAATATCCATCTGAAAGGAAAGGATAAAAAATCGGGAGAAATACTGGTAAAAGCCAATCAGGTCATCACACCATCTATTCTCGGGATTGCCGCATCAGTCGGAAAAACATTTCTGACAGTGAAAAAGCTTCCCAGAGTAGCTATTATTTCCACCGGAGACGAAATGGTTCCGCCTGAAAATACTCCTGCGCCATTCCAGCTGAGACGCTCCAACGGAATTACTATAAAATCTGCTTTGGAAAAATATAAAATCGATGCTGACTGGCTGCATTGGAATGATGATTTTGAATTCATAAAAAAAGAACTCTCCCAATGTATCGACCATTATGATATTCTATTGATGAGCGGCGGAGTTTCTATGGGAAAATTCGATTTTCTGCCCAAAGCCTGTGAAGAGCTGGGAATAAAAAAGCTTTTTCACAAAATAAAACAAAGGCCGGGAAAACCTTTCTGGTTCGGAAAAAGCCAAAACGAAAAATTGGTTTTTGCATTCCCTGGAAACCCGGTTTCCGTGTTCATGTGTCTGCACCGGTATTTTATTCCCTGGCTGGAAAAATCTTTGGAAATCCCGGAAAATCCCCAATATGCGGTTTTACAGAATGATATCGATTTTCCTTTTTCATTACAATATTTTGCCCAGGTAAAACTCAGCGTGAATCCAGCAGGACAATTAATCGCAGAATCAGTAAACACCAATGGTTCCGGAGATTTTTCCCATCTTGCGGAAACCGATGCATTTATAGAACTTCCTCTGGAAAAAAGTGCATTTAAGAAAGACGAAGTCTATAAAATCTGGAGATATAATTTTTAATGTAATCATGACAAATTTTTCACATCTTAATAAAAAAGAACAGCCCGGTATGGTGAATGTAGGCCGTAAAAAAGTTACCCACCGGAAAGCAACTGCCAAAGCTATTGTGACACTTCCTGAACATATTCTGGAAGCGCTTCAGAAAGATGATTTTAAAACTAAAAAAGGTTCTGTTTTCCAAACCGCCATCATTGCAGGAATAATGGCAGCAAAAAAAACGGGAGAACTGATTCCTCTCTGCCATCCTATTGGTATGGACAACTGTGAAATAGATATTGAAATCAACACTCAAAATGAAATTGAAATCTATTGTACTGCCGAGATCGAAGCTAAAACGGGCATCGAAATGGAAGCATTGACAGGGGCATCTGTTGCCGCACTTACCATTTATGATATGTGCAAAGCCATGAGCCATGACATCGTAATCAAAGAAATACAACTCATCGAAAAATCCGGAGGAAAAAATGATTTTAAAAGAGACTGATGTTCCGAAATTAAACGGGCTGGTACTGGCGGGAGGGAAAAGCCAGCGAATGGGAAACCCTAAAGATAAAATCAACTGGCATGGCAAAGAGCAGCGGTATTATGCGGCTGATCTTTTAGCTCCGTTTTGTGATGAAGTTTTTATTTCCTGCAGACAAGACCAGCTGGAACATTTTGATCCAAATTACAATGCCCTCACCGATACTTTTCTGAATATGGGACCTTTCGGCGGAATCCTTTCGGCATTGCGCACCCAAAGAGATGCGGCATGGTTAGTCGTTGCCTGTGATTTACCTTTATTGGATGAAAAATCGTTAGAGTTTTTAATTGAGAACAGGAATATAGAAAAAGCAGCCACCACTTACGAAAGTCCTTTTGACGGATTACCAGAACCATTAATTACTATCTGGGAGCCCAAAAGCTATCCTTTGCTCCTCAATTTTTAGGATCAGGAATTACATGCCCAAGGAAAGTGCTGATCAACAGTGATACCTTAATCCTGAAACCAGGCAACCCGGATTCTTTAATGAATGTGAATACTCCAGAAGATGTGGTAAAAGCAAAGGAAATTTTAAGAAAACAGATATAACTGAAGACAGAAACAGATGAGTAACCCATTTGAACGTTATCATTGCCAGATGGCTTTACCCGGATTTGGGACTTCCTCCCAGGAACTCCTGAAAAATGCCAGGGTCCTGATCGTAGGCATGGGAGGGCTTGGCTGTCCCTCGGCACAATATCTTGTATCTTCAGGTATAGGAACAATTGGTCTTGCCGATGATGATACCGTCTCTGAAAGTAATCTACACCGCCAGATATTATATGCTCCGGAAGATATCGGAAAATCAAAAGTTGATGTTGCTGCTAAAAAGTTACAGCAGCAAAATCCATCGGTAAAAATCATTCCGTTCAATTTACGGGTAACCTCCGAAAATGCCATGGATTTGATTTCTGAATTTGATCTGATTATTGAAGGAACAGATAATTTCGAAACAAAATGCCTGCTGAACGATGCCTGTGTAATGACGGGAAAACCTGTGGTCTATGGCGCTATTTACCAATACGAAGGCCAGGTAAGCATCTGGAATGTTATACAGAAAGATGGTACTTATTCTCCCAATTACCGTGATGTTTTTCCGAATGCGGAAGAATCGCAGGTCCCGAACTGCAGAGAAGGAGGCGTACTGCCTACACTGGCGGGAATTGTCGGATGTATGCAGGCTAATGAAGCTATAAAATATTTTACACATCCCGAAGATTCACTGGCAGGAAAACTCTGGATGATGAATGTACTGAACGGCAAAACCCAGATCATTAAATTAAGAAAAACTTCCGTGCAGATTACAGGTTTGCCTCAGACTGTAGGAACCATTACGTTTGAGCAACTGATGCAGAAGAAAGATCATTTTGAAATCATAGATGTCCGTACACCACAGGAACATGAACAGTTTAATATCGGAGGAATTAATTTTCCTGTAGAAGAATTACAGAACCATTCAGATTATATTTCGGGTTGTGACAAACCTATTTTAGTTTATTGTCTATCCGGGAAACGCAGCGCAGAAGCGGTAAAAAAAATTAAAAATATTTTTCCTGAGAAGAATGTGTATTCTTTAAAAGACGGCATACACAGAATACATCCATAGATGGCAGGCTATATCCTGGTAAGCGCAGATTCTTTATGAGCCGCAATATGATCGGATTTATCACTTTTGATTTCATACTGCGGGTTGTTTTCATTAGCGTGATGAGTATAGCCCTTGTAATCAAAATCTTGTGTATGAATTTTAATAATGGTTCCTGATGCTCTTCCTGCTTCAGAGTTCCAGCTTATTTTATCTCCTGTTTTGAATTTTGCTTTCATAATTTTTGAGATTTTAATCAAATAAACTTTCGTCAGAATAAAAAACATTTCCATTGCGTACTCTTGCCGGTGAAGTGTAAGGATGTTCTTCTGTTTTACTTACATCCATAATATGCTCTACTTTCCACCCTTTTGCTTTAAGATAATCTGAGACCAAAGCTCTGTGGCAGCTCCACCATACCGCTTCAGAACACATGAAAACCGTTATTTTTTTCCTGGCTGTATTTTCCAGGTTTTCAACTGCTTTTATAAAGTCTGTTGTCTGCATATAATCGGCATATCCCCGAAAAGATTCATTCCGCCACCGGTTATTTATTGAATAAGGTTGTACTTTTCGTCTTCCTCCCAGTTCTTCAAGGTGGATGTAATCTATATTATTTTCGGGAAGCCTGACTTTCATATTTTCTTTACTGAACCATGGATATTTTTTGGACCCCGGAAACCTGCGGATGTCCACTACCATTTCAATCTTAAACGAATTAAGCATTTCAATAAAGTCTTCCCATGAACGAACGGAATGTCCCACCGTATAAACCAGCTGCTTTTCTAAAATTTCCATACAGGTATTTTTTTAGAAGATATCAATCAATAATATTCTGAGTCTTCTTCCGAGGAACAGCAATGTGTTCTCCCACCATTTCATGAATGGTTTCATCAATCATGATACACATACTGTTAAGGGCTAAATCATTCGCATCTGTTCCAAACGGTTCCTCAATTTCATCCGCTATTGCTTCAAACGCAACAAATGTATACGCAACAAATACAACAATAAGAGGTGTAAACCATCCGAGTGAATCTACCAGTCCGAAAGGCAACAGAAAACAATAAATATATACCGTTCGATGTAAAAGAACACGGTAGCTGTAAGGGATGGGAGTTGAAATTATTCTTTCACAGCCTCCAAGAATATCAGACAGTTTATCAAAATTTTCATCAAAGCGGGCCTGCTGAATAGAATCCAGAGAACCCTCATCTTTTAAATTCTGCACCCATTCTGCAAGCAGGCGCATCATTACAGCCGGTTTATATTTGGATGCAGCGACAATTTTCAGCTGGCCTTCATCAAGTCTGGATTTTAGATCTTCATAGGCATCTGTTCCTCTAAGCTGATGTTTCAACGCAAAAACAAAGGCACCAAGCAGCTGTACAAAATTGTGAACTGAAACCTGATCATCTTTTATATTTTTCAGCGTGACTGCCTGGCGGGTCAGTGCTCTGGAAGTATTCAGCAGAGCGCCCCATAGTTTTCGTCCTTCCCAGAATCTGTCATAGCTGGCATTGTTTCTGAATCCGAGAAATAAAGCCAAAACAAAACCGAATAGCGTAAGCGGAGCAGGATTTAAGGGAACTTTAAACGAAAGAATGATTCCATGAAAATAGGTCACCAGTAAAGAAAGAATTAAAAGCAATCCCAAACGGGGAAGCAAGGCGGGCAAAACAGAGCCATGCCACACAAAAAGCATTCTGAACCAGTGTTCCTTTTTTCTTATGATCATTATTGAATTATAATTTGTTTAAGTACTATATATTTTATGGTTGTTCCATACTTGTTCCGGAAGCTGCAATTACATGATCATCAATCTTTTTAAAAATTTCAGGATTGTGCTTTCGGATTTTGATACGGACATATTTTGAAGCCGGCATATTGGCACCGTTTACCACGTTATTGATGGATACCAGTACATTGGTTTCCGGGAAATAAGTCATGGTACTTTTTTGCGGAATAGGATATTTTACCACAATAAAAAGCGGGGCTATCCTTTCGATTCCATCATCATAGTTGAAAAGATCTACATGATCTCCTTCTTTGAGACCCGCTTTTTCAATATCTTTTTCGTTCATCATAACCACTCTTCTCTCGTTGAAAATTCCACGGTAACGGTCATTCAAACCATAAACAACCGTATTGAACTGGTCATGTGTTCTGGTAGTTCCCATTAAATATTCGTCTTCTGCAAGCGAATTATCCGGTACAGCAGTTATATTGAAAGCCGCTTTTCCAGGGTAAAATTCACTGTTGAATATCCCGTCTCTTGGTCCGTTCGGAAGATAGAAGCCTCCTTTCTGCACTACCCTTTCGTTGTAATTTTCAAATCCTGGAATGCATTGTTCAATATCGTTACGAACAGCATCATAACTGTTGATAAATTTGTCCCAATCCACTACGGAACGTTCTCCTAAAACCGCTTTTGCCATTCTGCAGGCCACATGAGTTTCATTGATAAGATGTTTTGAAATAGGATCAAGAACTCCTCTTGACCATTCCACAACTCCCATTGAATTTTCCGTACTTACATGTTGAAGTTCACCGTTTACCATATCCTTTTCACTTCTGGAAATTACCGGTAGGATCAAAGCTTCTTTCCCGTGGATAAGGTGATTTCTGTTTAATTTTACAGAAACAATCGCAGACATTTCCAGCTTGCGCATCGCTTCTGCTGTAAACGTTGTATCCGGTGCTGCAGAAAGGAAATTACCTCCCATACAGAACATGAATTTCACTTTGCCTTCATGCATTGCTTTAAGCGCATTGACAACATCATATCCTCCTTTTCTGGGTACTTTAAAGCCGTAATATTCCTCCAGTCTGTCCAATTGCTCAGTCGTTGGATGATGATTGATAAGTAACGTTCTGTTCCCCTGCACATTACTGTGACCACGAACAGGACACGCTCCTCCACCCTTGATTCCTATGCTTCCTTTCATCAGCAGGAGATTCACGATGTTATAAATCATTTCCACCCCGTTGTGCTGCTGCGTGATTCCCATTCCCCAACAAATGATGATCCTTTTTTTGGAGGCAATCATCTGTGCAGCTTCTCTTAGATTCTCAACCGGAATGCCACATTCTTCTGATAAAAAATTAAGGTCATACCGTTTTAATTCTTCAACCAATTCATTGAAGCCGGCAGTTTTATTCGTAATAAAATCATGGTCAATAACTTTTCCCGGGGTTTTGGCTTCTTCTTCCAGCACGAGAATTTGTAGTGCTTTTAAAAGCGCCATATCTCCATTAATTTTTACAGGGAGATACAGATCTGACAATTCATAAGGTTTATTGAGCAAGGCACGGACTTCCTGAGGATTCCTGAAACCTTTTAATCCTGCTTCAGGAAGCGGATTGACAGCCATAATTTTTGCGCCGTTTTTCTTTCCTTTAGTCAATGCAGAAAGCATTCTCGGAGAATTGGTTCCGGGGTTCTGTCCTATGATGATGATAAGGTCTGTATCGTAAAAGTCTTCCAGCTTTACTGTTCCTTTCCCGATTCCGATGCTTCTGGAAAGTGCGTAACCGGAAGTTTCGTGGCACATATTGGAACAGTCCGGAAAATTATTGGTCCCGAACTCACGGGCAAACAGCTGGTATACCCATGTTGCTTCATTACTTGTTCTTCCTGATGTATAAAATATAGCTTCATCCGGTGAATCCAAAGCATTTAGTTTTTCCGCAATTTTTTTAAAGGCATCATCCCAGCTTATCGGCTGATAATGTGTTCCTCCCTTCGGCAAATACATGGGTTCTGCAATTCTTCCCAACTGGCTGATTTCAAAATCTGTCAGCTTTGCCAAATCATACACCGAATTTTCCCTGAAAAACTCTGCACCGATCTTTTTCGAAGTGGCTTCTTCTGCCAAGGCCTTTGCACCGTTTTCGCAGTATTCGCCCAGTCTGGAACGTTCATCATCCGGATCCGGCCATGCACAGCTCGGACAATCGAAACCGTCAAACTGATTCATACTGAAAAGAGCCCTTCCGCCACGAAGAACAGAAGCATTGAGCACCAACTGATCCAGTGAATGAATCACCGCAGGAACACCTGCAGCCCAAACTTTTGGCGGTTTCAGCTTAAGATCCAGCAGTTTATAAGGCGGTTCAGCAGAAGGCAATCTGCTGTCTTCTTCTTTTTTATTGAATACATTTTTGTTTTCCATGATTTCTACCTTTAAAAAATGAAAAAATTAACATTTCAGGTTCGGGTTGGGATAATTGTCGCTCTGATCTTCCAATGTATTATCAATGCATACAAAGTCTTTTTCTATTAAAAGTTTAATTTTTCCGGTCTGCCCTTCAAAACCTACCCTGTCTGTGGTAATCCACTCATTTATCATTGCTGCAGGCATCTTCAGAACCATTCTGTTCTCAATGAAAGCTGCTGAAAGCTCTGCATCTTCTGTTCTTTCAATAGCGTAAATAAACGGACGGTCTACAAATTCCGTAAAGCTTGAAATGATGCCGTCTTCCCCCAGTTTTGCCACTTCGGATTGGGTAAGACGAAATCTGACTGCGTTATCTTTAATTCTTATTTTCATACTAGATTTTCAATGTTAAAATGGCTGCCGGAATGGTAAATATTAAACCTGTTGTCCCGGAGAAAGCCCAGTAAAGTAATATCAAATTCTTTTGCAAGATCCACTGCAAGGCTTGAGGGTGCGCCTATTGCCGCCACAATGGATATTCCTGCCATTGCAGCTTTCTGAATAAGCTCGAAGCTGGCTCTTCCGCTCAGGAGCAAAATTTTATTGTTCAAAGGAAGCAAACCGGCAGATAGTGCATACCCTATGAGTTTGTCCAAAGCATTATGTCTTCCCACATCTTCACGCAATGCCAGAAGGTTTCCTTCCAGATCAAAGATACCGGAAGCATGTATACCACCTGTAGCACTGAAATTATTCTGGAAAGACTGCAGTTTTTCCGACAGTTGATAAAGGGTCTCCAGGGAAACTTCTGTGTTTTCTTTTGTATAGTTGTGGAAAGCACTTACTGTTCTTATAGATTCTATGGAGCCTTTCCCGCATACGCCGCAGCTGGATGTGGTATAAAAATTTCTGTCAGCCTTCATAAGTTCAGGAACAAAGCCTTCTGTAAGTTCTACAATAACAACATTTTCGCTGTTCCTGGAACATTCTGCCTGCGGAGAATATGTGCTTTTAATCTGTTCACGGCCGGAAATAATTCCCTCTGTGAATAAAAATCCCGCAGCAAGTTCTGCATCATTTCCGGGAGTCCGCATAGTCACAGAAATATTTTTAGACTCTTTTTTACCTTCAGCACTGTAAGAAATCCTGATCTCCAGAGGTTCTTCTACAGAGATATCATCTGTATAAGGGAAACTGCTGCTTTCCCTGACTTTGATGATTTCTATCTGCTTTACAGATTTATTTGACAACAGTTTTGCTTTCATGACATAATGACTGGCCTAGTAAAGGTACAAAATTTTATTCCTAAAATTATGGGTGTGCCGAAACCCATTCTTCCCCATCTTCAAAAATTTCTTTTTTCCAGATAGGAACGGTTTTTTTTATATTTTCAATCATAAAGCTGCAGGCATCAAAAACCGCACTTCTGTGCCCGTCACTCACCACAATGATCACGGCAGCATCACCCGGAAACAAAACTCCCGTACGGTGATGTACAACAATATTCTTCACTGAAAATAAGGAAATGGCTTTATCTGCTATTTTCTGTATTTCCTTCACGGCCATGGATTGATAGCATTCATATTCCAAACGGGTAACAGATTTACCTTGGGTATGATTCCTTACTGTTCCTACAAATGATGCCATTCCTCCACATCCAGGATCGGAAGCAAGGGCAAAGCAATCCGTGAGGTCCAGTATATTCTCTGTTATTTTTATATCAATCATATCTTTTATCCACCGCTTACCGGAGGGATTATTGCTATTTCGTTAGAGACTGTTATGATCTGATCATCCTCTGCATATTCATCATCAACGGCAATAAAATAGGATTTTAATCTTTTCAGTTCCGGGAAGTCTTTTTCCAGAAGTTCCTTAAGTGCTTTGACGCTTGCCTCTTCATGTATTTCTATTTCTTTTTCTGAAGTTCCGAAAATATCTTTCGTTATTCCGAATGCCAATATTTTAAGTATCATTTTTATATTTAGCTTATTACCAGTATTTTATTAAAACGTTTATTCCGGCTACCAGAACCAGAACAGCTGTCATTCTTTTGATGACCAAAGGATTCCATTTCAGGGACATCCTGGAACCGATCTGTCCGCCAATGAATACAGCAAAACACAAGCTCAGAATTCTGAAATAATCCATATCTGCGGACAGCCTGAATAACTGGCCGAAGATTCCTGATATTGAATTTACCAATATGAAAACACTTGACGCCGCTGCAATTTTCCGTGGAGTATCCCATTTCATGAGGTTTAACAATGGTGAAAGAAAAATCCCACCGCCAATACCCACCAAACCTGATAAAAATCCGATTCCTCCACCTAAAAATCCGTTTTTGAAAAGGGAAGCTTTGGTATATTCATAAGAATTTTCTTCATTTTTTATATCTGTCTTTACCCAAAGCAACAATGCAGCTATGATTAAGGCTACACCCAATATCTGGAAAAAAGTTTCCTGGCTTATTTTTAAAACAGCTCCCAGATACGCCATGGGTACACTTACAATGGTAAGCGGCAGTATTTTCTTCCAGTCAATCTGCTTATTCCTGATGTAAATAACTCCTCCACCTATTACCACAATAACATTACAGATAAGTGCCGTTAACCGTATTTCCTGATAAGGAAGACTGTACATTGCCAGAACGGCAAGGTAACTGGATCCTCCACCAAATCCCACAGAAGAATAAACGAAAGCGATGATTAAAAAAAGAAAAAGATTTCCCAATGCCCCATATATTTTGTAGAATTAATTTTCTTACAATAATACTCATTTTTAGGGTGTCATTCAGGGTTATCACACAAAGTTTCTGTTATAATTTGTGAGAAGAATGTTGCAGATTGTTTTTCTAAAAGGATCGAAGATGGAAGCGTGAGAACGGAAGTTACGATTGCCCCTACCAATAAAGAGTTATTAATCAATACCTATTTCTATTTTTAAGCTTCTTTGTCCAAGATTCACGCTGCTTCTTTTGTTTTTGTTGCGTTCTTAGCAGCTTCGATTTCTTGGTATTTCTAAGTTCCCGTTTCATTTTACGGTAGTCCCAGGGAGCAATGGCATTACTATCCTGCCATAGACCTATTTTTTTCTGCTGTGCAGTTTCCTGAAGTTTCCCCAAAGAAGCATCTTTGGAATAGGAAAAATACCACCATCCCATTCCAGCTTTGATAAGCTCTTTGGAAAGGTATTTTCCGTCATCATAGTACACTTTTGCAATGGATCTTCCATAACGGTCTGTAGTGGTTTCAACAAAGCTTACTGTTTTCCCAAATACCTGAGCAGAAGTAAACTGCCTGGCATTTTTACCAAACGCCTGCCCATTTTCCGGACAATCGACTTCAGCCAACCTCAGCTTTTTTGCTGATTGCCTTTTAACAGTAAAGTAATGGTATCTCCGTCTGAAATTTTGATCACTTTTCCGGTTGTCTGTGAGAATAGGAATACAGGGAAAAGCAGGTACAGCAGCATTAATCGTTTCATGGGGCAAATATAGGGATTAGTCCTTATTACAAATGAAAAAATCTCGCGGTTTGCGAGATTTCATTATATTGAATTAAATTATTTGATTTTTTTGCTTCAAAGTCGGGAGACTTTGCGGGGCAGTGGAATGCTAAAGCTGTTAATTGCCTAAACCAAATTTATCTTCGTAATTAAATTTTTCAATTTTATCAGAATTTGTAATAACTATCTCTAAAGTGCCTTTTGGTTTTATTATTGAGTCTCCAACAGAAACCTTATCCCACCAATCTTTATACAACACTATACTATCTTTATTGCCATACACCAAGAATGATATATTGTGATTATCATAATTAATATACTTTTTGCTAACCATTGATTTTATATCCTTATCTCTAATTTCATCTAAAAAACGGTCTTTGTTTTTTGATGAAAATATAATTTTGTATACAAATATGCCGGCAATTATAATCAACATGATTATTAAATTCCTATTTCTTTCGTACGTCATAAAAATTACTGTGTGTTTTCTTTAGCAGTAAAGCTTTCTGAAATATTAAGTTTTCAATAAGCCAGCCATAAGATTTGGCATCAAAATAACAGGCTGTTTTTCCAGAAACTGATCTTCGTGTTCTTTCAGATATTGATCAACTTGTCTTACTGCTTCATCATCAAGATAGTCTTCGGGAGATCTAACGTAAAAACCCAAATTGACGGAATCATTTTGAAACGCTTTTTCCAGCGCAGGAATATAAATTGTATAGAAATCTTCTTTTCCATTTTTTATAATTCAGAGCAAACCACCATGAATAAACCGTTTAAATTTGTAAAAATGAAAAGAGGAGTAAAAAAAACGAAAATTTTTTCATCATTTTAAAAATAAGTTAAGTCAATGGTTATTAACCCGGTAAAGGTAAGAAAAAAGTCTTCATGAAAAATTAATTAAAAATTATTCTCAATTTTATTTTTTTATTTCAAAAAGTATTGTACCTTTGCAACCGCAAAAACGAAGTAAAACTCGTTACTGATGACACCCTCGGGGCGTAGCGTAGTCCGGTCATCGCGCCTGGTTTGGGACCAGGAGGTCGCAGGTTCGAATCCTGCCGCCCCGACTGTTTTAATAGTTTTTTCAAAATTATTTAACGGGTGCGTAGCTCAGCTGGATAGAGCATCTGCCTTCTAAGCAGACGGTCAAAGGTTCGAATCCTTTCGCGCTCACTTAAAGACTTACTGGAAACAGTGAGTCTTTTTTATTTATCACTCAAAATTATTTACAGCGAAAATTAGAGCATCCCGATTTTAATCGGACAAGTCAAAGGAATGCTCTGATTAATCTGAAAAAAGATAAAGCCGCAGATAAAGCGGCCTGGATATTCATATTTTTTATCTGAGATTACAGCACAAACTATCTTTCAATAGCCGTGCTGCATTTAGCCACAAACCGCTCAAACTTCCGGTCTGTATTGCGCAAAACCGGTCCGTGGCCAAAGCAGATAATGGAAGGGCTCAGTTCTGCTAACTTTTGGAGTGATTTGATATTTCGCTGCTGGTCCGAGGTGAACATATTTGGTGGAAGGTGCAAACCGGCAGCTGTAGTAAGCAGGTTCATATTTGTTGAAGCATCACCGATAATCAGTACACCATCCCGCTCACGGAATAAAGAAATATGGCCGGCCGAGTGTCCGGGCGTCTCTATTACCCGGAAGTTTCCTATAGTATCATTTTCAACAACTGTCTTTTCAACTTTATGTCCCTGACCTGCCCAATATTTTTGCTGAAGCTTTGCTATCCAATGTTGCGGCGTTGGGTAGTCAGTTGTTACCATACCTGTTTCTGTTCTGAAAACTTCGTTGGGATGGCATAGTAAAGGGATCCCGAATTCAGCACATATCTGATCACTGCAACCCTGGTGGTCTGCATGCGCATGCGTCAGTATATGTTGATAAACGGGGATTTTCCCGATAGCTTTTTTTACAGTGGCATATGAGCTCCGTATTCCTGAGTCTACCAATACACCTTCGATAATATAGCTGTTGATACTGTTTCGCGGCATCAGCGGAATATGGAACACTTCGGGAGCAATTTTACGTAGCATAGATTTTTTTGTGCAAATCTACAGTGATGATCAGGACTGCATAAGGACATTTGTCCTATAATGCGTCAGGCTTATGGATCTGTCCCTTCGCCCGTGTAAGCGATCGTTGTGTGATGCCCAGATACGATGCCAGATCCTGCGTGGCTACGCGCCGTACAAGCATGGGTTCATTAAACAGGACATGATGGTATTTATCCAGAGCCGACTTATTATTGTAATTCAGCAGATAACTTTCTTTTTGATTATACTCCTGCTCCATCACGGATCTGATGACTCCGTTCCATGAGGTAACCTGCTCAATCAGATATTGATAGTCCGGATAGCTGATTCTATAGATGACACTATCTTCTATAGTCCTGATACTCCTTCTGGATTTTTCCTGTGCCACAAACTCCGGAAACGAGGTGGCAAATTCATTTTCAAATTTGAAACAGGTAATATTTTCCTTTCCTTCTTTATCAACACCATATGCTTTTACAGCACCACTAACGATAAACCCAATATAACGGCAGACTTCGTCCTCACGAATAAAAAAATCACCTTTTTCAAGCTGACCGGTTTGAAAAACTGCGAAGAAAAGTTGATTTCATCTGCTGACAGCTCTCCTGTAGAGTATAGGTAATTTTCAAATAGGTTAGTCATTTCAAAATTTTTCGTCTTTTTATTTTTTTCAAATTCAATATTCAAATCTAATAATTATTATACACTCATCCACATCCTTTTTTAGTTACTTTATCCGTACACATTACCAGATATAAACTCCCCGATTGCTGACCGTGACTTTCTTTCTATTTCGTCAATCTATCAAATTGTCATAAATTTGTCTGACTCTATTCTAATCCAATGAAAAATCTCACCTTCATTATCGCAAGCAGTCTTTTGGTTCTGACTACATCGTGCAAAACTCCGGCTCCGGTTTCAAAGGCTGCCATTCAAGATACACCTTACCAGAATCTTGGACTTCACGGGAAAATATATGGTGCATTTTATCAGCAGCGGGCGGCCGAATATGAAGCTTTATGCCTTCAGGCTTACAATATTGCAAAACTCCGTTTAGACGAGGCCCTGGCACAGCAATCAGAAAAACCGCTTGCTATTGTTTCAGATATTGATGAAACTTTCCTGGACAATTCGTATTACGCAGTTGAGCGTTCAAAAACAGGCAAAGGCTATGATCAGGCAACATGGGAAGAATGGACAGCGAAGGGCATTGCACCTCCTCTTACCGGATCTCAGGAATTTTATCAATATGCAGCAAGCAAAGGTATTCAGGTTTTTTATGTGACCAACCGTAAGGAGCAGGAACGTGCAGGTACATTAAAGAATCTTAAAAAATACAATTTTCCTCTTCAAAATGACTCCCATCTTATTCTTCGTACGAAAGAAAGCAGCAAAGAGAACCGAAGACAGGACATTGCTAAAAATTATAACATTGTTTTACTGTTAGGTGACAATCTTGCAGATTTCTCCAGCCTGTTTGATAATAAATCAGAAGCTGAACGTTCTGCAGCAGTGAAGAGTTCCGCGGATGATTTTGGTAAAAAATTCATTATTATTCCAAATGTAGGATATGGCGACTGGGAGTCTTCATTCTATCATTACAAATACGATTATACCAATCAGCAGAAAGATTCTATGATGTATAATGCGGTAAAGGCTACTCCTTAGAAATCAGACATACAGGTTAATTCTTATAGCAATACAACATTTTGACAAAATTTGTTTTTTTGTCAAAATGTTGTATTTTTGTATCCATATTAAAAAAAATGTCATCTCAAACCGAACAAGACCAACTTTCACAGCAAATCCTGGAAACCGCTTCAGGGCTGTATCTGAAGTATGGCCTGAAGAAAGTGACCATGGATGATATTTCCAAAGCTGTTGGTAAAAGCCGAACGTCTATTTATTATTACTATAAAAACCGTGAGGAGGTTTTCCAGGCTGTTCTGGACAATCTTATCAAAGAAGTTATTGCTGAGATTGATGCCAATATGAAGAAAAGAAATACTTTCGAAGAAAAAATCAAAGAGTTTTGTCTTTCTAAAGTAAAGACTTCGGAAGAAAGGTCTTCATTTTTCAGAGCAATAGAAGCAGGAATGGACAATGAAGAAAGATCAAAGCATATTATCGGAGCCCATAACCAGATGATGGAAGCAGAGAGAAATCTTCTGCTCAATTTATTTTCAGCCGGTATTAAGAGTAACGAAATCCCAACAGTCCGTATTGAGGAACAGGAAACGATTATTTTTATCCTGCTGAGCAGCATCAGGGGAATCAGGCGTGAGATGGGTTTAAAAAATGATTTTGAAAACCTGAATAATACAGTCACTACTCTGACCTCTATGGTTATTAAACATATCAGTTAAAATTTTTTATCCAGATTTTGACATTTTTACATTATTTGTCAAAAAGTTTATTTTAAAATATGAACAAATTAAGTAATATCAGCACATTCCGGGCGTTCAGAAGCACGAATTATACGTTGTACTTTTTTGGGCGTTCTGTATCTCAATTTGGAACATGGATGCAGCGTACAGCCGTAGTATGGGTTGTATACAGCATGACGCAATCTGCATTTATGCTGGGGCTGACCATTTTTGCCGAACAGTTTCCGTCTTTCTTATTCTCAGCATTCGGAGGGGTAGCAGCCGACCGGTATAACCGGTATAAAATCATACAGATCACCCAGATTTTATCATTAATCCAGGCTTCTTTGCTGGCTTTCCTGGTCATGACAGGACACCAGAATATCTGGAGTTTTATTATATTAAGTGTTTTTCTGGGGATCATTAATGCGTATGATATTCCGGCACGTCAGGCGATGATCAACGAGGTGGTAACGGATGATGAAGATCTTCCGAGTGCCCTTTCACTGAGTGCGGCGATGGCAAGTATTGCAAAATTAGCAGGCCCTGCCCTATCCGGGATCATTCTGCAAAAATTCGGGGCAGGGACCTGTTTTCTGATCAATGCAGCCAGTTTTGCAGCAGTAATGGTTTCCATTTCTTTGATGAAAATAAAGATTGTTTCTAAAAAGCCAACAAAAAAGGAACTTTCACGGAACTGGCCGAAGGTTTCAGATATCTGAAAAAGAGCCTTCTATCAGTCTTGTGATCATTATGCTGAGCATTACAGGTTTACTGATCTTACCTTATGACACCTTAATTCCGGTTTATGCTAAAGAAATTTTCAAAGGAGACGCCAAGACATTCGGCTATATATCAAGTTTTATCGGAATCGGGGCTGTTCTGGGCACTGTATTTCTGGCTTCGTTAAAAAAGGAGCATCCATGAGGAATATTCTTATCCTGAGTACAATTATCCTGAGTATCGGGCTGATTCTTTTTTCATATGCCACCCATTTCTACTGGTCTATGTTCTTTGCTGCACTGACGGGATTGGGAGGTGTTGCACAGTTTACCACCTGTAATATTATTGTGCAATCTGAAGTCATCCCGGAAATGCGTTCCCGGGCAATAAGCATACTGCTGACTGCTATATTCGGAATGCTTCCTTTGGGAAGTGTACTGATCGGGTTTGTTTCTGAGAAAATAGGTGCTCCAAGAACCTTATTGCTGGAAGGCATTGCAGGAATTGTAATTGCTGTTGTTTTCAGGAACTTATTATTTAAGAAGAATAAGACAAAAGCTGTCAATGAAGAATTACTGGAAGAATCCGAGGAACAATTTATCAATAAAATATAATAACAATGGAAAAAGCAAACACAGCATTACTGGTAATGGACATGCAGTCGGCTATCGTCAACACATTAGCTGATACAACAGCATTGATCTCTAATACCAAAGAGGTTATCCGGACCGCAAGAAACCGTGATATTCCTGTCATTTATATTACTGTAAGCTTCAGACAGGGAATGCCGGAGATCAGTGCCAATAATAAAGCCTTTTCGGCCATAAAACCCCGCATGGCAGGTATTGACATGAAAGAATGGGCAGCAATTCATCCGGAGCTCATTCCTGAAGAAGATGATATTGTTATTACCAAACGGAGATTCAGCGCTTTTACAGGAAGTGATCTTGAAGTTGTCCTTCGTGGACTGGATATTCAGCATCTGGTGCTGACAGGGGTATCGACCAGCGGCGTTATTTTATCTACCCTAAGAGAAGCTGCAGATAAAGATTATCAGCTTACCGTGATTGAAGATTGCTGTAAAGATGGTGACGAAGAGGTACACCGCGTACTGATGAATAAAGTATTCCCGAGACAGGCTGATATTACAGCGGCAAGTGACTGGATACAGTAAGTAAGAAAATGCAATCTTCTTTTGCTTATTTTGGCTATCTTTAAGTAAAGAATACGAGGACGATCATTAAAAAATGGAGAGACTTAATACTGATTAATAATTTTTAAAACATTAAAATATGTGGTGGGTATATGCAATTCTTTCAGCTTTTTTTGCTTCCTTGACTGCAATTTTTGCCAAAATTGGAATCACAGGAGTTAACTCAAACCTGGCAACAGCCATAAGAAGTGTTATTATTCTACTGGTAGCCTGGGGAATTGTCTTCGCACGAAGTGAATACAAGGGAATCCCTGCACTTTCCAGACATAATCTTATCTACATTGCCGTTTCCGGAGTGGCAACAGGACTTTCATGGATATTTTATTTTAAAGCCCTGCAAATCGGAAAGGTGACCCAGGTTGCCCCGGTAGATAAATTAAGCGTGGCACTGACTATTGTCCTTTCTGTTGTATTTCTCGGAGAGTCCCTCACGTTGAAGACAGCTATAGGAGCGCTATTGATCATCGCAGGTACCATACTTTTAATTTTTGAATAAAAGCACACAGATTATCTTATCCGTTTCATTGGTTTAAAATACCGTTTCAATGGCTTATTTCGCTGAATCAGCAGAAATTTTGCACATTGAGAGAACAGTACATACTACTTTTACATTATAAACATAACCGAAAGGTCATTGAATCAGCTTAATTAGTAGGTAAAACATTTGTTAAGGGTCAATAAAAATCTTTTTGTGCACTTTAATTCCTTGCAGCCTTTAATGGCTCAACTATACACTTAATCATGTTTGGGTAGGATTGGCTTGTTCCGGTCCTATTTTTTTGTACTAAATCTATTTCAGGACATGAATTTCATTAAAGAAGAAAACCGTTGTAAGGACAACGGTTTTCATGTATTAAGAATAAATACTATTATTTAAGTTTATAAGAATTTCCATTCCACAGATAGGTTTTGGAAGATTGCTTTTTCTTTTCCCTGTCTTTCTCATCTATCTCCATATCTTCTACTTTCAGGATAAATGCATTGGGCATTCCTCCTTTATCATTCGGGAAAACAAATTCTTCACTATGATAAAAAGCACCGACATCACCCACATTCATCAATTGTGGAAGAGCAATCAGTTTTTTATCTTTAAAAAGAACATACTGATCATAGCCGGCTATTCCACAGGCTTCACCAGAAACTCCTGCTTTAAGGGTGAATTCAACATTCTGCAGTTTGTGGCTGCTTTCTATATTGAAAGATCCGGAGCTAAGCTCTTCTCTTTTTCCGGTATCAAAATACACCTCATCAATGAGTGTATTTCCTTCCATAGCTTTTATTCCGGCAATGTTCTGTTTTTCGATCTCATTCAATTCTTTATTCATCCTGTCAATTGTTTTGGAAAGTCCGAAAAGGAAATCATATCCGTTTTTGTTACGGTACCCTACACAAAGGTTACCGCCCCAGATATATCCTTCCAAGGTATTTCCACCTTTCTGGTAAGATATTTTATACCAGTTCGCGGCTCTTTCTCCCAATTTCAGAACACCTTCTTCTTTTTTAAGAATCATTACCTGCTGATTGGTCTGAAGTGAATCTACAATCTGGCTATTCACTCCCGGATTCAGTCTTACACGGGTCCAATCTGTAAAGATCTTCTGTGCTTTATTTTCTTCGAAACCAAAGATACCATCTGCATATGCTTCATTTTCCTGAGCGGCAAAAAACTGCAGCATCAGTAAGAATAAAGCTGTCCATAAAGTTTTCATATTCGTATTTTGTTTTGTGTGTTATTTTTCAAGCAGAAGGCTTACCCATTCTTCACGCTGCAACTGTTTTTTCAGCTCAAGGCCGCTTTCCCTGCATACTTCCAGAATATCATCTACATCAAAGAAACACAGTCCTGAAAGCAATAATTTCCCACCGTCATTCAATACTGAAACATAAGCCGGGATATCTGAAATAAGGATATTTCTGTTGATATTGGCCAGGATGATATCATAATTCTCTTTCCCTAAGTTTTCAGCAGTTCCTTGTTCAATATCCAGTTCTACATTGTTTCTTACCGCATTTTCTTTGGAGTTTTCTACTGACCATTCGTCAATATCAATGGCTTTTGTATCTCCTGCTCCCTGCTGTTTTGCATAAATGGCCAATACGGAAGTTCCGCATCCCATATCCAATACTTTCTTACCATTGAAATCAATATCCATCATCTGCTGGATCATCAGATGGGTGGTAGGGTGATGCCCTGTTCCGAAAGACATTTTAGGCTGGATAATAATTTCATGCATTCCCGGTACAGATTCGTGAAACTCTGCTCTGATCAATACTTTATCATCGATATTGATGGGAGAGAAATTCTTTTCCCATTCTTCATTCCAGTTGATATTCGGCATTTCCTCGAAGGAATATCTGATTTTTACGTTTTCATTTTCAAAGATCGGAAGGGCTTTCAACTGATCTTCATTAAACAAGTCTGTCTGGATATATCCTAAAATTCCGTCAATTTCTTCTGTAAAGCTGTCAAAACCTATTTCTATAAGCTCTGCCATTAATATCTCATTCCAGGGTTGTAATGGAGAAATTTTGAAATTGAATTCTAAATAATTTTGCATGTGAATAATTTGCTGCAAAAATACTAATGTTATTACGGTTAAAAAAATGATGGGGTCATTTTTGGCTGAAACAGGGGATTTTTATTTTTTATTACACAGATTTTTTAAATGTAATCTCAAAAGTTATCATTTTTCCCACAGATTACACGAATAACACGATGATTGCGCATAGTATATTCAAGAGGCGGGCTTTAGCCCGTCTTAAAAATCATGAAAAATTCCATTGGCTTTAGCCCAAACTTATTATAAACACTTGGAAATAAATTATTGGGTTGTTTTTTGTAAAATGTTAAAAATTCTAAGTTTTGGCTAAAGCCTAAACAGAAGGTAAAATAGGAGCGGGCTAAAGCCCGCTCCTATTGATTTTTATAATTCAAAGTTCTTTTTTGAAAGGTTATGTAGATTTTTGAAAAGTGAAAGATTACAAGTTTTGGCTAAAGCCATACAATACACTGTTAAAAAAGCGGGCTAAAGCCCGCTCTTATTGAATTTGTACTCAAGATAAAGGAAAAGTATTTCTGACAACTTTAAACCTTAAACCCTGAACTTTAAATTTAAATTTTTATGGATTCGTAGAGAATATAGATCCGTTTGCGATCAGTGCTCTTCTGTTCATTTTCAGGATATCTCTTACCCATTCTGCGAAATCTTCCGGCTGCAATACTTTGTCAGGATTTCCGTCTGTAAGACCACCCTGGATGCTCATATCCGAAGCAATTGTACTTGGAGTCAAGGTGATAACACGGATATTCTGTTTTCTCCATTCTGCCATCATGGATTGCGACAGAGATACAACAGCTGCTTTTGAAGCGGCGTATGCAGACATATTCGGACCTCCTTTCAGGCCTGCTGTAGAAGCTACGTTAACGATATCTCCTTCTCCTTTAGATTTCATAAATGGATAAGCTGCTTTGGCCGCGTAATATACTCCGAACAGGTTGGTCTTGATAACCTGCTCCCATGTTTCAGAAGGCATTTCTTCAATCGATCCAAAGTCTCCGATTCCTGCGTTGTTGATCAGAATATCAATTCCTCCCAACTGTTCTGCTAAAGATTCAATTCCAGCTTTTACCTGAATTTCATTGTCCACAGAAAAAACGGCGTATGCTGAGTTTACCCCCAGTCTTTTGATTTCTTCAACCGTCATTTTAAGATTTTCTTCGTTTCTTCCTGTAATGGCAACGTTTACTCCTTCATTGGCTAAAGCTAATGCTACAGCTTTTCCCAGTCCTCTTCCACCACCTGTTACGATGGCATTTTTTCCGTTTATATTCATAGTAATGATACTTTTCTTACTGCAAAGTTACAAAAGAACATTTTTACGAAGCATTGAAAACATAGATTTAACTTATATTTTATTTAACCACAAAAGTTACAAAAGATGATTAACATTGAGAAATTTAAAGTTGTAATCACTCTTCATAAAAGCTCACATAAAATGAAAACATATATTTTTATATAAAATCTAAGTGTCCTTCATTAAACTTAAAATTATAGCTTAAAAAAATTGAGTTTTTAAAAACCTTTGTGACTTCTGTGGTTTATCTATGCCTCATTAAAAATGAAAGCCGGCTCATGAGAACCGGTTTCAAAATCTAAAAAAGGTATAGTAAAAAAATAAAAAGCTTAAGGAATCTGGATTGGATTCTGTACTTCAAACTCTTCTGAAGCAGAGAATTCATTTCCGTACATATCAACAGCCTTCACCTCAACTTTATGTTTTCCCAATGGTAATTTTTTCGGAAAATCAGCTTCCCAGATGTGCTTTGACATTTCGGGATTGGAAGGTCTTCTCCCGGAAAAATTTTATCTGTGGAATCCCATTTGAAAACGGAAAGGGCAAAATTAGGATCGATCGTTTCATCATACTCCATTTCTTCCCATTTTCCGCCATCTATTCTGTATTCCACTTTGTCTTTTTTGCTTCCCATAAAGAAATTGGCCAATACTTTTGCAGAAGTTCTTGAGGAAGGAATCACTTTCGGAACATATAATTTAATCTGATAATCATCCGGTTTTCCGGCTGTTTTGTATTTCACTTTATACTGATTGTCTGTAAAGCTGATAAAAGAATATCCTTTTGCAGTTCCGTCTCTCATGGTAGAAGTAGGAAGTCCTGCATCATCCGGTGTTCCGGAATACCAGTCTCCGCAAGTAGTTCCTACGTTATATTCATGCAATTCCCTGATACCGTTCCAGCCTGCTTTTTTACCATAGAAAATCTGCTGTTGTATGTGGGTATGTGCTGACAGAAGCAAAACATTCCGGAAAGGATTTAAGAAATCAAATAATTTCTGACGGTCCGCATTTCTGAAGTTATCTTCATTGTTATGCTCCAGCGGAATATGGAAAGAGATGACGATCAGTTTATTTTTATCAACCAGTTTCAGGTCGTTTTCAATAAACTGAAGCTGGTCATCACGGAATCCGCCCCAATATCCTTTGCCGTCTCTCGGATCCGGATAAAGAATATCATCTAAAATGATGAAGTGTACATTACCGTAGTTGAAGGAGTAGTTGGCAGGGCCAAAATTAGATTCAAATGTTTCATCCGAAAGCTTATCTTCTTTTGCATCGTAGTTCATATCATGATTTCCCATCACGTTATACCAAGGCAGTCCGACTTCTTTCATCACATCTGCGTAAGGTTTCTGGAGGCTTAGGTTGTCGCCTACCAAATCTCCCAGACTTATTCCCAATACTGCATTTTTCTTCGTATTCTTTACTTCGTTTACGATTCCTCTTTTGAAGTAATCCAGTTCTTTTTCTGTGTAAGGCTGCGGATCACCGAAAACAAGTATATCAAAGTTTTTGTCTTCTTTTTGCTGATAAAGCGGGAAGTTCAGCTCTTTTGGAAGATCTCCTGTAGGGGCTACTCCCTTGTATTTAAAATCTGCAGGAGAACCTTTGGGTTTATGATGGTAATAGAACTGCGGGAGATTGTTTGCGTTTAAAGCGGTTTGATATCCTGATGGCTTGATCACAAAAACAGTCTGATCCTCCTGAACCGGAAGACTGTATCTGCCGTTTTTATCCGTAAGAACTACCTGAACACCATTAGAAACGGCTACCCCTTCAATTCCTTTTTCTCGGTTTTCTTTCTTTTGATTTTTGTTACTGTCTTCGAATACATATCCTGAAACAGAAGCTTGTGAGAATGCCATTGCAGAAACCAGCATACAAGGCATTAAAAGTTTTATATTGATACTCATTTTTTTAATCTTTAAATTATTTTCAATTTTAAATTCAATTTGTTATTTATTCCACCACATTTTCACGTTAATATTGTCTCCTCCCATTGATTGTACGGCTGCGTTATAATTCTCTGTATTCATCACTTTTGTAGCGGTAGGATACATGAATCTCACGGGCATTTGCCCGCCGTTCTGAAGACCACCGTTATTAGGGAGCACCGGAAGTTTTGTACGTCTGTATTCATACCATTGCTGGTGATCAACAAAAAACAGCGAAATATATTTCTGAAGCATAATTTTTTCCAGAGAACCGTCATAGGCTACTTTAGGATTGCTGAAGTAATTGGCCGGAACTGTTGCACCCCATTGTTCAATAATTGATTTCACTCCGGTTTCATAGTAGGTCTGCTGGTTTCCTGCGATGATTCCTTTATTGACTAATTCTGCAAGGATAAACTGCACTTCAGAATAAGTCATGATTAAAATCTTTAAAGGTGCTTTCGCCAGATTTTGGTTCAGGTTGGAAGGCTGATAGTTGAAAGCTGTTCCCAAAGCGTATCCAGAAGGAGCTCCTTTATAGCCAAGATCTTCTCCTGATGTTGCTTTCGCTTTTGTAAAAAACATACTCAGTCTTGGATCATTATTATCTTTCATGGCATTCACAAAGAATTCACCTGCTGCCCTGTAAGCTGTAAAATCCTGTGGACGGGCTATTGGCGGCAGGTAGGAGATATTCCGGAAAGCGGAAGTACCGCGCTGTCTGTATTATTCTGAAAAATAGGATATTGAGCAGGATTATTAACAATTTCCTGAATTCTTTCATAAACATTTACTTCTCCGTTTCGGCTTAAAATTCTGGTCAGTAACCTTAATGAAAGGGAGTTACAGAACTTTTTCCATCCTAAAATACCGGCCTGGCTGTTGGTATTGGCATTATAAAACAGATCTGTTTCCGTTAACGCCTGATTGGTATTGAATAATGAATTGGCCGTTCTCAGGTCATTTAACAGCTGGATGTAAACATCTTTCTGCTTATCATATTTCGGTTTTAAAATATTTTCTTCAACTCTTACTGCTTCGGATAAAGGTATATCACCGAAAGCATCAGTAAGGTTGGAGGCAATCCATGCATTCAGGACCATTGAAATAGCCAGATAATTATTATTCTGTTCTTTGTCTGCATATTTTCTGAGATCATTTACCTGCTTAAGCCATCTGTAAGAAGTATTCCAGTAGCCGTTGCCACTTTTTCGTCCATATAATATCTGCTGTAGGTATTTCCTTCATTCGGAAAATCCAAAGCAATCTGCATAATGTCAAAAGTGAAATCATCTGCCCTGTTATAGCCATAACTTCCCATTTCATACTGGATAGGAGCAAGAAGGCTTCCTACGGATGGGTCTTTAATCCTGCTGGTATCTGTATTGAACTCCTCGAAAGTTCTGTCACAGGATTGAAACATGAAAACAGAAACTGCCAATGTAAGATGTATGATTATTTTTTTCATTTTTAAAGATTTTAGAATTTAAGATTTAACTGAAAACCGACTGTTCTTGCTGTTGGAAGCTGACCCATCTCAACTCCCGGAGTGATGGTTGCATTATCCAGTGTAGCTACTTCAGGATCAAACATTGGAAACTTGGTCCACATCCATAAGTTCTTTCCGAAAATGGCAATCGTAAGGTCATCCAGACCTATAGATTTTATGGTTTCTTTAGGGAATGAATAAGCAATCCTTGCGTCTCTCAGTTTAATAAAATCTGTGCTGAAACTGTTGGTTTCCACATTGGCTCTTCTGTAGTAATCTCCGTAGTAAGAAGATACCAGTACTCCTTTTGTATTCGTACTGAAGGTTCCGTCAGGGTTCTGAACAACCCCGTCTCCTACAATCATTCCGCCAGGGTTATCTCTTCCCGGAAGGGTAGATTTCAGCTTCCCCTGCTCAGACATTTTATGATGCGACTGAGAATAAGCAATACCCCCATACTGACCGTCAAATGAGAAGCTTATCGTGAAATTTTTAATCCGGAAATCATTCTGAAGACCTGCTCTCCATTTCGGGAATGCATTTCCTACTTTTTCAATATCTGCAGGTCTTGCCGGAAGTCCGTTATCCCCGTAAATTACTTTTCCGTCCGGAGTTCTTAATAATTTAAATCCATACATATCTCCCAGTGAACCTCCTACTTCCATTTTATAGAAAACCACATCTCCTACGTTAGAAACAATTCCGTCAAAACCTTCAGGCAGCGTCATCACTCTGTTTTCATTGGTAGACCAGTTTCCACCAACCTTCCATGAGAAGTCTTTACCTTTTATGGCTAAAATATCTGCTGAAAGTTCCAAACCTCTGTTTCGGATTTTTCCGGCATTGATGATCCTTTTAGAATATCCTGCTTCGGTGGGCAATGATACAGGGATAATCTGATTTTCACTGACATTCTGGTAAGCGGTAAGATTAAGGTTCAATCTGTTTTTGAAAAGGCTGAAATCCATACCGGCTTCAATATTGGTATTTTTTTCAGGCTTAAGGGAAGGATTATTAAAAGTTGTAGGCGCTACCACACTTCCTGTAATGTTGCTGGCTGTATAATAATTATCCAAAAGATAAGGATCACTGTCTATCCCTACTTTTGCCCATGAAGCTCTCAGTTTCCACAAGTTCAGGTTATTGCTTTTCAGATTAAAAATATCTGATAAAATGAAACTGGTACTCACTGAAGGATAAAAGAAAGACCTGTTTTGCTTCGGAAGCGTAGAACTCCAGTCATTTCTTCCTGTAATGTCCACAAATACTTTATTATCATAACCCAGGGTAAGTAACCCGTATACACTGTCTACATGCTTATCCCTTGGTGCGGGATATTTAACCGGAATATTAAGTGCATTGGTAAGGCTGTATTCTCCTGCTGTTTTCAATCCGATAGCCTGATAATCATTCAACAGGTATTCATTATAACGGATACTCCCTCCGGCAGAGGCGGAAATACTGAGCTTATTCCAATCTGCTTTGTAAGAGAATAAGAGGTCATTGTTGTATTCCTGATTTTTAATAAACTGTTCTCTGTAGAACCCTTTCTGGTAATTGGCAGAACTCCATGGTCTTTTGGTCGTTCTTTTTTCATTCAGAATTTCAATTCCTGACCTCAGCATCAGGCTAAAATTCTTATTAAACTGATAATCTGCCGTAATATTTCCTGTAATAGTCTTCTTTCTGACTCCATTCAGCATTTCGTAAGCAATCATATAAGGGTTGTCTATATAGGAGCTGAACGGATGGATCTGATCAACCTGTTCCTGACCCGGCTTCCATATCGGTCTGTACCATTCAAGATCCACATTGGGATTCTGGAAGATCATGAAATAGGAGATCGACTGGTTGTTATATCCCGTCGCAGGAAGGTTATCACTGGTAGTAGTGTTATAAGCAAATTTTGTTGATATTTTTAATTTTTGGGTAAGCTGATGGGCAAAAGATAAGGCAAAATTGAATCTGTCGAAGCCTGTATTCGGCATCATCCACTCGTTATTAAGATACGTCAGTGAAGTTCTGAAGCTGGTTTTCTCATTGGAGCTTTCAACAGAAATACTGTTTGAATAGTTAGAACCTGCTCTCCAGAAACCTTTGATATTATTTTCATAAGGTCTCCACAATTGCCTTTCCTTACTCTGTCCCATCACCTCAGGGTCATACTGGAAATAATATTGTCCGGCGAATTTAGGCCCGAAAGCACTACTGGTTCCTCCTGTACTTGGTCCATCCGGAGAAAGGCCATAAGAATAGTAAAAATTTCCTGCTGTATTGGTTGCCAGTGTTCCTGTCCGTATTCGTACTGCCAGTCCGGCCACTTCAATACTGTATCAAAGCTTGAAGAAGAATTAAAAGTTACTCTCAGTTTTCCGTTTTTTGTTTTTCCGGATTTTGTGGTAATCATCAAGGCTCCATTGGCGGCACGGGATCCGTATAATGCCGCTGCAGAAGCTCCTTTTAATACGGTTACAGATTCAATATCGTCCGGATTGATGCTGTTTAAACCATTTCCAAGATCAATGGGAACATCACCTCCCGAACCTGCTCCATAGGCTGCCGTACCGGAACCTGTGGTAGAATTTCCCAATGGAACCCCATCCACTACGATCAGAGCATAGTTGTGATCCATCATAATGGATTTTTCCCCTCTCAAGGTAATTCTGGAAGTTCCAAGCGGCCCTGCTCCGGCGGTCTGGATTTTAAGACCTGCCACTTTCCCTTCCATTGATTGTGCCCAGTTGTTATTCTGGGTTTCTTCAAAAGTTTTGGCTTCTACTTTCTCGGCAACATAACCTAAAGCCCTGTCGTGTCTTTTGATGCCCAAAGCAGTAACCACTACTTCGTCAAGTCCTTTAACCGTGTCTTTTTTAGCTTTCTGCTGTGCTGCCAGATTGACGCTGACGAATCCTAACAGCGACAAAACCAACAGTTTTTGTGTCTCTTTACGCATTTCCTTTTTGTTTGCGCAAAATTAGAACGACATTACAAGGAACGTCTTAACACACTTTTAACGTTTCTTAAAAATTTATTAAACCATTTATTAAGCCAGTCTTAATAACATTAGATAAATAACTTATTAACAGGCAATTAATCAATTAAGTATTTTTAATACGGTTTCCAGACTGTATTTATGTATCTTTATTGTCTTGCATTGAGATAATACCATACAAAACACACAAATGATTGATTTACAATATTATAACATACATTAAATAGCAAATTTTCTCCTACAAAAAAATAAGGGGTAAGTTCCAAAAACGAACAGTCTGACCCCTTTTTTAAGAGTCAGACTGTGTAAATTATGATTGTAATTGATTTAACTGGGGGTATAATTAAACCACCCCGTCAAAAATTCTTCGAATTTTGACACCCCTCCTCCGGAGGGGAATACTTTGTCCTTCAGTTGTTATATTCTGAAGATTTTAAATCTGTTTATTTATTCTTTAACTGATCAGGAATATTGGTTGTTACAAACCCTATTCCCTGTTTCTTCAGCTCATCATATACGGCAACATCATTCACAGTCCAGGCATTGGTAATTAATCCTAAAGCTTTTGCTTCAGCAATCCATGTCGGGTTCTTCTGGAAAACACTGTAGTGGTAATCCATTCCGTCCAATCCTTCTTTTTTAATCTGCTCAGGAGACAGCTCGCCGTTCAGGTACTGAACTTTAAAGGATGGAGCCAGTTTTTTGATTTCCTTACAGATATTCAGGCTGAAAGAAATAAACTCACTCTGAGATTCCAACTTCATATCCCTGATCATTTTAATTGTTTTCTCCGTGATTTCATTTTCTATTTCCGGAGTTTTGGCAGGTTTAATTTCAACAATTAATTTCAGAGATTTATCTTTTTCCCCTGCTTCAGGTAATCTTTTAAAGTAGGAAAATTTTCTCCGTTGGATAATTTCAATGCTTCCAATTCTTTGAAAGTGGTTTCTGAAATTTCCATTTTACCATGGTGCTCATCATGATTGATCACCAATACACCGTCTTTTGTCATTCTTACATCAAATTCAGACCCATATACTTTTAATTTCTGGGCATTTTCCAACGATTGAAGTGAATTTTCCGTGGTAGGAGGCTGAGCCTGGAAATATCCTCTGTGGGCGATGATCTGGGTTTGTGCTTTCATCATAACTGTACTTAAAACTGCTAACCCTAAGATAAAATTTTTCATAATATAATTTAGATTATTAAAAACAAAGTCCTGAAACTTTCTGATAAAGGTAGTTATTAAAAATTGAACCACGGAAACCTTTATGTCTTCCGTGGCTCAAAGAAGTTAGAAAGTATATTTTGCACCGATCTGGATCTGATAAGGATTTCCTGTCAAAGGAACCAAACCACCTCCGCTTACATTTTTGGTGTATTCGTACTGCATGGTATCTTTATTGAACTTGGTTACTTTATACAAGAAGTATTTGAGTATGATTTGTTTACCCCCATTCTTTGTTAAGAAGGTTGGCTACGTTGAAGATATCTACAGAAAGTTCAAAAGCTCCGACTTTATCGAATTTAATTTTCTTGGCAACACGTACGTCCCAAACTCCGTAGAATCCGTTTTTACCTCCGTTACGCTCTGCGATTCTTCCGTTATATTCATTGATATAATCTTTCAGGGCCTGCCCTACCTGCGGATCATCCAGAATGGCTTTGGTAAGATTAGGGAAGATAAAAGCAAGGTCATTTGAATCTACGAAGTCTCCGTTGATATTTCCTCCTGTGGTTGCTGAGAAACGCGTCCCTCCGATTCCCGAATACCTGATCCCTAATGTAAATCCTGCAATGGTTGGAGAGTTACCGTAGATCACTACTTTGTTTCTGAACTGGTTGTCTGAATAGGTCATTCTGAGATCTCTCGGATCACTCTGGATCATGGTAGACAATGTCGCTGAGTTGGCTACGTTTCCGTTGTAAGAAGTATTGTCTTTAATATCAGACCATGTGTAACTTGCTGTGATTTCTCCGTCTTTCCAGTAACGGTAACTTGTATCGATTACGAATGAGAACTGATTTACTTTACCATCACTCACCAATTCCAGTACTCTTCCGAAATTCTTATTGATTCTTCCCTGTTTCCAGTCAAAACTTACACTATTATTGGCATTATTGGTAATAGCTCCTGTAGGGATAAATACTCCTCTTCCGTCTTCATTAGCCAGGGTAAAGAAAGGATTGGCCACCATGTTTCTGTCGTAATAAAAATAATTATTTCTACCCAGAGCCATGTATCCTGCAATTCCCGCTCTGAATCTTTCATTGAAGAAATGGGTATATGAAATATTTGCTTTATAAACAATCGGGATTTTTGCATCCTTACCGGTATAGTTGATGGTTGGAATCTGATACTGGGAAAGTGAAGGCACAGAATTATAATCGTTCCTGTAACTGTTGAAATCCGGGAACGGAACATCTTTACCTGTTACATCCACTGTAGCCAAGTGTTTCCCATCAAATACAAGGTTGTTAATAATCATATAGTTGTTGATATCGGAAGAAAATTCCGGCACCGAACTTCAGGAAGTCTTTATTTTCCTCATTGATGTTCCAGTCAAACTGAAATCTTGGCTGGATGACAAATGATTTGATCTGATTATCGGTTCTGATTCCCATTTCATCAAACAGTTTCTGGTTGAATTTTGCTTTCGGATAACCGCCGTAATCTAATCTTAAACCGGCCATTAAATCAAGACCTTTTGCAATTTTCGTCTGGAATTGTCCATATAGACCGATGTTCCATATGTTTGATCTTACAGACGGATCAGCCACCAAAGGAACTTCTCTGTAGAATCTGTAAGGCGTCATGGTGTCAAAATTACTCATCCCCTGGAAATGGAATCTTCCGTTCACCTCACTTCCGTATACTGATTTTGCCGTTGTATACATAAGGTCAGCCCCAAACGTATATTTTACCTTATCTGTATTGTAATATAAGTTATCTACAATCTGGAATACATTATTTCTGAAGCTTTCCTGAGCAAAACGATGTCCCCCGATCTGGATATTCGTAGACCCCACACTGGAAGATACACCTTCAACAATTGCTCTCGGAACCGGTTTTCCTAATTGATTGTTCTGATAGCTGTCCTGGAAAGTATAAAGATACTGAGCCTTCAATTCATTGGTCAGATTAGGCTGAAGGTTTGATCTTAATGTTAACAATAAGCTGTTATCAAGGTTTTTGTCATTTCCGTAAGATTCAAAGAAGTTGATATTGGTGTTATCCCCCAATCCGTTTTTATTAAGATCGTAGGTGAAGTTATTTCTAAGCGTTAATAAATGTTTTTCATTGATCTGCCAGTCTAAACGTAAAAATCCGGCATCAGAGTTTCTCACTTTATCAAAGCTTCCGAACTGCGGACTGTTTCCTACCCCGTATTTTGCCCTTGCAATATCCAGAAACTGGTTAAGTGTCTGTGTTGTTGTATTGAATCTTTTCTCGTCATCCGGAGACTTGATATCAGCAATTATCAAAGGTCTTGAATCCAACTGATGATCCCATGCTACAAAGAAATGCAACTTATTTTTAATGATCGGACCTCCTAATGAAAACCCGAACTGGGAAGTAGAGAAATCATTATCTCTTTTGTTCCCCCTGATGTCATACGGGCTGGAAAGCCAGTTGGTTCTTAAATATTCCCAGGCACTTCCTGAAAACGTATTGGTTCCCGATTTGGTAACGGCACTTACCGTTCCTCCTCCGCTTCTTCCCAATGTAACATCATATTGGTTGGTGGTGATTTTGAATTCACGTACTGCTTCAATAGAGATTGAAAACGGTGCACCGCTTCGGCTGGTAGTAGATCCTGCAGAGGTTGGATTTTTTGCAGTCATCCCGTCTATGGTAAAGTTGGTGGAAGATCCAAGCTGCCCGGAAAGGTTTCCTCCTTTTCCACTTAAAGGTGACAGTTCCGTAAGGTTGGTAAAGTTTCGTCCGTTTACAGGAAGCATACTGATGTTCTTGGCAGAAATTGCGGTAGCTGCTCCCAGGTTTCCGATCTTGTTTTTAAGGTTTCCGGTGATCTTTACTTCTTCAATATGCTTCTCATTGCCAAGATCCATATTGACTGTCACCTGATCACCGAAGTTCACATTGTACCCTTCTTTTTTATCATCATTTACAATGACGGTGTAAGGCCCTCCCAAAGGAATTTCCTTAAAAATATACTCCCCTTTTGAGTTGGTTTCCGTTTCCGTTCTGAATCCTGTAGACTCATTCACGATCGTTACTTTCACTTTTTCCTGAGCCGTACTTCCCGGTCCGGTAACTTTCCCTACAATAGAAGCTTGTGTGGTCTGTGCATAAGCCATTGTCCCAAGCCCTAAAAACAATAATCCCAGTACAATCTTTACTTTTTTCATTTCTTCCGAAGATCTATATTATTAATTTTTTGATGTTAGCCCGGAAACCTCTTTGATTTTCACGATGATAGATCATTTTGAGGTTTCTTTCAATCAGATGTGCAAAGGTATTTTGACTTTAAGAGCGGGGTGTTTAAGAAAGTTTTAACATTTTTTAATTAAATCAGAACGTTATGTTAAATTAGTTTAAACATATGTTTTATGTTATAGAGAACCAATCTGTTAAAGCATATTAAGCATTTTTAATTTTCCTGTACTATTTTATTCTGTTATTTTTTAAATGCGATTACTTTAGTTATTTTTGCTCAAAAGATAGAAAAGCAATGTCTGAAAACATTCAACAAAAGATAGAACAGCTCCGCAAAGAGCTTCATCAGCATAATGAAAACTACTACCAACTGGATACTCCCACAATCACGGATTTTGAGTTCGACATGCTTCTGCAGGAACTTCAGGATCTGGAAGCCAAATATCCTGAATTTTATGATGAAAACTCTCCTACGGTACGTGTAGGTGGTGGTGTTACCAAGGTTTTCCCTACGATTCAGCATAAATTCAGAATGTATTCTCTGGACAATTCTTACGATTTTGACGATCTTGAAGACTGGGAAAAGAGAATCATCAAAACGATTGACGATCCGGTAGAATTTGTTGCTGAGCTGAAATATGACGGTGCTTCCATTTCTATTCTTTATGAAAACGGTAAACTTTCACAGGCTGTGACCCGTGGTGATGGTTTCCAGGGAGATGAAATTACCCCGAATGTACGTACCATTTCAGATATTCCTTTGACTTTAAAGGGTGATTTCCCTGCTCAGTTTTTTATGCGTGGCGAAATTTATCTGACCAGAAAAAACTTTGATAAAATCAATAAACTGCGTGAGGAAGAAGGTCTTGACCCCTTCATGAATCCAAGAAATACAGCCAGCGGAAGTCTGAAAATGCAGGACAGCGCTGAGGTAAGAAAACGCGGACTTTCTTCTGTATTGTATCAGTTTATTTCTGATGAAGTTCCTGCTGAAAGCCATTGGGAGCTGCTTCAGAAAGCGCAGGGCTGGGGATTTAAAACGTCTCAGCAGGCCAAATTATGTAAAACGATGGCTGAAGTACAGGAATTTATTACATTCTGGGATACGGAACGCCATAACCTTCCTTTTGAAATAGATGGAATTGTTTTAAAAGTGAATTCATTGCAGCAGCAGAGACAGCTTGGCTATACAGCGAAATCTCCCGTTGGGCAATGGCATACAAATTTAAAGCAGAAAAAGTAGAGACAGAACTTCAGAGTGTCTCTTATCAGGTGGGAAGAACCGGTGCTATCACTCCTGTTGCCAACCTTAAACCCGTTTTACTGGCCGGAACGATCGTAAAAAGAGCTTCTCTGCATAATGAAGATATCATTAAAAAGCTGGATCTTCATGAACATGATTTTGTTTATGTAGAAAAAGGAGGTGAAATTATCCTGAAAATTGTAGGGGTAAACACGGATAAAAGAACGGAAGAAAGCAAAGAAATTGAATATATCAAACATTGTCCTGAATGTGGTACCGAGCTGGTAAAAATTGAAGATCAGGCGATTCATTTCTGTCCGAACGAGCTTCACTGTCCGCCACAGGTCGTAGGAAGAATGATCCACTACGTTTCCAGAAAAGCATTGAATATTGACAATCTGGGAAGTGAAACGATTGAACAGCTGTACAGGGAGAGACTGATTGAAAATCCTGCAGATTTCTATGTTTTAACGAAAGAACAGCTTCTTCCGTTGGAAAGAATGGCTGAAAAATCTGCCCAGAACATCATCACAGGAATTGAAAAATCCAAAGAAGTTCCTTTTGAAAAAGTTTTGTACGGAATCGGAATTAAGCATGTAGGGGAAACAGTTGCCAAAAAACTGGTGAAAAACTTTCCAACGATTGAAGAATTAAAGAACGCTACCATTGAAGAACTTTGCCAGGTGGAAGATATCGGGAATAAAATTGCAGTAAGCATCGTTGATTTTTTCCAGAATCCTGAAAACATTTTGATGATCGAGCGGTTAAAATCTTATGGTGTACAGCTTGAAAAAGGAGAAAGCACGAATGAAGTTCTATCCAATGTTCTGGAAGGAAAAACGTTCCTTTTTACCGGAAAATTATCTCTATTCACAAGAGAAGCAGCTGAGGAGATGGTAGAAAAGCATGGCGGAAAAAATATTTCTGCCGTTTCTAAAAACCTCAACTATCTTGTGGTAGGTGAAAAGGCAGGAAGCAAGCTGAAAAAAGCCCAGGATATCGGGACAATTACGATTCTGGATGAGCAGCAGTTTCTGGATCTGATTGAGAAACAGTAATAAAATCAAAATAATATTAAATAAACCATTAAGATATTGTCTTAATGGTTTATTTTTGCAATCAATTCTATAAAAAGAATAAAAAAAGAATAAACTAAACCATGAAAAAAATCTATTTAATCATTTTGATGATTCTGTTTGCACAGTTTCAGGCTCAGACGTTAAATGTCGACACCTATCTGAAAACAAAATTGTTTACTTACGGAGCAACAAGGGATTCTAACGGAAACGTTATTACTCTGGATACAAATAATGATGGACAGATTCAACTATCGGAAGCTTCGCTGGTTTATAAAATAAATCTATCTGATCTTTCAAATGCTATTACAAGTTTATCAGTACTTACTGAATTTCCAAATTTAACTGAGCTAAAACTAACAAATCCTGATATATCCTCTGATCTGGTTTTCAGTAATTATACTCATCTTCAAAAATTAATTTTTTCAGGCGGAACAGTAGGTAACGTAACGATTGAAAACTGCAATGCTATAAATACCGCACAAATTGGCAGCGCGGGAAACGTTATAAATATCCAGAATACTTCGGTACAAGAAATTTCTGTTTCCAACATTAGTGGGTTTAATATTTCTGGACTTCCTAATCTTACAAAATTATCATTGGAGAATTCAACGATGACTTCTTTAAATTTAAGTAATCTCCCTGCTCTGGAAGAAGTAAATGTTAGTCAAAACCAATTTCTAACAAGTATTAATTTTGCCGGAGATACAGCTTTGAAAAAGCTAGAATTATTTCGTAATAAACTAAGCAGTCTTTCGATTCCTAATCCTTCTTTAGTAAACTATTTAAGTATAAGCTTCAATCTTTTCCAGACTTTTGACGTAACCCCTTATACCGGATTGGTAATGTTTCTTGCTAACGACAACCAAATCACAAGTCTGGACTTTAGCTCAAGCCCTCTGATTGGAATGCTTTATATTTACAATAATCAGCTTACTACATTAACACTTAATAATAATCCAAATTTAGGTTATTTATATGCCAATAATAATCATATAACTAATATTGCATTTGATCAGGCAAAAGGCTTAAAAGGTATTCAGGTAATGAATAATTCGCTTACGAATATTGATTTATCAAAGCAGACTATTCTGGATATTGCTGATCTTGATAATAATCTTACTTTACAGACTTTAAATCTTAAAAACGGAAAGCATAATTATCTTGGCATTGGCTTTTCAAATACACCACAACTGCAATATGTATGCACTGACCCTATAGAGACTAACTATATAATATCGCAATTAGCATCCTATAATCAGCCCAATGCTGTTGTAAATTCTTATTGTTCTTTCACACCAGGAGGCTCTTATTTTATCCTTCAGGGTAAAACAAGATATGACATGAACACAAATGGATGCGACATTAATGACATAATAAGACCTTTTCAAAAATTCAATATTTTAGGGCAAAACATGGCCATTTCAGATGCGTTCGGATCTTATTCTTTCCCTCTGATATACGGAACGAACACTATCTCTCCTATATTGGAAAATCCTTCTTATTTTAATATTACGCCACCTTCATTCACTACCAATTTCCCAACACAGGTAAGTCCTTATACACAGAACTTTTGTTTAACAGCAAATGGTACCCATAATGATCTGGAAATTGTTATTATTCCTATGCAGGCAGCAGTTCCGGGATTTGATACTCAATATAAAATCTTTTATAAAAACAAAGGAACAGGAACACAATCCGGAAATATAGCTTTTAATTTTGATCATACCCGAATGGTCTATCAGTCTGCAACGACATCTCCAAGCTCTCAATCTTCCGGAACACTGAACTGGAGTTTCACGAATCTTCTCCTTTTGAAACCAAAGAAATTACCGTAACGCTGAAGTTAAATACACCAACACAAACTCCACCACTTAATGGAAATGATGTTTTACATTATACCGCACAAATCAATGGAGCTGCTGATGAAACACCTGCTGACAATAATTTTGCATTAAATCAAACGGTTGTCAATTCTTTTGACCCGAATGATAAAACCTGTCTGAAGGAACTACAATTACCCAAACCCAGGTAGGAGATTATGTACATTATCTGATCAGGTTTGAAAATACAGGAACAGCAAACGCAAAGAATATTGTGGTGAAAGATGAAATTGACATTACTAAATTTGATATTTCTTCCCTGGTTGCATTAAACGGAAGCCATAATTTTGTAACAAGAATTACCAATCCGGATACGGTAGAATTCATCTTTGAAAACATCCAACTGCCTTTTGATGACGCGCATAATGACGGCTATGTTTCGTTTAAAATCAAAACAAAATCTACCTTAAATCCTGGAGACAGCTTCAGTAATACTGCGAAAATTTATTTTGATTACAATCATCCGATTATTACCAATACCTATACAACAAGCGTTCAGAATGTATTAGCAACAGCAGAAGCCAATAAGGAAAATACGGGTATTGCTGTTTACCCGAATCCGGTAAGAGATATTTTACATATTCAATCTAAAAATGAAATTATAAAAGCTGAAATCTATGATGCAGCAGGAAGAATTATCCGTTCAACAAATGTAAATGGAAACTCAATTCCTGTTTCTGAACTTTCAAAAGGAAATTATATTCTTAAAGTTTTCATGAAAGATAAAGCAATTGTACAGAAGTTTATCAAAGAGTAATCTCACGAATGTTATAAAAAAAGCTGCGAAAATTATTCGCAGCTTTTTTATTTCAACAAAGTAAATGTATTTATTCACTCCTATTTTCTCTTCTTCCATCCCAGATTGAAATATAATCAATTCAGAAGCTGGAAACTTCATAAAATATCAGATAATCTCTTACTATTTTTACCCTTACATTTTCAATATCTGTCTTTCTTCCAATGGCAGGGTGATCTGCCAGTAATCTTACATTATATAAGATCAGCTTATTGAGTTGAATACTAAAAGTTTTAGACTTATTTACTTAAAAACAATAATAGTATATGGTGAACTTTCTCCTGTCTTTGGCAAGATCAGTCTGATATGTTCGTTATTCCTGTGGTAATCCACATAGGGTTCTTTGGTAATGATCCTTCCTTTTTCTGTTTCCTTATATCCGGCTGCCAGCATCAGTTTAAGATACTCGTTGTAATTTTTTTATCTTTAAAAGTAAATTCAATACTGTCTTGTGATTTTTCTTCAGTATATTCAAACTTTCCTATTTTCGAGGTATAGTCCGAGGAATCATATTCTGTTAAAACAAAGCCCAGGCCTTCAGTTCTGTCATAAAATCTGAATTTCAGCTGCTTCATTTCCTTTTTAAACTCATCCATGGTAAGTTGGTTGAAACCTTTAAGCTGTTCTAAGGTGAAGGTCTGAGCAGAGATCTGAATACTGAGTACCATTGAAAATAATAAGAATCCAAAAGTTTTTCTCATTTTTATTTTTATCGCAAATATAACATAACCTTATGAAACCGGCAGTCTGAAATAAAATGTACTTCCGTTATTCAAAGAGCTCTTCACTCCTATTTCTCCATGCTGTTTCTCAATAAAATTCTTTGAGATTGCCAAGCCTAAGCCAGTTCCATTCTGATGTTCTCCGGGAACCTGAAAATAGCGGTCAAAGATCTGGCGGTGGTATTTTTCATCAATCCCGCTTCCGGTATCAATGATGCTGAACTGAATGAAAGAATCCAGTTTCTCAACTACAATCTTAATACTTTCATCCTGAAAAGAATGCTTTACCGCATTGGTTAAAAAATTATTCATTACCCAGACGGTTTTATCAAAATCAGCAGTCACAGCATCGCTGTCTTCGAGAAGATATTCTGTACTGATGGAAATGTTTTTCTGCTCGGCAAGCTTTTCAACATTCTTTACAGCAGCCTGTACGATTTCTTTTGGAGAACATTTCTCAACAGTCAGTCTGATGTTTCCGGATTCTACCTGGGAAAGATTAAGCAGCTCGCCTGTGATATCCAGTAAGCGTTGTCCGTCTTCATTGATGCTTTTCAGCAGTTCCTGTTGCTGCTCATTCAGCGCTCCGAACTTTTGGTTTCCAAGAAGCTGTACCCCCATTTTGATAGCTGAAATCGGAGTTTTCAGTTCATGGGAAATGGTTGCTATAAAATTGGTTTTGGCAAAATCAAGCTCTTTAAAAGGGGTAATATTTCTTAACAGAATTACCTTTCCGATATATTTTTTTCTTTTTCACCAGTTTTTACAATATTGATCGGGATGATGTCCTGTTCAAAATAATTTTCTTTGTTATCACGGACAATTTTAATCGGATCTTTTACCGGATGATCTATATTTTTCAATAGTTCACGCATCAGATCGTTATTAACAGCAACTTCATGAGCCGTTTTTCCGATAATTTCTTCTTTGTGAAGATTGGTGATTTTCAAAGCTTCATCATTGATCATATAGATAAAATGATTCTCATCCAGACCAATAACTGCGTCATGCATGTTATTAACCAAGGTTTCAATCCGTTTTTTATCCATCAGCTGTTTGGAAAGTGTGCTGCTTTCGTATTCCTGAAGTTTCTCCGCCATGCTGTTAAAGGAATCTGCAAGACTGTTGAATTCTTCGCTTCCTTTGAAATGAACTCTTTCACTATAGTTTTTATCGGCAATCTGTTTGATACTGAAGGTCAATTGATTGATAGGCTCTGCGATGGTTTGTGGTAAATTGAAAAGCAGAATAAAAGCAATCAGAAAACATACAGTTCCTAAACTTACGATCCAGAAAGTAGCGTTTTCTGCAGTAATAATCGCAATATCACTCTTCCGTTCTATCCCTTTCATATTCAAAGACATAATCTTGGCCAGATCTTCTCGTATCAGCTTTTCTTTATTGGTATCCGGAGCTTTCAGATAACTGTTGAAATGAAGATTCAGGTTTTGCGTAGCTTCTTTTTCTCCAAATTCTGTAAGGTTTTTTTCCTGAAGTTTATTGTTTTTCTGAAAATCTGCTATTGCAACGGTACTGTCTGTACTGATATTATCCAGTGCCAGAAACATATTTTTAGAAAACTCCAGGCTGTTATAATTGGCCGTAAGGATCTTTTCAGTATCGGATTTTAATTTATTGATATATACAGAACCTATCACTGAAAGCAGAACGATCAGCAGAAATAAAAGGCCCACGCCTAAGGTAAGTTTCGTTTTAAGTTTCATTATTTTTATGATAAAATAATAATATCTATCTGTCTTTCATTCAGCCTGTTCATCAGGGTATAGATCCAGCTGTATCCCAGGAGCCGTTGCCAGAACCTTGCATGAGGTTTCCCAATGCAGACCGTTGTGATATTATGGGCAATCACATATTCCAGAATTCCGTTATGAACACTGCTCTCTTTGATACGGACTACTTTGGCACCTAATTCCTGTGCTAAATTAAAATTATTAATCAAATACCGCTGCTTATCCAGAGCAATTTTTTCAGGATTTTCTGAGGGCTTCTGAACATATAAAACCGTCCACGGACTGTTATAATAACTGGCTAATCTTGCTGTTTTGCGGATGATTGTTTTGGCAATTTTTTCATTACTGCTGATACAGGCCAGGAATTTTATAGGTTTAAAATTCTCGGTTTTGATTTCTGTCTCCACTTTTCTTTCTACGTGAGTGGCTACTTCTTTTAAAGCTAACTCACGAAGCTGCAGAATATGCCCGCTTTGGAAGAAATTACTCAGCGCTGTCTGAATTTTTTCTTTTTTATAGATTTTTCCTTCTTTCAGGCGGGTCAGCAGTTCATCAGCCGTAAGGTCAATATTCACCACTTCATCTGCCAGTGCCAGTATCTTATCCGGAACCCGCTCTGCCACTTCTACTCCAGTTATTTTTTTGACCTCTTCATTCAGGCTTTCGATGTGCTGAATATTCATGGCACTGATGACATTGATCCCGTTATCAAGAATTTCCAATACATCCTGCCATCTTTTTTTATTTTTGGAACCTTCTACGTTGGTATGGGCCAGCTCGTCTACTAACACGACTTCAGGATGCTCGTTGATAATGGCCTGAAGATCCATTTCCTCAAGGTTCTTTCCTTTATAAAAACCGATTTTCTTTCAATTTGCGGAAGACCTTCCACCAGAGCTTCAGTTTCTTCCCTTCCATGGGTTTCGATATAGCCAATCTTTACATCAATGCCATTTCGCAAAAGGGAATGAGCTTCCTGAAGCATACGGAAACTCTTTCCTACCCCTGCACTCATCCCGATATAAATTTTGAATTTTCCTTTGCGGGACTTCTGAATCAGTTCTAAAAATCTTTTGCTGATGACATTGATTTAATTCTTTTTAATTTTACTTTAAGCACTATTTTCTGTGGCTGAACCGATATTAAAACCAGACCGCTAAACTTGATGTTATAAAGAAATTCCCTTTTCTAAATTCATCATTTTTAGCAAAAATGGCATCTTTTGAAGTTAAACCTCTCGCTTCTGTACGGAAAACAACATTTTTGAATATTGCATAGTCTACATTGAGAGAGTATCCGAAAGTCTGAAATCCGTTAGGTGTTTCAGTACTGATAATCACTCCGTTTTTATCATTGTAGTACTCCAGTCTTCCTGCCAGGGCCCATTTGCTGTCCAACTGATATTTCATCTGGACATTCGGGCTGTACCAGATGTTGTACTGCTCACTTCCTTTTGATTTCTGCTCCGCTCCGATATCAAATCCTAATACCGCAGAAAACTGATCCGTTATCTGGAAACTTCCATACAAATCATGGAAATAACGCATTCTTTTATCCTCTTTTACTTTATCATTCCCAATAAACGAACTGCTGTTCAGGGTAATTTTATCATTGGGTTTATAGGTTACCTGGTGACCAAAAGAAATACTCTGATTTCCCTCAGCCTTTGCGATACGCTGCCATCCGTTCAATACCAATCCGCTTACCAACCATTTTCCATTATCTGAAGTGTAGGAAATTTTGGCTCCGGTTTCAAAATACGGAGAGTTCTCTGCAGCTAAGCTTCTTGTCAGATTGACATTATCTTTCCCAATAGCACTTTCCCAGCCGATATGGGAAGGCATAATCCCTGCATCAATCCATAAGTTTTTATTTTTTGATATTCTGATTCCTACATTGGCTTCATTCACGTACCGTAATGCATTTTGTTCAGCTGCCATATTATCCTGTGCATACGTGCCGGCCATTAAAGCTATATTGGCACGGATATTCCCACTCTGGTAATTGGCTTTAACCAATCCCAGGTTAAGATTCATTTCATTATGTCTGTTATATGAGTAGAGAAAATTTTGACGCATATGATTTCCGGGCTCATTAAAATCGTAGGTATAAAACAGTTCTGCATACGCGGAAAATGTAACTTTATTTCCTGTTTTCAATGAATCTGATGACTGTGCTTTGGAGAAAAACATTCCCAATACGGCTCCTATAGCTAAATATTTTTTCACTTTTATTAAGGTATGTTAACCATGTCAAGGTTTAAAGCCCTGACATGATTATTTGATTATTAATTTATTATTTTAATTGATCCAAAGCAATATTAAGCTTCAGAACATTTACTTTTGAGGGTCCGAAAAGGCCCAACAGCGGCTTTTCCGTCTGAGTATTAATTAAATTTCTGATCTGTTCCTCGGAAAGGTTTCTCGCTTTTGCAATTCTTTTGGCCTGATACAGTGCCCCTTCTTCAGAAATATCCGGATCCAGCCCGCTTCCACTTGCTGTAACAAGCTCTACAGGGACTTTTGTATTCCCCATTTCAGGATTATCCGTTTTCAAAGTATCGATCCTTTTCTGTACAATCTCCAGATATTCTTTGTTACTTGGACCTTTGTTGCTTCCACCGCTTCCTGCTGCATTGTAATTAACGGAAGAAGGACGGCCATGAAAGTATTTCTCAGATTTAAATTCCTGTCCGATATTGGCATAAAGCTTCTGCCCTTTGTCATAAATAACTTCTCCGTTTCCTTTGTTGGGAAGTATTTTAGAACCTCCGTATACTACAGCCAGATAAAGTCCTGTCACCACCAGCATTACAAGCGTTAATCTGAATGCTGAAACAATATGATTTTTCATTTTTAAAATTTTAATAGAATAAACTGATTATCAGATCAATGATTTTGATCCCGATAAATGGAACAATTACCCCGCCCAAACCGTAGATCAAAAGGTTTCTTCTTAACAATGCACTTGCTCCGATCGGCTTATAAGCTACTCCTTTCAGTGCCAGCGGGATCAGGAACGGAATAATCACTGCATTGAAAATAACCGCTGATAATATGGCTGTTTCCGGACTGTGAAGGTTCATAATATTCAGCTTCTGAAGGGAAGGAATAAAAGTGATAAAGAGTGCGGGAATAATCGCAAAATACTTCGCTACATCATTCGCAATACTAAAAGTTGTCAACGTTCCTCTTGTCATCAATAGCTGCTTCCCGATTTCCACAATTTCAATCAGTTTTGTAGGGTCATTATCCAGGTCTACCATGTTTCCGGCTTCTTTAGCGGCTTGAGTTCCACTGTTCATGGCCACACCTACATCTGCCTGAGCCAATGCCGGAGCGTCATTGGTTCCGTCTCCCATCATCGCTACGAGCTTACCTTCCTGCTGTTCTTTTTTGATGTAATTCATCTTGTCTTCAGGTTTGGCTTCGGCAATAAAATCATCTACCCCGGCTTTTTCTGCGATAAATTTTGCGGTCAGAGGATTATCTCCGGTTACCATTACCGTTTTTACACCCATTTTTCTCAGTCTCTGGAAGCGCTCCTGGATTCCGGTTTTGATGATATCCTGAAGCTCAATAACGCCCCACACTTTTTCATTAACGGCAACAACTAAAGGTGTTCCTCCGTTTTCAGAAATTTTAGTTACCGCATCCTGGGTTTCCTGCGGGAAGATGTTGCCGGCTTTTTCAGTCAGTTTTTTTATCGTATCATAAGCTCCTTTACGGATTCTTGTTTCTTCAAAATCAATTCCGGAAGTTCTTGTTTCCGCAGTAAAATCAATATATGTAGGATTGGAAACCAATAAATCTTCGGTTTTTAAAGCACTCAGTTCAATGATTGATTTTCCTTCCGGTGTCTCATCAGCTACAGAACTTAATGCGGAAGCTTTAATGAATTCTTCAATCTGAATTCCATTGGCAGGATGAAACTGGGTTGCTTTTCTGTTTCCAATGGTGATTGTTCCGGTTTTATCAAGCAGCAGAACATCAATATCTCCTGCGGTTTCTACTGCTTTACCGCTTTTGGTAATCACATTCGCTCTCAATGCTCTGTCCATCCCCGCAATCCCGATTGCAGAAAGCAGTCCCCCGATGGTTGTCGGAATAAGACAAACGAAAAGAGATATAAATGCCGCTATGGTAATCGGAGTCTGCGCATAGTCTGCAAAAGGCTTTAAAGTGAGGGTAACAATAATAAATGTAAGCGTGAATCCCGCTAAAAGTATAGTTAGTGCGATTTCGTTTGGTGTCTTTTGTCTTGATGCCCCTTCTACAAGGGCAATCATTTTATCCAGGAAGGATTCTCCCGGTTTTGTGGTTACTTTCACTTTAATTCTGTCTGACAATACTTTTGTACCTCCGGTTACAGAACTTTTGTCTCCTCCGGCTTCACGGATCACAGGTGCACTTTCTCCGGTAATGGCAGACTCATCAATGGTTGCCAGACCTTCAATGATCTCCCCATCCATCGGAATCTGATCTCCGGCTTCACAAAGGAAAATATCACCTAATTTCATTTCAGCAGACATTTTCAGGCTTGTTTCTACCTGGAATCCCGGCTTGTTATCAAGGACTACTCTGGCCGGAGTTTCCTCCCTTGTTTTTCTGAGGGTATCAGCCTGTGCTTTTCCTCTTGCCTCTGCAATAGCTTCTGCAAAGTTGGCAAACAAGACGGTGAAAAATAAAATAATAAATACTAAAAAGTTATAGGAAAAGCTTCCCTGGGTTTTATCACCGGTAAGGCTGAACATGCTTACGATAAACATGACAACGGTTCCGATTTCTACCAGGAACATTACCGGATTTTTAAACATAATTTTCGGGTTCAGTTTTACGAAGGACTGTTTTATCGCTTCGTTGACCAAATCTCTTTGAAATAATGTCTGCGACTGATTTTTCATTTTTTTGAAAGAGTTTATATCATTGTAAATCAATAGTAACCATCAAGGTCTGCCGGATCATAAGGATAGATATGGATAATAGTAAGTGAACGTTTCAGTAAGTGTCAGACCAGCTTCCTTAATGGTTGAATATTGATTTTAATTTTTAATGTTCACATTTATTTTGAGAAGTACTGAATCTGCTCTGCAATAGGCCCTAATGTCAATGCAGGGAAGAAAGACAGTGCTGCAATCAGTAAAATCACCGCCAGGGTCATAAATCCGAAAGTAGCGGTATCTGTTTTCAGTGTTCCTGAACTTTCCGGGATATATTTCTTCTGTGCCAATAATCCTGCGATTGCAACAGGTCCTATAATCGGGATAAATCTTGAGAGTAACAGTACAATTCCCGTTGAGATATTCCACCAAGGGGTATTGTCTCCCAACCCTTCAAATCCGGATCCGTTATTGGCTGCAGAAGAAGTAAACTCGTACAGCATTTCACTGAAACCATGGAAGCCAGGGTTATTCAATGTTTTTGCTCCGAATTCCGGCAGATAAGCCGTTAAAGCTGTTCCTGCAAGAATTAAGAAAGGATGAAATAAAGCCACAATCATTGCAATTTTCATTTCTTTGGCTTCAATCTTTTTACCCATAAATTCCGGGGTTCTTCCCACCATCAGACCACTGATGAACACGGCGAGAATGATAAAAATGAAATAGTTAAGAATTCCGACCCCACAGCCGCCATAAAAACAGTTGATCATCATGGCAAGCAGCTCATTCATCCCCGAAAGAGGCATTGTACTGTCATGCATCGCATTCACAGATCCTGTAGAAATTACAGTAGTAGCGATACTCCAGTACCCGGATGCTGCACTTCCGAAACGGACTTCCTTTCCTTCCATAGCTCCCAGCCTGTTATCTGCTCCCATTTGTGTAATCAGAGGATTTCCTCCTGTTTCATTCACAATATTCGGAATGGTAAGCGCCAGAAAACCGACCGTCATTACCGTAAAGATTACCCATGAAAGCTTTCTTTTATTCAGATAAAAACCCAGTGCAAATACCAAGGCAAACGGAATGATCATTTGAGTAACCATTTCTGTCATATTGGTCATATAATTGGGATTTTCAAGCGGGTGTGCTGAATTCGCTCCGAAAAATCCACCTCCATTGGTTCCCAGGTGTTTAATGGCAACAAACGCAGATACTGGACCTCTGGAAACGTCTGCTTTCTGGCCTTCAAGTGTTATAATATGATCTTTCCCTTCAAAAGTCATCGGACTTCCGTTGATAGAAAGGATTAAAGCGACAATTACGCTTATAGGAACCAGGATTCTGATCATCGATTTTGTGAAGAAATCGTAGAAGTTACCCAGTTCCGTACTTGTTTTTTCTTTAAAAGCTTTGAAAAGAACAGCCATTGCCGCCATTCCCGTTGCTGCAGTAACAAACTGTAAAAACATCAGATAAAGCTGGCTCAGATAACTTACCCCTGTTTCTCCTGAGTAATGCTGTAAATTACAGTTAACCAAGAATGAAATGGTCGTATTAAAAGCCAGATCAGGTGACATATTCGGGTTTCCGTCAGGATTTAAAGGAAGCCACGCCTGATTCAGCAAAAGAAGAAAACCAATGATAAACCAGATCAGATTAATCGCCAGCATGGCATACATATTCTGTTTCCAGTTCATCTGGCGGGCAGGATTAATCCCTGAAATTTTATAAATTAACTTTTCAACGGGCTCAAAAACCGGATCCAGAAAAGTTTTTTTGTATCCGTAGACATTAGCTATGTATTTCCCTAAAAATATTCCGATAACTAAAGTAATAGCAAACATTGCTATGATGCCTAATATTTCTGTATTCATGATGGATTAAAATTTTTCAGGTTTTATTAAAACATAACAGATATACACAAAGGCAAGTATTGAGAGGAAAAATAAACTCCACATAATTTATATTCTATCAAAAAATTCAACTGATTTATATAAAAGCCAAAACAACACTGCAAAAAGCAGAATTAAACTTATCAGCATCATATCTTAATTATTAGGGTTAAAAGGGTCAACAATACGTACGATACAATCAGCAGACTAAAAGTCGAATGCTCCCGTTTTTTAAACGTTTTTCTTGAAATTGTCATTTTTAAATATTTTATTCAGAGACTATATGCCAAAAGAAATTCCATTTTAAAAAACAAACATTTAAACAATTGAATTACAATTAATTAAACTCAAAAACCTCCCTGTATAAAAACAGAAAAGCCTATCAAAATGATAGGCTCTTTATTAAAATGATAATCGGTTTATTTTAATCCGTATTCTTCAAGCTTACGGTATAATGTAGCAATACCGATCTCAAGTAACCGGGCTGCTTCCGCTTTATTCCCTTTTGTATACTGTAAGACTTTTTGGATATGTATTTTTTCCAGTGACCGGATACTGAAAGAATCGTTTTCAGGTAATTTCTCCGAATAATGAGGAAGACTGTCTGCATCCAGGATATTGTTATCCATTAAAATCAAACTACGTTCTACCGCATTTCTCAATTCACGTATGTTTCCCTTCCATTCATTTTTCTCCAGTGCTTTATAATAATCCGGAGTTACCTGGATTGAGGATAAATGAAGCTTATGAGAAAAGAGATCAATAAAATTCTTAGCCAGTGCTTTTAAATCTTCTTTCCGTTCTCTTAATGGCGGAAGTGTGATCTCAAAGACATTTAATCTGAAATAAAGATCCTCTCTGAAATTCCCTTGCTGTATTTCATCTACCAGATCTCTGTTGGTAGCAGCAATTAACCTAAAGTCGGATTTGGAAACTTTCGTTTCTCCCATTTTGATAAATTCCCTGGTTTCTAAAACTCTGAGCAATTTTGCCTGAAGTTCTATTGGCATTTCACCAATTTCATCCAGGAATAAAGTGCCACCATTAGCTTCTTCGATCAATCCCTTTTTATCCTTTATAGCGCCTGTAAAAGCGCCTTGCTTATGACCAAAAAGCTCACTTTCCAGAATCTCTTTACTGAATGCAGAGCAATTGATGGCTACAAAGCTGTTCTTCTTCCTGTCGCTTCCCTCATGAATGGCACTCGCAAAGACTTCCTTTCCTGTTCCGGTTTCTCCGGTAAGAAGTACGGCTGCATCCGTCAGAGCTACCTTTTCTGCCAGCTTTTTAGCCTGTAAAATTAGTGGTGATTTACCTATAATCTGATCAAATCCTTTCGTTGCAGTCTGCTGAACCACTCTCGATTTGTTATCTTTCACCTTATCAAGAGCTTTATACACCAATGGGATTATTTTCTCATTATCATCTCCTTTCACCAGATAGTCATAAGCACCATTCTTCATGGCTTGTACAGCATCCGTAATATTCCCGAATGCCGTCATCAAAATAATCTCAAGCTGCGGATATTTACTTTTAATGGACTTTACCAGTTCTACTCCAAAAGCATCAGGCAGGCGCACATCGCTCAGAACAACATCAAATTCATATTGCTCCAGCATCGTCATTGCCGAACGCGCTGTAGAAGCTTCTTTTACATTAAAATTCTCTTGGGAAAGGATCATTCCTAGCAATTTAAGGAGTTTGATCTCATCATCGATGATCAGAATGTTTCCTGACATTATAATTATTTTAGAAAACCACTACAAACTTATTGAAATTATTTGAGTAAAACAGGGTTATACAAGGAAATAGTTAGCTGATCAGCTTCTAAAGTTTAGGAGCTTTTTCCCGCTATCCATTCCTACTCCTCGCGCCTGCGCTGCCACCCTGAGCGAAGCCGGAGGGTCTCAGCGCTTGCTGCGGGGTAACCATTGCTATCGGGGCTATGATGATGAATGGATGATGAATGATAAGTTATTAATGATGGGAACCGGGGTTCGGGATACGGGTTCCATGGTTCACTTGTGTCATTCCGCAGGAATCCAGACTTAGTTATCAGAGCTTCAGGGTCCCAGAGTTGAGTGGTCATAAAGCTTTTGGATGCTTAAGGTTTATAATGAACTATAATTTCAAATGTAAATGCATTGTTTAGACTCCTGCGGAGTGACAAAAGGAGGGAACGATAAACGGTAATAGTGACAGCAGTACATCATTACTGATAAGAGATCAATGATGAATGATATTACAAGACTCGGGATACGGGTTCTGTGGTATGTGCTTCTGAGTTTTAAGCCATACCATAAATTATAAAGTTGAAACCATGGGTTATAATGCTTCTGTCTCAATGGCCTTAATCCTGTTCCAATTATGTCATTCCGTAGGAATCCAGACTTAGTTATCAGAGCTTCAAGGTCCCAAAGTTGAGTGGTCAAAGGCTTTGGATGTTGAAGATTTATAATGAACTATAATTTCAAATGTAAAATGCATTGTTTAGACTCCTGCGGAGTGACAACGTGGAGGGAATGATAAACGGTAATAGTGACAGCAGTACATCATTTACTGATAAGAGATCAATGATGAATGATGTTACAAGACTCGGGATACGGGTTCCGGGTATGGATTTCTGGGATTTGGGATGGAACTAATAAAGAGTTATAAAACATGGGTTATAATGCTTCTGTCTCAATGGTCTTAATCCTGTTCCACTTATGTCATTCCGCAGGAATCCAGGCTTAGTTATCAGAGCTTCAAGATCCTAAAGTTGAGTGGTCAAAGGCTCTGAATGTTGAAGATTTATAATGAACTATAATTTCAAATGTAAAATGCATTGTTTAGACTCCTGCGGAGTGACAACGTGAAGGGAATGATAAACGGTAATAGTGACAGCAGTACATCATTTACTGATAAGAGATCAATGATGAATGATGTTACAAGACTCGGGATACGGGTTCTGTGGTATGTACGTGCTTCTGAGTTTTAATCCATACCATAAATTATAAAGTTGTAAACCGTGGGTTATAATGCTTCTGTCTCAATGGTCTTAATCCTGTTCCAATTGTGTCATTCGCAGGAATCCAGGCTTAGTAACCAGAGCTTCAGGATCCCAGAGTTGAGTGGTCATAAAGGCTTTGGATGCTTAAGATTTATAATGAACTATAATTTCAAATGTAAAATGCATTGTTTAGACTCCTGCGGAGTGACAGGGGGTAAGTGATGAGTGGTAAATGATAAACGATGAATGATAAGTTATTAATGATGGGAACCGGGGTTCGGGATACGGGTTCCGGGGTATGTGCTTCTGAGTTTTAATCCATACCATAAATTATAAAGTTATACACCGTGGGTTATAATGCTTCTGTCTTAATGGTCTTAATCCTGTTCCAATTGTGTCATTCCGCAGGAATCCAGACTTAGCTATCAGAGCTTCAGGGTCCCAGAGTTGAACAGTCAAAGGCTTTGGATGCTTAAGATTTATAATGAACTATAATTTCAAATGTAAAGTGGCTTGTTTAGACTCCTGCGGAGTGACAACGTGGAGGGAATGATAAACGGTAATAGTGACAGCAGTACATCATTACTGATAAGAGATCAATGATGTATGATGTTACAAGACTCGGGATACGGGTTCCGGGGTATGGATTTCTGGGGTTTGGGGTGGAAGTAATAAAGAGTTATACACCGTGAGTTATAAATAACCTCTGTCTCAATGGTCTTAATCCTGTTCCAATTGTGTCATTCCGCAGGAATCCAGACTTAGTTATCAGAGCTTCAGGGTCCCAGAGTTGAGTGGTCAAAGGCTCTGAATGCTTAAGATTTATAATGAACTATAATTTCAAATGTAAATGCATTGTTTAGACTCCTGCGGAGTGACAACGTGGGATAAACGATGAATGATGAACAATAAACGATGAATGATAAATGATGAATGATAAATAATGAGTGATTGGTGTATCGTTTATCATTCATCAATTATTACTGATTACTCATTACTCATAGCTTAAGCCTGTCTTGGGTATAAAGCAAAAAAATCCTTTATCGTTATGATAAAGGATTTTTAAAAATAAAATAAAAACTGGCGGCGGCCTACTCTCCCGCGTTAGCAGTACCATCGGCGCTGGTGGGCTTAACTTCTGTGTTCGGAATGGGAACAGGTGAGCCCCACCGCTAAAACCACCCTAAAGAAGGTATATAAGATATCAGAGGGGAGATCTCAGATTTCAGATTGTATGGTCTGTTATCTGATGTCTTACATCTGACATCTGTTTTAAGCGATAAAAACTTTCACAAAGACAAAACCTTTTCTGCGCATAAAGAACTTGTCTTTTTATTTTCGATACAGTAACCATAGACTATAAATCTACGGGTAATTAGTACTACTCGGCTATGACATTACTGTCTTTACACCTGTAGCCTATCAACGTCGTCATCTACAACGACCCTTAAAAGATGTCTCATCTTGAGGCGAGTTTCGCACTTATATGCTTTCAGTGCTTATCTCTTCCAAACGTAGCTACTCAGCGGTGCACCTGGCGGTACAACTGATACACCAGAGGTTTGTTCAATTCGGTCCTCTCGTACTAGAATCAAGCCCTCTCAAACATCTAACGCCCGCAATAGATAGAGACCGAACTGTCTCACGACGTTCTGAACCCAGCTCGCGTGCCACTTTAATGGGCGAACAGCCCAACCCTTGGGACCTTCTCCAGCCCCAGGATGTGACGAGCCGACATCGAGGTGCCGAACCTCCCCGTCGATGTGAGCTCTTGGGGGAGACTAGCCTGTTATCCCCGGAGTACCTTTTATCCTATGAGCGATGGCCCTTCCATACGGAACCACCGGATCACTATGTCCTGCTTTCGCACCTGATCGACTTGTAGGTCTCACAGTCAAGCACCCTTATGCCATTACACTCTACGCACGGTTACCAAGCGTGCTGAGGGTACCTTTGAAAGCCTCCGTTACTCTTTTGGAGGCGACCACCCCAGTCAAACTACCCACCACGCAATGTCCTTCCATAGGAAGTTAGGCTCCAAGTAAGTAAAGGGTGGTATTTCAACGACGGCTCCACAAACACTAGCGTGCCTGCTTCAAAGCCTCCCACCTATCCTACACATTACTTACTCAAAGTCAATACGAAGTTATAGTAAAGGTTCACAGGGTCTTTTCGTCCCATTGCGGGTAATCGGCATCTTCACCGATACTACAATTTCACCGAGCTCGTGGCTGAGACAGTGCCCAGATCGTTACACCATTCGTGCAGGTCGGAACTTACCCGACAAGGAATTTCGCTACCTTAGGACCGTTATAGTTACGGCCGCCGTTTACTGGGGCTTCAGTCAATGCCTTCGCTTACGCTAAGCACCTTCCTTAACCTTCCAGCACCGGGCAGGTGTCAGACCCTATACAGCATCTTTCGATTTAGCAGAGTCCTGTGTTTTTGATAAACAGTCGCCTGGGCCTCTTCACTGCGGCCACCATTGCTGATGGCGTCTCTTCTTCCGAAGTTACGAGACTATTTTGCCTAGTTCCTTAGCCACGACTCACTCGAGCACCTTAGGATTCTCTCCTCGACCACCTGTGTCGGTTTTGGTACGGGTTGCTTCACTTCGGCTTTTCTTGGATCAGATTACTCTACAGCAGCTTCGCCCGAAGGCTAGGCCTTGACTATTCCGTCAGTCTCCAGCAGATACATCCAACCGTCCCCTTTTATTGTGAGCAAGTCAGGGAATATTAACCCTGTGTCCATCCACTACCCCTCTCGGGTTCGCGTTAGGTCCCGACTAACCCTCAGCTGATTAGCATGGCTGAGGAAGCCTTGGTCTTTCGGTGAGCAGGTTTCTCGCCTGCTTTATCGTTACTTATGCCTACATTTTCTTTTCTATCCGCTCCACAATACCTCACAGTACTGCTTCGGCGCAAATAGAATGCTCTCCTACCAGATATAATAATTATAAATCCATAGCTTCGGTAATATGTTTATGCCCGATTATTATCCATGCCGGACCGCTCGACTAGTGAGCTGTTACGCACTCTTTAAATGAATGGCTGCTTCCAAGCCAACATCCTAGCTGTCAATGCAGTCCAACCGCGTTGTTTCAACTTAACATATATTTGGGGACCTTAGCTGTTGGTCTGGGTTCTTTCCCTCTCGGACATGGACCTTAGCACCCATGCCCTCACTGCCGACGAACATTTATTAGCATTCGGAGTTTGTCAGGAATTGGTAGGCGGTGAAACCCCCGCATCCAATCAGTAGCTCTACCTCTAATAAACTTAACATCGACGCTGCACCTAAATGCATTTCGGAGAGTACGAGCTATCTCCCAGTTTGATTGGCCTTTCACCCCTACCCACAGGTCATCCGAAGACTTTTCAACGTCAACCGGTTCGGTCCTCCACTCTGTGTTACCAGAGCTTCAACCTGCCCATGGGTAGATCACAAGGTTTCGCGTCTAATCCTACTAACTCACCGCCCTATTCAGACTCGCTTTCGCTTCGGCTCCGGTACTTAATACCTTAACCTCGCTAGTAAAATTAACTCGTAGGCTCATTATGCAAAAGGCACGCCGTCACAGCTTAATGCTGCTCCGACCGCTTGTAGGCGTACGGTTTCAGGTTCTATTTCACCCTTCTATTCGAAGTGCTTTTCACCTTTCCTTCACAGTACTTGTTCACTATCGGTCTTTCAGGAGTATTTAGCCTTGGAGGATGGTCCCCCCATATTCAGACAGGATTTCACGTGTCCCGCCCTACTCATTTATCATCAATATATACCTTTCGAATACCGGGCTATCACCGTCTTTGGCTGTTCTTTCCAGAACATTCTTCTAAATATATAAAGACTTTTGGGCTAATCCGCTTTCGCTCGCCACTACTTACGGAATCTCTTCGATTTCTTTTCCTCCGGGTACTTAGATGTTTCAGTTCTCCGGGTTTGCTCCTCTTACGAGGTGACATATCTTCAATATGCCGGGTTGCCCCATTCGGATATCTGCGGATCAATTCGTGTGTGCCAATCCCCGCAGCTTTTCGCAGCTTACCACGTCCTTCGTCGCCTCTGAAAGCCTAGGCATCCGCCATACGCCCTTAACGATTTCTTTCCTATTGGTTACTCAAGCGCTTTATGCGCTCGGTTTTCTCTTTGTGATGTCTTTACCGTTAATGTCAATGATCTTTATTTCTTTCTTTCAGTCTGATCAACAGATGTTGTTGTTGGCTCCATCCGTAACTTTTAAATCAAACTTCCAAAACTGTGGAGAATAAGGGAGTCGAACCCTTGACCTCCTGCGTGCAAGGCAGGCGCTCTAGCCAGCTGAGCTAATTCCCCCTCTAGTAGACTAAGAGACCCCAGAGGCCAGATACAAGACTTTTTAATTGTGTCTTGACTCCTGACTCTTTCATCTTCCCGTCTTTTTAATTAGTAGTCTCGGGCAGGCTCGAACTGCCGACCTCTACATTATCAGTGTAGCGCTCTAACCAGCTGAGCTACGAGACTGTCTTTTTAGACTTTTAGATCCAAGATGCTAGATACAAGACTTTCTATCGTCTTGGGTCTGGGCTCTCGGCTCTTGTATCTCTTCCCTGTACTAATTTCTAGTGGGTTTTGTATTGTTATATAGCAACCAAACAAAAAACTAAAGCTTTACTTTGAAGCAAGTACTTTGTATCTTACGATACTGATTTTGTTTAACGTCTTTTGACGCTCTAAAATGAGATGTTCCAGCCGCACCTTCCGGTACGGCTACCTTGTTACGACTTAGCCCTAGTTACCTGTTTTACCCTAGGCAGCTCCTGTTACGGTCACCGACTTCAGGTACCCCAGACTTCCATGGCTTGACGGGCGGTGTGTACAAGGCCCGGGAACGTATTCACCGCGCCATGGCTGATGCGCGATTACTAGCGATTCCAGCTTCATAGAGTCGAGTTGCAGACTCCAATCCGAACTGAGACCGGCTTTCGAGATTTGCATCACTTCGCAGTGTAGCTGCCCTCTGTACCGGCCATTGTATTACGTGTGTGGCCCAAGGCGTAAGGGCCGTGATGATTTGACGTCATCCCCACCTTCCTCTCTACTTGCGTAGGCAGTCTCACTAGAGTCCCCAACTTAATGATGGCAACTAGTGACAGGGGTTGCGCTCGTTGCAGGACTTAACCTAACACCTCACGGCACGAGCTGACGACAACCATGCAGCACCTTGAAAAATGTCCGAAGAAAAGCCTATTTCTAAGCCTGTCATTTCCCATTTAAGCCTTGGTAAGGTTCCTCGCGTATCATCGAATTAAACCACATAATCCACCGCTTGTGCGGGCCCCCGTCAATTCCTTTGAGTTTCAAACTTGCGTTCGTACTCCCCAGGTGGCTAACTTATCACTTTCGCTTAGTCTCTGAACCCGAAAGCCCAAAAACGAGTTAGCATCGTTTACAGCGTGGACTACCAGGGTATCTAATCCTGTTCGCTCCCCACGCTTTCGTCCATCAGCGTCAGTTGTTGCTTAGTAACCTGCCTTCGCAATTGGTGTTCTAAGTAATATCTATGCATTTCACCGCTACACTACTTATTCCAGCTACTTCAACAACACTCAAGACTTGCAGTATCAATGGCAGTTTCACAGTTAAGCTGTGAGATTTCACCACTGACTTACAAATCCGCCTACGGACCCTTTAAACCCAATAAATCCGGATAACGCTTGCACCCTCCGTATTACCGCGGCTGCTGGCACGGAGTTAGCCGGTGCTTATTCGTATAGTACCTTCAGCTAGATACACGTATCTAGGTTTATCCCTATACAAAAGAAGTTTACAACCCATAGGGCCGTCGTCCTTCACGCGGGATGGCTGGATCAGGCTTGCACCCATTGTCCAATATTCCTCACTGCTGCCTCCCGTAGGAGTCTGGTCCGTGTCTCAGTACCAGTGTGGGGGATCACCCTCTCAGGCCCCCTAAAGATCGCAGACTTGGTGAGCCGTTACCTCACCAACTATCTAATCTTGCGCGTGCCCATCTCTATCCACCGGAGTTTTCAATATTAAGTGATGCCACTCAATATATTATGGGGTATTAATCTCCCTTTCGAAAGGCTATCCCCCAGATAAAGGCAGGTTGCACACGTGTTCCGCACCCGTACGCCGCTCTCAAGATCCCGAAAGATCTCTACCGCTCGGCTTGCATGTGTTAGGCCTCCCGCTAGCGTTCATCCTGAGCCAGGATCAAACTCTCCATTGTATGTTTGTCCGACTCACTCAAAGTTTTTAACGCTTTAGTTTTTCCTTACTTGGTTGTTATATTGTATGTCAATGATCTTTATATCTTCCGCTTTATAACGAAGCAATCTCTCTGTCAGTGTCGCTCCGTATTTGCGAGTGCAAAAGTAAAACTTTATTTTGTAATGACCAAATGTTTTTAAAGAAAATTTTAAAGTTTTTTAAGTAACCTTAATCCTTATCCAACATCTCAATCACCCTGCTCCTGCGCTCCGATTTATTCGGACTGCAAAGATACAAACTCTTTTTTATCCCGCAACTCTTTTTACAAAAAGTTTTGAAGTTTTTTTCGTCTGTTTCTTTTCGGAGTCATAATGTCTCTGCCTATCCAAAGGCTCTTCTGCGCTTACTGATCTACTCTCGTTTTCAGTGGGGCAAAGATAGCAACTTCTTACAACGCAAAACAAGTTTATTTAACTTAAATTTTACCGTTTCGTAATATTTCAGCTTAAAGCGCTGGCAGGCAGGTAGAAAAATTTTAAACATTTGTTTGGGGTCCTGGGTGGGAAGCGTGGGAGCGTCCGGGAGTTGGTGGGCGGGTTAACCCTTGATCAAAATAGTATATATATTATATAATAGAGACCAGACTATAGAAGAAAACAAGCTTTCTTCGACAAGTTCAGAATTATACCGGGTTCCTATTGAATTGATGATACACCAGATTATATATCAAACACAGCATTGTCAATCCACAGGAGTCCGGACAAAACTTGTCCGTAGCATGACACGGATAATACCAACTGTAAAAAAAGATTTTAGACATTATCCTGCTAACTTACATCCTTTACTCTGGTCAAGAGGTTTGGATTCCTACGGAATGACACAATGGAAATAAAGGCTTGGATTCACTAACCCGAAGCTCGCAACACAATAACCCGGACCACTATATCCTCCTACCATGAAATTCATCATTCATCATTCATCATTCATCATTCATCATTAACAACTCCTTCCCTAGCCCTGATAGCAATGGTTACCCCGCAGCAGAAGCCGGAGCGAGAGGGCTTGAGTACGGGAAGCCCCGGCGCGAGGAGTAGAAATGGATAGCAGGATGAAGCTCCTGAAAAAGTTGGAGAGTTGGAGGGTCGGAGAGTGATATCTTAATAAAGGAAACAATCACAAATCTTAACTACTTCTAGTAATGGCTTTCTTTTTATGATTCAAGTTTTCAACTATAAGAATAGATGTAATAATGATAAAAAGAGACTGACATTTTTTTTGATTCCTTACATTTGCAGTGCATTCCGGTTTCTAAGGAATGAAATGAGTTTTTATATGACAGACAGAAAATATAAGGAAACGGTTCATACAGATAATAACCATTACGAATATATTACAGTAACAAACGACGAGAACAACGTCAGAATCTATACTTTGAAGAATGGATTAAAGGTTTTTCTTGCACAGAACTTTGATGCTCCGAGAATACAGACCTTCATTCCCGTAAGGACAGGAAGTAATAATGATCCTGCTGATAATACGGGGCTGGCACACTATCTGGAGCATATGATGTTTAAGGGGACTTCAAAAATCGGAACCCAGAATTGGGAAAAAGAAAAGGAACTTCTTGATCAGATCTCAGCATTATATGAAGAGCATAAAGCAGAACAGGATCCTGAGAAAAAAAGGAAATCTATAAAAAGATAGATGATATCTCACAGGAAGCCAGCCAGTACGCCATTGCCAATGAGTATGACAAAGCAATTTCTTCTTTGGGAGCAAGCGGAACCAACGCACATACCTGGTTTGATGAAACGGTTTACAAAAACAATATTCCGAATAATGAGCTTGAAAAATGGCTGAAAATAGAAAAGGAAAGGTTCTCTGAAATTGTACTTCGTCTTTTCCACACTGAGCTGGAGTCAGTATATGAGGAATTCAACAGAGCGCAGGATAATGATACGAGACTTGTGAATTATGAGCTGATGGATGCTCTTTTTCCTACTCATCCTAACGGACAGCAAACCACCCTTGGAAAACCGGAGCACCTGAAAAATCCTTCAATGAAGGCTATTCACAAGTATTTTGATGAATACTATGTTCCTAATAACTATGCCATGGTATTGGTCGGTGATCTTGATTTTGAAAAAACGATTCAGTTGATTGATCGGTATTTCGGTACTTTACCCTATAAAGAACTTCCCAAGAAGACGCCCGTTATTGAACAGCCTATAACATCAATTGTTACAAGAACGGTAAAAAGCCCTACTACTCCACGGGCTCAGATTGCATGGAGAACAGAAAGCTATGGAACCAGAGAAGCTATGCTGGCCGATATTATAGCCAATATCCTCAGCAACAGAGGGGAAGCCGGATTACTTGATTTACATATCAACCAAACGCAGAAAATGCTATGGGCACAAGCCTTTTCTGTTGGATTAAGACAGTACGGCTACTTTTCCATCGTTGCTGTTCCTAAGGAAACACAAACTCTGGAGGAGGCAAAGAATATGGTACTTGATGAAATTAAACTGATCAAGAAAGGAGATTTCCCGGACTGGATGCTGCCTGCAATCATCAATGATTTCAAACTTCAGAGAATGAAAGGGCTTGAAACCGCAGAAGGACTCGCCACTACACTTTATGATTCTTATATAAAAGGAAGAACCTGGGAGCAGGAACTGAATGAAATGGATGAATACGCCTCTTTCACCAAGGAAGATGTGGTAAATTTTGCCAATGATTTTTTCAGGGAAAACTATGTGGTTGTTAATAAAGAAAAAGGGGTAAACGACAAACTGATCAGAGTTGAGAACCCCGGCATCACTCCTGTTAAGATCAACCGTGATGTTCAGTCTGAATTTTTAAAAGAGATTTTAGCAGATAAAACTGATGACATTAAGCCTGAATTTATTGATTATCAGAAGGAAATCATCACTGATCAGCTGAATGGCAAAAAATTAAGCTTTGTAAAGAACAAGTACAACGATATTGCCCAGTTGCATTTTATTTTTCCTATGGGAAGTGATCATGACAGAGATTTAGGAATTTCAACTCAACTGCTTCAGTATTTGGGAACAGATACGCTTTCGCCGGAAGATCTGAAAAAGGAATTTTTCAAAATAGGAATCGGCAATGATTTTAAAACAACAAATGATCAGCTGACCATATCTTTAAGCGGGCTGGAAGAGAATATAGAAAAAGGGATTGCCCTTCTTCAGCACTGGATGCATGATGTAAAATCTGATCAGGAGATCTATAATCAGTTTGTAGGAACAGTACTGGAAAACCGCCAGGCGATCAAGAAAGACAAAAACCGTATTATAACGGCTTTGAACAATTATACAAAGTTGGGACGCAATTCACGTTTTACGGATGTTATTTCCAAGGAAGAACTTGAAAACAGCAACGCGGACGTTTTTACAGACAGAATGAAAAAGCTTTTCAAATATCCTTATCAGGTGTTTTTCTATGGTAAAGACTTTGGAAAATTCAAGGAATATATCGGAAGGTATATAGAACCTGAAAGTCTTCAGATCCCTGATGCCAAGCAATATCCGGAACCTGCAACAGGAGGAAATGTCAATTTCATCGATTATGATATGGTTCAGATTGAAATGAGTAAGATCGGAAAAGGAAACGAGGTGAATCCTAATCATTTTGGAAAGATCAATGTATTTAATGAATATTTTGGAAGAGGGTTGTCTTCGATTGTGTTCCAGGAGATCCGTGAGAGTAAAAGTCTCGCCTACTCAGCGTATGTTTCCTATGCAGCGAATTCTGAGCTCAACCATCCTGATTATGTGACCACTTATATCGGGACCCAGCCAGACAAGCTGATGATTGCGGTGGACACCCTGAATGAACTGATGACGGAACTTCCTGAAGTGCCTATTCAGTTTGAGAATGCAAAGAATACAGCCCTGAAACAGATTGCTTCAACAAGAATAACCCGCGAAAATATATTTTTTAACACTTTAGATCTAAAAAAACTCAATATCTACCACGACATTAGAAAAAACACCTATGAACAGATCCAAAACCTGAAGTTCGAAGATCTGAAAAAATTTTATAATACCATAATAAAACCAATACAATTCAATACAGCCATTATCGGAAAAAAGAAAATCTGGATATGGAAGCCGTTAATAAAATGGGAACATTTAAAGAAGTAAGCCTGAAGGATATTTTCGGACATTAAAAAAACAAACGCCTGATAAGATTATCAGGCGTTTGTTTTTTATAATTGATGAATGATAATTGATAATTTATTCTGCTTATGTCATCATACAATCTCCGTCGCCATCCTGATAGTTTGGATTAAAATGATCGGGTAGCAATGCCAAAAGGTTTTTATGAAAAAGATACTCTCTTTTGAAATCACGTTCATAGATATGGGAAAATACTTTTGAATTTTGTATCACTTTGTTCAATCCGGTTTGGTAAGAAGTAAAACCCCTTACTTTATAAATAATGATGAAGTAATTTAAAAACCTGGCAACCTCATCTGAATCAGCTTTTGAAAACAGATATGGAATTTTAAGATAATCATCGCGAAGCTGTAGTAAAAAGCAGGATTTAAGTTTACTATTTGAATCAAAAATTTTAATCCAGAAATATTTAAACGTCCCTGCAAAACTTGAAAAAAGTATTTCTCATCTTTTTCCCCTTCCAGCACCCATGGGTTGTCTATAAAAGTGTTGATTTCATCTGCATTCCGTTTGTTAGGAAATTCATTAATAAAAACAACACTTTCCTGATCGATTTTATCCAGCATTTCATATTTGAAATCCGGTTTTTGTACGGGAAGATTTTTTATTGAAATCAGCCCATTGGCTGCAACATCCAGCAATTGAAAAAGCGGCTTCAGGAATTGAGTTCCCGGCTTTTTTCAGGAATCATTTTAGCAGCATCGGTTCTGAAATAATAGCGTTTTCCTTCTTTAGGAAAGACATACTCAAACACTCCCATAATATTGTAGAGAGCCTCTGCTTCTTTGGTAAATTCTGTAATGGCAATTCTTCCTTCGTATTCTTCAAAAACTTTTTCAACAATGCTTTTGCTGGTCTTTTCTTTCTGTATTCAGGGTTTACATATAAAGTACTGAGCCAGGCATAGCGGATTTTTTTCCGTCGATGTCAAAATAATCCGGAAAACATCCTACATAACCGACCAGTTTTTCATCATAAAAAGCCAGAATAAGAAGCGTGTCTTCGGCTGATGCTTTTGGATTCTGAATATGAGACAGCGCACGATGTCTGGTAACCGGAAGAAAATCATATTGCTGAAAATCTCCGGATGATATAAAATCTTCCAGCTCTTTTCTGTTATATGTTTTCAGTGTTATCATTTTCTCACAATCATATTTTTATTGACCAGCTTTTTCAGCCTGAAATAAGCAATTTCCTTTTTCAATATCTGTGCTCCGCTCTCTCCCAATTCCATTGGAATTCTTTGAAAATTTCTCTTTATACTGTCCAGCTTTATGCCGGCACATCCGAAGCTGCAGTAAATTTCTTCATTTTTATAGAGTTCATCAAAAAAATCTTTCCGCACTTCAAAATCTGTAAACGGGAACGCAAAACTTTCATACAGGAAACCATTTTCTTTTACATAAGCAAAAGCTTTATCTGTTGTTTCCAGCTGTTCTTTCAGAGATAAATCTCCGTATTTCGGGTGGTCCCAGCTGTGCGATGAGATTCCGAAGCCCTTACGGGTAAGGTCCTTTAATTCTTCAGTACTCAAATAAGGCTTATATTCTTTGGAATAAGTTTTAAAATCTACATCAAGTTTTTCTGCAAGCCAGTCCAGGATATCTTTTTCCTGATAATTAACCGATAAAATTTTCTTTTTTAAAATGTGTCTTTCTGTATTTTTAAGTGATAAACTAAAATAAATTTCAGGATCTATGGTTTTTATTTTTTCAACAGCACCTGCAAGCAGGCTTGCCTTACACCTGAACATCATTTCTTTATTATCAATGAAAGCAGGGTTGATAAAATTACAGGCATAAATTCCTTTACGTTCCAAAACGGGAGCAGCTACCTCATAAAATTCTCTGAAACCGTCATCAAAAGTAAGCAAAGCAATTTTTTTTGCAGGCTTAAAATTTCCTGACATAAAATCCTTGAACTCCTGCCAGTTTACAAACTGAAAATTCTTTGAGAGATAGTCCAGATCTTCTTCAAACTGCCTGGTATTCTTATAGCAGATCACGTGCTTTAGATGAGTAAGTTCTCTGTCTGAAACACTATGATAAAGAGGCAGACAGTAATCCAGCGGAAAAGATTTCCCGATATGATCAGATCCGAAGGCTGCCAGTACATTGATGATCCTGTCTTTCATTATTTAAAATAAAAAAGAATCTATTCAAAACTCAATTCAAATAGATTCTTAAAGGTATAACTTTTAAATTATTTTATAATTTTCATTTCATCAATAAGCCACTTTGAGTCAGCAAACTTATCAATGATGAAAAGGATATATTTTGTGTCTACCATGATATTTCTGCTGAAACGCGGATCATAGTTGATATCACTCATAGTCCCTTCCCACTGTCTGTCGAAATTCAGTCCCACAAGGTTTCCGTTGGCATCCAAAGCAGGGCTTCCTGAGTTTCCTCCGGTTGTATGGTTTGTTGCAGTGAATCCTACAGGAACATCACCTGTTTTATCTTTATAGATTCCGAAGTCCTTTTTGTTGTAAAGATCAATCAGCTTCTTTGGAACATCAAATTCATAGTCTCCCGGAACATATTTTTCCATTACTCCTGCCAGGTGAGTCTGATATCCGTAAGAGACGGCATCTCTTGGCGTAGAGCCTTTTACCTTACCATAAGTCACACGAAGCGTTGAGTTGGCATCCGGGAAGAACTTTCTGTCCTTATCCGTCTGCATCTGCTGAGCCATGAACTTTTTCTGTAAGGCATCGATTTTTGCCTGCATTGAAGTATATTGAGGGTCTGCAGTTTTCATATAGGTTTCCTTCATGGCAACATACAGCTGATAAATCGGATCTTTCTTTAAAGTCTTGATCAATTTATCCTGGTTGGAAAACGCTTTATCAATATCTGTAGTCAAGGTTGCTCCGTTTACAGCAGTTCTTCCTGTGATAACAGAGTTTTTAGACATATCTTCCACTACAGGAATGTTGGCGTTCTCATCTTTATATTTGTTGAATCCTGCCGGTAAAAACTGCGGTGCTGTTTTATTAACGTATAATGCCAGCAATTTTGCTGTTACTTTAGCATCAAGTTCTGCACTATAGTCTTTGTAGAAAGAGGTTAATTTTGATTTTAATTTTGTAAGTTCCTTTTCATCCATTCTTCCGGCTTCCACTGCAGCTACGAAATCATAATAGTCTCCGGCAAGCTTTAAAGTCTCAGCATTTCTGGTCACTTCTGTGTAGTAAGCATTGTTTAATGCATAAGGAGCCTGATCATTGTAGAGTTTATTCAGCTGGTCCAAAGTATTCTTGATCTCAGGATTTTTAGCAACCAAAGAGCCTTCGTACATTACTTTCTTTTCTACAGCATTGGATTTTTTCAATCCTTCTACTTCACCAATCCACTTTTTCCAGTAATTGGCCACTGAAGCATATTTTGAAGCGTATTTGATACGTGTCTCGTTATCAACGCGCATTTTCTCATCTAATGTTTTTAAAGCAACATCACGTACGGCAATTTTTGCAGGATCAATATCTTTCATGATCTTCTCTACAGCAACGGCAGGAAGGTACTCCGTAGTTCTTCCCGGAAATCCGAATACAAAAGTAAAATCGTTTTCGTTTTTATCTTTTATGGAAACCGGTAAGTAGTGCTTAGGTACATAAGGTATGTTGTCTTTTGAATATTCCGCAGGTTTGTTGTTTTTGTCTGCATAGATTCTGAACATAGAGAAATCTCCGGTATGTCTTGGCCAAACCCAGTTGTCCGTATCACTTCCGAATTTCCCGATACTTTGAGGCGGAGCTCCTACAAGCCGGATATCTTTATAAGTTTCGATGGTATAAGCATAGTATTTGTTGCCGTAATACATAGGCTTTACCATGATCGACTGGTAAGATTCGATTTTCTGAGCGTTTTTATATACCTCAATATTATTATTGATCTTTTTAGTAAGTTCCGGTTCTGTAAGATGATCCGTACCTTCTAAAATCTGATCCGTAACTTCTTTTATATCTACAATAAAATCTACTTTTAGTCCGGGATTAGAAAGTTCCCCTTCTGTATTTTTTGCCCAGAATCCGTTTGAAAGAAGATCATTCTGAACGGTAGAATGTGCCTGAATCTGGCCGAAACCGCAATGATGATTGGTTAAAAGCAGCCCTTTAGGCGAAATAATTTCCGCAGTACATCCGCCGTTAAACTGCACTACTGCATCCTTAATGCTCGGTTTCTGAGGGTTAAAAATATCTTTTGCAGAAATCTTCATTCCCAAATCCTTCATTTCCTTTTCATTCAGCTCTGTAGGAATCCACATTCCTCCATATTGTTGTGCAAATGCCATTGCAGCTGGCAAAAGAAATACAGATAAAAGTATCTTTTTTGTCATAATCAAAATTTTGCCCCAATTTACGAAGAAAAATATGAACAGGCTTTATAAAACCGATGGAAAAGTTGTTAAGAGTAAGTTTTTGTAAAATGTAAAAAGTAAAAGGTATTAATGAAGGGAAAACAGAAAATTCATTTAATGATCTATACCGTAAACCAGAACCGTACATTGACAACTATCAACCAGCAACTATCAACTATCAACTATCAACTATCAACTATCAACAACCAGCAACCAGCAACCAGCAACATTAAACATTAAACATTAAACTCCCACCCTCCCTCTGGCTCAGTTTTTGTTTATTGGAAGTAACTTTACTATTAAAAACATACTTAAATCTATTATTATGATGAAAAGCAAAATGCTCATGTTGGGTATGACAGCCGCTCTGTTCCTTGCTTCATGTTCTAAAAAGGAAACGACTGAAACAACAGCAACAACAGATTCTGCTGCGGCAGTTCAACCAACAGCGACAGACAGTATCACAAAAGCAACTCCTACTGCTGCCGGAGATACTTCAGAGAATGCCCTGGACTGGGCCGGAACTTATGAAGCTACTGTTCCATGTGCTGACTGTCCGGGAATCAAGACTTCTTTAACGTTGAACAATGATAAAACATTCAGCATCACGGAAGAGTACCTTGACAGGAATTCAAAGAACCAGGATAAAGGGTCTTTTGCATGGGATGCAACAGGAAGCATAATCACTTTAAAAGGGAAATCTGCAAACTATAAATATAAAGTGGGGGAGAATATGCTGATCCAGCTGGATATGGAAGGAAAGGAAATAGACGGTCCGAACAAGGATCTTTATGTATTCAAGAAAAAATAAAAATAAAGGCTCCGGCCTTTATTTTTTTGCTCTTCCAGCATCTAGAACTGATAAGCAGTAATTTTAGGATCATTTATCAGACTCCGTATTACTTCTTCATGGTGGCTGTTTTTTCCTACAAGCCTCCAGGTAACAGTAAAATTGTCTTGTGAATATTGTTGTTTAATCATCTGATATCTTACATGATGTTCTTTAAAGATATGCTCACAATAGCTGATATCTTCTGCCCTGGTTACAGCAATTCTGTATTCCCTTACTTTATTATAATCATCAATAAAATTCTGAAGGTAGGTTAAAGCACTCAGAACGATCAGTACCAAAGCGGCTCCCAGCAAGGCAATGTAAACATATCCTGAACCAACTGCCATGCCTATAGAAGCTGTAGCCCAAATGGTTGTAGCGGTCGTAATACCTTCAATTTTATTATCTCCTTTGAAAATAACTCCTGCGCCCAGAAATCCGATTCCGGTAATGATATTGGCAGCAAGGCGGTCGGGGTTCTCAACTCCTATTTTTATAGAAAGAATGGTAAAAAGACAGGCTCCGAAACAAACGAGAATAAATGTTCTGAGACCGGCAGACTTATTCCGGTATTCACGTTCAGCACCAATGAACAGTCCCAGAATAACAGAAATGAGGATCAGCAGCAATTCATTTTTGACAATGTAATGGTCCTGAAGGAAATCCATAGCTTTTAATTTAAACCAGGAATAAATTTACAATAAAATACAATTAAAGAACTACTTTTGCCACTCGGATTTTGTTCTCTGCATTAAAAAAATATTTCACAAAAAAACTTTTGTAATATTACATCTTAATAGCACCAATTTCTGAAATAAATAATTACAAAGATAACCAACGGCAAATTTGCTCAAAAAGATCAAAAAATAATACTTATATACATTATGGATAAAGAAATTTCACACTTCTGGTTAGGATATTTTAAAAATGAAGAAGACTTTTACAGTTTCGTGGAAGAAGATGAAAATTATTATATCGAGGAGGAAACCGAAGATCAGTATGTTTCCAAGTTTGCAGAATCACAGAACATCAAATGGTTTGATGATGATTTTATAGAATATGGCTTCGAAGATGAAAGCCTGAGTCTTTATGACAAGTTTGCAGAATATTCTTATGCTGACCAGTGGCTCCCGATCCTGGAAAGAAAATTGAATGAACTAAGTCTGGATACTCCCGTGAATGCCATTATTTTTGCTACACGATTTGTGATTCCTAATCCTGTTTCTGTGGAAAATGATGATTTTTCACTGCATTATGTGGGAGAAATAGAGTACGATATTTAATATCAGAGCCAATCTGTTCTGCAATTGCTGGCAACAAGTGATTTTATTATATGGATCATCTGTTGCCATTTTTTAATCAATGAGAATAAAGATAATAAAGCTATATCTTAAAAAATAAACTATTTTAGCGTCCGATGAATGTATATTCTACCCTACAAATAGGAGATTATCATTTTAATCATTGTGAAGATGATCTCCTTATCAAAAAAATCGGTTCGGATAAAATGGTATGTGCTGTGATGGACGGATGTTCTACCGCAATGGACAGTCATTTTGCATCAACACTTATTAGGAAGATTTTACGTAAAATCATTATTGAAAACGGTTACAAGGCATTATATGAAAAAGAAAACAAGCATTGTTTAGAAACGGAGCTTAAGGAAATCATAAAAGGTCTTTTCAACGAAATCAAATTTGTTAAAAATTACCTGATGATGGACGAAAAAGAGATATTAGCCACTGTTATAATCTTAGTTTATGACCATGCAAAGGATGAAGGAATTATCATGGCGATTGGTGATGGTGTTGTTTGTATCAATGGAAATATCACTGAATTTGACCGTGATAACAAACCGGATTATTTAGCTTATCATCTTCATGAAGACTTTGAAGACTGGTATTCCGCTCAGTCTCAGAAATTATTTTTTGATCATCTGAATGATATCTCCATTGCAACCGATGGTATTTTGAGCTTTTCAAAAGTAAAAAATGGAATCGGATGAAACCATCAATTTTGCTGAATATGTATTGATTGACAAACAAGGTAGCAATAGTGAAGAAATGCTTAACAAAAAACTTAAGCAGCTGGAACATAAGTATGGGGTAAAACCTACAGACGATCTGGCTATCATAAGAATGATAAAATAATCCGGATATTTGAACATCATGAAAGAATCTAAACCTAAGCAGTTCTCTTCTTTTCTGAAGAGATGGTTCATTAGTACAATTTTGATTTCAGTGGTTACATTCTTGCAATTTTACTGGTCGATGGGATCCTTTTCGGACCGTATTTCAAGCGGCTGTACAGACTGTTCATTTTTTGAAGATGCGGTGTCTGTATCCCTTATAACCGGTGGGTTCTTATCAATTGTCTTTTCTCTGCCTTTCTTTGTTAAGAAAATCTTCCTTAAGGCTTCTGTTGAGTTCTTATTACTGATCTTTGTCTGGCTATTTTGGAACTACACCCTATTTGCAGACAGGGAATCTTCCTGGAGCACTTACGACTTCAGTTCGGAAATTCAATATACAGTTTCACTTTCCTTTCTTCCTGTAACCGTGCTGGCATGTTGGTGTGTTATAATTTTCCATTATCAGGAAATAAAAGTTAGATTTGTATCTTAAAAAAACATTGAAAAAAATATTTCCATTTTACTTTTAGCTTCTTTAACTGTTTATTCATGTAATAAAACCAAAACAGATGCTCCGAAAGGCTCTACAATCTTAATAAAAAAGGATACAGCAATAGCTCAGAAGGAGCAATCTGCAGCAGGAAAACAAATCCGGGATTTTGTTTCAAATCAGTATGAAATTCAATACGAAGCCGAGGGCGATCTCAACCAGGACGGACTTCCTGATAAGGCTTTGGTTCTCAGAAAAAAGATGATAGTTTAGCGCAAAGAACCATGATTGTTCTTTTAAAGAATCCTGACAAAACCTACCGGTTATTTAAAACCTCAGAAACAGTACTCCCCGCCGAATACAATGATTCAGGTTATAAAATGCATGATCCGGAAGACATCAGTATTGAAAAAGGAGCATTACATATCAATCTATATGACATCGGGCCTAATGGCAATCAGTTTAGCAAATTCAAATATATGAATGACAACAACCTGGTTCTCACTTATATTGAAACTTATAATATGGGGGCGGGTTCTCACTCTGCCCTCTATTATGAACCAATGAAAGGTAAAGTAACACTTGAAACGGTAAATACTATGGAAGAAGAAATGCCGTCAGAAACTAAAAAGGTAATCGTGAAGAAAGAAAGATTCTTATTTGAAAACGTTTCTCCTGATGATATTGTTACCAATATTTACAATTCTGTAGAACAAGAATAAGCTTTCCCAGTCTTAACAAATAAAACTTCCGCCTACAAGACGGAAGTTTTTTATTTACGGTATTATTTTTAGTCTGATTAGTGTGCTTCCAGCCAGTTATCGCCTACTCCAATTTCCACCAGTAACGGAACCTGTGTTTTTAAGGCATTTTCCATTTCTGTTCTGATCAGTTGGGAAGCAGATTCAATTTCATCCGCCGGGGCTTCAAATACCAATTCATCATGTACCTGAAGAAGCATTTTTGTTTTCAGCTGCTGCTCTTCCAATTCTCTGTCAATTTTAATCATAGCAATCTTAACAATATCTGCTGCGCTTCCCTGAACCGGCGCATTTACAGCATTCCTTTCAGCATGGCCTCTAACCACAAAGTTGTTTGAGTTGATATCTTTCAAATGGCGTTTTCTGCCCAATATTGTTTCTACATAGCCTAACTGACGTGCTTTATTCACCTGTTCTGCCATATATTCCTTCAGCTTCGGGTAAGTCTCGAAGTAGGCTTCAATCATCTGCTTGGCTTCTGTACGGGATAATCCGGTTTGTTCTGCCAATGCAAAAGCACCCTGTCCGTAGATGATCCCAAAGTTGACGGTTTTGGCCTGGCTTCTCTGGGTTTTGGAAACTTCAGCTAATGGAATTTTAAACAGTTTCGCGGCTGTGGAAGCGTGAATATCCTCTCCATCCTGGAAGGCTTTAATCATGTTTTCTTCTCCTGAAATTTCAGCAATCAGACGAAGTTCAATCTGTGAATAATCGGCTGAGATAATCTTTTTCCTTCTCCTGAAACAAAAGCTCCACGAATCTGCTGTCCTCTCAGCGTCCGGATCGGGATGTTCTGCAGGTTCGGGTTTACACTCGCCAGACGGCCTGTTGCGGCTGTAGTCTGTGAGAAATTGGTATGCACCCTGTTATCGTCTTTATCGATCTGCGACGGTAAGGCATCTACATAGGTTGATTTCAGTTTCTGGTAAGTTCTGTATTCCAGAATATGTTTGATGATCTCATGTTTTGAAGAAAGCTTCTGAAGAACATCTTCTGAGGTTGCATACTGCCCGGTCTTTGTTTTCTTTGCTTTCGGATCCAGCTGCATTTTTTCAAACAGGATTTCTCCCAGCTGCCTTGGTGAATTCATGTTGAACTCTTCTCCTGAAAGTTCGAAGATTTTTGCTTCTAATCCTTTCAGGTCGTTTTCAAGGTCCACACTTTCCTGTGCCAGCCATTTTTCATCCAGGGAAATACCGGCCAGTTCCATTTTGGCAAGTACTTCCATCAGAGGCATTTCGATATTGTAGAAAAGTTCTTCCAGGTTTTCTTTTTTAAGCTGTGGTGCAAAAAGTTCGTACAACTGGAATGTTACATCTGCATCTTCTGCCGCATAATCTGTCTGGGTTCTGAGGTCTGCATCTCTGAAGTTCCCTTGTTTTTTACCTTTCTTTCCAATGATGGTTTCAATGGATACAGGCTTGTAATTCAGGTATACTTCGGAAAGATAATCCATCCCGTGTCTTCCGTCAGGATTCAGCAGGTAATGGGCAATCATGGTATCAAACATGGCCCCTTTCACCGTAATATCGTATTGTTTTAAAACTTTATAATCAAATTTGAGATTGTGCGCCACTTTCAGCAGGTCTTCCTTTTCAAAAAACGGTCTGAAGATCTCCAGGGTCTGCAAAACCTCTGCCCGGTCTTCAGAAAGCGGAATGTAATAGGCAAGCCCTTTTTTATAAGAAAAGCTCATTCCTACCAATTCAGCTTCCAGCTCGTTCAATGAAGTGGTTTCCGTATCAAAACAAACCACTTTTTGCTGTAAAAGATTATCTACCAGTTTTTCTGAGCTTTCGGGTTATTGATAAACTGATACAGATGATCGTTATGCTCAATGGTTGATTTTGTAGAGGTAGCCTGTTCCAGTTCTTCAAAATTCGCGAAAAGGTCAAGCTGCATTACCTGTCCCTTGACTTCTGTTCCAGCCGGGGTCTGTTTTACTTCTACCTCGCTTACTACAATAGTTTCTGCCGGTGCAGGTGCAAAAGCCCTGTAAAGGTTTTCATACAGCCTTCTGAATTCTATTTCATCAAAGACTTCTTTTACTTTTTCAAAATCGGGAGTCTCAAGATCATATTGTTCCTGATGGAATTCTACCGGAGCGTCACAGATAATGGTTGCCAGTTTTTTAGACAAAATCCCACGTTCTGCGGAGGCTTCTACTTTTTCCTTCAGTTTTCCTTTCAGTTTATCAGTATTGGCTAACAGGTTTTCAATGCTTCCGAATTCTTTAAGGAACTTCATCGCCGTTTTTTCACCTACTCCTTCCAGTCCCGGAATATTATCTACCGCATCTCCCATCATGGCAAGAAAATCAATAACCTGTTTTGGGTCTTCAATTTCATATTTTGCCTTTACTTCTTCTACTCCGAGAATTTCGATATCACCTCCTTTCAGCCCCGGTTTATAAATTTTAATTTTATCGGTAACCAGCTGTGCAAAGTCTTTATCTGGTGTCACCATATAGGTGGTATATCCTTCTTTTTCTGCTTTACAGGCAATGGTACCTATTACATCATCAGCTTCATATCCTTCTACTCCAAGAATAGGAATATGCATTGCTTCCAGAATTCTGTGGATGTATGGAACAGCAATCTTGATTGCTTCAGGAGTTTCGCTTCTGTTGGCTTTATAATCTGAGAAATCATCCGTTCTTACACTGGCTTGTCCTACGTCAAAAACTACGGCCAGATGAGTAGGTTTTCTCTTCTGATCAGTTCAATCAAAGAATTGGTAAAACCAAAAATAGCAGAAGTATCCAGCCCTTTGCTGGTGAGTCTCGGATTCCTGATTAATGCGTAATATCCTCTGAAAATCATCGCATACGCATCGATGAGAAACAGCCTTTTATCTTGTGTTGCGTCCATATTATCTATAATGAACAAATATAAGAAAATAGGAGTAAAAGTTGATAGTTTGAGGAAGAGTTTCGGGAATGGGTATCCGGGGTTTGAGGATGCGGATTACTGGATGCAGGGCTAGGATTTCGGACTTATGATATTACAATCCCGTTTAGCAGCTATTGTTTTCAAAACTTATTTGTTCATTCTTATTCAACAGCTTTCCATTCTTATGACAGCTATTTTTATAAAACAAAACAGCATACCCAAAGGCATACTGTTTCTTTTTTATTTAAGTTATGGGATTATTTACCAGATGTAGGCCATAGTCCTGCGTACTGAGAATTACCATAGTCAATGGTTTCAGCACTTACTACGAAGCTGATCAGCATACTGTTGCTGTCAATAGCATCGAAGTCTACTTCGTGCTGGATTACATATCCGTTTTCCCATTTCAGGGTAATCAGTGTTCCTTCCTCGTGAGATTTGTTGAAGGTAATTTCTCCTACTGTCGGTTTGTATTTACCGTTTAACAGGCTTTCAAGGATGTCTGATTTTTCAGTAGCTTCTACCGTAACCTTGATTAATGCGTTGGAAGGGTCTGACGCTACACGTCCTGATACGTCTGTAGATCTTGATACGCTGTAATTCATTTTTAACAGCTTCTGTCCTTCTCCGTTGTTGAATTTTAAGATTCCTCTTGAATTTCTTTCGGCCATGATTGTAAATTTTAATCGTTAGTAATAAATTGTAATTCAATAATTATATACAAAGATAAAACCCTTGTTTTTGAAAAAAAGCATTTGAATGTAAATCTGAAAAAGTGTCGTAATTGTACGATTTGATGTCGTAGTTCTACGATTTATTGTCGTAATTCTACGACATTAGATTTAAAAACAACACATCAACAACTTATAACAAATACATTAAAAGCAGGTAGGAATATCTATTATTACACCATAAAGAGATATATTATACCTGAAATTGTTCCGAAAAGTCTAATGGTGTTAAAAAAACAGAACAGCGTCTCTTGCCCGCTGTTCTGTACCAATTTTATTTTTACTAAGATGATGAATAGGCTTATTTACCTGCTGAAGGCCATAGTCCTGCGTACTGAGAAGTACCGTAGTCAATGGTTTCAGCACTTACTACGAAGCTGATCAGCATACTGTTGCTGTCAATAGCATCGAAGTCTACTTCGTGCTGGATTACATATCCGTTTTCCCATTTCAGGGTAATCAGTGTTCCTTCCTCGTGAGATTTGTTGAAGGTAATTTCTCCTACTGTCGGTTTGTATTTACCGTTTAACAGGCTTTCAAGGATGTCTGATTTTTCAGTAGCTTCTACCGTAACCTTGATAAGTGCGTTGGAAGGGTCTGATGCTACACGTCCTGATACGTCTGTAGATCTTGATACGCTGTAATTCATTTTTAACAGCTTCTGTCCTTCTCCGTTGTTGAATTTTAAGATTCCTCTTGAATTTCTTTCGGCCATGATTGTAAATTTTAATCGTTAATATTTTGTGATTCAGTGATTGTGTTAACAAATATAGAAGCTCTTTATCGCTAAAAAAAACTTTTGAATATAAATCTGAAAAAGTGTAGTAGTTCTACGATTTGTTGTCGTAATTCTACGACATTAGATTTACATGTCAAAATAATACGCTATCTATGAGCATGTTACATAACCAAAAGAAGAATTATAAAAATAAAACATTTCACAAATTAAAGATAAATAACATCCTGAATAAGCATTTATTAACCTTTTTACGATGCTATTTTCCTTTAATTCTGTTTAAATCTTCCTGATAAAGGTTTTCTCCGTAATTTTTTTGAAATTCACTGATAGCTTATCTTTGGAGCTTAACGATTCATACTGTTTTATTCTGAGCTTTGCTTCTTCTAATGTGTCCTTCTTATATGGGAACGATACATTATATTTCTCAACCAGCTGTTTTTTAATTCTGAATAATTTTTCATAGTAAGGAGAGTCAGGCAGGTTACGTTCATTTTTCTGTTTTTCCTTATACTGAATATAATCTGCGATTGGGCAAAGGTTCGTTCCTTTAATTTTAGGCAATCCTCCTTTAGTTAAAAAGTATTCAGCCATATCCAGGTCGTCCCGGGCAGCACTTTCCATAATGTTGCTTCCATTATAAGAAACATTATTGATGTCAGCTCCATTCTGAAGTAAGTAATCAATCATTTTCTTTTCGGTACCTTCATCACCTCCAAGGGTCATTGCATCGGATAAAGGGAATTCCCTACGGCCGGGTTAGGATTGGCTTTATATTTGAAAAGCAATTGCAGCATTTCGTAATTATTAAGTGCTACAGCATGATTCAAAGGAGATTCAAGACCTTCATGAGGCACTATGATATCGGGATCAGCTCCCAGCTCTAAAAGCTTTTCCATTGCTTTTAAATCTTCAATAATAGAAGCATACATCAGTAAGGTATATCCTGTATTTTCCTGCAATTTATTGATATCAATATTTTTTTCCTTAATCAGATCTTCCATGCCTTTAAGATCTCCATCAAACATTTTCTGGGCAGCTGATGAAGCGTCTCCCGTAAACATTCTTGAAGGAGGATATTGATTTCTATTTTCGTTTTTACGCGACCTAAGATTAAAATCTGAACAGGAAAAAAGTGTCATGATGGAAAATATTATTAAAATAATTGGTTTCATATTATATATTATTAGCTACAACATCAGTATTAATAGTGGCCAGCATTGCCTGGAACGCATCATTATATGCGCTATGTCCGCTTCCAATGGTTTTGATTCCAAGCCCTTCATTATCATCAATATATCCGAAGATTTCATGCTGTTGTCCTAAAGCCCTTGGAACTCCTCCCGTAAGACCTCCGAAAATTGCAATTTTGTTAAGCCCCGGAATTCTGGATAAAGCCAATGTAGAGAGCAGGCCTTCCCTGTTATTTTGCAGCCCGTTAAGAATATCATTACTTGTACTGTAATTGATAATGCTTGAAGTTGATTTTACAGCTCCTTTTTTATCAAGATAATCGAGTGTATTGCCATGTACTCCTCTTGCATTGAAGGTATATCCCGGAAGCCCAGTATAATAGGAAGCCATGGCACTGTTTCCTCCTCCTAGTGAATGTCCGGTAAATTTCACTTTTCCTCCGGTTGCATTATCCATTTTTTCAGCGAGCATTCTCGTTTTTCTATCTGAGGGGTTGCAAAACCAAGAGCCTGCCCTCCATCTTCAATAAGCCAGTCATGATAAAACTGCATTCCTTTAGGCTCGGAACCCCTGAACGCTACAAAATAATCTCCTGTTTCTTTATTATAATATAAAGAGGAAAAGAAACCGTTATCTTTATTGGTGTTGAAATCTTTGCTGGTTAAAGCTCCGGGACCGAACAGCTTATCCAGCTCAGCCTGATCATCTGTATTGATTCGTGTATATCCCTCAATACTGGTATTCTTCCCGTTATCTTCGTAAGAATCCTGGGCCATTCTACTGGCAATAGAGGCCTCCTGCAGCTGGGCAACAGGTAAATGAAAGGTAATTTTACCTCCTATGAAACAGTGTAAACTGGAATTTTGCAACAGAGGTTTTTTATTTTCAATTTTTACTTTAGGATGGGTATTTTGCCAGTCGCTTCCCTTGCATAAAAATGAACAGATATTGAGGCAGTCATCTATGAGGGCACTTCCTGCCCAGGCTGCCGCAGCCAAAACAAAAAGTCCGCCGGAGAAAGCTGCTGCTACTGCCACACCTGCTAATGCTCCTGCCATCATCATTTCAGGACAAATAAAATTATCTTTAAACCGGTCCTTTTCCGTAGCCATCAGCTTAGCTCCTTTCTTCAATTTTACTGAAGACTGGGAACTGACTCCAATTCCTATAAGTCTTCGGCCTTTACTACAAGTAAGCGGAGTATCCTGTGCGATATATAATTGACTCATAGTGATGGTATTAATTGTTATTTTTTATTTAACTTTATATGGTATCTGCAAACATAGATCATCTTTTCATTGAGTTCTTCTTTCACATGAAATATAACCTCTGATAATACAGAATCTTCATTATAAGTATATTCGCCCTCAATGGCGTACTTATATTCCAGAGCATTTCCAAGTGTTCTCTGATATTTATCTTTATAAATACTTTCAAAACGGGACTGGTTCCCTTTACTTTTGCCATCCAGTTTAACAGTGAAACCTCCTTCTTTATTGTTTGAAATTCTGTATAAGGAACTGTACTCAAGTTCTTCCCCCGGGAAAAGGGTTGACAACGTTGTTCTTACAGGAATTTCATCTGTAAAACTTCCTCCGCTGAATACAGGTAAAGGATAAAACATGATCTGATACAAAAAGTTTTGTCTGATATTACGATCTATATTGTTAAATTCTTGATCATAGATCTGAATAAATACCTTATAACTTTCTTTTACCAGCTCAAAAAAATGAAGATCCTTTTTTATCTCTTCCCACCTGCTTACAATTTCATTTTTATTGGTTACTTCATGAATACTTTTATCAGTATTTAAAGATAATTCAACAACCTCCGTCGCTTTATTTATTTTTCAAGGATTTCATAAAACGGCTGCATCTGTCCGTCTGCCTGAATATATCTCTGGGTAGAAGAATGTATGCTAATATGATTGTATTCTCCGGGTGTTACGACCCAGTCTTCTTCTATTTCTGTCTCGTTAGCCTTCCCTGTTCCTAAAGTAAGATAGGATCTGATATTGATATTATATTCTCCTTTTTTATACCAGGCATATTTAAATCCTGACAACTGGTCATTTTTTCAACTTTATTCGGGTCCAAAGTCATGTTTTAATACGTTTTAGAATACATTCGCGGCATCAGTTAATATCAACATTACTTCCGGTAATAAATATATCTCCCGTAGCATTCATTGAAGTGACTGCTTTACTGTGAATACTCAGATTATCCTGTGTTACCAGTAATGCATTTTTTAATGAATTCAAATCCAGCATTCCTTCTTTGGCGGATATAGTAATGCCTTCTTTAGTAATTGTGATACTGTTTTGACCTACCCTTAATTCAATTTTTGTTTTTCCTTCCAGAGAAATATTTCCGTCTGCATCCATTGTCAGGACTGAATTGGCTGCCCCACCTTCTTTTCCTCCGACATTAATGGAATTTGTACTGCCGGCATTTACCGTATTATTATTTCCTACGTTTACCGTTTTATTGTTATTGGCATTGGTCTGGACATTTCCTGCCCCGTCAAACTTCATATTGGCTCCGCCCTGATCCGTTAGAAATACAGAGCCTTCACCATCATTTAATTCTAATTTATTTCCACTTCTGCTGCTCAGGCTTTTAATATTGTTACCAGTTCCGCCACCGCCACCTATTCCACCGTGGAACATTCCTCCCATCACAAACGGACGGTCCGGGTGTTGATGTACAAAATTCACAATAACCTGGTCTCCCACTTCCGGAACAGCCATAAATCCTCTGTTCTTACTTACTTTATCACTACTTCCTGCATCCGGGGTCATTACGCGGATAAATTCAGTAGTATCCGGTCCGCTTTGCCAATCGAACTGCACCCGTACTCTTCCCTGATTTAAAGGATCTGTATTTGAAATTACTTTTCCAAACTGGGCTTCTGCTTTTGGCATCTGAAATTCGGGACGTGGGATAAATCCTGTATCTGCGGCAATCGCTTCAAATTTGCCATCATAATAACCTCTGGCATCTACTTCGTGAGTGACTTCAATAATCATCAGCTTTGTAAAATAAGCGGTTTCATTACTCTCTGATTTACGCATTTCAATATCTGCGGTACATCCCGGATATAAGAAAGGAACTGTTGTAGTTCCCGAAGTAACGAAAACCTCTGAAGCTTTGCTTCCTGCGGTACCCTTCTGGGAAGCATCAATATCCATAAAGGAAGAAGCTTTAATAGGGGCAACTCTCAAAGAAGGGGTTGTAAAAGTTTTTTCTGATATTTCGTAAGCACGTCTTGCAATATCTGATGTATGGTTAATTTTGAGCTGCCAGCTGTCAGCTTCTCATTTTTACTGCTGTTATAGCCATAAAAAGTTGGACTTACATGCTGGGCTTTCATTTTGATGGCAATATCACTTACACTGCTTCCATAAGTAAGCCTGACGGGTTTCTCCTGAGGCGGCAGTTTGCCGAAGTGCAGAACTTCCCCATCATAATAAAACTGCTCTCCATAGGCTTCGGCCATTCTGGCGAGATAATTATAATGGGTTTCCTCATATTGTGAGCTGTACGATATATTTCCATGCTGGGCATCTACTCGGAAATCAAATTTATGCTGTCCCAGCCCTTCTTTAATTACCTGATCGGCAATACTGTTCAGACTTACAGGCTGACTTCCTCCAAAGCTCTGAATATGAGGGGCAGCATCCAAAAGTACAGTTGGGCTGTACCCTTTGATCATAATATTTCCAAGACTTCCTTTTTCCTGGCTGAATCCCACTTCTGTAACCACTCCTACAAAATTACGTTCTGCTCCTTTCTCAATATCTTTATATTTGAAAACAACTGTGATTCTTTTTCCTAAAAATTTCTGAGCTTCTTCCAGATTGTGGTTTTCCGGTTTACCCAAAGTATCATGGGCCAGCATCAGACTGAATTCATGGTGCCTGGTAGCACTCTGCACCAACTTAAAGTGCTTGAAATGATTAATGATCTGTCCTTCAATAATTACATCGAGCTTGATAACCCGGTTGATTCCTGCTATATAACTCTGAGAGATAGCTTCTGCATTATGTATTTTTGAAGTAGGCTGCTTGGCCCACACTTTTGTCTCAACAACGGAAGGATCATTGGAAACCAGCGTTTGATTCAGAAACTTACCTGTTTCTTGTACCGGGTTTGAATGCTGCGTGGTTTCTGCTGTTTTTTTTATTTTATCCCCTGCTTTGTTTACCTTTTCTTCTGCTTTTGCAACCGCATTTTCCTGTGCCGTTTTTTTGATCGTCTCTGTATCCTGGCTGATAGATTGTTGAGAATTCTTTACTTTAATTTTATCATCTTGAAACATGGTGTTGTGTGTTTAAGTTAATAAATATTGAATTGAAACTGTAGGTATTATTACCGGCTCTGTAAATTCCAGATATTGGTTTCTGTTTAGTGATTATTTATCTGAAACTTATTTTAAAGCAGAAAACAGAACAGCGTCTCTTGCCCGCTGTTCTGTACCAATTTTATTTTTACTAAGATGATGAATAGGCTTATTTACCTGCTGAAGGCCATAGTCCTGCGTACTGAGAAGTACCGTAGTCAATGGTTTCAGCGCTTACTACGAAGCTGATCAGCATACTGTTGCTGTCAATAGCATCGAAGTCTACTTCGTGCTGGATTACATATCCGTTTTCCCATTTCAGGGTGATCAGTGTTCCTTCCTCGTGAGATTTGTTGAAGGTGATTTCTCCTACTGTCGGTTTGTATTTACCGTTTAACAGGCTTTCAAGGATGTCTGATTTTTCAGTAGCTTCTACCGTAACCTTGATTAATGCGTTGGAAGGGTCTGATGCTACACGTCCTGATACGTCTGTAGATCTTGATACGCTGTAATTCATTTTTAACAGCTTCTGTCCTTCTCCGTTGTTGAATTTTAAGATTCCTCTTGAATTTCTTTCGGCCATGATTGTAAATTTTAATCGTTAATATTTTGTGATTCAGTGATTGTGTTAACAAATATAGAAGCTCTTTATCGCTAAAAAAACTTTTGAATATAAATCTGAAAAAGTGTAGTAGTTCTACGATTTGTTGTCGTAATTCTACGACATTGGATTTAATAAATCTATCCAATATACGATTACTAAAGGATTTCAACACATTTAAAAGGATAAATAAAATCAACAATTTTCCACATTATTGAGAAATATTAAGATTCTTTTAATAAAATTAATATATTTTTAACAGGTAATAAAAAACGCAGCAAGTAAGAAACCTGCTGCGTCTTTTTATCTATTTGATAATATCTACTGTTGAGCCTTTCCGCCTTCTTTTATGGAACGAACCAATATTTTATTTTTTCTCAGCAGAAAATCAGGCATCAGATCAACCGGAAGATAGAAAGGGCTTTCCCCTTTTTTCTGCAGTTCTTCTACAATTCCCGGATTCCAGGCAAGAATTTTATCTACTCCTATATTCAGTTCAGCCGCAACAACATTCAGATTGAATCCGGCATTGATTTCTGTTTCTGAAAGTGCAGCAGCAGTCTCTTTCCGGTCTCCTTCAAAAAAAACCTTATTGATTCTTGATGAATTATAGTTATTCAAGACACTCTGAAGTTCTCCGGTAGCATAACATGCATTCAGGTATTTCTTTACATGATTAATGGTTTCCCCTGGAAGATATTTATAAAATTCATGATATTGAGAGGAACCTGCAGCTTCCATTGCTTTGGCTATATTTCCTTCGCCACAGTTGTAAGCAACAACTACTGTCACCCAATTATTATACTTTTTATAGAGGTTGCTTAAAGAAATCGCTGCTGTTTTGGTACTTTTATAAAGATCCGTACGTCCCTGCTCAGTAAGCCCGTACTGATTGGCATGTGCGGTCATAAACTGCCAAACCCCTACTGCTCCGGCTCCTGAAGTGATATTTCTGTCAAAATTAGACTCAATCAGAGCCAGGTTTCTCAAATGTTTGGGAAGTCCTTTCTGAAGAAGTAACTGCTCAATAAATTCTACCAGATCTTTATTGGCATTAATGATACTCCTGTACTTTTTCACGCTGCTTTCCGAAGTATCGGAAGCGGCAAGAAACTGTCCGTTGATCATGATAACGGATCCTAATAATAGAAAACCTGTAAAGATATTTCTGACAATCGTTTTCATTTTAATTTTATTTATAAGCAAAAAGGCAAAAAAAGCGGATTGCAGATCTGCCTTTTTACTGTATACTTAATCTACTTTCCAGCTTAGTTTTTCTTCGTCTTTATTCCAATCTACAAGTATAGTCTGTCCGGATTTCACTTCTTCTCTGACAATCATTTTAGAGATAGGTCTTGCAAGCTGTGCACGGATTACTCCTGAAATCTGCCTTGCCCCGTACTTACTGCTGAATCCTCCTAGTGCAAGGTTTCTTACAGCCTCATCACTTATTTTTAAAGTGATACCCAGCCTTGTTAATGACGTATGAAGTGATTTCAGCTGAATATTAAAGATTCTTTCTGCAATGGATTCTGTGATCGGTGCAAAAGGAATGATCTCCGTAATTCTTGCCAGGAACTCAGGTCTGAACCGTCCTGAATTTGACATAATCTGCATCAGTGAAGATGATTCCGGAATTTTCCCTTCTTCAAACTGTTTTACAATTTCTTCACTTCCGATATTGGAGGTAAACAGGATCAGTGCATTGCTGAAATCTCCTTCTTTACCTAATTTATCATGAACTTTTCCTTCATCCATAATCTGAAGGAAAACATCAAAAACGGAATGGTGGGCCTTTTCAATTTCATCAAATAATACAACAGTATAAGGCTGTTGTCTGATTTTATTTACCAGCATTCCTCCTTCTTCATATCCTACATATCCCGGAGGCGCTCCATATAGCAATGCTGCGGAATGCTCTTCTTTAAATTCTGACATATCAAAGCGTACCATTGCCTTTTCGTCGTTGAAAAGTAATTCTGCCATTGATTTTGCCAGCTCTGTTTTACCGGTTCCCGTAGGTCCCAGAAGGAAGAAGGATCCGATGGGCTGTCCCGGCTTATTCAATCCGCTTCGGTTTTCAACAATGGCATCGGAAAGGATTTTCAATGCATGGTCCTGTCCTACCACTCTGTTCAACAGAAGGGATTCCATATTCAGAAGTTTTTCTTTTTCCTGGGCCTGGATTTTCCCGATTGGAATATTGGTTTTGGCAGCCATTACCGCAGCCAGTTCCAATCTGTCTACTTTTCTCTTTTCTTAGCTGCATGCTGTAAAAGCTCTGCGTAGGTATCTTCAATGATCTTCTGAATCTGATCTACGGGCATAGAGTTGTCAATCGAAGGCTGTTCACTCAGTGATCCCCACAGAATCGGACTTATTTTATCTCTCAACAGGTTGTAAGTCCAGATCAGTTCATCCGCTTTATCTTTGCTGTCTGCATATTCTTCCTTCAAAATTGCATCATAACTTTCTTTCCAGCTTTCAAGTTCTTTTTCGGAAAGTTCATCAAGCATTTTGATGGCTGCCATTGTTCTGTCCAACAAATCAATAGCAGCGTCCGGTAATTTTTTACCTTTGGCATATCTTTTTGCCAGGCGTACGCATTCCGGAAGGGCTGTTTTTTCTACTTCAATTCCATGATGTTTTTTATACCCTTCAAGAAGTACATCTATCATTCTGACACAGGTTTTCTCGTCCGGTTCAAGAACGGTTAACACTTCAAAACGACGGTTGAAAGCCTGCTCCGGTTCAATAATTTTTCTGTATTCTTCCTGTGTCGTCGCTCCGATTACGGTAATTTCACCTCTTGCAAGCTCGGGCTTCAGGAGATTGGCAACGTTTCCGATGCTTCCTTTCGGGTCTAAAAGGGTATGAATTTCATCAATGAAAAGAATGGCTTTTTCAATTTTCTTACATTCATTGATGACTTTTTTCAGGCGGTCTTCAATTTCACCTTTATAAGAGGTTCCTGCCAGTAATGCTCCGGTATCCAGTTCTAAAAGGGTACCGTTTTTAAGCATTTCAGGAACATTTCCTTTAATAATTTCAGTGGCAAAACCTTCTACCAAAGCAGTTTTTCCAACTCCCGGCTCCCCGATGATAATCACATTCGGTTTGCTTCTGCGGCAAAGAATTTCCACCAGCATTCTGAGCTCTTTATCCCTGCCGATGATATTTTCGATTTCTCCTTTTCTTGCCTGCGCCGTTCTGTCTACACAGTAGCTTTTAATGGAAGGAAAGGAAGCATCTGAATAGTCTGAACCATTTGAAAATAATGACGAGAAGTTCCCATCTTCTGAAACAGTAAACGGAGTATCTTTTCTGTACAGATTAAAGATTTCATGTTCCCTCAACGGAAGTGATTTTAACTGCTGAAGAGAGAATACAACCTGTGGTTTTACAATGGCTGTAAGGATGCAGATCGGAGTAATCTCATCCAGTCCTAATTTTAAGCGGATATCGTCAGCCTCTTCAATAAGGGTATCCACTGCATCATCCTGTCCTACTTCATCCGGAAGATGGCTGGTTTTCGGGTATTCTTCAATACGGACATCTGCCCATTCATAGAAGTATCCCGGATCTTTATCTATACTTTTCAGGAATTCATTAAGTCCGATATCTTTATGCATTAAAGCCTGCAGGATGTGCGGGCCACCATAAGTTCCATTATAATTTTCCTTCGCTATCGACTGAGCAATATGAAATAGTTGCTTTACTGTTTCGTTGGTTACTAGTACTCCCATTTATAATTTTCTTATATTAATATATTTGCATTCTGTTTATTATGCTGATTTGATGGTTTCGATCCATATTTTCCATCCCTTTTATCAGGGTATAAAAAATTGTTCTTTTTGTGATGCTAAAATTAGTTATTTTATTCCAAATGATATAAAGATAGTTAATTCTTCAAATAGAGAAGAAAGCATGATTTTTTTACCTCCAGTGACCTTTACCCGGTTTATAACGAAAGAGGCTATTTATATTGCTGAATTATTGAATTAACCCTATCTACTTCATAATCAAAAACGAATTCTCTGTTCATTTTTTTTAAATGGTATTGTCTGTTTTTTCCTCTTCTTTATGCCCATATTCCTGATATTCACTTTCTATTTTTCCAATTCTTATACATTTATTTTAATTCCTGAGATCGGCATTGTAGAAAACGACCCAACAAGAAATAGTTTTTCTATAAATCTTTTATCAATCATGAATTATGGGTTATAAAAAGGTACTGTTTTTTTCTGAAGCTCTTTTCCTGTTTTACCATCCAGAATGATTTCTTCTATTTTGTCGCCTGCAATTTGATGAGAAATTCTCCATACTTTTTGCCTTCAAAATCCTGTTTTAATACTCTAGTCTGGTAACCAGAATCATGGTAGCCTTTAGGCAGATCAATTTTATTCTTTTCACAGTATGTAATAACATCTGCAGGTTTAAAGTCGTAGCCTTCATCCATGTTTTCCTCTTTAAGGAGCTTACCAGATTTGTCAAAGTGATACCAAATACCAACTACTGAACCTTCATTGAACAAGCATCCTTTTTTCTCAATATTACCACTATCATAGAAAAATTTAGTAACCTTATACAACAGATTATCATTATAAATTATTTCTCTATAACCTGGTGATTGAAAATCCTGAATGTAGGTATTGCTACCTTCCCGCACTTTCAAGTAGCCTCTTACTGATTTCTTTTGGAAATTTTCAATATCAAATTTTTCATACTTATTATCAACAATTGGTATCATATATTTATCTATTTTTTGAGATTGGCATTGTATAAACATACTCAACCACATTAACACTATTATTTTATTCATAACTACCTATTTTATAGATGAATTGGCTTTTTTCCATTGCCAATAATATAATGAACATCGTTTATTGTCATTCCCTCCATGATGCGAATAATCTAATAAATTATCTGTCTTTCTATACTCATACGTATACAATGCATGAGAAGATGCCTCCTTATTTGCAAAGGTATGGGCTAAATTCATAGAATGAAGAAATTCATGTGCTGCAGTCTGCTCGTTTTTACTTTTAAATACGACCACATAATCTGCTCCATAATTTGAATATCCGGAAACATGTCCTCTTGCATCGTAACCATGCTCAGCAAAATAAAATGCTTTGAAATGCTTTGTGTATTTCTTAGGATAAGCCTTTTCCAATTGAACTTTCAAATAATCCTGCAGTTCTTTTCCGCCGCTCATTTTACCAGGATCTACCTCACCACTGGTTACGAAATCAATAAAATTTTTATCTGCTGTTAAATCTAATTCAACAATATCAGAATCATCCGATAATTTGATATATGCCTGCTCAAGGTATTGATTAATCCTATTTTTTTCATCATTAATATTAGGTTTATTCTTCCCTGATCCGGTTGACAATTCCGGAGTTTTTATTTCAACAAACACAACATCTTTTTTCTTCTGTTTTGTATTATCATTTGCCCAGACATTTATTTTTCCGGCAATTGACTCAACGGTTGCACCTGCTTCAGTTTTAAAAGCTTTTAACTCTATAGTCTGATTACCTGTAAACTCTTTTATGCATTTGACCGTCACTTCATAATCGTTCAAAGCTATTTTCTTTTTACCTTTTATTTCAATTTTATCAGGAGTAAAAGTAAAATAATCAGATTTGGTAAACTCCAAATAATCAGCTTCATGTTGTATTTCTGCAAAAAAAGTAATCTTAACTTCTTTATCTTTTAGGATAGATAGCCATGGTATAAAGTATTCTTCAGGAACATCTTTTCCTGTTTTATCTTTTTTCGTTTTCCATGCAACAGAGAAAGGATTATACTCTTTTTTCAGGTTATTAAACATTGTTTCGTCGACCTCAAAGTATCCATCATATTTATTGCCGTTTTTTACTTTTGTCGTAAACTTGGCATCTTCATACTGATAAGCTACAATATCCTCAAATTTCTGATCATTAAAAAGGGCCGTATCTCCTATTCTCATCCAATCAAAGCCAAACTCTCCTTTCCAGTTTTTATTCGGTCTGAATTGTACAATCAATTGTATAAGCTGCTGTAGTGGTGGAGATTGCGGCGTATTATGGCTCACCCCTTTAGCATTACCCTTTTCAGAAATCCATTTCATGGCACGTGAAATAATACTCTCCTGAGAATACATATTATGATTTTCATGTGAGATTTTGTTGTAGGTGCCTTTTACAATTCTCGTTCTGCTCATGGCTAATGTGCTTTAGATTTCTCACCGCTGTTATTTTGAACTTCCTGCTGGGCATGTTTGTTAATGGAAGCGTTGGAAGTAATGTTGATTTCCTTCTCCGAAATTTCATTTCTTTCCTTCTTTGTTTCACTGTGTACATCTCCCTCAATGATCTCAGTAAGTTTACCCGTAATGAATGTACTTACATTTCCTATAACCGAAGTAAGTTTCATAGCGCCTACAGTCTCGGTATTATTTAATCCGATACTGTCTGATTTGTTCATTCCCACCGTCGTAGTCATATTCTCCCCCACATTGATGTTCATATTCTTACAGTTCAGGGTCATGGTTTCCGGTGCTGTAATATTGATATTGCTTCCTGTAGTATCCAGATGGATCTCATTGCCGCTTTTGTCTGTAATAATGATACTTTCATCTTCAGTGAAAACTATTCTGTGGCCGCTTCTTGTCTGGATAGATTTTACCCGGTTGTCGGCCCCGCCGCCAAGGCCTATTCCTCCATGGAACATTCCTCCCATCACGAAGGGCCTGTCGGGATGACTGTGGACAAAGTTGACCATTACCTGATCACCCACTTCCGGAATGGCAACATAACCACGGTTTTGTGTGATCTGATCGGTTCCTCCTGCATCCGGACTCATTACCCGGACAAAGTGGGTGGTATCATTCATCTGCCAGTCAAATCTTACCTGAACCCTGCCCTGACCTTCCGGATCGGTGTTCGAGATTACTGTTGCAATCTGCGGCTGGGCAGCAGGTACTGTAAATTCCGGTTTGGGTAAAAAGCCTGTATCAGCCGCTATGGATTCAAAAGTGCCTGTGTAATGGCCAATTGTATCAATCTCATGAACAGCTTCAGTAACCATCACCTTTGTAAAATAGGAAGTTTCATTGCTATCCGGCTTTCTCATATGGATATCTGCAACGCATCCCGGATGCAAAAACGGAACGGTTGTAGATCCTGAAACAGAAAATACATTGACAGCTTCGCTGCCTGATGTACTTCTCTGGGAATGCTCTACATCCAGATGTGTGGTTGCCTTGATTGGGGCAACCTGTAATGCCGGAGTTTTATATATTTTATCGTTATGGCTATATGCCGTACGGGCCAGATCCCCCAAATGGCTGACCGGCGTTTCACCTGAAGTCAGTTTTTCATTTTTACTGCTGTTATACCCGTAATATTGAGGTTTTGTATGAACAGCTTTTAACTCCACTCTGATGTTGTCTGCATTACTTCCGTACATCAGCTTTATAGGTTTATTCTGTGGCGGAAGTTTTCCAAAATGCAATACCTCACCATCGTAATAGAATTGTTCTCCATACGCTTCTGCCATTCTCGCCAGATAATTGTAATGGGTTTCGTTATACTGGCTGCTGTAAATAATCTGAGAATAATCATTGGTATCCACTCTTATGTCAAACCGTTCTTTATCTAATCCCTGTTTGATTACTTCTTCTGCAATGATTCCCATATTCACAGGCTTTCCACCGCCAAAACTCTGAATATGAGGAGCTCCATCCAGCAAAATGGTCGGACTGTATCCTGAAAGCACGATATTGCCAAGACTCATCTTTTCCTGGCTGAATCCTACTTTGGTAATAACCCCAACGAAATTTCTTTCAGGACTATTCTCAATATCTTTGTACGACATAACAGCTGTCAGACGTTTTCCAAGGAATTTATTAGCTTCTTCAAGAGTATGGCTTTGTCTGTCTCCCAGTGCATCATGAGCAAGGATAAGATTGAATTCGTGGTGGTGACCCGCTTTTTGTTTGAGAGTGAAATGTTTATAGTACTTAATAATTTTGCCTTCTACAACCAGTGACAATTTAACCAGCCGGTTGATGCCCGTATGATGATTCTCGGATATTCCGTCTGCATTCTGTGACGGACGGAAAGAAGATCCTTTTGTCTTTGATTCGGTTTTCATATGCTTTGTGTTTGTGTTGGTATTAAAGATAACAATATTTTACATAACAGACATTATATAAGCCTGTTGTAGAATAAAAATCCTTTGAATTAGTTTTTATTCAGGCAAAAAAAGACCGCCTTTAATAGGGACAGTCTTTTTTCTTATGAATGTTGATAATGTGTGTAATATTAGCTTGACGGCCATAGTCCCGCATACTGAGAAGTACCGTAGTCAATGGTTTCAGCACTTACTACGAAGCTGATCAGCATACTGTTGCTGTCAATAGCATCGAAGTCTACCTGATGCTGGATTACATATCCGTTTTCCCATTTCAGGGTGATCAGTGTTCCTTCCTCGTGAGATTTGTTGAAGGTGATTTCTCCTACTGTCGGTTTGTATTTACCGTTTAACAGGCTTTCAAGGATGTCTGATTTTTCAGTAGCTTCTACCGTAACCTTGATAAGTGCGTTGGAAGGGTCTGACGCTACACGTCCTGATACGTCTGTAGATCGGGAAACGCTGTAATTCATTTTTAACAGCTTCTGTCCTTCTCCATTATTGAATTTTAAGATTCCTCTTGAATTTCTTTCGGCCATGATTAGTAAATTTTAATCGTTAGTAATATTTTGTGATTCAGTGATTGTATAGCAAAGATAGAGGCTCTTTTCCGCTAAAAAAACTTTTCAGTACAAATCTCAGAAATTGTAGTAGTTCTACGATTTGTTGTAGTAATTCTACGACAATGGATTTAAACCCTACCTTATAACTCCCACCAATGAAGCATTTTAAGTTAAATCCCGTTTTTAAGACAAATACTATTTTTACACATAAAAGAGAAATAATGAGACTGAAAATTAATTTCAAAGTATAAAATTCAAGCTTATTTTAAAACTGGGAAGGTTCATTACAACACAAAAAAAGCAGAAGTAAATCCTCCTGCTTTTGATATCATTAAAATAAGATTCTTAATGTTTTGTATATTCCGGCTGTTCTGTTGGAATTCTTGACGGGGTAAAGTATTCATTAAGCCAATAGAAAGTCTGTCCGTTCTGCTGAATTTTTACAGCTGGGTTATTTCTGTTGGCCAGCATTCTGTCTGCCAGGTTTTTATAGTGGTAAAAATAGTTTTTCACCGTTTCATTAGGAACAACTTTTGATTTCTTCCAGCCTTTCAGTTTATATTTAGCCATCAATTCTTCTTCAGAAAGATCAAATCCTGTACTCATTCCGATAGCGTAAGACATAGGCAGCTCATAAAGCGCTCCTTTATCTAGGAATTTTATCGTAGGATTATATTTCTTAAGCAGCTTAACGTACTCTTTGACAGCTCTTGCCTGGTTGAAATCTGCACGGTCAGCCTGGGTATTTCTGTATACTTCCGTGTAGAAAGCTTTCAGGTTATCATATTCCGATTCGGAAATAAGGATTCCCTTTTCTATTGCCGGTGTAAATTCTTTCAGATCTTTTGGAATATATCCTTTCACAAGGAACGGGCTTCCGTAATTGATCAGCTGTGCTGCAATGCCTGCAGAAACAGGATTGGTAAGTCCCGGATACAGATATTTATATTTCAGATCAACATCTGTTCTTCCTGCGCCTACTGACGAATGGAAATATTCATTAAGGGATTTATCAACCGTCTGATTGTCCAAAGTAACCTGTGCAATAAGGCTGTCAACCGATTTTTTCAGGAATCCCGGAGTCGTAATATCTCCTTTTTTAGGGAAGATAACGAATCCCTGGGACATACTCTGTTTAGGGTAAGCTAAAGAAAAGAATCCCGAATCACCTTCCACAAGGCTGAAATTATTTTTGGTCAAAACATCATTTTGGTCGATGATCTTTTGTTTTTTGAGTTCAGCAATATTTTTAGCTGTATTGGTAACCACGTTTTCCGCCATCAGTACAAAATCATTGTAGGTATCTGCAGATCTTGCACTGGTCTGGAACATGATCAGTCTTGCCTGAGCCTGAGTCAGTGAACTGATCACGCTGTACATATTCCCGCTTTGGTTGGCAGAAGTTCCCACAGTTACAACAATATTGGTTTCATCAGGAACATTGGAAAGAAGGTTTCCGGCTGCAGTAAGAGCTTCTCCTACCGGCTGATAACCGTTATTGCTTGCGCAGTTCATTTCATTCGTTTTCTGATCAATAAATGCAGTGATCTTACTGTAGTCTGTACTTAAGGTGGATACTGCCACATTATCCCCACAAGGATTATTCTTGTATAAAACCGCTCCATATTTAACATTGTTAAAATATGATGGTTTTTCGAATCTAAGCTGAAGATCCTGCAGCAATGATTTTACAATAGGTGCATAAGGCGCATTGGCAGCACTCACATCCAATGCAAACACAATATTGATATTTTTATCTTTTTCCGTGATCTCTCTGTAGCGGTCAAAATAGATAGGCTCTCCCAATACGTTGGATACAAAGTTTTTGCTGTAGTCTAAAATATTGGTGAAATATTTTGTCTTGGTATCGGGAGTCGGAGTTTCTTCTAAAGGAAGATTTACCGGGTAAATATTTTCCAGAGGTGTTCTCTTGTTTACGTCGGTAAGAAGAATTGCTGTTTTATTAGTTGCATCTGATGCTGATCCGCCAGGATGCCCTTCATGGATTCCCAGTGTTGTATCGTTAATCCCTGTTGTATTTTTAAGTTTGATGGCAGAACGCTCTCCCCAGGTAGAAATTACATTTGAGCTTACCCATCCGTAAAGTCCCTTGCTGATACTGTCCATATCAACAGAAGGTTTTTTACCTACCAGGAAACGTTTGTTATTTTCAGCCATCTTGTAAACGTATACAATCTGTCCGTTAGGGATTTTCACATTGGCTGTTTCAATAAGACTCGGTGAGTTAAACACCATAATAGAGTCATTTTTATAGTATCTTTCAGCATTTCTGATGACTTCGCTGTTATTGGGTACTACTGCTACTCTTACAGGATACCCTGTTTTTTCACTTTTTAAAGCGTTATTCCAGAGAAGAAGGTCAGATTCCGGAATCCAGCCATATGTCTTAACTGATTTTGACGAAACTTTTTTCATTAAAGCATCCGGAACATATTCCGCTACTTTTACCATTCCGTCTCTATGTTTCAGAACCATTAAAGGTTCAAGGAATTTGACTTCTTTGTAAGACTTCTCATCATCTTTATCCAGGTAAGCCGTATTTCTTGATCTGTCTGAAATGACGATCCATGGAACTGATTTTTTTGGATATCCGTTAACGACAGGGGAAGCATCCACCTGCCCATACTGTGATGGCTCCGGGGTTTTCTTGGACGGCAGTTTTACCTGGCAACTCGTCAATAATACTGATAACCCTATATAATATGCTGCTAGAGGAAATTTATTTTTCATCCTATTTAATCTTTTTATGATTGGTACATCCGTAAGACCGGACAAAATTATTTGCTTTGATTGATATCTACTTTCGTTACACAGTTCTGGGTATCATCCAGGTTTACTTTTACAGTCTGGATCACCGTATTCTTGTCAAACTGAAGGCCTGCACAATACATGTAGAAGTTATTTACTTTACTGTCATTTACTTTTACCACTGTATTTTCATTGTTACACAGGTAAGTTTTCAACAGGTAATTGTAATGCATATTGAAACTGTTTCCGTTAGCAATCTGCTGCAGGTGATATTTGAAATCGTTGTCTACTTTTGCATAAGAATCTTCCACAGAAATCTCATCTTCTGCAAGAGCATCATAAGCAGGAAGAATTTTAATACGGTGATAAACAGGATCTTCGCTTTCTTCTGTGTAAAGCGTTACAAGATAATCACCGGGCTTTTTATAGGAATAGATTGTAAATTTATCTTTAGCATCCGTGTTTCCGGTTTCTCCGAATTTCCATGCAAAACGCTTTGCCTCAGAAACAGCACGGAAAGGTACATTTTCATTTTGCATAGCCTGTGCAGGAGCTTCAATTGTTGTTGTAATCTTGGCTGTATCCTTTGGCTTCTGAACGCTTCTTGCGCTTACCATTACAGGGAAAGATTTCGTATACTTATTGTCGACGATCAAACTCACCTGATAATATCCCGGTTTATTATAGAAGTGAATACCACTGTTTTTATCTGAAGTTGTCCCATCTCCGAAATTCCATCTTTTGGTTTTGGCAAACTGGGTTTTATCTTCGAATAAAAGCGTGTCTCCTACCGCCAGTGAAGACGGATAAACCACCCCAACAATATCATCTGCCGAATGTATTACCTTTTTCTGCAGCCACAGAGCAACCAATGCTGCGATCAGCAAAGTTGCAATAACACCGATAATAATGTTTTTCTTGTTCTTTTGAAAATAATTCATAGTTAGTAATTGTGATGTGTTTTATTTATGTTCCTAGTATTTATTTGCTTACTGCATTCTTGCTTTCAGATCCTGCTCGCGCTGATAGAGCTTATTCTGTTTATCTTTAAATCCGATTCTGCATTCATCTACCTGCTTCTGGAAAATTTTAATGTCTTCAGAGGCTGTTGAAAGAACTTTTTGTCTTCAAAATACATTTTATAGAATTTTGCGATCTGAGGATAGGCATCCTTACGGATATCCACAACATCTGTACTGTTGAAATAGCTGTTAAGGTCATTAACGCCCAGCTGAATATTGTTTTCCATGAAAGGCTGTGGTCCGTCATCGGTAAGTTTGCTGATCATGGTATAAGTACTGTCCATAATAGGAAGAACAATTTTCTGGTGTTTTTCAAACGCAGCTTTCTGTTCAAGATTCTGAATGCCTCTTACATCTTCATCAGAAAAGGGAGACTGGAATCCTTTTAAAAAGATCACTCCCAAAAATAACATGGCAGTCACCAGCATCAGTATTAAATAAAAAAACTGATAATGCCTTTCTTTCTTAGATAATGTGATTTGTCCTTGCATATCTTTCCTTTTTATCTTCTTCTTTTACTTCCTGTGAAATTTCTTGTAGGATCTTTTCTAAGCTCATTGTTGGTCACTTTTATCTTACCCATACATTCATCCAGATCCCTTATAATACTTTTCTTCTGATACTCTACCTCAATGATCTTAGCTTTTAAGTTCATCATAGGTACAATCTGCTTCATGAGTACGGCATAATGCTTAAAGCTTTCCACACTGTCTTTACCCATAATGTTTTTGGCATCTCTCACATTATCCATAATATTGGTTCTGAGAAACACTTCATTTTCCACCTTATTAATACTAAGCTGGTTCATTTTGTCGTAAATATCATCAATGTGATCTTTCAGTACGTCACTTCGAAGCATCAGTTCTTTATAGGCTTCAGCTTCACGGCTGATCCCTTCCCGCTGTATATCATAACTCTTAAAGAAGAGAAATAAGCAAGCAAAAGATACAACCGACAAAACAACAAATGACAGAATAAACTTCCAAATGCCCATTCTGACGTCAGATTTGTTCAATTTTTTTCCCTGTTAGAAGACATAATTTGCGATTTGTTTGGCCTGTGAAAATATAAAAAAAAATTCATGCACAATACGTAATTTCCCCAACCCTGTTTCGTGAAAACCCTGATTAAATTAATATTAATTTTCACTTTGATAAGTTTTTCATAAATTAGACCTCTGAATTTTAAATATCATTCGCCAAATCGATATTAAGAATGAGCAAAATATTATCTAATACCGTACGTTTTTCCATTGCTGACAGTGATTTTTATTTTAAGAAAATAATGATCAAAACACTTATGGAAAACCCTTTCTATATGCTTCTGAATGATTGTAATAACGGACATGAACTGGTAAACAGAATCTACAGAAGACAGGAAGACGTGTTCATTATTGAACTCTTCATGCCGGTATTAAGCGGGATTGAAGCAATCAAGTATATCAGAAAAAACAATACTGAAACTCCTATTATCACCTACTCCGGCACTTATCAGGAAGATATGGCCGAAATCCTTTCAAAGATTCCCAATATATACTACTGTCAGAAAAAAGTACCATTATAAAGGATATTATTAAAGGAAGTATTGCTTCTGATGACTTCGATTATCAGGCTTATTCCAAAGAATGGGAGCAGCAGCCCCTTGCCGTACAGGAATATATGGACAGGCAGAAGAAAGGACAGGAAGAGCTTTCACCGGCTGAAATACAGCTTATGAGGTTCTGTTATGAAGGATTCAGCAATAAGGAAATTGCAGAAAAACTTAACCTGAGTACCAGAACTATTGACACCTATATCAACCGTCTTACAGAAAAGCTGGGATTAAAAACCAAGCTTCACCTCATAAGATTCTGCGTAGAAAACGGATATTATAATTCCAGTCTGTAAAATTCCGATTCAGCATTTTTTTTAATTCCGGCTAACAAAAGAGGTAAGCAGGCATTCTGTTAGTGTCTTTTATAAGACTACAAACCCCTGCAGAGCCATCCAGATCCGCTATTTATTAAGTTTTGTTCAGGTTTTTTCTGCACCCTTATCCCGCTACATTATTTTATTGTTAAATTATTACAACCCTGCCTTAATATAGTGTATATATAAAAAGTCCTGCTCTTTGAATAAAAATATTTTGTCACTAATTTGCTAGTATTCAATTTTTTTAACTAAATTTGCACACCTAAAATTTAAAATTAAAATAAGGAAATGACAAAGGCAGAATTGGTAAACACCATCTCAAATAAGTTGGGAACAGAAAAGAATGAAACACAGAAAGTTGTAGAAGCTTTTATGCAGGAGATCAGAACTTCTATGTATAATGGGGATAACGTTTATCTAAGAGGTTTTGGATCTTTTATCATTAAAACAAGAGCTGCTAAAACAGGAAGAAATATTTCTAAAAACACTGCAATTGAGATTCCTGCTCATAACATTCCTGCTTTCAAACCTTCAAAATCTTTTGTTGAGAAAGTAAAAACTAAAGTTGCAGTAAAATAAGAACATTAACTGAATATTAACTAGTTACTAAAAAATTAAAATTATGCCAAGCGGAAAGAAAAGAAAAAGACACAAGGTTGCGACTCACAAAAGAAAGAAAAGAAGAAGAGCAAACAGACATAAGAAAAAATAATCTCTTTTTCCCGAGATTTACAATATAATAATATAGTTGGTGGATTTAAATTTTTAAAGTTCACTGACTATATTTTTGTTTGCAACTATAAGATTCCGCGGAAAACGGATGGTTTCAAATATTATTTTAACAAACATATAATGGTTTTCATTCAAAATCCTTATATTTAATAGATGAATAAATCGAAAAAAACATCCACTTCCTATAATCTTAACAATTTTATCTTATTAAAAAATGAAGAAAGAACTAATAGTTTCGCATGAAGATGATCTTACAAAGATTGCGCTGCTGGAAGACGGAAGACTATGTGAACTTCATGAGCAAGAAGACAAAAGCGATTTTATAGTTGGAGATCTGTTTATAGGAAAAGTAAAAAAACTGGCACCCAATCTGAATGCGGCATTTGTCAATATCGGATATGATAAGGATGCATTCCTGCATTATCAGGATCTGGGACCGCAGTACCTTACGTACAGAAAGTTTTTAAAAGATACTATTTCCAAAAAACAAAGCACTTCGAGCTTAAAAAATTTCGAGATACAACCCGAAATAGACAAAAACGGAACAGTAGACAAAGTAATCGTCAAAGACGATCTGGTTCTGCTACAGATTACCAAAGAACCAATTTCTACCAAAGGTCCCAGGATTTCTACCCAGATTTCATTAACAGGACGCTTTCTGGTTTTAATTCCTTTTGACAATAAAGTTTCTATTTCCAAAAAAATCAGAAGCTCTGAGGAAAAAGAAAGACTGCGAACCCTTATCGACAGCATTAAGCCTGAAGGATTCGGGGTGATCATCAGAACAGTAGCAGAAGGAAAAAAGTAGCCGATCTTCATAATGACATGAACCAGCTGGTTCAGAAATGGGAAAGCACTTTTAAAAATATCCAGAGAAATAAAGTTCCGTCTAAAGTTTTAAGCGAAGAAGACAAAGCTTCAGCTATTTTAAGAGACAATTTTAACCAGGACTTCGTGAATATCATCTGTGACGATGAACAGATGGTGAACGAAATGAAGAATTACATTGAAGTAATTGCTCCTGAAAAGAAAAATATTGTCCAGTTTTATGATTCTCATATTCCGCTTCTGGAATATTACAATGTTGAAAAACAGCTTAAACAGAGCTTTGGAAAGCACGTAAACATCCCAAGTTCTAAAGGAGCCTATCTTGTTATTGAGCACACAGAAGCCCTTCACGTCGTTGACGTCAACTCCGGAAACAATATTACTACCGGAACGGCTGTCAATAAAGAACACGCACTGAAAGTGAACAAAATGGCGGCTACTGAAATCGCAAGACAACTTCGCCTCCGCGATATGGGAGGGATCATCGTTATCGATTTCATAGACATGCCGAATTCTGATCACAGAAGAGATCTTTACGAGCATCTCAAAGAGGAAATGAAGCGCGACAAAGCCCGCCACAAAATACTTCCTCCAAGTAAATTTGGTCTGATCCAGATCACCAGACAAAGAAACCGTCCGGAAAAGCAGATCGAAACCAAAGAAGAAAACCCGAACAAAGACGGAGAAATTGTAGCTCCTATTGTTATCGTGGAAAGAATGGGTGAAACTTTAAGAAACATCCTGCAGAAGGAAAAAGGAAAAGTATACCTGCATGTACACCCATTTGTGGAAGCCTACCTTACAAAAGGCATTAAAAGTATCCAGATGAAGTGGTTTATCAAATACAAAAAATGGGTAACCATCGTTCCAAGAGATTCTTTTAAATATTTAGAATACAAAATTTACAATGCTAAAAAAGAAGAATTAATAGAATTCTCCAATTAAAAAATTTAAGACCTTCAGTTGTACTGGAGGTTTTTTTCATTTTATAATTTATTTATAAGAACAGAATATGATTGACAATTTAAGTGTGGCTGAAGCCAATGGATAATTTTTCTTGGCAGGTCGGTTAAAACCACCCTATTGAATTTTAACAAAAAAGACATTTTACATTTTACATTTTACATTTTACATTTTAAATATGAAAACTCACCATTACAAAACCACCATCCAATGGACAGGAAACAAAGGTACCGGAACCAGCGGTTACAGAGCCTATGAAAGAAGCCATACCATTTCAGCAGAAAACAAACCTGTTATTGAAGGATCATCTGATCCGGCATTCCGTGGTGACAGCACAAAATATAACCCGGAAGAAATGCTTTTATCTTCTCTTTCCTCCTGTCACATGCTCTGGTATCTGCACTTCTGTTCTGAAGCCGGCATTATTGTAACAGAATATACAGATGAAGCTTCCGGCATAATGGCAGAAACAGCCAGCGGAAGCGGTTATTTTACAGAAGTGACCTTACATCCCAGGGTGACGGTTACAGAAGCATCAATGACTGAAAAAGCAGAACAGCTTCATCATAAAGCGAATGAATATTGCTTCATTGCCAATTCGGTTAATTTTCCGGTAAAACATATTCCTGCAGTGTTAGTTAAATCAGAAAAATAAATTCAAAAATACCAGTAAAATTGAAAATCCAGTAATAATAACTATTGCTGCATAGCTAATTTGCTTCATTTGTCAATTGTTGTGACCCATAACAATTCACTATTCACTTGCGAAGCAAAATTCACTATTGATAAACTTTTCCTATTGGTTAATTAATGTTAAGGCCCTTATTTCTTCAAGATATATTGCTAAATTTGAGCTATGGAAAATTTTGGAAAAGATTTATTGAGAAAAATAAAAAGTGTGGAACTTCCCGGTGAGCACGCCCATGGAGTCTTCTCACCTCCCTACCGTCCCGTTTTTACTTATGATGAAGTATTGGCAAAGAATCCCAAATTTGCAGCAGTCAATATTGTTTTATATCTGAAAGACAACGAGTGGTATTTTCCATTGATTCAAAGGACTATTAACGAGCACGACAGACACAGCGGACAGATATCGTTGCCCGGAGGAAAGCGTGAGGAAATGGACAGAGACTTTGCAGAAACGGCGGTTCGGGAAACCTCTGAGGAAATAGGGATAGATAAACATTATGTAAGAATCATCAGAGAAATGTCCCCTATTTATATTCCGCCAAGCAATTTTTACGTGTATCCTTATATTTCCTATACTAAAAAAAATCCTGCCTTCGTTCTTCAGCAGACGGAAGCAGTGGAAACGATAGAATTTCCGATCACATCCTTTCTCAATCTTTCAGACACGCCTGAAATTATGGCTCTGCCGAGTGCAGGCGGACATGAGGTTCCGGTCATTAATTTCAACGGATACATTATCTGGGGCGCTACAGCAATGATATTAAGTGAATTCAGCCAGTTACTGAAAAAATGTAACTTTGCACTACCGTGTTTAATTGAGAAATGGCGAAGAAAAATATTTTCACCGATGCATTCGGAACACCTTATTTTTTGAAAAGGTTTATTATTTTTATTTTAGGTATTGTATCCTACAGAAGGTTCAATGGCTTTAATAAACTGAAGATTACCGGCACAGAACATCTTGTGGATCTTCCGGATTCCAATGTATTGTTTGTGTCTAACCACCAGACCTATTTTGCAGACGTAGCAGCGATGTATCATGCTTTCTGTGCTGTAAACAACGGATATTTAAACACGATAAAAAACCCGATCTATCTGCTAAATCCAAAGATCGATTTTTACTATGTTGCAGCCGAAGAAACCATGAATAAAGGTATTCTTCCCAAGATTTTTAAAATTGCAGGGGCTGTAACGGTAAAAAGAACCTGGAGATCCGAAGGAAAAAATGTCAACAGAATGGTAGACATGAGTGAGGTAGACAATATTATGAAAGCATTGGACAATGGCTGGGTAGCTACTTTCCCTCAGGGTACTACATCAGCTTTTGCACAGGGACGAAGAGGAACGGCCAAATTGGTAAAAAACCAGCGTCCTATTGTGATTCCAATCAAAATAAACGGATTCAGAAGAGCTTTTGACAAGAAAGGACTCCGCGTGAAGGTAACCGGTGTGAAACCTACGATGGAATTCAAAGCTCCTTTGGATATCGATTATGATAACGAAAAAGCACCGGAAATCCTGTTGAAAATCATGACTGCTATTGAGCAGACAGAAGATTTCAATCTTTTACACAATTATGATGAAGAACTTAAAGCTAAAAAATTAGAACAAAAGGATTCAAATAATTAAGTAAATTAAAAATTATGAACAAAATACTTGGAATATTATTCGCAATCATAGTATTAGTTTCATGCAACAGCCAGAAGGTATATTCGGATTTTGACATCAGCTATTCGAAAAGCGGAGGCTATGCTCCTGTTTATGAAAACCTGCTTATAAAAGGGAATAATGCACACTATTCTTTTGAAGGCCAGGGAAAAAAATACAAACAGGATTTTAAAATTTCTGATGAAGATTTAAAGAAACTGGACCAGGTTCTTTCTCAGAATAATTTCAGGAGGATACAGGAAGACCGTAAAAAATTGTATGACAATATTTCGACTTCCATCAATGTTAAGAAAGGTCCCAATGAAGGCAGTAAAACGGATGCCAGCATGATTATTCCGAATTACCAGACCAACTGGAACAATATTCTTGAAGCTTTCCAGCAGATCATTAATATTAATGTTAAAAAACAGTAAAGACAATTGAAAACCCACTTCATTGCCATTGGCGGAAGCGCCATGCATAATCTTGCCATCGCATTAAAAGACAAAGGATATCAGGTAACTGGTTCTGATGATGCTATTTTTGAACCTTCAAAATCCCGACTTGAAAAGAAGGGAATAATGCCCCAGGAAATGGGCTGGTTCCCGGAAAAGATCACTCCGGATATTGATGCTGTCATTCTCGGGATGCATGCACATCAGGATAATCCTGAGCTGGCAAGAGCAAAAGAACTGGGCCTGAAAATATATTCTTACCCGGAATTCCTTTACGAACAGTCTAAAAATAAAACCAGAGTCGTCATTGCGGGATCACATGGTAAAACAACCATTACCTCAATGATTCTTCATGTGCTGAATTTTCATCATAAAGATGTGGATTTTATGGTGGGTGCCCAGCTTGAAGGTTTTGACTGTATGGTAAAACTGACCCAGGATAATGACTTCATGGTGCTGGAAGGTGACGAATATCTTTCCTCTCCTATTGACCTGCGCTCAAAATTTTTACTGTATCAACCGAATATTGCTTTAATGAGCGGTATTGCATGGGATCACATCAATGTATTCAAAACTTTTGATGATTATATTGAGCAGTTCAGAAAGTTTGTGGCAAGCATTACTGCAGGTGGAGTTCTTGTATACAATGAAGAAGACCCGGAAGTAGTGAAAGTAGTGGAAAATGCTGAAAATTATTTCAGAAAGATCCCTTACAAAACTCCTGAATATGAAATCAGTAACGGTAAAGTATATTTAAAAACTGAAATGGGAGATGTTCCGCTTTCTGTTTTTGGAGCACATAACCTGTTAAACCTTGAAGGAGCAAGACATATCTGCCAGCAGCTTGGCATCATGGATGAAGATTTCTATGAGGCGATCATGAGCTTCAAAGGCGCTTCCAAACGCCTTGAAAAAGTGGAAAGAGAAGATAAAGGAATCCTTTACAAAGATTTTGCCCATGCACCAAGTAAGGTAAAGGCTGCCGTAAAAGCATTCGTAGAACAGTTTAAAAATGATAAGAAGCATGGGTTTCTTGAACTTCACACCTATTCAAGCTTAAATCCTGCTTTCCTTGAGCAGTATGACCACGCTATGGATGGTCTGGACGAGGCTGTAGTTTTCTATTCTGAAGAAGCTTTGAAGATTAAAAGAATGGAGCCTATTTCTCCTGAGTTCATCAAGGAAAAGTTCAGGAATGACAATGTAAAGGTTTTCACCAATGCTGAAGATCTTCATGCATACTGGAACACATTAGATAAAACGGATGGCGTTTATTTAATGATGAGTTCCGGAAATTTCGGAGGACTGAATCTAACGAAATAAGATCGTAATCTCCAGTTTTACAAAACAAAATCCTTTCCTGTATGCAGGAAAGGATTTATTGTAAGTCTTTACTATTTTCAGGTTCGCTATAAGGAGGGGACTATTATCTAATATAAAAAACAATGACAACATCTATTTAGTCATTCTCAATAAGTGAACAGCTCCTTCATACTCACACCCACTCGACATCCTAATAATCACCTATTTATTTCAAAAAACATAATAAATTAAAAACAGCTTTACAGATTTTCAAAAACACAGCAGTAAGCAGATGAGTTCCGGCCTTATCTCAACCCCTAATGAATAACATCCGGCGGTGGCATATTTTTTAGGATTTCTATATACTCTTTAAGTTCTGATATCCTGTCTCTGTATTCCTGAATTCTTTCTTCTTTATCCTTTGTCAGCATCTCAATTTGAACATTCAGCAACTGTATTTGTCTAATATACAGTAATTTTTGTTCATTTAAATGTTCATTCAAAGCGTGAACCAGCAAAGGATCGGTCTGCGTTTTTCCATATACAGCCTCTTTTTCTGCAACGGTTTCCGGAGGAGCGATTGTCTTTTCAAAAGGTAGCCTGATATTGGAATGATTCGCCTCACTGATTCCCTGTGAAAAGTGGGTATTCCCGGTTTCAAGCATTTTTCCGCTTCCGGTAATAAGCCACAATGGATTTATATCAGGACAATTGTCTATTATTTTAATAAGAATACTTTCGCCCAGATCTGCTTTTCTTTTTAACTGTTTCCCCAGATATCCGTTAGACAATCCAATAGACCTTTCAAAAGAAATAGCTTTAATCCCCTTATAATCGATATATTCATAAATCCTTTCGATAGCTTTCATAATAAAAATAGAAAAAAGTATATTTTTTATTTTGTAAATAGAAAAAAGGCTATATATTTGCTAAAATGCTATAAAGCAAAGATATGAAAAACAAAACAGTAGCCAAGCAGTCCCGGAAGCTACGTGAGGAAAAACAGGCTGCAACACACGCTGAGAAAAGTAATTGAAGCTCCTTACAGACAGCGCCGATATCAGGAAACTGAGCATAATCCCATATCCCACAATGGGTTGAAAATTAAAAAGAACTGCGGACTTTTAAAACTGCAGACCATAAAAAACACAATTATGTTAAAAAAAATTTGAAAAATCTTTTTCCAAAGGAAAATATCCTGTCCGGTATAATTCCAGACCTGACTATTCTCTTTATCGCTTTCTTTTTCCCTACCCTATGGATGCAGGGGCAAACGGGTAAAGTGGGGATCAATACATTAACCCCTACAAAAACCCTTGACATCAACGGTGAACTGAGGGTAAGAACCCTGAACTCCGGTAGCGACTCAGACGATATACTCTCGGCAGATTCAGAGGGAAATATCCGTAAGATTCCAAAAAGCGATCTGGGCAATCCTCCATCAGGCTTCAGCAATACAATTCTGGGCTATGAACCAAAGCCCGTCGCTGCAAGACCACAACCTCCTGTACCCCTGCCTGGCGGAGGCACCGCGACAGAACTCGGATGCAAAAAATGGTCAGGAAATCATCATACCTACTGTGCCTATCAGCTTTCACAAGCGATCAACTGGTTTAATGCCTTCATCTTCGGAAAGCTTATGGGAGGCTATCTGGTCACCATGCCCAGTGATGCGGAAAGAGCCTGGGTTAACACTAATATTGTAGCTACAGGTACAGGTTACAACCTGCAAAACAATATATGGATTGGCTTTAATAAAATCCAGAGACCAGGAAATCCGGACAGACTCCAGTGGATTACCGGGGAAGAATTTATCATCAACTGGGCGACCAATCCTGCCACCACGGAAAACTGGTTTAATCCGGGAGAACCCAATAACTATCAGGGAGCCGAAGGTTCAGTTCATATATATTCAGGATATTATCCAGATAGAAAATGGAATGATCTGAATGGAATATCTACAACCCTTGGAGGAGTAGTTATGAACCAGCTTATTATAGAATTCAATGAATAGCGTTCCGGTGCATATATATCTCTGAAATATATTATAAATAAGAGAGGGTTTTCCTATGACATCAACGGAGAACTGAAGGTAAGAACCCTGCTCCCCGGTACCGACTTATTGATGTACTAAAATATAAAATTATCATCAAATTTATGCCTACAGATTCATCTTTCACACTCTTTGATCAGTTTCTTCAGAATGTCTTCTGTAGAACGTTCACTATACTGATGAATAGACTGTCCAACCCAGATCCCCACAAACTCCGGATTTTGCAGAGATTTTGCAGCTTTGCGTAAGGCATTGGTCAGTTTATTCTGATATGGATACGGTAAAATATATTCTGAGTTTTCAACGGTTTCTATAAATTTATTTTTTACCCCTCTGGCATATCTTCCGGAGAAGCTCTTCGTTAAGACAATTTCTTCTTCTCTTACTTTTTTCAATCTTTCTTTTTCAAATGGCAGTAAAGCACTTTCCTGAGAAGCCAATAAAAGATTACCTACCTGAAAACCCTGTGCTCCCAAATCTTTAACAGCCTGCAATGTTCTTGAGCCATAAATTCCTCCTGCATAAATCAAAGGAACATTTACCTGATCATATATCTGTGACAATAAAGATAAACCTCCGATCTGCGGAATATTTTCTGCTTCGAAACTTCCTCTGTGACCTCCGGCTTCTATTCCCTGAACACAAATAATATCAATACCGGATTTTTCAAGAATTAAAGCTTCATTTACGGAAGTACACGTACCGATAAGGGCAACATCGTTTTCTTTTAATTTCTGAATACTCTGGTTATCCAGATTTCCAAATGTAAAACTCAGAATCTTACATCCTTCCCGAATAACAGCATCCACCTGTTCATGATAACTGTTAATACCGATCGCATCAAAGTCCGGAAGACTTACTTCTATATTATTTTCTCTGGCCAGCTGTCCGATAAACTGCCTGGCTTTAATAAATTCCTTTTTAGATCATCTGTCACATCCGGAATATGATGGACAAAAATATTGACAGCAAAAGGCTTATCGGTCAGTTTTTTCATTTCCCAGATTAATTCCAAAGACTGATCTGCAGAAAGATCAGCCAATGCCAATGACCCCAGACAGCCTGCCTTAGCCGCTGCTGCCGCCATTTGTATCGTGCTGACTCCAAACATCGGAGCCTGAACTACTGGATATTTTATCCCCAGTTTTTTACTGATTGTATCCGGCCAAAACATAAAAATTATTTTAATTAAAAGGTACAAAAAATAGGAACAGCTCATTTTCAACAGGATATGATATTCCTCACCCTGAATAAAAATACAATTCCCACAGATCGCACAGAAAACACAGATTGTAATCTGTGAAACAGTGAAAGCTGCGGGAATACTCTTACCTTCTGTTTTTTAATTAAATATCTGCTACGGAATTCAACATTTTCTGTTCCCATGCCGGGTCTTTAGGATCGAAGAACAGTCTTTTTCCTGTATCTAAAGAACGGACAACATTCATCTCATCTTCTGTGAGCTCAAAATCAAATACATTAAAATTTTCCTCAATTCTGGACGGAGTCACAGATTTTGGAATCACCACAAATCCTTCCTGCAGATGCCATCTCAGAATGACCTGTGCGACGGTTTTACCATATTTTTCTGCAATTGCTTTCAGATCAGGATTGCTTAAAAGATTCGCATTACCATTCCCAAGCGGGCTCCATGGCTGTGTTATAATATTATTTTCCCTGTCATATACCTGCAGTTCTTTTTGCTGAAATACAGGGTGCAGTTCAATCTGGTTGATTACCGGTAAAACTGTTGAATTTGCTTTCAATTCTTCCAATTTCTCAACTGTAAAATTACATACTCCGATAGCTTTGATTTTCCCCTCCTGATAGAGTTCTTCCAAAGCTTTCCATGTTCCCAGGAAATCTCCATAAGGCCAATGGATCAGATACATATCAAGATAATCCATCTGCAGTCTGTCCAATGTTCTCTGAAAAGCTCTTTTAGCCTTTTCATATCCGTGATCCTGAACCCATACTTTGGAGGTGATAAACAGTTCATCCCTGTGGACACCACTATTTTTTACGGCTGCTCCTACTGCAGTTTCATTCTGGTAAATAGCAGCAGTATCAATCATTCTGTATCCTGTCTGGATAGCTTTGATGACTGCATTTTCGCATTCTTTCAGATCATCCATCTGCCATACTCCAAAGCCTAAAGCCGGAATATCCACTCCATTATTTAAAGTTACCACAGGCTGTCCTGGATAGGTTTTCTTTTGCATAAGTCTTTATTTTAATGATTAATATAAAGTGATAAACAAATTTGCAATAAAAAATTGAAAATCCTGCCTACCATTTTTACTGTTTCAGTTAAAAAATTCTTATTCAAAAGGTTTAAGATGATGTATAAACTACCCCGTCTTTTTGCTTCACAAAAATTCACCCCTTCAGAGAAGGGGAATCTCTGTAGTCGATAAAACCTACTATGTCCACTTCTAACTTCTAACTTCTAACTTCTAACTTCCATCTTCCATCTTCCAGCCCCAAAGTTCACCTTCTCCTAGCATCTCACCTCTATTTTCCCTATTTTTGCTTAAAATTTAAATCATGTCACAACACATCAGACTGGCTCATGCAGAAGATTATCCAAGAATCATGGAAATTTGGGAATCTGCCGTAAAAGCAACCCACGATTTTCTTTCGGAAGAAGATTTCAGCTATTTTAAAGAAGTGATTCCAAGAGACTACCTTCCTAACCTTGATGTTTATTTAATTACCGAAAATAATGAAGCTAAAGGTTTTGCATCCGTGGCAGAAGGCAACCTGGAAATGCTTTTTATTCATCATGATACCCGTGGAAAAGGCTACGGAAAAACACTTTATCAGTTTATGAAAGAGAAAACCGGATTAACTAAAGTGGATGTGAATGAGCAGAATCCTCAGGCCATCGGGTTTTACGAAAAGATGGGTTTCAAAAAAATCGGAAGATCTGAAAAGGATGGTTCTGGAAAAGATTATCCGCTTATTCATATGAGTCTGTAAATGGAAGATTTTATTTTTCATCAATTAAGTTCCGATTCGGAAATACCTTATCCACTTTTATTATTGGCTGATGAAACCAAAGAAGCCATTGATCAGTATATTTTCAAATCTGACATCTATCTTTTGCATGACGGCATAGAAGATATTGCTGTAATGGCATTATGCAAAATCAGTGAGACCGAACTGGAAATAAAAAATGTTGCTGTGATTGAAAGCTACAGAAGCAAAGGAACCGGAAGTATTCTGATGGATAAAGCAAAAGAAATTGCCAAAGAAAATCATTATAAAACACTGACTGTCGGAACATCGGATACCGGCTTCCAACAGATCAGGTTTTATGAGAAAAACGGCTTCATAAAAACCGGAATCCGGAAAAATTTCTTTATTGAACATTATCCGTCACCCATTTTTGAAAACGGTTTACAGATGCGGGATATGGTTTTACTTACTCATTACCTGACGGAATAAGCCTTTAATATGCTCTATCTCGGCCTGATAATTCGTTTTCTTGCGACATCCGAAATATAGTGTGTTTTCCAGCTTTTTCTTTCCTTCCCAGATCATTTTCACGTCACCGCTTTCAATGTCGTTTTTACATAGGAAATCAGGGACAACAGCCAATCCTGTTCCTCCTTTCAGACATCGGATAATTGAATTCAGGTTAGGAACGATATAATTAGGCCGGAAATTCGGTTTATGCCCAAAATTTAAGGTCCAGAACTGGAAAAGATGTTCCATATCTCCGGTAGTCCCGTACCATTTTTCGTTCTTCAGCCATTCCTCTATCTGTTCAGCATCTTTTGTTTTTAAAACTTTATTGAAAGCGGCAGTATCTACATCCTTCCCTCCAACCAGAATGATCTGCTCAGAAGAAAATGCTTCATGTTCTATATTGGGTGAAGAGCCTTTTTTAGGAGTAATGATAAGGTCCAGAATTCCTTTATCCAGCTGATCCAGCATTTCGGGATATTCACCAAAACTGATAATCAGGTTAAAAGGCAGTGATGAAACATATTGTTCAAGCGTAGTCTGAAAAGTCTCGAAACACATTCCCACACTGATTGTAGGCGTAAGCTTTTCTGTGGATTTCTGAAAATTTTTCTCTACATCTTCCAGTTTGGTAAGAGGTTCGGCAACCGCATTGAACAGCACCTTCCCTCGCTCTGTTGGAATCATTTTTCTACCGGTTCTGTCAAACAGTTTATATCCTACATAAGCTTCCAAAGAGCTTAAATGCAAGCTAACTCCCGGCTGTGATATGAATAAAGCATCTGCTGCACCTGTCAACGTCCCGGTTTTGTAGATCGCCTTAAAAGTGCGGTACCATTCTAAATTAACCATGACTTAATTATTAATATTCTGATGCAAATTTACAAAATAATTATAATATTGATGCATGCTTATTCTCCAGAAAGGAAGCATAATAATCAGGAATCCCGCTTTCCTGTATCTGACGGACCGTTTCATCAACCGGATAAGGTAACTGTACAATTTCAGGGGTAATCTTTTCTTCGTCCAAAGTCAATACCAGATAAGAAGCCAGTCTGTTTTCTTCTTTGGAGCGGCCTACAGAGCCGCAGTTGACAGCCCATGTTTGGTCATCAAACAGCTTTTTAAATGATAAATGAGTATGTCCCATCACAACCAGATCAGCATCCGCACTTTCCAGCATCGTTCTGAAAACCTGATCATTTTCTGATTCGTACAGGTAAGTATCGTTACTCTCAAGGCTCGAGTGAACCAGCTGAATATTCCAGTGCCTTTTTCCTGTCTTATAATTCAGTTTTAAATGAAAAGGAAGTTCAGCGAGAAATTTTTTATTCTGTATTGTAATATGTTTTTTAGAATGTTCTATCGCAATGAAGCGGGCATTTGTCTCTTCTTCTGAGTGTTTGGACAAAGGGACAACAGGAATATCAAAAGCAATTCTTTCATCATGATTTCCCATCAGACAAGGAATGTTCAAACTTCTTATTTTTTCAATCACTTCATTTCCCCAGGGTGCAAAATCTACCAGATCTCCTAAGCAGAATTTCTGCCTGATTCCTCTCTGTTCAATATCCTTCAACACTACTTCCAATGCAGGAAGATTTCCATGCACATCGCTAAAAACAGCTATCTGTATCATTGTCCTTCAATTTGTTACAAATTTACATGACGAAAAGAAATTTCAGTCCGGATATAGTATGACATTTAACCATGAAAAGGAAATGGTTAATGGTAAATTTTTGCCTCGCAAAGTGAATAGTGAATGATGAACTGCAGGTTAGAAAACTTCCACATAGCATCAATTGCTCGGGATCCGGAATCTCGTAACCTTAAAAATTCACAAATGAAGCGGATTGGCCATTCACTCCCAACTTTAAACTTTAAACCTAAAACCTTGAATATTAAATAGTATAATTTAAATAATACTTTCCTATAATTTATATTATTTTTATTATACAAACATCCATCCTAACTTTGCAGAGTAAAATTTAAACAATCATAAAAAAATGAAAAAAGTATTAATCATCAACGGAGGACAGAATTTCGGACATTCCGGAGGAAAATATAATCAGACTATCGCAGAAAATACATTGGCAGTTCTTAAAGAATTTGACAACGTAGAGGTAAAGATCACCAATGTAAGCGAAAATTATGACAAACACGAAGAAGTTCAAAAGTTTGTATGGGCAGATTATATTATTTACCACACTCCGATCTGGTGGTTCCAGCTTCCGAACGGATTGAAAAAATATATCGATGAAGTATTCACCGCAGGTCATGCAAAAGGAATTTACATGAGTGACGGAAGAAAGGCTGAGAACCCTGAAATCAATTATGGTACAGGAGGAATGCTTGGCGGCAGAAAATACATGCTTACTACAAGCTGGAATGCTCCTGCAACCGCTTTCACGCTGCCCGGAGAGTTCTTTAATGAAAAAAGCGTGGATGAAGGACCATTATTTGGATTCCACAGAATGAATGCTTTTGTTTCTATGGAAAAAATGGAAAGCTTCCACTTCCACGATGTGGAGAAAAACGCCAATATAGAGCGCGATATGAAGCTTTACAGAGAACATGTAAGAAATGTTTTTGAAAAAGAATTAACATCTGAACTGGTATCATGAAAAAAATACTGATCACAGGGATTACCGGCTATATTGGCGGTAGTATTGCCCAAAAGCTCCTTGAGAGGAATTATGAAGTGACAGGCCTGGTTCGTAATGAAGCTCACCTACAGGAACTGGAATCATCGGGAATCCGAACAATTATTGGTAACATCCACAATGAAGACCTTATCAAAGCAGCCGTTGCCGATGTTGATGCGGTCATTCACAATGCTGATTCTGCTGATGATGCTTATGCTGTGGACAACTTTATCAAAGCTCTGGAAGGAAGCCATAAAACCTTTATTTTTACTTCAGGTTCTGCCATTTTTGGAGGTAAAGAAGATGGTAAAAGAAGTGATTTTGTGTATACGGAAGATTTTCCTTTGACTCCAAGACTGGAAATGGCTTCAAGAGTACTGATCAATAATTATGTACTTCAATCTGTTAAAAAAAGTATAAGAAGTATCGTTATTGTTCCTACGATGGTGTATGGAGAAGGTCTGGGAATAAAAAAGGACAGCATCCAGATTCCCGCCCTGATTAATTTTTCCCGGAAAAAGGGGCACGGTGTTTATTTCGGTGAAGGTGAAAATGTCTGGTCCAATTTACACATTGAAGATCTGGCAGACCTGTATGTGCTGGCTTTGGAAAAAGCAAAAGAAGGCTCTATGTATTATGCAGAAAATGGTTCATCTTCTTTGAAAAACATTGCAGAAATCATCAGTAAAAAATATCACCTGGAACCCGCCATATCTTTAAGCGTACAGGATGCTGTTGACAATTTCGGGCCTGCAGGCGGCTATTTCGGTTTTGCATCCAGCAGCATATGCAGTGCAGATAAAGCCAGAACAGAACTGGGCTGGAAACCCATCTATACTTCAATTGAAAATTATATTTAATTATGAAAATTCATTTAACAGCCATTATAAAAGCCAAAGAAGAACATCAGCCAGAAGTATTGGAAGTTCTTCAGAATATGGTAAAAGAAACAAGAAAAGAAGAAGCATGTGAGCTTTACAGCTTACATCAGGGAATTGAAGACAAAAATGAGTTTGTTTTCTACGAAATCTGGAAAAACAAAGAAGGACTGGATCAGCACAACCAGCAGCCTTATATCCAGGCTTTCGGAGCTTTGGTGGATGAAAAGCTTCAGGAAAAACCACAGATTTATACCACCTATATCATATAATTATGAAAAGATTAGCGTTTTTAATGCTTGCAGTCTTTACCATAGGCTTCGTACAGGCACAAACCAAAAAATCAAAGAATGTGAAAAAGAAAATTTTATTCGTCGTAACCAGCCATGATAAAAAAGGCAATACCGGAGAAGATACAGGATATTATCTGGGAGAAGTTTCTCACCCGTGGGAAGTTCTTCACAAGGCAGGATATGAAATCGACTTTGTAAGCCCTAAAGGCGGAACTCCTCCGGTAGATGGTTTCGATTTGAAAGATCCTGTAAACAAAGAATTCTGGGAAAACACAGAATACAAAAACAAGATTGATCATTCTATGACGCCATCACAGGTAAATCCGAAAGAATATTCAACCATTTTTTATGCAGGAGGACATGGAGCGATGTGGGATTTTGCAGATAACCAAGAACTGGCAAACATCGCTTCCAAAATCTATGAAAACGGAGGTATTGTAGCCGGCGTATGCCATGGTCCTGCAGGTTTGGTAAATATCAAGCTCAATAATGGAAAATATCTTGTAGACGGAAAGAAAATCAATGCTTTCACCAATGAAGAGGAATCTGAAGTAAAATTAACAGATGTTGTTCCTTTCTTACTGGAAGATAAGCTGAAAGAAAGAGGAGCAAAATTTGAAAAATCAGGACTCTGGCAGAATCATGTGGTAACAGATCAGAGAGTGATTACAGGACAAAATCCACAATCTGCAAAGAGCGTGGGAGAAGCAATTTTAAAGGAATTAAATAACAAATAATTTTAACCACAAAAGTCACCAAAGTTTCAGACACTTAATAAAAAGAAGTTTCTAATCAGAATACAGAGAAGAAGAACATTTAAGGTCTTTTTAAATCGAAAATTTCTTAAAAGTGTCACCATTGAGACGGCGAGAATTCCCCTCCTCCGGAGGGGTGGCAAAAATTCAAAGAATTTTTGACGGGGTGGTTTACACATAACAATTAAAACAAAATGGAATACAGAAAATTAGGAAACACAGATCTAGAATTATCAGCAATCACACACGGAGCTTTTGCCATTGGTGGAAACATGTGGGGCGGTAATGAAAAGCAGGATTCTATCAACTCTATTCATGCATCATTAGATCATGGTGTAACGTCTATAGATACCGCACCATTCTATGGTTTCGGGCTGAGCGAAGAAATGATCGGTGAAGCTATCAAAGGAAAGGACCGTTCAAAAATCCAGCTTTTAACAAAATTCGGATTGGTATGGGACGGAAGCAATAATGGCAAAGGAGAATTTTTCTTTGATGCTGAAGACGAAGGAAAAACGCTTCCGGTTTATAAACTGGCTTCAAAAGAGAACATCATCAAGGAAGTGGAAGAAAGTTTAAAAAGATTAGGGACAGATTATATCGACCTGTTACAGCTTCACTGGCCGGACAGCACTACGCCAATCTGTGAAACTATGGAAGCTATGGAACTATTGATCCAACAGGGAAAAATCCGTGCTGCAGGGGTAAGCAACTACAGTGTGGCTCAAATGGAAGAAGCTAACAGGACTTTAAAACTTGCCAGCAACCAGGTTTCTTACAGTATGCTGAACCGTGCCATTGAAAACGATCTTGTTCCTTATTCTTTGGAAAACAATTCGGGAATTATCGTGTACAGTCCGATGGAAAGAGGTCTTTTAACCGGTAAATATTTCAAAGAAACCCAATTGAAAGATAACGACCACAGAAACGGATATTTCTCTCAGTTTGATTTGAATAAGGTAAAAACTTTCCTAGAAAAAATCGAACCTATTGCTCAGGAAAAAGGAGCCAGCCTTTCTCAACTGGTACTAAGATGGACAACTTTACAGCCGGCAATTACCGTAGTATTGGCAGGAGCAAGAAATGCTCAGCAAGCCATCGAAAATGCAAAAGCAATGTCTATTAACCTTTCCCAGGAAGAATTGAACTTCATCAATTCAGCACTGAGCGAGCTATAATATAAAGCCGGAAGAAGGAGGCTGGAAGATGGAAATTCTATTAGTATACTGATAATCAGGCGGCCTCTATTGCCCTATTCTGCATGGAACAAAGAGATTGCATTGATTATCCGGCAACAATAACTTCCCTCTCCCAGCTTCCGGCTTCCTTTCTTTTAACCTCAATCCTTATAAAAATGAAAAATAATCTGATCAAAGTGTTCGGGTTAGTGACACTATTGGCTATCAACAGCATTAGCTTAAAGGCTCAAACATTAGTTAATCCGGAAGATCAATCATGGTATCCTTCTGCCTATGGTTCAAAAGATGAGATCGGAGCAGCCAATCTTTTAACTCCTGAAGTTGTAAAACAGGCATTAGGACTGGTGAAACAAGGTAAAACGTTAGCACTTGCTGTTCCCATTGATAAAAACCTTCCTGCTTTCAGACACAGAAGTTTTAATTTATATAATATCCAGCCCGGAGAACAGGGTGGAAAAAGTATTGGTCCGAATAAATTTACCTTCAATGATGAATTGGTCAACGGATGGACCGGAGTGGGAACACAGCTGAATGGAATCGGGCACATCGGAATTGATAATAGATACTACAACGGAAATAAAGCAACAGACTTTGTAACGGTAGAAGGGGTAAAAGCTGGGTGTTGAAAAAGTACCACCTTTTGTAACCCGTGGTGTAGTGCTTGATATGACTGCTCATTATGGAAAATCAATGGTGCCGGGAGGAACAGAATTTACGGTAGAAGACATTAAATCTGTTTTAAAGAAGCAGGGGCTTACTCTGAGAAAAGGAGATATCATACTTTTCAATACCGGATGGCTTGAATTGATTGGTAAAAACAACCAGCAATTCCTTGAAACAGAGCCTGGAATCGGAATGGATGCCGCAAAATGGCTTGCCGATCAGGGAATCGTAGCTTTTGGCGGGGACACCTGGGCTTCTGAAGTATATCCAAATCCAAAAAGTAAAGAAGAATTTCCCATCAATCAGTTTATGCTGGCCAAAAAAGGAATTTATAACCTGGAACTGATCGACAGCCGCCCATTGGTGAAGCAAAAAATCTGGGAATTTTTATTTGTATTGGGACAGCCTTTATATGTAGGCTCTACCCAGGTGAATGTAAATCCTGTGGCGATTTATTAATTTAAATACTTACAGAATGAGATTGTTTAAACTTTTATATTCATTATTTTAACCACAAGAGGAACAAAAGTTTTAAACACTTAAGTATTTTCAGAACTAAGCCTTATACGTAATAAGTACACCTAAGTTTTGTGAAAATCTTTGATTTTCATCTTGTGTGAACTTGTCTGCGGTATCATTTTAAACTTACTTAAGTGAACGCAAGTGTTTTAAATTGAACCCTTTTGTGACTTTGGGATTGGTAAAGTTTAACCGGCTTTTATATCTGGGAAATAAAGTGACAATGTAATTCCGTTAAAAAAATAAAATTAACCTTAGAATTTATTTTAGAATTAATACCCAAACGGTGCTACATTGTCACTTTGAATCTTATATATTAAAACACGGCCTTTCAAATTGAAAGGCCGTGTTTTAAATAAAGTAAACATCCGTAAATGATACCGTCTTCATCAACTTCCATCTTCCATCCCCCGCTCCCGGATTTCACTATTTTGCAATCGGAAGATGAGTACTTACTGCAATTCTGTTCCAGGCATTGATGGTTATGATCGCCATGATGATCTGAGCGATCTGGTTATCATCAAAGAATTTTTTCGCCTTTTGGAAGGTTTCTTCTGTTAATCCGTTTTGGCTGATCAGTGTAATTTCCTCTGTCATTGCCAAAAGTACCTGCTCTTCTTCTGTAAAGAATTCTTTTGCTTCCGTCCATCCGTTCAGAATAAAAATTCTCTGAGGGGTTTCACCGTATTTGATGGCATCTTTGGTGTGCATATCAAGGCAGAAAGCACATTTATTGATCTGTGAAGCTCTGATTTTAATTAATTCTTTCTGAATGGGTGTCAAGGAAATAGTTTGTAAATATCCTTCCAATCCCATCATCGCTTTGTAAGCTGCTGAATCTACTGTTGCAATATTTAATCTTGCGCTCATAATATGTATTATTTTTTGGTTAATTGATCTATACTTAAAGAATAATGTTGCTGAACCGCCAGTAAAAGAGCGGAGGCACTTCCTACCCATACCGAGTAATTGAGTGGGGCTTTTGATCCTGATGCAACGGTCATGGTTACCGCAAAAATCAGCAGCAGAATACTGCTTCCATACGCTGCAATTCTGGTTTTAAATCCAAGAATCAGCATCAGAGGGAAAAATTTCTAAAAAAGTAGCGGCATACGCTGAGAATGTACTCAGAGATTCCGGAAGGAAATAGGTAAGCTGTCTTGTATATTCTTTGAAACTTTCCATATTTCCCCATGATGAATTTTCTTTGCTCCACCAGCCGAACCGGTCTGCAACAGCAGAAAGCATCGTCACGGCAAGAGCCAGTCTTAAAAATAGCTGCGGAAATTGATCTTTTGTATCTGTCATTGCATTGGCTTTTAATTACATGACAAATTTCCGGCTTATGATCCGTAAAAAACTTAAACTGGTTTAAGATCGTAATTTTGCTTTAATTTCACTTAAATATTCCGGTGTAAATCCTAGAAATGAAGCAACAAGATATTGGGGAATCCTTTGAATAAACCATGGGTACATCGTGCTGAAATGGATGTACAGCTCTTCTCTTGAAAATTCAGACAAGTAGCGGAGTTTTCTTTCTGAAGCAGCATAAGCCCTTTGATAAATAATCCGGAAATAACGCTCCATTACAGGATGTTTTGCAAACAATAATTCCAGACTTTTAAAATCAATCACCAAAATAGTAGAATGCTCCACCGCCTGAATATTAAAATCCGTCTGCAGCTGCCTTTCATAGGCAAAAGTATCTGTAATCCACCAGTTTTCTATGGCGAACTGAGTAGTATTCTCCACTCCTTTTTCATTGATAAAAAACTTCCTCAGACAGCCTTTTATCACAAAAAACATATTCCGGCATATCTCCCCTTCAAGCATCAGATTCTGCTTCTTCCTTACCTCCATCACCCTGAAAAATGATACAATAGAAGGATATTCCTCATCGGTTACGGTAATGAATTTATTTAAATGTGCTTTGAACGGGTTCATTGTAAGAATTAATGCTCAAACTTAACTTTATTTTTAGTTTTACAATGAGAAAAATATTGAATCATGGAAATCGTTGCTAAAATTCTGATCGCTGTCGTTGCACTGGAACACCTTTATATTCTCTGGATGGAAATGTTTGCCTGGGAAACCAAAGGGAAAGAAGTGTTTAAAGCAGCCCTGCCTCCGGAAATGTTTAAGCCTACCAAGGGACTTGCTGCCAATCAGGGGCTTTACAACGGCTTTCTGTCTGCCGGACTGATCTGGTCATTTTTAATTAAAGATTCTCAGTGGCAGACAAATGTAGCTTTATTCTTCTTAGGATGTGTTGCCATAGCCGGAATCTATGGAGCTGTTTCTGCTACTAAAAAATATTTTTCGTTCAGGCATTACCCGCTATCCTTGCAATTATTGCCGTTTTACTGAAATAATTTTATAAACTATTCCTAAACCTTTCAAATCAATTCTCTTAACATTAATGATAAGAGAAAATTCGTCATAAAAACACTTCTTTAAAAACTTTTGAAAATCAACAGCTTATGCAACACGAAATCGATTTAATATAAATTTCGTAAATTTGCACCGTCATAAAAATTGATATACAGTTTTTTGATGCTGGCAGGCATTTTGATTAAATGTAGCCATTCAAGTTGTTCAGTACACATATCTGTAATTACCTCATCAGTAATTTAATTGTAGAATCTATGTAAAAGATTAATTTCTTTTGCATAATACACTCTTTTCTAGAGTATAATCTATTGAAATATTTAAAATAAACATAAGGCCTTCAGGTCTTTATGCTGTTATTTTTTTGTTTGAAGCTTTTATCACTAAAGGCCCGGCAAGTTATTTTATTCTATCGTCATCAGCAGAACAACTAAAGCTAAATGTATATATAAACCGGTGTACAGTTTTTATATCAAATTATTAATTGAAAAATTCTGAATATGGAAAAAAATGAAAACACTCGAAAAGTAAAACTTAAGGTTGAAGACCTGACCATCATCTTTGGCAAAAACAAAGAAAAAGCACAGGAACTTTTAGACAAAGGTTTTTCCAAAAAAATTCTTGAAAAAACAGGCTGTACCATAGGAATCAACAAGGCCAGTTTTGAAATCTATGAAGAATTCTTTGTGATCATGGGGCTTTCCGGAAGCGGAAAATCTACTTTGCTGCGCTGCCTAAACAGATTAAATGAACCCACTTCAGGAAAAGTATATATCAATGACGATGATATTACTGGTAAAAACAACAAGGAGCTTTTAGAAGTAAGAAGAACGGAAATGAGCATGGTATTCCAGAAATTCGGATTGCTTCCACATCACACCGTTTTAGACAATGCGGGATTCGGGCTGGAAATCAGAGGAGAACGCAAGGCTTCCCGGGATAAAAAAGCGCAAAGCACTGGATATCGTAGGATTAACCGGTTTCGAAAACCAATATCCTTCGCAACTTTCAGGAGGAATGCAGCAGAGAGTAGGATTGGCAAGAGCTTTGGCCAATGATCCCGAAGTATTGCTGATGGACGAAGCTTTCTCAGCTCTGGACCCACTGATAAAGTCTGAAATGCAGGATCAGATGCTTGAACTGCAGAATACCTTACAGAAAACCATCGTCTTTATTACCCATGACCTGGACGAAGCCATTAAAATCGGAGACCGTATCGTCATCATGAAAGATGGTGTCATAGAACAGATAGGAACAGCCGAAGAAATTTTAACCAATCCTGCAAGCGACTATGTAAAAGCGTTTGTGGAAAAAGTAGATCGTAAAACCATTATTACCGCCAGATCTTTAATGTTTGATAAAGCCACAGTGGTAAGATTCAGAAAAGATGGTCCCGAGGGTGCTTTAAGAAAAATGAGAGCTACAGGTCTGGAAAACTTACCTGTGGTCGATTTTCAAAATAAATTCCTGGGATTTGTTACCCTTAACGATGTGGTCAGAATTGCCAAAAAGAAAGAACCTACGGTGGAATCCATTATCAACAGTAATGTTCCTTCGGTATATCCTGAAGTGACGGTAGAGGAAATGCTGCCGTTGATCTCCGAAAATAAATCGTCCATTGCCGTGATTGATGAAGACAATAAATTTTTAGGTCTTGTTACCCAGTTATCTCTTGTCATAGAAGCCACAAAGTTTAACGAAGAAGAAATTATTGAATTAAAAGAAATCGCAAACAACCAATAAGATGAATAAAACTATAGATATAGGTCAATATGTAGAAACTGCAATCAATTGGCTCACAGAAAACGGAAAACCTGTATTCGATGTTATCAAACACTTAGGAAATGCCTCTATTATGGGGATTGAATGGGTATTAACAAACACTCCTTTTATGTAATCATTCTCTTTTTTACCCTTTTGGCACTGTGGAAAGCCGGAAAAGCCATCGCTGTAGTAACCGCAGCCGGATTAAGCTTAATATTTTTAATGGGATTATGGACAGAAACCATGGAAACGCTGGCCCTTATTTTTGTTTCTACTATTACAGCCCTTGTACTTTCTATTCCTCTGGGAATTCTGGCTGCGAAAAGCAAAATAGCGGACAAAATCATCCGCCCTTTACTGGATCTGATGCAGACTATGCCGGCGTTTGTCTACCTGATTCCTGCGGTGCTGTTTTTCAGTATCGGTAAAGTACCCGGTGCTTTTGCCACCATTATTTTTGCCATGCCTCCTGCAGTACGGTTAACGTCATTAGGAATTGAAGCTGTTCCGAAAGATATTGTAGAAGCAGCCAGGGCTTTTGGAGCTACCGGCCGGCAGATTTTGTTCAAAGTAGAGCTTCCTTTAGCGATAAAAACAATTTTAACAGGGATTAATCAAACTATATTGTTATCCTTATCCATGGTTGTGATTGCAGGAATGATTGCTGCAGGCGGTTTGGGGAAAAAGTACTGGAAGGAATTAATAATCTGGATATCGGTTTAGGATTTGAAAGTGGATTATCCGTGGTGATTTTAGCCGTTATCCTCGACAGGATTACCCAGGGATTTGTAAAGAAAAAGCAATAAGATGAAACAATTAAAATATCTGTTTTTCCCCGTTTTAATGTTGGTATTTTCCACATTACATTCGTGCGAAAACATAAAAAACTCTAAGTATATTACCATCGGAATGGTAGATGGCTGGGCAGAAGATGTTGCGATGACGCACGTGGCTAAAGCCATTCTGGACGAGCAGGGATATCATGTTATTATTCAAAAAGCCTCTACGGATATGATTCTGGCTTCTATGAATAATGAAGATACGGATCTTTTCATGGGAGTATGGCTTCCTTACACCCACGCAAAAAAGCTGGCTAAATTTCCGGGATTAATACATCTTGGAACCAATTATGACAACGGCCGTATAGGTTTGGTCGTTCCGGAATATGTTCCTGTGAACTCCATTGAAGAACTCAATCAGCATAAAAATCAATTCAATCAAAGAATTATAGGAATTGAAAAAGGAGCCGGATTAACCACCGGAACAGACAAAGCAATCATAGAGTATAAACTGGATTATCAGCAGATCAACTCCTCTACCATTGCTATGATCACCGAATTACAGAATGCCATACAGCACAAACAATGGATTGTGGTAACGGGATGGCAGCCCCACTGGATGTTTGGTAAGATGAAGCTTAAGTTTCTGGATGATCCCAAAAAGATTTATGGTGAAGCGGAACAGATTAAGACTTATTCCAGGAAAAGCTTTTCAAAAGATCATCGGAGCTGGCCAGATTCTTTTCAAAGCTTCATTTTGATGATGAAAACATGTCTGATCTTTTAATGAAAATGGAACAGACTAAAAACAAAGAAGCCACTGCCAAAGCGTGGGTGAAAGATCACCCGGAACTGGTACGGTCGTGGTTAAACAAAAATTAATAATCAATTTGGTATTATTTAAAAATCCTCAACTCTATATGGGCCTGAGGATTTTTTGATCTATTATGCAGAAGAACTCATTGATTCTTTGATTTTTTCACGATGAAGGATTCCCCAATTCACCAACGTTTCGGTCACCGGAAATACAGATTTTCCATATTCTGTCACAGCATAGGTCACCGTAATCGGTTTTGTATCCTGAATGGTTCTGGTGATCAGAAGATTCATTTCCAGTTCTTTCAATTCTTTACTCAGCATTTTGGCCGAGATTCCTTCAATACTGCGTTCCAGCTTTTTAAAATGAATCATCTGATCCGGTCTGTTCGTAAGGTAACGCAGGATCATCAGTTTCCATTTTCCTCCTAAAACATCCAGACTGTCCCGCATCGCGAACAATTCTTCTGTACAGCTCGCTTCTCTTTCGATGCCGTTTTCAATAATTTTTGCCATAATAGTTTCGTGAAGGTAACTAGTTACCATTGGTTAACTGGTAGCAAATATAAACTATTCCCTCTTTACATTTGTATATCAAATTAATCATATGAAAGCAGTTATTTTAAATAAAAACGGAAAGCTGGAAGACGGATTCGCAGAACAGCCCCAGCCCCAAAGTAATGAAGTTTTGATTCAGATTAAAGCAAGCGGTTTCAATCCCATCGACCATCAGATGCTGGAAAATGAACTGGAGCGAAAACTGATCAGTTCCCCGATATTAGGAAGAGAATTATCCGGAATTGTTGTGGATAAAGGCTCCGAAGTTACAGCATTCAACATTGGTGATGAAGTGTACTGCGGCAGCGGTTCTATGGGAAGCAACGGCACGTATGCAGAATACATAAGCGTTCCTGAAGCCATTGTTTCTTTTAAGCCTGAGAATATTTCATTTGAGCAGGCGGCTGCTATTCCTTCTGCAGGGCTTACCTCTTTGCAGATCTTTAACCGTTTGAAATTAAATCCGGAAAATACTGTCCTTGTGACAGGCGCTGCCGGAGGGGTGGGTTCATTCCTGATTAAACTTTTATTAGCCTATAATATCCGGCAGATCACAGCAACCGCTGGCAGTGAAGAAAACAGGCAGATGCTTCTCAGTTTAGGATTAAAAAAGTCATCAGATCGTTAATTACAGAGAGGAAAATCTTATTGAAAATATTCTGAAAGCCAATAATGACCAGCCTTTCGAATATGGAATTGATCTCGTAGGAAACTATATGTCAGAAGTAACGGCTGAAGTTTTAACAATCAACGGTACCTATGTAGATGTTACTGCTTTGGTAACAAAAGATGCCCATGAAACATTGTTCAACAAAGGAACTTTGATCATGAATATCTCCAATTACACTTATGGTATGACTAAAAAATATGACTATTATAAAAACAGTTTACTGGAAATAAAAAAACTTATTGAAAACGGAACAATCCTTCCTCCTCAGCACAAAATTATAGGAAATCTTTCTCTGGAAACTGTTATGAAAGCTCACTCTATGTTAAAAAATAATCAGACCCAGGGTCATAAACTTATCATGAGAAATGATGAATAAAATACCAAGACGAATTGTTACAGGATTGAAAGACGGAAAGTCTGTTATTATAGAGGATCAGCAAGTAGAAAACGCTGTGGAACATTTTCCGGGGCTTATTATTTCTGATGTATGGAATACGCAAACAATGCCGGCAAGTCTGGATTTTGAAACCGGAATTCCCAATACAGGATTTCCGCAAACGCCTAAAAACGGTACTTATTTCAGATATGTAGTAGTTCCGCCGGATAAAAATTTAGGCATAGAATGGAAAAAGAACGAACCTCATCCGATGATGCACCAGACTCCTACACTGGATTACATCATCATCCTTTCCGGTGAGCTCTATCTCGTCATGGAAGATGGTGAAACGCTTCTGAAACCGGGAGACATCGTCATTCAGAGAGGAACTAATCATGCATGGAGCAACCGTTCTGATGAGCCGTGTGTTCAGCTGGCGGTTTTGATTGATGCAAAAATTTAATAGTAAAAAATTTCCCACAAATCCCACAGATAAAAATTCATGTAGATGCAGCAAATTTTACAGAGATCTGCGTAATCTGTGCGATCTGTGGGAAATAAAAAGATTTTTAAAGTTGGGAAAACGCAAAGGCGCAAGAAAAACAAACAATAAGTTGTTTTGTGGTGCAAGAAAATCAAAGATTTTCAGCAAAGATTAATAGTATTAGGAACATACAATTTTATCGCAGTTAAAATCCCTTGCGTCTTATAAACAGATTAAAAAGAAATACCTTAGCGCCTTTGGGTTTTCCAACAAAAACTTCTCAACTTACAAACCAGAAACCTCCTTCAGTTTGTCCTTCATTTTTTCAGACGTCATCTGCCCTTCCTGATAATACACCAGATTCTGATGTTTATCCAGAAATATCCACAAAGGATAAACCGGCTGATTTTTATTCTTTGATAATGCCAGTGCCAATTCATGAATTCCGGAATTTCCATTCTGCAGATATTCAAATGTCTGATTCTGGAAATAAATCTTTTCCTTCGTCTTCTCTGCTTCAAAATTAACAAAATAAAAATGATCATTCATCAAATGAACCAGCTCTTTATCCTGGCTCAAACGATAAGACTCAATCTTACAGACCGCACACCAATCTGTATATAGATGGATCACAATTGGTCTAGGATTTTCTTTCTGCCGTATCTCAAGATCAGAAAAAGTGCCTGCCTTCATCTGAGACAGATAAAAACAGGGCACTAACATTAAAAATAAAGCTAATTTTTTCATTTTAAAGTATATTTTACACCCAGGAAACCTCTGATTCCCTGCATCGGTGCATAGCCGTATGCCGTATCAAAAGTATAATGATTAGGATTGTTAACAGGATCATCAACATATTTATCAAACGGGTCAAACGGTCTCATCAAAGGGTCTTTGGGTCTGAAATTGAATAGGTTTTTTATTCCGCAATACACTTCAAATCCGGATGTAAAGCTCTTAGACACCTGAATATTAGCCAGAGAATAAAACGGTGAATATTCAGGGCGGTAATCGTTTATCAGAACAGGAAGCCTCATAGGTCCATAGAACTGTCCTGTAAAATCGATGGTCAGATTGCCTGAAACTTATAAGTCAGGTTATAAGTACCACTCCATTTTGGAGCATGAAGCTGCTGTGTTTTCTGGTTTTCATTATCAAATTTCTGATAAACATCAAGATACGTTACTCCCAGATTGACACTCAGAGGAAAATTAAAGCTAAAATCCACATTCAGGGAAGCTCCTCTTGAAATTCCATAACCGTGAAGATTATCGTAAATAATTTTATTCGGATCAGAATCGAAATCACCTACAATTTTATTGCTGAAATAGGTATAAAATGCAGAAGCATCAAGATTCAGCAAACGGTTTCCTACCGGAATTTTCCAGATATAATTCAGGTTCCCGTTAACAGATCTTTCCGGCTTCAGGTCTGATTTTACCACGACTTCTCTTGAGCCTGTCAAAGCTGCATGATCTTCCGTAAACAAATTAACCACTCTGAACCCTGTTCCAAAATTGAAACGCAATGTGTGATATGGATTAGGATTGAATTTCCATGCAAATCTCGGTGAATGTACCGAATGGTGGACTTTATCATAATCATATCTGTACCCAAGCAGCAAAGTATTTTTATCATTGATCTCCCACTGATCCTGGATAAAGGCACCCCAGATCGGGGATTTCATCGGTGCATTGGTGATCCCGTCTGCGGCTAATGTTCCCGGAGTATTATCATCATAAAATGTTCTTTTAAATGTAAGTCCGGCAGTAATATCATGTTTCCCGAGGCTTCTGTCCCAATACGTCTGCACAAAAGCTACCTTTTGCGTGGCATTGAACGGATTGGATCCGTAAAATGAATTCTGGTCATGATAGTTATAAGAAAACTGAGTCACAATATGCTCTTTCATGGGCCATTCATATAAACCGAAAATCTCTGCCCTGTTGGTATAAATACTTTCTCCGTATACGTTATCACTGCCACGGAAAGACTTATTCCATTGCATTTCACCTCCAAAACGGTCTTCATACAGGTACCTCATCGCAAAACTTGCCTGTCTGTTTTCCTTTCTTTTAAAATTCCATTTGTTGAAAACCGAAATCCTGCTTTGCAGCGTAGCGTCCGTAAAATTATCTTTATTCTGATCTATCCTTTCCTGAAAGCTGAAATAATTTAAACTTAATAATGAAGCGGCCTTTTTTCCAACATTGAATTTTGTGGAAAGATCCAGATTATTTTCACTCCAGGTACTGGTCATCATATCAACACTCAGTTTAGGGGCAGTCAAAGCATTTTTGGTAATAATATTGATCACTCCTCCCATCGCTTCAGAACCATATATAGAAGACGCAGGACCTTTTACCACCTCTATTCTATCCACCAGGCTATTAGGGATTCCGCTTAATCCGTATACGGTGGAAAGTGAGCTTACAATCGGCATTCCGTCAATCAAAATCATCGTGTAAGGTCCTTCCAGCCCGTTGATGTGGATGTCTCCCGTATTGCATACCGAACAGTTCAGCTGAGGTTTTACTCCATTCACCATGGCAATGGCCTCAAAAATGCTGGGCGTAGGATTTTTCTGGAAAAATTTCTGACTGTAGATCTCTACTGCCACAGGACTTTTCGATCTGCTCATTGGTTTTATGGTTCCTGTAACCACTACATCTTCTATATTACTTGTTTTGATTCCACTTTTTGTAACGCCTGCAGAGTCAGGATCTTTAAATTGTTGGAGACTCAAACTATCTGCCTCCTGTGCAAAACAGTAAGTTGATAAAAAAGTAATAGAAAATAATATTCGCTTCATGAAATTAAAATTGTTAGACAAATCTAACAATTATTTTTCAAATACAAAACTTTGCTTAAAAATATAGATTGAGTCAATTCATGAAAAATGATTAAATTTGAGAAACTACATACGAAAGTAAAATGAGATATCATCAATCGGGAAATATCCCACCAAAAAGGCATACGATCTTTAAGTCTCCTGAAGATAAATTTTACTATGAACAGCTTTTCGGTACGGAAGGCTTCCATGGTATTTCTTCTCTGTTATATCATATCCACCGCCCCACACAGATCAAATCGATCGGTGAGCCGAAAGATGTCACTCCTAAGATAGCTGTGGAAAAAAACATTACTCCCAGAATGTTTAAGGGGATGAATGTTACTCCTGAAAACGATTTCCTGGACAGCCGGAAAATTCTCTTGATGAACAACGACCTGAAAATGGGATTGGCAAAACCAAGAAATTCGATGGATTATTTCTACAAAAATGCAGAATGTGATGAGCTTTTGTACGTTCATCAGGGAGCCGGAATTCTGAAAACATTTGTAGGAGACCTTGAATTCGTAACCGGAGATTATCTTATTATTCCGAGAGGAACCATTTATCAGGTAGAATTAACATCTGACGATACTGTATTTTTCGTACTGGAAAGCCACTCTCCTATTTATACTCCGAAAAGATACAGAAATGAATTCGGGCAGCTTCTGGAGCATTCTCCATTCTGTGAGAGAGATATGATGGCTCCTGTTTTCAAAGAACCCGTTGATGAAAAAGGAGAATTCCTGATTAAAGTAAAAAAAGAAAACCAGATTACAGATTTCATCTACGCAACACACCCGTTTGATGTTGTGGGCTGGGACGGATATTTTTATCCTTATAAATTCAATATTAAAAACTTTGAACCGATTACAGGAAGAATTCATCAACCGCCGCCGGTTCACCAGAATTTCGAGGGACACAATTTCGTAGTCTGCTCATTCTGTGCAAGAATGTATGATTACCATCCACAGGCGATCCCGGCACCTTATAACCACTCCAATATTGACTCTGATGAGGTATTATTCTACACGGAAGGTGATTTCATGAGCCGTAATCATATTGATTTGATGGATTTTACGCTTCACCCCGGAGGAATTGTACACGGACCACACCCAGGTGCTATGGAAAGAAGTATCGGTAAAAAGTTCACGGAAGAATATGCTGTTATGGTTGACCCTTTCCGTCCTTTGAAAATTACAGAAGAAGCTTTAAAAGTGGAAGATCCTTCTTATAAAACTTCTTGGCTGGAATAAAACAGTACAATCATCAGAAAAGTATTGCTGAATACATACAAAAGACGCTTTAAATCCTTTATTTAAAGCGTCTTTTTTCGTAAATTTGTGAGGTATGGTTAACATATTGACCATCATTATTTTTCATGACGCATCCTAAGTAATGGTGGTTTAAAACAAAATCAATATTACATGTTAGAAAGAATCAGATTAGAAAGCCTACGCGACAAAGTAACCACCGCGGAAAATGCAGTAAAGATTATCAAAGACGGCATGACCATTGGGTCCAGCGGCTTTACAAAAGCAGGTGACAGCAAAGCCGTTTTGCCGGCACTGGCGGAAAGAGGAAAAACCGAAGACCTTAAAGTTACTTTAATGACAGGAGCTTCACTAGGCCACGGTACCGACGGAAAACTGGCAGAAGCCAACGTCCTGAAAAAAGAATGCCCTTCCAGGTAGATCCTGTATTAAGAAACAAAATCAACAATGGTGAAATTCTCTTCATCGACCAGCATTTGAGCGAAAGTGCCGAACTTCTTCACACTAAAAATCTTCAAAGTATTGACGTAGCGATTATTGAAGCGGCCTATATTGAAAGAGACGGAAGTATTGTCCCTACTACATCGGTAGGAAATTCGGTAACCTTTGGGGCTTTGGCTAAAAAAATCATCATTGAAATCAATACAGAAGTTCCGGAAGAAGTCTACGGAATCCATGACATTTACCAGGCAGAAGATTATCCTTACAGAAATGTCATTCCTATTGTAGCTCCATGGAATAAAATCGGAAGAAAAAGCATTCCCGTTGACCCCAATAAAATTGAAGCCATTGTTTTTACTAACCGCAAAGACAGCCCGGCAGATATTGCAGAACCGGATGAAAAAACTACCGCTATCGCTAAACATCTTCTTGCATTCTTTGAAAATGAAGTACGTTTGGGGCGTCTTACAGACAGATTACTTCCCCTTCAGGCAGGTATTGGTAAAGTAGCCAATGCTGTTCTCACAGGTTTCAAAGACAGTAATTTTTATGATCTTACCATGTTTTCCGAAGTACTTCAGGACAGTACCTTTGATCTGATCGATTCCGGTAAGCTAAGCTTTGCCTCAGCATCTTCCATTACCGTTTCCCAGGAATGCTACGAAAGAGTTTTAGGAAACCTCTCAAAATATAAGGAAAAGTTTGTTTTAAGACCTCAGAACATTTCCAATACTCCCGGATTAATCAGAAGATTGGGAGTAATTGCCATCAATACTGCTATTGAATTTGATATCTATGGAAATGTAAATTCTACCCATATCGGTGGAACAAAAATTATGAACGGAATCGGAGGTTCCGGAGACTTTGCAAGAAATGCTTATCTGAGTATTTTTGTAACGCAGGCAGCTTCAAAAGGAAACAATATTTCCCACGTCCTTCCAATGGTTTCGCATACTGATCATACTGAACATGATGTAGATATTCTGGTAACAGATGTTGGATTGGCTGATTTAAGAGGTTTAGCTCCAAGAGAAAGAGCACAGAAGATCATAGACAATTGTGTCCACCCGGATTATAAAGAAGAATTACAATCTTACTTCGACAGGGCCTGTGAAAAAGGGGGACATACTCCTCATTTATTACAGGAAGCCTTCAGCTGGCATTTGCGATTTGCAGAAACCAGAAGCATGAAGCAGAAAACAGCTGCAGAAGCCGCTAATTAAATATTTTCACCAAGAAATAAATAAGAAAAAGGACTGAATGCCAATGCATTTGGTCCTTTTTTCTGTTACATTCATATCCGGTTGATTCATATGACAAAAGTCTGTACCATATCCTTAAAATATTTATATGAATATAAAATTATAAAGATTATCTTTGAAAGAAGAGCGGTATTTTTATGAGATGTAAAAATACGTTGAACACCCTTTTAAAAGACAAAATATGAATAATTACATCAGTGCGGAAGAAGCAATATATACAATAAAAAGTGGAAACCGTGTATTCTTTCACGGCAGTGCATGTACCCCGAATTATCTGATTTATGAGCTGGCAAGACAGTCCGGCAGGTTACAAAATGTGGAAATGGTTTCCATTACCCAGCAGGGAAATGTGGAAATTGCAAAGCCTCAATACAAAGACAGCTTTTTCATCAACTCTTTATTTGTTTCCACCCCTGTGCGTGATGCTGTAAATTCCGACAGAGGTGACTTCGTTCCGGTATTCTTAAGTGAAATTCCTATTCTGTTCAGAAAAAATATCTTACCTCTGGATGTAGCCCTGGTCACTGTTTCACCTCCGGACAGACATGGCTTCTGCACACTGGGAACTTCTGTAGATATTGCCAGAGCAGCAGTAGATACGGCAAAAATCATTGTGGCCATCGTTAATCCAAGAATGCCGAGAACCCATGGTGACGGTATGATCCACATCAGCAGAATCCACAAACTGGTATGGCATGAAGAGGAACTTCCAACGGTAGATTACGGTTCAAAAGTAGGTCCTGAAGAAATGCTCGTTGGGAAAAATGTGGCTGAACTTATCGAAGACAAATCTACCCTTCAGATGGGTATCGGAACCATTCCTGATGCGGTTTTGAAATGCCTTACCAATCATAAAGACCTCGGAATTCATACAGAAATGCTGAGTGACGGTGTTATCGATCTAATTCAGAATGATGTGATCAATAACAAATATAAAGGGTACAACGACAATAAAACCATTACAAGCTTCTGCTTCGGAACCAGAAAACTCTATGATTATGTAGATGATAACACCGTGTTTGCTTTCAGAGATGTAAGTGAAGTCAATTTCCCGATCAATATCATGAGAAACAAAAAAATGGTCGCCATCAACTCTGCCATTGAAATAGACCTTACAGGACAGGTATGTGCCGACTCTATCGGAACTCTTCAGTACAGCGGGATCGGAGGACAAATGGATTTTATGCGTGGCGCGGCTTTAAGTGATGACGGAAAACCTATCATTGCCATTACGGCCAGAACCAAAAAGGGAGTTTCAAGAATTGTTCCTTTCCTTAAACAGGGAGCCGGAGTGGTAACAACAAGAGGTCACATTCACTACGTCGTTACTGAATACGGTACTGCTTATCTGTATGGAAAAAATCTTCGCCAGAGAGCACAGGAGCTGATCAGCATTGCCCATCCTGATGACAGAGAGATGCTGGAGAGAGCGGCTTTTGAAAGATTTAAACACTGATAATCAAATCATAAAGCACACAAAAACTATTTTCAAAACTGATTACTTAAAACAAATTTTGAAATCAACATCCCTAAAACACAAAAAAACATTAATATTTTGGCAGTATATTTGATAAAATTCATTCAAAAACAAGGAAATTGAAAACTATATATAATTCGATACGGGAAGAAGTTATAAAGCATCCCAAAGTGAGGAATTCTGTTTTAGGGAATGTGAATGAATGGAAAAGAAGCCATTACATTATTCTTTCTGAAATTATTAAAGACGAACTTTCCGGAGCTGAGGAACTGAAAGGAGGAAAAAATTTGAAATCGGAAATACCATTTCCCATGTTACCCTCCAGCGGTTCTTTGAGAATGATTACCAGGATAAAACCCACAGTGATCTCAGATTTCTGAAAACCCTTGATAAAATCTGTATTTTCTTAGGATACAAAGATCTTAACGATTATATCCATGCAATCAGATACAGAAAACAGAACGAAGAGGAAAATAATGATCAGTCCCATCTTACACAGATGGTGTACGATTATTGTGCCGCAGCTTTTGAATTCTATAAGCAGTTTCCGTCTCACAATACCGAACTTTTAAAAGGCCTCGTTTTCGATGATTCCCCTTTCCTCGAAAGAGCATCACAATTCAGCAAAGAGCTGTGCGATAAAGATTTTCACCTGGTAACAAAAAACAACCGGTCCAATTATGAAGTTTTTGATATTCATATCGTTACCGATGAGCCGGACAAGAAAATCCTGGAATCCCAGGAATTCTGGAATCTGCTGTTCAAGGTAGGAGAAACCGGTGAAGAACATTTTGTGAATCAGCTGAGTACCCAGATCTACTTTATCCGGAAAATAAATGATACCTGGAAGATATGGGATAATTACAATCCGGATGCCGGGATGCTGAACAGAAAAATTGAAACCATCTAAAATAAGAAAGCCGTAGATACTCTCTACGGCTTTCATGTTTCGAAATATTTTTTCACTTGTATTTTGTATAACAAATGTAGTCAGACGATTTTAAACTTATTAAACTTAAATATACTTAAGTAAACTCTTCTTTAATGTTATGTTAAATATATTCAATGAATCCGCGGGAATATTTTCGCAATGTCCAAGTTTTTTGTAATTTGCATACCAATAAAATAAAAGTAAAAGAGAAAATATGTCAACACTTACATTTGCCGAGAAAATAGCTCAAGCAGAAAATTTCCTGCCGATTAACGGTACGGATTACATTGAGTTTTATGTAGGAAATGCAAAACAGGCTGCCCATTATTACAAAACCGCTTTCGGTTTTCAGTCTGTAGCTTACGCGGGTCCTGAAACAGGAGTAAGAGACCGTGCATCTTATGTACTTCAACAGGGAAAATCAGATTGGTATTAACAACAGGACTTAAGTCTGATTCTCCTATCAACGAACACGTAAAAAAACATGGTGACGGAGTAAAAATTTTGGCACTTTGGGTAGATGACGCTTATGCAGCTTTCGAAGAAACAACTAAAAGAGGCGGAAAGCCATATTTAGAGCCTGTAACGTTAACTGATGAGCATGGTGAAGTAAGAATGTCCGGTATCTACACCTATGGAGAAACCGTTCACATGTTTGTGGAAAGAAAAAATTATAACGGAGCTTTCATGCCTGGATATGAAAAGTGGGAAAGTGATTATAATCCTGAAGAAACTGGTTTATTATATGTAGACCACTGTGTAGGGAATGTTGACTGGAACAGAATGATCCCTACAGTAGAATGGTATGAAAAAGTAATGGGATTTGTAAACATCCTTTCTTTTGACGACAAGCAGATCAATACAGAATATTCTGCACTGATGTCTAAAGTAATGTCCAATGGAAACGGATATGCAAAATTCCCTATCAACGAACCTGCAGAAGGTAAAAAGAAATCTCAGGTAGAAGAATATCTTGATTTCTATGAAGGAGAAGGTGTACAGCACATTGCTGTGGCTACAAAAGACATTATCCACACTGTAACTGAGCTTAAAAAGCGTGGTGTAGAGTTTTTATCTGCTCCGCCTGAAGCTTATTATGATATGGTTCCTGAAAGAGTGGGCCATATTGATGAAGATCTTAAGAAACTTCAGGAGTTAGGTATACTTATTGATCATGATGAAGAAGGATACTTATTACAGATCTTTACGAAGCCTGTAGAAGACCGTCCTACTCTATTCTTCGAAATTATTGAAAGACACGGTGCACAGAGTTTTGGCGCCGGGAATTTCAAGGCTTTGTTCGAGGCATTGGAGAGAGAACAGGAAAGAAGAGGTAATCTTTAATTTTACATTAGAAAATATAAGTTTTGTCAGGATACTGTATTCTGGCAAAACTTTTTTATAAAACACAGTATATGAGAAAATTTTTAATCGGGATTTTTCTTTTGGGAACATTGGGACTTAAGGCTCAATATGGAACTCTGAACGAAATCCTTAACCGGCTTGAACAAAGAAAAGGCATCAATCAGCATCTTGAGAATGTAAATATTGACAATAAGAAGTTCATTTTTATTAAAGATGAGGCCGATCATACGGAACGGGACTTTATTATCATTAAAGGAAATAATGCCACCTATGTAGAAGTTTTTGATGATAAAGCAACAGGAGAAAGCAGTTCCAATGTTTTCACCGGTGATGTCATCAGGAAAAAAATATTATTTCCTTAAGAGCAGATATGCTTGAAAATAAAAAAATCCCAATGCCGGTCACCAAAACTTTATTGCTGACCCAGCAGGATAATATCCTCTACCTCATCGATGTCAATACCAGAGACAGATGGATAGATGAAGCCTCTTATTCAAAAAAGACCCAATAAATGTTCCGGGGAATTCTCCGGATGATATTTAATCTAACTAAAATCTAAACTTATGAAATCATTTGTAGACTATTCCTCAAATTCGGATTTTTCTATACATAATATTCCTTTCGGAGTCGCAGTTTTTAACAAAGAATATATCGGATGCTGTACAAGAATCGGAGACCAGGTAATTGATCTTGCCACTTTGTATGACCTCGGTTATTTTGAAGATATTGAAGGGTTGGACGACAATGTTTTTGAAGCCTATACCATCAACGAATTTATTGAACTTGGAAAACCTGTTACCAATGCTGTTCGTACCAGAATCCAGACTTTATTGCAGGAAGGGTCCATTTTATCAAAAGATCAGAAAACCATTGAAGAAGCATTTTATGATCTGGATAAGGTAAAAATCATGATGCCTGTTCACATTCCGAATTATACGGATTTCTACAGCAGTATTGAGCACGCTACCAACGTTGGAAAAATGTTCCGCGATCCGGCAAACGCTTTATTACCCAACTGGAAACATTTGCCAGTGGGTTACCACGGAAGGGCCTCCTCAATTGTTGTTTCAGGTACAGAAATCAACCGTCCGAAAGGTCAGATGAAACCTGCAGATGCAGATAAGCCTGTTTTCGGTCCATGCAAGCAGCTGGACTTTGAACTGGAAATGGCTTTCATCATCAATAAAAATACTGAGATGGGAGAAAGTATTTCTACCAAAGACGCGGAAGATGCCATCTTCGGTATGGTTATTTTCAACGACTGGTCTGCAAGAGATATTCAGTCATGGGAATATGTTCCGCTGGGACCATTCCTTGCAAAAACTTCGGTTCATCCATTTCTCCATGGGTCGTTACCCTTGAAGCGCTGGAACCATTCAGAACCGCTTCTCCGGTACAGGATCCTGAAGTCTTGGATTATTTAAAATTTGAAGGTGATAAAAACTACGATATCAACCTTGAAGTATACATCCAGCCTGAAAACGGTGAACAAAACCTGATCTGCGAAAGCAACTACAAACACATGTACTGGAATATGACCCAGCAGCTGGCACACCACACCGTAAACGGATGCAATGTAGAAGTAGGTGATATGTATGCGAGCGGAACCATTTCAGGAAGTGACCCGAAATCTTTCGGTTCTATGCTTGAGCTTACATGGAGAGGGCAAAATCCTTTATCATTAAGCAACGGAGAAGAGAGGAAATTCATCGAAGACAATGATACGGTTACCATGAAAGCATGGGCTGAAAAAGATGGTGTGAGAGTAGGCTTCGGAGAAGTTTCCGGTAAAATTATTCCAACACTTTAATTTCTTTTACCACAAAAGTCACAAAAGAATTGATGATTACGCAGTCATATTTAACAGATCTTACCTATAAAATAAATGGTGCTTGTATAGAAGTTCACAAAATTTTAGGGCCGGGCTTATTGGAAAGCGTATACCATAAATGTCTGGAAGAAGAATTCAGATTAAGAAATATTAATTTTAAATCTGAATTGAAGGTTCCAGTACACTATAAAGGAAAAGAAATTAATTGTGATTTCTTTTGTGACTTTTAATTGAAGACTTAATTGTGTTAGAATTAAAGTCAGTTATGAAGCTTAATGATATTCATAGAGCTCAACTTCTTAACTATATTAATTTAATGAAGAAACCTAAAGGTATTTTAATCAATTTTAACGTAAAAAATTTATATCACGAAGGACAGCAAACTTTTGTGAATCAATATTACGATATGCTTTTTTAAACTTTAAAGATTAGAGCTATTTCACTTAAAACTTTTGTGCCTTTTGTGGTTAAATAGAATATGAAAACAGTAATCCCCTCCGAGATAACCTCCGTACAGCTGCAGACCATTATGCAGACAGCTGTTTCACCGCGCCCGATTGCATTGGCTTCCACTGTGGACAAAGACGGTCATAATAACTTATCTCCATTCAGTTTTTTTAATATGTTCAGTACGGTTCCTCCGATTCTGATTTTTTCACCTTCGAGGAGAGTACGTGACAATACCACCAAGCATACCCTGGAAAATATTCTTGAAGTACCGGAAGTGGTAATCGGAACCGTCAATTTTCCGATAGTACAACAGATTTCTTTAGCTTCCACAGAATATGAAACCGGAGTCAATGAGTTTATCAAATCCGGTCTTACAATGAAAGATGCAGATCTTGTACAACCTAAACTGATTGAAGAATGCCCCGTCAATTTTGAATGTAAAGTATTAGAGATAAAACCATTGGGTGATCAGGGCGGCGCAGGAAATCTGGTAATCTGTGAAGTTCAGAAAATCCACATCAGAGAAGAATATCTGAATGAAGACGGAAATCTGGATCAGAAAAAACTGGATATGGTAGCGCGCCTGGGAAGCAACTGGTATTCCAGAAGCAATGAAAACAGCCTTTTTGAAGTACCAAAGCCCCTGGTAACAAAAGGAATCGGTTTTGATCTGCTGCCGGATTCTATTAAATACAGCAAAGTATTTACAGGAAACGACCTTGGAATGCTTGCCAACACTGAAGTATTACCTGCCGATGACTTCCATTCCGATGAAAATATTCATCTTGAGGCCCAGAAGTTACTTCTGGAAAGTAAAATTGAAGAGGCCTGGAAATTATTAATCAAATAATTGAGCTGCATTCATGAAAAAATATATTTTCTTTATGTTTTTTCTATTCATAGTTTTACAGTCATGCTATTATCCGGTAAGGAAAGATTATGGCATGTACAGTAAAACATTAGTGTTTTCTAAAGACAAAAAATGGTTGATTAATGATATCAGAACAGGGGTAGATTCGCACCACAGAGAAATGATGGGTAAAGAAACTCTTCAGTTATTTCAAAATTTAAGCAATGGTCATGCGTATGATTTAAAAATGGCAAAAGCGGAGAACCTTATTCAACATAATATTCCATTTGAGCCGGAAAGTGAAGATCTTGAAACACTGAAAAATAATTCTGATTTTAATTTTCTGGTAAACATCTACACCATGAATATGCGTAACGGTTTAGACAATTCCATTGGGATCCGGTATGAATATGAAAAAAATGAAACTTTTGCAATGATGGATGTTTATGATATGACAACCATCAAAAAGATATATTCTTTAAAAGCATATTCGGAAGTTTCTGTAGGTAAAGATCAGAAAGCAACCATTTTCACTCCTACAACTGAAATGATGACCATGAAAAACTTCAGGAGTCTTTTAAAGGCTGTAAAAGAACGCTGTTAAAAACTGAAAATATCTATTGACAATCAATAAAAAAGGAGTGAAAGTTTCACTCCTTTTTTATTATTTGGATTTAAGCGATTCTGAAACAGTAATTTTTCCTTTTTCAGCAAAATCTGTTACCTTACCGTTTTTATCAATGGTAACATTCAGGTTGTCATTTTTGGCATCATAGTAAATACTTGTAGAATACCCCGGACAGTCGTGCTGCTTACAGCCTGTCAGTTTATAAATCCCATTCTCTGATGCGATGGGACTTTCCACGTTGAAATTTTTACCATTTCATCGTATTGGGATCCTGCCAGTTTTTTCAGTCTTTCTGATATACCTTTATCTTCAAAGAATTTAATATCATGTGGATATTTACCTACATTCCTGGTGATCATATTATCAGGAGCCGGAGCAGAAGGTGATGGTGATGCAACAGAATCGTTTTTTGGAGTTGAGACAGTGTCCTGAGGCATCGCCGTAGTAAGAGTATCCGTGCTGCTTGCAGAAGATTCTGTTTTAGTTTCTTTTTTACATGAAACAACAAATAATGACAGCGCGAATGCGCCCGCAATAACTTTTTCATAGTGATATTGATATGGTGATTAATATGTTAACGTAATTTTAAAATCTTTATTTCAATTTTTCTTTGATAAAATCAATACATTTTTCGGTTACAGTATTCAGATCTTTAGGTAAATCTGTTTCCGTCCATGGTTCTTTTGCCCCGAAAGTATGATTGGCATTTTCAATCAGAAACAGTTCGGAATTCGGGTGGAGAATATGAAGATGCTCTGCCTGTTTTACTTCTACAGCCTCATCTTCTGTTCCATGAATAATGAGCATATGTGCTTTTGCCATTTCTGTAGCTCTTTCCACATCAAAACGGTGAATATTCTGTTCATAGTCCTCATAAAACTGGTAATAATGCGGCATTTCCTGTTTGGTACGTCCGTTAACCGCATAATACACTCCATTATTTTTCCAGTTTTCAAAAGCCTCTCCTTTTGGAAACCGGTCCAGAGTATCAACACTGGCCAATGTTATCAACCCATTGATTCTTTCATCTTCAAAAGTTTTAATAATAGAAATACCTCCTCCCCTGCTGTGTCCCATCAGAACAATCTTTTCGTCATCCACATGAGGGTTTTTACTGAAGTGGTCAATTACTACTCCAAGGTCAGAAAGTTCCCTGGAATAATTATTATGTCCGAAAGCTTCAAGATCTCCAAAACTGAACGGATCATCCGTTGTCGTTCCGTTATGTGAAAAATTAAATTTGACAAAGAAAAACCCGGCTTCGGCAAATTTTTCAGCCATCAGGTTCCAGGCTCCCCAATCTTTATAACCTTTATATCCGTGAACAAATATGACTAAGGGAAGTTTTTGTTCTGTGTTTTGGTAAAAAGCATCGGCAAGAAAACCTCTTGTTTCTTTATTCTCTAAATATATATTCTTTTTGACAATCAAATTCATAAAATAAACGGGTTTTATTCAATATTATTTATATTTATGGGATCAATTCAAACTGAAATTTATGAAAAAAACTCTACTTTTTTTATTTTTAATTACTTTTTCTTTAGTGGTCTGTCAGACGACCAAAAGAGTCTTCTTCATCGGGAACAGCTATACTTACGTTAATAATTTACCTGGTCTTATTCAAAGTATTGCTACAGCTAATGGCGATGTATTCGAGCATCACAGCCAAACTCCGGGAGGTGCTACACTTCAGAATCACTCCAATAACCCGAATGTCATTTCAGACATCAATCAGGGAAACTGGGATTATGTAGTATTACAGGAACAGAGCCAGCTTCCGTCATTCCCGGATTCACAGGTTCAAAACCAGGTGTATCCTTATGCACTTCAGCTTTCTAATTTAATTAAAACATCAAATCCCTGTGGAAATGTTATTTTTTATATGACCTGGGGCCGTAAAAACGGAGATGCTACGAACTGTCCCGGGCTTCCTACTGTCTGTACCTATCAGGGAATGGATACTCAAATTTATAACCGTTACATGGAAATGGCAATGAACAATGAAGGTATTGTCTCTCCGGTAGGCAAAGTCTGGAGAACGATCAGAGAGCAAAATCCAGCCATTGAATTGTATGATCAGGATGAATCACATCCCAGTTATATAGGTTCTATGGCGGCTGCGTATACATTTTATACGATTATATTCAAGAAAGATCCTACCCAGATTCCTTTTAATGGGAATCTTACTCCTGCACAGGCTCAGCTGATCAAAGAAATAGTGAAAACAGAAGTATATAACCAGCCTGGTAAATGGTATGTAACCAACAATGATGTTCACAGCAGATTCACGTATCAGCTTACCGGAACAGGAACGGTTCAGTTTACCAACACAACCCAGAATGCAGCTTCTTATTTATGGGATTTTGGTGATGGTACAACATCTACTTTGGAAAATCCGACGCATACTTATACTGCAGGAGGAAATTATAATGTTAAACTGACAACTGATGCCTGTGGAGCAACAACTAACAAAACAAAACTGGTGGTTATAAATACATTAAATACTGCTGAAACAACTATAGAAAACGGAATTCAAATATATCCAAATCCGGTTCAAAACCTTATTAACATTATTTCTAAAAGAAATTTGAAGTCGTTTCACTGACAGAAGCATCTGGAAAAATCATTCCTTATCATTTGAATAAAACGGAGAATAGCTACAGTATTTCATTTCAACATTTGACGAGCGGAGTTTACTTCCTGAAATATAAAACAGGTGAAAAGGAATTCACTAAAAAAATTATTAAAAAATAAGCTTATTTTTGCTGTATGCAGAATTTAAGAACTGTAACCGTGATGCGTTACATTCTGCCACTGAGAGAAGGAGGATCTCTTCCGGCTCTGGCAGAAGCTGATGATGATTTCAAATATGTATTAAAATTCCGTGGTGCAGGCCATGGAGTAAAAATGCTGATCTCCGAACTGTTGGGCGGAAAGATTACCGAAGCATTGGGACTTAAAATTCCTGAGCTTGTTTTTGTCAATCTTGATGCTGATTTCGGAAGAACGGAAGCCGATGAGGAAATACAGGATCTGCTGAAGTTTTCCGAAGGTCTGAACCTTGGACTGCATTATCTTTCCGGCTCTATCACTTATGATCCCGGAGTAAGTGTGGATCCGCTTCTGGCTTCGAAAATTGTATGGCTGGACGCATTCATCACCAATATTGACCGTACTTTTAAAAATACGAATATGCTGATGTGGCATAAAGAACTCTGGATCATTGATAATGGCGCCTCGTTCTACTTCCACCACTCATGGCAGAATTTTGATACAGCTGCCAAAACACCGTTCAAATACGTAAAAGATCATGTGCTTCTTCCAAAAGCAAAAATGCTTGATGAAGCAGACAGGTTTGCCCATGAAGTTCTGAACGAAACACTATTCAGGGAAATTGTCAATATGATTCCTGAAGACTGGTTACATTGGAATGATGCTGATGAAACTCCTGAAGAAATCCGTGAAATCTATTTTCAGTTTTTGAAAACCAGATTAGAAAATTCTCAAATCTTTGTAAACGAAGCCAAAAATGCAAGAGGATAAAATATATGAATATGCGGTAATACGCCTTGTACCTAAAGTTGAAAGAGAGGAATTTTTCAATATCGGACTGGTGATGTTTTCAAAAAAGGAAAAATTCATCAGGGTAGAATTTTATTTGTGCCCCGACAAGTTTAAGCTGATGCACAGCAAGCTGGATTACGAAGATATCATCCATAATCTGGAGAGCTTTCAGAAAATTGCCAATGGTGATAAAGACGGCGGCCCTATTGCAGTGCTTGATATCCCGGAACGTTTCCGATGGCTGACAGCCGTAAGAAGTGCTGTCGTTCAAACCTCCCGGCCCCATCCGGGAAAATCAAAAGATCTGAATGCCACTTTTGGTAAGCTTTTTGAGGAGTTAGTAAAATAACTACACCCTTAAAAAATTTAATATGAATTTATCGATAAACAACATATCAATCTACAGGTTTTTCAAAAACCTGTTTTTTATTTCATTTTTAAGTTTTTCCAATTTATCTTTTTCACAAGACCTTCCATTAAGACCAGCCAAAGCTCCTGCTGTAAAAAGCACATTACTTCCTGAAATAGCAACAGTTTCCGAGGATATTGTTTACAAAACCGACAGAAAAGGCAAACCTCTCGATCTCGATCTCTATACTCCTAAGAACAGCACCACAGAAAAACTTCCGGTATTGATCTACGTTCATGGAGGCGGATGGGTAGAAGGTGACAAAGTGGTAAATGCCGGGAATTATCTTGAAACGACCATTAAAAAGCTAGTGGCCAAACAATATGCGGTCATCAGTATCAACTATACGCTGCTAAGTGACAGTATTCATTTCCCGCTGCCTTTGGAAGATACCAAAGATGCAGTAAGATGGGTCAGAAAAAATGCAGAAAAATATCATTTTGACACCAGCAACATCGGTCTTTTCGGGGCCTCAGCGGGGGCTCATCTTTCCCTGATGGCAGCTTATACACCAGACAATACCTATCTGGGTAATCCTGAACTTTCATCGTATTCTGCTAAGGTAAATTATGTAATTGATCACTATGGCCCTGCAGACCTCAACAAACTTTTCCACACAAGATTAGGGACGATCCCGGTGGGAATGATCGGATTAATGTCCAAAAAAATTGTCGGCTTACAGGAAAATCTGGTGAAAGGGATTTCCGGATATGATATCAGGAAAGATCAGGACAGCGCGATAGATTATCTTAAGACGATATCCCCGGTTCATTTTGTTTCAGATGGTGTTCCTACTTTAATTGTCCAGGGAAATAATGATAAAATTGTTCCCTTAAGCCAATCTAAAAAGCTTCACAGAAAATTAAACAGAGCCAAAATAGAGAACACTCTCATCATCGTTGATGGCGGAGTCCATGGTTTTGGTACCACAGATAAAGACTATCTTGATAAAATAACAGATGGGATGGTAGACTTTATTCTTTCACAGAAAAAATAATATACATACGCCTATCTGTCTTATATTTAAAATACTTAAAATCAATACAATAAACCATAATAAACCACAAATATGCTAGATTGATATACATATTGGTATTTTTTATTCGGGAATTAATTACCTTGGCTAATGATTAAATTATTTATAATAAAAACAACAATAATTTAATCATTCATCAATAAAAATAAGCAATATGGATTCACTAAACAATATCAATGCGCTTACCCTCATATTTGCATCTGTTCTTATTTTCGCGATCGCTTACCGGTTCTATGGTATTTTTATTGCAAACAAAGTGCTCCGTTTAAACGATCAGAATATAACCCCGGCCGTCGAATTTGCAGATGGTAAAGATTATGTTGCTACCAATAAAAATGTGCTTTTCGGGCATCATTTTGCCGCTATTGCTGCCGCCGGGCCGTTGGTAGGACCTGTTCTTGCAGCACAGTTCGGATATCTTCCCGGAGCATTATGGATCCTTATTGGGTGTGTTCTGGGAGGAGGAGTGCATGATATGATCGTACTTTTTGCTTCCGTAAGGCATAAAGGCCAGAGCCTTGCCACCATTGCTTCCAAAGAAATCGGCAAAGCAACGGGAACCGTTGCAGGATTTGCCATTCTTTTCATTCTTATCCTTACACTGGCAGGATTATCATTAGCTTGTATCAATGCAATGCACGAAGCTTCATGGTCTCTGTTTACGGTAGTCATTACTATGCCCATTGCAATCATTATGGGTCTCATCATGCGATACAAAAAGAACAGTGTCCTGTTTGCAAGTATTTTGGGAGGTATTCTTTTAGTTGCAGGAATTATCGGAGGGCACAGCCTCATGCAGAATCCTACGATGAATAATTTATTTTCATGGGACATTAAAACGATCTCTATAGCGATTCCTCTGTATGGCTTTATTGCTTCTGTACTTCCGGTATGGCTTCTTTTGGTTCCAAGGGATTATCTGTCGACCTATTTAAAGATCGGAACTATTATCATGCTGGCCATCGGCGTAATCGTTATTCACCCTACCATACAGATGCCGGCTATCACAGCTTTCATTAATGGCGGAGGTCCTATTATAGGCGGACCTGTACTTCCTTTTATTTTTATTGTGATTGCCTGTGGTGCGATTTCCGGATTCCATGCGGTGATTGCTACGGGAACGACTCCAAAAATGCTTAATAAAGAAAGGGAGATTCTTTTTGTAGGATACGGAGCCATGCTGGTAGAAGGATTTGTTGCATTAATGGCACTTATTGCAGCCTGCACATTGATGCCGGGCGATTATTTTGCGATCAATACCCCTAAAGAAGCTTATGACTCATTCCTTGCTGCGCACCCTTCTCTTCATGGAGTAGATATTGATTATTATTCGCAGAAAATAGGTATTGACCTCTACGGCAGGACAGGAGGTGCCGTATCTCTCGCTGTAGGAATGGCTCATATCTTCAATAAAATTCCATATATGGATCAGCTTACCGCGTATTGGTATAATTTCGCGATCATGTTTGAAGCCGTATTTATTCTGACTGCCATTGATGCAGGAACAAGGGTAGGACGCTTCTTTTTACAGGAAATGCTGGGTTCTGTTGTTCCGAAATTCAATGATAAAAACTGGATTCCCGGAATCATTATCAGCAGTCTTCTTTTCACGTTTGCCTGGGGCTATCTGGTATACACAGGAAATGTAAACAGCATATGGCCGTTATTCGGGATCAGTAACCAACTGTTGGCTGCCTGTGGGCTCATTGTCTGTACAACTATGCTGATCAGGATGAACCGGGGTAAATATGCCTTATGTTCTGCAGTTCCCGGAGTTTTCATGGCTGGAATTACTTTTTGGGCCGGTTATATACAGGTAACCGCCATTTACATCCCCAAAGGACAATATTTGCTGGCAGCTTTAGCGGTAACGGCAATGGTTCTGATGCTTGTTGTGTTTATCGGAGCTTTCAGGAAATGGTATCAGCTGCTTCAGATCAATAAAACAGAGATTGATCATTATGGGGAACCTGTGAAGGAACTTGTAGAAAGATAGATCCATATTCTATAAATTTAAAACCATTAAGAAGGATTTAAAGGATAGCTAAGATGAATGATTCTGATTTTTAAGCTTATCTTAATACTCTTAAACTCTTATTACATCTTAATGGTTTAAAAATAAAAGTTCAGAAAAAAACAGTTCAGAATTTCTGAACTGTTTTTTTATAAGCATTATCTGTTATTATATTAAAAGTTGAAATTAAGTCTTGTAAAAACATATCTTCCGTTCTGTCCAAACTGTGATGTTGACCGTGAGTAAACGAACTGATCATTATTTGTAGAAGCAGGAAGGTTTTTCGTTGGATAAATATCAAATAGGTTATTGACCCCCAAAGTAAGCCCTACATTTTTGGTAAACTGATAGGCAGCAGAGATATCGGTAATGATTTTATCTCCGATCTGCTGATGTTCATTAAAATCAATGATTCCGTCTCCATTCACATCAATAACATCCGCACCTGTTACTTTTCCGAAGTAGGTATTTCTCAGGTAGAAGCTGGCATTTTTCCATGAAAGGGTATGCGAAAGGCTGGCTTTCACTCTTGGCACAGCTTCTTCAAGATACACTCTTGATTTTTCAGAAAAATAAATCTTTTCAAGGGAAGGAGACTGCAGCAGCCCGGCCGAATGAATTTCTCCAACCTGTTTGGTCTGGTTCAGGTTAATCGCAAAGTTGTTATCCAGTTTAAATCCTGAAAATCTTGCATTATGTGAAATCACAACATCTACACCTTTTGTTTCTGTATCGATGGCATTGGTAAAGAATTGTGCAGCATTGATTCCTAATTGGTCATAAGCTTCCTGTGCTTTCTGTGGAACGCTTGCTCTTAAGAACTGGTCTGTAAGAATAATACGGTTATCAATTCTCGTGAAATACCCGTCTGCTGTAAAGCTAAGCCCCGCCGAAGGAATTCTGTAAGTAAACCCTACACTTGCTGACTTGGAAGTTTCCTGTTTCAGCTTTGGCATGTCCAAAAGCCCTGCGAGCTGAGAATCATTACTGAAAGTTCCTACTTCCAAAAGCTGATTATTCGTAAACAATGTAGAGGTTACATTATAGTAAATCTGGTGGATAGACGGAGCTCTGAATCCTGTAGAACCCGCAAATCTCACATTGAAATCCGGAGCAACCTTGATTCTTGATGCAAATTTATAATTGAATGTCGATCCGAAATCTGAATAGTTTTCATATCTCGCCGCTGCATCTACCAATAACCAATTGGTAAAGTTAAATTCCACATCCGCATAGGCAGCAACAGACTGTCTGTTTTTATCTACCGCATTACCAGGCTTAAATCCGTTGAATACCTGGGAACCTCCCGGAAGCAATGCTCCGAAAAAATCTGTAGGTCTTACAGAATTTCCGTTCCAAACATTTCCTGAAATGTCATATGTTGCATAAGAAGCTTCCTCTCCCTGGGTAATTTTAAAATTTTCATAACGGTGCTCACCTCCAAAGGCTACATTGATACCTTCCCATACATCATATTTTTTAGAGAAATCTAAATTGATGGTATTTTGAGAAAACCTTAAACCACCTGCATCGAATTCATTGGGTGAAGCAAAACGCATTGAGGTGTTTCCTGTATTTCCGATGTTATATGTAAAAGAATTTTGTCCGAAAGTATTACTGAAATCAATATTCCATCCGTCCCATTTCCCTTTAATTCCTGCAGCTAATGAAATATCCTGAATATCTGTTCTGATCTGTGGGAGATAACCATTCGGATATAAACCAGTAAATGTTCTGCTCTCTCTTGGTCTTCTGTAAAATCCTCCGGAAGTTCCGTGCCTTAAGCTGTATCCTCCAAAAGTGTATACTTTCCAGTTGTCACTGACAGGGATTTCAGCATTCACAAAAAGCTGATGGTTATTCAGTTTAGACTGTCCTACCTGCATGTTAAAATCTTTTCTGGTCTGACCTCTGTAAGCAAGCTCCTGATCTGTCACATCAGCACTGAGTAAAGACCAAAGTCCTTTCTGAACAACATTGCCTGAAGCGTCCGTGATATCTTTAAATGTATTTGCATTTTGTATATCTGAGAGTTGAGTGGCACTAAAGTAGTTTACCCCCTGAGCATACTGATGTACATAATTAATAATTTGCTGTGAATTGGGCGTATTATTTATATTGGTAAACAAAGAAGAAAGGTTCACGCCGTCATTTAACGCACGTTGCTCTATGGCATTATAAGCGTTATAAATTTTTCCGCTTTCTGTTCCTGCCCTGTACGTTGGATTTCTGAACTGTGAAGACCAGGTAATATTAAAGAATCCTCCTTTGGTTCCGATTTTATTTCCATAGTTCAAGTCCAGCTGAATATTCTGTCCGTCAAAATCTCCGGTATGGTCATTAGCAGTTGGTGTTAAATTTCCTCCGTAGCTGATCTGACCTGCCAGCTTCCCTGTATCTCTTTTCAGATCAAGGTTGATAACTCCTGCAATAGCATCGGATCCGTATTGTGCGGCAGCGCCGTCTCTTAGTACTTCAATTCTGTTTAAAGCGAAAGACGGAATGGCATTCAAATCGGTTCCAACGGTACCTCTTCCCGGCGTTCCGTTTACATTCACCAATGCTGAAGTATGTCTTCTTTTTCCATTCACCAGAACCAAAACCTGATCTGGTCCCAACCCTCTGAGCTGTGCTGGATCCAGGTGATCTGTACCATCAGAATTAGTCTGAATGGTGGAAGTAAATGAAGGTGCTACGGCGTTAAGGATCTGCCCTATATTCGTCTGCGGAAGAATAATTGAAGATTCTTTTACATTGAAGACATCTACAGGAACCGCACTTTCTATCTTTGACCTGGCACCGGCCCTTGAACCCAATATGACTACTTCTTCTACATTATTCGTTTTTATACTGTCTTTGTTTGTTTTTATGCTGTCTTTTTCCTGTCCGTAAGTAAATACACCAAGGAAAAATAAAACAGAGGCCGAAAGAATAGTTTTTTTATTTCTCATATAGTTTAGAATTTGATAACATTTATGTTTTTACAGGGTGCAAATGTAAAATTTATTTATTAGTCTACAAAACAACTAGACTTTGTTTTTATAAAAAATAGTTATCGTTTCTTTCTATTCCTCACTTAAAGTTAAGATAAATTAAGGAAACATTCATAAAAAACATTGTTTTATAGCAGGTTAAATGAATTTTATAAAAATGCTACGAACGCAAAGACATCCTTGGCTGATTAGTCTTTCGTTCGCAATGGCACTTCGTTAAGCATAGGACTTCTCTTAGCTGGTGGAAACGCTTTGCGGACGAAAAAATGAAAGAGTTCAAATAGAAACTCTGTGAACTTCGCATTAAATAAAAAAACGGATCCAAAATTGAATCCGTTTTCTTTATATTTTATGATAAAATTAAATCTTAGTCAGTTTCGCGTATTTCAGGATCAGGTTTTTCTCTCCTTCATGCATGAAAACTACTTTTGCTTTGATATTCTGTGGATCTGTTCCGTCCAGAAAAGTAACTTCTCCTATTCCGAAACGGTCATGTCTTACTTTGTCCCCTACTTCAATATCCTGAGATGAGGCTCCGCTTGGATTGATAATTTTAGCTGTGCTTACAGGTTTCAGTTTTCTAACTTCCGGTGCCGGTTTTGAAGTCTCCCCTCTGTCGATTGTCTTTTTTCAACCTTTTTGAAAGATCTCATTTCTGAAGGATGCTCATCAAAAATATTGGACTTTACCCCTGAATTATTGATGAACCTCTTTTCCATGGCTGGATTAAGAAACTCAATATACTCATCATCAATTTCACTTAAGAATCTTGAAGGTTCAGCATCGGTGATTTTTCCCCACTGGAAACGGGAAACAGCATAGGAGAAGAAGGCCTGCTTTTCAGCTCTTGTCAATGCTACATAGAACAATCTTCTCTCTTCTTCCAGATCTTCTCTGGTGGCAGAACTCATAAAGCTGGGGAAAAGGTTTTCTTCAAGGCCCACTAAGTGAACCACCGGGAATTCCAGTCCTTTTGAAAGGTGAATGGTCATCAGTGAAACCATATCATCTTCCAGTTCTTTATCCTGAGTATCTGCAGAAAGGGCAATATTTTCAAGGAAATTGGAAAGACTCGGATCACCGTCTTCAAGCTGCATCTGTTCTTCAATGAATCCCTGCATAGAGTTCATCAATTCCTGAACGTTTTCTACTCTGGAAATTCCTTCAGGAGTCTGATCATCTTTCAGGAATTTGATTAAACCGCTTCGTTTTGCCACTTCCATAGCAACACTGTAGGCTGTTTCTGTTTTCAATAGTACCTGGAAGGCCTTGATCATGGACCAGAAGTCATTCAGTTTGTTTAAAACTCCATTGTTAAGCCCTAGCTGTGGGGCATACATCGGAAGATTATCCAATACCTTTGAAACCGCAATATTGTGAGCATCTGCAAAAACAATCAGCTTATTCTGTGTTGTTTCCCCGATTCCTCTTGCCGGATAATTGATAATCCTCATCAATGCTTCAGAATCGTTCTCATTGATCAGGAGACGAAGGTACCCGATAAGGTCTTTTACTTCTTTTCTTTGGTAGAATGAAAGTCCCCCGTAAACTTTGTAAGGAATATTTTTACGCCTCAGTGCATCTTCAAAGGCACGCGTCTGAGAATTGGTTCTGTATAAAATGGCAAAATCGCTGTACTTTCTCTGGTCACGGTTACGAAGCTCCCAGATATTTCCTGCGACAAAATTGGCTTCATCGGCATCGGAAAGAGATCTGTATATTTTGATCTTATCCCCTTCTTCATTATCACTGAAAACATTCTTCTTGAATTGCTGCAGGTTTTTTGCGATGACTACATTGGCGGCATTTACAATATTCTGTGTAGAACGGTAATTCTGCTCCAGCGATACCGTTTTAGCATCCGGATAATCTTTTTTAAAGTTTAAGATATTGTAGATATTGGCTCCACGGAAAGAGTAGATAGACTGTGCATCATCCCCTACCACGCAGATATTTTCAAATTTTGAAGCCAATGCTTTTACAATAAGGTATTGAGAGTGGTTCGTATCCTGATACTCATCAACCATAATGTATCTGAATCTGTCCTGGTACTTTGCCAGTACTTCCGGAAAACGGGTCAATAATTCATTGGTCTTTAGCAGAAGATCATCAAAATCCATAGATCCGTTTCTGAAACACTGCTCAACATATCGCTGATAAATCTGCCCGATGAACTTCATATTTGCTTTTTCATCAGCCTCCATCAGTTCCGGATTATTAAAATAAGCTTTTACCGTAATCAGATTATTCTTGTAGGTTGATATTCTTGCCTGAACTTTTTTAGGTTTATAAAGGTCTGCATCAATATTCATATCCTTCAGAACCTTTTGATCACGTTCAAAGCATCCTGCTGATCATAAATCGTAAAGTTGGATGGATATCCAAGGTAATGGGCTTCAATTCTTAAAATCCTTGCAAAAACCGAGTGAAAGGTTCCCATCCAGAGACTTCTTGCATTGCTTTCCCCACAACTTTTGCGATACGGTCTTTCATTTCACGTGCCGCTTTATTGGTAAAGGTGAGCGCAAGGATATTGAAAGGGTCTATTCCGTTGTGTATTAAATGGGCAATACGCATAGTAAGTACACGCGTTTTACCGGAACCAGCTCCGGCAAGCACCATCAGAGGCCCCTGTAAAGAGGTAACGGCTTCATATTGTGATTCGTTGAGTCCTTTCAAATAGTCCATACAGCAAAAAATTTGGGAACACAAAATTAAGGTATTCGGAGGAGAATTCAAACTCTCATAGAGAAGTTGGGATTAAGATTGTATTGATCGTGTTTGTCAATGGGCAATTTTGCTTCACAAGTGAATCGTGAATGATTATTCATAGCCTCAAATTCCGCAACCCGAATCGCATAACAAATTGACAAATGGAGCGAATTCACCATTCACTATTCACATTTACCTATCTATTTCTACACATTCTGTAACATTTAATTCACTTTTCATACTAATTGGTAAACAATTTCTAAATTTTATGAAAAAGCGACTTCTTTCTGCTGCTGCCGTAGCTTTCTTCGGACTAATGCTTAATGCACAGCAAATTAAATTCGAAGAATATGACCTTCCTAATGGTCTTCATGTAATTCTTCATCAGGATAACTCCGCACCGGTGGTGACAACGGGTGTAATGTACCATGTAGGTGCAAAAGATGAAGTAAAAGGCAGAACAGGTTTTGCTCATTTCTTCGAACACCTTTTATTCGAAGGAACTCCTAATATCAAAAGAGGAGAATGGTTCAAAATCGTTTCTTCAAACGGAGGGCAAAACAACGCCAACACCACCAATGACAGAACCTATTATTATGAAACATTCCCTTCCAACAATGAACAGCTTGGACTTTGGATGGAAGCTGAAAGAATGCGTCACGCCGTCATCAACCAGATTGGTGTGGATACGCAGAGAGAGGTGGTAAAAGAAGAAAAAAGATTAAGAATGGATAACCAGCCTTATGGAAATCTTTTCACAACCATTCAGAAAAATTTATTTACCAATCACCCGTACAACTGGCCGACAATCGGTTCTATGGAAGATCTGAATTCTGCAAAATTAGAAGAATTCCAGGCGTTTTATAAAAAATATTACGTTCCGAACAATGCTACTTTGGTTGTTGCAGGAGACATCAAACCTGAGCAGACAAAAAAATGGATTGAAACGTATTACGGAGGAATTCCAAAAGGAACAGTATATCCGAAAGATTTCCCGAAAGAAACTCCTATCACTCAGGAAAAAGAAGTTACTGCTACTGACCCGAATATCCAGCTTCCGGCTTATATTTTCGCATACAGAACTCCGGCTAACAAAGAGAAAGATGCTTATGTTTTAGATATGCTTTCTTCTTATTTAAGTAATGGTAAATCTTCCGTTTTATATAAAAAATTGGTTGACCAGGATAAAAAAGCACTCCAGGTAGCTGCTTTCAATCAGGGTCTTGAGGATTACAGTATCTTCGCATTCTTCGCTATTCCGATGGGACAGACTACCAAACAGGTTCTACAGGCAGATATTGATGCTGAAATCAAAAAGCTTCAGACTACTTTAATTTCAGAAGAAGATTATCAAAAGCTTCAAAACCAGTATGAAAATCAGTTTGTAAATGCCAACTCAAGCATTCAGGGCATTGCTGCTTCACTGGCAACCAACCATGTATTGATGGGTGACACGAATCTGATCAACAAAGAAATTGACATTTACAGATCCATCACAAGACAGGATCTTCAGAATGCGGCTAAAAAGTATCTTAATTCCAACCAAAGAATAATCATCAACTACGTACCGGAGAAAAAGTAATCATTCCAACTTTTCAGGTTAACCTATGATTATTAAAAATTAAATTTTTACAAATGAAAAAGCAATTAACATATATAGCTGCGGCATTTTTCTTTACAGGAATGGTTTCAGCACAAAAAATAGATCTTAATGCAATGCCAAAGCCAGGGCCTACTCCAGCGATCAACATTGCCAAACCAAAAACATTCCAGCTAAACAACGGCCTTACAGTAATGGTGGTTGAGAACAACAAGCTGCCAAGAGTAAGCGCAAGCCTTTCTATGGACAGACCTCCATACAACGAAGGCGCTGTAACCGGGGTAAGCGAAATTATGGCTGAACAGTTCGAAAACGGTACAACCAACATCAGCAAAGATGATTTCAACAAAAAAGTGGATTATCTTGGGGCTAACCTTAATTTCTCTTCAGGAGGTGCTTCTGCCAATTCACTTTCCAAATACTTCCCTGAAGTATTAAACTTAATGGCTGATGCCATCATCAATCCAAAATTCTCTGCAGAAGAAATTCAAAGTTCTAAGGAAAGAGCTATCGAAGGATTAAAATCCGACGAAAAAAATGCATCTTCCATCGCTGCAAGAGTTTCCAACGCTTTGATGTATGGAAAAAATACTTCAAGAGGTGAGTTTGAAACGGTAGAATCTATCAACAAAATCCAGCTTGCTGACGTACAGAATATATACAAAAAATACTACGCTCCGGACAATGCTTATTTAGTCATCGTAGGAGATGTAAAGTTTGACCAGGTAAAACCGCTGATCGAGAAAGCTTTCAGCAGCTGGAAAAAGGCAAATACACCTGTTACTCCATTAGAACCGGCTTCTAATGTTACTAAAACAGAAATCAACATAGTGGATGTTCCTTCCGCAGTACAGTCTGTTGTTTCCTTAAACAACCTGAATACCCTGAAGATGAAGGATGCCAACTACTTCCCTGCAACAATTGCCAACTACATTCTTGGAGGTGGTGGTGAAGCCAGGCTTTTCATGAATCTTCGTGAGAAAAACGGATTCACTTATGGTGCTTATTCAAGCATGGTTGCAAGTAAGTATTCACCACAGTTCTCTGCAAGTGCAAGCGTAAGAAATGAAGTTACAGACAAAGCAGTTAAGGAATTCATGAATGAACTTAATGCTATTTCTACAGTAAAACCGGAAGAACTGGCCAATGCAAAAGCAAAACTGAAAGGAGCTTTCATTATGTCTTTAGAGCAGCCTGCAACGATCGCAAGATTTGCCTTGAATCAAAAGGTTCAGGATCTGCCTGCTGATTTCTACACCAATTACTTAAAATCTATTGATAAAGTAACTGCTGCAGATGTTGCCAATGCTGTAAAAGCTACCATCTTACCCAACCAGAGCAGAATTTTCATCGCAGGTAAAGCCTCTGATATTTCTGAAGGATTGGAAAAGCTGGGGTATCCTGTAAAATATTTCGATAAAGATGCCAATCCTGTAGCAAAACCAACGGTACAGAAAGTGGATGCCGGTGTAACTGTTGCATCTGTTGTTGATAAATACATCAATGCCATCGGAGGAAAAGCTAATCTGGCGAAAATTACTTCTTACACCACAAATGCTTCAATGTCTATGCAGGGGCAAAACATCGATTTTAAAATCATTAAGGCACAAGGCGGAAAAGAGCTGACCACTGTAACAGCAATGGGACAGGTGGTGCAGAAGCAGGTATTTGACGGAAAAACAGGCTATTCTGAGCAAATGGGACAAAAAGTTGCCATCACACCGGAAGAAATTGCCGAAAAACAAAAGAACCCTGAGCTTTTCGAAGAACTAGGATTCGCAAAATCTGCTGATTATAAATTAGGCGGAATTGAGAAAATCGGAAGCGAAGATTCTTATGCAATTAAAGGTGGAGATACAACGTATTACTACAGTGTTGCAACAGGATTAAAAACCGGAGAAACTAAAAAGTAAAAGCTAAGGGTCAGGAAATGACCATCCCAACAACATTCTCCAATTACAAAGATGTAGAAGGGGTAAAAATGCCTTACACCATCTCTGTAAGCCAGATGGGAATGGATATGACCATGACGGTAAAGTCTTATGAAATCAATAAGGCAACGGATGCTGATTTCAAATAAAAACACCTTATTTTTATAAAAAAAACGGTAACAATTGTTGCCGTTTTTATTTTTATCAACATTTGGCGACATCTTTTTTTGCCATTCAGTAAAAAAAGATTAAATTTGCCCATTCAAAAAGATATCAGAATTAATGGATACTATATTTACACTATTGATGGTTCTTGTTATGATTGCCAGTGTTTTATTGGTAATTATCGTTATGGCGCAAAATCCAAAAGGAGGAGGCCTTTCCAGTACATTCGGAGGTGCATCATCTGCACAGTTCGGCGTACAGAGAACCAATGATTTCATGGAAAAAGCAACATGGACTCTGGGCGGAACTATCATCGTTCTTATCCTTTTAAGCGTTGTTATTACAGGCAAGCCGTCTCAGGCACTTCCTGCACAGCAACAGCCAGCGAAGAAAGAAGCTCCTGCAAAACAGTCAGCTCCTGCTTCTTCTACAACGACTCCGGCACAGACTCCTGCACCGGTAAAATAAGAAGAATATTATCTTACATAAAAAACAAAAGCAACTCAGATTGAGTTGCTTTTTTATTTTAACCTGATCTTTTCAATCTGATGCCGGAGCTTCAATCCTGCTTTCAAAAATGAATATTGTACAGGTTTCGATTCCTTGTAATACTTATCAATAAAGATCTGCATCGCTCCATAAAATCTGTTGAGATATACTTCATCTTTAATCGTGCTTTCTCCTTTGTGATGCAGGATTGAAACCTTTCCGTAATAGAAGTTTTTATATCCGTTTCTTAAAAAAGTATAGCAAAGATCTATATCTTCTCCATACATAAAATAAGCTTCATCCAGCCCGCCTATTTCTTCATATACTGCTTTTTTAGCCAATAAAAAGGCTCCTGTGACCACATCAACTTCCGCAACCTTATTTTCCTCTATATCGTTTCTGTAATAGGATTTTGAATTGTTCTTTTTAAAATTGGTAAACAGTTTTTCAAACGAATTGAACATATCCGGAACTGAGCGCTTACTTTCAGGCAAAAATTTCCTTCAGCATCATGCATCCTCACTCCAAGACATCCGAAAGAAGGCTGCGCATCTGCAAAATCCAACAATTCTTTCATATAAAACCCTTCAAACTCGGTATCAGGATTTAAAAGTAAAATATATTCTCCTTTTGCGGTCTGTATTGCCTGATTATTAGCTTTTGAAAAACCGCCATTTGTTTCAGAAGAGATAAAATGTATATCTGGAAACTCAGTAATAAGCTCTTGCCATGAAGGGTCTGTAGAAGCATTATCAATGACAATGATTTCATATTCTACTTCCCGGATATATTTTTGAAGTGACAGGAGACACCTTCTGAGCAGTTGGGTGACATTGTAATTAACAATAATGACAGACAGCTTCATATTAATCTTTCTCGTTGTATGGCAATCTGTTGATAATAGATCTTCCTAAAGAAATTTCATCGGCATATTCCAGTTCGTCTCCTACTGAAATTCCTCTTGCAATGCTTGAAAAACTGACATTGAAGTTTTTAAATTTCTTATAAATATAATAAGCTGTCGTATCTCCTTCCATCGTAGCACTCAATGCAAAAATAAATTCCTTTACCTTTCCTTCATTCAGCTTTTTTCAATGCTCGGGATGTTCAACTGGCCTGGTCCTACTCCTTCCATTGGAGAAATCTTTCCGCCAAGGATCAAGTATTTACCGGCGTATTTCCCTGTATTTTCAATAGCAATTACATCACGCACATCTTCAACAATACAGATCAGTTCGCCATTTCTTTTTCATTGCTGCATATTTCACAAACGTCAAAATCTGAAAAATTATGACATTCTTTGCAGTATTTGATTTCGTTAACGAGATTGATCAGGGAGTTGCCAAGACTTACGGCTCTGGAACTGGGCTGCTTCAACAAATGCAATGCTAATCTTAAAGCTGTTTTTCTACCAATTCCAGGCAGTCCGGAAATCTCATCCACCGCCTTTGCCAATACTTTACTAGGGTAATCCATAAGTACAAAAATAAGGATTAAAGTTGATAATTGATAGAGGATCATGATCGTCAATCCGCTTTGCCTTTGAATTTATATAAAATGACTATTAACGATTGACTTTGCACAGCAAAAATTGACCATTGCCCACTGACTAATGTCCCATTATGATATTTTATATTTCTCTCCTGACTGAGAACTCTAAAAAAACCTTTATATTTGCGGCTTAAATTAAATATGAAAAAAATAAACTGACATGGTACTTAACAATCTTAATTATCCACTGGATTTCAAATTCAAAATCACTACTTTAGCAAGTGACTTCAACATTACTGACAAAAACGGAAATTATGTAGCGTATGTTCGTCAGAAAATGTTTAAGCTGAAAGAAGATGTTATTGTTTTTAATGATGAAAGCAAGTCTAAAGAGCTTTTCAGGATCAAAGCAAATCAATGGATTGATTTCAACGCTTCGTATTCTCTGAATGATCTTATTGATAACAAAAACTACGGCAGACTGGCAAGAAAAGGGATGCGTTCTCTCTGGAAAGCCAGTTATGATATCCTTGATGCACATGATCAGCCTAGGTTTAAGATTCAGGAAGACAGCGCATGGGTAAGATTCTGGGACAGCTTTGTAGGAGAAATCCCTATCATCGGAATGTTCACCGGCTATTTCCTTAATCCATCCTATACAGTAACAGGTATTGATGGTAAGGCTTATTTTAAGCTTAAAAAAATGCCTTCATTCTTTGGAAGAAGATTTCAACTGGACAGACTGATAGACATTGATGATGAGGAAGAAAGCCTGGTAATCCTTTCTTTACTAATGATGACACTTCTTGAAAGAGCAAGAGGATAAACCAATTATAAAACCACAAACACATGAAATATTTAATCATTTTATTTTCTGCATTTCTGCTGGTAGCCTGTAAAAAGGAAAAAGAAACTGTTTCAGGTTCTGCTCCTGCTGATTCTTTACATATTACTAAAGATTCTGCTTCCACGGGTCCTTCTTCCGGAAATATCCTGGTGGGGACAATTCCGTTTCCAAAAGAAATCAAAGAATGTTCCTGCTATTTTGCTGTAAGCAAAACTGATTTTGAAAATGAAAGATACATCTACGCAGATGACGCCGGAAAGACCGCTTATATGATGCTGGACGGTAAAAGACTGGCCATGAATCTGATCTCATCAAGCGATATGGAAGTAGATGAATTGCTTACCAAAGAAATAGAAAATGATGATTATAAGATTTCTGTAAAAGGTAAAAAAATAAAAGGCGAAGAAGCGCTGCTGTTTGAAGGTAGTCTGACTATTGAGAAACCAGACGGCACCACTTTCACGACTCCTATTTATGGAGAGTGTGGATGTTAACAGGACGAAATCGCAAAAAGGCAAAAGGTAAAAAAGCAGATCAGCATATTTACTGTTTATAATTTTACCCTTATAAATCATACAAAAGTGCTTCTGTATCCCACAGAAGCATTTTTTATTTTGTAAATTTGAGAAAAATAAATTTCAATGGAATTATCTAATATAGAGCCGCAGATTATCTGGAAAAACTTCTCCAGATTAAATGCTGTTCCAAGACCTTCGAAAAAAGAAGAAAAAGTAATTGCTTTCATCAAAGGATTTGGTGAGAGTTTAGGACTGGAAACTACGGTAGATGAAGTAGGAAACGTTATTATTAAAAAACCTGCCACTGCAGGAATGGAAAACCGTAAATCTGTTGTGCTTCAATCTCACCTTGATATGGTTTGCCAGAAAAACAATGATGTTAATTTCGATTTTGAAACAGAAGGAATCAAAATGGAAATTGACGGTGATTGGGTAAAAGCAAAAGGAACAACTTTAGGAGCTGATAATGGCTTGGGAGTAGCAACTATTATGTCTATTCTTGAAAGTTCAGATATTCCTCACCCTGCATTGGAAGCGCTTTTCACCATTGATGAAGAGACAGGAATGACAGGTGCTTTGGGATTAAAACCAGGGCAGTTAACAGGTGATATTCTATTGAATCTTGACACTGAAGAAGATGATGAAATTGATATAGGATGTGCCGGTGGTGTTGATGTAACAATCACTCAAACTTACACTGCAGAAGCTTCAAAGGGTCAAATTGTAAGAATTGAAGTAAAAGGTCTTCAGGGAGGACACTCCGGAATGGACATCCACAAAGGGTTCGGAAATGCCAATATTATTCTTGGCAGGCTTCTTTACAGCGGATTGGAAAACCAGAACATTGAACTGGTTTCTATCGACAGCGGTGGCTTGAGAAATGCGATTCCAAGAGAAGGTGTTGCCGTTATTTCGGTGAGAAATGCTCAGGAGTTTATCGAAAATGTAACGGTTCTTAAGAAAGATATTTTAGAAGAATTCGCAACAGTAGAACCTGGAATTCAGATTAATATTGAGAGCTCTACATCTTCTGACAAGGCTATTTCTGAAGAAGATTCCAGAAAAGTGATCCTTACTTTAAAAGCGCTTCACAATGGAGTATACAGAATGAGCCCGGATGTGAAAGATCTTGTGGAAGCTTCCAACAATGTGGCAAGAGTAGAACTGAAAGGTGGAGAACTTAAGATCTTAAACCTTACGAGATCTTCTGTAGACTCTTCAAAATATTCAGTAGCAGAACAATTAAAATCTGTAGCAGAACTGGCAGGGATGAACGTTGAGTTCAGCGGTTCATACCCGGGATGGAAGCCAAAACCAGGTTCAGAAATTGTACAGCTGATGGAGAAACTTTACACAGAAAAGTTCAATGAGAAGCCTCATGTAGTAGCCTGCCACGCAGGCCTTGAATGTGGGATCATCGGTGCAAACTACCCTGAGATGGAAATGGTAAGCTTTGGACCTACTATCAGAGGGGCACACTCTCCTGATGAAAGAGCCAATATTCCTTCAGCTCAGAAATTCTGGAGTTTCCTGAAAGATATTTTAGCCAATATTCCTCAGAAATAAAACATTAAAATTACTATATTGAATATCCAAGGTCTTATGATTTTGGATATTTTATTTAAACTTAAACCATGAAGAGTTATTTAAGAAGTAAAAGATAGTTAAGAATATCCGTAAGCGGATTAATGAAGCCTATCACTTAAAAAATAGCAATAGATATTTCCTTAACACTTCTTAATCACCTAAAAGCCTTAATGGTTCAAAAAAATTAAAAACAATGAAAAGTATCACCGTATTCTGCGGCTCAAGTTTTGGTTCGCACGACATTTATAAAGAACAGGCATTCCTGCTTGGACAAACTCTGGCTAAACAAGATATACAACTCATCTACGGCGGTGCAGACGTAGGCCTGATGGGAACAATTGCTGATGGAGCGCTGAGCGAAAAAGGCAAGGTAATTGGAGTCCTTCCCTATTTCCTGCAATCCAAAGAAATTGCTCATAAAAATCTGACCGAACTGATTATCGTAGAAACCATGCATGAAAGAAAAACCAAAATGAATGAACTGTGTGATGGTGTTATCGTTCTTCCGGGCGGCTATGGAACACTGGAAGAGTTTTTCGAAATGATCACCTGGGCGCAGCTGGGACTTCACAAAAAACCCATCGGAGTGCTGAATATTGACGGCTTTTACGATGATCTGATCAATCTGGTTCAGACTATGGTGGATAAAGGATTTTTAAAGCAGGTAAACAGAGATATGCTGCTGATCAGCGATACTATTGATGAACTGTTGGAAAAGATGAGAAATTATCAGGCACCAACGGTTGGGAAATGGATTTCTAAGGAAGAAATTTAAAGTTTTATAGTCTTTCACATGAATAACTACAACGTTAATAAAGAAATGCTCGGAGTTGCCACAGTATTTGTAACTATATTCGTTATTGTTCCTGCTCTTTCTTCCTATTTTATGGAAGATTGTAAGACTGCGATGGAAAGAGTTAAGAAGCAAAAATGTAAAATTAGAGTTGAAAGTATTGAAGGTATAAAATCTCTTAAATTAAAGGGAACTATTCCTGAAAGCATTCAGCCTTGTGAATGTTATGACAACGGCCAATGGTGGGTTTCCTATAAAGATGAAATAGAACCGGGAGATTACTTTATAAAGAATGAAGGTGAAAGTTACTTAGAAATCATTAAAGAAGACACTCTAATCAGACACGAGTATATATGCTCTCAGAAATAAAATAAAACAAAACCCGTCCGAAAAACTCGGACGGGTTTCTTATTAAGATTAAAAAATATTTTCTAAGGATAAGGAGCAATTTCCACTTCAAGTCCTTCCATTTCATCCACAATATGCAGCTGGCATCCTAATCTGCTGTTGTCTTTCACATGAAAAGCTTCAGCCAGCATGGCATCTTCTTCATCTCCCATTGGTTCCAGACCAGGATCATTGATTACATAAACCTGGCACGAAGCACACATCGCCATTCCTCCGCATACACCAATAGTACCTTCTTCTGCCAATTCATAGGAACGGATAATTTCCATTAGGTTCATGGACATATCCGTAGGAGCTACGACATCGTGGGTTACCCCTTCTCTGTCTGTGATTTTAATATTAATATCTGACATAATTCTGCAAAATTAGTCAATTTTTTTCACAACAGCCTTCTCAGCTTCTTTACGGCTTCCGTCGAATCCGTCTACTCCACTTACCGTTGTATACTTTAAAACGAATTTTTTACCCGGATTCAGCCTGTTATAAACACTCTGACACATTAAAGTAGCCTCGTGGAAACCGCAAAGGATCAGCTTCAGCTTTCCAGGATAAGTGTTGATATCTCCAATAGCATAAATACCATCAATATTGGTCTGATAATCAAGAGCATTGTTTACAACGATTGCATTTTTCTCGATATTTAATCCCCAGTTCCCGATCTCTCCTAATTTTGGTGTCAATCCGAATAAAGGAATAAAATAATCTGTTTTAATATCGTAAGCTTCCTGGCCTTCCACTTCTACGGTGATCGCTTCCACTTTCCCGTCGCCTTTAATACCGGTAACTTCTGCAGGAGTAATTAATTTGATTTTCCCCTGGTTTTTAAGATCCTGAACTTTCTCTACAGAATCCAAAGCACCCCTGAACTCATTTCTTCTGTGGATCAAAGTGACTTCGCTGGCTACATTAGAAAGGAAGATACTCCAGTCAAGGGCAGAATCACCTCCTCCGGCAATAACTACTTTTTTGTTTCTGAAATGCTCAGGTTCTTTAACGAAATATTCAAGACCTTTTTCTTCATAATCAGCGATATTTTCGAAAGTAGGCTTTCTCGGTTCAAAAGTTCCCAGTCCTCCTGCAATAGCAATAGCTTTACATCTGTGAACAGTACCTTTGTTGGTAATCACCTCAAACCACTCATCATCAATCTTTGTATAAGAAACAGCGGTCTCTCCCAGAGTAAATCCAGGCTGAAACTGCTTGATCTGCTCCATCAAATTATCTACCAATTCTCCGGCATTTACTGAAGGATAACCTGGGATATCGAAGATAGGTTTCTTGGGATAAAGTTCCGCCAATTGCCCTCCCGGCTGTGGAAGTGCATCAATAATATGGCACTTCATTTTTAATAAACCAGCTTCAAAAACTGCAAATAGTCCTGTAGGTCCCGCACCTATGATCAATATATCAGTGGTTATCATAATCTTTAAGATAATTTAATTATACATGTAACTGCAAATTTACTAATTTTAATGCGAAGCATATTTAATTGATTCTAAATAAAAACCTGAGATTTGTCAAATATCTATCAATTAAGATTTTAAATTTGGCAATGTTTTTGTAAATGTCTTGTTATGAAGAAAATATTAACCTTTTTTGCAGTATTACTATTCTTTTTAGGCTCGGCCCAAATTGATAACATCGCAGACGGCGAGTCTATTACTCTTAGAATTCACTACGGTTTCCTGAATGCAGGAACTGCGAATCTTACTACAAAAAAGACCAACTACAAAGGGGTTCCTCATCTCTATGTAAAAGGAACAGGGCAGACAACCGGTGCTGTAAAAGCATTCTTCAAGGTAGAAGATTTATATGAAAGCTTCATCAATACACAGACAGGATTACCAAGCTTTTATGTAAGAAATGTACGTGAGGGAAGCTACCGCCAACATTTTGAGACCGCTTTCAATCACGATAATAACACTTTGATTCTAACAGATAAAAAGACACCGGCCAATGGGTCTAAAGTTTTAAAATCAGTGAAAGGGGTACAGGATATGCTTTCATGCTTTTATTATTTGAGAAGTAAAAGCCCGGATGAACTGAAAGTAGGAACTGTGATCAATATGAACGTATGGATTGATGATGAAATGTTTCCTTTCCAGCTAAAAGTGATTGGAACAGAAAACTTAAAGACAAAGTTCGGGACTATCAATTGTCTGAAAATTATCCCATCTGTAAAAAGCGGAAGAGTATTTAAGGAAAAAGAAGGAGTTACCATGTGGGTCTCCAACGATGCTAACCATATTCCTATGCTGCTGAAAGCGGAACTTGCCGTAGGAGCACTGAAAGCCAGCATTGATGATTATAAAAATGTGAAGTATCCTTTAAAGTTCAGCAAATAATAATCATTCGTTTCAATATAAAGCCTGTAATTTTGCAGGCTTTTTTATTTGTAATGTAATATATTCTAAACATTGATTGTCTTAATTATAGAGGCAGTCAAAGAGCTGCAGCATGTCAATACTGAGGGATCATCCTAAGTATGGACATAAGAAACAGACACGTGTAAATTTTTCAATAAGATCAGTTTTTAGTTACGTTTTGTTTCTTAGGTCAGTAATTAAAAACAAAAACCTCCGGAGCTCCGGAGGTTTGATTTTTTATAGTGTTTTGAATTGTTCAAGTGTTCTGATATCATTTTCAAAAAACATTCTGATATCACTCATCTGGTAAAGAAGCATCGTAATTCTTTCAATTCCCATTCCGAATGCATATCCTGAATATTTCTCAGCATCGATATTTACATTTTTCAGCACGGCAGGATCTACCATTCCGCATCCCATGATTTCCAGCCATCCTGTTCCCTTCGTAATTCTGTAATCAGTTTCAGAGTTTAATCCCCAATACACATCAATTTCAGCACTAGGCTCTGTGAACGGGAAGAAAGACGGTCTCATTCTGATTTTAGACTTTCCGAAAAGCTCAGTAGTAAAGAACTGAATGGTTTGCTTCAGGTCTGCAAAGCTTACATTCTCATCAATATACAATCCTTCAATCTGGTGGAAAATACAGTGAGAACGTGAAGAAATTGCTTCATTTCTGAATACTCTTCCCGGAGATAAAATTCTGATCGGAGGCTGGTTTTCTTCCATATAACGGGTTTGTACAGAAGAAGTATGCGTTCTTAAAAGAATATCCGGATTCTGCTCAATGAAGAACGTATCCTGCATATCTCTTGCCGGGTGATATTCCGGAAGATTAAGCGCTGTAAAGTTATGCCAGTCATCTTCAATTTCAGGACCGTCTGCTACTGCAAAACCGATAGATTTGAAGATTTCAATAATCCTGTTTTTAACCAGATTGATCGGATGTCTGGAACCCAGATCCAATGGAAAAGCAGGTCTTGTAAGATCTTCTTTTTCCACTATAACAGAAGACGCTGAAGCATTTTTCAAATCCTCCAGTTTTACAGCTACCGCCTGCTTCAAAGTATTGATCTTCTGCCCGAATTCTTTCTTCTGGTCATTAGGAACTTCTTTAAATTTTTCAAAAAAATCATTCAGAACTCCTTTTTTACCATTGTACTTGATTCGGAAGTTTTCGATCTCTTCCTTAGAGGTAGCATTGAAGCCGTTTACTTCGATCAGTAGTTCTTCTATCTTTTCTATCATTGTTTTACCCTTTCAAAATGTTTTGCAAAAATACGATTTTAAGTTGAATAATAAGTCCGTCATAAAAAAATCTGCCTCTTTTTCGGGAGGCAGACTTCAATCACTTATTTCACTTAAATAAAAAAATTATTTCTTTTCTAATGCTTTAACGCTGATCTGAAGAGTTACCTCATCTTTGATGACACCGTTTTCAGCAGGAGCCTGGAACTTCACCCCAAACTCTTCTCTCTTGATATCTTTCGGCTCAGTAGCGACACTCACTTCTCCATTCTTCACAGAAACATTAGCTTTAAACTGAACAGGTTTTGTAATTCCCTTAATTGTTAAATTACCGTCCAAAAGAGTATTATAATCACCTTCTGTAGCCGGAGTTACCTTTGTAATCTCATAAGAAGCTGTAGGAAATTTTTCCACTTCAAAGAAATCCCCGCTCTTCAGGTGGCCGTTTAATTTTCCTAAATCTTCCGGGCTGTCTTTAAGATCCACAGAAGTTAAAGAATTCATATCAGCAACGAATTTTCCGCTTTCCAGTTTTCCGTCCTTCACTGTCACATCTCCGCTTTCAAACCTGATTGTTCCGAAATGACTCGTATTTTCAGATTTAAATACTTTGTATCCTTTCCATTCAACTTTACTGTTTAGCGTATCCAAAGTGAACTGGCTACCTTCTTTAGTAGTCGTCACCTCATTACTTTCACTGGTAAGCGGTTTATCTTTTTTACAAGAAACCATTACAGCAGTAATAAATAATGCAGGAATAGCTAACGAAAACAGTTTTTTCTCATTTTTGATTTATTTTTATTAGTTCTGCTAATATAATAAAAAAATATGTTTTCATAAAAACCTTACATTTGTAATATGCTATTAGAAATAAACAATTTATTTTTCTCTCACAATAAAGAAAATCCCCTGTTTCAGAACCTTAATCTAAGGTTTGAGGAAAACAGAATTATAGCTCTTGCCGGTGAAAGCGGATGTGGAAAATCTACCCTTCTCAGCCTGATCTATGGCCTTCTTGATTGGGAGAGCGGAGAAATTATTTTTAACGGAACAAAGCTTTCAGGACCAAAAGGAAATCTTGTTCCCGGAGAACCTGAAATGAAATTCGTAGCACAGAATTTTGATCTTATGCCTTACGCTACTGTTGCCGAAAACGTAGGAAAATTTATTTCAAATATCAATTTAAAACAAAAAAGAAACCGTAACGGAACTTCTTGAGGTCGTAGGACTTCAGGAATTTGCCAACGTACTCCCCAAATATTTAAGTGGCGGACAGCAGCAGAGAGTGGCTATTGCCAGAGCATTATCCGTACTTCCAAAGCTTCTGATTTTAGACGAACCGTTCAGTAATCTTGATTTCCCAAGAAAAATTGAAATCCGGGAAAGACTTTTCAGATATGTAAAGCAGCACGGGGTTTCCTTAATTATTTCCACCCATGAGCTCCAGGATATTATGCCATGGCTGGACCAGATTGTTATTCTGCAGGACGGAAGACTGATTCAGAATGACAGTCCTGAAGAAACCTACAGACATCCTTACAATTCTTATGTTGCCAGACTATTCGGAGAAGTGAATATTTTTTCTGAAACTGAAGCCGAAGATTTCCAGCTTTCAAAATTTTCTTATTATCCGAAAGAAATAAAAATCACCGAAGCAGGTTTTGAAGCTGAAGTTCTGGAAAGCAGATTTGCAGGAAATTATTATTGGAATAAACTAAGAGCAAAAGGTAAAGAACTGGTAGTTTATACTGATGATAAAATATCCGGATCAATATGTATTTCGTTTATGTAAAAGAAAATGCTAAATCGCAAAAGACGAACAGGAAAAATCGTAAAACAGATCATCTGGCTGACTAATAAGCAATTTTGCTATTTCACGGTTTTGCCATGTTGCCACTCCACTTAACTCCTACATTTTCTTATACTTACCCAATAAAAAAATACAAATATAAGAAGCTGTTATAAAACTTTTTCTTACATTTGTATTTCCACAGCATAAGGAAATTTTTGGTTAATTCTCTTTCTGCCTTCCGGACGGACATTAGCAGTACTGCAATTAAGTCTCTTGAAAGATTACACTGTCCAATTTTTTCCTTTTCTTATTTTTCAGGGTATAAAAGAAGAATTCTCTTACGCTTTCTTTACAAATTCTGACTTAAGAGCCATCGCTCCGAAACCATCAATTTTACAGTCGATATTATGATCGCTTCCCGGTCTTAAACGGATATTTTTCACTTTAGTTCCTGCTTTTACCGGCTTTGGCGCTCCTTTTACGGGAAGGTCTTTTACGACTACTACAGAATCACCATCCTGAAGCTCATTTCCGTTAGAGTCCAATATTTTTCCTTCATTTGCAGCTTCAGAAGCAGCTTCTTCAGGATTCCATTCGTAAAAACACTGAGAACATACCATCATGTTATCACTTGGGTAAGTAAATTCAGAGCTGCATTTCGGACAAAGTACTGTATCACTCATATTTTAATTTTTTGCAAAGGTAGGGCTTTTTAAAGGTTGAAGTCAAGAGGTAAAGCTCAGTATAGTAGACAATAAGCATATATTAATTTCACACCATTAAGTGAATTAATGCAAATTAAATAAACCTGTCGCAAAGAAAATAAAGTATAATAATGAACAGTGTATATTTTGTTAACAAATATTTTTCATTAAGCAAAAATACAGGTTTATTCATCTTAGAATAAAAGGCTATTGTAAGCAAATAAAAAAATATAAATATTCGTAAAATAGTTACAAATTCAGCATAAAAATTGATTTGCTGTATAAAAATTCACCAGCAAAGCGGATTGACCATTCACAATTCACCATCCTTTATCAACTCTCCCACCCCAAATTCCAAACTCTCAATTAAAAGTCGTATTTTTGCAGATTCAAACAGCGAAGCAAATTTATGGAACTTATTCACAGAAACTTGGCAATCGGAATTCACGATGCCTTACAGGAGACATTTTTTGAGAAAAACAAATATGCCGATAAAGTTATTGAAAGACTTTTGAAAGCAAACAAAAAATGGGGAAGCCAGGACAGAGCTGTTGTTTCTGAAATTTTCTACAATATTATCCGTTGGAAAAAACGCCTTGAATACTATATGGGTGAAGGGGTGAAACCCAACAATATCTACAAGCTGATCATTGCGTATCTGCTTTGGAGCAAAACCAATTATAAAAAATTTGAAGAATTTGACGGAATCAAAATCGCCGATATTCTTACCAAACTTAAAAAGAACACCGTTCCTACAAAAGCAATAGAACATTCTATTCCCGACTGGCTTGCTGAAACACTTGAAAAAGAACTGGGTGCCAACTGGGAAAAAGAAATGACTGCCTTAAATGAGCAGGCCCCTACTGTTTTAAGAGCTAACTCTTTAAGAACAACAACCAAAGAACTTATTTCTGATCTTTCGGATGAAGGTGTTGTCTCTTTTCCTGTTAACGGTTATCCTGATGCTGTTCAGCTGGAGGAAAAGAAGAATGTTTTCCTTACCACAGCTTTCAAAGAAGGATTATTTGAAGTTCAGGATGCTTCTTCCCAGAAGATCGGGTATTTCCTTGATGTAAAGGAGGGACAAAGAGTGGTGGATGCATGTGCCGGCGCGGGAGGAAAAACGCTTCATCTGGCAGCATTAATGAAAAACAAAGGACAGATTATAGCATTAGATATCTTCGACTGGAAGCTTGCGGAGTTGAAGCGCCGTGCAAAGAGAGCCGGAGCCCACAACATCGAAACCCGTATGATCTCCGACAACAAAGTGATCAAGCGTCTTCATGAAAAAGCAGACAGGCTTCTGATTGATGCCCCATGTTCAGGTCTTGGAGTTTTAAAAAGAAACCCGGACAGTAAGTGGAAGATTGATCAGGATTTTATTGACAGAATTAAAAAGGAACAGCAACAAATTCTTCAGGATTATTCTAAAATGCTTAAAAAAGGAGGAAAAATGGTCTACGCAACGTGTTCTATCCTTCCTTCTGAAAATAATCTGCAGGTAGAAGAATTCATCAAAAACAACCCTGGATTCAAAATGATTAAAGATGAAAAAGTAATGCCTAGCGAAGGGTATGACGGATTCTATATGGCTTTGATTGAGAGAGTTTCTTAGTCTAAACCCAATAAACAATACATAAAAACTACTCTATTTTTTGGAGTAGTTTTTTTATTTAAAATCTTTATAAAAAATGTAACAATTTTTGTAACATTTAGTAAAGGTTACCTACTAACTGTATAGATTTAATCCGTTTTTTGACGCTGTAGAAAGTTTAGAATAACTTTGCAGCAAACTCATTTATTTATGCATACAAGAATTGTTTTCAATTTTCTGGCTGTTTTTTTATACTGTCTGTTTTCTGCACAGACATATGAAATTCAGTATACCAGCTCTTATAACGGAAAAATATTAACTGACCCGCCTTCTACCATTGTATGGGTTAATGAAAAGGAAAATTTTATTCTCAACAATACGATCAAGGAACAAAAAAGCAGCTATCCTTATGAGATCACTAAGGTAGAAAAGCCATCCAATACTATTGTCTCTTATGCTTTTTTAAAACCCGGAACAATCATCACGACGTCAGATGCTGAATCTGTAGGAAAACAGGATTTCGAACTGACCAATGAAACGAAAAAAATTCTGGGATACAACTGCAAAAAAGCGGTCACAAAAGTCAATTCCAATACCATTGAAGTATGGTACACCAATGATCTGAAACTAAAAGGCGGACCTTCTGTTTTGGGACAAAATCTGGGACTGGTTCTGGAAGTGGAGAGAAATAAAAATTCTTTAATGACAGCCAGTTCAATCAAAAAGACCAGAAGTACCGGAATTGAAAGTATCATCAAAGGAAATATTCAGACAACAGATCAGTTAGGATATAAAGATCTTCTTTGGAAAAGCAGATTTACCATACTGAATGTTTTTGAAAATGAAACTATCAATTTCTCTGATGCCTCAAAATCTGACAGCCAGATAAAAAGATATGCCAACGGAACTGTTATTCTTAAAAAAATAAAATTTCCTGCTATTACAGAAGGTGAAAACGTTTTTATAGAGTTAAAGCAGCAATCTGACGGAGATGCCTATGACCGAACAGGAACTGTATTTTTTATTCCGCAGGACAAAGAAAAATCGTTTTTTGATGGACTGGAAAAAGGAGTAAAAACACTTCCAGTCTACGAAAACGGAAACGGAAAACAATATTACGGAGTAACAGCTACCAGCAGCTACAGCCCTGCCATGGAAATGATGCGGTTCTTTACCGCTTTTGGCATTCAGAAGTTTAATCATATTCAGCTTAAGGGAAAAGACTGGCACACCATCAGCCCTTACCGGCAGGATATTACGGAATTAAAACCTGCTTTATCCGGAAAAGAACTTTGGATAGGAACTTTTATTGGAAATTATGATAAAGGAGGACACAAAGTAAGTCTTGATATTACGATTCACAAAAGCGATCAAAACGTTAATAAAAATAATATAGCCATCCCGTTATTCAACACTTTAAACATTATGGAAATGGCCGGACAGGACTATTCTACCATGTTCAGTCAGGATAAAGGCCTTCTTGTCAGTTTCACTTTGGATAAAGATCTGAAAAACGCTCAGCTAAGATATACCACAACGGGCCATGGCGGCTGGGAAAACGGAGACGAATTCGTCCCTAAAACCAATTCTATCTTTGTGGATGGAAATCTGATATTTTCATTTGTACCTTGGAGAACAGACTGTGGTTCATATCGTTTATACAATCCGGCCTCCGGAAATTTCCAGGATGGTCTTTCGTCATCAGACCTCAGCAGATCAAACTGGTGTCCGGGAACGGTTACCAATCCTGAATTCATCCACCTTGGAGATCTGAAAGCAGGAAAACATACAATACAGGTAAAGATTCCACAGGGACCAACCGAAGGAACAAGCTTCAGCTCATGGAATGTTTCGGGAACATTACTTGGGATCCAATAAAAACAAAACCTTCTTGCATGAGAATTGCAAGAAGGTAAAAACACAAATGATGAAAAAAAATTATTTCGAGCCACAAAGTAAGGGGTAAAATTCATATAATTAATTACCATAGATTAATAAATATGTCATTTTTATTTCGTATAGAGATGACAATAATTTGCCTCAGCGAAAAAAATTAATCAAAAACATGTCAATTTCAATAAATAGTTAAAATTTTTAACTTTAAAATATTAATTGATTAAAAATTTTCACATTTAAACTTTTTTCATTGTTATTTATAAACATCACTTCTACTTTTGTCCCATAAATAATAAAAATTATGTGTGGAATTGTATGTTTATTTGACGCCAAACAGAAAACTGATGTATTAAGACCCCAGGTTTTGGAAATGTCAAAAAAAATCCGTCACAGAGGGCCGGATTGGAGTGGAGTTTTTCAGGACGAAAAAGTAGTTTTCTCTCATGAAAGACTTGCCATTGTAGATCCAACATCCGGAAAACAACCTTTATTTACCAAGGACGGAAAAGTAGTATTAGCTGTAAACGGTGAAATCTACAACCATAGAGAATTAAAAGAAGAGTTTCCTGATTATGAGTTTCAGACTCAGTCTGACTGTGAGGTAATCCTGGCTCTTTATAGAAAATACGGAAAAAATTTCGTTGAAAAACTGAACGGAATTTTCGCTTTCGCCTTATATGATACTGAAAACGATGTTTACCTGATTGCCCGTGACCATATGGGAATCTGTCCGCTTTATCAGGGCTGGGACAAAAACGGGAACTATTATGTCGCTTCTGAACTGAAAGCTCTTGAAGGAGTTTGTAAAAAAATCGAAACATTCTTACCGGGACATTTTGTGTACAGCAAAGACGGCGCTGAGCTTCAGCAGTGGTACAAAAGAGACTGGGAAAGTTTTGATCATGTAAAAGAAAACGAAACGGATATTGCAAAATTAAGAAAAGGCCTTGAAGATGCCGTACACAGACAACTGATGAGTGATGTTCCTTACGGAGTACTTCTTTCCGGAGGTTTGGATTCATCTGTCATTTCAGCCATCACAGCAAAGTTTGCACGCCAGAGAATTGAAAGCGGTGATACCCAGGAAGCCTGGTACCCAAGACTTCACAGTTTTGCGGTGGGACTTGTAGGTTCTCCCGATCTGGCAGCGGCTCAGAAAGCAGCAGAGCACATCGGATCTGTACATCATGAAGTTAACTTTACCGTACAGGAAGGATTAGATGCTGTACGTGACGTCATTTACCACCTTGAAACGTATGATGTAACAACCATCAGAGCATCCACTCCGATGTATCTTCTGGCAAGAGTGATCAAGTCTATGGGAATTAAAATGGTTCTTTCAGGAGAAGGTTCCGATGAACTTTTCGGTGGCTATTTGTATTTCCACAAAGCTCCTGATGCAAGGGAATTTCATGATGAAACAGTGAGAAAACTGGGAAAACTTCACCTTTATGATTGTCTGAGAGCCAACAAAGCATTAATGAGCTGGGGAATTGAAGGAAGGGTTCCTTTCCTTGATAAAGAATTCATGGATATTGCAATGACGCTTAATCCAAAAGATAAAATGATCAGCGCCGCAGAAGGAAAAATTGAAAAGTGGGTATTAAGAAAAGCTTTCGAAGATATTCTTCCTGATTCTATTGTCTGGAGACAGAAAGAACAGTTCTCTGATGGCGTAGGATATTCATGGATCGATACTTTAAAAGAGGTAGCCGAAAAAGAAGTAACGGATGAAATGATGGCTAATGCAAGATTCAGATTTCCATTGAACACTCCTCAGAACAAAGAAGAGTACAGATACAGAACTATTTTTGAAGAACATTTCCCAAGTGAAACAGCCGCCGCTACAGTTCCGTCTGTTCCTTCAGTAGCCTGCTCCACTCCTATTGCTTTGGAATGGGATGAAGCCTTCAAAAAAATGAATGACCCAAGCGGAAGAGCGGTGAAGGTACATGAGACGTCATACTAGAAAACCGGTTGATGAATCGGCAATGATTAATTCGCTGCACATGTGAATTACTGCGGGATCGGGGTTGCGGGATCGGATTAAGAACCATCAGCACGAAAGTATTTTTAGTCTGCGGTTACGCATTCATTTTGCGAAGCAAAAATTCACCATTGCTATTTCATTTCATGACTCTAAACCTATAACTCTCTCAGTTATAATTTATCAATCCTGTAGCAATACAGGATTTTTCTTGAATTAACAATAACAATATGGCATAATTTAACTCACAATCCAAAATAATATCTAATAAATAATTATATTTGGAAAACGAAAATATCAATTATAAAAAAATGAGAAGAAACCTTACTGTTTTATTTGCCTTATTAGCCATAAGTTTCGCTTTTGGACAAGGAAAATATGGCAAATATCTGAATTCAAAGAAGCTTGCTTTGGCTTACAAGAGTGTGAAAGACCAGGATAAAGATGACTACTATCAACAATATTACTGGCTTGTAAAGGCAGAGCAGCTGAAAACGTATCCTCACCTTAAAGATATAAAACCTGTTGTTTTATACGAATTCGTAAAATATGTTAACCCTCAGAATCCGACAAAAAAACTTGATGACAGAGGAAAAGAGCTTAGAGCAACAGCAGAATTATCTTTAAATCAGTATTTTAAAAATAAAAAATTTGAAAACAATTCTGTTTTAATGTACAACCTTGAGACGTATGTAGATCCTTCAAAAGGCCAGTATTACACTAAGGTTGATCCGGAAAAAATCAAGGAACTCGTACCTAAAGAATTGTTTGCTTTCAATTCTTACAACAGAAACATCGGAGAGGAAAAAACATATTATCTTTGGATTGACAAGAAAAAAGACGATCTGAACATTGTAGATATCATTCCTAACGAAAAAGAGGACAAAGCTTTTTATACCAGATTAAGACAATATCTTCCCAATTATAAATTTTCAAAGTACGTTCCCACTGTAAAAAAAGGGAACAAATCTGATAAAACGGACATTGAATACTATTACATCATGCCGTTTGAGCAGAATACAGACAATATTGAATACAAAACAAAAGATTTTAAAACTTTCACTTTAAGCCAGTACAGAAAAGCCGGTGACGAATGGAAAGGAGTAGAAAAACCTAGAAAATAATTAAAAAAGTCCTGTGAAATTTCACAGGACTTTTTTAATTTTATATGGATTTCTTTATCTAAGGATCAAACCGCTTAAAGCAAGCGGTTCTTCAAATCAAATAAGCCTGGGAGTTTTTATGACCCAGCCGGTACGAAATGACAGAAGCAAATACACCACAGACATCCGTAAAAAAATACTTCCCTTAATTCTGGCCACTGCTATTTTTATGCAAATGCTGGATTCCACGATCCTCAATACTTCCCTGCCCGCCATTGCAAAAGACCTGAATGAGTCGCCACTCAATATGCAGAATGCCATCATCAGTTACGTTCTGACCCTGGCGGTCTTTATGCCGGCCAGCGGTTTTCTTGCGGACAGGTTTGGAACAAAAAAAGTGTTTATATTTTCTTTGATATTATTCAGTCTGGGTTCTTTGTTCTGTTCCATGTCTCAGAATCTTACTCATTTGGTAATTTCAAGAGTTATCCAGGGAGTTGGAGGAAGTTTGATGACCCCTGTAGGAAAACTTGCACTTATCAAAACATTTGATAAAAACGAATTGCTTAAGGCAATGAATTTCGCCATTATTCCTGCGCTTATCGGGCCTGTGCTTGGCCCTTTGGTAGGAGGTTATATGGTAGATTATCTTTCATGGCACTGGATATTTCTTATCAATATCCCGATTGGCCTTCTGGGAATTCTTTTGGGATTAAAATTCATGCCTGATTATAAATCTGATGATGTAGATTTTGATTTAAAAGGCTTCTTAATCTTTGCAGCAGCCTCTCTCCTGCTTTCCGTTTCATTGGAACTTTTTGGAGACATACAGAATATTACTCCTGTTTTACTTGTATTTATTATGGGATTTCTTTTCCTGTATTATTATTACAAACATGCCAAAAGAGGAGGAAACCCTATCTTTCCTCTGAATCTGTTTCAGGTAAGAACTTTCCGGGTAGGTATTGTAGGAAACCTTGCCACCCGATTAGGAATCAGCTCTGTTCCGTTATTGCTGCCATTGATGATCCAGATTGCCTATAAACAGTCTGCAGTAACTTCAGGCTGGATCATTGCCCCTATGGCCTTAACCGCTATCTTCGGGAAATCATATGTGATTAAAATTTTAGATAAATATGGCTACCGCCAGACTTTAATGATCAATACGTTCATCATCGGAACTCTGATTTGCCTGCTTGCTATTCCTGACATCCATACTTCTCTGTACTGGTTTGTTCCGATCATCGCGATATTAGGTTTTTCAACTCTATACAGTTCACTTCCATGAACACTATTTCTATTGCCGATCTCCGGAACTTTCAGACCAGCAGCGGAAACTCTTTACTCTCTGTCAATCAACAGCTGGCAATAGGTTTCGGAATAGCTTTCGGACTGATTGTTTTAAAGCTGTATGAAAATACAGATCTCATTAAGGGAGAAATCCATAATGCATTCCGGTTAACTTTTCTTACAGTAGGCATATTAACGATTTTATCAGGTTTTGTATTCAGGAGACTGCATATTTCGGATGGAAAAAATATGAAGTCGAAGGAGGAATAATTGTAAGGGAAATAATAAAAAGGTAGAATCGTAAAACAGCAAAAAGGCAAAATAGCGAAATCTAATACAGAGCGGTTTTGCATTTCCGCCTTTCATTCCCCATTCTCACGAACTTAACACAGATCAATGCTTTTCACAGGTAACTATGGTAATTTTGTTTACATAAATCAACAATGTGATGGCAACTAAAATAATAGAAATCGTAGTATCTCCAAGACCTGCACATTTTGTAGGTGATGGATTCAGGGTTCATAATTTCATTCCGGGAGTGCCTGGATTGGATATGAAAAAAATGGATCCGTTCATTATGCTGGATTACAATTCAAAATTTCACTTCAACGGATCAGACAGGCCAAGAGGAGTTGGCGTTCATCCGCACAGGGGTTTTGAAACCGTAACAATAGCATACAGCGGAAAAGTAGAACACCATGACAGCGCCGGTGGCGGCGGTGTTATCGGAGAAGGGATGTTCAGTGGATGACTGCAGCTAAAGGAGTTCTTCATAAAGAATATCATGAAACCGAATGGGCAAAAGAAGGAGGAATTTTTCAGATGGTTCAGCTTTGGGTGAATCTTCCAGCGAAAGACAAAATGAGTTGTCCAAAATACCAGGCTATTGAAAACGCTAAGATGGAAAGAGTTGATCTTGGTGACAATGGTTTTATAGAGGTGATTGCCGGAGAATATGACGGTCACAAAGGGCCAGCCAGTACATTCACACCGGTTCACATGATGAATGCCAAACTTACATCAGGAGGAAAAGCTGATTTTAATTTCCCTGCCCATTTCAATACAGCTGCTTTGGTTATTGAAGGAAGTGTTATTATTAATGGCGAAGAAACGGTTAAACAGGATCATTTCGTTCTTTTTAAGAATGAAGGTGAAACATTCAGCATTGAAGCCAAAGAAGACGCTGTTGTTTTGATCATCAGTGGTGAGCCTATCAACGAACCGATTTATCCTCATGGCCCTTTTGTTATGAATTCGAGGAGGAAATCATGCAGGCTTTCGAGGATTTCAATACCGGGAAATTCGGATATCTGGAAGATTAAAAGAATTAAATTTATCGTAATCTTTAATTATTCCTTTTTTATTAACTTTATATGATGGCAAACCTTACAGGTTTCAGAAACCTGTAAGGTTTAGCTGTTATTATGAATACGTGTTGTTTATTCTATTTGAAAAACAAACACCTTTAATGCAAAAATTATGAAACCTGAATTTGAAAATATACCTCTTGTAAAAGCAGAAAAAAGATTTGAAATAGAAGTCAACGGGCACCACGCATTTATTGATTATCGTGAGACCATGCACCAGATCTCTTTAATTCATACTGAAGCAGATGCTGAACTGGCAGGAACAGGTGCAACCGCAGCTGTAGTGGAAAAAACACTCCATTATATTGAAGAGAGCGGGAAAAAACTTCTTCCGTTCTGTCCTTATGTTTTTGCCTTTATCAGGAAGCATCCTGAATGGAAGCGTATCGTGGATGAGAGATTTGAAGGATATGACAAACTCTGAACACTTTCATCAATCTAATTAATTAACATTTAAAAAAGTATCACATCATTATGTCAAATATTGGACTTATCATTGAAGAAAAAGCAGCGGATATCGGTAATTTCCTGGTAGGAAGACTTCTTCCTTTCCGTGAAAAAAGAGCTGTCGGACCTTTTGTTTTTATTGATCATATGGGACCATCAGAATTAAAAGATTATCAGAATCTTGATGTTCCGCCACATCCTCATATCGGTTTATCTACATTAACGTACCTGCTGGAAGGCTCTATTTTCCACAGAGACAGCATCGGAAGCGCTATTGAAATAAAACCGGGTGCCGTAAACTGGATGACTGCCGGAAAAGGAGTGGTACATTCTGAAAGAACTCCTGAATATTTAAGGCACAGTGATAAAAGACTTCACGGATTCCAGATCTGGGTAGGACTTCCAAAGCATCTTGAGCAGTCGGAGCCTACCTTCCATCATATCGAAGCGGATGAAATTCCGGTTTGGGAGGAAGACGGCATCCAGTATAAATTAATTGCCGGTGAAGCATTTGGCAGGACCTCTCCGGTTCCGGTACACAGCAGGTTATTTTTCCTTGAAATCAAAACCAGGGAAGCTAAGAAAATCAGCATCGGAAAGGATCTTTACGGAGAGGCGGCAATGTACGTTCTGGATGGAACTGTAACTACAGACGGAAACTCTTATGGTTCAAAACAGCTGATGATCGCTAAAGACACCAAGCTTTGTGAGTTTGACATGAGTGAGAACGGAACTGTTTATCTTTTCGGTGGTGAGCCCTTTGATGAAGAGCGTTTTATATTCTGGAATTTCGTCAACTCTGACAAAGAAGTAATTGAGCAGGCAAAAGTAAACTGGAATGACCAGAATCACGAGGCATTTCCTCTGGTACCGGGTGACGAAAACGAATATGTTCCGCTTCCTAAGGCTATTTTAAACAGAAAATAACTTCAGTCCGATTGATTAATCATGAAAATATTAGCATTTGCAGGAAGTACATCTTCCACGTCTATCAACAGGGAACTGGTTAAATTTGTTCTGAAAGATTTTCAGGATGAAGAAATCAATCTGATTGACCTCAACGATTTCACTATGCCTGTTTTCTCTGTAGACCTTGAAAAGAAGGGCTTTCCTGATCAGGCTCATCAGTTTTTAAAAGCTATTGAGGAATGTGATGTCATCATCTGCTCTCTTGCAGAGCACAACCGTTCTTACAGCGCTGCTTTTAAAAATGTTTTTGACTGGGCTTCAAGGATCAATGTAAAAGTATTTCAGAACAAGCCGATGCTTCTGATGAGTACGTCTCCAGGAGGTTATGGCGGCGGAAATGTGATGAATACAGCAAAAACATTTTTCCCACAGTTTGCAGCAGATATCAAGGATACATTTTCATTACCTAAATTTTATGAAAATTTTGATCTTGCAAGCGGGGTCATTAATCCGGAAATGCTAAATGACCTGAACAATAAAATACAGAATTTTAAAATCAGGTTAAAACAAATGACTAAGGGAAGACTGGAGGCTTTCAGTGATGGTGTTCTGGCTATCATTATCACCATTATGGTACTTGAGCTGAAAGTACCGGAAGGAAATAACTGGGCCAGTCTTAAACCTCTTCTCCCTAAGTTTTTGGCCTATATTTTCAGTTTTATCTATGTAGGAATCTACTGGAACAATCATCATCATTTATTTCAGACCGTAAAAAAAGTAAACGGCAGTATTCTTTGGGCCAATCTTCATTTGTTGTTCTGGCTCTCTCTGATGCCTGCTGCTACAGAATGGATCGGGAATACAGGTTTTGCAAAAACCCTGTAGCGGCCTATGGTATCGGGCTCATTATGCCGGCAATTGCTTATACGATTCTGGAAAATGTGATCATCCGCTGCGAAGGGAAGATTCAAAACTGAAAGAGGCCATTCACTCAAAATATAAAGAATATATCTCCATCGTATTTTATATTCTGGGAATCGCTACTTCATTTTTTATCCTTATATTGCCATAGGTTTTTATTATATCGTGGCTCTCATATGGCTGATTCCGGACAGAAGAATCGAAAAATCATTAAAAGAAAATTAATATGGAAACACACGAATATACCAACGGCGACATTACTGTCATCTGGCAGCCCCAAAAATGTATCCACTCGGCTGTATGTGTAAAACTGCTTCCCAAAGTCTATAATCCAAAAGAAAGACCCTGGATAAAAGCGGAAAATGCAGCTCCTGAAGAACTTAAAAACAGATAGACCAATGCCCTTCCGGTGCATTAAGTTACAAATTCAATACAGAAAAATAATGGCGGTAACAGTAAAAGCAAGTTTAGGAAAAACAAAATATTATACAGAAGTAACAGCCGGCGATAATCAGATCATTACTGACGAGCCGGTTGATAAAGGCGGACAGAATAAGGGCTTCAATCCTTTTGAAATTCTGGCAACGTCACTGGCAAGCTGTACAGCTGCTACATTGAGAATGTATATTGAAAGAAAGGAATGGGATGTGGAAAACATCAATGTGGAGGTAGAACTTGAAAATTTCCCGTTAACAAAAAGAGCAGTCTTCAAAAGAGATATCAGCTTTGAAGGTGTTCTGGATGATGAACAGAGAAAAAGACTGCACACCATTGCCGATGCATGTCCTGTTCATAAAATATTAACCAACGACATAGAAATATTAACCAAATTCTCATAGTATGATCGAAGTAAAACAAAACAACGACGAAAAACACGGAAGTTTTGAAGCTTTCATAGATGGAAGACGCGCAGGAATGATGACCTATACCTGGGCGGGAGAAGAAAGATTTATTATAGACCACACCGAGGTGGAAGAAGCCTACAACGGAAAAGGTGTAGGTAAGGAAATGCTTCTGGCAGCAGTAGATTTCGCCAGAAAAAACGGGAAAAGATTATCCCCCTCTGCCCTTTCGCTAAGGCAAGTTTCCAGAAAAGCGAGGAACTTCAGGATGTTTTGGTGAATTAACCACTGTTTCCACCCTTACAATACAAACCTTCCGGACTTATTCCGGAAGGTTTTTTATGCCGTTATTTTTATTTTCAATACCAGTTTTTTCCTTAAAAATTGTGTCTGAACTAAATTCACGATTCACGACTGATCTTTTTTATATATTTGCTAAAATTTAAAAATCAGGCATGAATCCAGGAACTATCCTTTTGCTATTTGTTTTCGTCTATTTTATCGGTCTTTTGGTGATTTCTTATTTCACCAGCCGGAATTCTGATAACCAGTCGTTTTTTATCGGTAACAAAAAGAGCAAATGGTGGCTCGTAGCATTCGGGATGATTGGTACCAGCTTAAGCGGGGTTACTTTCATTTCAGTTCCGGGAACTGTCGGAAAAATGACCGGCTCCGAATATATTTACGGAGGTTTTGAGTATTATATGATGGTTATCGGGTTTTTCATCGGATATTTTATTGTTGCGGCAATATTACTCCCGCTTTATTATAAAATGAATCTGACTTCCATTTATACTTATCTTGGAAAAAGATTCAATGTGGAAGCTCATAAAATAGGCTCGATCTTTTTTATTATTTCAAGAGCAATTGGTGCTACGGCGAGGCTATATCTTGTGGTAAACGTTTTACAGATTTTCCTGCTTGAAGGATTGGGAGTTCCGTTTTGGGTAACCTCACTTGTACTTTTACTGATGGTACTTCTGTATACTTTTGAAGGAGGCGTAAAAACGATTGTGATTACAGATACGCTGCAAACCTCCTTTATGATCATCAGTCTTATAGCATGTATCACTTACATTTTATCTAACCTGAACTTATCCTTTGGGGAAGCATACACCATTCTGGAGCAGAAAAATTATACTCATTTCATCAATTTTGATCCTAATTCCAAAACTTTTTTCCTGAAAACAATTCTGGGAGGAATTTTTATCACGATTGCCATGACGGGGCTTGATCAGGAAATGATGCAGAAAAATATCTCTGTGGATAATCTTAAGAACTCCAAGAAAAACATGCTTACCTTTGCAGGAACACTTCTTCTGGTAAACCTTGCCTTCTTATTCCTGGGAGGATTATTATACCTTTTTGCACTGCAGCATGGAGCAGAATATGGAACGATAAACGGGGAAACAGTAACGAATATTTTCGGATTTAAAGATACCGCAGGAAACATCAAAAACATAATGGGAGACGATCTTTTCCCGGCGCTGTCCCTTCAGGGATATTTTCCGATGGCTATTTCCGTTATTTTTATTATCGGATTGATTTCCGCATTATTTCCTTCAGCTGACGGCGCTCTGACAGCTGTAACAAGTTCATATTGCGTAGATCTATTAAACCTTAATGAGGATAAAACCAAAACTGAAAAAGAAAAGAAACGCCTTCGTATGAAAGTACATCTAACTTTCACCGTTGTTTTCTTTATCCTGATTATGGTCTTCAAGGCCATGAATGACAAGTCTATTGTTTACCTGATCATGGAAATTGCAGGATATACTTACGGACCGCTTTTAGGACTTTTCGCTTTCGGAATCTTCACCAAATTTCAGATTTCAAGAAAATACTCTATTCTTACCGTAACGATCTTAGCTCCTGTACTGACTTATCTGATCAATCTGGCTGTTACTACTTATACAGATTACAGAATTGGCGTAGAGCTGATCGTTCTGAACGGATTACTAACTTTTATCGGCCTATGGATGGTAAAAGACAGACAACATTTAAGAGTAGTTTAAATTTAATCGTAAAAAATAAAACGGCTGTTTTCTTCAATTGAAAACAGCCGTCTTTTATATCATAACCCGGACGGGTTATTCTTTAATCCACTTGACTGTTTTATCTATATTCTTAGATTTAACTTTAATCAGGTAATCTCCTTTAACCAGGTAAGACAAGTCGAAAGTACCTGTTTTATCATGATTCAGCCTGTTATTTGCCTTGCTGAATACCAGTTTTCCGCTTACGTCGTAGATCGTAATATCATATACTTCATTTGAACTGGCAAACTGAACATTCAGCAGTCCTTTGCTTGGATTAGGATATACTACGAATACATCCTTATTTGCAGATGCTTCATTCACTCCCAATGTCTGGGTAATAGTAAAGTTAATCGGGTTAATATTATAGAAAACATTCGTTTCTGCAGCTACCATAATTCTGGCCTGTGTAGTATTCACGTTAGGAATAGTAACCGTTTCGGAACCGTCGTTCGGAGTAGAACCTAAAATCAATGTAGGATAAGTAAGACCTCCGTCTGTTGAGAGGTAAATATTTACAGTAGCGGCATTTACCGGGAATGCAGTTGTATTGGCAACATTCCATGTTATGGTTTGGGTAGAATTCCCTGCCCAGTTTACAGCTGTGGTAGGTGCTGTTACAGTAAACGGCCCTGAGTTACCATCTACAGTAATAATAGCATCATCGTTTGAAACCCCTGCACAACCTGCATTGTTATCTCTTACAGTCAGTCTGAATTCCATTGTTCTTGCATAAGATGGCTTAACTTCCCCTTTGGAAACAGTACCATTGATTACATCTGTAAGTTTTGGAAAATATCTGTAAGGAACCGTTACCGGTACGTATGATCTGAATAGTGGAGCATTTCCTGTAGGGGCATTCCAGTCACCTGCAGGTCCTACATCATTCTGTTCCCAACTGTAAGTAAGTGGATTGTTATCAATATCTGAAGCTGATCCTTCCAATCTGAACGGTGTATCTTTAGGAATTGTATAATCACCACCTGCATTAACAGTAGGGGCGAAATTGTTAACCGGAAGGGTAACCTGGCAAGTTGTTGACTGAACTTTTGCCGTGATGGACTGGAATGATTTTGTATGGAAAGTAGGAATACTGTTGGCCGCTAAGTTATTTGTACTTCCACAAATTCCGGCATAAGCCATAATCGTAATTCCGCTTCCCGGCTCTACAGCATTGGCCGCACTACGGTTACCACTACAGCTGCCTGTAGTTGCATTAAAGGTATGAGGGCCTCCAAACTGATGCCCTACTTCATGGGCCACATAATCAATATCATAAGGATCGCCCACTGGATTTGGCGAACCGGTGATTCCTCTTCCCTTATTGGTACTGTTACAGATTACACCTAATCCTGCCAATCCGCCACCTCCGGTACTGAAAGTATGGCCGATATCATAATTGGCATTTCCTATCAGTAAATCAATCTGAGTCTGGCTTTCATTAATTAATGTTCCGGCATTATCATTTCCTGTAAAAGGATCTGTAGCAGCATTTGTAAAGATAACATTCGCTTCGGTAGCTACCAATATCAATCTTGAAGCTACTTCCTGCTCATATACCCCATTTACTCTGTTTACGGAGGTTACAATTGCCGAAAGTGTCTGCGCAACAGTAGGTGTTGCTGTTCCGGTTGCAGCAATTGCATACTGATGGGTACAAGCCACAGCAAATCTGAAAACTCTAATTTGAGTTCCTACGCTTGGGCTTACGGTTTTCTGAGCGTTTTTTTCCTAACGGAGTATCGTCCTCATCTTTTACGCCGCAAGTTCTTGGATTTTTATCAATTAAATCACTCTTTTTATAAATGATATAATTGTTAATATCCTGTTTCGCATAAGGATCAATATAAGTGTCCCCTGCTACTGCAGATTTTATCTGCGCATGGAACCCTAATTCTGTAAAATCAAGTTTAATTGTAGCATACTTATCGTCAATTCCCTGCCCTGTAAAAGTAACAATCTGAGGAAACTGACCGGCTAATTCCGGAGCCATCACTGAAGATTTCCAGATCCTGAATTTCGCTTTTGTACCATCAGGCATTGGCAGTACAATAACAGGTGCGTTATCCTTACGGTCACTGTCTTTCAATTCCGGAACAGTATTAAAATAATTCTTCATTCCGGCCACATCCAATGTATAGGTCAGTGACTTTTCCGGTTGTACGGTTCTGTTTTTAGGATCTGCTTTAATAGATCTCTCACTGATTACCGTAAAAATCCTGGGCTTTCCCCAGGGAAACGGATATAATGAATATCCCCAAATAAAATAATTGTTTAATTTTCATATATAATGGTATGTAATTTTTATTCATTCAGTCATAAAGGATGAAAATATTCAATAAAAGAAAATAAATCAAATATTCTTGAATTATAAAATTAATCAAATTAATCTGATTGTCACATAATAAAACTTAAAAAAATTAATATAAACTTACAAAAACAATAAAAATACTGATGCATAAAGCATTAAACTCAAAAAGAATAGTTTATTTTTTTCTTTTTAATAAATAGTTACTCGGCGTATTTCAATATCTTTGAATTGAATAAAATAAATGTGACAATTCATTAAAATAAAAAAACCGAAATTAAAAAACCATGAAAAAAATTATTACAATTTTCACATTTCTATTAACATTGAGCTTTATGAATGCTCAGGAAAATTTTGAAGTATCGACATTAAGAATCGGTCCATTTAAGGTCTTCATGCCAAAGGTTGAAGCTGAGAAAATCGCAGGAACAAAACTGACTGATTCAAACGGAGAGAAAAAATATTGTCAGGTATGGTGGAGAAACCATTCAGATTGATCTTTTTGATAATTATATCAATGAGGCTAATCCAAGTGTTCCTTCCATCACGTATATGACGACAACAAGTAAAAAATTTAAAACCAAAAGCGGGATCGGAGTCGGAAGCACAAGAGATGACCTCATTAACGCTTATAGAAATTACCCTAACTTCAGTGTACGTCCGGATTGGGATAAAAACGACAAGCCTGTTAAGGATTCCGGTTATTTCAATATTGAAGACAGCCAGGCAGGAACCCTATTAAGCTTTAAATTTGTTAATAATATTGTTACTGAAATTTCCGTTTACCTCAATGAGGGCTGTTAAAAGAGGAGTATTAAATAAATCATACAAATCCGGGTTTTTATATCCGGAGACCGGCATTTCCGGTAAAAAATTGTAAATTCGCATACAAATAAATCAGATATAATGAGTAAAAGTATTGAAGAGTTAAAAACTCTTACTACGCAGATCAGAAGAGACATTTTAAGAATGGTTCACGCTGTAAATTCAGGGCACCCGGGTGGAAGCCTAGGTTGTACAGAGTTCTTCACAGCCCTTTACGGAAAGGTCATGAACTATAAACTTCCTTTCACCATGGAAGGCAAAAATGAGGATCATTTTTATCTATCAAACGGACACATTTCTCCGGTATTCTACTCTACTTTGGCAAGATTCGGTTTCTTCCCTGTCGAAGAACTGAGTACTTTCAGAAAATTAGATTCTAGATTACAGGGACACCCTACTACCCATGAAGGACTTCCGGGAGTTAGAATTGCTTCAGGTTCACTTGGACAGGGACTTTCTGTAGCGCTTGGAGTAGCACAGGGTAAAAAATTAGATGGTGATCAGTCTCTTGTTTACTCTCTTCACGGAGATGGTGAGCTTCAGGAAGGTCAGATCTGGGAGGCATTGATGTATGCTTCCGCTAAAAAGTAGATAATATTATTTCTACTATTGATTATAACGGACGTCAGATTGACGGAGATACAGATGATGTATTAAGCCTGGGAGATCTTCATGCAAAACTTGAAGCATTCGGATGGGTTGTTCTTGAAGAAAAGAATGGTAATGATCTTGAAGCGGTCATTGCAATCCTTGAGAAAGCAAAAACAGAAACCGGAAAAGGAAAGCCCGTAGCCATCCTTCTTCATACAGAAATGGGTTATGGAGTAGATTATATGATGGGATCTCATGCATGGCATGGTAAAGCTCCTAATGATGAGCAGTTAGACACAGCATTCAAGCAATTGTACCTGGAAGCTCCGGCTGATTACTAATATCTTAACATCTCGATTAATACAATAAAAATGAAATATACATATACAGAAAAAAAGGACACTCGTTCAGGATTCGGAGCAGGATTAGCAGAACTCGTTGACAAAAATCCTAATGTAGTAGCACTTTGCGCAGACCTTATCGGCTCTTTGAAAATGGAGAAATTCATTGAGAAGGCCCCTGAAAGATTCTTTCAGATAGGAATTGCTGAAGCCAACATGATGGGAATTGCTGCAGGTCTCAGCATTACAGGAAAGATTCCTTTCACAGGAACTTTTGCCAACTTCTCTACTTCAAGGGTATATGACCAGATCCGTCAGTCAATCGCTTATTCTGACAAAAATGTAAAAATCTGTGCATCTCATGCAGGTCTTACTTTAGGGGAAGACGGAGCTACACACCAGGTTCTTGAAGATATCGGTATGATGAAAATGCTTCCGGGAATGACAGTGATCAACACTTGTGATTACAACCAGACTAAAGCAGCTACATTGGCGATTGCAGATTTTGAAGGTCCTGTATATTTAAGATTCGGAAGACCGGTAGTTCCTGTATTCATCCCGGAAGATATGCCTTTCGAAATCGGAAAAGGAATTATGCTTCAGGAAGGTACTGACGTAACCATTGTTGCAACCGGACATCTTGTATGGGAATCCCTTGTGGCAGCTGATGAGCTTGAGAAAGAAGGTATTTCCTGTGAGGTTATCAACATTCACACCATCAAGCCTCTTGATGAGGAGATCATTTTAAAGTCTGTTGAAAAAACAGGTAAAATTGTAACGGCTGAAGAACACAACTACCTTGGCGGTTTAGGAGAATCTGTTGCAGGTATGCTGGCAAGAAGAAGACCTACAAGACAGGAGTTTGTAGCAGTGAACGATACCTTCGGAGAGTCTGCAACACCTGCAGAACTGATGAAGAAGTATAATATTGATGCAGCAGCAGTAAAAGAAGCTGTAAAGAGAATTTTAGCGAACTAAGATCAGTAATTATAATACCCCGGCTGGTTCTCTGAACCAGCCGGGGTTTTTGTTTAGGTTATAAAATGTTGATTGTTGTTCTATTCATGACCACCCCGTCAAAAATTCTTTGAATTTTCGCCACCCCTCCGGAGGAGGGGAATGGTTATACGTATCATGGTCATAGTTGATATCCGATCTATTTTTCAAAGAGTTTTCTAACTTTTCTAAATACCGGCACATTTTTTCAAATAATAAAAAAGAAAAGTATCTTATCAGAAAGCGTCATCTTTCAATTTAAAATATAAAAAAATCCGTTTTCTTATAAAATTTCATCAGGCAATTATGCTGTTTTTCAGTCAGAAATCGCTGATTTTTTACAAACAACTGATGCAAACATGCAAGTTCCTTTCAAAACAGGCTGTAAATAACCACTTTTTCAATGTTTGATTTTACTTGTTTTACGGTATTGTACAATAGAATATATTTCTATACCCATTCTGTTATATTTCATGATTTTCTTTACACTATCTGACTTCACTTTATACTTTTCAATATTTGAACTATTTCACCCAACATTCTGATATATTCAGAATTCGCATGTGCATGTGTGTACAAAAAATAAACAAATCACTTACATATTTTATCTCATTGACGTGAACTGAATATTTATAGATTTGAAAACATCAACGTTGACGGAATGCATTTCCATTTTTAGATTGTATGTGTACAGTACATGAGAAACAAGAGAAATCATTCACCCAAATGTCAGGGTTTATATGACACAAATAATTTACATAACACAAAAATCCTATCAAAAATGAAAAAATTAAATGGAATGAAGAGAGACTTCTTCTTTGGAAAACAAAAAGCTGAAAGATCTTAAAACAATTCAAGGAGGCAGCTATAATGTAAAATCCAACGTTCCCGTTGGAGAAGACTGTGATGAATATGATACCTATACAGGACCGAACGGCACATATATAGGTAGGATTACTGTATGTAATCCAAGAGAAGAGGCAGCAAGCTAATGTATGGAGGGCCTTGCCTCCTTTTTCACTCTTCAAGCTAACTCTAAAATAACTTCTTTATAAGCTTATGAAACAATACACTTATTACAATATCATAATATTTATTTTGATTTCTGTCTTATCATGTAAAAATCGCGAAGTGAATTACATTACTTATTACTACAAAGCAAACAAAATTGACAGTATTTATAGAATGGCTAATAAACCTGAAAAAGCTATAAAAAAATTCAAAAAACTGTTTCAAAAGTATGAACCTAGAAACCAAGAGCTTAATGAAGAATATAAAACATATATTGAGCTTGCAGATCATTATCATAAAAACTTTGGTGGAAAAGAGAGCCTGTACAAACTTATTGCATTGGTCGCTCCTTATCGTAATACCTATAAAAAACTTTACCCGCTGTGCAAGAAATATGGAATAGACAGTCTGGAAGTCAACCAAAAAGTAGCCGACTGGAAAAAGAACCTGAATAAAAGACTCGTAGATTCCTTTACTATTGCTATGATCCGTGACCAGGAAGGAAGGCCTGAAAATATAGCCCTTGTAAATAAAAACATTGAAAAAAATGCAGATCTTTTTTCTGGACATTCAAGCACTATGGGTTTCCTGATGGACAAAAAATAGGTAAGTTCGGAAACAATGACGTTTTCATCGCTATGCCTACATTACTAAGCCATATGATTGCTTCAAAAAAATATCCTGAATTCAGAAGAAAATTATTCGAATATGTAAAATCAGGCCATTGTTCTCCTCAAGAATATGCCTTAATGTCCGATACCTATGATTACTATAGAAATACTGCTGTACGATACAGCTTACGAAATAATAATCAGGATTCTGTCCGGATTAACCGCAATCGAAAAAGTATAGGACTTCCCAGTATAAAACATGCATCTAAAATCAGAAAAGATAAATTTAAGAAAAAATGATTCTTATTCTTTCTACCAATCAGGAAACAACAACAAATGAAGTTATTAAATGGTTAAAAGCACTAGGCAAAGCTTTTATCCGTATCCAGGAAGATGAAATTTTTGAGATAAAAGTATGTGAAAACAGAATCGTTTTGCAAAGTCAAAGAAATAACTTTTTTATTGAAGATATTACGAGCGTTTGGTATCGCAGAGGAGGGTTACAATTTATAAGGAAAGAATATAATAATCCTTCAATTAATGCTTATATGAATGAAACTCAATATTGGCTTGAAGATTATGTTATAAAATTACTTGAAGCTAAAAAACATATTAATAAGCAAAGCAACAATCATTTGAATAAACTTTTCGTACTTGACCAAGCAAAAAAGCAGGACTGAAAGTTCCAGAATATTATCTGGCAGAAAACACAGAGCAGCTAATTGTTAATAAAACGATTACCAAATCTATTGCTGAAAATATAATATTAAAATCAGTGGGTGACTTTCCTGAAGGTATTTTGTATACCTCTCTTGTCACAGAAAAAGAAAAGAAAAATTTCTTTATTACCTTTTTTCAGGAAATGGTTGAAAAGGATTTTGAAGTACGAGCCTTTTATCTTAATGGTAAAATATGGTCTACTGCTATTTTTTCTCAAAATGATAAGAAAACCCAACTTGATCATAGAAAATATAATCATGAGACGCCCAATCGGAATGTTAGGTATAATCTTTCAAAAGATATTGAAGAAAAAATACATATCCTTATGCTGCAACTGGATATAAATTGTGGCTCACTCGATTTTATAAAAAACAAAAATGATTTTTACTTTTAGAAATAAACCCTGTTGGTCAGTTTTTAGATTATCTGCAATTTGCAATTACTTACTTGAAAAAGAAATAGCAGAATACTTATGAAAAAGAAATTTAAAGAAAAATAAATTGCCTCTTACTCTGAAGTATATTGAAAAATTTAGAGACACTTCAGCAGAAACACAGAATAACTATAAAGTTGATTATGTTTTCTCAACAGAATATCAAACTGATTTTTTAATGAGACTAAAACCTACAAAGTCAATTGTAAGATTATTATGAAATACTGTAATATAAAAACACAAAATAAAGACATTGGCTTAACGTACATCACTTGTCTTATTCTTTGCTTATTTCTTTGTGCCTGCAAAAATCGAAATTACATTTTATATTATAATAAGGTAAATGAAATTGACAGTATCTACAGAATGAAGAATGATACCCTTACTGCTATAAAAAAATTTAAAAGAGTATTCCGAAATTTTGAGCTACGAAATAATGAAAGAATGGAAGAATACGAAAACTATATTAAGTTTTCAGATAAATACAATAAAAATTTTGGAGGAAAAAAAGCCTATATAAACTTATACCCTTAGTTGCTCCATATTGGAAGTTCAAACGAAAAGATACAGATTTTTTTAAACTATATAAAAAATATGGCATTGATAGTATTACAATAGAGCAGAAGGTAGTGAAATGGAAAAATTCGTTAAACAAGCAACTTATTGATTCTTTTAGGATCGCATTTATCAGAGATCAGTCGAAGGATTCAATAACTGGTCAGCAATCATTAAATAATTTTAGAAAATGCAGCATTGTTAAAGTGGACATTAACAAACTATGGCTACCCATCAATGCAAAAAATAGGACTTGAAACAGATGATGGTGTTTTTATGCCCATGTTTATTTATTTAAATCATATGGCACAAATAGAAGACTATGAGTATTTCAAAACCAAACTATTGAACTATGTAAAATCCGGTGATCTACCACCAAGAGATTATGTAGAAATGGTAGAAAGACATGTGCAGGTTAATCATTTAAAACCTGTATATGGTGTAAAAAGTAATGATGAAGAAATTATAAAAGATTCTGTGAATATTAATTATAATAGAAAGCTTATCGGGCTGCAAAGTCTCAAAGTTAGGAGAAAAATAACAAAAGAATTTTTAAAGAATAATTCAAAAAAAAATTAATACCGGTCATTTGCCAAAACTTCCTATGAACTATTTCAACCTATTCAGCAATATCCTCATCACCAAAGGTTCCACAAGAATTCTGATCTCGGATCTGCAGAGAAATGTATCAGAACTATACCCTCTGGAATTGTATGAGATTATAGCAGGGCTGAAAACCCATTCTATTGAAACGTTGCTGAAAGATTATGATCAGGAATCCAGGGCGATTGTTCAGGAATATATTGATCTCCTGCTGGAAAAGGAATATGGATTTATTACAGAGAGTGACTGGGACAGGAATTTTCCTCCTCTTTCTTTTAAACATCATGAACCCAGCACAATAACCAATCTTTTCATAGAAATGGAAGATATCGGAATATTGAAAAAAGTATATCCATCAGTAGAGAATCTCGGAATCAAGCATTTGGTCATTTATAGTTTGATCTCTTTAACCCCGGAAGATTTTATTGAAATTGATACCATTTTTAAAACCTCAGTTTTATCTGGAATAGAAATTTTCTCACCATTCAATCAGAAGATCAACCTGTCTTTTATACAGGCTCTTCAGAAAAATACAGTCAGAATATACAGTCTTATCTTCTACAATTGTTCGGAACCTCCTTTCAAAGCTAAAAATGAATACAGATTCTCGCTGCATTTCCTTAAAGATGACCTGAAAATATCTGCCTGCGGAAAAGTGGAACTGAAGTATTTCAACACCAATATTTCTAAAGTCTTAGAAGCCGTTAACCACAATTCGTGTCTGTATAAAAAAATGGGTATAGACAAAAACGGCAACCTCAAAAACTGCCCTCTCATGAATGAAAGCTTTGGAAACATCAATAGCCAAAGCCTTGAAGAAACAGTGAACCAGCCAGGTTTCAAAAAATACTGGAATCTTACAAAAGATTATATAGAAACCTGCAAGGACTGTGAATTCCGTTTTGTCTGTACAGACTGCAGGGCCTACACTGAAAATACTGAAAAAAACAAGGAGGGCCTGGATATATCCAAACCTCTGAAATGCGGTTATAATCCTTATACCGGAGTATGGGAAGACTGGTCTAAGAATCCTTTAAAGCAAGACATTTTTCATTCGCTGGAACTCAGATAATATTTCCCTTTTTTACTTTTAAAAACCGCTTTTAAAAGTTATTTAAAAGCGGTTTATTATTTTATTGCAATTGATTAAGTCTTATTTAAAAAACTTCCATTTCGGGATAATGGCAAGCATTCCGAATCCTGTGAACAGGAAAAGATTGGTAACATCCGTATACAGGAATGTAGACAGATAATAATTGTGCATAAAGAAATGCAGCACCAGTAAAGCCGGGAACATAAAGATCCCAATCTTCCTGTAAAAGAACATCAGCACCAGCCCGATCATCATCAGTACATCAATAGAAAAGATCACATAGAAGTACCACCTAGGAATCTGCAGGTATTCATGCTGCAGATATTCATCCACATCTATTCCAAGCCCCATTACGGTAAACAACATCAAGGCGGCAAATGCCAGTATGAATCCCCATCCTTTCTTCGGGTCTTCGTCAAAATAGCTGTATTCTTCCATATCTACAAAAATAAAGAACTTATGAGAGATTTCATAAGTTCTTTTATAATTATTCGTTTAAAATTTGACTTACACAGAGATTGCGTTAATCAGTCTGTTTTTGTCACTTAAGAATTCCTCCATAGAGATCATACTTTCAGTTCTCATTACATCCTGAATGTCATCGATCTGGTAAATAATTCTTTTAGCATCATCAGTGTTCTTAGCTCTTACTTTACAGAAAATATTATATTTTCCGGAAATAACGCTAGCCTCGATTACGTTAGGAATAGTTGACAATTCTTTCAATACTTCCTGAGTACGGTTTGATTTTGTCAAAAGGATACCTATGAAAGCTGTAAAGTGATAATCCAGCTTACCATAATCGATGTTAAGAGATGATCCCAAAATAATACCTGCATCTTCCATCTTTTTCACTCTTACGTGAATTGTTCCAGCAGAAACATCCATCTGCTTTGCAATTTCAGTAAAAGGCATTCTTGTGTTTTCTACTAAGAAATCAAGAATCTTCTTGTCTATTTCGTCCAGTTGATAGTTCATATTAGTTAAATTACAATTTCTTTAAAAAATCTATGTATTTTTTGCAAATTTACGAAAAATAATTTAACTAAAAAATATATATCAAATATTAACAATAATTAACACAGATGATAAAAATCATTAAAATATTCTAATTATTTACCTTGCGATTTTATAGAATCTGTTTTTATTTCACCTTTTGCCTCCGAAGTTTTTTTGTCTTTTTTCTTCTTTTAAACAAAGAATTGAAGCTTTTACTCCACACTACCCCTCCTCCATAGGCCTGATTAGCAGAACCGTTTGTACTCACCATTCCGATGTTTGTAGGCTTGGAATACGCACGTATCACCAGTGATCCGTCATTCTTTTTAGATAAATCATATTCTACTGACCCTTCCGTGGAAAGATAATTGTTTTGTGCACCATCTGTTTTTGATAATGGAATCCCCAGCCCTGTCTTGATATTGACTCTTGGGGAAACGGCTACACTTACCCCGGCATTGGCTCTGTCCCCGAAATTTGAATTCTGGTCTCCTTTTACATAATTAAGGTCAATCTGGAATTCGTTACTCATCGTATTAAGTACAGATCCCAACTGTTTCAGCAGCATGTTATATCCTGAGGATTCCGCTACATTTCCTACATTCACATCGAATCCACCTGTATTGGATACGTTAAAGGTGCTCAACAGCAATACAGATCCGAACTGAAGAACTTTCTCTCCTTCCTGACTCATTTTTGCTGCAAGGGTTTCTCTTACCTGGCTGGATACGTCCATGGCCGTCACATTCAGATCAATCTTAGGATCTACCAAAGACTGGGTAATGTGAGCCTGAAGCAATATACTGATAGGCTGCAGTTTTCCCATACTCAGGTATTCCCCGGCATTGGAAACCATTCTTATGTAATTGGCATTAATATCCAATGTAGGTTTCATCGCATCACCATCCCATCTGATGCTGCTGTTTCTTTCTATCTGGAATGTTTTATTAAGGATAGCCTTAGAGACAAATGTTCCGTTATCTACTTTATAGGTACCGCTCATTGCAATATTTCCCTGTCTGTTCATGTGGAACCTCAACGGATCTGCAGATCCTTTTACGGTAATATTCCCTACATCATCTCCTACCAGTACATTTACAGTGGTTCCCTTATCAACAGCCAGATTAAAATCAATATTCATATTGGCTCCTGTTTTTTTCTTTTCTTCCAGGGTAATCAGACCATCTTTTCCTTCCTTAAGGAAGCGCAGCATTTTGAATTCTTCTACATTGGAAGTAGAACTGGAATTAAAGGTAAAGGTACTTCCGTTAAGTGCCTTCATATTAGGAGTTGTTATACTTAATCCCGAAACCGGGCCGTCCACGTACAGGTCTCCCTGCCCGTAAACTCTTCCCCAGAACAGGTCAAAATCTTTCTGTGTCGTATTCAGCATCAACAGATTGTCTGCCCTCATTACGAGTGACACCCCCATGGAAGAAAGGGTTTCAAACTGAATCGCCCCCGAAACATTTCCTTTGGAATTGGTTCTTCCATCATGCACTTCAATATTGTTGAGAATGGCAAGTCCTCTGGACAGCTGGATTACAGTATCATCAAATGAATAATCTACTCCCGTAAACAAAAGTTTTAATCCAAAATCTTTTAAAGCAATATCCCCGCTATAGTCAAGGTCATTAAGTTTTCCATTGATTTTAAGATCCCCTGTAGCCTTTCCACGAAGGTTTCCAAAAACGGTCTGTACAAACTGCTGCGTAAATGAAAGGTCAAAATCACGCATTTCTGCAGTAAGATCAATAATCGGAGAAGATGTATTATTATTAACGGTTCCTGTCAGGTTAAGGCTGTTGTTTCCAAGTACTCCTGCGGAGTGAACTTTCACATCGATATCATAAACATTCAATGAAAAGCCATTGGTGGCAGAAATAGAGATATCTCCCATATCATTGCCATTCATCTTAATATCATCAATATTAAGGTCTACCAGCGGCTGAAGGGTACTTTTATCCATTTTGATCTTCACACTTCCGTTGGCAAGACCTTTGATATCCATCGTATTCCCTCCGGACTGCATTTCCAGCAGTTTTTCTACAGCAAAATCATTGATATCTGCATCTACATAAAAATCTTTAGCTGATTTAAACTGTGCTTCTTTAATAAACAAAGCACTTTTATCGGAATATACCCTCAGGTTCCTGATATCAAAATCACCGGTTTTCCTTCTGTAAGTAATAGAATGATTCAGTTCCGGACTTGTATCTATAGCCCATGTAACTTCATTGAATTTCACTTCCGTAGGCTCAAACCTGAACACATAATCACCCGCTGCATCTGTAGACTGATCCACATTAATAGCATATTCTTTAAGCTTTTCATTCAGTTCATCATCCGGACTTCCATGTTTGAATACAGTTGCTAAATGAAGCGTATTTCCGTTTTCATTATTTCCTTTAAGCTCAAAGTCCCTGATTACATTTTTATTATAGACTACTCTATTGATCTTGGCATACAATTGCTGATTAAGGTCTGCTGTGTTAATTCTCACTTTAACACTATCCACCAATGCACTGTCTCTGCTGATATTTTTCCTGTCATTGACTTTATAATCAGGGTTGGAAGCTGCCAGCGCTTTATCAGCATCTGTAATTTCTTCCTCCTTTGTCATGATATATTTTAAAGAGGCTGCATCAAGATTCAGGATAAGATTATTGGAATTTCCATCATATTCCCCTTCTACAACAGCTCCCTGAGGAAGCCTGAGATCAGGCAGGAAGTAATTGACCAATCCTTGCTGAACATCAAACTTAAGGGCGAAATTCTGTCCGCGGTATAATTTCCTTGGTGGCGGCCCTACCAATATTTTTCCTAATCCGTTTTCTACCATTCCGGCAAGATCTGCCAGGCTGTATCTCCCCGAAATTTTACCTGTAGCAGCTCCCGGAGCGTCTACATCTATTACACGGGATCCAGCTTCAATAAAGGTTTTTAACCTGGCATTCGGAATATTATATTTTTGGGTAGCAGTTGCAAAATGAAGATTATTGGCATTCACATCCAAAGTAAGGTCATTAATGGAAGACATAGCCATTTTACCTTCAACCTGTCCGCTTACCACCTGAGTACCAGGTTTATTGGTAAAGTAGTTCATGTTCAGGTATGTGACATCAGCATTGACATCCATGGCAACTCTTGAAGTACTGAAGTCTATCAATCCTTTGATTGTAGCTTTTGCCTGCTCATCATTAACGGTGATTAATCCGTTATATTTTTTATGATCCAACAGCCCGTCCAGATAAAGGTTGTTGATCGTTTTATCCATAATTTCAACACTTGCAATCTGAGATTTTGTAGTCAGACGCATGGTATTGACATCAAAGCTTTGTCCGTTAAGATCAAATTTACCGGAAATCAAACCCACTGTTTTATTCTTCGTGATCACAGAGGTGTTAAGATCTTTCACATCAAGATACCCGGAATATTTTGGCATAGCTGTGCTGTAACCTGTCAGAGTAAGCTTGGAAATCTTCGCCTGCCCTATTCCCGTCATCAGGTTTCCGTTATCCACATAGATCTGATCCGGGTTCACTTTTGCTGTTCCGTTGTACTTTAATTTCCCGAAATCATCAGCAAAATTCTTCATCTTTTTGGAAATAAATGAAGGCATCATTGCTTTTAAATCCTTGTAAGTAAAATCTGTGGAAAGGTCTTTCGTTTCGATAGCAAAATGCCCTTTCAGCAGATGATCAACCTTCATTGTTTTAGTGGCAATATTCACATCAGGATTTCTGATCAGGAAGTTTTCCAGATGAAACTTGTTCAAAGGACCGGTCATTGTTCCTGAAAGATTGAACGGCTTGATATTATCCCAGTTTGTTACAAAATAGCTGATGTCATAACCGCTTAACTGGCTTCCCTGCTTGATATTCATATCCCATCGTACCTTATCGGCAAAATCGGCCCATGAACCGTCATGAAGATTGAATTTAATATCTCCCTGAAGCAAGGTATGATCTGTATTCAGGGTAAGATCTTTTAGTGACAGAAACTGTTTCGTTAACGACAGCTCTGTTGAAAACGTATCTACAAGATGAGCTTTCCCCCATCTTGAAGTTACAAACGACATATTATTGATCAGTGCCGAAACATTCGGGCCGTTAACTTTTACATTGGGAGCTTTTAAATTGAATTGTGTTGCCGTAAGCCATTTTCCCTGTTCGCCGGGAGAATTTTGATTGACAATAGAAACTTTGGAATCAATAATCTGTATTCTGGAATTCAGCTGAAAAGGAGGTTTTTTCGGGTCCCTTTTCTTCCCGTTATCAAAAAGCTCAACAAACCTCACAAAATTAGAGATGCTGTCTCCTTTATAGGTAATGACCTTCACTTCAGCATTAACAAGAGCAAGAGAATTGAAACTTAAGGAATTGCTGTTTCCGGAAATAGCATTTACTGCAAGAGACATCCAGTCTGAATCTGCACGGAACTCGCGGGCGGTAATAAAATTAAAGCCTTTATAATCTTTTACTTTTAAGCCTTTTATGGTTACGTCTCCAAAGTAATTTACATCTACACTTTCCGTAGAAAAATCAGATTTAAAATCGTTATTAACAAGCTTCAGTGCCTGATCGGCTGCCCATTGCTTTGTCACGGGAAGATTAATGGCAATAAGCACTCCCCAACAAGCACAATTCCGAGCCAGAAGAGAATCAAGAGAAGTTTTGCCCACCAGGTATAGCTGGTAACATCTTTTACAGCCTGCTTCCCAAATTCTTCAGCTGTTTCCACAGGATGGTGTATGGCATCTGAAGCCAGTTCAGATGCTTCTTTCACTGTCTCCCGAACTTTTTCCTCTACATTTTCGACAGTTTTTTGTACCTGATTACCTAGGTTTTCAGCTACTGATTTTTTATTCTCATTCTCGTTATTATTCTCTAACTTTGCCATTATTATGAGCGACTCTATAATTTTAGGTATTGAATCGTCCTGCGACGACACCTCAGCAGCTATCATCAAGGGAAATTCTATTCTTTCAAACATTGCCGCGAACCAGGCCATCCACAAAGAATATGGTGGTGTTGTGCCTGAATTGGCTTCACGGGCCCATCAGCAAAATATTATCCCCGTTGTTGAAAAATCTTTTTCCAAAGCAAATATACAACAAAATGCTATCTCAGCTATAGGATTTACACGCGGACCCGGACTTTTAGGATCTCTTCTGGTAGGAACATCATTTGCTAAGTCTCTGGCTATGAGCCTTAACGTTCCGTTAATTGAAGTAAATCACCTTCAAGCCCACATTCTGGCCCATTTCATCGAAGATGCAAATCCTGTGCCGCCTGCCTTTCCTTTTTTATGTCTTACGGTAAGTGGCGGACACACTATGATTGTGCTCGTAAAAGACTATTTCGATATGGAAATTATCGGAAAGACCATTGATGATGCCGCAGGAGAAGCTTTTGATAAAATAGGAAAAATCTTTGACCTTGACTACCCTGCCGGACCTATCATTGACAGATTGGCCAAGGAAGGAAATCCTGATGCTTTTAAATTCAACAAACCTAAACTGGAGAACTATGATTATTCTTTCAGCGGAATTAAAACTTCCGTGTTATATTTCATCCAGAAAGAAGTCAGAAAAAATCCTGATTTTATCAAGGAAAATCTTAACGATCTCTGTGCTTCCGTTCAGAAATCCATTATTGAGATTCTGATGAATAAGCTTGAGAAAGCTGCCAAAGATCTTAATGTGAATGAAGTAGCCATCGCAGGAGGTGTTTCTGCCAATTCTGCCCTGAGAAAAGCTATGGAGATAAACAGAGAAAAACTGGACTGGAATATCTATATTCCAAAGTTTGAGTATACTACAGATAATGCAGCCATGATTGCTATGGTAGCAAAGCTGAAATTTGAAAGAGGAGAGTTTACAGATCTCAGAACAACGGCAACGGCAAAATATGATTTATAAGAATGCGGAGCCACGAAGTGGTGACGTAAAAAAGCAAAGGTTTAAACCTTTGAGATAAATAGGCTAATAGTAAATAGCTACGAAGTAGCGAGATAAAAATGGGACAGTCTCTTGTTAAAAATTATATTCATATTGTATTCTCTACTAAAAACAGAGAACCAATCATTGATGAAGAAATACAGGAAGAATTATTTTCATATCTGGCAGGGATCTGTAAAAATATGGAGTGTAATCCCGTAAAAATCGGAGGCTATAAAGACCATGTTCACATCCTTTGTCTTTTATCAAAAAAAGTGACTCTCATAAAGCTTTTGGAAAGTTTGAAATCTCATTCTTCAAAATGGATTAAAACTAAAGACAAAAAATATTCGCATTTTTATTGGCAGAATGGCTATGGGAGTTTTTCAGTTAATCCAAAAGAAATAGGCACTGTAACTGAATACATCAGCAATCAAAAGGAACATCATACAATTAAAAATTTTAAGGAAGAGTTTTTAATATTTCTCAGAAATTATGAAATGGAATTTGATGAAAGATATGTCTGGGATTAATATTCCGCTCTTTCAGAGCTCAGGTAAACAACATTAATTCAAAACAAAGACCTGCTGTCTTTGCTAAGTATTGCGCCACTTCGTGGCTCTTAAAAAAATAAGATGAAACTATTCTACGGAGAAATCAACGGAAATAAAGTAACAATCAACGATGAAGAGCAGCAGCATATCGTGAAAGTTCTTCGAATGAAAGATGGAGAAGACATTCATGTGACAGATGGCAAGGGAAAATTAGCTTCCGGAAAGCTCATTATAGAAGGGAAGAAAGCTGGTATTGAAATTTCTGAGATCAAAGAAAATCTGCCTGAATTCAATCCCGGGCTTCATATTGCCATTGCCCCCACCAAGAACATTGACAGGATTGAATTTTTTGTGGAAAAAGCTGTGGAAATGGGTATTTCTGAGATTACAATTCTGCAGACTGAGAAAACAGAACGTAAAAACGTCAATATTGATAAAATCAGGAAACAGGCTGTTGCCGCATCAAAGCAAAGTTTGAGATTTCATTTTCCGGTTATCAATGATTTAACTAAAATTCAGGATTTTCTCAAAAACATTGATCCGGAGCATACATTTGTAGCACACTGCCATGAAAATTTAGAAAGAATGGGTCTTAAAGATATCCCTCAGCTGGAACAGCTTACATTTTTAATAGGTCCTGAAGGCGATTTTTCTGAAAAGGAGATTGCATTTTTAGCAGAAAATAAGGTAAGAGCCGTATCCCTCGGAAACCAACGACTAAGAACGGAGACAGCAGGCGTTTTCGTAGCAGCATGGAATTATTATAAGATGATATAAATATGAAGAGAAGGTTGCCCAGCCTTCTCTTTTTTATTTCAGATTGACTATTTCCAGTCAATATTATTTTCTCTCAGATATTTTTCGAAAATCTGCTGTCCGCTTCTGATTGAATTGACAGTCCAAAGGATTTTCATCCTTAAAAGCTTTTCTTCATTTAATTTATAATCAATATCAGATTTTATAAGCTTCTGTTTCAATTCATACATACAGATTGAAGCTGCCACAGAAACGTTGAAACTTCTTGTAAAGCCATACATGGGAATAGCCAGTGTCTCGTCGGCAAAATCTAAAATTTCCTGGGAAACACCCTCCATTTCAGTTCCGAAAACTAAAGCAATAGGTTCAGTTACTTCATATTCAGGCAGCATTTTAGCATTGTTTTCCAGTGAAACAGCCACAATTTTATATCCTCTGTCTTTAATATTCTGAAAAGACTCCATATTCCGGGAAGTTTTTCTACCTCAACCCATGTGTCTGCCCCTTTTGTTACCCGAAGATTGGGTTCAAAACTGTATTCTTCCTGCAAAGCCACTACTTTATGGAAACCACAGGCCTCCACAGAACGTACGATTGCAGCTGCATTTCTGAACTGATAGACATCTTCTACAACCGGAAGAACAAAATCTGAACTTTCCTGTGAGAAATGTTCAATTTTCGCCAGTCTTTCTTCTGTTAAAAACTGCTTTAAATATTCATAAGTTTGCGATAAATCATTCATCTGCATTTAGTTATTTTTTTCAATAGCCCTATGAAACCACTACAATTTTCATTTTATTTTTATAAAATTTCATGATAAGCGTTTCATTCATTTTCAAATCTTTGCAAATTAACGTAATTTTGGCCTATGAACCCTAATCGGGGCCCAATTCTTAATTAAATTGATACATGAAGCGAAAAGTCCTGCTCATCTATACCGGTGGAACCATCGGAATGGAAAAAGATTACGAAACCGGAAGTCTCCGTGCCTTTGATTTTGGAAATATATTCGAAAAGATGCCTGAAATGAGGCTTATGGAATGCGAAGTTTTTGTTCATCCTTTTGCCAAACCGCTGGACTCTTCGGATATGGGACCTGAAGAATGGAGAGTGATTGCCAATTATATCCACAAAAACTATAATGATTATGACGGCTTTCTGATCCTTCATGGTACAGACACGATGTCCTACACCGCTTCAGCACTGAGTTTCATGCTGAAAGGATTAAAAAAACCGGTGATTATGACAGGTTCCCAGCTTCCGATTGGTGATCTGAGAACGGATGCCAAGGAAAATCTTCTGACCAGCCTTTACTATGCCAGTCTATATGAAAATGATGAAGCAGTTATTCAGGAGGTGGCCATTTACTTTGAGTATAAATTATTAAGAGGAAACAGAACATTGAAATATTCTGCAGAATATTTTGATGCGTATGCAAGTCCGAATTACCCGATTCTTGGGCAGTCCGGAGTTCATCTGAATATTATTAAAGACAACTTGTTCCGCTGTGATCCTGCTGTAGAATTTCATGTGGATGAACATATTTCTGAAGATATTTTATTCTGGAGAATTTTCCCGGGTATGCATCTGAGCCATTTCAGGGAAATCCCTAAAATGAAGGTACTGATTCTTCAGGTTTTCGGTTCGGGAACGATTTTCAGCAGTGCCAAAACGCAGGAAACCCTTCAGGAAATCAGGAATAACGGAACTGAAATTGTAGTGGTAAGCCAGTGTATTTCAGGAGGTATCTCATTCGGAAAGTATGAGAACAGCAATATTTTCTCAAGAATCGGAGCCATCAGCGGAAGAGATATGACTGCAGAAACAGCGATTACAAAAGCAATGCACCTTATTGACAATCCAAGCTACTCCGGAAGCTTCGCAGATAACTTCACCAGAAGCCTTTGCGGCGAAATTACAGATTAATTTGTAAGAATAATTTGGATATTCCAGAAAATACACTATTTTTGCAATCTCAAAAAGAAAGGTGTCCGAGTGGTTGAAGGAGCTACCCTGGAAAGGTAGTATACGGGTAACTGTATCGAGGGTTCGAATCCCTTCCTTTCTGCAGATTAAAAAGCCTGTGCTGAATTAGCACAGGCTTTTTTTATCATCATAATTTATCTGATCGTTTATACTTATTCAGTTTCTAAGTATTTCTACTCAATTTACTAATTGGTAATTTTTACGCTACACCATTTCCTTTGTTGTCCGTTACTTTGAAGAACAATCTAATCACCAAAAACCAACTTAATTATGACATCAACAAGTGTAAATGCAAATTCTTCAGGTCAGTTAGTACTTGGAAACGGAGCACAATTCTGGGTGTATCTTTCACCACAAAATGATACTTCCAGAATGATTTCTACATGGCGTGTAACATTTTCACAGGGAGACTGGAGTGACTTTATCTCAAGTGAGAATCCTACCAAACAAATTCAAACCCCTAATCTTTCAGGGATTTTTGATATCAGAGTAGAATTATTAAGCGGATCTACCGGCACATGGCGTCAGATTCCGCCACAATCAGGAAGTCACAATGAAATAGGCTGTAATTCCAACTGTGCCTCTATGGTAGGCATTGTTGCTGACAGCACCAACCCTCCTATCGGAGCCATCAATGCCCATTTCTGGACAACATGGGATGCTATGTGCGGAGTAAGACAGAACTGATAAAATAAACAGTCCGTAAAAACAAATTGCCACAGTATCTAGAATATTGTGGCAATTTAATTTCAATCCGGCGGATGAATATTTAAAATATACAGCCCGGACCTTTAATCCGGGCTGTGTAACTGACTTTATTTAAAACTTTAAAGAAACACTTCCAAGAAATCGTGACGGAGCCTGTGGTGTCAAACGTACAGACCATGCTTTTTCATTGGTAATATTATCAAATTTCAGCCCTACTCTGTATTTTGGCTGATCGTAGAAAATGCCTATATCAAACATTTTGTAAGACGGAATAATCACTTTAGCTGTTTGTGTATTGGTCTGATAGGAAGAGGATCCCATATTTACGCCACCGCCTATTCCCAGGCCTTTTAATTTTCCTTCAGGAATACGGTAGCTGATCCAGAAGTTGAACATATTGGCAGGTCCGGACAATGCAGGCCTTAAACCATTTACCGAAGGATTGGCATTCGTAAATTTACTGTCATTATAAGCATATCCTGCAACAACATTGAATCCATCAAAAGGATTAGCCGTCAGCTCAGCTTCAAATCCTTTACTTACCTGCGTCCCATCCTGTATGGAATAGTTGATATCATCAGGATTTGTTCTTAAAATATTATCCACACGGATATTGTAATAGCTTAACGTACCTACAAGTCTGTGGTTAAAAACATCTGCTTTTACCCCCAATTCCAGCTGATTGGCATATTCAGGTTTGAAAGTATTCCCGTTGATATCCGTTCCGCTCACATTATTAAAGCCATTCATATAGTTTCCAAACAGAGAAAGTTTATTTTTCAATACTTCATAGACGATTCCCATTTTAGGTGAAAAAGCGGTCTGCCCATAAGGCCCCGATTGCGCTCCGCTGCTGCTCAGGCCGCCTTTTATTTCTCCTGTGGTTATATCATACACTCCTTTAAACTGAAACCGGTCTACCCTTACACTGGCCATTACCATCAGCTGATCCGTAATATTAAAAACATCTGAGATATAAGCAGCATAGGTATTGTCACTGTTATTTTCCCTTCTGAAGGCTGAAGTAGCTGTAAGCGCGTCTATGGTATTGCTGTTCACTCTGAAGTCGGCCGAAGGATGAACAAAATTAAATACTTTGGTATTGGTATGGTAACGGTCAAAATGATTGGAATTGTTATAAAAGTCCAAACCGACAACCATCCTGTTTCTGAAACGTCCGATACGGAAATCCCCGATGAAGTTCTGCTGAATATTGGTGGCAATAAATGAAGTGGTTCCCACCATCACCTGAGCGCTTGCTGTAGAATCTGTTTTCCCGTTGATGGCAGAAATATATCCGTTAATGGTAGATCTTGCGCGGGACAGTATCGTTTGAGATGTCCAGTTTTCCGAAACTTTATAATTCAGCTGGGCAAAGATGTTCAGCATCTGTGTTTCGTAGGCCAGGTCATCACTCAGGAAGTTCTTATAATACGGGAACTTCATATCTGCAACAGACTGAATTTTGTTACTCCCGGTATAAGGATTAAACCGTACAACCGATGTTCCTTTTGCCTGATTGAACTCTACATCCAGCAGGAGCGACATACGGTCATTGATCTGATAAGAAAAACTGGGAGCAATAGCCAATGAGTTGGTAAACCCGATATCCTGAAAGCTCTTTTCTGTAGTTCCTGCCGCATTAAGGCGGAAAAGAGCTGTTCTGTCCTTATTTACCGGTGTATTAACATCCACTGTCAGCCGGTTATAATTCCAGCTTCCTCCTACATATCCTACTTCACCGCCAAAATCATTGTAAGGCTTTTTCGTCACCCTGTTGTATACTCCTCCATAGCTGCTGGCCACACTTTTCCCGAATAAAGTCGCTGAAGGTCCTTTAATGGCTTCTATACGTTCAAGGTTTACGGGATCAATGACTGAAAATGCAGCTCCTGCGACTCCATTCCTGGCATTGGGTTCTGTTTCAAATCCTCTTGAGCGGAATGTCACTCTTCCCTGGTTCGCAATCATAGGAACTCCTGCTCCCGGTACGTTTTTGGAAATGCTTCCCAGATCCACAGCTACCTGCTCCTGGAATAATTCTTTGGTAACCGTATTATAGACCTGAGGGTTTTCTAAATTTTTCAAAGGCAATCTGGCTACAAACCCGCTTTCTTTTTCGAAAAACGGTTTGTATTTTTCATTATAACCACTTCCTGTATAGCCTGGATATTTTCCCGGGTAAGCTGATAATCCAGTATGGTTGTTTCACCTGCTTTTACCTCTGCCGGAAGGCGTACTTCTTTAGCACCCAGAATCTGCAACTTCACAGTATAAGAACCTGCATTAAGGTTTGCAAAATGATAATTTCCTTCGTCATCCGTAAGGGTCTGGCGATCCGCTTCCGGCAACGAGACAGATATTGCCCTCAACGGCTGTCCGTCCACCATATTTACTTTTCCCGAGATGCCACCCTGCAGATTCTGGGCGTGTGTTGCTGTTAAACCAATTAGAAAGAATAAAAAAATAAGAAATGGTTTTATCCATTGCTGTTTCTTGGTTGAAATATCATTCTGTCTTGTTTCTACGGAATGAGGCATATGCCTCCCGGGAAGCATACATTCATTAGTTTGTATCATTTTTTCAGCCTTATTTAAAGTGATTATAAATAAAGGTGCAAAATAACGGAAACGCAGGCTTCCTCACAATATTAATTTGAATTATTCTAAATAAAATTTAAAAAAGTACAGCTTCCAACCTAATGTAAATTTATAGAAACATTCAATAAATAAGGGTGTTTAAGAGATTAGTTAAGCTTTAAACAATAGATAGAAATCAACTTTTCCACAAGATGCTAATACGTTATCCACATGTTATCCACAATTCATTATTGCTATGAAAAGATTTTTGAAAACTCCCATTCCTAATTCTATCCTAAATCAGGTGTTTATTTTGTCTTGTTTTTAAACAGTATTGAAAGATTTTGAATAAACATTCTATGAACCAGGCTTATAATTTTGCAGCAATAAAGTATTCTCTCTGCGTAACTGCGGTATTATCTTCTATCTTATGGTTTCGCAGCCATTTAAAATTAACAGTAAAACAACAATCCATTATATTGGGTATGAAGAAAATTTTTGCAGGTATATTTTTATTGGGATGTATCGGAACCACTATCAAGGCACAGATCAGTCCGCCGGGGCTGGGAGATGCCAACAATGCATTCTGGGGTGCCTTCGGAGTTAAACAGCAGCTGGATTCTTTAGGGAAAAAGCATACTTTGAGCTATGCTGCCATTGGGAGAAAAAGCAGGCCGGATAACCATAATTTATTGTCAAAGCAGGCTATCATTGTCCTGAATCATGAGATATACCATTCTTTTGCCCCGCATCAGCAGTACAGCTATGCCCTCAGCTACCGCAGACAGCCCCACTATGAAAGCAACGCCCCTTATGAAAAAGAAAATACGGAACAGGAATTCAGGATGTACGGAAGATATGCATACACTTTTGATCTGGGAAGAAGGTGGAAGCTGAAAAATACAGTACGGCAGGAATTCAGGAAGTTTTTTGATGCAGACTTTCATAAAGCAGAGGAAGATTTTCAGATCAGAACCCGTATCAAGAGTCAGTTAACCTATAGTTTATCTCCAAAGAATAATCAAAAGCTGGCATTAAGTGCAGAAGCGCTTTTTTCCATAAGCCACCTTAATGAACCGGATTCTGAATGGAACTCCTTCGGGTATCGTGAAATGCGGATTGCAGCATACTATATGTTTACCATTCCTGATTCACCTTTTACAGTAGATATTGGCTATATGGATGATCTGATCCGAGACAGCAGGAGCATTCATCATGGAGGTGTTCATTACCTTGCTGCAGACCTGATCTGGAATATACCTTACAGAAAAAAATGACAAAAAAACTGTATTTTTATAAACAAAATCCCGATCATCACTGACCGGGATTTTTGTTGAAACATAAGTTTCTCTGCAATATAATTAAGTATGAATGTTTGGTGTATATTTTAGTTGCAAAGCTTCAGGAATTCGCGGCTCATCTGTACATTAAATTTAGCGTCCGCTTTGGAGCGGGCATAAATCGTATGCTTAAAAGCATGTACTGTTTTCAGTTTCTGATCAATAAATTCTGCAATCTGTACCACAGAGAACAGAAAATCCCTGTACACTGCCATATTAACTGTCTGGCCATAGTACGGAAGGTACGCTTTTAAAAAGGGTATTGCTTTCTGATGGCGGTTATAGCTGATGCAATATCCTACACCGTCTACTGAGGTAACAATAGCATAGTTATTGAGATAATCCTGAATGTTTTTGTTACCATCCAGAGCCTGAGGATTTTTTGAACAAAACTTATTGATCTTATCCAGAATATGCTGGGCATACTCCATCATGGAAATATTTTTAAATTCAAAAACCTGACTCATCCTGTTGGCTGGTGAGGTTTCGTTTTCGCAATCAATACAGAAAGAAATCCCTATTTTTTCATGATAAGGGAAAAAGCAGTCTTTTACTTCAATGGAGGCATCCGGCTTTAACCTGTCATCTGCAAAATTGTAATAGACATACGGACTGTAAAGTTCAGCAAGCGCATTCAGATAGTCTGTTTCGCTGGTATTATGATATTCTTCAAACCATTTTTCAAGGTTGTCATAATAATTACTTTCAAAGTCATTAAAGTTTAAGTAAAATGGCAATTCCATAGCTCTGTAATTTTGATATGACAAAGCTATAGGTGTAATGCGACAAAACTTGACGCAATATATTTTTTGTGAAAGATTTTTGGTCAGGGGTCAATTTTGCTTCGCAAACCCATAGGGAAAATACATTATCTACAGATAAAAAACACCAGATATCCACGACCCGGACCCCGATTAAAAGTTCACAAGCGCAGCGAACCGACTGTCCTCCATTGACATTTATTTATCATAATTCTTCATGATGTACTCAAAGTAACGGATCATTTTCAGATAGTTTTCAATGCTGAGATATTCGTTGGTACTGTGAATGCTCTGCTGTTCGGCACTATTGATTTTGATTGGCATGAACCGGTAGACGTTTTTACTTACGATTTCGTATTTACCGGCATCCGTTCCTGCCATGGTAAGATAAGGCGTAACAATTGCTCCGGGATGAATTTCCTTAACGGCTGCTTCTATTATTTTAAAAGCTTTTGTATTGGTTGGAGAAATGGCAGATGCTTCTCTGGTATTGTCAATTTCCTCTACCTCCACATCAAAACCTTCAGTGGCTTTGGCAATATGATTTTTTACATCTTTCACTGAATTTCCGGGAAGCAATCTGAAATTAACCACAAATTCCACTTCAGGAGAAAGCACATTGGTTCCGTCGCTTCCTTTCATCATCGTTAATGCTGTAGTCGTTCTTACCAATGCATTGGTGGTATTGTTCTTGGTGAGCTGTGAGATCAATACCGGCTTTAAAAGCCATTGGTTGGCCAGCGCCATTCTTGTGGTAAAAGGCATTTCACCACCAATATTATTAAAGAACTCTTTGATTAAAGGCGTGATCATGGGTTTCATCTGATCATCTTCCAGACGCTGCATGATGACAGCAGCCTTCCCGATAGCACTTTCCATAGGCGGCATAGAGGAGTGCCCGCCAAGCCCTTTAACTTTTATCTTTGCGGACAGAAAGCCTTTTTCAGCGCATCCCACCACAGCCACATCAGTATCAATCCCTGCTACATTTCCTTTTCTCATAATCAATCCTCCTTCGTCATAGACAGCATCGAATTTCAATCCTTTCTTTTTAAAATAATCTGCGATCTGAACCGCTCCTTTTTGTCCGCCAACCTCTTCATCAAAACCGAAAGCCAGATAAATATCCCGCTGGGGAATCTGTTTGTTTTTAATCATAGAATTCACAGATTCCATTAAAGAGAAAAGCATTCCTTTCATATCTATCGCTCCTCTTCCGTAGATTCTTCCATTGGCTACCGCTCCTGAAAAAGGGGCAAAATCCCAGTCTTCCGCTACTTTTGAAACAGGCTCAAGCGGTTTGTCATCCGGCCGGAATACATTTTCTTCATTATTTTTAATATCTGCATCTCCGGGAGGAACAACATCCATATGGGAAAGGAATAAAACAGGCTCCAGAGCAGGATTGCTTCCTTTAAGCCTGAACACCAATCCATACTGATTCACCTCAACATTTTCCGTATTCTGATAAACTAACGGATAAGAGGCTTTTAAATAGGTTTTGAACTGATCAAACGGTGCATAGTCGAATTCACCCAGGCTGCCTGTGGAAACTGTGGGAACTTTTATTCCTCCTGACAGTCTCATTACCGCAGAGTCATTTTTTACGGGTTTCCAACCTTCTCCTGCACCGGTATTATTTTTCTTAAACGGATAAGTATAGGTTTTAATCAATACAACAGCAGCCAGAACGACAATGATTCCCAGAAGGATTAAAAGAAATTTTTTCATAGCAGATAGTTTGTGAGGTGGTTTGATTCCATAAATATAGTAAAGTATCGGGTGTCTGGCAATTTAAAACCGGGCTTTTCGAACAGAGGATCTGTTAAATACAGTCATCAGATAAAAATAAACGGATATATGTCCCCTTAATGACACTAAGATCGTCATCAGAATAAAAAGTATGAAGAATATTCTGCACATTATTTCCAGCGCAAGAGGAGAACAGTCTTATAGCAGCCAGCTAAGCTCAGCCATTCTGGAAAAACTATTACAACAGGGTAATATCAATACGGTCACTGTACGGGACCTGGTGAAGGATGCACCACCGTATGCGGATGAAATGTCCATTCATGAGTTTTATAAACATCCGGAATTATACGATGAACAAAGCAGGCAGCTTCTTTCATATGCCAATCTGATTGTGGATGAAGTGCGTAAAGCAGATATTATTATCATTGGAACACCGGTTTTCAACCTCGGCATTTCCACACCTCTGAAAGCCTGGCTTGACCAGCTGATCCGGGCAGGAATTACTTATGTCTTTGACGAACAAGGGAATCGTGTGGGCCGGTTTACAGGGAAAAAGTATATCTTGCTGTTGCTTCCGGCGGCAGACGTACTGAAGGTGCGCCGGATTATATTTCGGCTTATCTCAGGGATGTTTTCAGAAGTTATGCAGGAATTACGGAGGTAGAAACCTATCACATTGAGGGAACTATGGAAAACGGATTTACAGCGGATTATGAAAGTGTGCTGAAAGATTTTAATCCTGTCAATGACATTTCTTAGCAGGTTTTATTGTAAACGCAAAGTTTTACATTGCTGATCTCTGAAGATAAGGCGCAAGAAAATTGAAGATTTTCAGCAGGGAAATGATGGTATCATTTGATTTGAGAAACTTTATCCCTGATAAAATTCTGGCGCCTTCAAAACAGCTTTTATTATATAATTGCGTCTTTGCGGTTTATCAACTATGAGTCAATATCCTTAATTTAATTCAGGATTCCGTTCATTTCAGTTAAAATGATAGGTTTTCCGTCGGTAATTACAATGGTGTGCTCATGCTGGGCCATGTAACCGCCTTTATTGCCTGCCATAGTCCATCCGTCTTTTAATTCCACAGCAATGCTCGAATCTGTGGAGATAAATGTTTCAATAGCCACCACAGAGTTTTTCTTAAAACGTCTGGAATCAAAACGGTTTCTGTAGTTAAGCAATTCATCAGGCTGCTCGTGTAAGCTTCTTCCTACTCCGTGGCCTGCAAGATTCTTGATAACTTTAAGACCTCTTTTCTTCGCTTCGGTTTCCATCAAATGTCCTATGTCTGCTATTTTTACGCCGCCTTTTATATTGCTGATAGCCTTTCTCAGAATGTCTTTGGATGCCTCCACCAGTTTCTGATGCCCGTGAATATCTTTTCCAATGACAAAAGATCCGCCGTTATCTGCCCAATATCCATCCAGCTCTGCAGAAACATCAATATTGATCAGGTCACCTTCTTTCAGAACCCTTTGATCTGTGGGAATACCATGGCAGAATTCGTTATCTACGCTGATGCACGTCCAGCCCGGAAATCCGTACGTCAGGTAAGGCGCTGATTTTGCCCCGAAACTTTCCAGTATTCCGGCTCCGTATTCATCAAGATCTTTTGTGGTCATGCCGGGTTCAGCATACGCTATCATCTTTTTCAAAGTACAGGCAACAGCTTCACTTACTTTTTGCATTCCGAGCATCTGATCTTCGTTGGTGATTGACATATTTGTTTGTTTATTGTTGAGAACTACAAAGTTAGGAAATTAAAATGTTCCGGGGATGAACTGTTTCCATTTACCCAAATGCAGTTATTGAAAATAAGGTTACCCCCTTCACCAACCCCCTCTACCCCTTGGGGAAGGGGATATACCCGGTTACATAAGGGGCTGAAGGGTGTTCAGTAACGGTCTCCAGACCGTTCTGTAAGTCCCTGTACCCACTTATCAAAGGGGCTGGAGACCGTTATTGAAGGGGCTGAAGAGACTTACCATAGGGGCTGGAGGGGCTTTATAAGGGGCTGGAGGCAGTTATGAAGTGGCTCGTGATAGTTGTATAACAGCAATGCGGATATTTTACCGGACATTTTTTCACCTTTACTTTACAGAATGTATTATCTTTGAATCTTCACAAATTGATTAAAGAATGGACTACAAAATACATCAGGGAAGAAATGTAAAGCGTTTCAGAGAAATGCTGGGCATAAAGCAGGAAGCATTGGCGCTTGATCTGGGCGACGACTGGAACCAAAAAAGATCTCTTTACTTGAACAGAAAGAAACCATTGAAAACCAGCTGCTGGAAAAAATATCCGAAGTACTGAAAATTCCCGTAGAAGCTTTTCAGAATTTTGATGAGGAACAGGCTGTGAACCTAATTTCCTGTACATTTTCAGATAATGCAATGTTTAATAATAGAATCGAAGTTCAAAATATTAATCCTATTGATAAAATTGTTCAGCTTCACGAAGAAAAAATTGCGCTTTACGAAAGAATGCTGAAGGAAAAGGATGAAATGATGAGCAGACTGGAGAAGCTGCTTGATAAGTAAGAGATTCAAAAATATTTTTAAATAAATAAAAACCACTGCGGATGCAGTGGTTTTGTTTTGTTTGGGTGACGAATGAGAAGCTTGTACAACAGGAATTATACTAAAATATTTTTCTGCTAGCGAATCAACAACACCCCATCTTCCAATATCGGCCATGTACATTTGCACCATAGTCATACATACCTGTCTCCTGCAGCTCCTTCGCTTTGTACTTATAATTCTATAAGCATTCCATTGTAGGAAAATATTCTGAAAATGTAACACTCCATTTATTATCAAATCCTCCATTAATAATAATGTAATCAATTCCTTTTTTTAGCTTAAAATTCATCTCTCCTTTTTTCTTAGATGTAATTTTAATCTTTTCATCCCTTCTAAGAACTCTAATCTGTGTATATCCACATGTATAATTTTGAAAATTATAACTTTTACCATTTATAGTAATAACATCGTCAATAAAAGCAGCATTATTAAAAGATAATAAAACTTCGTCATCTTTTCTAAGAAATTCTTTTGGAATATTTTCCAAATAAGATTTATATGCTATCCTATCTGTTTCTGTTGCTTTCGTTTTATCTTGATAATAAAAATCAATATTATTTTGTGCGGAGCAACTATTGTTGGCCAGTAAAACAATTATAAAAAAATATTATTTTCATTTAAATGAGTTTTAGAATAAATTAATTCTTCCATTCCTCTACTAACAATTTATTTTGTTGTCCAGCTATAGGATAGCATATTATACTTAAAGACGCAAGTAATACGCTCTTCATTAACAAAGGACATTATTTTTATTCATTGATATCCCGCCATAATATTCCTAATATTTGGGTCTCTTTGCCATTGATAAATATGGTGAAATTCTTTTTGTTATAATCAAAGTTGCTAATAATTACTTTTTTACTATTAAATTGATTAAGATTATTTAATAACTCATCATAGCCTTGAATTTTTAGACTTTCATTTACAGTATTATTGATTTCATTTCTTACTGTATATATAGAATTTGCCTTATTTTTATCAATAAGAATATATTCAAGTTTATCTATGGACTTTAAATAATTATATATGGTTGTATATAAATAATTATCACTTTGCTTTTTAAATAAATTTAATATTTTTTGAAAATTGCTTGTTTCCATTTATTTTACGACTATTGGTGTTCCTCCTATTACTATTCCAGGAATCAACATTCCTTGTTCATATTTGCCACTACTTTAATTTTCAGATTATAAAACCACTAAAAACAGTGGTTTTAATTAATTTAAGATGCGAGCGAGACGATCGCACCAGTTTAGGGAAGATTATTACCATCAATCGATTCAATTTATTAAGTTACCATTTTCATCAAATTCACTCTCTAAATACCCAATCACTTTTTCATAGTTGGCACTTAGATAATACATTCCAGAATAATTTTCACCTTGAATAGTTACACCCTTTAATACAATTCCAGAATTATTTTTTAATCCAATAAGTAATTTACGTATTTGTTCTGCAAGCTTATAGTTTTTTTGATTGATAGCTATCCCTTCTCTAATACTATATACCCCAATCATATTCTCCCTGTCAAATCTTCCATTACTCAATTTTATATGATAATTCTTAAATTCTCCTTTTATATTGATACTTTTTTTATTAAATTAAAAATCTCTTCTTCTGTTTTCATTTTATGGCTTTATATGTTCTACATTAGCTCTTATTACTGGTCCAAAAATTAACCATTCGTTTTCTTGCATTCTTTTTCCTGTCTCTGAAACATTAGGAATAGCATTAAACGTTTAGATAAAATGACTCCTGGTGCTTTTCCCATAGCTGTTGCAAAATCTCTGGCAGTTGATTTACTTGTTGTCCAAGATGTAAAAACAGAATAATTATCACTTCCAGCGTGTGTTTGGCCCAGAACTGTTGGTACATCTGCCTGCCGTTGGTAAAACCTGGAGTTCTTCCTGAAGTGTCAATTGAACCGTCCTGGTTAAACCATTTGCCATCTACATCAAACCGTAAAACCGGGTTGTTGGCAACATATGCGTAAGGACTGGTAGAAGTATAGGCTTCTGCCAGCTGGTCTATTCCATTCCATCTTCCCAGATCCGGCATATACTGCCTCCAGCCGTAGTCTAAATTTCCATTGCTCTGCAATTCCTTGCTATATGACCTATTTTAAGGATTGGTTATGATGTGAAAATAGTTTGCTTTTCACTAATAGCTCCGAAATACCTGATATAATTTTCAATATTTTAGACAGCCTGTTTTCTCTTTTTCTGTATCAGCTATCCACAATATCATTTTAAATTGAGGTATTGAAAACCAATACTCTAATTTATTACCAACACGTTTGGCACATTACCTAAATTGAGGTTCTATTCATATTATTAAAATTAGAGTATTGAAAATCAATACCCTAATTTATTACCAACATGTTTGGAACATTACCCTTTTACTTATGAACAAGAGCGAGACGCTTGCGGCAGCGGGAGAAACTGATATAACCAGTCTTGGCTATCCTGTTGGATTATTAAATAATGATTACTTGTATTTATTGAAAATAAATCCTAGAATGAATACAAAAACCCAAGCAAAAACAGCCGTAAAAAAAGTCAAAAAACTTGTATTTTTTTTGATTTCCACTATAAACTCCCCATATAGATTTATAATATTGGTATTTTTTCTCATATCTTTTCATATTATAAAAAATTAAACATAATCCAATAATACAAAAGATAATTTTTTCATATACTCCTGCTTTTTTGAATATCAAAAATAGAAATTATTATCATCCATAAGTCTAATATTAGCATAGCTTGTGTTATACTTACTATGAATGATGCTTGTAACTGCCATCCTCTTGATTTTTTATGAAATCGTTGATAAAATGTTGCAAGATGGTAGTACATCATGTCAAAAAATCTTAACATATTTAATTATTTAATCGTTCCAATTATTGTATTTTCAACACCGGCAGCTATCCTGTCTGTTATTGTTGTACCTGTTACAATACCTACAGTCAAGTCTGCAATAACATACCCTAATGCCCAAGGAGCTAGTGCACCTGCTGCAAAAGTAGTTGCCAAGCCTATTCCAACCTTGACGGCAGTTCCTACTCCAAGCTTTCCATTTTGTTGATAATCTTCAAGTGCACTAAATCCTACACCTAAAACTCCTAATCCTTTTCCTGCCACTGCAAATCCTTTGGCTCCTCTTAATGCACTTGCCTTATTAGCCCAATTTGATGAAATTTTTGCAGTATAATGCATTAATTTCTCATATTTTAATGTATAAAACCCTGCATATCCTGTCCAAGCGGATACAGCATTGAAATTAGTTTTATCTGCATGTATAGCACCTTCAATAAAATTTTCAAAAAATTTGGTTTATGAGTAGAAATCCTTGCTTTATGGATTAATCCAAGTTTTATGTCTGAATAGATGTCGTCACCCATTCTATAAGCATCCTGGGTAGCAGTACCCGTATACCATGTTATTCAGTATCACCGAAGCTAAGTCCAGACATAGATCCCCATTTTTAAAGTAATTAAAAACAGATACTGCTTGATTTCCACTGAAATTATATCCATCTCCACTACCTCCGCCGCTATTATCCTGAAATCCATTTGAGGTACTGAATGAATACATAGGTTTGTATGAACCTGGCATATAATCAAACGTTGTAGAAGGGCGTATACTTCCATCTTCATTAATCCATCTTCCATCCGGATCTGTATTAGAAACAGGATTATTGGCAACATAAGCATAAGGACTGGTAGAGGTATAGGCTTCTGCAAGCTGGTCTATTCCATTCCATCTTCCCAGATCCGGCATATACTGCCTCCAGCCGTAGTCTAAATTTCCATTGCTCTGCAATTCCTTGCTATATGACCTATTTTAAGGATTGGTTATGATGTGAAAATAGTTTGCTTTTCACTAATAGCTCCGAAATACCTGATATAATTTTCAATATTTTAGACAGCCTGTTTTCTCTTTTTCTGTATCAGCTATCCACAATATCATTTTAAATTGAGGTATTGAAAACCAATACTCTAATTTATTACCAACACGTTTGGCACATTACCTAAATTGAGGTTCTATTCATATTATTAAAATTAGAGTATTGAAAATCAATACCCTAATTTATTATCAACACATTTGGAACATCCCCACCCAGCTTGAGAAAGGATTTAAACTAAATATCTTTATAATACTTAAGTACAGCTTCTTTATCTACAAATTTCAAAAATTGATCTGAGATGGCACCTTTTGTCTTAAAATTATCTCTTGCCTCTTTTAATGTCATATGGTTAGCAGAGCTAGTTTTCATATCATTCGTATTTCCATCGTCTTCCCAAAAGCAAACTGGACAAATTTGATAATTCCCTTTTTCAAAAATTGTCCTGAAATTACAACAAGGGCATGGATTTAGTTTTTCTGCAACTCCAACAACAGTAATAGGTAATTGATATAAAGTTTTAATTTTTTCTTCAGTATAAGAAACTTTTACTCCAGTATATTTTTCTTTTAAATATTCAAAGATTTCTTCTTTCTCAATCCCTTCATTTTCAATGAATTCTTCTCGTTCTTTCTCCGTCATTCCTGAAAGTTCATGTAATGACAGTATGTTTATTACCGTATTCAATTCTATTTTTATCATACTTTCTATTTTGCTAGACCAGCCGCTAAATCAAGAACATCCTGGAAAGGAGTCGTACTTATATTAGGGTTTGCTCTATAGAACGTCCTAATCTCTCTTAAGTCCACTCTTCCAACAAGAATTTCTGTGTATTGCTGTTAAATTTAACTGAAAATTTATCCACAGCTTGTTCCTGAATATGTTCACTGGTTTCATCAGCAAAATTTTTCGATAGTTTTAAATATTGATTTTGGCTGTCCACAATAATAACTCAACTTTACATTTTACTAATATTTTTAAAATTAGAGTATTGAAAAATCAATACTCTGATTTATTATCTATAAGATTACTTACAATTAATAATAATCATATCTTATTGCAAATACCCAAAATATTATGCATAGGAATACAAAAATTAATGCAATCTTTCTTGATTCTTTTACAGTATCTTTATTTGCATAAAAGGTATTGATCTTTTCTGCCAAATCATCGTCACCTATTAACTTGGAAGTTGCAAAAATATATCCATAGGCAATTCCTATTATCAGTGGATACAAGAACACTTTTGAAGGAAGTCCAATAGTTTTATCTACTATCATTAATATTGGAAATTCTAATAATAACCATAAAGGAAAACCTAAAGATAGTATTGAATAAAAATTTTTATTTTTATGTGTTTTATAATAAATATGCGTTTGCAAATAACACTCATAATAAGCGTACAAATATGCATTTATAATTTTATTCATAAAGTTTTCATATTAAAAATCAGAGTATTAAAATCAACACTCTGATTTATTAGCAATATGTTTGAAACAAATATGCTTATTTTCTTTAATTTCTAATTGGATTCTGAATTGTTTTGTGTTGGAAATGTAAAATCAAAAAAGACTTTTGAATAATCTTCTGCAAAAACAAACAGCCTACTCGTAATATTGTATCTTACAACAATAAATTTTACATATTCAATAGATTCGTTTTTAACTAAAAGAAGATTATTTAAAATCTCATACGTTAATTCTTTTATACTTTCGCTTTTAGCTAATTTATTTCTTCCTTTATAGGACATAATTACATCATCCAACAATAAAGGATGGTTTGAATATGAGATTTCAAAATCATCTAATTGAGGATCATATTCTTTTATTTTAGAATAGATTAATTCTTTCATTTCTCTACTAACAATTTATTTTGTTGTCCAGCTATAGGATAGCATATTATACTTAAAGACGCAAGTACGCTCTTCATTAACAAAGGATATTATTTTATTGATTGATATCCCGCCATAATATTCCTAATATTTGGGTCTCTTTGTCATTGATAAATATGGTGAAATCCTTTTTGTTATAATCAAAGTTGCTAATAATTACTTTTTTACTATTAAATTGATTAAGATTATTTAATAACTCATCATAGCCTTGAATTTTTAGACTTTCATTTACAGTATTATTGATTTCATTTCTTACTGTATATATAGAATTTGCTTTATTTTTATCAATAAGAATATATTCAAGTTTATCTATAGACTTTAAATAATTATATATGGTTGTATATAAATAATTATCACTTTGCTTTTTAAATAAATTTAATATTTTTTGAAAATTGCTTGTTTCCATTTATTTTACGACTATTGGTGTTCCTCCTATTACTATTCCAGGAATCAACATTTCTTGTTCATATTTGCCACTACTTTATAATTTTCAGATCATAAAACCACTGCAAAAGCAATGGTTTTAATTTATTTAAGACACGAGCGAGACGATCGCACCAGTTTAGGGAATAATTCTCTATACTTTATAGCTCTTCTTTTACATCTTCTATATAAATACCATTTTTGTTCTCTTGCAAGTATTTTTCTAAAAATATTTTTCCTTCTTTTTCAGAACCCAATATAGCAATATATCTCATGCAGGCTATAGCAATAAATGAAGACATATCCTCAGTTTTCAATAATAATATTGGATAAGTAGCTTCAAAAAAGTCGTTAAAGTTTCTTTATCTTCAAAAAACAAAGGATCACAATAAAAAATGTCAATAAATGAATATATGACAAACCCATCCTCTTTTTTTATAAAATCAGATATATTATGCAAATAAAAAGAAACTAGTTTTTTGCGTATAAAGAATGATATTTCATCCTGATTATATCCAAACAACTGATAAATCTTGATAAAATCTAAAACTAATAATGGTAATTCCTTTTTTGTTGTATTAGCATAATTTTCATATTCAATTTTAAAAGTTTCAAGATTGGAATTGTAATATTTTCTATATTGCTCACTGATACTAACCAAATCATCATCAGTCTTTTTTAATAATTCTTTTAACATATTTATTTTTATTATTTGTATCTTATAGGTATAGGAGGTCCCATTAATCTAATATTGAAAATATTAACATTAGATCCATAAAATCCATAATTTGTTCCTCCAAGTTCAACTTTCTTTATAGGTAAACCTAACTTTTCGGAATAGGCTCCAGTTACCCCTGGACCATGTGGTAAAGAGATAGAGTTAAGAAGATTGGTTGTACCTGGTTGCATGGTGTATTGGACTATCAAATCATATTTATCTTTTTTGCTAAAACCGTTTAATGCTCTTTCTGCATACTCCAAGCGATCTGTAACAAATGGACCTTCTCCTCTATAATTTCCACTTTGGTCGCTTTTCTGTTGTAAAAAACCTCCAGTACTTAGATATTCTTTAGAAGACATTGCTCTATAAAAATATTCAAATTCTGGCTCTGATTCATCAGCCGTTGTTGTAACAGGAATATCAATGGCACCCGTAATCGGTTTAGAATTTGCAGAAAAGCCACTGTCTCCATTAAGCATTAAAGGTAAACTCCATACACCTGCTCTTGTAATACCTAATATAACAGCATCTATGCTTGCTGAAGAAAGTATTCCTCTAAATGTTACATTTCCTATTTCCAAAGCAGGAATTCTGGAAATGGCAGCCCCAGGTACAATTGTACTAATTCCTGCTCCTTTATCTCTGCTAAATAATTTTCTAAGAAAAATACCTGCACTTCCCCAAAAACCAGGTTTAGGCCCAGAACCACCTCCATCATTGTTAAGAGAATTTATAGCGGATAAACGGTAATTTAAAGCTCTTCCCTTGCTATTCATCATCCCTCCCCAGTTATTGGTGAAGGTTCCGTTATTGTTATTGGTCCATGTGGTGCCCGATGCTGAACTGCTGATCTCATCCATAAAAGCCTGTGAAAGCATTCCATTAGGATCAATCTTCAATACAGGATTATTCATCACATAGGCATAAGGACTGGTAGACTGATATGATTCTGAAAGGACGTCCATCCCGTTCCATCTTCCCAGATCATGCATATACTGCCTCCAGCCGTAGTCTAAATTTCCATTGCTCTGCAATTCCTTGGTGTATTCATTATATTGTAAGGATTTGGTTATAACCTAAAATAATCTGTTTTTTACCAACATATTGAGAACATTATTCTATTACCAGATGCAAATGACAGTTGGAATTTGTGTCAATGAAGCTAAAATGTTACGCATTATTTATTTAATTTTTATGAACTCATATTTAAGCATTTCATCAGGGTCACCATCCCATAAAAAAAGATTCCAAGGAGGATTATTTCCCTTAATACCCTGTCCTGAAATATATAATATAATTTCACCTTTTATATTTTCTTTTGGCAAATTATATGTTATTTTAATTCCATTATCTATATTATCAATAATACCACTTTCTGCATTTTCTAAAAATATCCAAGTCCCTTCTGCATTCAATTCTTTATTTTTATTTTTGGAAAACTGCTAATTTTATAATAATCAATGCTCTTCAGGGTGCAAGTTCCATTTGCATTTAGATTAATGAAAGCATTATCAGAAGACTTCCATGTACCTATAAAATCATTTTGTTTTGGTTTAACCTCATTACAACTGTATAATAGAATTAATCCCATTATAATTAATAAATAATTTAATTTTGTTTTCATTTTATATATAATATTTCTTGCCAATTAAATGATTGAGTAGTTTTCGAGCCCCAACCTGTTTTAAATTTTTCATTAATAAGGTTTCCTGCTGTTTGCTGCCAAATTGGAAGATATCCAAGTATAGGAGGTCGAGATGCTGATTGCATTGTAGAGGAATTTTCAACATTAAATGATACCACTACGGTATTATTATATGCTGCTGCTATATATTTTAAATTGTAAGAACCTAAGTATGTCACGGTTAAATTTCCTGTCAAACCACCTGTTAATAGTGTTGAATAATCTTTTAAGTAAAGTCCGACTCCCTTAATTCCTCCTAATTTATATGGATTTGAACCTTCTAAAGTAGTTTCCCCATCAGCTATTTTAGCCAAGATTACATCTCTCGTGTTCTGTACATGTGAGTGCTTCTTCAACATTTCGGTCATTAAATCTCCATTTGTAAAATCTCTATGTCGCGGCCCTTTTCCTGAAATCCATTCTACACCCAGCTCCCAAGGAGTTATTTCTTTATTTGATGGAAAATTTTCACTTACAAACTTCCAATATCCTGTTCCTAAATCCGTATATCCTGGACCTTCGGAACCACCAGACCAATGATTAAGATAATAGTAACCGCCAAGGCTCCACTTAATACTGTTCCCACTTCCTGATATACTTCCATTCCCACCACGAGTGTCGTTTACTGATAAACTCCTGATCATACTATTAAACTGCTGTGGATACTTGTTCCAGTCTCCCAATTTAACACCATCAACATATTCCCAACCAGAATAAATATTTGGCATGGAATCTTTAAGACCCTGTATCTGAGATGTGTATCTTCCGTCAGGATCAATATACATTGTAGGATTATTGGCAACATAAGCATAAGGACTGGTAGAGGTATAGGCTTCTGCAAGCTGGTCTATTCCATTCCATCTTCCCAGATCAGGTATCAGCATCCTGGCGCCGTAATCATACATCCCGGTTTCCTGAAGTTCTTTGCCGTTGTATCTTATAAAATTAGAGTATTGAAAATCAACACTCTAATTTTATAAAATACATGTTTGGAACATTGCCAGAAGTACAAATAGTTCTACTACAACCCATTACCTTTCGTAAAATCTCTTTTTAATTTATTTTTAAAATCTTCAAAGTTAGCATGAAAAAAATAAGGTGGAGGTGTAGCAAACCGAAATATTAGCTCGTCCATAAAAAAAGCAACTCTTTCCCAACAGTTATCTTCGTATAAATCATAATTATATTTATGGTGTATATTCTTGCTAAATTCAACAAAATCTTTTTCTGTCAAATGGTATTTATTTTTATACAAATTTATGTATTCAAATATTGAAAAGAAGAAATCTCTATACTGATCTATAGTGAGTCTAGAGAGATTTTCTGGATTAAATTCAATATATAATTTTTCTAAAATTTTTCTTATGACAATATCTCTTTCTTCCATATATTTAATTATTTTACAGGTTGCCAAGCTGGGGCAGTACTTTGAATCAATGCTCTAAATGTTCCTACATTCATAGGTATTGCAGGTCGAATCTGTCCATAGTTTGGAACATCAGGATTCAGAACTGGTACCCCTACTAAACCATAAGACATTAAAGAACTTGCTGATATTCTAAAAATTGTTCCTTTTCCTCTGCTAAAATCAGGAACATTAGGTGGTATTACATCACCGTAGCCTACAGTAACGGATAAACCATTTGCGAAAAGAGGTGTTATCATCGTAGAGTTAGAAAGAAGATTAACATCTCTATCTCTTAAGCCTAGTTTATCTAAGCCTTCTCCAACCATAGGCATACCGTTTACATTTCTCATATTTCTGTATAAATATAAATTTCCAGATTCATCAGCTGGTACATCTGTTGCTACTGTAGTAGGTACAGTTAAAGGTAAATCCCTTGTCCAGTTATATTCTGGGTCTTTCATCATGACAGGTGTTAACACAGCTCCTAAAGTTGCTGCTCCAACCGCTACCGAAGTTGCTTCTACAGCTGAAAAAAATTCTGCAATTCGTATTGGCTCTCCAACTTCAACTACCCTGGAGACCTCAGCTCCTCTTGTAAGCGTTAAAATATCAGCGCCTTTATTTCTGCCAAACAAACTATCCCACCAATTGCTTACTCTTGTCCAAAAACCAGGTTTAGGCCCAGAACCACCTCCATCATTGTTAAGAGAATTTATAGCGGATAAACGGTAATTTAAAGCTCTTCCCTTGCTATTCATCATCCCTCCCCAGTTATTGGTGAAGGTTCCGTTATTGTTATTGGTCCATGTGGTGCCCGATGCTGAACTGCTGATCTCATCCATAAAAGCCTGTGAAAGCATTCCATTAGGATCAATCTTCAATACAGGATTATTCATCACATAGGCATAAGGACTGGTAGACTGATATGATTCTGAAAGGACGTCCATCCCGTTCCATCTTCCCAGATCAGGCATATACTGCCTCCAGCCGTAGTCTAAATTTCCATTGCTCTGCAATTCCTTGCCGTTGTAAAGATATTTAAATTTATTGTTGGTTGTATCCCCCGTATTATAACCTCCATGCTTTAATCCAAAAGCATAATAATTATTTTCTTCCAGGATTGTGGTACCTCCTCCTGTATTTCTGGTATAGGATATTCTTATATTCCCCAGGTGGTCTTTGTACTGGTATACATAACGGCTGTTGACAAAATCATAATATCCTTCTTCATTAGCCAGAATCTGTGAAGAAACTGCTGTTCCTGCAAGGGTATACTGGAAGTTCCCTAAATAATAGGTGGTTTCAGTTCCCTGTATCATCTGTACCTTGCTTCCATTAGCAGCGTATACATACTGAAGGCTGTTGGCGGTATTGGTATGGGTAATTTTTGACGGAAGGTTCAGGAAGTTATAGCTGATGGCCGTAAATCCTTTATCCAGATGGCTGGTCATATTTCCGTTTCCATCGTACCCGATCGTTTGCCCCTGTCCTGTTCCTAAAGGATAGCCGCTTAAGGCATTTCCTTTTCCGCTTTCTTTCATATAGGACAGGCGGTTGCCGTCATACGTATAGGTAAGGTCGTCCATTACTTCAGCGGTTCCACCTACCAGGGCACCCGTTCTGTTCAGGGTACTGATATTCCCGTTAAGGTCGTAATCCATCACCTCGCTGTACTCTTTGGAGTAAGGATTGGTGGCCATCTGGAAGAACCCGGCTCTTAAACGATCGGCTCCGTCATACACATAGCCGTATCTTCTTAGCGGTTCATTGGCGCCATAGGCTGTTTTCCAGTCTACTTCAGCAATTCCCCCGTTGTATTTTGGCTTTACCTTAAGGCCTGGGTAGGAATTGTTGGGGTTTTCGGCTCCTTCTACCGTATTGTATTTGAGTTTGTAGGCAAAGAGCTTATTGTTTACTCCTGAAAAATCATTAGGGTTGATGCCTGTGAGCCATCCCCTGATATTGTAAGTATAGTCCATACTCTGCAGATTGTTGCCCACCTTTTTATTGGCCACCTGTCCCAGGTCATTGTAGGTATATTCTGAAAGCAGTTCTTCAGGATTGGTATTAATCTGCTGATAATGTTTAGACAGGTAATGCTGGGGATTGTATACGTACCTGTCCTTAACACTCACCTCAGCAGAAGAAGTATTGCGGGAGTGATAAGTATAAGTTTCCAGTGCTTTTCCTGAAAAATCCAGAATACTTTCTGTTTTGGTAAATCCACCCAGCGGGTTTTTACCGAAAGCACCTATCATTCTACCCAGTGTATCATACCAGATAAAAGAAGAGGTCCAGTTATCGTTTTCTATATTCTTCGTATAGCTTGCAGTAGAGTATGTTTTAATACTTCTTACGGAAGACCATCCGTTGGAGGTGATGGTTACAGGCGATGCTCCAAGTGTTGCCTGGTTCTGTATCTGGGCAGGCTGAGCCGGAGACCCGGCAGGGTACTGATCATAATAATTAACGCTAAGAAGAGTCACGCTTCCCGTAGGGAAAGCAGTTCTGGTATAATAGACATCCAGCCCGTTCTGTGTAAAAGCAGTGGTACTGCTGTTCTCATTGTTCAGGACATTGGCGGACACCGCGTTCACGGCTGCCTGTATGGATGCCCTTGTCTCCGTGCTGGCAAAGAACCCTGAGTATACCACTCTTCCGAAGGTATCATATTTGGTAAACATCCAGCCCTTTTGCCCAAAGTTATTGGCCGTGGTCCTGAGGTTTCCATCCTGTGAAAGAACCGGCCTGTTCTGCTTGTCATATACGATATATTCCCAATCCTTGCCCGGAAGCTTTTTTCTGCCAGCCTGTTGTATTTGTCATACTTATACTGGTAGCACAGCGGGTCCAGCACAGCAGACAGATTGGGAGCAGCTGAGGCTTTCGGAGGGATGATCAGTGACAGGTTACCAAATTCATCATATACGTAGTAGGTATCCAGGTTTTCTGTTCCGCCTTCCGGTTTTTTGTTGACCTGCCTTACCAGGACCTTCTGCCCGCCGGTGCTGGAATAGGAATAGACTTCATTGCCGTCCTCATCTGCAGATACGGTCAGCAGTAAAGTATTGGCCTTGTAATAACCGCCCGCGGTATAGCGGTCATCCGGTGCCAGGGAAACAGCAACATCATTAATTTGTGCAGAGGGGTTCCACGTGGTGACAGCTTTAAACCTTTTCACCACTCCTTCGGCATTGGAAAGATAATTGATTTTCCGGGTATGGCTGCCGCTGATCTGCCAGTCGGCTCCCGGGGCCGCTGATTTTTCAGTTCTAGCCAACGGGGATTTTTCAACCTGCAGTTCAGCATAGGCATTGGCCACTCCGTAATAGGAATTAACCGCGCTTTCCGTTGCTCCTGTGATAAAAGTACCGTTCTGGGTATTTACAGGCAGCGGAAGGTAAGAACGGGTCTGTCTTCCGTCATTGTCATAAACGGAGGGGACCACCATATCTTTTCCGTTGGGAGACGCCTTGATCCCGATACTCTGTACGGCTCTTCCCAGCCCGTCAAAATACTGCACACTCTGTACCTGCTTTGCTCCCGGCGTATCTGCGGTTACAGGCTCCAGGTACGTTCTGCTGTATACATAATTTTCTGAGGATGTCAAACTCTGCGAATAGAACAGGACAGCCGTCAGAAATGTTATAAAAGTTAGTATTTTTTTCATGATTTGTCTTATGGTTGTGATTTTATATTATAGCGGAAATCTTTGATCATATTTCCATTCACATCAATGATGTACTGCAGTCTGTTTCTTCCGTCATATTGATATACTTCCCGGATCCCTGACGGAGGCGTGGTTGAAGTAATCCCCACCAGCGGGTTGTATGTATAGGTCGTAATACGGAAGTTTTTCAGGGAAGCATGGGTTCTGAACGCATCCAAAGCCTGCAGCAGTATTTTTTCTGAAGCATTATCAACATCCTGGCCGGATTTGGTTATGATATCAGCTGCCAAAGAACCAATATCATTCAGGGTAGCTCCTTCTATGGCAGCAATTGGATAAGTGCCATTGTATCCCCAGATCATCGTGGTAGGAATACCGGTTCCTGAGGCTTCATCACTCACTGTCGTATACTGGGTTACATTTCCTTTGGCATCGTAGGCATCATACCGTACAGAAGTTTTCAGACTGCCGTCATTAGGATTGGTGGATACCAGTGAAGTTGGATTATAATGAGACAGGTTGCCGTATTTTACTTCATTTCTGGAAATGGTCTTACCGTTTCTTTTGTTTTCCACTACAAGCGGAACTGCTTTTAAACCTGCATTCCATAATCTCGGATCTGTAAAAAATATCCCCCATGGATAGGTTGTACTGATTTCACTGACTGTTCCGTCTGCCCCGGTGGTTTTGCTGTTAATGATGTTGAAGTCCCTCGGGCTGCGGATGATTTCTGTATTAACGGTAACAGCACCACTTGCTGTATAGTTTGTTGCAGCAACAGTCTGTTTTTGGATCATCGCCAGTTTTAAGGCTTTGTTAGTAGCAGTCTGATAAAACTCATAAGTGTTGGATTCACTGCTGACCAAAGCATTGGCATTATTATAAACTTCTGTTTTGTCTGCAATACCATTCATCAGAAGGTTATAGTAATTCAGGGTATCTGTTCTCATTTTTCCGTCTGGTTTCAGGTTTTCAGGGTAATCATCCAATGCCTTAAAGTAATACCGGGTATATCCCTTGTTTTCCCCAACAGTTTCCTTTACATTTTTGTATACAATTCCCGTCTCTTCATATTCATTCAGAAAACCGCTGGTTTCGTTACTGTTGCTGAAATTCTGGTAGGAGTAATTTCTGGTCAGTGCCGGTATAAGATTGGCTCCATCATAATATTCAATCTTTTTAATCCTTACCCCTTTTCCTGTGGAATAATTAGGAAGCGGCACTGATTTGTACCGGATCCTTTTGACATATGCTTTCCCTCTTCCTCCGGTTCCTGTAAAATTAAGACTTTTGAATCCGGGAAAATATTTCTGCTGGCCTTCCGGTGTTGTAGTGGCTCCTCCCAGATTTACATTGACAAAAGGCGGTTGTCCCGGCTCCAGGATGGGATTGTCATAATATTGCTCTACATCAATCCAGTAGATTAAATAACTTACTCCTTCAGTATTGTCAGGGTTTGCAGGTAAGCTAAAGAACTTGGTGGTACTCACATTGGTATCAAAGTCCGTGGTTACCACATCTTCGTAATACTGGGCTTCCCGGTCCTGCACCGCATGAGGAGGAGCATATGTTTTCAAATACTCTTCTGTATTTTTATTTACCCGGTACTGATTGGGTTCATATTCATATTTTACCGTGCTTCCTGCGGGAAATTTTATTGCAGTAAGCAGACCTTTGCCCAGATATTTCGGATTTTTATCCTCATTCACGAAACATGGAATGGCGGGGTTGACAGCGTCAATCCAAGGTGATGTATCAAAATTATTGTAATTGTAAGTAAACTCTGTACTGAGCGGGTTCAATCCCCGGTTGTCATATTCCACCACCTTATCCAGAATTCTTTTTGCCTGCCCTTCAATATATCCGCAAGGATCGGGTGGTACAGGCGTATATCCGTAAGGAAATGTAAAATTGGCTGTTGAATACAGGAACCCGAATTTTTTTACCGTTTTCCCTGCCAGCGTTTTCATTTCAATACTTTCCAGCTGAAAAGGATCATTATAGGAAGACCTCCGGGCAGCATCAAATGTATAAGTAAGGTTAATTTCCCCGAAATCAGCGGAGGTTACCTTTTTTATTTTAAGACTTTTAACAGGCTTCTGTACTCCGGGAAATTCAGGAGGGCTTACGGTATAATTATCCTCCTGGTATTCGAATTTTAATAATTCCAGCCCGTTGACATCCACTACCTTTGACAGATAATAGCAGGTGGTGAAGTTTTTAGGAAGTCCGTCCTGATAGACATAAGAAATATCCAGTGTATTAAAATAATAGGTATTCCCCATTTCATCAGTAATGGTAAAATTAAACTCACCATTGGCAACAGTTGCATTAATATTCAGCTTATCATAAGAGATCTTGGTCACCTGCGGAACGCCTAAAGGGTCTTTTTTTGCTGAAAATTTACCGGATCTTCCCGGAATGGTATAGTAGAAAGTATCTCCCTCCGGGAACCCTGTGTACGGATCAATGTTTTGGTAAATTAAAGCTGTTAATCCAAATACAGACCAGCCATTTCCAATATCGGATGCTTTATTGTAACGTCCGGAATTCCCAGGATGGTAGCTTATTCCGCAATTGGCTGCTACACTGCTGTTATGGGTAGGCAAAGAAAAGAAAGGTATGCTGATATCCGGAATTCCTGAAGATGGAGATACCGGAGACTGCACATAACTGGGCAGCGATGATACCGAGGGAGCCGAGAGAAAATTATCTTTTATCGTGGGTAATTGTCCGAAAAACAGCTGGCTGCTGCCTAATAATAGTGCTGCGTATAGTATATTTTTCATATTTGAGTTTATTTCTTAATCAGTTTAGCATTCGCCGTTTTGTTGTTATCCGTTTTTATCGTCACCAGATAAGCTCCCTGAACCAAAGCCTGGGTATTGATTTTTGTTACTCTGTTTTTGGTTTTAACACTCTGAAGCTGTCTTCCACTCATATCATACAACAGAATCTCTGCATCCTTAAAGTCAAAGCCAATTTCTACGTAAGCATAATCGGATACAGGATTCGGATAGATTTTGATATCGTATTTTTCAATCAGCTGATCAACCTGTTTGTCTCCAAGCTTTACAATCTTCCAGTTTTCTTTCCCCAATTCTTCTGCGCTGGTTCCGGCCAGAACAATAGAACCGTCCCTGTTGAGTTTTACATCAGAAAGTCTTTCTTCCTTCTTTCTGGATTCTCCTTTAACATGTTTTCTCCACTGCTCATTGCCATTCTGATCCAGATACAGCATCCAGAAGGTTTCATCATCCGTTTCTATTCTTCCTTCCGCCTGGGTATAACCTCCCAGCAGAATGCCTTTAGACTTCCCGCTTATTACACTCATACCCATCAGAATATCCCGGTTTTTAAAATTGTAAGACTTCTGCCACTGCTCATCACCTCTTTCATTCAAGGAAATCAGCCAAAGGTCTGTTCCTTCTTCAAGGCCTACGGTTTTATTTCCTGATCTTTCCGATCTGGATTCCCCGCCAATGATAAAGCCGGTTGAAGTTAAAGCCAATGTTCTCAAATGATCATCACCTTTTCCTCCGAAGTTCTTTTCCCATTCCACTTTTCCGTTTTTGTCAAGCTTTACGATCCAGTAATCGCCTTCGCCGAAGTTGCTGCTGGCTTTGGAATAAGAGTCGATCTTCACGCCACTTCCAGCTTCCAGCTTCCCGCTTCCCGCCTTTACTTCAGAACTCCTTGAATAAATACCCAGTAATGCTCCTCCGTCTTTTGTTGGAATCATTTTCTCTACTTCATCCAGACCTTTTCCCCCTAAAATTACCTGTGAGCGTTCTTTTCCGTCTTTGTCCAGTTTTGTGATCAGAACATCTTTGGAGCCATATCCTTTTGAAGAGCCCTGTATGTTACCCGCAACAAAGAATCCTAAATCGGTAGTCTGGATAACTGCCCTGGCTTCTTCATCGGAAGTACTTCCTAGTGTTTTCTGCCATAATTCATCACCAAATTCATTGATTCTGACCAGCCAGATATCTGAGCCTCCTTTGGAATCCTCTTTTTTATCCAACCCTTTTCCCGAATAGCTGGTACCAGCTAAAAGAAATCCACCGTCCTGTGTGGTAACCGTTGCAGAGAGATAATCATGGTTTTGTCCTGAGAAATATTTTTCCCAGACTTCTTCGCCCTGCTGGTTCAGTTTGATAAGGTGAAAATCGTAACCGTTGTTCTGCTTATTTCCAGCCTCCGGCTTTCCGCTTCCTGACTGTATAGAACTTCCTGTGATCAGATATTGCTGATCAATGGTAGTGGTAACCTGGCTTAGGAAATCCTGGGTAGAGGATTGGATATCTTTCTGCCATACCACTTCCTGGGCATGCATACCCAGGGCTGTACATAAGATGAATGCACTGAGAGAGATTTTTTTCATTCCCGTGTTTTTTTAAGTTAATATTGTTTTGTTTTTATAGATCATGGATACATCCAATTCTTTAATGAAGAGGTTGTTTAAACTTTTATCATCATTATTTAAACCACAAAAGGCATAAAGTTTTAAACACTTCAATTTTTTCAGAGCCCAACCTTATGGATAATAAGTACACGTAAGTTTTCTGAAAATCTTTGATTTTCTTCTGAACTTTTCTGTGGTATCATTTTAAACCTACTTAAGCACATTCAAGTGTTTTGTGGCTTTTGTGGTTTTGTAAATTTTAAACAAACTTTAATAATAAATTTTTCAAAACTATTGAAAATAACATTCTTCTGGGGGCATAAAATATTGTATTTCATATGCATGAAAATGTGTACACATTAAACTGGTTTTGAATATTTTAAAAGCCACTGAAGAATATCCTCCGAATGAATGTAATTGAATAAAAATTTCATAGTTATTGTTTTTTAAGCATGATTGGGCCGGGTTATAAAATTTTGCAAATTTAACATTTTTTAACACACCTGTCCGAATATGACATTGATTTAATACAAAAATATTGCTCTGAAGCGACAGAACCTGTCGCATTAAAAATAAAAAGGGCCAACTCAAAAGAATTGACCCTTCCAAAAAACATTAACTGTTTATTGATAGAATTATGATGTTTTATTTCCAGCCGCCACCTAAACTTTTATAGATGTCGACTACAGTGCTGAGCTGTTTCTGTTTGGCCTCAATAAGCTCCATTTTAGCATCCAGTGCATCTCTCTGGTTCAACAGAACCTCAAGATAGTCTGCCCTGGAATTCCGGAACAACTGATTGGCAATATCAATAGACTGATCCAGGGCTTTTGTTTCCTGAGACTTCAGCTGATAATACTGGTCTATATTTTTAACCTTCGACATCAGATTGGCAACATCCAGATAAGCATTCAGAATGGTTTTGTCATATTCATACAATGCCTGGATCTGTTTTGCATCTGCTGTCTGGAAATTGGCTTTTATCGCACTTTTGTTGATCAGCGGTCCTGCCAGTTCACCAGCCAGATTGTAAGCAATTGATTCCGGCATTTTAACAAGGTATGAAGGCTTGAATGCCTCCAGACCTAATGTAGCCGAAATTTCCAGGGAAGGATAAAATTCTTTTCTCGCTGCTTCCACATCCAGCTTTGAGGCCTTTAATTCCAGCTCTGCCTGCTTGATATCCGGACGGTTGGCCAACAGCTGTGACGGAATCCCGGTATATACCGTTTGAGGAATGGTAGACATAAAGTTTTCCTTCGTTCTCACGATCGGTTGTGGATATCTTCCCAGCAAAGCATTGATTTCATTTTCCTTCTCCGTGATCTGCTGGCGGATGGTATATTCTGCAGCCTTGGATTTTGCCAGCTCTGCCTCGAATTTCTTCACCGCCAGTTCTGTTGCGGCAGCAGCTTCTTTCTGAATTTTGGAAATTTCCAATGCCCTTTGCTGAAGCTTGATATACTGCTGTATAATATCCAACTGGTTATCAAGTGCCAGCAATTCATAATAGTTATCCGCAACTTCTTCAATAAGATTAGACAGGACAAAGTTTTTACCTTCTACTGTAGAAAGGTAATGCGCTACAGCAGATTCTTTTTCGGTTCTGAGTTTTTTCCAGATGTCAATCTCCCAGCTCGCATTTAAGCCTGCTTCAAAATTCCCAAGCGGATCCGGCATTTCCTTGCCCGGCTCTATTTCTGTGGTAGCATCTCCGGCTCCTTCGCTGGTATAGCGGCCGGACTTTTTCAGTCCTGCTCCTACTCCCGCAGAAACGGTTGGGCTCAATCTTCCTTTTTTAGCTAAAACACCACTTTTAGCGATCTCAATCTCCTGAAGAGTGATCAGCAGCTCCTGATTATTTTTTAAAGCTGTTTCAATCAGGGTTACAAGGTTAGGATCCGTAAAGAACTGCCTCCAGGGAGTTGTTCCGCTATTGTTACCGGCATCCTGCTGCTCTTCCTGATTAAAGTTCTGAGGAATATTTTCTTTTACCTCATCTTTTATGACAGTCGCCATCGGCGCCTTACAGCTCGCGAGTACAAGCGATAAGGCAATGGCTGTGATTATATTTTTAGTCTTCGAATTTTCCATCATGTTCATAAGGTTCAGTTTGTTCTGTTAAAGGATTTTCTTCTTCATATCTCGCCAGCCTCGATTTATCAGCAATTGTTCCGAAGATATAATACAATCCAGGGATAATCATCAGTCCGAAAATGGTTCCGATTAACATACCTCCTGCCGCTGCAGTACCAATCGTTCTGTTACCAACGGCTCCCGGCCCTGTTGCAACTACCAGCGGAATCAATCCGGCAATGAAGGCAAATGAAGTCATTAAGATCGGACGGAAACGGATGGCAGCTCCTTCAATAGCGGCTTTTGCCACAGGAATTCCTTCTTCGGCTTTCTTCTGTACAGCAAATTCGACAATCAACACCGCGTTTTTACCCAGAAGCCCGATCAGCATAACCATTGCCACCTGTGCGTAAATGTTATTTTCCAGTCCTAAAAGCTTTAAACATAGGAAGGCTCCGAAAATACCTGTAGGCAGTGATAAAATAACCGGTAACGGAAGAATAAAGCTTTCATACTGTGCAGAAAGGATCAGATAAACAAATCCTAAACACACAAGGAAGATAAATACCGCTTCATTTCCACGGCTTACTTCATCTTTGGAAATACCGGCCCAGTCGATACCAAAGCCTCTCGGAAGTGTTTTATCTGCAACTTCCTGGATCGCCTGGATCGCCTGCCCGCTACTGTATCCAGGGGCAGGAGTTCCGCTCACCTCTGCTGAGTTATACATATTATGTCTGGTAATCTCCGATAATCCGTATACTTTTTCAAGCCTCATAAAGTCTGAGTACGGCACCATCTGGTCTTTATCATTTTTAACATACAGCTTCAGCAGGTCAGTCGGCAGGGCACGGTATTGAGGACCGGCCTGAACGATTACCTTATACGGTCTGTCAAAACGGATGAAACTCGTTTCATAGTTGGAACCGATCAATGTAGAGAGGTTATCCATCGCTTTTTCAATGGTTACTCCTTTTTGCTCCGCAAGATCATTGTCTATCCTAAGCATATACTGCGGGAAACTTGCAGAATAGAACGTAAATGCTGATCCAAGTTCCGGACGCTTTTTAAGTTCTTTCACAAAGTCGTTACTCACCTGCTCCATTTTGTGATAGTCTCCGCTTCCTGCTTTATCCAGCAAACGAAGCTCAAAACCTCCTGCAGCCCCATATCCCGGAACGGAAGGCGGCTGGAAGAATTCAATATTGGCTCCCGGAATATTTTTGGCCTTTTCTTCAAGCTTTTCAATGATTTCGGCAGCAGATTCTTTACGCTCCTCCCAGCTTTTAAGGTTGATCAGACAGGTTCCTGAGTTGGATCCGGTACCTTCCGTCAAAATTTCATATCCTGCAAGAGAAGAAACAGACTGTACCCCGTCAATGTCCTCAGATTCCCTCAAAAGCTCTCTGGCAATCTGATTGGTTCTTTCTAACGTAGATCCCGGAGGCGTCTGAATAATGGCATAGATCATCCCCTGGTCTTCAGCCGGAATAAACCCGGAAGGTAAAGAGTTGCTCAGGAAGAACGTACATGCACAGAATGCTAATAACAGCGGTAATGTTATTGTTTTTTTCGTTACTGTTTTGTTCAACAGCTTTTCATATCTCCCTGCTCCTTTTGTAAACAGGTTATTGAATTTATCAAGGAAAAGAGTAACCGGAGTTTTCTTCTTAGCTTTTCCATGATTATTTCTTAAGATCAAAGCACATAAAGCCGGTGTTAAAGTAAGTGCCACAACCCCTGATAAAATAATGGACGAAGCCATTGTAATGGAGAACTGACGATAAAATACCCCAACAGGACCGGACATAAATGCAATCGGAATAAATACGGATGCCATTACCAATGTGATGGCGATAATTGCTCCACTGATTTCATGCATTGCTTCTTCTGTTGCCTTTAACGGAGAAAGATGCTTTTCTTCCATCTTCGCGTGAACGGCCTCAATCACCACGATTGCGTCATCTACCACAACCCCGATTGCCATTACCAAAGCAAAGAGGGAGATCATATTCAGCGTAATTCCGAAGGCGGACATTACTGCAAATGTTCCTACCAATGAAACCGGAACTGCCAGCGCAGGGATCAATGTTGAACGCCAGTCGCCCAGAAACAGGAATACTACAATAGCAACCAGGACAAAGGCTTCAAACAAGGTATGAATAACCTTTTCCATAGAGGCATCCAGGAATCTTGAAACGTCATAACTGATGTCATAATGCATTCCTTTCGGGAAGTTATTCTTTTCAAGATCCTTCATCAGGGCTTTCACATTCTTGATTACATCACTTGCATTGGAGCCATAGGACTGTTTCACGGTGATCGCTGCAGAAGGTTTCCCGTTCAATGTTGAATAAATATCATACATGGAACTTCCGAATTCTATATCAGCAACATCTTTCAATCTTACCGATTCTCCGTTAGGTTTTGCCTTTAAAATGATGTTTCCGTAATCTTTTTCATTGTTGAAACGGCCCGGATATTTCAATACATATTCGAAAGACTGTGAGCGTTTTCCTGAACTTTCCCCTGTTTTACCGGGAGATGCCTCCAAACTCTGCTCATTCAGCGACTCCATTACTTCATCAGCTGAAATGTTGTATGCCGTTAACCTGTCCGGCTTAAGCCAGATACGCATGGCATATTCACGGGTTCCCAGGATATCGGCAAAACCGACACCGCTTACCCTTCTCAATTCAGACATTACGTTGATATCTGCGTAGTTGAAGAGGAATTTCTGGTCAGCTTTGGGATCATCACTGTACAGGTTAATGTACATCAACATGTTAGGCTCTTCACGCGTGATCTTTACCCCTTCACGTACTACAAGAGGCGGCAGTTTATTGACTACCGAGGATACACGGTTCTGAACGTTTACTGCCGCTACATTGGGATCGGTTCCCAGATCAAATACAATCTGGATAGAAGCTTCCCCGTCATTTCCGGCATCTGAGGTCATATATTTCATACCGGGAACCCCGTTTAACCCTCTTTCCAAAGGGATAACAACGGATTTAATCAACAATTCGTTGTTTGCTCCGGGATATTCTGCGGTAATATTTACTTTGGGTGGAGAAATGGATGGAAACTGTGTCACCGGAAGTTTTACCAATGACAATATCCCCATAAATACAATAATCAATGAGATTACTATGGACAGAACTGGTCTGCGAATGAATTTTTTAAACATACTGCTTCATTTTAGAGACCACTACTCTGCTTTTAATTTCAATGACTGAAGGACTTTCTTAGGATCCTGGAATTTTGTTTTCACTTTTTGATCATCCTTTACTTTCTGAACTCCTTCCAGAAGGATCTGATCTCCTTTTGAGATTCCTGAGCCTACCACATACAGATCCGGAAGCTCATAAGCTACTTTGATATTTCTGGATTTTGCCACTCCGTTTTTATCAACAACAAATACATATTTCTGGTCCTGAATTTCATAAGTTGCCTTCTGTGGAATGATCAGCGCATTGTGAACAGGCATTGACATCTGTATTTTACCTGTTTCCCCGTTTCTTAGAAGTTTGTCAGGATTAGGAAATTTGGCACGGAACGCAATATTTCCTGTTTCGTTATCAAATTCTCCTTCAATAGTCTGGATTTCTCCTTTCTGTGTATAGGTTTCTCCGTTTGCAGTGATCAGAGATACCTGATTGCTGCCTCTGTCTGCTGCATGGGTCTGATAGCTTAAATATTCCGGTTCGGAAACATTGAAATAAGTGTAAATGCTTGTGTTATCTGATAAGGAAGTCAGCAGATCACCCTCATCCACAAGGCTTCCCAATTTCAATGGAATTCTGTTGATAATCCCTGAGAACGGTGCTCTGATATCGGTAAAGGAAAGGTGGATCTGAGCCAGCTTCATTTCTGCATTGGCAGCATCCAGCTTGGCTTTTGCCATTGCTCTTTCATTTTTGGAAACGATGTTGTTTCCTGCCAGTGTGCTTGCGTTTTTCAGCTCAATGGAAGCCTGTTCTACTTCCGCTTTTGCTTTTAATAATTCTGCCTGATATAATTTAGGCATGATGCGGAACAATGTCTGTCCGGCCTGCACGTATTGACCTTCATCTACAAAGATTTTTTCCAGGAAACCTTTTTCCTGCGCTCTTACTTCAATGTTTTTTACAGATTGAATCTGGGCTACGTATTCTTTGTTGATTACAGTATCCATTACTACAGGGGATGTCACCGGATATACGGTAACTTCTTCTTTTTCTTCTTTTTCTTATTGCAGCCAACCGCCAGCAGAAGGGCACTCAGCGCAATTCCCGAAGCAACTCTTTTTATCATAATTCTAGAGTTTATATAAATCGTTAATGTTTTGAATAGAAATAAACGGTAATAAAAGGGGTACGGTGTGCTGATTACCGACTTATACACAACGTAAAGTGTTTCCACCCATAACCAGGCAGAAAAAAACAGATCTTTGAATTTTAAATTCTAATGGAACGGATCAGAATAAATCTTTTGGTGGCAAAGCCAGGAACAAAGCCATGAATATCGGGTCTAAACCGTTTGTAGCTTTTTAATCCAAAAATATAGACCAGACTGAAAACCCCGGCAAAAACAACAATAGCCTGCCATACGTCAGACAGCTGGAAATCATTTTCGGTAAGTTCTAAAGTGGAATTGTCTACATTGTCTGCCATCTGCTGAACAGAAAGTTTTTCAAAAGTCTGGTTCAGGCGGTTGGCTCTTTTAGGCATATGATGAGAAACATGACCGTTATAGTCATTTCGGAGAGTTTTAACGTTGAGTCTGCTTTCCACTACAAAGAGCAGAAAAAGACCGGTTAAAAAGTATACTATAAAGTTTCTCATTTTGAAGTTGCAAATGTACACCCAGTTTATGCTATTATCATAGCAGATTAACAAAATTTAACTCTCCTTTAAATTAGCTGAATTTAAAAGTTTGCAAAAAATGAAACATTTCTTTTATTCAGGCATAATCCGGGCAATTCTGAATATCACCTGGGTACCTTTGGATTGTCAAATAGTAAGCCACATTTTTGATTTTAAGGAAATTTTAATTGTAAAGTTGTTGCTTTTTTGAACATTCAGAAAGGCTGTTAAGTGCTATTTCGAAAAATATTTTCTTGAAATTGAAATCAAAAATATTAAACCTAAACTTTATCATAATTTCAGATTATTAACATTAACTTATTGTTCTTCTCTTCTTTTTGAATTATTTTTGCCGAAAATTTACACAACAAATGAAAAATGAAGAAAAACTACTTTATCCTGCTTGGAACAAGTCCTTTGAAAATCCTGAACTAACAATACCTTCCTTACTATTCAACAATAATTATCTACTTTCTGTTTCGTGAATAAAGTTTCAAAAAACAGTGAGTTAAATGATTACAAATTTAAATTTCCTGTTACTTTATGTAAAATTAACATATATTTATTAAAAATATTTGTAAATTTATATAGTATTAATATCATAATTCATGAAACACTTTAAAATCACTTATCACTATGAAAAAATTATTAACTCCAATCCTTCTGGGATTGACCATTCTTTCCCTAACAGCGTGTAAACATCCCGGAAAAGAAGCTGAAACCATTACTGCTGCTGCTCCTGAAAATACAGATGACATTACAAAAAATGTGTATGTTGACAGCTATGGAGAAAAAATAGAAGTTACGATCAACAACACTAAAAATACTGCAACAATACATTTAAACGGCAAAACTTTTGACCTTAAGAAAAGTGATGCATTACCCGAATATACGGCCTCCAATGAGGAGTATCAATACTCTGATATTAAAGGCAATATAACTTTCCTGAAAAAGAATGTAGATATGGTCCTGTTCCATCTTAAACAGTCAAAAAAAGAGTCTGGTCCGGCAAAAATGGCATCGTATTAGCATAGGGAATAGCATTCATATTAAAAAAAATAAGCATTATGAAAAGTTTATATTATTATTTATCGGCACTTGTTATCGCTACATTTTTAGTTGTTTCCTGCACAACACAAAATGCACAAAAACCAACTACTGATATTACAGGGAAAACCTGGAAGCTTACTGAGCTGAACGGGAAGCCGATTGAACTGAAGAATCCTAAAAAACAATCCTTATTTCAAACTTGAAATGGATGGAATGAGATATGAAGGACATGCCGGATGCAACGGTTTGGGAGGAACATTTGAAATCAAGCCTGAAGTGATGAGAATTAAATTCAACCAGGGAATGTCTACGATGATGGCCTGTGAAGACCTGGATATCGAAAACCAGTTTACCAAAGCAATTCTTGCTGCAGATAATTATTCTGTAAATGGAAACACTCTTACCTTAAACAAAGCAAGAATGGCTCCTTTAGCTAAGTTTGTTCTTCAGTAATTGTATAGTATTACATAAAATATAAAGACGCCTAAATACATCAGGCGTCTTTTTATTTATTTACTTTTCTTGTTGTACAGGATATAACAGACCAAAAGGCTTACATTCACCAAAACAGCAAATGAATTTGATAAAATAATGGGAAGCTCTTCTTTCTTAAAACCGTACCATACCCATAGCGAAAGTCCTGAAATAAGGACTAAAAGCATGAGCAAAGAGATATCTTCCACGTTCTTTTCTCTGATCACTTTTACAAGCTGTGGAATCATTGATACTGAAGTAAGAATTCCCGCTACTATACCTAATACGTTTTCATTCATAATTATAAATATTGTATATCCATACTAAGATACATTATTGAAATCTGTTCAGCGATACTTCTTCATGCAACGGAATACCTTCTTCAATAAAACGGAATAAATCCCTGGAAAAATAACAGCCATTCAGGATACCACGGGCACCCAGTCCGTTAAAAACATACAGATTGCTGAATGTCCGGTGCCTGCCGATAATCGGCCTTCTGTCTTTTACGGTGGGACGGAATCCAAAATGCACTTCTTCCACTTCAAAATCATATGGATAAAACTCCGAGAGCCCGCTGACTAACTGTGCAACTGCAGATTCATCAATATGGTGGTGAAGCTGTTCTCTATCATACGTTCCTCCATAAAAATATAGCCCGTTTCCGGTTGGGAACAGGAAGTGTTTCTTTTTAATCGTGATATTTTCCGGAATCGGTTGGGAAAGTTTGACTTTCATGTGGTGGCCTTTGTTCGGATTTACCGTAATTTCAGAAAAGTACGGGTTATCTTTCACTCCCATTCCTTCGCAGAAGATTATATTTTTGAAACTAAAATCTTTACAGACCGATTGGGATGGGTTCAATTTCGCATAATCGAATTTTTCTTTAATTAAATGACCGTTTTTTTCAAAATAAGTGAATAAACCATCGAAAAACCCATTAACATTAAGCCTGGCAGACTGATTCACCTTTCCGGTGAGAAAATCGTTTTTTACTACATTTAAGCGGTCGAAATTTTTATCAAGAAAATCGGACAGCTCCTCATTTTCCGATTTTTTAAGCCAAAGATTCTGTTCGTTCTCATCGTGAAAAATTCTGTGGATAGGAGCATTGATCAGATAATTTTCTCCGGTATAAGATTGTATTTCCTGAAGACTTTTTTTAAGAAAATCTATTTGTTCCTGTGCTTTCCAGAAAGTAGTAAACTTTTTTAAGACTACAGGATTGATAATTCCTGCCGAAACCTGAGAAGCACTTTTTTTCCTTCGGAAAAGATCACAAAGGACTTGTTATTTTGAATCAGCTGATGAGCCAGAAAAAGTCCTGCATATCCGTCTCCTACAATAATATAATCTACATTTTTCATATGAGAAATTTCATTTGTTTAAAGGTCATATGTAATCGCCTGTATCATTGATTATTGATCGGTAGTAAACAAAGGGCGATTTCATAATAAAAAAACCTGAGTAAAAATACTCAGGTTTTCTATAAATATCAAGTGAAATCTAGTAATTCCACATATCATTTTCCATTTCAAGAATCTGTGCTTTGATTCTGTCACTCTCTTCCAGCTGCTCATCAGCATTTTTAGGAATATAGTCCTTAATAGTACCATCTCCTAACCCGCTTGAAGATTTATAGATAATAGAAGAAAATCTTCTTGCATTGATAACATCATCAAAAGATAGATCAGCAGACGAATTTTTTCTGTTGAAAACATAATTGTTTGCTAAAATATCACGGGCACTTGGGTAGTAAATCCAGAATAAATCGATCAGTTCATCAGCACCGGCCAATGGCTGGCCATCAGGACCAATTCTTCCGACAGATGTCGGATCCGGACCCATAGCAGCGATACCAAGCGGTCTGTACTTCATCTGACCATCTCTTTTATCGATAAACCACATACCCATTATTTTAAGAACTTTTACTTTATCAGTAGTTGTTCTGATGATATCTGTAAGTCTTTTCTTCTCGTCTTCTGTAAGTGTTCTTCCAGAGTTAAGGATATCGATGGCTTCTTCGTCAAGTCTTACACTCTCCAATCTTTTCTGAATGGCCTCAGGTGAAAGTCTTGTAACAAAGTTTTCGTCATCATAAACTTCTTTGATGTCACCTTTAAGGGCTCCATCAAGTAATAACTGATATAAAGATCTTGTAGAACTTGAAAGCAAACCATCCGGATTATCATAATAGAACGGCTGGTTGATCTTATCATTCATATCAATGATTTCCCAAACAAACATACTTTTGTAAATATCCTTGTCATCAACGAAACCATATTCAAGAGGCTTTACTTTATTGCTGATAACAGTATCCCCTTGCTTTTCTCATTGATTCAGCTCTCATCTGTCTGAATTCCTCAGGAGAAGCAGCATTCAGAATAGTTTGGGAAAACGCGAATCCCGAAACTAAAACGAAAAGGGTGCTAATATATTTTTTCATAATATGATTTTACAAATTAACCTTATTGAACATTAATAATTACAGGTGAAATTTCCTTAAGCCTTTGGTTTCCAAGCCCTGTAGCTGTCGCCTGAATATCATAGATCTGAACTACATCACCAGGTCTAAGGTTTCTAAGCATACCTTCTGCTCCTGATAATGAGCTACCCTGAATCAGAGTACCTGCTTTTCCTGGAAGCTTAATAATAAAGCTGTTAACAGTGAATGAAACAGGGAAATCAAAGTCTGGTAACGTAGCAGTAACAATCTGGTTAGGTATAGAACCTGCCGGCATAAAGTTTACAGCTTTACCTCTGATCTGACCTTGTGGTCTAGGAATATTCTTAATTCTATATTCAAATACCTGAGAAACTGTTTTACCATATGGATCTGTTCCTGATAATGTTAACTTCACTACATTTCCTGTTGTAGGAGTAACATTCCATTTACCCTGACCTGTACTCTTCACAGTAGCTCCTGCTGCAGATAATGAAAGCTTAGAATTGTCAGCACCTAAGATTGATCCTGAAACAGGGTTCTCAAGTCCTCTATACATTACATTCATTTTATCAGCAGAAAGCAATAAACCTTTTTCAAGTTTTACTTCTCTTGGTCCTGCAATTACATTATAAGTATGTGTCCAAGGGAAAGACTGAGGTTTCCCTGAAGCATCTGTTAATGTAATAGTACCTCCTAATTTATGTTCACCAATTCCAGAACCTGAAATCTGCATGATCCCTTTACCGTTTTCAACTCTGCTTACTCCAGAGATGCTGATCTTATTGCTGTTAGAATAAGTTCCCAACATTACTTTTACTTCAGCCTGTTTTCCTGCCTGAATATCAATCGGACCTGAAACAATAGGCTCATAGCTTGAGAATTTGATATTCGCATCTACTTTTTCCTGAAGTAATAGTGCCAATGCATCAGACTGAACGTTTCTGGCATCATTTTGGATAATTTCCAGATTAGATATTGCAGCAATTAACGGCTGATGATAAAATTTATTCTGGAACCACGTCTTTTCATTGGGAGATGTTCCTTTAGGATACTCCGCAATAAGAGACTTGTTAGCTCTCGCTACTAAATCCTGTAACTGAGAATTGCTTCCAAAAGTAGCATTGATGTAGTTTCTTACGTCATCAATTTTAGCTTTCAGATCTAATGCATTCTTTGAAGGGGTATTTTCATCTCCCTCTTTAAAGAAGTATTCAGTTGTTGCTTCGTTATTGTTTAGTGCAGCAAAGTTTTCACTTACATCGATATCTTTTCCTGTTTGAGGATCTTTGTCATGAAACTCAGATTGTTTCTTCAACAAATCTTTAACATCCTGAGCAGATTTTACCAACACATCAATTTTGGTTTTCAATACTTTGTACTGAGCCCAAGGCTGTGCGTAGGTATCCGGAACCTGCTGAGCTTTGGCTTCCAGCGTTCTTTCAAAGATCTTTTCGTTCTTTCTTTCTGTTAAAGTTCTGGTCTCATTCAATGCTCTGGTAGAGTCATAGTATGATCTGATGATTTCTGCATCAATATTTAGGGCCATCATCGCGATGAACACCAAATACATCAGGTTGATCATCTTCTGACGAGGGGTCTGTTTTCCTTGTGCCATTCTCTTTTCTTTGTTTTTTAATTAAGTAGTTAAATTTAGAAATGGTTAGGAATTAAGACTTCATAGCAGTTAGCATACCACCATAAACTCTATTTAAGTTATTAAGATTAGTTGTTAAACCTTGTAGCTCTTGATTGAATTTCTCAGACTGCTCTGCAGATTTCTGCATATCCGCAACATACTTGTTAGCAAATTCAGATTGTCTCTTACCGCTTTCAAGTTGCATTGCATAAAGAGCATTCATGCTTTCCATATGCTGGGCAGCTTTGTTTAATTGTTCGTTATATTTATGAGTAGAAGCAGATACGTCAACAGTTTGGTTGATCTGATCAACAGAGCTTGAGAATTTATCAATTCCTGTTCTTAATCTTTCAAATAGCTGAACGTCTAATCTTGCGTCTTCAAGCATTTTATCCAATTTGCTGGAAAGAGAGTTTTCCAATTCAGCAAACTGAGCACTTGTATTTTTAGTGGTTACATTAGAGTGTAAAGGGTTTGGGTTGGCATGCTTATCCAATAACTCAGGGTAAACATTTTCCCAGGCATAAGACTCCTCAGTTTTAGGCGGGTCAAATGCGAAAATGATAAAGATAATCGCTTCAGTAATAAGCCCTACTGTAAGAGCCATATTCCCGTTAATTGGTCCCAGTGTAATGTGAGTAATTTTAAGCCAAGCTCCAAGAATTACAATTGCAGCACCGAATGAATAAAAGAAATTCATCCAAGCATCTTTAGTCTTAAACATATTGAGTTAGTTTTTTTAATATTAAATAAAATTGTTATGAAAAATTGTCTGATTAATTTCTGTTAATTCTTCTTGGCTTCACAGCTGCTTCAGGAATATCCTGTACAGTTCTGAACCCGATATAGCTTCTTGCGGAATCTTTTCTTTCCCAATCTCTTGCACCAGTCATTAGCGCATATCCTATATCTTTCCAAGATCCACCTCTTACAGATTTCTTCGTATCTAGTTTATCTTTAGTAGAAGGATTTAATGTAGAAGTAAATCCAGCTGAAGAGTTGTTGTATGAAGATGATGTCCACTCAGAAACGTTTCCAGCCATATCAAATAACCCAAATCCATTTTTCTTAAATTTCTTAACTGGAGCTGTATATGTATAAGTACCTTTTTTCTCGTCTTCCATGTAGTTACCTCTCTTAGGCTTGAAGTTAGCCAGGTAGCAACCTCTGTCATCCATTAAATATGGACCTCCCCAAGGGTAAGTAGCATTTTGCATTCCGCCTTTTGCGGCATATTCCCATTCAGTTTCTGTTGGAAGACGGAACTCTAATGGTCTTTGTTTTTTTCTTTTTAAACTTTCGTTGTAATCTGTTTTCAATTTAGATCTGAAGTTACAATAAGCCCTTGCCTGATCCCAGGTAACCCCAACAACAGGATAGTCTTTGTAAGCCTTGTGCCAGAAATACTGTTCAAACAATGGCTCATTGTAAGCAAAGTGGAAATCTTTCACCCAAACTGTAGTATCAGGATAGATCGCGATACTTTCGCTTTTCAGGTAATTAGCTCCTCTTTCGTTATCAGCAACTGCAGCATCCATATCTCCCCAACGGTAAGTATATTTAAGCTTGCTTACATCTAAAATTCTTTCGTTTCCGATTCTTGAGGAAGTAGGCAGATACATAGATTCTAAAACTTCTGCGTATTCTACATCCGGATATTTTGATGTGCTCCAGTGTAAAGGAATTTTCCAATCTAATCTTTTGCTTGCATCATAGCCTCCGTCTTCCCGGCCCCCTGGCCTTCCATATATTCTTGATAAGGTGTTAAATTTTCTTCTTTAGCAAGGTATGCATAATCTCCTATGCTTGCCCCTTTACGTCCGCCTTCATCACCACCTTCTCCGGCAGCTTCAGCAAGTAAAGTTCTCGCGATAGAGTCTCTTACATAATTGATAAATACTCTGTATTCTGCATTGGTGGTTTCTGCTTCATCCATGAAGAAAGAAGAAACAGTAACTGTCTTCAATGCTGCTTTTTCAGGTGTATTTGTCGGATCCTGGTCTGCTAAACCAGCAACAAACGAACCTGCAGGAATTGCGACCATTCCGTATGGTCTTTCCGCAACAAATGATTTAGTTTTTTCTCTTGGTATCAATTCTCCTTTTGTTCCTGGCTTCCCTACAGAAGAGCTGCCACCACCTGAACAAGATACCGATGCTACCGACGCAGACAATAATAAAAGAAATATCCTTTTCATGTTAATTTTTATAATTAAGCCGTAAATATATAATTTTTTTAAGAAACTTTTAAGATTTTTTTGAAATAACGGAAGAAATCTAAATTTATTTTATTTACAACAACTTTTTATTCCACGGTAACAGATTTTGCAAGGTTTCTCGGCTGATCTACGTTGGCTCCTCTATAAACTGCAATATAATAAGCAAGCAGTTGCAGAGGTACGGAAGCAACGATTGGAGAGAAACATTCTGAAGTTTCAGGGATTTCGATAACATAATCTGCCATTTCGCTCACCTGACGGTCTCCTTTATTAACTACAGCGATAATTTTTCCTTTTCTCGCTTTAATTTCCTGAACATTACTTACAATTTTATCATAGTGACCTTTTCTTGGTGCTATAATAACAATCGGCATGTTTTCATCGATCAGGGCAATCGGACCGTGCTTCATTTCTGCAGCCGGGTATCCTTCTGCATGGATATAAGAAATTTCTTTTAATTTTAATGCTCCTTCTAAGGCTGCAGGATAGTTGTATCCTCTTCCTAAATAAAGGAAATTGGTAGCTTTCACAAAATCTTTCGCAATATCCTGTGTAAGCTCATGAGTGGTATTTAACACTTCTTCAATTTTCTTAGGCATAGCATCAAGCTCAGCAATTAAACTCATGAACTCGGCATTTCCTAAATTTCCGTTGTGTTTTCCTAATTTAAATGCAATTAAAGTAAGAATGGTAAGCTGCGCTGTAAATGCTTTTGTAGAAGCAACTCCAATCTCAGGACCGGCGTGTGTATAAGAACCGGCATCTGTAATTCTTGCAATGGAAGAATCTACCACATTACATATACCATATATAAATGCACCTTTTTCTTTGGCAAGTTTTAAGGCAGCCATTGTGTCAGCAGTTTCTCCGGACTGGGAAATGGCAATGACCACATCTTTATCGGTAATAATCGGGTTTCTGTATCTGAATTCTGATGCATACTCTACCTCCACTGGAATTCTTGCATATTCTTCAATCAGATATTCTCCGATAAGACCTGCATGCCATGAAGTACCACACGCGATAATAATAATTCTGTTTGCATTTTTGAATCTCTCCACATGATCCCAGATACCGGCCATTTTGATAATTCCCTCATCAACAAGAAGTCTACCTCTCATGGTATCGTGTACAGATTTAGGCTGTTCGAAGATTTCTTTAAGCATGAAATGCTCGTAACCTCCTTTTTCAATCTGCTCAAGGCTCAGTTTAAGCTCCTGAATTTCCGGCTCAATTTTAGAGTTTTCATTGATGGTTCTGATGTCTACCCCGTTTTCCAGAGAGATGGTTGCCATATGACCTTCTTCAAGATAAATAGCTTCTTTTGTAAACTCTACGAAAGGAGAAGCATCAGATGCAATAAAGTATTCTTTATCACCGATTCCGATTGCTAAAGGAGAGCCTAATCTTCCTACCACCAATACTCCCGGGTAATCTTCGTGAAGTACAGTGATTGCATAAGCTCCGTATACTTCATTCAAAGCATATCTTACTGCTGTCGGGAAATCAATATCAGGATTAAGATCCATAAAATACTGGATAAGGTTTACCAATACTTCTGTATCTGTTTCTGATTTGAAAGTAAATCCTTTTTCAGTAAGCATTGTTTTAATCGTATCATAGTTTTCGATGATACCATTATGTACAATTGCTATTTTTCCGTTGTTTGACAAATGCGGGTGGGAATTTCTGTCACTAGGAACTCCATGGGTAGCCCAACGGGTGTGTCCCATTCCAATTTTAGACTTTCCTTTCAGTTCTTTAGAAATATTCACCAAATCTTCCACTTTACCTTTTGTTTTTTCTACTTCCAGCTTGTTATCTGGACTTTCCAAAACAATTCCGGCACTGTCATACCCTCTATATTCCAATCTTCTAAGACCGTTAATTACAATTTCATAAGCGTCTTGAAAACCTGTATATCCTACTATTCCGCACATATTTTTATTTTGTCTAGTGTTGTTTGTTGTTTATTTTCTTCTATTTTTTCGTCCCATAAGTCACCAGTAACTGGATTCTTTTGGATTGGTATTCGTTTTATCTACTCCTGTAAGAATAATTCTGTTCATGTCAAATGCTCTTGTCGTATTACGAACTCCTAAAAGGGTTCCTGTAGGATTTGTAACAAATGACCCGGCAGTAATTACTAATGGTTTATTAGTAATCAGCTTGGTATTTCCATCAGGATCTTTTTCTGTTTTTTCTTCAACAAGATCCTTGATTGTTTTGGTTACTACAAAATCATAATAACCAGGATTTTCTTTATAATAATATAGCCCCAGCCCAGTTGTCAGATCTGAAGTGAATAATAAATTTTTGTAATCTATTTTACCAGCAGAATCTAATGTATTAGCTAAAAGTGTAAACCTGCGGTCTTCAGTAGAGCCTGTATTTTTCCATGTTTCAGGATCCAGGTACACTCTGATCTTAGCACTTACAATACCCGCTTTATCTTTTACAAAAATGTCCTTAAGCTGTGCAATTGTTTCATCCTTAATTTTTACGATCACAGAAGGGCCACCCATTCCCTGAACAAAAAGTCTGGCATCACCATCATTAGGATTACTCGTAGCCAATGCAGATGCAACAGCCGAACCGGATCTGCTGTATTCATAGAGCCCCAGATGCACATTAGCACTTCCTAAATTAAAATTAAGTGTTGTCTGCGGTCTTGTGGTTGTTCCGTTGTCTGTTTTATCATATTTATAATACATGATAAGCTGCAGATCATTAGGAGAGAACTGATAAAGATATTTATCCGTTTCATCCACAGAAATTTTTATTCCTTTAAAATATCTGATAAAGTTAGCAGCATCCTGAAGTTCAGGCTTTCCTTTTTTATCAAGAATGTGAGTCTGGAAAAAGTCTGTATTGCTCAGCTTCATTCTGAATCCAAGGTTTCCTGTAAATACGACTGAGTTATCAGATTTTTTTGTAATGGATACGGAACTGATTTTACCGTCAAATACTCCTGAACCTAACAGTTCACCAGTACTTATTGATGCATTGGAACGTTTTAAAGCATCATTATTTGCATCTAAGAACGTAGTCACTTCGTGTACATTGATTTTCATTGTTTTTGAAGCCACTTTACCGTATTTACGAACCGGGTAAGTTTTCTTCTCAATAGAAACTGCTGTAGCTACCCCATCTACCGGGAAATCACTTTTATCAAATGTATTTGTTTTCAATGAATCGCTTTCAAAGAAATAAGTATTTGCCGTTGTATTCGCTGGTGGTCTCACTACAAGGACTACAGAATCTACTTTTGGATTCGCTCCGTTAAAGTCATAGTTATCTACCGGCATTCTCAGCTGAGTAACATAAGAAGCTCTCTGCATTCCGAACTGGTTTTCAGTAAAAGCTCCAAGAACGCCAACATAAGAAGCGGCACCCGATTCGTTCAGTCCGCTGATCAGCCTGGAAGCATCACTTTTGATGGAATCTTTATTATCGTAATTGTATGCTATAACAGGATATGAAATTTCATTGCCTTGTACTGCATCACCATTAAACAGCTGCTCACCAAGAGAATCCGGATCAGGTTCACAGTTATGAAGGAATGTACTTCCGAAAAACGCCATCAAAAGTATGGCGAAGGTCTTTTTAAGATTATGAGTCATTAAAAATGTGTTTTTAATAAATTTGATTTATAGAATCTATGTCAAGATATTCCGACTTTTGAGTTGCGGTTTCATTGAAAGCCTTATCCAGGTCTTCATCCAGAAACTCGTCTCCCTTCACAACGGCATCCACATAGTTCATACTCTCAATAACAAAACTTTTAATCGTTGGGTTATCTAACGCCTTTAATCCTGAAATATTATCAAATTGCAGCTTTTCGTTGATCTTTTTATCCAGATCAGCATCTTTCTCATTGTAAAGAGAAAGTACAATTTTAGCGTCTTTGAAATAAGTATCTGATTCGTAGTACGTTTTAAGATAAATTGGAACAAAAGAGGACATCCATCCATTTAAATGAATAACATCCGGTACCCAGTTTAGCTTCTTAATGGTTTCAATAACCCCTCTGGCAAAGAAAATAGCTCTTTCGTCATTGTCTTCGAAAGGATTTCCTTCATCATCGAAATAATATTGTTTTCTTTTGAAGTATTCTTCATTGTCAATAAAGTAAACCTGAAGTCTTTCCCCCGGAAGAGACGCTACTTTAATGATCAGAGGCTGGTCCAGGTCATTGATAATAATGTTCATCCCTGAAAGGCGGATTACCTCATGAAGCTGGAACTTTCTCTCACTTATTTGTCCAAATCTTGGCATAAAAACTCTTACATCATTGCCTTCTTGGTGCATCTTAAGTGCCATTTTGTTTACCACTGCAGCCATATTTGTATCTTCCTGATATGGATACATCTCTGTAGTAATGTACAGTATTTTTTGATTCGGCATAAACTTTCTATCTAATTTTTGTAAAAATGCTTTAATGTGCAAAATTACAAAAAAACATCCAACATTATTTTAATTAACATTTTTTTACGATAATTCCCTTTTTCAAATTAATAAAAGCGCATATTATTATGCGATATTTTTACTATTTTTGAAATAGTATTAAAATAAACTATGGAAGTTATAAAAAACAGGAAAATTCTTCAGGATTTCATTGAAAGACAGAAAGAAATGGGAAAAAGAATTGGCTTTGCCCCTACTATGGGAGCCTTACACCAAGGCCACCTTTCTCTGTATGAAGAGGCAAAAAAAGAAAATGACCTTGTTATTTCTTCAATTTTTGTAAATCCGACCCAGTTCAATAATCCTGAAGATCTGGAAAAATATCCGAGAGATATCAACAGAGATATACTCATTCTCCAGAATTCCGGCCTTGTAGATGCTGTTTATATTCCGGAGGTAGCAGATATTTATCCTGAAAAGGCAGAAAGTAAGCACTATGATTTTGATGGATTGGAAAGTGAGATGGAAGGAAAATCAAGACCCGGCCATTTTGACGGGGTGGGAACTGTCGTAGAAGAGCTTTTCAGACAGGTACAGCCAGACAATGCTTATTTTGGCGAAAAAGATTTCCAGCAGCTCGCTATCATTAAAAAGATGGTAGATAAAAAGCATCTTCCTGTTAAAATAACCGGAGTTCCTATTTACAGAGCAGAAAACGGATTAGCATTAAGCTCCAGGAACCAAAGACTTCATGAAGACCGCAAAGAAGCTTCAAAAGTAATCTATGAGACTTTAAAAAAAGTAAACGACTGGTTCAGGACCGTCAGCATTCCTGAAATCAAGGAAAGAGTAGCTGATATTTTTGATGATCAGCCGGGAATGAAGCTGGAATATTTCCTGATTGCCGATGAAAACACATTACAGGAGACTGATTTTTTCTATAAAGACAGAAATTTCAGAGCCTTTATTGTAGTTGTGGTAGATGGAGTACGATTAATTGACAATATGCATCTGGATTAATCATTCAGAATTTACATAATAATATCCCTGGCTTTTAGTTGGGGATTTTTTATTGAACAAAATAAAGACAACAAACCTGATTTCATACAAAAATCAAAGGCCTCCTGAAGGAAGCCTTTGAAACACCAAATCACAAAATATTAATATGAAAAAATTTACTTTTCAGTAAACTTGTGACCCGGCTGGGATTCGAACCCAGGACCCATACATTAAAAGTGTATTGCTCTACCAGCTGAGCTACCGAGTCGGCCACAATTAAAATGAAATAAATTTCAATATTAATTATTAAATTTTTCTTTGCAGTGCCTGCGACTGGACTCGAACCAGCACATCCTTAGGAAACCACCCCCTCAAGATGGCGTGTCTACCAATTTCACCACGCAGGCAATAAAATTACAAGACAGTAATCTTTATTGCTAGTGACCCGGCTGGGATTCGAACCCAGGACCCATACATTAAAAGTGTATTGCTCTACCAGCTGAGCTACCGAGTCGGCCACTTATTACAACAAGTTTTCATTTAAGTAATGTCCCTTGTTTTAAGTGGTGCAAAGATATGACTTTTTCTTTATCTCAAAACTTTTTCGCAAATTTGTTTAAAAAAATTCATGGTAATTTCATTGATCGGATACATGGGAAGTGGCAAATCACACATTTCCAAAATATTAAGCGAAAAAATCGGTTTTAAACTGATTGATCTCGATAAAGAGATTTCCAGACGAAATAAATTAACCATCCCTGAGATTTTTGAGAAAAAGGGAGAGATTTACTTTAGAAAGCTGGAAAGGGAGGCGCTGGAAGAGATACTGGCTTCTGAAGAAAATGTGGTTTTAAGCCTTGGCGGAGGGACTCCTGTGTACTATAATAATATGGAAATCATCAACCACAATTCTAAGAGTGTTTTTTTAAGAACAGGTGTAGCAACACTGGCAGAAAGACTTTCAAAACAGAAAGAAAAAGGCCGCTGATAGCCAATATATCAGATGAAGATCTTCCGGAATTTATTGCCAAACACTTATTTGAAAGAAATCAGTTTTACAGCAAAGCGCAGTTCACAGTAGGAACAGACTCCCGGGAGCCGGAAGATATTGTTAACGAAATAATAGAAAAGCTCTATCTCTAGAGCTTTTTTACTTTATATTAATCTTCGTTCCCGTCTTCACTATCTGTCTCTCCGAAGAAATCATCCCAGTCTGTAAAATCTGAGTCGATATCATTTCCTACATATTCATCCATTTCTCTTCTGTCTTTTTTGGTAGGCCTTCCCTCACCTTTATTCCTGTAATAATCCTGCGACATCTTACGAAGCTTCAGCAATTCGTATTGTTCTTTATCCGTCACATCCTGGATATGAAGCGGTACCAGCTTAGCTCCTATCCTGCTCTTTGGAATTTGAATTACCTTTATTTTATAATCAATCTGATTTTTACGGATTTTAATCGTATCCCCTTCTTTTACCTCTTTAGATGACTTTACGGCAGACGTGCCTATAGAAACTCTGTTCTTTTTAATCTCCTCTGCTGCAATACTTCTCGTCTTATAAAAACGAATGCTCCATAAAAATTTATCTATTCTCATATTTTTTTATACTTTTGCCGTTATATTATTTGTAAAGTAATTAAAGTTTTTTGAAATGAAAAAAATATTTTTATATATCCTTGCAGGATCTTTATGTTTTTCTGCTTGTAAGAAAGATGATGATGTATCAACCTATGTAGAGCCGGAAGATGTTGCTACGCAAAACACATACGATGATCAGGCCATTAAGAAATTCATGGATGAGAATTATCTGGATGCACAAGGTAATATAAAAGCTTTCAGTTCTACGGATACTGCGGATGATAATGAAAAGAAGCTGTCTGAACTGAGTCCCGTAACACTACCTTCAGGAACTATCTACATTATGAGAAACGGAGCTCAGCCAACGCCAGCTGATTCTGCAAAAACCATTAATGATGATGATATTATCAAAATTATGGGAAGAGCATACTCTTACCTGGCTGTTAATTCTGATGGAAACACCACATTTCAAGCAAAAGCTGCCTTTTTAAATACCATTGATGGAACAGGTGTTCCTGTTATTGACCCAATGTATTATTATGTAAAGAAATCAATACTGGAGGCCGGTACTGATGCGGCAAAACAACCAGGTTATTATCAAATATCAGGTTTCAGAGAAGCTTTACAGAAATTTAAAGCATTTGATAACCTTACCAGTGAGACACCTTATAACTTACAGGGAGTCATTATCGTTCCCTCCAGAGCTGCTTTTGCAAGAAATCCTCATTATCCGTATTTAAATACTTCTTACAGAAATAAATCTTTTGTGTTCAACTTTCAGATTTATGGAAGAGCAGACAGACCTAGCGGAGAAAAACAGTAACAATACTATATAATAACAATAAATAAATAGCCCCAAAATGATGATTTTGGGGCTATTTATTTTTATCAACATAAATTATGATCTTGCTTTCTGTTTTACATTTCCTAAAATATCCGGGAAATAAAGGTCTGCAAGGTGGTCAAATTCATCTCCCCTCATAAACATGGTGGCATCTACTTCTTCATAAGAACTTCTTCCCGCAGCAGCAATAAGTTCATTGCAGGTGTGAAGGGTATTTTTATGGAAGTGATATACTCTTTCTGCCTTATCCGTTACATCAAGTCCTTTAATAAGCATTTTATCCTGTGTTGCTACTCCCGTAGGACAGTTGTTTGAGTTACATCTCAACGCCTGGATACATCCTAAAGAGAACATAAATCCTCTGGCATTGTTACACATATCTGCTCCCATTGCAATGGCTCTCAGGATATCAAGACTGGTAAGAACTTTACCGCTGGCGATCACTCTTAATTTACTTCTTACATTATAGTTGTTAAGTGTCCTGTTTACAAATATTAAAGCTGGCTCCAATGGCATTCCTACCCCGTCAGAAAATTCCGGTGGTGCTGCTCCTGTTCCTCCTTCGGCTCCGTCTATAGTAATAAAGTCCGGATAGATCTTCAAAACGTTCATTTGCACACAGATATCCTCAAATTCCTTGGTATCACCGATACAAAGTTTAAAACCAACAGGCTTTCCTCCTGAAAGATCTCTCAGCTGCTGTACAAACCTCAACAGCCCTGCAGCATCAGAGAAAGCAGTATGTGATGGTGGAGAAATAACAGTCATTCCCGGTGTTACGTGACGAATTGCTGCAATTTCCGGAGTATTTTTCACGCCCGGCAGCACTCCTCCATGGCCTGGTTTTGCCCCCTGTGACAATTTGATCTCAATCATTTTCACATTAGGAAGGGTTGAATATTTGGTAAATAATTCAGGATTGAATTTTCCTTCATCATCACGGCACCCGAAATACCCTGTTCCAATCTGCCAGCATAAATCTCCTCCCTCCAGATGATAAGGCGAAATTCCCCTTCTCCCGTGTTATGATAAAAGTTTCCTTTTTTAGCCCCCCTGTTCAGTGAGATCTGTGCTCTGTCACTCAATGCTCCGAAACTCATTGCTGAGATATTGAATAAGGAAGCATGGTAAGGCTGTGTACACTGCTCACCGCCAACCCATACTCTGGGAAGTTCTTCTGATGGTGACTTTGCATAAATAGAATGCTTGATCCCTTCGTATTTTCTGTGGTTCACTTCAAGCTGTGTCCCGAAAGCTACCGTATCACTTAAATTTTTTGCACGTCTGTATACTGCAGAACGCTGGTTTCTTGGAAACGGTTTTCCGTCTGTTTCCCTTTCAATAAAGTATTGCTGCATTTCGGGTGAAATACTCTCGAAAAAATACCGGAAATATCCCAATACCGGAAAATTCCTTAAAATAGCATGTTTCGATTGGTAAGCATTGTAAACACCCAATGCATAAATTGCGGATAACAGCGTCGGTATCCAGTAATGCGCTCTGATCAGCATTGCTATAATCCATGTAGCAACTACTAATACAATTCCCCAAGATAAAAACTTATCTCTCATGAATGTAGTATTTAAAGTTTAAAAATAAATTTAGTAGAATTTTTGCAAAGAGCCTATGCTTTTGCTAAAAAATTTTGGTAGGAAGATTGCACAGAAACCGTGCCATCTGACAGGATTTTTTCTAAATTCAGAAATTCGATTTGGTTTACGGATGCAGGATCAAAGTCTTTCTGGACTCTCACATAGTTTTCGGTGAAGCCAAACATTTTCCCGTCTTTATTTTCGTGCTCCCAAAGAACAGGAAGCGTCTTTCCAAGTTGTGTCTGATAAAATGCCATCTTCTTCTTTTCAGAAAGGATCCTCAGCATTTTATTACGTTTTTTTCGTTCCGCCACAGGAACTACTCCGTCCATTGCTGCGGCTTCCGTATTTTCTCTTTCAGAATAGGTAAATACGTGAAGATAGGTAATAGGAAGCTCATTCAGGAAATTATAGGTTTCCATAAATCTTTCTTCTGTTTCTCCCGGGAATCCTACAATAACATCTACACCGATAGCCGCATCAGGCATAACCTCGCGGATCTTGTTCACTCTGTCGTTGTAAAGTTTAGTCAGGTAACGACGCTTCATCTTTTTCAAAAGATCATCACTTCCGGATTGTAACGGGATATGAAAATGCGGAACAAAGCTTCTGCTTTTAGAAACCAGTTCAATGCTTTCATCTTTTAAAAGATTGGGTTCAATAGAAGATATACGGATTCTTTCTATCCCTTCTACTTTATCCAGCTCTGAAATAAGATCAAGAAACGTATGTTCATGTCTTTTATTTCCAAACTCACCTTTACCGTAATCACCGATATTTACTCCTGTAAGAACAATTTCTTTGATATCTTTAGCAGCAATTTCCTTAGCATTTCTAAGAACATTTTCAATGGTATCTGAACGTGAAATTCCTCTTGCTAACGGAATGGTACAGTAGGTACATTTGTAATCACAGCCATCCTGCACTTTGAGGAAAGCCCTGGTTCTGTCCCCGATAGAATAGCTTCCGATAAAAAAGTCGGTTTCTTCAATTTCACAGGAGTGCACTATACCTTCGTTCTCAGATTTCTCCAAATCATCAAGGTAGCTTAGAATATTGAATTTTTCTTTTGCTCCCAAAACGAGATCAACGCCTTCAATCTGTGAAATTTCTTCAGGTTTCAGCTGTGCATAACATCCGACAATTACTACCAGTCCTTCCGGATTGGCTTTCATTGCTCTTTTTACGTGAAGTTTACATTCACGGTCAGCATTTTCTGTTACGGAACATGTATTGATAACATACACATTTGCTTTTTCATCAAAACTTACCTTCTCATAACCTGCATCTGTTAATTGACGGGCAATAGTAGATGTTTCTGCAAAGTTTAATTTGCAGCCCAGTGTATGAAACGCGGCAGTTCTGTGAAAAGTAGACATTTGTTACTCCTGAATTTTATGGGTGCAAAGATAGTAATTTTAATAAGAATGCAAGATTGATTCAATCTATTGTTTATATTCGTCCCTCACTTCAGGACTGTTTTGAAAGCAGACAGGTGATGAATTGCTTTCCTGATCTGTACTTGAAAATCTGGTTTTCATTTCTGTATTAAACTGTTGGGAACGGTTTCTGGCAATAGAAAGTGTATTCCAATCTTCATTTTTTATCATTTTAGCAATATAAACGATCTGGCCGATATGGTACGGATAATGAGCCAGCTGACGAAAAACGGCATCCATCACGGAATGTCCTTCTCCTCTGATATATATTGTTGAATAAAGATTCTCATTATTTATTTTATCAAGAGCATTAAAAAAACAGGTCCAGCCTTTTTCCCAATACTCAAGGACTTCTGCTTTAGTTGTAAAAGAGTTGACAAACTCATCATCACGGTTACGATAAGATTTTTCTCCGTCTTCAGTAAGGAAATTGGTCCATCTTGAAAGCATATTGCCGGAAATATGCTTCACTATTACAGCAATCGAATTACTTTCTTCATTATACTGCCAGAATATCTGCTCGTCTGTGAGCTGATCAAAGGTTTTATCCCCAAGTGATTTATAGTATTCAAAACGTTTTATGAACAGGTCTTTCATGCTTTCTATTTTGCTACCTAAATTAAAAACTTTAAAAATAAAACCACTTCAAATTGAAGTGGTTTTTTCTATCTGTTTTATTATTATTCTCTGTTTTTCACCAGAACCCAGCCTGTATATTTAATGGCTGTATTCTTTTTATCATTTTCATTCCATGTGATAGAATACCAGTAGGTTCCTGTAGGTACTCTTCTTCCGCCCTGGGTACCATCCCATTTATAACCATTTGATCTGTCTGCCTGGAAGATTTTATTTCCATACCGGTCAAAAACATTCATGATCAGGTTTTGTTTACTGGCCAGTGCAGAATAGTCGATCACATCATTTATTCCGTCTGCATTAGGAGTAATTACATTGATCAGATTAGGCACAACGATTCCGATTTCTATCGGATCACAATCATAGGCATCTTTTACATATACTTTATGATCCCCTCTTGAAAGGTTATTGAAAACATTGGAATCCTGCCAGATGATATTATCTATTGAATATTTATAAGCCGGGGTTCCTCCGATTACAGATACTGTGATGGTATTATTCGAAATATCAATACCGGAAACAACCGGTTGCTCGGAAGGAAGTACTTTTACTGTTTGTGTCGTGATACATTCTCCTGTTTTAAGTTTCACCCAGTATACTCCTATCCCTGCCTTGATGGTTTGAGTTGTAGCTCCTGTACTCCATTCATAACTTTTGAATCCAGGTCCTGCATCCAGCGTTGTCTGATCTTCGGCACAAATCGTCACATCTTTAAGTTTATCGGAATATACCGGTGGAATAACGACTAAAGTAATTCTGGCAATTGTGTAACATCCCTGGGCATTCGAAACCCTTACATATACAAATCCGTTAGGTGCAATATAATTATTGGCATTCAGGATCTCATTAGTTTGATTAAGAGCATCTGTCAATGAAGGATAATATTTTTTTGTCGGATTGGTCTGTCCTGTTACTGAAGCATTGACAAGATTGAAAGAAGCCGTGGATGGGCTGGATTCAATGAAGCATGATCTTAAGGTTGCTTCATTCACAACCACAACCGGATAAAACTTCAGGGTAATCTGTGCTACAGCGCTGCAACCGAATTCGGATATCACCTTCACATAGATAACGCCTTCTGCAGAAACAAATGCCATGGGATTGGTAATCTCATTAGTACCGGCATTGAGATCTGCCATCGTATGATAATATTTTTTGGTGACATTCGGGTTTGCGATAACGTCAGCTGTAGTCAGATCAAATAAAGCTGTGCCTGCATTATTATTGTTACACTCGGTCAATGTTACATTTTTAACTGTTATAGCTCCATTTTTGAATTTAAATGTTCCTACCTGCTTACACTTATTAAGCGGATTAGAAGCATTTGTAGGGTCGGTATAACTGATACTGTAATAATAAACAGTGGTTGTATTGACAGTGACAGGGGTTGTAATCGGATTATTCCCTGTTAAGGCATCATTCTGGCTCACATGGTAACTTACCCCAAAGTTTTGATTCCCGTTAAGAATTCCTGAGGATAATGTAGAAAAATCAAATAAAGCTGTAGGAGAACATATTACCACTTCTCTCGGGTCAGCAGGATTGGCTGCCGGAATTCCGGGAGGATTAAATGGCTGGGTCTGGATGCTTGGATCCGTGAACGGTGAAGCCAGTGTTGCAGTTCCGCCCCATGTTAAAGAAAACGGAGCCGTGGTGGAACTGGTGCTGCTTACCCAGTTATCAATAAACAAATAATAAGTCTGTCCCGGCAAAACATCAAGATACTTGCAATAAGGAGTCAGTGAGCCTCCTGCGGCACTTAGAAGTGTGCTTGTCATGTTCAGGCCTGTAGCAGGGCCAGGCCCGATAACCGTTGCAGCATTACAACGTATTGGTGAACCTAAGCTTCCACAGGTTACATTAGGACCAAAAATTGCCCAGTCATAATCGGCATCAGGATTGTTCGGGACGAGGTCGAAAGTGAGTGTTCCTCCTGTAGCAATGGTGATTTTATACCATATTGAGTTGTGCTCTCCGGTAAAGTCTATACAGCTTCCCGAGTTGACCAATTCTTTTATATTACCATATCCTGTAGGACTGTAAGTGATATTTGAGTTTCCGCAAACGGAAAGTGCAGTAGCACAATCGGCCTGGGCATAGAAAGTATGAGAGAGGCATAGAAGTATGAAAAGTAAAATTTTTCTCATAGATATATGTTTATGGTTATATTAGTTATACATCACACTGATAGTCAATGCACACCAAATATACCTATATTTTAATTATAAACAATAAAATCTCAATAATTTTAAACTATTACAAATTAAAAAATGAAATAATTTAAAATTATTTATATTATTTTCAATTAAAACACAAAATAACTAAACATATAAAAACACTCACTTTACTTGATACTTGTAATATTTCCACAAAGATTTTCAAGGTGGAATATTTTGTGGAAAGGACTTTTCACTTCCTTCAGATGTTCTTTGTCCTGAATAAAAGTATATCGTGAAGCAATGGAATTCATGTCTGAAACAATAACCAGCCAGCATTCATCCACAGAAGTGTCATAATAAGGAAATTTTTCGTTCTTTTTTCAATGAGTTCCAGAATCTTTTCCGAACAGAGCTCATCAAACAGGTTCATGCTGTACTCATGGGTGATAAAAACATTCCTGCGATGGAAAGATTTTCTCAGACTTTTTACGCAGCCTACGGGTTTATTTTTTTTATGCTTTTGTAAATACTGATAATGTTTTCCTGCTGTACTTCCAGGTTATCAAATTTGGTTGCCGGATGGAATTCTAAAAAATAAACACCACGATATTTCGTAGTGTCTTCCTGTTCTAATAATATTTCTGCCTGACGGAACATTTTATTCAAAGTGCTTTCCACTTTTTTCATTTCCAGATGGTTGATGACTTCAGTAAGTTCTATTCCGATTTTTTTGTCGTTTAATTTTGCGATAAAGTCCGGGCTCTCGCAGGTAAGGTTTTCAAATTTCACTTCGGGGAAGTGGTGCATGAAAGAGTTGAGAAGAAGAATCTCAGATTTCTTTCTGTATTTTTCACGGTCATGCAGCGGAGATTCGTCTATGGTACGATGATACTTTTCTATGGGCTTTTTTTTCAAATGCCTGTTCAGGTAATATAAACTCAGATTCTTGATCAGATCTTCATCAGAAAATGTCTTTTTCATGTGTGATTTTTTTATTTAATTAAAGAACACATGCAGCCATTGGCTTTCATCATTAAAAGTTTTTGATAATCAAAAATTTACACTCTTAAAGATAAGTAAAAAAACAATTCAATGCTTAGTTTTTACATTAATTTATCTATTAATTAATGTAAAGTTTATTTTCATTATTTATACCTTTGCTTTTTTAAACACAAACCTACATTTATGGATTTTAGGAATTTCAGAATACCCTACAATATCAATCCTCAATATTCCAAAAAAACTGTTTATTTCTCAATGGAGTTTGCTCTTGAGCAGGTACTGAAGATATATTCGGGAGGGCTTGGCTTTCTGGCAGGATCTCACATGAGAAGCGCTTACAATCTTAAGCAGGATCTTATTGGCATCGGGATCTTATGGAAGTTCGGTTATTATGACCAGGCGAGAAATCACGATCAGACCTTACAGCCGGTATGGACAAGAAAGATGTACAGCTTTCTTGAAGACACCGGAATCAAATTTCAAATCGAAATCCACAGTGCTCCGGTTTGGGTAAAGGTATGGTATCTGGACCCTGAAATTTTCAATACGGCACCCATGTTTTTCCTTTCTACGGATGTTCCGGAAAATGACCACGTTTCCAAAACAATCTGCCACAAATTATATGATGCCAATGAATCCACAAAGCTTGCACAATATATTTTATTAGGAAAAGGCGGAGCCAAGTTACTGGATGAAATGAATATTGAAAGAGACGTTTATCACCTGAATGAAGCTCACGGACTGCCTGCAGCTTTTTATCTTTTAAGAAAATATAACGGAGATCTTAATAAAGTTAAGGAAAAACTGGTTTTCACAACCCATACCCCGGAAGAAGCAGGTAATGAAAAGCATAGCTTCAGGTTATGTTATGATATGTCTTATTTTTCAGGATACAGCATGGAAGAAGTGAAAAAGATTGAAGGATCTGATGATGACCGTTTCAATCATTCTCTCTGCGCATTAAGAATGGCAAGAATGGCCAATGGGGTTTCCCAGCTTCATGGTGTAGTATCCAGAGCAATGTGGAATAAATACCCTGGAATCTGCGAAATTACCTCTATTACAAATGCCCAGGAGTTTAAATACTGGTCCGATAAACCTTTATACAATGCAAAAGATGAAAATGATGCAACTGCTTTTGACTTCCGTAAAAAGTATTTAAAGAAAAAGCTGTTCAGCATTGTCGCAGATCAGACAGGGAACTTATTTAATCCTAATGTCTTTACCATTGTCTGGGCGAGAAGATTTGCCGGTTATAAAAGAGCAGAGCTTCTTTTACATGATAAAGAAAGATTCTACAGACTCCTGAATAACCCAAAATATCCGGTACAGATCATCTGGGCAGGAAAGCCCTATCCAATGGACTACTCTGCCATTTCTACATTCAATACGCTGGTTGAAGAAAGTAAAAACCATAAGAATATTGCTGTTCTTACAGGTTATGAACTTTCTTTAAGCAAATCTCTGAAACAGGGTTCTGATGTGTGGCTTAATAACCCAAGGGTTCCAAGGGAAGCTTCAGGAACTTCGGGAATGACGGCTGCAATGAACGGCTCTGTTAATTTATCCACAGATGACGGCTGGATCCCGGAATTCGCAAAACATGGAGAAAACTCTTTTGTAGTTCCCAAAGCAGATTATCTGAATATGAGTATTTATGAGCAGGACAATTACGATTTAAACAAGTTGTATGAAATCCTGGAAAACGAAATACTTCCTACCTATTATGACCGACCTGACGAATGGAGAAAAATCCAGCACAATGCGATGAATGATGTAAAAGATCATTTCAACAGCGACAGGATGGCGGATGAATATTACAAAGTACTATATACTGAAGCGGACTGGTAAAATAAAAAGGCAGAATAGCTAAAAACGAATAACATATTTGATATTTTGCCATTCAATAAAAAACCCGGAAAAATTTTCCGGTTTTTTTATTGAGTTTATTTACTTTTTTTCTTAGAAGGCACTTTAAGGCCTTTTTCCCTCGCTTCAGAAATACCGATGGCTACGGCTTGTTTTCTGCTTGTCACTTTCTTTCCGGAAGAAGATTTCAGTTTTCCTTCCTTGAATTCGTGCATAACTTTTCCTACTTTGTCCTGAGCTTTTTCTGAATATTTAGTCTTGCTCATGATAAGATTTTTTAAGATTTTGGCAGGGATACCCCTAATTCATAAACACAGGCATGTTTCAAATATTTTGAACGCTCTCTCGATGTTACCGACTCAAAATGATCATTCTTGATCACAATGATCGGGTCTTCCGCATTTTCAATTTCAAAATTGGCTAAATACCTTTCATCCGGCGGAGACTGCTGTTGTTTTGCTTTAATTTTCTGCAGTTCATCCGCATATTTTCTGAATCCCGGGTCTGAGGAATGGATAAATTTATATTCATCGCCTGCATACACATAGTAATGAAGTTTTTTCTATCAAACCCGCTTCATCATTGATTTCGGGATTATCATTCCCGTCTCTGAATACGACTTCCACCAATGTTCCTCCTTTTTTACGGGCGCATTCCTCTGCGTCATTAAAACTGGAAAAACCTGTATAAACGATCTGATCATTCATTACATAACGGTTCAGTTTCTGGTTGTATGCATTCGTTTCCATAATTATTATTTGATTTGATTATAGTTAATGATATTCAATTTTTTTGCCAAAAAGCTTATTTGAAAAGCTTTTTTACACATTTAATAAAATTATTATCTTTGAAATCCATTAATGTTAGAAATGAAAAAACTACTCTTAACTCTTACTGTGGCGGCAGTATTTCAAAATGTATCGGCGCAGGAAATCACTTTAGATAAAATTTATTCAGGATATTACCGTGGAAAGGGGATTGCAGGAATCTCTTCCATGAAAAACGGGGAAAACTATCTTGTTATTGAACCATCAGGAATTGCAAAATATTCTTACAAAACTTCACAAAAAGAAGGAAATCTTGTAGATGGAAAGTTTGAAAGCTATATTTTTTCTGATGATGAATCTAAAATCCTTTTACAGCTGGGAAGCCAGCCTATTTACAGACATTCTTTCCTTGGAAAATTTGATGTTAAAGATTTAAAATCCGGGAAAGTAATCAGCTTGAATGAAGGAAAGCCGGTTCAGGAACCTACATTCTCGCCTGATGCAACGAAAGTAGCCTTTATTTCTGACAATAATCTTTTCTATCAGGATCTTGGTTCAGGGAAAATCACACAGATTACTACCGATGGTAAAAAGAATTCAATCCTGAATGGCCTGGCAGACTGGGTGTATGAAGAAGAATTCGGACACGCAAGACAATACGAGTGGACCAAGAATTCTGATGCGATTGTATTTGTAAAGTCTGATGAAAGCCAGGTTCCGGAAATCTATATCCCGATCTATGGAAAAACCCTTTATCCGACTGAAATGCGCTATAAGTATCCGAAAGCAGGCGAGAAAAACTCTGTAGTTTCTGCACAGCTATATCGTCTTGACAACGGAAAAACAATGCAGCTGAACTTAGGCTCTTTCAAAAACTATTATATTCCGAATGTCTTCCAGACAGCAAAACCGGATGAAATCGTTTTAATTACTTCCGAAAGAATCCAGAATGCTTCAGACATTTTAAAAGTAAATACCAAAACAGGAGCTGTTCAGAAGTTGTTCACTGAAACGGATGAAAAATGGATCGACACAGACAGCCCTACTCTGGAATTCCTTGAAGACGATTCATTCCTCTGGGCTTCTGAAAGAGACGGAAACCGCCACCTTTACTGGTATGACAAAGACGGCAAGCTTAAAAAACAGATTACAAAAGGAAACTGGGAAGTAACCGATTATTATGGATTTAATCCAAAATCTAAAGAAATTTACGTTCAGACGACCGAGAAAGGAAGCATTAATAAGGTAATTTCCAAAGTAAATATCGAAAACGGAAAAGCTCAGCTGATCTCCAATGCGGAAGGAAACAACTCTGCCAATTTCAGCAAAAACTATAATTATTTTATTGAAACCTCTTCCACTGCCTCAAGACCTTATACTTATGTTTTAAAGGATGGTAATGGAAAGACAGTGAAAGAACTTCAGAACAACAACGAACAGCTACAGAAGTTAAAAGCTGATAATTTTGTTGAAAAAGAATTCATCACGATCCCCAATGCTGTTGGTGATCAGATGAATGCCTGGATCATGAAGCCTAAGAACTTTGATCCGAATAAAAAGTATCCTTTATTTATGTTCCAGTATTCCGGACCGGGATCTCAGCAGGTAGCGAACTCCTGGGATAATGGCAATGCAATGTGGTTCAATCACCTTGTACAAAAAGGATATATTGTAGCTTGTGTAGACGGGCGTGGAACGGGTTACAAAGGAGCAAAATATAAGAAAGTAACTTATATGAACTTAGGAAAATATGAGATTGAAGATCAGATCACTGCAGCAAAGTGGTTCGGAAACCAGTCTTATATTGACAAAAGCAGAATCGGAATGTTCGGATGGAGCTTTGGTGGGTATATGACCAGTCTGGCCATGACGAAAGGAGCAGATGTTTTCAAGATGGGAATTGCTGTAGCACCGGTAACCAACTGGAGATATTATGACTCAGTATACACGGAAAGATTTATGAGAACGCCTCAGGAAAATCCTGATGGATATGATAAAAACTCTCCTACAGAATATGCGAATCTGTTGAAAGGAAAATTCCTGTTAATCCACGGAACTGCTGATGATAATGTTCACTTCCAGAACTCAATGGAGTTTTCTGAAGCTTTGATTCAAAATAAAAAACAATTTGATTTCATGGCTTATCCGGATAAAAACCACGGAATTTATGGTGGACAGACAAGACCACAGCTGTATCAGAAAATGACGGATTTTATTTTGAATAACTTATAATAAAATACTATAAATACCTTTTAAAATTGTAGAAAAAAGGGTTATATAATCAAGTAAGGGAATAAAGTGCACTCAGCTGAGTGCATTTTTTATATTCAGGTAGTTTTAAAACATCTAAAGCCTGTTTAATTATAATTGACTTTATGGTTGAGTTCAATTGGATTATTGTTTTCCCTTATTCGTTTTTGAATACTTTCCGTCATCTGTTTTAAACTTATTTCCACCGGATATCCTTTTTCATCAGTTACTTTATACTTTATATTTCTTGCCTTGATTTCTGCAAACGGATCCATATAATAATCCCGTTGTATCTTTTCATAGGTTTCCCAGGTTATTTCTTTTCCCTTTCTCAAATAAAACGTTTTATTTTTATCAATATTTATAGTCTTTATCAAACTAAAATCATAATCATTTTTATCATCAGAAATCTTTATGATCAATCCTGGCAATCCATGAAATATATAAGGTCCTTCCGGTAGGGGTATGCTATGACTGAACCATGCTATCCAATTTCTTTCACCATACTTTACTGTGGCTTTCTGACATTCCATATCTCCCAATTTCATTCTTTCGGGCAGAATCTCCCAACTTAGCTTATCATTTATAGTGATGTTATATAAATCATGCATTGATAGAGTTGTTATACATTTGATGATACTTTTATTTATTAAATTCTTAATAATATAAAGCTGATTAAGTGAAGTTTTTGGTCCGCCTTCCCAATATCCGTTTTTCAACATTAATGAATCAGCATACCTTTCTTTTTTTGACCGGAAAGCAGACTGCCCTCCGATTATATCAAGATAATAGTTGCCGGTTTCAAAAATTTCTTTATCCGGATTTGGCTTATGCTTAATTTCGTAAACAAACGAAATAAGTTGTGCAGATAAAATATTTGAAAGAAAAAGTAAAATAAATAATAATTTTTTCATAGTAAATATTAAGTCCTTGTTCAACAAACTCAATGAAAATATTAAAGCACAGGAACAATATGAGATGCATTACTGCATCTCATATAAAATAACTTTTTAAGTTTACATACAAGCATTATGAGTTAGTGATTCAACTACTTGTCCGTTTTGGACCGTATAATGAAAACCACATTCCAGACCCCATTGTGCACATATATCACCAGCTCCACTTTTTAACTTTTCTCTCGAAATCTTTTTTAATTTCTTCATAATAAATGTTTATGTGTCAATATTGACATCTCGAAACTAGGAAACAAACCGTTTATCATAAAGAAATCGGTTTGCATATTTTGTGTAATTTTAAATTGTCTCCTGATACATATTGTGTACATCTATACAAAATTCTTTAACTAATACCATGTATTTAATTTTTATATGTATTTCAGTCATCGTTTAGCAAAGTATTATTCATTTTATTCTTATACTCATCCTACAAACTTTTCTAAGGAAACAATTGGAAAGATTTACTATGATACAAAGAACACCCTTTCAATAATTTGAAAGGGTGTTCTTTGTATAGAAAGGATCTTTTTACAGCTTATCCAATTCTATAAGATGATTAAACGTTTCTTTTTTGTTAAGAAAACTCATTTATTTAACAAACTACTGGGTAAGCCCTGCTTTCACATAAAGGTGTAGAACTTGTATATCTACATTCACTGCATATATCGATGATTTTAAAGCAGCATTTATAATACACTCCACTGCTACCATCTCCTGCAGCCTCTCCTTTAATAATTTTCAAATCTTTCCTCGAAAGTTTTTTTAATTTCTTCATAATGTTTTTTTAAATGATTATGTGTCATTATTGACGATATATAAATGTAGAAAAAAAGAACACAAAAAAGAATTATTCCGATTAAATCATACAAGTAAATCATTAATTATCAAACAAATACAGGTTATACAAATTAATTTCATTAATGTAAAACTTCGTTTTGAATTAAAATTTTGCATTCATTTCATTTATCATTTGTGAATGTATTATTTATTTTATCAATTAAAATTAAAAACCTATTTTTGGGAAATTTGAAAATTGATTATATGAAGACTAAACATCCTAAAGGGCTGCCTTATCTGTTTTTTACAGAAATGTGGGAGCGTTTCGGGTACTACCTGATTCTTGGAATCTTTGTTCTGTATGTTATTGAGCCTACGGGTATGAAAGGCGGACTTGGACTTCCGGATAAAACTGCTGATGACATTTTCGGAACTTATATTGCCTTAACCTATCTGACACCATTCATCGGAGGATTCCTGGCAGACAGAGTGTTAGGGTATATTAAATCTATTTATCTCGGAGGTTTTTTAATGGCTGCAGGATATATAGGAATGGGTGTTTTTAAGGATTTGCCTTTATTTTATACCTCTCTGGCGTTAATTATTATCGGAAACGGTTTCTTTAAGCCTACCATTTCAACACTCTTAGGAAACCTTTATTCTGAAGAACCCTATAAAGCCAATAAAGATTCCGGGTATAATATTTTCTACATGGGAATCAATATCGGGGCATTTATCTGTAATATTATTGCGGCTTTCATGCGTAATAAATTCGGTTGGGGTGAAGCTTTTATCACTGCCGGAGTAGGGATGCTTATCGGGATGGTTATATTTACAGTCGGAAGAAAACATTATATCCACGCAGCACAGATGAAGCCTGTGCAGGAAGGTGATACCAAGCTTTCAGAAATTCTGATCAAAGTATTTGTTCCTGCTATTATTGCCGGAGCAATAGGCTGGTTTATTCCTGATAATATTTTCGGGAGTGACAGTACGGATGCCTTTATTTTTGCATGTATCCCTGTTATTTACTTTTATGCTTCCCTTTACTTTAAAGCGAAACCTGATGAAAAAGCATCTATCGGCGCATTGCTTTCCGTATTTCTGATCAGTATGTTCTTCTGGGCTGTTTTCAAACAAAACGGTACAGCCTTAACAAGATGGGCCAATTATTATACGGACAGAAGTGTTCCGGCCTCTCTTGAAAAGCCATTGGAAGGTATCTATATGGTAGATGGGAAAAGCTATAAAGACAAAGAAACTCCTGTATATGATAATCAGTTCCGCTCTCAGAAAGATGATAACGGAGAGACTAAAAAGGAAATGGGAAAAGATGTTTATTTTAAAAACATATCTCCTGAACAGCGTGCTGCTCTTGAGAAAAACCCTGAAAATAAAGTCTATTTATACAATACAGAATTGTTCCAGTCTATCAATCCGTTCTGGGTTATTGCTTTGACGCCAGTTATTGTAGGATTCTGGGCATTACTGAGAAGGAAAGGAAAAGAACCTTTAACGCCTACCAAAATTGTTTTAGGACTTTTTATTTCCGGACTTTCCTGTCTGGTGATGGTTTTAGCAGTAATGGCGGGAGACAATGGTGCTGTAAAAGTATCTCCGTTATGGCTGGTTGCCAGCTATGGAGTAATCACCGTTGGTGAGCTCTGTCTTTCTCCAATGGGACTTTCTTTCGTTTCCAAGCTTTCTCCTGCAAGAATTACAGCCCTGATGATGGGAGGTTTCTTCCTGGCCAACTCCGTTGGAAACAAGCTCTCAGGAATTCTGGCAAGCACATGGTACAATTATGAAAATAAGACGAATTATTTCCTTGTGAACTTCGCTTTGTTAATATTTGCTACACTTTTAGGGCTTTCCATGCTGAAAAGACTGAACAAAATTATGAAGGAAAAAGGACATTAATCCTTGATATTATACAAATTAGCAAGCTGCGGAAGTCCTCCGCAGCTTTTTTTTAAAAATAAAATTAAAACCTTGCCAAAAACCCAAAATAAACTATATTTGTCAGTCTTAACAAAAATTAACAATAGAAATGGATAATATTGAAGCATTGAGTCCGAAACCGGATGAATTTGTAGAGAATAAGAATTCCAGGCATCCTAAAGGATTATGGGTTCTTTTCGGAACAGAAATGTGGGAGCGTTTCAACTTTTATGGGATGAGAGCACTTTTGACGCTCTTCATGGTAAATTCCTTATTAATAAAAGAAGCTGATGCAGCGATCATCTATGGTGGATTTCTAGCTTTATGTTATTTAACCCCTCTTTTGGGAGGATTTATTGCTGATAAATATATCGGAAACAGATACGCTATCATCATTGGTGGATCGTTAATGGCTATCGGCCAGTTCCTATTATTCATCAGTGCCTCTACTTTCTCAGCAGATATTGGCAGTGCTAAGCTTATCATGTGGCTGGCATTATTCGTGATCATTTTTGGTAACGGATTCTTCAAACCGAATATCTCCTCAATGGTAGGAAGCCTTTATCCAAAACAGGAAAAGTCCAAGCTGGATTCTGCCTTTACTATTTTCTATATGGGGATCAACATCGGAGCATTCCTGGGGCAGTTCATCTGTCCATACGTAGGAGACGTAAAAGATGCAGCAACAGGAGTAAGAGATATCTTTGCTTTCAAATGGGGATTCTTAGCGGCTTCTATTGCAATGGTTATCGGAACGGTAACATTCTTTATCCTTAAAAATAAATATGTGGTAACTCCGGAGGGAAGACCTATCGGGGGATTGCCAAAAAATAATACAAGTGCTGACTTTGAAGAAGGAGAAACACAGACTGCCAAATTCTCTGGGCAGGCTTTAGGAATCACAGGAGGAATATTTGTGATTTTATTCTTTGTATTCAGATACCTTCTTGTAGGTGAGTTTGGATTCAATTCTGTAGAAATGGGACAACTGATCAAAGGAATCATTTATCCGTTCATCTATTCAGCCGGTATTTCACTTGCCTTCCTAATTATGTCTTCTGCTGAAAATAAGGTGGAAAGACAGAGAATTTGGGTAATCTATATTGTATCTTTCTTTATTATTTTCTTCTGGGCTGCGTTTGAACAGGCAGGATCTTCATTAACATTTATCGCAGATAACCAAACTGACAGAAATATTTTCGGATGGAATATGCCGCCTTCAATGGTTCAGATCTTCAACGGAATCTTCGTTGTTATTCTGGCTGTTCCTTTCAGTTTAATCTGGGATAAATTAAGAGCTAAAGGAAAAGAACCGGTATCTCCATTCAAACAAGCAATGGGACTGGCATTGATCGCTCTTTCTTATTTCATTATTGCTCATAACGTAAAAGACCTTGGAAACTCAGGTTTATTAGCCATCAAATGGTTAATGTTACTATATTTCATCCAGACATGTGGTGAGCTTTGTCTTTCCCCGATCGGTTTATCATTGGTTGGTAAACTGGCACCAAAAAGATTTGCTTCATTACTGTACGGTGTTTTCTTTATTTCTAACGCTGCAGGTTATGCATTGGCAGGTTCATTAGGAGCACTTATCCCTGCAACAGGTGATAAATTCAAGAAAGCTGAAGAAATGGGTATTAATCTACAGGATGTTTTAGATAAAAAAGTAACCCTTACAGCGGATCAGGTAGCTGCTTTCGATAAAGCTCAATTACCATTACACAACCCTACTTTTGTAGGATTCGAAATCCATAACTTATTTGAATTCTTCATGGTATTCGTAGTACTTTGTGGTATTGCTGCTGTAATTCTAGGTTTAATTTCACCTATCTTAAAGAAAATGATGCACGGCGTAAACTAATTGTATCAACAAAATATTATAAAACCTCTGCCAAGTCAGAGGTTTTTTTATTTTCGTATGATGGAAATTTCCGAAGATTCTTTATTCCAATCCGTAAAGGAAATCATTAGGCAGTCGCGCGAAAAAGTTTTTCGGATAGCGAACTCTACTCTACTGCTTACCTACTGGCAGATTGGAAAACTTATTGTTGAAGATGAACAGCAGGGAAAAGAACGTGCAGAATACGGAAAGTATACGCTGAAAAAACTTTCTCAGAAGCTTACCTTAGAATTTGGAAAAGGGTTTGATTATACGAACTTGTCTAATATGCGAAAGTTTTACACAGCGTTTCCAATTGTTGACACATTGTCTCAACAATTGAGCTGGTCCCATTACAGGTTGCTTTCAGCCCAGGATAATAAAGACAAAAGACATTATTACCTGAATGAAGCAGTACAAAACAACTGGAATGTAAGAGATCTCAAAAGACAAATCAATTCTCTGGCTTATGAACGCGTTTTAGAACATAAAAAATCTTCATCAGAAAGTATTCACAGTGTTTTAAAAGATCCTTATATTTTTGAATTCCTTGGCTTAAAAGCTGATGAACAATTCTCTGAAAAGGAAATTGAAACAGCTATTATTGATCATATTCAAAAATTTTTACTTGAATTTGGAAAAGGGTTTGCTTTCGTAGCGAGACAACAACATATTTCTACGGATACATCGGACTTCTACATCGATCTTGTCTTCTATAATTACATCTTAAAATGCTTTGTCATCATTGATCTGAAAACCGGAGAACTCTCTCATCAGGATATTGGGCAGATTGATATGTATGTAAGAATGTATGATGATCTGAAACGCGGTGAAGGAGATAACCCAACCATCGGAATCTTGCTATGCTCAGAAAAGGATGAGACTATTGTAAAATATTCCGTTTTGAATGATAAAAACAATTTATTTGCCAGCAAATACCTGCTGTACCTCCCAAAAGAAGAAGAATTAAAACAAATTATTGACCAGGACAGAATCCGTTTTGAGCTGGATCAGGAAAATAAAAACCCTAATTAGAACTTAATCATATATCATTATGAGCTTAACTTTAGATGAAATACAAAATTTCAAAGGAAAATATCCCAGACAGATCTGGAGCCTGTTTTTCTCTGAAATGTGGGAACGCTTCTGTTTCTACGGAATGCGTGGAATGCTGGTCTTCTTCATGATCTCACAGCTTAATTTCCATGAAAAAGAAGCCAACCTTCAATATGGTGCCACACAAGCGTTCGTATATGCCTTTACCTTTGTAGGAGGCCTTTTTGCCGATAAAATTTTAGGATTCAGAAAGTCCCTGTTCTGGGGAGGTCTTCTGATGATCGTAGGAAGTTTAATTCTTGCTACCGATCCCCATAAATTCTTTTTCCTGGGAATAGCTTTCACCGTAGTAGGAACAGGTTTCTTCAAACCTAATATTTCTTCAATGGTGGGGCAGCTTTATAAACCCAATGATTCAAGAGCTGATGCAGGTTTTTCACTTTTATGCAGGGATTAACCTTGGCGCATTGCTGGGTGGTTATTTATGCATTGCTATTGGTAAAGGAGAATTTTTAAGCAATATTATTGCAGAAGAAATGAGATGGCATATTGCTTTTGGACTGGCTTCAATCGTAATGGTAGTAAGCTTAATTAACTTTGTATTTACACAAAGAACATTAGGTACTATCGGGTTACAGCCGGGGCACCCTTTAGCAGAAACAAAAACAGCTCCAATACCAAAATGGAAAGAATATGGCGTATATGTACTGTCACTGGTTTTTGTGCCTATCATTATGACAATGGTTGCTAAAACAGAATATACGGATTATTTTATGTGGACAATCGGACCACTGACCTTAATCTATTTATTCTATGAAATGTCTAAAGTAACAGCTTCTGAACGTAAAAAGCTTTGGGCTGCTTTGGTTTTCATTATTTTCTCCATCATATTCTGGGGAATTTACGAGCAAAGTGGCGGCTCTTTAAGCATTTTTGCCGCCAAGAACCTGAACAAAGACCTTTTCGGACTAGATCCTAATGGCGTTAATAACTCAGGGGGAGCATTCTTCATTATTTTCCTTGCTCCGCTTGTAGGTCTCCTTTGGATCTGGCTGAACAAAAGAAAGATTGAGCCTAACACTATTATCAAATTCGGATTAGGATTTATTTTCCTGGGATTAGGATATTATGTCTTATTTGCAACCAGACTATTTGCAGATCTTCAGGGATTACTTCATTGAACTTCTTCACGCTGGCATTATTAATCATTACCCTTGGAGAATTATGCCTCTCTCCTATCGGGTTATCTATCATGACAAAGCTTTCTACCAAGAATCTTCAGGGAATGATGATGGGAATGTGGTTCCTTGCTTCAGCGTATGGACAGTATGTTGCAGGGATTATCGGAGCCAGCCTTGCTACATCAAAAGGAGGTTCCAGCAACTATGATGCTTTGATCACTTATACTGATGGATATAAACAATTGGGATTGTATGCGGTAATTGCCGGAGTGGTATTAATTTTGATATCTCCGTACGTGAAAAAATTAATGCAGGATGTAAAATAGAAAATAAGTAATTATGCTTATTTTTACCTAAATATCACAATATGAAGAAAATTTTAAGCATAATTCTCTTACTTCTATTAAATTTTCACTTTGCCCAGGTAAAGTGGATGACCATTGAGGAAGCTTTAAAAGCTCAGAAAGAAAATCCCAAGAAGATACTTATTGATTTTTATGCAGACTGGTGTGGTCCCTGCAAGATTATGGATAAGAAAACATACGGGCATTCAGTAATTGCACAGAATCTGAATGAGAATTACTATCCTGTAAAGTTCAACGCAGAAGAAAAAAGAGTATTGAGATTTTGGAAGAACATTTTCCAACCCAAATACTGAACATAAAAAAGGAAGAAATTCTCTGCATGAGTTTACACAATACATGAATGTAGGCGCTGTTCCAAGCACCGTATTTCTGGATGAACATGGAGATCCTATCACTATTCTTCAGGGAGAATTGTCTGCCAAAGAACTGGAGCCTTATCTGGAACTGATCTCAAAAGATGTATTCAAAAAGATTAAGACCAGGGAACAATGGGAGGACTACCAGAAAAGTTCAAATCTAAAATCAAAGATTAATTCAGAATTTAAACCGGCTTTTTCGGGTCCAATTCTAAAAATTCATTATACAGACTTTCAATTTTTTGGAAGTCTTTTTTATTTTACCGAAATTCGGACCTTTGTTTTTTCATATAGATCTGGAGATGTTGAAACCAGATTACAAATCAAAAAATGACTTTAGAAACTTCCATAGAATACGTAAAAGGAATAGGTCCGGAGAGAGCCAAACTCATTAAAAACGTGTTGGGCCTGTCTACCGTAGAAGATATGCTGAACTTCTATCCTATCCGCTATCTGGATAAAAGTAAAATTTATAAAATATCCCAGCTTCAGCAGGAAAGCAGTCAGGAAATACAGCTGAAAGGAAAAATCACTCAGGTGCAGGAAATCCAGACGGGTAAAACCAAGAGATTATCTGCAAAGTTCAATGATGATACCGGCAGTATGGATCTGGTTTGGTTTCAGTATTCCAAGTGGCTGAAAGATCAGCTTCCGATCAACAAGGAGGTTTATATTTTCGAAAGATCAATGTTTTCAACCGCCAGTTTTCCATGCCGCATCCGGAAATAGAGGCTGAAGAAAAAAAGAAGGTGACACCCGCCTGAAACCGATATACCCAAGCTCTGAAAAACTGACAAAAAGAGGATTAAACCAAAGATTTTTTCAGAATGCTTTAAGAAATATCTGCAGAGAGATTCCGGGTCTTATCGAGGAAAATTTTCCGGAATATCTGATGAAGACATTCAAATTCATGTCCAGACAGCATGCTTTCCTGAATGTTCATTTCCCAAAAGACCAGGAACATTTTGATAAAGCGGATTACAGATTGAAATTTGAAGAATCATTTTTCTTTCAGCTAGGATACGGCTTAAAGAAACTTCATCATAAAACACAGTCTCATGGTAATCCTTTTCCCATTATCGGAGATCATTTTAATGACTTTTATGAAAATCACCTTCCTTTTGATCTTACCAACGCACAAAAAAGAGTTTTAAAGGAAATCCGGATGGATATGAAAAGGCCGATCCAGATGAACAGGCTTTTACAAGGAGATGTAGGATCAGGAAAAACAATGGTGGCACTTCTTACCATGCTTATTGCAATGGACAACGGCTTTCAGAGCTGTCTGATGGCTCCAACTGAAATTCTTGCCCAGCAGCATTATAATGGAATTAAGGAACTGCTGGAAAAAACAGGAATCAATATCCGCCTTCTTACAGGCTCTACCAAGGCCGCAGAAAGAAGAATTATCCATGAAGAACTGGAAAATGGTGCGCTTTCAATTTTAGTCGGAACCCATGCTGTTTTAGAGGATAAGGTTAAATTTAAAAATCTTGGATTAGCCATTATCGATGAGCAGCATAGATTCGGTGTTGCTCAAAGGGCAAAACTTTGGGCTAAAAATAAGATTCCGCCTCATATTCTGGTGATGACAGCCACTCCTATTCCAAGAACCCTGGCCATGAGTTTTTATTCTGATCTTGATGTTTCTGTGATTGATGAGATGCCAGTGGGAAGAAAACCCATTATTACAGCTCACAGACGTGAAAAAGACAGGCTGTATGTCTATAATTTCTGTAAAGATGAAATTAAAAAAGGCAGACAGGTTTATTTTGTATATCCTCTGATTGAAGAATCCGAAACCCTGGATTATAAAAACCTGATGGAAGGTTTGGAGCATGTCATGGATTATTTCTCCGAATACAATGTCACGATGCTTCACGGAAAAATGAAACCGGATGAAAAAGATGCTGCCATGGCTTATTTTGCTTCAGGAAAAGCTGAGATAATGGTTGCTACAACGGTTATTGAAGTAGGAGTAAACGTTCCCAATGCTTCCGTAATGGTGATCGAAAGCTCAGAAAGGTTCGGGCTTTCACAGCTTCACCAGCTCAGAGGACGTGTAGGAAGAGGAGCAGAACAGAGTTACTGTATCCTGATGACTTCCGATAAATTATCAAAAGAAAGCAGAACGCGTATCAAGACTATGACTGAGACCAATGATGGGTTCAAAATCTCTGAAGTGGATATGCAGCTGCGCGGTCCGGGGGATATACTGGGTACCCAGCAAAGTGGCGTGGTGGATTTCAAAAGATTAGATCTCATTCATGATTCAGCGATCATTAAAACAACAAAAAATACGGTGGAAAAAATACTGGAAGCGGATCCCATGCTATCCAGAACTGATAATCAGATCATCAAAAATTATTACATCAGATATTATAAAGGAAAAAATAAGTGGAGTAAAATATCATAAAAAAACCGCAGAAAAAGATTTTCCTGCGGCCCCTTATAAAACTGTTATTTAGAAGAAATTACTTTTTGCTCTCTGTAAAAAATTTATTTTAATAGTTTAGACTTAATATTTTGTGATGTGGTGTGAAAATATTTATATAATAATGATGGAGTCAAAGCCACAACTATTAAAATAAATTATAAAAAAACAAAATGAATTATTTTTTCCAACTTGCTTATTATAAAAACTAACTGTGTTTCGATGGAGATGAGGGAATGAAACGAATAAAAATACCTCCAACTACTTATTGAGTTTTCATGATTGTACCGTTTTGTTTAAAGATCTTCTGTGCTTTAAAATTGGAAAATTATTATAATTCATTTTGTTACTAACATCGTGATTTATATAATTTTGTTATAGAAACAATTACTCTTCATTCATCTGTATCTTCCACTTTATAATGAAATTTGTGTCTGAGTTTACTTTTACAAATGTCAGTATATTAATTCAGATCCTTTTTATATTATTTTAATGATTAGTTATAAAATTTTCACCTATTTGTGAATAGTATGCATTAAATACGATTTTAAATTTGTTCATATTAAATTAACATATCCTTTATTCATCATACTTTCAGTATAAAATTATCCTTATTCAATCCTGAAGTATGATATTGCCAATTGATCGTAATAATTTCTGTAAGCACCTTTTTCAGTTTCTCAAAACAGTCCGGTTTTTTCATAAAAATATTGGCTCCTTTTACAAAAATATCTTCAATTTCATTTTCAGGAATCGGTTCAGAAAATCGCAGTCACCATATTATTGAATTTTGAATTCGAATCAATTTCTTCCAGACATTCCATGCTGTCTTTTCCGGGAATTGCATAGTTTATAAAAACAATCTCAGGAACTACCGCATCGTCATTATTCAGGTATTCCATCAGATTTTTACCGTTATTGAAGCATTGAACTTTTATAGAGATTTTCAACTCTTTCAAAATACTTTTAAAAAAATCAAGGTGTTTTCATCGTTATCTGCTACTATTACGTTCAGAAATTCTTTATTCATACTGCATTTTAGGGTTTATTGCCGTGCTCTGTACTCTTCTTCGTCTGCCAATAATCTTTTGGAACTGAGATGGAGTAATTCCTGTTGTATTTTTAAATTGGGTACTCAAATGTGCCACACTGGAATAATTCAGTTTATGGGCAATTTCTGTGAGGCTCTGCTTATTTCTTATGATTAATGCTTTTGCATGCTCTATCTTTTGCAGAATAATAAAATTCTCAATAGAGGTATAGGCAACCTCTGAAAACAGATTGGAAAGATATCCGTAACTGTGGTTTAGTTTCTCAGAAATATAGATAGATGCTTTTACGGGAATAATTTCATCAGAAAAGACAAGTTCCACTATAACATCTTTTATTTTCTGTACAAGAGCGGTTTTTTGGCTTTCTATGATCTCAATCCCATAATCTTCAAGGTTTTTCTTAAAAAGATTGTGCTGTTCCTGGGTCAGGGGCTCATAGAATTCCACCTCGCCGAAGTTCAGCAGCCTGTACTTCAGCCCGTGTTCTTTAAGTTTTTCGTCCAATACCTTTTGCAGAGGGCATTGAAATCAAATTTAACATACATTTTCATCCTAGTATATATAAAGCCAATTTTATTTAGTAAATATAGCAAATTATTTCATTTAAAAGTGAAATAGGCCTACATTTTTAAATTTTGTTTTATATACGAAAAAACTCCTGTATTGTTGAATACAGGAATTTAAACACTAAGGATGAAAAAAATATACTGATAAAAAGCTGAGTCAGCTCAAAACCAAGCATATGAATGTATTGTTGTAAGTGATTTGGTTCTGAAACAAAGATGAATCAAAAAAAGAACTCACTTGTTATAGAATTACAGGATAAAGTTACAAAATTTTAAGTCAATCAATTGTGAATTAGGAATTCCATCAGATAATCATCCATTACAAAACCGTTCCCGATATCAAAAACCCCTTCATCATAAACCCTGTATCCCTGGGATTCGTAGAAGTTTCTGGCAGAATTATATTTGTTAACATTCAGAATTATCCTGTTGTTTCCGTTTTCAGAAACTTTCTCATTCAGAAACTGAAGCGCAGCTTTCCCAAATCCTTTCCCTTTACTTTCGGGAACCAGATAAATACGGTGCAGTTTGGTTGTATTTTCATCATAATTATGCTCATACCCGATAAAACCTTCATAGCTGTCATGAAGCTCATCCTGAATAAGATAATAATGATAATGTGGGTTTTGAAGGTGACTCAGAATCTCAGGTTCAGAATACATTTCGGAAAGCATAAACTTCATTTGCTCCTTCGAAAGAATGTCTGCATATGCATTTTCCCATGATCTTTGTGCAAGATCCTGAATCAAAGGAATATCTGCGGCTGTTGCCTGTCTTAATTTCATGATTGATTATATTAGGGTGATTAAAAAAGTGAAAAGCCTAGACTTTCCACCTTTGTATTATTGAATGACAGTTGATGAATTTTAACAGGGTCAAAATTCATTTTGCCGGCTTCTTTATTAAATAGTTGCCATTTCAGCCTTAATTTTTGCATGAAGCCCTTCTGATGCCTTTACCAAAGGAAGTCTCAGATAGTTTTTAATGATTCCTTTCTCTGCAAGAATTACTTTAATACCGCAAGGGTTTCCTTCAGCAAAAATCAAGCGGGTAATATCAACCAGCTTGTTGTGGATTTCATAAGCTTCTTTTACTTTCCCTTCAAAAGCCAGCTGTACCATCGTTGAGAATTCTTTAGGATACGCCTGTGCGATTACAGAAATCACTCCGTCTCCACCTGCTAATGTTACAGGCAAGGTATACTCATCGTCTCCGGATACTAAAGAAAATCCTTCAGGTTTCTTTCTGAGAATATCAAAATACTGTAAAATATTCGGTGCCGCTTCCTTAATTAAAAATAAATTAGGGAATTCTTTTGCAAGGCGAATTGTCGTATCCGCTTCTATATTCTGCCCTGTTCTTGAAGGGACATTATAAATGATAATATTTTTCCCTGTAGAGGCCAGAGCTTTATAATGCTGATAAAGACCTTCCTGATTGGGTTTATTGTAATATGGGGACACTGAAAGTACTGCTTCAAATGCAGAAAGATCAGCTTCCTCAATCTGTTTCTTGACCTCAAGAGTATTGTTGCCGCCAATTCCTAAAACCAAAGGAAGACGTTTATTATTCACCTTAATGATATGCTCAATTACCTGTTTCTTCTCCTCTGCAGAAAGCGTTGCGGCTTCTGCCGTAGTTCCCAATACTACTAAATAATTGGTTCCGTTTTCGACATTATAATCAACCAGTTTTGTTAAACTGTCGAAGTCAACGGATAAATCTTCATTAAAGGGTGTTACCAATGCAACACCTACTCCTTTTAAAATGCTCATCTGTTAGAATTATTTTTGCCAAATTTAATCATTTACAGTAAGAATTTGTAATAAATAATAATGTTTTATTATACATATAGTTATATTTGCATATACTAAAAGATTATGAAAAATAAATTCTTGTTATTAGGAATTGCCCTGGCGTCCCTTACTGCATGCAAAACGGCCTCTGCGCCGCAGCTTGTGAATGTGAAGACCCAGAAAAATATTTCTATTAATAATGAGCTAAAAAATGATGAGGAGTTTGTAAAATTTATTGAGCCCTACAAGCAGAAACTGGATAAAGAGATGAACCAGAAGATCTCCCACACCAGTGTAGATCTTACCAAGCAGGGCGATAACAGCAATCTGGGAAATCTTTTAGCTGACTATACGTTTGAAGGAGGTAATGAATGGATTAAAGCTCATCTTAAGCAAAACGTAGACGCTGCGCTGATCAATATCGGAGGAATCCGCACCACAATCGGTAAAGGAGATATTTTACTGAAAAATGTATTTGAGGTAATGCCTTTCGAAAATGAAGTGGTGATTGTAAAAATGAAAGGAGCAGATTTACAGGGACTTTTTGAGTATTATGCAAAAACGCAGGTCAACAACCCTGTTTCTCATTTATATATTGAAACAAAGAACGGACAGGTAATCAAATCGTTAATCAACGGCAAAACAGTAGATCCGGCTAAAGATTATTATATTGCCACTTCAGACTATCTTGCGCTGGGAGGAGACAATATGAAATTCTTTGCCAAAGGAGAATCCATTGCAACAGGAATTAAAATGAGAGATTTATTTATTGATTATTTTAAAAGATCTCCTGAAGTTGTCGCCAATTCGGATGTTCGTTTAAATTTTATCGGGAAGAAATAATGGATAGAAAAAGTTTTTTAAAAGCAATAGGAGGCGGATCTTTAGCAATGGCTTTAGCTCCCAATATGATGATGGCGGAAGAATTAAAAATTCTTGATGTAAAATCCGCAAATAAACTGACTATTCTTCATACCAACGATCAGCATAGCAGAATAGAGCCTTTTGACTCAAGCTATACAAAAAACCCTAATCAGGGAGGCTTTGCCAGAAGGGCGAGCTTAATTCAGCAAATCAGAAATCAGGAAAGCAATGTGCTTCTTCTTGATTCAGGAGATATTTTCCAGGGAACTCCTTATTTTAATTTCTTTGGAGGAGAACTGGAATTCAAATTAATGTCCATGATGAAATATGATGCATCCACTATGGGAAATCATGATTTCGATAATGGCCTTGACGGATTTTTAAAAGTGCTTCCGAATGCGAAATTCCCTTTTATCTGTTCCAATTATGATTTTAAGAATACTGTTCTGGATGGGAAAACTTCCCTTATCAGATATTCAACAAGAACGGAATCAAAGTGGGAATTTTCGGGGTGGGAATTCAGCTGGATGGACTGGTAGGTAAAAAACAGTATGGAGAAACCGCTTATTCCAATCCGATTGATGTAGCCCAGCATTATTCAAATTTCCTGAAAAAAGAGCAGAAGTGTGACCTGGTGATTTGTCTTTCGCACATCGGCTACGATTACAGAGACGAACCGGACAAAATAAGTGATAAAATTTTAGCGGCTAACACAGAAAATATTGATATTATCCTGGAGGCCATACGCATACATTCTTACCGGAACCTCAATCCTTTACCAACAGACAGGGCAAAAATGTACTTGTTAACCAGGTGGGATGGGCAGGTCTTCTTTTGGGCAGAATAGATTTTTATTTTGATACAAACAAAAACGTACAGCATATTTCCTGGAACAATCAGGTAATAGATAGCAGCATAACCGCATAATATGAAAAAACTCTCTATAATTTCTCTTGGTATTTTAGCATCCCTGCAGCTGACAAAAGCTCAGGTTATTTCATCCAAAAAGTGGGCAGATCTGTTTTCCTACAACAAGATCCTGGCAATGAAAGAAGACAATGGAAAAATCATTGCAGCCACAGAAAACGGAATATTCTATTATACAATATCAACGGGAGAAATTACGAAGTTGTCCAAAGCCAATGGTCTTCACAATATCGGAATCACAGCTTTCGATTATAATCCTCAGACTAAAACAGGTCTTATCGGTTATGAAAACGGATCTATGGATGTTATTACCCCACAGGAAATCAAATATATTGTTGATATTCCTATTGCTACGGGTTATAACGGAAATAAAAAAATCAACCACATTTCTATAACCGGAGATCAGGCTGTCATTTCTGTGGGGTACGGAGTTTCCATATTTAACCTGCAAAATAAGGAATTTGGTGATTCTGCATTTTTCCTAACCGGCGGGGTTTATCAGGCCAGTAATGAAGCTACGATATTCGGGAATAAAGTATATTCCGTAACTGATACAGGATTGAAAAGCCATCAAATGAACACGACTTTCCCGGTATACTCTACCTGGACAACCGAAATACCCGGAGCTTTTAAACATATAGATTCAGAATCAGAACTGGTTTATTCAACTGCAACAGCGGCATATGTTTACAACAATGGCGCCCCGATACAGCTTCCGACAACTTTTGAGAATATACGTGATGTTGTGATAAACTCCAATAATGTTGTTGTTACAGATAACAGGGTTTATACTTATGGTATCAACGGGGTGTCACAAAATGCAGTAAGCCTTGGTGAGGAATGTAATACTGCCATAACAGCTGGAGGAAAAATTTTAGGAGGAACAGTATTATCAGGGATAAAGGATGAAAGTAACAATACTTTTAAACCTTCCGGTCCTTATTTTAACTATGCCTATAACATTAATCTTTTCGATAATAATCAGCTTCTGGTTTCTTCCGGTGCCAGAACAAATAATTATAACCATCCGTCTATTCCATTGCAAAAGCCAAGTCCTGGTTTTTATTATTTCAATGGTACAGAATGGATCTACCCTTCATTCTTTCTTAAAAATCCTCCAAGCAATGTCAATGTCCTGGATGCTATTATAAGCCCTTATAACAATAACGAAGTACTGTTCACCAATTACACAATGTTTGATAATGGTGTCTACAGAATGAAATACAATGCAACAAGCAAAGATTTTGAACTGGTAAAATATTATAACCTGGGGGCTCAGCCTTATTACAGACGTCCTGTAGGTTTTGCTGTAGACCCGCAGAATAACTTGTTTGTATCTTTCGGATTTAATGACGGAAACCCATCTATGGGAATCTATGATAAAGCCAGTGATGATTTTCTTATCAAGAAAATTGTTCTTGCCAGTGATGGAATACAAAAGACTGTTTATTATGAAAATATGCTATGGACTCCTCTGCCAAGATCCAATAACTTCTGGGTATATGATTATAAAAACGCATTGAACCTTTCTGATGATACGGATTATATCCTGGACAGTTCTAATGGGTTCAACAGTTCGGGAGGAATATTATCAGTAGCATTTGATAAGTCCGGTGATGCCTGGATTGGGACAGACGAAGGCTTAAGGATCATGCCGAACGCAGCGTCAGAAATAAAAAATGCTCAGCCTAAAGTAGAGCCTATAGTGATAGAGCAGAATGGTTTGGGTGAAGAGCTTTTCAGAGAATCAGCAATTCTGCAGATTGCAGTGGATGCAGGTGATTATAAATGGGTATCTGTTGACGGTGGTGGTGTTTACTACCTGTCTTCGGACGGACAGAGAACCATAAAGCATTTTACAAAGGAAAATTCACCTCTTCCTACAAACAGTGTTACTGATATAAAAGTTGATAAAAACAGGAAAAGTATATTTTGTAACGTATAACGGTATTGTAACCTACCAGGGAGATGTAGCAGATGTGACATCCAATTTCGGTGATGTTGTGGTGTATCCTAATCCTGTTGTGTATTCCAATTTCAAAGGAAAAGTTACCATTAAAGGTCTTGCGGAAAAAACCAATATAAGAATTGTAGATGCTGCAGGAAATGTAGTGCATTCTGCTGTAGCCAGAGGAGGATATTATGAATGGGATCTGAACAATCAGAAAGGGAAAAGAGTAGCTTCAGGAATTTATTTTGTCCTGATGACCAATGAAGACGGATCTGATAAAGCTACCGCCAAAATAGGAGTGGTTAATTAATGAATTCACAAAACGGATTTTTACTTTCATTTATAAAATACGGAGAAAATGATGCTGTATTGCATTGTTTTACAGAAGAAGAGGGGTTTCAGAGCTATTTTCTAAAAGGAATTTATTCTAAAAAGAATAAGAAAAAAGCCCTGTTGCAGCCGCTGAGCCAGCTCAATTTTTCTGTCAATCCATCACGGGGCAACGGAATCCCGTCTGTTTCAAAGTTTGAACTGGTAAAAAACAATGACATTTATACAGATATAAAGGTCAATACTGTTATTTTCTTTATTTCGGACTTTCTGAGTCATATCCTTAAATATGAGAATAAAAATATTCCGATCTATTCCGGTATTGATGATTTTGTCAGTGAACTGACCAACAAAATTATCAGGCACACCTACTTTTTTTACTGGCTGTTTTAAAAATACAGGGAGTTGCTCCATTACTAAGCGAAGGAAAATTTTTAGATCCGGAAACCGGAACTTTTTCTCCGGGAATGTGCCATCAGCTGTTCAATGAAGAAATTTCCACATTATGGAAAGAAGCGCTTTGTGCAGAAGATTTTTATGCCACAAAAATCCATTCTTCATTAAGAAAAGATTTTCTGGACAGTCTTTTAGTGTATTATCACTATCATATCACAGACTTCAAAACCCCGGCTTCACTGGAAATTATCCAGCAGATATTTGAGTAGCTTATAAGACAGATCTGCGGTTTACTCCCTTTTGTTTTTTCAGCATCCTCCGGCATTTCAGTTTCCGATTCTGCAATCTCCTTTTTGGAAAATCTTGGCTGCAGGATCTTGGCAATAAGCCCTGTCCATCCGGTCTGATGGGAAGCTCCCACTCCACGGCCGTTATCTCCATGAAAATATTCGTAGAAGAGGATATAATCTTTAAAATCAGGATCGGTCTGAAATCTTTCATACTGACCGTGAACCGGCCGTTTTCCGTTTTCATCTTTTAAAAATATCTTCGCAAGCCTCTTGTTTAAGGCATCTGCAATCTGATCAAGGTTTGAATAATTACCGCTTCCGGTGGGGTATTCTACTAAAAAATCAGGACTGTAATAGAAGAAAAACGCTGAAGGCTATCGATAATGAGGAAATTGATAGGAAACCAAACCGGACCCCGCCAGTTGCTGTTTCCACCAAATAGCCCGCTATCACTTTCTGCAGGAGTATATTTTACGGTATAATCTGTTTCATTCAAAGTTAAAGTATAAGGATTATTTTCGTATTCTTTCGATAATGCCCTTACCCCATAATCACTCAAAAATTCATCCGGATTCAGCATCCGGTTTAAAAGTCTTTTCAGACGGTGGCCACGAAGCAATGATAAAAGGTGTTTGGAATCATGGCCTTTGACTTCCCACCTTGAAACCAGCGCAGCAAGTTCAGGTTTATTATCCAGTATCCATTTCATTCTTTTCTTGAAATTGGGAAGATTTTCAATCATTTCATCGTCTATAACCTCAACGGCAAACATCGGGATCAGCCCAACGACAGTTCTTAATTTCAGATACATATGAGTTCCGTCACTGGAAGTAATCGCATCATAGAAAAATTCGTCCTGTTCATCCCAAAGACTGAAATTCTCATCTCCCATATTATCCAATGAATGGGCAATCGACAGGAAGTGTTCAAAGAACTTCATTGCCATTTCTTCATATACTTTATTGTAAAGAGCCAGTTCAAGTGCGATTCTCATCATATTCAGAGCAAACATAGCCATCCAGCTTGTTCCATCCGACTGTTCCAGCTGTTCCCCATTGGGCAAAACAGAATTTCTGTCAAATACACCGATATTATCAAGTCCCAGAAACCCACCTTCAAAGATATTATTACCGTTAAGGTCTTTTTTGTTAACCCACCAGGTAAAATTCATCAAAAGTTTTTGGAAAGCACTTTCCAGAAATTCCAGGTCGGGCTTATCTTTTAAATATTCATCAATTTTAAACACCCTGAAAACCGCCCAGGCATGTACAGGAGGATTCACATCACTCAGGTCCCATTCGTAAGCAGGAAGCTGCCCGTTGGGATGCATATACCATTCAAACAGGAAAAGTTTCAGCTGATGTTTGGCAAAATCCGGATCTATCAATGAAAAGCTGATGGTATGAAATGCAAGATCCCACGTTGCATACCACGGATATTCCCATTTATCAGGCATGGAAATAACATGTTCGTTGTTAAGATGCTTCCAATCAAAGTTTCTTATTGTTTCCCGGGACTTTGGCGGCGGCATTTCGGCAGGATCACCTTTTAGCCATTTTTCCACATTGTAATGGTAAAACATTTTATTCCACAGCATTCCGGCAAAAGCCTGTCTTTGTACCCATTTTTCATCATCCGAAGAAATTCCTTTCTGGATCTCCGCATAAAACTCATCTGCTTCTTTCTGCCTTTCCTGAAAAAGTATATCAAAATCTTTAAACGGCTCATGTAAATCTTTGTCTGACAGCCGGAATTCAAATATTTTAGTTTCTCCGGCTTTAAAATCTTCATCAATAAAGAAAGAAGCCTTGGTACCTGTATTTTGTGGATTCACTGACTGGGAATTTCCTGTCATCACAAAATTATTGATTCCGTCTTTACAATACTTTGATTCATTAGAACATTGATACAGCTTTTCATTATTGGTTTCATTGTTACAAAACAGGGTTTTTAAGGACTGTTTTGCATACACATTTTTAATATCAATATCCTGATGATTTACTTTAATATGGTCAGCATCTTCAGCAGACAGTTGAGGTTTATAGTCATCATACCCCCAGTTCCAGGTGTTTCTGAACCAGACAGTCGGAAGAATTACGAGAGAAGCTTCTTTTTCAGATTTGCTGGCAACCGTTAATCTGACGAGAATATCATTCTGGCTTTCCTTTGCATATTCAATAAAAATGTCAAAATATTCATTGGTATCAAAAATCCCTGTATCAATCAATTCATATTCCGGATCGCCTTTTCCTCTCTCCGCATTGGTTTTTACCAGATCTTCATAAGGGAAAGCGTTCTGAGGATACTTATACAGCATCTTCATGTAGGAATGCGTAGGCGTAGAATCCAGGTAATAAAAATATTCCTTTACATCTTCACCGTGATTTCCCTGTCCGTTGGTGAGTCCAAAGAACCGTTCTTTCACCATCTTATCCTTTTTATTCCAGAATCCCATAGAAAATACCAGCTTCTGGAGATCATCACAGATTCCGCATATTCCTTCTTCACCCCAACGGTATGTTTTGGCTTCTGCCGTTTCATGATTGGTATAATTCCAGGCGTCTCCGTTTTCACTGTAGTCTTCGCGGACAAGTCCCCATTCCCGGTTGCTGACATAAGGCCCCCATTTTTTCCATGAAATATCTGCAATTCTCTGCTGTTCTGACATAAATAAGATGTTTTGTACAATTGTAAAATGTATTCATGTATTGATGATGATAAGCTCAAAACTTGAAACTTGAAACTTTGAACTTTAAACTATGCTATCCTCCCGTAGAAAAACTTTCAAACGTAGTCATTCCCCCATCTATAAAAATGCTTGTTCCCGTAATATAATCGGCAAGATCACTGGCAAGGAAGACGGCTAAATTTCCGATATCCTGCGGCTGTCCGATCCGGTTGTAAGGAATAAGGGAAAGAAGTGAATTGAGGGCCTCCGGGGTATCCCACGCATTCTTGTTAATCGGAGTCTGAATAGCTCCGGGGCAAATAGAATTAACACGGATTTTATCTGCACCATATTCCTGGGCAAGGGTCTGCATCAGCATTCTTACAGCACCTTTACTGGATGCGTAATTGGCATGTCCGGCCCATGGGATGATTTCATGTACTGAACTGATATGGATGATCTTCCCGCAAGCGATAGAACGGGATGTATCTATTCCGCGTCTTAGAAATTCTTTAATGGCTTCTCTTGCACACAAAAACTGTCCGGTCAGGTTTACTCCTATGACAGCGTTCCATTGATCCAGCGTCATTTCTGTAAACTTTGCATCCTTTGATTCCTGCATTATTGATCAGGATATCTACGGTTTGATATTCGGAAACTATATCCTGAAACATTCTCACGACCTGATCTTCCTTTGAAACATCACATGGATAGGTCATTCCTTGTCCGCCGGCATCGGTTATTTCTTTCAAAACTGCTTTGGCTTCGTCTGTAGATCTTTCTGAAGAATGATTGACAATAACCGTTGCACCTGCTGCAGCCAATGATTTTGCTATTCCGGAACCGATTCCGCTGGAAGCTCCGGTTACCAAAGCCACCTGATTTCGAAGTGATATTTCCATGTTTTGTAATTTGACGTTACTCAAAGTTATGGAAAGATATCAGCAGATGAAAATTATGATTTTAAAATTTTATTAAAGTTTCTTGTACATCAGATATTGAGGCCCGCTTCTGCCGATTCTGGTTTTGCCATCGTAAATATACCCTGCCTTAAGATAAATATGATAGGCTGAATCATTTTTCTGGTTGACGGCCAGTACAATTTCGTCACAGTGGCTAAAACGGTCTCTGACAAAATCTTCTACTTTCAGCATGGCTGCTTTCCCGATTCCTTTGCCCTGCATCCGGGGATTAATAGATAATGAGCGTAACAAAGCTGAGTTTTCATTATCAGTAAGTTCAAATTTATCTTTTCCAAAATCAAGTACAAAGAAGCCTGCAGGCTGGTCATTATAAAATATAGTTACGGGAAATGCATTGTTATCATCCCGCTCACTGATACTTTGTAAGGCCTGCTGAGCAGTCGCCGTAAATCTCATCTGATTTTCGTCGAGAGCATAACTGACTCCGGAAAGATCTTCTGTTTTAAAGAATTCTAAATGTATCATATCCTATTAGTGATGGTAAATATCTTCATACATTACGCCTGCACGGATTTCCACAGGAAGTTTATTTTCCTCCGGAACAACAGGACAGTTGTAATCGTAAGCATTATAAGCGCAGAAAGGCTGATAGGATTTATTAAAATCAAGAACAATCGTGTTCCCTTTAGGAATCTTCAGATCCATATATTTTCCTCCTCCATAGGTTTCTTTTTCATTGGTTGCATCACGGAAAGGAAGGAACAGATAGTCTTTGTATTTTTCCTGCTTAATCAAAGCCAAACTTTGGTATAACGTTACAGTATAAGGCTTACCATCCAAGGTAAATGTTGCTTTGCCATACTCCTGGTACGTCTTTGTTTTCCCTGATGAAGTAGGAAGCTCAAAGGGTTTTGTATCTTTTGACTTAACAAATTCTGCGGTTACCCTATATTTGACATTAAAGGGAAAAAATGGATGTCCTTTGAAATTTTTAAAATTATCACCTCTTAGCGGGGTCTCTTTTGGATTAAAATATTCAGCGTTAAGTTCCTTTTGAAATTTCTGTACCTCTTTCTCTTCCTTTGAAATCATTTTCTGGGAAAAAGCCCATAACGGAAGGAGTAAAAAGAGTACTATATATTTTTTCATGAGTATAAATTATAAGTAAAGCTATGAATTTTCATAACAACAAAAAGTTAAAATTGTAATAAAAAGTATAATCTGTTTTAAATACCATAAACGTCTTCCGATCTAGCATACTTTTTGAAAAATAAGGGTCATGGACAGAAAAAAATTCATTCAGACAAGTGCTATGGCTTTAGCAGGTTTTTATTTTCTTCAATCCGGATTATTTCATGCTGCAGAAAGAAAAAATAACCGGTCAGGAGAAATTATTGATGCACCGGTTGTGATTATTGGCAGCGGTTACGGAGGAGCGGTATCTGCACTGCGTCTTTGCGAAGCCGGGCAAAAAGTAATGATGCTTGAAATGGGTCTTAACTGGGAAAAAGCAGGAATACCGTTTTCCAATCTGCTGAAGCCCGGTAAAAGTTCTGCTTGGCTGAAAAAGAAAAGCATTGCTCCTTTTATGAATATTTTTTCTCTGGCTCCTTTTACCGGAACATTAGACCGTCTGGATTTTGAGCACATCAATATCTGGGTAGGAAGAGGTGTTGGCGGAGGTTCCCTTGTAAATGGCGGAATGGCTGTTACTCCTAAAGAAAGCTATTTCAGAGAAGTTTTTCCGGATCTTGATACTGAAAGATTTTACAGCCATTACTTTCCACTGGTGCGGGAGGAACTCAAGGTAAATGTTATTGATGAACAATTTCTGAAAGACTGTCCTTATTATCAGTTTACAAGAGTAGGTGAAGAAGAGGCTCATAAAGCAGGCTTTAAAACGATGAGGGTACCGAACGTCTACGATTTTAAATATATGGAAAAAGAATTCAGGAATGAGGTTCCCCGTTCTGCTCTTAATACGGAAGTCATTTATGGTAACAATTACGGGAAGAACAGTCTGGATAAAACTTACCTGAGAAAAGCTCTTGAAACCGGAAACCTGGAAATTCTTGATCTTCACCGCGTAGAAACGCTTAAACTTAATGATGATAAAAGCTACACTCTCAGTGTACAGCAGATTGATACTTCCGGCATTCCGGTTGCAGATAAGGTTGTCAACTGTAAAAAACTGATTCTTTCCGCAGGAACTATGGGAACTTTACAGATTCTGTTACGGTCCAATGCAGAAAACGGATTTCCTATCCATGAAAAAATCGGCAAAAACTGGGGGAACAATGGAAACTTTATGACGGGAAGAAACTGGGTAAAACCTTTATCCGGCGGTACAGGCACAAAACAATCCACAATTCCGGTGGGAGGAATTGACAACTGGGATGATCCCGAACATCCGTTTTTCACGGAAATAGCTCCACTGCCTATGGGAATGGATGTTGCAACAGCCTTATATCTGCTGATCAACAGGGTTGATAAAAAGGGAGAAGTTGCCTACAGTAAAGCCAGCCAATCCCTGATACTGAACTGGGATGAAAGCAATACCGCTAAAATGAAAGAAAATGCCCAATACTTTATCCGTAAAATGAATAAAGCAAATGGAGGAACCAGAAGCCACTTGCTTTTCAATAATGGTTTCGGAGCTGATATCTGTTATCATCCGCTTGGAGGATGTGTATTAGGCGAAGCTACCAACGAATATGGAAAACTCAGAGATCACGAAAATTTATATGTGCTGGATGGATCATTAATTCCGGGAACCATCGGTGTGAATCCTTTTGTTACCATTACTGCCATTGCGGAATATTGCATTGAAAACCTGATCCGGCAAAATGAATTTTTCTTGCATTAAGGTATTGATTGTATTTCGGAAAGATAATTCCTGATATCGCTTTCCAGCTGTTCCGGATAGGTAAAATTAAGATTTTCAGCCAAATAAGCACCCATTTCATGTACCAGATCAGCATAAGCAAACAGTGCTGACCAGTTTTCTGATATTACTTCCTGAAAAAGTAGCTTCTGCTTTATGCCAGAGTTCCTCAGATAAGTATTGTTTAAAAAGCCGGCCGTGCTTATTGGTGGTTATATTGTTCCAGTTATGATTTTCTGCAATGTACCATTCAATCAGAGGAACAAGATAATCTGTTCTCAGGACATTTTCAGACATAAACTTAGCATAAAAAATATCACCGCGTTTTAAACATTTTGCTACATACGTGGTATCCCACCAGAAGTCATTCATCAGCTGCTGAAACTTTTTTTCAGTTGGTTTCTGAATCATGATTGACTGGTACGTAGGTGGTTTCAGGTCTTCAGTCAGTTTATCTTTATCGATTAAAACTTTATATCCCACATCCCAATCCTCGGGAAGGGTTTCTTCGTTAACCTCCTTAATAAATTCCGGGACCTGATACAGTTTAAAGTCAACTTTCACATGATCTTTATACAAAATCATTTTCATGGCATGCTTTCCGCCAAACACACTGTCACCTTCCTCAATCATCGAGATAGGATCGCCAAAGAAACTTATCCATTCGTTGTCCGATTCATAAGGCGTTTTGTTTTTAAAGACAAGCTCTACATCCAGATCACTGAAATCATCTACAGGCGCATAAGGATTTACCAATGAACTGGTCAGAAGAACAGCACGGATATCAGGATTGTTTTCAGCCCAGTGAATAATCTGCTCCAGCTTTTCTTCCCTTATTTTCATATTAATAGGACTCTGATATTTTTACACGATATACGTCAGAAGAATTCCTTTGATTGATTCTACAAAAACCGCCTTCTTCAGGAATCACTTCTTTCAGATCAAAGCTTTTGCAATCTTTGGGAAGACCGGAAAAAATCAGGGTAAACCAAAAATCTTTCATAAAAGGAACTGGTGTCCAGTACGGTGAAATTGAAATATTTTCTGCGTGGATCAGCTTACTTCTATGGTCAGACTGATTATCAAAAAGATAGGTCGAATGCCAGATCCTGATCAGGTTTCCCAAAAACGGAGAAGCCGGGAAGCAACAGTGCACAATAACCTGCCTCTCTTCTTCTGTTTTCGCCTGAAGAGATTCCAGGATTTCCTTTGCAATGACCGGTTTTACAATTACTTCTTCCACCTTTTTATGAGTATATAATGAGCAATAAGTAATCATGATTACTTATTGCTCATTACTGATGTTAATATTCTAATTCTAATTTTTCTTTTGTATAATTTCTTACTTCATGGGTAAGCTCAGGATTTTCTGCCAGTTTCTGTCCATAGGACGGAACCATTTCCAGGAGTTTTGCTTTCCATTCTCCATGAAGTTTTTCCGGGAAGCATTTTTCCAGCACATTCAGCATGGCATAAACTGCTGTAGAAGCACCTGGCGACGCTCCCAGAAGAGAAGCGATTGTTCCGTTTTTGTTCACAACCACTTCAGTTCCGAACTCAAGTTTACCTCCTTCTTTTTCATCTTTCTTAATGATCTGAACTCTCTGTCCTGCGACCTTTAGTTCCCAGTCTTCTTCTTTGGCATCTTTGATGAATTCACGCAAATGCTGCATCCTCTGGGATTTTGTCATGGCCACCTGCTGGATAAGATATTTCGTTAAAGGAATATTGTGCCACCATGCTCCGAAGAGTGATCTCAGATTTTTGGTATTAACACTTTCAGGCAGATCAAGGTAGCTTCCTTCTTTAAGGAATTTGGTGGAGAATCCTGCAAAAGGCCCGAAAAGAAGAGCTTTCTTACCATCAATGATTCTAAGGTCAAGGTGTGGAACAGACATTGGCGGCGCATCTACCGTTGCCTGTGTATATACTTTAGCCTGATGTTTTTCTACCAGTTCCTGATTATGACTTACCAGCCACTGCCCGGAAACCGGGAAACCTCCGTATCCTTCACTTTCTTTAATATCCGAACTGTCCAGTAACGGAAGCGCATATCCTCCGGCACCAATGAATACAAAGTCAGCAACCACTTCCTGTTTGTGATTGTTGATCCTGTCTTTTACCTTCATTTCCCATTGACCGTTCTCTCTGGCATCAATATCCTTTACCTCATGGTACAGGAAAACCTCCACATTGGAATCTTCCAGAAGATGTCTTCCCATCTTTCTTGTCAGTGTTCCGAAGTTTACATCAGTTCCCATATCCATCTTCGTGGCAGCCATTACTTCAGACTGATTTCTTTTGCTCATTACCAATGGAATCCATTCTCTCAGTTTATCATGGTCTGTAGAAAATTCCATTCCTGAGAACAGAACAGATTCCGCCATTTTATCGTGGCGCTTTTTCAGATATTCTGCATCTTTTTCCCCGAACACAAGACTCATATGCGGACATGAGTTGATGAATTCTTTCGGCTGATGAATATATCCCCTGGTAATCAGATAAGCCCAGAATTGTTTTGAAATTTCAAACTGTTCTGCAATACTTTCTGCCTTGCTGATATCAATAGATCCGTCTGGCTTTTCCGGAGTATAATTTAGCTCACAAAAGCGGAGTGCCCTGTTCCGGCGTTGTTCCATGCTGCTGTACTTTCTTTGGCAAACCTTCCTAGCCTTTCGAAGATTGCAATTTCAAGATTTGGATCAAATTCATGCAGCAGCGTTGCTAAAGTGGCGCTCATGATTCCGCCGCCTATCAGTACAACGTCGTATTTGGGTTTCGGTGTTCTGCTTGTAAGCGATTGTGACATAATTTTAAATTTTACTTCAAATTTCGGGAAAAGTTTTAAAAACCGGAACGCGTTTAACGATTTTAACACGTTATTTTTTGAGTCAGAAACACTTCTTTAGTACGCAACAAAAAACCATCGAAAATTTCAATAAAGTGCTATTGAAATCATTGATGGTTCTTATATTAAAATGAGCAAAAAAACTTAAGCACCGGATGCTTAAGTTTTAATTATTTTTACAAACAAGATTTGGTAATAAGCCTCATTTTAATTCAGTTTTGCCGTCAGTTTTTTAAACTGCTTTTCGGCATTTTTTCCTTCATAAAGGATGGCATATACCGTATCAATAATCGGCAGCTTAAGATTTTTCTGTTTTGCCGTTTTATAAATGGAATCTGCAGCATAATATCCTTCTGCAACCATGTTCATAGACTGAATGGCAGATTTTACCGTATAACCTTTTCCAATCAGATTTCCAAGGTTTCTGTTTCTTGAGAAAAGTGAATATGCCGTTACCAGAAGGTCCCCCAGATAAGCACTTTCGTTCACATCTCTTGGTGCTTCATAGATGGCTTCCAGGAAAGTTTCCATTTCACGGATCGCATTGGAAACAAAGACCGCTGTAAAGTTATCTCCATATCCTAATCCGCTTGCAATACCCGCCCCGATCGCAAAAATATTTTTAAGAATAGCACTGTATTCGTTTCCTAAAATATCTTTGCTTGTATGAACTTTAATAAAGTCTGAGCTGAAAATTCCTTCAAGCTTTTCAGCAGTTTCATCTTCGGCCGCTGCAATGGTAAGATAAGAAAGCCTTTCCATCGCAACCTCTTCAGCATGACAAGGTCCCGCGATAACCGCCTGATTTCTGAATCCGATTTTAAATTCATCGCGCAGATAATGGGCTACCACATCATTTACTTTTGGGATAATTCCTTTAATTGCAGAGACAAAGATCTTATCAGAATAATCACATGTCATCTTATCCAGTGTATCAGACAGATAGATAGACGGAGTTGCCAGAACGATAACGTCACAGGCAGAAACCAGTTCATTAATGTCCGTTGTCAGCTTTAAACTTTTAAGATTAAAATGGGCAGCCGTAAGATAAGTCGGGTTATGCCCACGAAGCTCAATAGCTCCTTTTACAAATTCATTTCTTACGCACCAGTGTACTACTTTGCAGTTTTCAACAAGCATTTTTACAATAGCGGTTGCAAAACTTCCGCTTCCTACAACTCCTACAGAAATATCCTTTTTATTCTTTTTTGGATTCGAAGATTCTGAAATAATTTTCTTTTTAGCCATAATTGGAATGTGAACTGCAAAGATATTAAAACAAAGACGGAACGCAGGCTTTGAAACCATGATAAAAGCCATTTTCTGAAAAAATTAACACTTCAGCACAATTAAACAGCTAATTAACCGTTAAATACAGAAAAAACTGAATTTTAATTAAAAATAACTCACAAAACTTATTTTTAATTAAATTTGCAGCTTCAAAACCGTTTTAAATTTACTAAGAGAAGAAATATGAAAAAATTTCTAAACAGCAAGAAGAACGTAAACATTCTCCTGGGAGGGCTTTTACTAGTAGTTTTTGCACAAGGTGTCTTCATAGCGAAGCTCTTTTCTGAAAGAGATGATAAAACCTACGAAGTGAATCTTGTAAAAATAAACACTGAAAAAGACAGTGTAGATTATCTGAAAATGAAAACTGATCTTACTCTTGTAGATCAGACCGTTGCACAGCTCAACTCCTTCCTGAAGTCCAAAGACATTACCAACGAAAAACTGATGATGCTTAATCAGGACAGTATTTCAAATTCTATTTATCTTTCCAAACAAGCTAACCGATACAGCCAGTATCTGATGGATCTTCAGAAAAAACTGATGCAGGTACCATTAGGAATGCCTACAGATGGCTATATTTCTTCTAACTTTGGCGTAAGAAAAAATCCGATTCCGTTTAAAACGGTTTTTGCTTCGGTAAGATCAGGCGCACCAGCAGAAGCTAAATCAGCAGTCGCTGCAGCACCAAAACCTGAAGTTAAAGCTGAACCTGTTGAAAAAGTCATAGAACTTACAGACAGCTACGGAAATAAAGAAAGTAAAAGTGATGGTTACTCCAAAAGTGGCTCCTGTAGCTTCAACATCATCTCCGGCAACTGCCAAACCTGCTGCGGGTACAACTACAACACCAACAACTGTTGCTGAAAAAAACAATCCACCTGCTGAAGCTGATCAGATGCAGTTTCACAAAGGACTCGATATTGCTGTTGCTTATGGTTCTGATGTAAGAGCTGCCGCTGCCGGAACCGTTATTTTCTCAGGGCAGAAAGGCGGTTATGGAAACTGTGTGATCGTTTCCCATGGTAACGGATTGGCTACATTATACGGACATTTATCTGAACTTGTATCAAAAGTGAATGATAAAGTAAAAGTAGGACAGGTCATTGCCAAATCCGGAAACTCCGGGCGTTCCACAGGACCTCATCTTCATTATGAAGTACACAAAAACAATACTCCGGTAAACCCGAAATTGTTTATGAATTTATAATAAAAAGGCTGTCTATCCGACAGCCTTTTTACATAGGGCAAGAAGGCCAAATCTTTTTTAAACCATTAAGGAATATTTAGTTTTTAAGAATATTAAGAAGAGTCCGCTTTAATTGGTATCTCCTTAATGCAGCTTCAATCCTCCAAAAACCTTAATGGTTCAAAATAAAAACTACCATCATGTAATGGTAGTTTTTATCTTATTTTAAAATTGTAAGAATCCCTTTCGGATGGGTAAACGTACCATCGGGGCCTGCAATATTTGAATACACAATATTTTTATTATAATCCTGAATATGGGTAACATTGAAGCCAAGATGAGGCTCATGCCAGTATACCATAAAAACATTCTTTGCTACTTCTACAGCAGTATATTCTACAGTGTCAGTACTGTTTTTTGAACTTCCTGCTGTTCCTGTAAACGTCATGGTTTTGTTGTCTTTAAAATCCAGAAGGAATTTTACACCTCCAAAATCCACTTCCATTTTATGTCCGATGGCCGGGTATGGTGATTTTAAATCCCATTCCATTTCTTTAAGGAAAACCTTTACTCCCATCTCCAGCTCTTCTTTTCCCGGAAGATCAGGATACTTTTTAACCATAAAGTCTGTAATGGAAGATGAAGTTTTGTTCTCTGTCACTGCTTTTTTATAATTTTCCAAATAGTTCTTCACAAAATCCAGAGATTGTGGAGATGTAGACGGTTTTGCAAAATGGGAAGGAATGACCTGCTCCGGGTTCAATGCTTTCATGGCATCAATCTGCCCTATCCACTGATCAATTGCTTTTACATTCTGCGTGTCTGCCATCCATAGATGGGAGTCTACAGAAACTGAAATTCCGCCGGCAATGGTTTTAATGGAAGGGATCCAAAGAAAGCTGTGTGCAGGGTCTTCCGGATTCTGTCTGATCTCAATTTTATTCCCTTCAAGATCAGGGATTGAAGCAGCTGCCTCAGGAACTATAATTTCTGACGGAGCGTCCGCTTTCAGCTGCGGTTTCCATACGCCCATCTTATCATCTTTTGAAGCTGATATCAGGTAAGCTGTTTGCGCCGTTGAGATAATTTTAGCATTAGGAAAAGCTTTTTAATCACATCCAATCCAAAATAAAAATCGGGGTCACTGTGCGAAATAAAAACGGTTTTCAGATTTTTTCCTGTTGCCTTTATTTCTTTCACCAGCTGTTCAGCATATTGTTTCTGAAACTGGGCATCTACCAGTATGGCATCTTTATCACCATAAATAATGGTAGAAGTAATCGGGAAAATAGCTTTGGTTCCCGGATTATATACTTTTACTTTGAGGTTTCCCGCAAATACGCTGATAAAGCCCAGCAGTGCGAATAACGACCATAATTTCTTTTGTATCATTTCTGTTCTTTTATATATTAGTATGCTGCTGTGAAACGTTCACGAATGTGATTGTTCTGCTCTAATTCATCTACCAGAGCTACGGCTACATCTTCTACAGACAGACGGCTTCTTCCGTTTTCATCAAATACCGGAGTTTCCAGTGAAGTTCTGTATTTTCCTGTTCTTTCTCCTACATTGGCCTGGTTCATCTCTATGGCAGGGCTGAAGAATGTCCAATCCAAAGTATTATTTTCCTTGATTTTGTTTAAGTAATCTCTTGCTGCTGTTGCACCGGGTTTGTAAGCTTCAGGGAAGTCCGGAGTATCCACAATCTGAACATTATCCGGTGTGTAAAGGCTTCCTGCTCCACCTACCACAATCAGTCTTTTTATCCCTGATTGTTCCACTGCTTTTTCAATGTTCTGAGAACCATTTAAGAAATCGTTGTAAAGATTAGGATTTGTCCATCCTGCATTGAATGTACTGATTACAGCATCATTTCCTTTCAGTGCTTCAGCTAATGCATCTACATTGTTTACATCAACACTTTTAGCGGTTACATTTTCCTGCGTTTTTACCTTCGATGCATCTCTTACCAATGCTTCTACAGCATATCCTCTTTCTGCCAATTCTGTTACTACGTGTGCTCCTACAAATCCTGTTGCACCAATTACTGCTACTTTTTTCATAACATTTTATTTTTTAAATTAAATTGTAATAAATTTTGTTACATTTATGGTTAAAAAAATTTTATTCGAACTGATCGGTAAATTCCTGTAATGATTTGTCTCCTAAAAAATTGATAACCAAATGATCTGTTTCTTCAAATAAGGTATTTAAATGGATATTTATTTCCTTCCCGACACTGCATGCCGGATTAGGATTCTGATTTTTCTTTCCTAATACTTCCGTATTTTTAACTGCTTTATAGATCTCAGAGATTGTGATCATATCCGCATCTTTTGCAAGCTGGCTTCCTCCTTCTTTTCCCTGTCTGCTGATAATCAGACCTGCTTCTCTCAATACGCTGATCTCCTTTCGGATAATCACCGGATTCACATTGATACTACCGGCCATCCAGTCAGAAGTAAGCCACTCCTGAGGACTCTTTGCCAGTAATGTCATTATATGTACTGCCGTAGCAAATCTTGTATTGTTCATTGTAATTACAGGGCAAAGATACACATTTTTTAAATGTAACAAAATTTATTACAGTTAAATTTTTCTTAAAGGATTAATTTGTCAAGGTCAAGCAGCAGATAATTGATGTTCTGATTAATGGTACGTGTTGCTGACTGCATCTGATTGAGCATGGCTGCACGGTTGTGAAGATCATCTGCCCTGTAATACCCGCCATCACTGAAAATGACAGACTTGTCTGCCGCTTCTTTATTATCATCAAACTGGTAGTGAAGCCATCTCATCTTCATATTCCCGATGATAGAATGATCTTCCCTGTTGGAAAATTTTTTCTCGGTATACATATACCAGATAAAAGGTGGAAAATTGGGAGATTCCAGCTTTTCTTTCCAGATATCTCTCAAAAGATTTCTCTGATGAATAAACTCTACTTTTTTCCTTTGGGATTAAGGGTTGCCAAACCAAAACCCGCTCCTAAAACCCCTCCTCCGATATCAATCGCATTGCTCCAGCCCTGGTCATGAACAATACCTCCGGCTATAGAAGCAGCGGCTCCGGTAATAATGGAATAAAGGATGAGCTTATTATTTTTTGATGCGTTCAGGTTATCCACATAATTTCCGATCTGGGCTACTCTTTCTCCTTCACAGTCAAATTCTGCGGCTACAGCATCCAGCTCTGTCAGCGCAATCGTGATTTTACTGTTTATTTTTGTTTTTAACTGTAAAACTTTAACCTGCGAAGCAAGGGATGAGTCTTTTTAAGGTCAATAATTTCGTGAACCTCATCCAGATTATCCAGTGCATTCAATATCAGGATACTCTGATCGGAAAACAGCTCTTTCAATTCTTTATTGGCAGCCAGGATAGAGTCTGCGTTATAAGATGGGATTTTATTGCTGTAGTTATACTTGAAAGGTGCTTTGCAATAGCTGTCTTTCAGCGTAAGTATATTCTGCTGAATAGCCTGATTCTTCTTTGAGACACAAGAAGTAAGAAGCCCGAAAACAATCAAAAGGTAAAAAGTTTTTTCATTCAGTCGTTTTTTTGTGCCTTATTGATAAATTGCTGCCAAGATGCAATCTCCTTCAGTCTTACCATTTATCAATACGAATATAGCACAAATAAAAAAAATTACCTGAAGTCAGGTAATTTTTTAATCTATTTTTAAGAAGGATTACTTAATATCCAGTAATTCAACTTCGAAAACAAGGGTACTGTTTGGCCCGATTTCTTTGCTGATTTCCTGATCTCCATACGCCAGATGCGGAGGAATGATCAGTCTCCATTTACTGCCAACCGGCATTAGCTGAAGAGCTTCCGTCCATCCTGAAATTACTCTGTTCAAAGGAAAAGAAGCCGGAGTCCCTCTTTTTACAGAGCTGTCGAATACTTTACCGGAAATGGTTGTTCCATGATAGTGGCATTTTACAGTAGACTTAGGACCTGGTTTCGGGCCGTCACCTTCCGTAATGATTTCATATTGCAAGCCGCTTGGTAACTGCACAACGCTTTCTCTTTTACCATACTCTTCCATATATTCTTTACCGTCTTTCAGGTTCTTTTCTGCCAATTCTTTTTTACGTTTAAATAACATATCTGCTACTCCCATATGATAATTTTTTACAAAGATAAGGCTTTTTAAGGTTGGAAGACGGAGAGGATGGAAGGTTAAAATCCAAAATATTATATATCTGATCTGTTTGTTTCAAAACATTATTATTCAAAAACAATTTAATATTAGTAATCAACAAGTTAAATGTTTTACTTATTAAAATTCAATAATCATATTACTTTACTTTTATTTTCTTAAAAGGTCTTTTCAACAAAATTCAAATAATTGTAATACTTGCTTAACACAGATTTCGAAACTTGGCGTTATAATTGGATTTAAAACTAAATGCCAAATCCAATAAAATATAATAAGAAGTTTGATGAACTGAATGAAGAGGAAAAAAAACTTCTGGAAATCAATAAAAACAATAGCAGATTTTGTTGAACAGTCTTCTTCCATCAGTGATGTCAATTATGCTACGAGGAATGCTCATGCCAAAACCTATGCGGCAGCAAAAGGTACGTTTGTGATAGAGCCTGATCTCCCGGAATCACTACAGCCTTTCTTCGACAAGGAAAAATTTGACCTGATTATACGTTTTTCCAATGCCCAGCTGAAAATAAAAAATTCGGGAAAAGATATTCCTGCCTATGGTTTTGCGGTACAGATCAAAGATGAAAACGGAGGATTACTGGCCAATTATCCATTGGTCAATTTCCCGCTGTTTCCAATGAATTCTGTTTCAACTTTTTGAAACTTTTTACCGCTGTCAATAAGTTTTATATGAAAAAATGGAGCAGCCTTCTGCCAATGCTTTTTCAGGCAGTCAAAATGTTTCCTTACGTATGTACCGGCGATATGATCCGTAATATGATAAAGCTCTTCAGGAAAAGAAATGACTTTATTCTGTCGTTTGATTATTACTCGATAGGTGCTTATCGCTTGGGAGATCAGGTCATTAAAATAAAGCTCTCTCCTCAATCTGTGGATAAAAATACAGGAAGAAAGCAAAAGATTAATGATGCTTTAAAAAATTATCTGCAGACAAACGATTTTAAAGCTGATGTTTTGATACAGATCTGTTATGACCTGAAAGATCAGCCCATCAACAGACTGAATGTTGAGTGGAAAAATTCTCCTTTTATTAAAATCGGTGAGGTCAGAATCAATAAAAATTCTTTGCTGGATGCGCGGGACTGTACCAATGAATTGCTTTCATTCAATCCTTTCGAAAGTAAAATATTTTTTCAGCCTGTAGGAAAAATACAGAAACTGCGTGATGAAGCTTATAAGGTTTCTCTGCAGACGAGAAGGAAGATTAATAAATTGCTGCATGGAAAAAACACCTAAAATAATGATAAATGATGAGTTATGAATGATAATTTATTGACTTGGCGTTTCAGTTTGCTTTAAAAGCTTTTAAAAACAAAAATGACTGTTGTACTAACAGTCATTCTATTTTATCTGAATTTTCTTTCTTCTTCTTTGATTGCCAGATCATTGATGCTTGCATATCTTTTTGCCATCAAACCGTTTTCATCGAACTCCCAGTTTTCATTTCCATAAGCCCTGAACCAATTTCCATCTTTCGTCTGATATTCATATTCAAAGCGGACGGCAATGCGATTATCGGTGTGTGCCCAATATTCTTTCTTAAGTTTATAATTGAGTTCTTTTTCCCATTTTTTCTGAAGAAATGTTACAATTTCTTCTCTTCCATTTACAAATGTATCTCTGTTTCTCCATTCACTGTCAATGGTATATGCTTTGGAAACCTTTTCGGGATCCTGACTGTTCCAGGCATCTTCTGCCATTTGAATTTTTTCAAGTGCCGTTTCAAGTGTGAAAGGCGGAAGCGGATGTTTCTGTTCCATAACTTACTGTATTAGATTGATAACTATTTTTTTGATTTTTCAATCAATTCATTGGATTTAAAAAGCTGGCTTTCTATAATGCTGCTCTCAAAAAGCATGTAGATATGATCGGAAAGTTCACGATCCTCCAGCAATTCTAAAAAAAGGTTTCTGAGATCTGCTTTATGAGACTGAATAACACTCAGTATTTTAGTATTATCCATTGGTATTTCCGAGAGAATATTCAGAAAGCTGCAGCCTCTGAAGTTTTCCTTTTCATTCATATAAACCAGAAAATCAAAGGCATTGACGATTTTAGATTGTAAACCATTTCCTTTTGATATAAATTGATTGAGTTCACTAAACCAATACCCATGTCTCACCTTCAGAAACTCTACACAAAGATCTTCTTTGGACTTAAAATGTTGATAAAAGCTTGCCTTGGCAACTTCTGCTTCTGAAATAATCTGGTTGATTCCTGTAGTATTATATCCTTGTTTTGCAAACAATTCAAAGGTCACTTCTACAATTCTTTCTCTTGGTGATTTCATATGCTTTCCTTTCTGGAACAAATGTATGAAAAAAACAATATACAGACCAGTCTGTCTGTTTTATTTTTAATTTACTTTTGAAATGCAGGAAAGCGCAAAGACACTAAATTTTTATTAATAAAGCATATTAAGGACGCAAGGATTTTATTTCCGATAAAACTTATTATCGCTAATACTATGGTTCTGAATTATACAAATCATAGTAAGTATCTTTGAGGAAGATATTTTGATAATCTGACTCCCTTTATCTCAAACCTTACAGGTTTTTGAAACTAAAAGGTTTACATCTTAAACATTCAACCTGGTTGAAAATTCCACATTGAGCGCAGTCGAAATGTCCTTGCACCTTAAAAGGAGTACAATGCTTATTGTCTTTGCGCCTTGGCCTTTCCCAACAAAAAACTTCATCAACAAAAAAGCCTCCAGAGTTATACTCCAGAGGCTTGATAATATATTTTAAATATGATTATTTTTCTTCCAATTCTTCTTTCTTCTCTTCTTCTTTTTCAGGGAAGATGATGGATAAAAGAACCGAGATCACCAGCACTCCCCCTACAATTCCCAATGAAACCGGGGACGGAATATGAATCCACGGTGCAATAAGCATTTTAACTCCAATAAAGGACAGGATAATTGCCAACCCGTATGGAAGTTTGCTGAACATATGAATAAAGTTCGCCAACAGAAAATATAATGACCTTAATCCTAAAATGGCAAAGATATTTGATGTATAAAGGATGAACGGGTCATTTGAGATTGCAAAGATCGCCGGAATAGAATCTACCGCGAAGAGAACGTCTGTAAATTCGATGACACCCACGACCACTAAAAGAGGAGTCGCCATTTTGATTCCGTTCTGAATGGTGAAGAATTTATCTCCGTCATAGTTATCGGAAACTTTCCAGAAGCTTTTGATCAGCCTTGCTCCTGCTGTATTGCTGTAATCTTCATCGTCATCATCGTCACCGTCTCCCCATGATTTGATCCCTGCATAGACAAGGAATAATCCGAACAGAGTCATAACAACATTGATTTTCACTGCCTCTCCGAAGATATTCATTTCAGGAAGATACGTAACATTAATCAATCCTACTCCCGCAAAGATAAATATGGCCCTGAAGATCAGTGCACCGATGATTCCCCAGAAAAGGACCTTATGATGAAGGTATTTCGGAACTTTGAAGAAGCCAAAAACCAGGATAAAAACAAATAAGTTATCCACAGAGAGTGCTTTTTCAATCCAGTAAGCAGCCTGATATTGTGTGAATTTCTCTACTGCCAGAGCATGGCTTTCAGGACTTCCATCGGTATTGAATACCCAGTATACCACTCCTGAAAATACCATAGAAAGTGAGATCCATACAATAGACCATATGGTAGCTTCTTTAGAAGACACTTCGTGACTTTTTTTGTTAAATACCCCTAAGTCCAGGAGCAGCATGATAACGACCGTTACTGCAAATCCCCACACCAGACCAGGGTGCAGTTCTAAAATACTTTGATGTTCCACTTGAGTTATGTTATAATATGATAAAAGCAATAGATGTACATTGTACAAATATTGCTATTCTATTTATTTTCTGACTGACAATTGATTATAGATAATTCATCTGTACAGTCTGGATTGTCTGCTCCAGCTTTCTGTCTGCAGTAGGATCTCCGATAGCATTGAATTTCCATTCTCCGTTTCTCTTATAGAAAACTCCCATTACCATGGCAACATGTCCTCTGAAAGAAGCATCGTTTGCAATGTCATATTTTGCAAACACCTCCCTTACATTGGTAGGTGTTCCTTCATAAATGCGGATAGAAGCAAAAGGAATCGTTCCGAAATCCTGGCCTCTGTAACTGTTCAGCACCATTGCCACATGCTCTACATTTGGTTCCAGATTGCTGAAGTCTACCGTAATCACTTCATTATCCAATCCGTCATCGCCGTCTACATCACCGGTAAGGTCATCTCCACTATGTCTCACAGAGCCGTTTTTAGATTTAAGATTTCCAAAATAGATTACTTCCGTAACGTTTTTGTTTGAATCATATAAAATACAGCTTCCGTCCAAGTCTACTGCTTCTTTTTTAGTTCCGAAAAATCCTTTCTTTTCAATTGCTCCCCAGTTGATTCCTACGCAAGCCTGGGAAAGTTCAGCTCCATTTTCTTTTTAAGGTTAATTCTCTGACCTTTTTGTAAGTTGATAGCCATCTTTTTATGTTTAGTTGTTATTTATTTTTTAGCAAAAGGGCAAATTTGCGATTTTACTGTTTGCAATTTTGCCTCTTAATTATTATTCAGATTCAAATTAAGCATTGCCCGCAGGATATTCGTTTCTTCATCGAAATCAAATATCTTGCTCATGATATCTATATTTTCCAGGTTTCTGATATAATCTTTCAAAACCGTTTCCACTTCTGCCGGCAGGGCACGCTTTCTTTCGTTCATACTGTGTTCCAGCTGTTCATTCTTGCTTCTCAGCTGATCAATAATGGAACTCTGGTTAGACTGATTTTCAGAAATATCCAGCTTATCCAGTTCTTTGTCGAAAAGATACAATTTCTTTTCATCCACACTGAAAATAAAATAATCATCAGACTGAAAGATCTTGAAAAGCTCATAATCACGGGTTCCGATAAGGTAGCCACATACAAAACGGACTTTAAAACCCTGTATATTAAGCCTTCCCAGCAATTTTCTTTCAATAGAATAATCCTTGTACTGATAAGAAGGGAAAGAATCGCATTTCAGTAGTGTTTCATCTGCATCCGTCCTGTAAAATTCCCGGGCATATTTTTGATGAAAGTACAGTACATTATCCCAATTGGCCGTAAAGCGGTCTTCCGTAAGATCCTGATACACGTTTCTCAGATGTTGCGAAAATACACCGCTGTACATTTTCCTGTCGGTCTGAAAGTTATCTACCCGTCTTTCTTCAAAACCTGAAATATATTTATTGTTGATGTTAATTTCATTAATGACCGCCAGCATGTCATTTTCCTTCTGTTTTTAATTTTAGTCAGAAGTTCTATAAGACTGTCGGTATACTGCAGGTGGAAAAGTTCAAGTTTATTATAATCTAAAGCCGTATTTTCCTGGAACAGATTGTGGATAATATCAGTTTTGATATAAATTGATATGATGTCAATATGTTCAAAAAATTAGCGAGAAGCTTAAGCCTGGTTAACCTTCTTTTGCTTTGTGACAATATGGTTGCAGCATCATCTCCCACCTTTGTATCCAATAAATTAACCTCTTACATTAGCTTTAAGTTCATGCTCCAATGTCTGAAGATCCTGATCCAGTTTTCTTCTGTTATCTGCGCCCTGTTTCTGGATTTGTTTCACTTCATTCAATGTATTGATCAGCATTGATGTTGTTTCTCTCAATGTTTCCACAGATACGATAGTCTGCTCGTTTGCTCTGGCAACATTCACAGAATTCTGGCCAAGGCGTTCTGCATTCTTTCTTAAGATTTCTTCTGTAGTGGAAGAAACTTTCTGCTGGATTTCAATATTCTGCTGCTGTCTGTACATTGCCACAGCCAGTGAAAGCTGGTTTTTCCAGACCGGAAGTGTCGTGGTAAGAATCGTCTGTGCTTTTTCAGCAATAGAAACGTTATTATTCTGTACCAGCCTGATCTGCGGAAGTGACTGCATCATAATCACACGCACCACCTTAAGATCCGCCATTCTTCTGTCTAATCTTGCAATGAAATCTCTTTTATCAGCAATCTGATAATCCTGATAGTTCTGCGGGTTGGCTTCCATCTGGGCAAGCTCACCTGCTGCTCTTTCCATTCTGATATTCCCTGCAATGACGAGCTCTTCAATCTGCTTGATAGAATTCACGTTACTTTCAAAAATAGTCTGAAGTACAGCATTGTCTTTTGTAGAAGTGATGATTCCTGCATTTACTTTATAAGAGATCTGCTCGATATTGTTGATGATCTTATCGTATTTTGCAAATAAGTTCTCTACCTGGGTCATTACCTTTTTCATGAATGGCAATTTGCTCAGGAAGCTTTTCACTTTATTTCCGTTAAGCTCATCTACATCTACATAATTAAGCTCCACTAAAAGGTCATTGATAAGTCCTCCTACTTCTCCTGAGTTTGATCTTCTTACATTTCCCAGGAAGCTGTCACTCTGGTTGGATAATGTTTTCTGAAGCTCAGCCCCAAAATTTACAATAGAGCCGGGATTGGCCTCATCAATAGAGTTGGCAAGAACTTCATACTTCTGGCGCTCTTCTGACTGCAGCTGCGTCAGGTTTACATTTCCCTCTCTGTCCACAAGAACTCCCGGCGCTGCATTCTGAACAGGCTGAGCAGGAGTTGGCGGAACCATTGGAGTAGGTTCAAAGGTTTTAAGAGGTTCTATTGATCCTAGCGGATCTATGGGTTGATTTTCCTGATTGTCCATGTTTACTTCTGATAAATTGATACAAATTTCTCAAGGCCGTCTCTCTGTCCTGCGCCTACAGCCTCAAATTTCCATTCTCCGTTTCTGTTGTAGATTCTTCCGAATTCTACAGCGGTTTCGATTGAGAAATCTTCGTCTAATTCATATTTTAAGATCTCTTCATTCGTATCTGTATTGAAAATTCTGATGAAAGAATTTCTTACCTGTCCAAAGTTTTGCTTTCTTGAATCTGCTTCATGAATTGTTACAACTACTGTAATCTCTTTCACCGCATTATCAATTTTTGTAAGATCAATTTTGATCTGTTCATCATCACCTGCTCCTTCTCCTGTAAGATTATCTCCCGTGTGGATTACAGATTTGTCCGGAGATTCAAGGTTATTATAAAAAATGAAGTGATCATCTGAAATTAATTTCTTGTCCTCTCCAAGCAAAAATAATGATGCATCAAGGTCGAAAGATGTTCCTGTAGAAGTATTATTGATATCCCATCCTAAACCTACAGTAAATTTAGGTGCGTTGATATTTTCTCTTTGTCCTTTTTGTAAGTTAATAGCCATAATATAATTCCGTTTGTATTAAAGTATTGATGTTGTTTTCGTATTCTTTTATTAAATGATAATTGTTACTGATGGCCAGCTCCAGAAGAAGATCCATCTGTTCCTTTTTTACTTTAGACGTAAGATAATCAAAATTACCTGAATCCAGGCCTAAAATATATTTTACAATTCTTGTATTAAACTGAAAACTTTCTTTATTCATCACTTCTGCGATATGTTTTACATTTTTTACTGCATAGTAATTGAAAAAGTTTTCAATCTTAGGATCAAGGTCAAAATTCATCAGCTCTGCATAATACAGAAACATGAAGTCTGCCTCAACTTTATATTCATCAAGAATTCTGTTTACGGTATATTCATGGCTTCCGGTAATTTTTATATCGTCTATAAAAATACAAAGTTTTCCTCTCAAAAAATCCTTATCGATATAATATGTATCATTGGCAATCAGATTTTTGCGGTCTTCAAAATTAAGGTTGCCATAATCTGTGATATACGTATGATTACGGTTGATTTTCGATAAAACACTTGACTTCTTTCCCTGTTGAAACAGATAAAAGTCCAGATGCTTTTTAAAGTAAAAGCATAAAAATTAGAAGCCGTAGGAATTGCCATATAAGGGCTTGGAAGCACTACAATCTCTTTATCAGTCTTTAAAAGCGTCTCATTTTCGGAAATAAATCCGTCGAATAATTCTCTTGCAAATTTTTCAGCATACGACTTATCGCCATATTTGAAATAACTGTATTCCGCAGGTGAGAATGTAAACTCATCCGCCGAATGAATGTGGTGTAAGCTGTATCTTTTGTTCATGTTTATAGTTAGTGTTTAAGTAAATGTGCACTGAAGCCAAAGTCCTTCGCTCCCTGATAATCTGCTACCGGATTGTCTCCGATATGCAGGATCCGGTTCATGGGCAAATCCTGATCTTTAATATTCTTTTTCACTTCCTGGAAAATAAGCGGATTAGGCTTGGAGCAATTGATTTCATCAGAATAGATATGGAAATCTATGTACTGATCCAGGTTTTCATGAATCAGAAATTTTCTCATTGTTTTTCCTTTAATAAATCCTGTATTGCTTAGAATATTAATAGTCTTTCCCTGATTTTTGATATCTTCGAAAAAATCGTGAATGTTTTCAAAAATCACAACGGGCTTATATTCCAGAAATAGCTCTTCACTTTTGTTGTAAAACTCGTTGAGACTTTCTTTATCCAGCTTTTTTACATCTACATCCAAAGCGCTAAGAATCATCAGGTAGATCTCAAAAGTATCAATATTTCCTCCTGTTACTTCATTGATGGAATTACAAAGATCATCGTAATACTTTACGGTTTTCGCAACTTCTTCTATTGACTTGCTTACATTGAAGAATGAGGAGAACAGCTCAACTCTTTTTGCTTTAAATTCAGGGTGAGATTTGATTAAAGTGAGCCACAGGTCAAAGGAAAAATGACAGTGGTTGTGAATATCGATATCTGTTTTCAATCGTTTTAAGTTAAAAGTTTTTATTAGCTTCTTGAAAAAGATTTAAAATTTTCTAATCATCAAAAAGTGTTTACAATACTATTCTTCCCAAAGATAAAATTTTTATCATAAAAGCATTATGTCTGTTGTCTGTTTTAAGATATTTTTATGAAAATCCATGGTTTTAATAAAATTTGCAGAAAATGATTTACGGGGTGATAAAGAAAATATTTTCAAAAATTCTTTGGAAATCAAAAAAAATTATAATTTCGCAACCGATTAAATGACAACAATGTCAACAAAAATGATAAATATTATAACTTTAAGCAATCCTGTCAGAGCTGTGTTCTTTGGCAGCACTGAATATTTATCTGAATAGCTTTAGATCTTTTATACCCAAAAATATATTGAAGACCTGTCTATTCGGATAGGTCTTTTTTGCTGCCCTGATTTCAGACTTCAACAATTCCAGTAACATCTGTTATTTGTTAAGATCTCTGAAAATTTTCTTTTGATTCAAAATACAAAAAAATATTTCGCCGGCTCCAGGAGACCGGAGTGTATTTTGTGTCCTTTTTCAGAATCTTTTCTAATCACAGATCTAAAAAACAACAATTTAAAACAAACAGAATGAAATATAACACACGAAATATAGGGATTATAGCACACGTAGATGCAGGCAAAACAACTTTATCAGAAAGACTTTTGTATTACACGGGACTTATTCATAAAATAGGTAATGTAGACGAGGGAAATACCACCATGGATAAAGATATTCAGGAAAGAAACAGAGGAATTACCATTTCATCGGCTGCCGTTTCTACCCAATGGAAAAAAAACAATGCTGTTTATAACATCAATATTATTGACACTCCTGGACACATTGATTTTGCAGTGGAAGTAGAGCGTTCACTAAGAGTTCTGGACAGTGTAGTAGCAGTTTTCTGTGCATCGTCAGGAGTTCAGCCACAGACAGAAAACGTTTGGTTCCAGGCTGACAAACACGGAACCTCCAAGATTTGTTTCATCAATAAAATGGACCGAATTGGGGCAGATTTCTTTGCGGTTCTCAATGAGATAAAAACCAAACTAAATGCTGTTCCATTGACGATTCAGATTCCGATAGGAGCTGAAAATAATTTTGAAGGAGTGATTGATCTGGTCAAAATGAAAGCGTTATACTGGGCGGATGAAAACGGAGAAACCATTATAGAAAAAGAAGTTCCCGGTCATTATATTGCCGAAGCAGATGAATACAGGATAAAGTTAATGGAAACTCTGGCGGAAAATGACGAGATATTCTTTGAGATTTTTATGGACACTGAGCAAACAATCACCATTGAAATGCTATCAGAAGCCATACAAAGAGTCTGCAGATCCGGATCAACTGTTCCTGTTTTATGTGGTTCTGCCTTTAAGAACAAAGGGATACAGCCTCTTCTAGATGCAGTTGTCTCCTATCTTCCTGCTCCGGATCAGCTTGCTGACCTGCAGGGAAGAGATCCTTATACGGAAGAAACGGTAACACTGGAAAGAAATAAGGAAGCTGCTTTTTCAGGACTTGTTTTCAAAGTGGTAATTGACAAACATATGGGAAGGCTGGCTATGCTTCGTATGTATTCCGGAAGAATCAGATCCGGAGATACCATATTGAATGTAAGAACAGGCGAAAGTTACAGGATTTCCAGAATTTTACAAATGCAGTCGGACAAAACATTATCGCTGGAAGAGGCTAAAGCAGGGGATATTGTTGCTTTAACAGGAATAAAGGATGCCAAAACCGGAGATTCTTTATCTTCTTCGGAGAAGCCAATACTTCTGGAAGCCATTACAATTCCAGCTCCCGTTATCAGAGTGGCTATTGAGCCGAAAACAAACGGAGATGAAAAATCGTTCGGGCTGGTTCTGGCAAAAATTCAGGAAGAAGACCCTTCGTTGGTGGTTGAGAGAGACCCGCAGACCGGAGAAACTTTACTGAGCGGACTGGGAGAACTTCATCTTGAGGTTACTTTGGAGAAAATCCGTCTGAATCACGGTATTGAAATCAATCAGGGAAAACCTAAAGTCTCTTACCGTGAGATTCTGACAACAACCAAAATTCATAGGGAAAAACTTTCCAAACAGAATGGAGGAAGCGGCCAGTTCGCTGATATCACCTTTGAAATCGGGCCTGGAAATAATAATGAACATGGATTGGAATTCATCAATATGATCAAAGGAGGAGTTATTCCTACCGAATTCATTCCTTCCGTTGAAAAAGGTTTCAGAGAAGCTATGGATTATGGCCCTTTGAATGGATATCCTTTGGAAAACATGAAGATTACCCTTCTTGACGGTTCTTTCCACGCTCAGGATTCTGCAGCATTAGATTTTGAAATTGCTGCAAGAGAAGGATTCAAAGCAGCAGCAAAAGGGTGCCATCCTAAACTGATGGAACCGATCATGCAAGTGGAGATCCAAAGTATTGATGAGTACACGGGAGCTGTCACAGCAGACATCAACAGAAGAAGAGGAATTATTACTTCTATTGATGAAAAATCGGGAAGAAAGATTTTTGCGGCAGAAGTTCCGTTAGCTTCAACTTTCGGATACATTTCTGACCTGAGAACACTGACAAGCGGAAGAGCTTCCATCAGCATGAAATTATCGCACTATGCATTAGTGCCTGATTTTATCGCAAATACATTAATAACCTAAGCAAGCAAGGACTGTAGATTTTTCTTACAGTCCTTGTCTTGTTTATGAAGGATGGTCAATCGTCAATACGCCCTGCTTGCCAATTCTTTTTGCGCTATAAAGAATTCACGTTTCACTTGCAAAGCAAAATTCACTCATTGACTTCTCCCCTATTTCTCCGGCATCACCTTATAAGTCGGGTCTTCCTGAATATTAATTTCTACTACAGCTTCTGCATTTTTCAGTATTTTCCGGCAGTCTTCGCTGAGATGACGCAGATGTACTATTTTATTTTGCTGTTTGTAACGTCTGGATAACTTGTCCAGTGCATCTATAGCACTCATATCTACAATGCGGCTTTCTTTAAAATCAACAACCACTTGATCAGGATCATTCAAAGGATCAAATTTATCTGTAAATGCCGTTACTGAACCAAAGAACAGCGGTCCGTATATTTCGTAAAATTTCACTCCATTTTCGTCAATATATTTCCTTGCACGGATTCTTTTAGCGTTATCCCACGCAAAAACCAATGCTGAAATGATTACGCCAACCAAAACAGCCAAAGCCAGGTTATGTAAAATCACCGTAATTACTGCTACAGTAACTCCAACAAAAATATCAGACTTCGGCATTTTATTCACAATCCTGATGGACACCCACTGGAATGTACTGATGGCAACCATCATCATCACTCCGACTAAAGCAGCCATAGGAATTTTCTCTATCACGGGGGCTCCAACCAGAATGATGATCAGAATAAGCAGAGATGCTACAATTCCTGACAACCTTGCCCTGGAACCTGCATTAAGATTTACCAACGTCTGTGCCACCATCGCACAGCCTCCCATTCCGCCAAAGAAACCATTGGTAATATTCGCTAATCCCTGTGCTACGGATTCTTTATTGGCACTTCCCTTTGTATTGGTAATTTCATCCACCATTGATAAGGTCAGAAGAGATTCTATAAGACCTACTCCCGCCATAATCAAGGCATAAGGAAAAATAATCTGCAAAGTTTCCAGGGAAAAAGGAATCTCGGAATGTGAAAACCTGGAAGATTTCCACTGATATGCGCAATATCAGCAACCGTTTTTGTTGGAATATTAAATCCAAGAACAACAGCAAATACAATGATAATGGCTACGAGAGAAGCGGGAACGGCTTTTGTGATTTTGGGAAAGAAATAAACGACAGCAATCGTCAGTGTGGTCAAACCAGCCATGATATACAAAGGCATTCCCTGCAACCAGTTTACAGCTCCGCTGCTATCTGTTATTTTGAACTGCTCTACCTGCGCCATAAAAATAATGATAGCCAATCCGTTCAGGAACCCGTACATAACAGGTTGTGGGATAAGCCTCACAAATTTTCCCAGCTTAAAGATACCTACCATCATTTGAAATATCCCGGCTAATGCAACTGTAGCAAAGAGATATTCTACTCCATGCGACTTTATCAAAGCAATCAACACCACGATGGTTGCTCCGGCCCCACCGGAAACCATACCAGGACGTCCTCCTAAAACTGCAGTCACAAGTCCCATCATAAAAGCCGCATACAAACCTGTAAGAGGAGACAGGCCGGCAAGAATAGCAAATGAAAGAGATTCAGGAATCATCGTCATTGCTACAAGTAAAACCTGCCAGCAGTTCATTTTTATAATTGATTTTTTCGAAAAATCGAATAAGCTTAGTGTATTCTTCATTGATTTGCAAAGGTATGCACTGTGCGGATGGTATACAATTTTTTCTTTTTATGATTTTACTGTAAGGGAGTTATTATTTTAAATAATTCACACATTAGCCCTTATAATATGTTAATTTTACTTAAAATAAACAGATAAAGTGTAATTTTTATATTTTTAACTGTTTTTACATTTTATTTTTGTCTACATTTGAAAGCAAATAAGCAATTATTTGGTACTAATTAAGATTCAATGTGTATAAAGCTGTTTGTCAGATTATCTGCAGCTCTTACTCATAGAATTGTGTAAAAACCTTAATAGGTTATATATTATTCACACAAATGGCAGGAAAAAGAAGTTTGAAAAAGAAGAAGAAAAAACCATTGAAAGAATATATCAATATATTAAGGTAATTCCTACCCACCTGTTTTATTGATAAGTTAAAATTCATTTTCCAGATGAATAATTTCATCGGATACGTTTAACTATTATTCAATCATAATTATCATTTCTTATCAATTTCAAATTTTAACAGCTTACTTCCTACCATATCAGAATAATATCTCACCTATTCTCGTTTTTTTATATATAAGTTGAAACAAAAGAATAATTTTCAGTAAAAATGTTATATAAAGAAATCCATATTGGGAAATTTATTAAGGAAAGGGTTGATGAAATTGAAATAACAATTGAAAGAATCTGCAAATTTTTAAACAAAGATGAAGAAACGGTTGAAATGATGTATGAAAGCAGATCAATGGATACGGATCTTCTTTTAAGATGGAGTAAATTACTGGAATATGATTTTTCAGGCTCTACAGCTCCCATTTGATTTTATATGCTCCGCCTTCTGCCGTTAACAAAAACAATCAAAAGTCCGAAAAAACACCTTATTTCAGGAAAAATATTTATACTCAGGAAATCAAAGACTTCATTATGAAAAGGATTCTTTCCGGTGAGATGACCCAAAGCGAAGTCATCAAAGAATATTCTATTCCTAAAAGTACACTGCACAGATGGCTTCAGAAGAGTGATAATGCAAACGGATAAACAGATAAGACATGCGCCCCAATTACAAAAGAATTTATCAGGATATGCTAAAGATGGAACATCCTGAAAAACTGAAAGATCCAAAAATCAAAGAACTTCTTGAAAAGCTTAACACGAGTGAGGATGTCCTTAAATTCAATGAGAAACTGTTCAAGCAGTCCAGGGAAAATCAAAAACTCAAAACCTACGACAGGCAGACTATGCTAAAATTACTTCAGTACCAGAAAAAACATGGTCATTCCACAAGCTATATGTCGAGAAAATATAAAATAAGCAGAACTACGCTTTCAAAATGGAAAGTCATGTTTGAAGAAGAGCTTGAAGATACAATGAAAAATGCCGGTAAATAATTCACCAGCATTTTTTAAAGGTAATAGTAAGGAAAAAACGGGCTGTACGTATGCCGGAGTCGAACCGGATAGCCTTGCCGGAATTACCGGCTTCGCTATTCCTCCCAAAATTGTGGTACGATGAATTTTTTCCTGACGACACTTCAAATGGTCATATAAAGAAGCTGGAAGTGGAAGAAGAAAGATGGCAAGTCTGAGATTTCCTCCGACTTAATAGAAAATTATGATACAAAGATCTTTCAACGTTCCACTTCCGGCTTCTTTATGATGAAAGCAAGGCAATAAACGAAAAATGCAGTCGTGCTCTAACCAGCTGAGCTACTCTTCCTATATAGACTGTGTTTTTTGTGGAAGAGACGGGACTCGAACCCGCGACCCCGTCGTAATGAGCGAAGTAACATTTTTCTACGGCACTTGTTGGTTTTTAAAAATAAAAAAAGAGGCTAGATTCGAAAAGACTTTGACAAGAACACTTTCGTGATCTGTTATGGAGTCGAACCAATATTATACCGAAGTAAGTCTTTTCTACGGCACTCTTTTATGCAAATCAAGGTAATATTTTTCAGAATCTTCCGTGCATTTGCTCTACCCGCTGAGCTACCTCTCCTTTTCGAGGAAAAAGGCAGGATTCGAACCTGCGACCCAATGTTTACTCAATCTCGAAGTATGATTCTAAGACGACACTTGATTTTAATTGTTCATCGTTATTAGTTTTTATTTCTTCTACAAATTTATATTGCTGATGCACATTCTATTTGTGCAGTTCTTTTTTTATTAAAAACCAAGTAACAAGGTATAAGAGTTTTGATTCGGGTCAAATTAAAAGTTTGATGATGGAACTCTTATGAACGACATGGGTCTGTTACCGGGCAATCTGGTGAAAGACTCTTTCAGTTTGGAATCGAAGCAGGTCTTTCTAACGGCACCAGTATTATTAACACTGCAAAATTATATTGCATGTACGCAATGTTTTTACGTAGTTTTATTTTTTATTTAAATTTTGTTCGTTTTGCCTTGAAGCAAAAGAACCAAAAGTTCAGGACCTGGAAACTCCGGCTAAAAATAACCTGCACTCTCTAAAAATTCTAAAACTCGCGCGAATATTACATTAGTTCTTCGTTTCACTTTCTGTGTCGCGCTTCAAACAATAGAATTTTCTTAACGTTCGTATAGCTTATTTTCTTAACGCCTCCGTTTCCTATGTCATATTTCTGTCCCGTTTTTATTTCAAAAGCAGTGCCTGTTACAGCACTACTTTCTGAATCATTTTCACAGCTGACTTTTTATCTTCCAAAGCGTTTAATACATCGAAAATTTTATCTGACCAGCCTGCAATAAGGTGTACATCATTTTCCTGATATCAAGCGGCTGTCTGCCATAACCTGCCAGGTCAAAAATATACAGTTTCGCATGAGGAGCAATAGTTTTGTATTTGCTCCACAGGTCTTCAAAGAGTTTCTGTTTCCAGTGCTATCCCACATCTGAGTATCGGTGAATAACATTACTTTGTTTACTTTTTCACCTCTTTTAATCAGATCTTCAATCACCCGGTAGCCATTGGTAGCATATCCTACTTCACCTTCCCGTTTGTAGAAGGCATCCACATTCCTTAAAATACCATTTTTAGGCATTGGAACCCTCAACCAACGGTCTCCGAAGATACCTGTCACAACGTTTTTACACTGCGACTGAAGGATCATCGACATTAATAAGCCAATATCATACAGCAGTATTTTGCTTTTATGAGAAATAGGTTTCTGCATAGAGCCTGAGACATCTGCAGCAACCACCACTGAAGTATCAAAACCAAAACCCTTAATATTTTTAGCACTCACCACAACCGCTTCTTCCAGTGCTTCCAATACGGATGACAGATAAGGAGAATCTATAGTTTTCAATTCTCTGTAAGCCGCCAGAAATCTGAATGGAAGCTGTTTTGAATTGGAGACGGCTCTTTCATCGGAAAGGTATTTACAGACTTTATTCATTGCATCAGCAGACACTCCTGCATCCAGGATATTTCTCAGGTTTCTCATGGTTGCCATATAACCTAATTTATTGCTGAAAATCAGTTCTTCCCATTTGTTTTTGAAAGCAAGCTTTCTTTCTGCATCATCAGCAAACTTTGTCTGTCCCAGAACAGAAAGTTCCACTTCCCAGGTATAAGGAGTTTCTAATGTATTATTTGCAATTTTATTGAAAACCATTTGCTGGTTTTCGTCTTTTGCTTTCGGGTGAACAAGGAATAATGCATCTTTCAGGGTTACTTCTGCTTTTCTGTTGTATTTTGCAAACTGGTATTCATCAAACTTGTTGAATGATTTCACCAGACCTTTCTGAATCTGCTTGGATAGTTTGTTCAGTTTTTTAATTTCCGTCCTTTTATTGGCGAGCTGGTAATAAGCCAGCAATTCTGTAATTTCATCAGCTCTCTGAATGACTCCATCTACTGTTTTGCTCACCAGATCTGTTCCGGAAGTCTGCTTTGCCAGCTCAGTAGTCAATACCAAAGGAATGGAACGCAGGTACATATCTTTCCTTGCATATACCGCCAGTTTTGCCACAAATTCAGGATCATTTTTTTGATCAGAGACCGGATTCTTTCCAGTCTGTCATTTCCCTTTTCATAGTTGGCATCTGACAGTCCTGTTGTAACAACAGCACTATACAATTCTTCTGCAGGTGTCATCGCATAGGATTTTGCACCCTCGTAGTTCAGTACTACTTTATTTTCTTTTCTTAAAAAATTAAATTTCATGGTTACTGTTTTAACTGTTAAACATGGAGAAGTCCTCCTGATTTCTGATGCAAAGTAAACACAGTATTACGCAATGTTTTTGCGTAGAAAATTTTTCTTTGTTTTTTATTTTTAGTGTAGGCCATTCAAAATAAATCTCTCCGTTTGTACAGATTTTAAGTTTTGCTAAAAGCCGGATGAAGGATACTGTTTATAAGGCGGACTAAACCTCTATTGAGTAATCTTAAACAGATTATTTTTCGCAGATTTCAAAGTTTTATATGCATGTTAAAATAATACAGCTGCATCATCATTCAGCATCATAAAATCCTTCTATCATTGAATTTCATTTAAGAAATCGCCTGTACCGCTTTTTTCATGAACCGTTGCCTAGCTTTGTCTTATTAAAATTAAAGCTATGATTAAAGGACTATATGAAACTCATGTTCAGGTGAGTGATTTGGAAAATGCGATACAGTTTTATACCAAAGTATTAGGGCTAAAACTGGCTCACAGAGATGAAAACAGGCCCATTGCTTTTCTATGGGTTGGAGAGGGAAAAGAATTTATGTTGGGATTGTGGGAACAGAAGGAAAACCTTCAGACCAGACATTTTGCTTTTTCCAGCAGTAAGGAGGATATTTTAAATTACTCAGTGAAGTTTTTAGAAAATAGAAACTTAAAACCATACAATTTCCTGAAAAATGGCAGTGCTGAGCCTATGGTATTTGCATGGATGCCTGCGCTGGCTGTTTATTTTAATGACCCGGACGGAAACCAGCTTGAATTTATTTCTATCCTTGATGGTGAAGGTAAACCTGAATTAGGAGTACTTAGCTATGAAGAATGGATAAAACAGGCAAAAAATTAATGCCAAATTCTTCCTGTCATACAAAACAAAGACACAAAAACCCAGTTAAAACTTTTCTTTAATCAAACAAGGTTTTTGCGTCTTTGCATTGGTCAACAATAAGATATATCAAAAAGCTTCTATTTTTTTAAGAGGAGATTACATATTTTTTTCAGACTGGAATTTTCTTTCCAATTATTAAGTTTCTCATTACCTTGTGATGAGCTTCCGAATGATTCAGCGCAAGAACTTCATGATAGATTTCCAGAATTTTTTTCAGATTGGTGACAGGGGTATCCATTTGAATCAATATATTGAAAATCAGTTCTTCCAAAGCAATATTATGATTTTTACTGACATTCAGCATATGATGCTGTATAAGATCCGTTAATCTTTTGACGGGTGCCCACTCCAATCTTTCGTGCAGCCCGATCACCCTTCCTAAACGGGCATTATCCATTATTTGGCCGGACACATGTTCAAGCCACATATTGGCCGCCGTTTCCCGGATGGTTTTATCACTGTCAAGGAAAATAGTTCCCAGAAACAGATATCCGATTTCATCCAGCGGTTTTTGGTCTGATAAAGTGCATTTGCAGTATTCAGAACCAGACTTCTTTCATAAACTTCAGCAATTCCTGAATAGAAAAGGCAGTGTTTCATTACTTTTACCAGAGCATTTGCCGGGGTATTCGGAAAACACAGCATCAGGGCAGGTATTTCATTGAGCTCTTTCTGTTCTGCCACAAAGTACTCCATAAACAAGGGATCTTTCCTTTTTTCAAGGTGGTATTTCGGAATGGTAATGTTCAGCTCTGCAGGATAATAAGAATTTTTTCTGCTGTCAATAGTTCTCCACTTGTATTCTCCTGAAAGGAATTCTACAGGAATGTTGTCATATCCAAAACTGCTGAATTCTTCAAACACAGTTTCCGGTGAACGTGTGATTCCCGCTGTCATCCACCATGAAGGATGTTTAAATTCACCTTTGGGTTCAGCATTTTTACCAAAGAAGAAAAGTAATAAGTCTTTATATTCCCCTTTCAGTCTTTTTTCTGCCTGCAAGACAGCTTCTGAAGTGTTATCTAAAGCACAGCGCTGCAATGCCAGCTGAATATCAAGATGATGTGGCTCAGCACCAGCTTTCTGATAAGCCTCCAGTCTCTCCACCAGTGTAACAGGAGAAATCCAGCATGGCGCATGGGTAATAGGAAACAGCAGAGGAATCTTGTCTCCGGATTTAATTTTTGAAAAGCATATATCGCAATCTCCTTAAATGCATTTCTGGCAGGACAATCTGCTCCTACATTTTCTATTGGTCCCAGTTTCTTCTGATAATTTAAATAAGACTCTCTTTCCGCCTCTTCTTCTTCCGTCTTCCGGTAGATTTTTTCCAGATTTTTAAGCTGAACAGGATATTGCTCAAGCAGAGCCAAGCCATAATTGATGATGGCATTGCACAACAGAACATTCAGAAAGGGAACCTCCCACTTAGAAATTGTCTTACAGGCTTTCAGGAATACAGGTTCTATTAATTTCACTGATCCGGCATCCACATCACCGGCAAAACGGATAAATCCCGCCAGGGCAATATCACAATGATGGCTGTACGGGTCATCCATAGCCAAAGGAAGATAAAGCATCAGGTCTTCAAAATTCTGAAGTACTTTAACTGCATTTTCGTCTGCTGTCAAAGATAGTTTTTCCGAAGCTATTGTCTCCAGCTGCGGCTGTTTTTCTTCAATATATTTTGACAAAAGAGGACGTATATTCGTCAGGATATTATCGGAGTAATGTGAAAGTGCCTCAATCATATTTTCGGAAACAGGAATATATTTCAGGATAATCTTGGCCGCCTTTGACTGTATGCCGTCGTCTTTGCTCACAAATGCCGTACTTAAAGCCATTCCCAGCAGTTCCGGATTTACTTTCCTTCTCTGGAATATTTTTTCAGTAAGCACTAAGCTTGAAACGATTACTGTTTTTACTTCTGAACTCAGGAGATCCGAAGGTAATGTGAAAATTCCTCATTTTTGAAATCAGGAATTCCCACAATCTTTTTAAGATGTGATAACATGGTATTCACGGCTTTCGACTGAGGAGATGCCAGGCCTGCAAGCAATTCTTCCTGCAGATCAGACAATTCCTCTTCCGTTGGCTTTAAGGAAGTAAATGCATCCATAAACCAGCCTGTGACATTTTTATTAAATTTTCTGTTCGAAGCCAAAAGGCATTCTCTCAGAAATCTTTTTCTTTCAATTTTTTTCTCAGCAATAAGTTTCTGAACAATAGGAAACCATTCTTTACGAAAAGGTAAGGATTTGGAAGGATATTCACACAGGTACCAGAAATGGGTATTCAGGGTTTCGGGATAATGATCCAGGTCGGCCGGATAATTACTCAGGTGATGTCCCAGCAATTGGGGTTTCGGTTGTACATAGCCTTTTTCTGTCCATCCTAAAATATCTTTGTAATTAAATGCTGTAAAGTCAGCTTCCACAGATTCGTTGATAAAGTCTGAAAACCATTCCGGACAGCCCCACTCCAAAATCTGTTCGGTCTGTTCTGCATTACGGAAAAGACTCCAGTAATTTTTACCGAAGTTTTTCTTATCCATACAGACAAACGAAGCAATATCAATAATAGAATGCTGATTGACAGACCCTGCGGTGTGGTAAGAGTTTTTGGTCATTACGATCTTGCTGATCTCCCGGTCCATTTTCTTTATAGACGGTACCAGTGTTTTTCTTTCCTCAATGCTAAGCTGCTTTAGAAAAGGGATAATCTCATGTATTTTTTCCTCATTAAGGATCTCATAAAGTCTTTCTTTCATGTGCTTTCAATTTGATATATAATTGTTTTCAGGTTATTTTGTTTTCTGTTAAAGTTTCAAAGCTATACTACAAAGTGCCCTTCTTTATTAAGTTGGCTCATTTATGCATCAAAAAACATATACTTTTTACTGGGTACGATATCATATCTGAAATATTTTGTTGCAAAAACGGAGCCTGAAAAATAAGGCAACCGATATAGAACCTGATGAATCACAGTAATAAACATCTTGATAAGAATTGATAAACTGTTCAAAAAACAAAAATTTTCAGACAGGAATCCGTCGACAAAATAAACAGATGCCGCTTCAAATCCATATCCATTTCCATTTTTATTTCCAACCCGGGAAGCGGGCAGTGAAATCACATTTTGATTCCGTTCTTTATTGACATATTTTTTGAAAAGAACAATCGTTTCTTTTTTAACTTTTGGAAGGCTTTTTAAAAACGGTACAATCTCTTCTTTACAGTTTAAATATATTGTCCTAAAATCTCCATCAATAAACATAAATTCATTCTTATCAGCTAAATTAAAAAATATTGGCTGACAGACAGTAAATTATCCCTTAAATGTGAGTTTTTTAACAAAATATTAAGTTAATAAAACAACTGCTGCCATCAACGCTGGCAGTGCAAAATAATTCTCTGTTTAAAGATATATTTATTTAAAAGGGGTTAAAAGCCCTGTATTTTGATATTTAGACAACATCTGGTGTCTTAATTTCAGGAAATCTACTGTCACATTATAAAATCATTTAACCGGACGGATACGTTAATTTTCTTTAAAATGGTAGAACATGAATTGTAATTCATTAAATTTTATATATTTGCAAAATAAAATACTTGACAAATCAAATACTTTTCAATGATAAGCAATGAATTATTATTTTTAATTAACCTTAATAAACTGCAATCCGTAATTGCCAGAAGGTTTGATTCTCTGGGGGCTCATGGATTGGGTCTCAATGACTTTGTTATACTTTATATTCTCAGTTCTTATTCCCAGAGTAAGATGCGGAGGATAGATCTTGCTGAAAAAACAGGACTTACAGCATCAGGAGTAACCCGTTTATTGAATCCACTTGAAAAAACAGGTCTGGTTGAAAGAGAAACCAATGAAAGAGATGCCCGTGTCAGCTATGTTGTGATTACGGCGAATGGCAAAAAGATATTTGAAGAGGCAAAACAAAGCGCCGAGCATATTACGAAAGAAATCCTTTCTACCAAGAAGAGTAAATCTTTAAAAACAGTAAATGAATTTTTATTTGATCTTGGAGGAAATATACAATAATCATCAATGAAAAATGCAGCAAAAAAACAGCTAAGGGAAAAAGCAAAAGACCACAAAACAACGATGGGGGTTCTTGCGGTTACCAATACTACAAATGGAAAACAATATATCCAGGGGTCTTTACATCTTGAAGCTTTGGTGAATAAAATGAAATTCCTTTTAAATGGTGGAATATTCACCCACCCTCAGCTACAAAAGGAATGGAGAGAATCCGGAAGTGAAGCTTTTATCTTTGAATTTGTCACGATTGTTCCTGATCAGAACAATGAATATATCAACTATCGTCAGGAGATACAAAAGGCCGAACAAGCTTATATTTCCGGAGTCAGCACACCATTATACTAGAAATATGTCAGAAAAATATCTATCGCCTACTTTTGAAGCCGGGAAACATTTGTTTATGAAGAATATACAGGGGCCAGTCATTAATCTGAATCTGATTAAACTAAGGAAAGAAGCAGATTATTCAGCATATCCTGATCTGAAGCCTGATGAAAAGATCAGTGGATGGGATGCTTATTTTACTTATATCAGAGAAACCAAGCCATTTTTAAAAGAAAGCGGCGGGGAAATTTTATTTATAGGGAAAGGGGACATGTTTCTGATAGGTCCTGAAACTGAGTACTGGGACCTTTGCCTGCTGATCAGGCAAAAAAGTGTGAATGATTTTTTCAGCTTTGAACAGAATGAAGACTATATGAAAATTATGGGGCACAGAATTGCTGCTATTGAAGATTCGAGACTTTTACCGCTGGAAGAAATACTGTTGAATGGAAAAAGAGATTAAATGGAAATAGTCAGAATTGGTGAAGTAGACCTTTGTTATGAAGTCTTTGGTGAGAAAAACACAGAGAATATAATCCTGATTTCCGGATTAGGAAGCCAGATGATCCGTTGGGATATTGCGTTCTGTAACCTTCTGGTTGAAAAAGGATTCAGAGTAATCCGTTTTGATAACAGGGATTCGGGGAGTTCCGTCTTTAATGCAAAACGAGAAATTCCTGCAGATAAAAGCATTGAAGAGGTTTTTGCTGCTTTCAGTAAAGAAGGTATTCCTTATTCATTAATGGATATGGCCAATGATGTGATCGGGCTGCTTGATCATTTAAAGATTAAAAAATCCCATATTGCAGGCCGTTCCATGGGTGGAATTATTTCACAGATTTTAGCCTCATATTACCCTGAAAGAGTTTTGTCATTAACGATTATCATGTCAACATCTTTGAATCCCTCTCTTCCTAAGCCAGACTCTGAAATTATGGCTATGATGACACAGGCATCTTCTGATCCGGATCTTCATAAAGAAGAATATTTCAGTGAGAAACTCCGTTTTGCAGAAAAAATATCCGGCTCCGGATATCTGTTTGATCCGAACCAGGAAAAAGCATTGCTTGAAGAGGAGCTTACCCGTTCAAGAACAAAAAACGGCATCATCCGGCAACTTCTGGCGATGGGTTCTTTTCAATATAATCCTGCCCTATTGAAAAAGATAACTGCTCCAGCCATGATTATTCACGGAACAGATGATCTGATTTTTCACCCTGATTGCGGAAAAGATATTGCGGATTCTATTTCAGATTCTGAATGGATTCTGATAAATGGTATGGGACATTCTATTCCGGTGGAACTTTATGATTCTATCAGTAATACAATATCTGGTTTAACAAAATAAAAGACTGCCTCATTATTTGAGACAGTCTTCATTATATATTTTGGATTATTTAATAATTCTTCAGGCACCAATGCAGGATTTTTGCAATATTCTTTGCATCATCTACTCCTCTGTGGTGTGTACCTTCCAATGTAAGGCCCAATTCTCCCAAAGCTCTTTGCATTCCTACACTTTTCCTGATGGTAGGATGAATTTCACCGAATAATGTCTTCACATTGATGTGGTCATCACTCATCGGATAATCGGTGTAGAATCTCCTTGCCTGATCCTGAAGCATGTTCAGGTCATAATTCCCGTAACTGGCCCATGTCAGCTCTTCTGAATCATATTCTGCTCTCAGGATATCAAAAGCATCATCCAGCATAATTCCTTCATGATCCAGCATATTCTGGGTAATGGTGGTAAGCCCGGTACAGAACGGGCTTACTTTTGAATGCTGGGGTTTTATTAAAATCCCCTCACTTTTGGAGATCTTTCCGGTTTTTGCATTCATGATGCATACACCGATCTCGATGATCTCACTTTCCTGGCCTCTTGGCGGGCGGTTTTCCCAACACGTTGCTTCAAGGTCTACTATTAATATATTTTCTGTTGTTTTCACTTGTTTATAATTTAATTGTTAAAAGGTGGAAGATGAAAGTCTTACACCTGTAATCTGCTTCCGGCCTCCGGCTTCAGTTTACAGCCAATCACCTCGGAGCAAATGGAGGTGTCCATTTTTTCTTCTTCATTATTTCTTTGACTTCCTCGTAGGAAACCGGATAAAAATTGTGGCAGTCTACTCCAACGTCAAAACTGAGTGCCGTCTCATCGTCCTGCAATGTTCCGTGCGAGTGACCGTATAATTGCCATACCCCGCGGTGGGAGCCATTCCAGGTGCGCATAGCGTAGTGGAAAAGAATAATTTTCTGTTTTCCATTACTGTTATCAGGTTCATCAATTCTCAGTTCATGATAATCTCTGATAGAATCAAATCGCTTAGGATATGTGAGAGCCGCTCCTTCATGATTGCCTTTGATCAGATGAATATTGCCATGTAAGCGATCTAAAATCTCTTTAGTAAAATCCGGTTTTCCTAAACTCATATCTCCTAAATGGTAGACCGTATCACCGGGCTCAACTTTCTCGTTCCATCTTTTTATGAGTTCTTCATTCATATGGTCCAGTGATTCAAAGGGTCTCTCTGAAAATTTTATAATATTCCCGTGGCCAAAATGATGGTCTGCTGTAAAAAATATATTGGGTTTCATTTTTTTAATTGTTTGAATTACCATAAAATTATATTGCTTTTACGGTTAAGGTTATACATAAAAAAGTTTCGGTATTTTTTACCGAAACTATACTTTAAGAGTCATCAGCTCTTCTTTTATAAAATCAATGACTAAAGAATTCAACTTCTTGTTGATCCTTTTCTGCTCTTCTTTTTCAATAGCTGCAAAAGCTACCGGGAAATCTTTCTGGAAATCCTCTAAAATATCCTGAGCAAAAAGGCCAATTACCTTACCTATGATTTTAGGTTCAAATTCTCCGATTTTGCTGACCACATTATTTAATCTGTTGACAGTCAAATATTTTTGGATTTCTTCCCAGATCTCCTGAGCTTTTTCGCTGAAGTGAACCTGTTTATGAACGGTTTTCGCTTTCTTTTTAACCATTTTGGACTTTTCTACCCATTTTTCATTCTTATTTTTCAGAATGATTCTTGCTCCGTTTCCAAAGTAGTTGGTTTTCAAAGTTTTTACAATGGTTCCTTCACACATATTGTCTTCCAATTCAGGTAATCCCAGCCAAACCGGAATTTGTGAATTGAAAACATTAGGGAATTTCAGAGCTTCTTCAAGAGTTCCCTTAAACAAAGTTTTAGCATAGAAAAATCCTGTCTCTTCAAAAATCTGATTGACCACCTCTGTATCCAAATAGGTAATTCCATTCAGTTTAATATCGAAAGCGTAAAATTCATTGTAAGGTGCATATTCAATACCTTTCTGTACCTTAACGGCATCTTTTACCGGTTCTACTTCTTCATGTTTGTAGCCACCACCGAACAATTCACCGTAGATCACTACAGTTTCTACCTCCGGGTAGATGGTTTTTACTTTTTGGAATACTGCTATTACATTTTTTCTGTAGCGTTCCAAAATCTGATGGGCATTGAAAAATTTTTCATCTTTTTCAATGAAAGCAGTTCTTTTCGCGATTTTAATTTCCTTTCCGTCGGTAAAGAAAGAGAAATTAGCGCCGTGAACTTTTTCCTGTACGATGAAAACCTCATCCCCAAAGCCCTGCATTCTGATCTGTTCGATCACACGGGCCTGGTAAGCATTTTCTATAGAATTATATGTTTTGAAAATCATTTTGTTTTAGTTTTTAATTGTTTCTGATTCGTTTTTCTTCATCTGGGTAACATGTCTTTGGGCATGGAGTGACAGAAAATAAATATATTCATATACATTGATTTTCCCCAGTTCATTCACTGTCATGGTAGTTTTATACAAAAGCCCTTCCCCATTTTTCATCACTTCCAGATAATGCATACACTGCAGATATTGCTGGTTGATTAAATTTCTTATTTCACCCAAGCATAATTCTCCTTTCGGTTCCATATGTTCCGGTCTTATCCATTCAAAAGCGCCATATTCTCCTACTTTATCGAATTTTTCTTTATTGAAACTGTAGTTTTTTATTTCAGATTCAAGGTCAAGATGTAAAGAATTCTTCATTGCTTTTTTTGAACCTTTTTCTATAAGGATCAGCAGATAAAAGTTCGTAAGATAAATGTGCTCTAAAATCTGTTGAATCTTCCAGCCTCCGTTTAAAGGCTGATGATCCAAAGTTTCTCCATCTTTTTCAAACCATCCGTCTACCTCATTAAATGTTAGTTTCAGATGTCTTTTTATATCTTCGATAAGTCTAAAAATGTCCATTACAATTCTTTAAATTTTTGCAGCAGGTTTAAAATATTTTCTTTTCCTACCGGATTCATGGAGTGACAATAAAATTCTGGCAGATCAAGGTAATTATCCATACAATATTCGATCAGCCATTTGGCACAGTCATATCCTGTTTTTTCTGTAAATTCCTGAGAATCCTGTTTCAGATAATGTTCATCAGCCAGGTCATGGTCAAAAGAGATCATCTCCGGAAGTCCTTTTTCCAAAATCCTGTTGACAAACTGCTCGTAATTCCGAACGATATGCCAGTCGTTTCTGAGGAAAACATCCTGTCTGGTATAATGATAGGCCTCAATGGGATATCTTATATCATCCAGAAATAATAATCTTTTTGTTTTTTCCATTGTTTAATTTTTATAAACTCTTTACACTTCCAGCTTCCGACATCCCTCTTCAATCTTTATTACACCATCATATCAGCACAATTGGAACTTGCGAAAGCGTAAGGTTTTGCTTTAAACACATATCCCATGCCCAGAATATATCCCATGGCATCTTTCAGTGCTACATTGGATTTAAAATCCGGATCGGTATTAATGTCTGCGTGTACCTCCATTTCCACACCATAAGCATCCAGCACAGAGCAGATGGCGTATGCAATTTCAACGGATTTGTTGACCTCATTCAGCATTCGCTCCTTGATACTGATACTCTGTATTTCCCTTTCTTTTCTGATAAAGGTAAACGCTCCTTTTCCCTCACGAATAAACACTACTGCCGTAGCATAACTGATGGCCTCTCCGTATACATGAGAGTCTGATCCCACACATACTTTCAGACGGTGTCCGTTAGCCTGTTCGCGAATGATGGCTTCTTCTACCAGCTGTGTGATAGAGTGCTGGAAAATTTTTCCACTCATATTCTGCCATGTTTGTTGTTGCGTTTCCATTTTTTCTACATTTTTAATTCATAAATGATTGTTGATAATTGATAAATGATCACTAGCAGTTCTGTTTTGAACTCTAGTTTCTACTTTCTATTTTTTGCACTCCGAACCAGACCCGAACCAATACCATCAGTTTTGGACTGAGATGCTGCCATTACACTATCAGAGTAAAATTGTTGATTCATTAGGACTCGAACCTAAACTCCAAGAATCAAAATCTTGTGTGCTGCCCATTACACTATGAATCAGATTAATTCATGAGCAATAAGTAATGGGTAATGAGTAATTTTTTATCATTATTTATTGCTTATATTTTTGGTACGGAAAGAGGGATTCGAACCCCCAAAAGCCTGATCCTAAGTCAAGAGTGTCTGCCATTCCACCATTCCCGCAGCGTTTTTATGAGTAATGAGTAATCGGTAATAAGTAATTTCTTATGCTGTTTAATTACTCATTATTCATTGGTAATTACTCATATTATATTTAGGTTTGAGAAAGCTCTGTCTGTTTTATAAACAATGCCTGTTAGTGTTTGTAAAGATCTTCTGCGCCTGACAAACCTTTCTCATTTCCTAATGTACTTTTTTAAAAAAGTAAAAGGCTGTCTGTTTTTATTGACTAAAGATCTTCTGCTCTTGACAGTCCTTTTCTCTTTTCTTCATTTTTTGTGTGAATGGTAACTGGCCAATTTTTTAAAAAATCTGAACTTTCATGGTATTATATTCATTCAATATTGACCAGCTATTCACATCCAGTACTCTATAAGGGAATCGAACCCTTGTTTTCTGCTCGAAAGGCAGGCGTCCTCACCGTTAGACGAATAGAGCATTTAACCCACTAACCAGGAATCGAACCCGGACAACAAGAGTACAGTTCCTGCATGCTGCCATTACATTATCAGTGGTTGGTGGAAGTAGCAGGATTCGAACCTACTCAGCAATGAAGCAACAGATTTACAGTCTGCCCCGACTCTCCAACTTCGGCGTACTTCCGGATTTTTAAGAGCAATTAATCATGAATAACAAGTAATTCCTCATTTTTTCCCTTTTAAAAAGAAAAGGCCTGTCTTTATATTGAATGTTTGACTAAAGATCTTCTGCGCTCGACAGCCTTTTTCTTTTATTAATAAAGGATATTCTGTTATAGATGATAAAAGATCATTGATGAAAGATTCTTTTATCTCCTATAATTTTATATTGAGATGGTTATGGGATTCAAACCCACTCAGTGTACACAACGGTTTTGCAGACCGCCCCGACTCTTCCACTTCGGCGAACCATCAGATTAAAAAATAAAGTCTGTCTAAAATTGTTTGATATAAGAACTTCTGCGCTCAACAAACTTTATTTTTACCTAAAATTTATAAATGATATTTTTTAATTTTTAACTCATCCGGAGAGAAGAAAAGCCTGTCTGTATTTTCGTATTTGGCGTAAAGATCTTCTGCTCTCGACAAACTTTTACTTTTTCTCCTGAAACAATTAACAATTAGTTACCTGCGATTTTGGAAAGACTCGAACTTTCAACTGCCGGTTTAACAGACCGGTGCTCTGCCATTGAGCTACAAAATCATTGTAATTCCGGAAGGACTCGAACCTTCAACCTTCGGTGTATCAGACCGATACTCTAACCATTTGAGCTACGAAATCATTGGTATTCCATAAGGGGATCGAACCCTTGTCGTTCGGTAGAAAGCCGAATGCACTTACCACTATGCTAATGGAACAATTTGTCTGGAAAGCAAGATTCGAACTTGCGACCTCCCGCGTCCAAGACGGGTAAACAACCACCGTTATCTTTCCAGCTTTGGGGTTCACTTCCGTTTCTTTCCGGGAGACAGCCGGATGGAAAATTTCCATGAACCCTGGTGATTCCGAGAGGATTCGAACCTCTAACCCTGGGTTTAGAAAACCCATGCTCTCTCCAGTTGAGCTACGGAACCGTTTTTTGTAATCCCAGAAAGATTTGAACTTTCAACCCCCGGTTTAAAAGACCGGTGCTCTAACCAATTGAGCTATGAGATTGTATACTTTGGGTATCTCCGGGGATCGAACCCTGTTCTCCGGTTCCACAGACCGGCGCTTTACCAAATAAGCTAAAGAAACCATAAAAAAAGCGCCTCTTTTCGGGAGGCGCTTCATATATTCTGACGTAAGAGATCATTAGCTGACCCACGTATATAAGCACCTTTCATCCACAATTCCACTTTCAAGAATACATGCAACACCTGTCGGCTCCTGTCCGAATAGTCTTGAATATTGATTGAATATGTTATGTAATTGTTTCATTTTATTTTTTGTTTGTTTCTAAATTATTTTTAACTGAATCCTGAAAACCTGTTGCTTTCAATTTTCGGTTGCAAAGTAAATATGAATTTTTGAAATCCGCAAATAAATTTTCAAATTAATTTATTGATAATCAGATATTTATATTCAGGTTTTAGAATAGAGAATTTCTGTCCGCAATATTTTTGCAGATCTCTTAATTACCTAAATGACTGTCTCTCACCGGGTTGCTTATCACTCTATTTTATTGTATTAAAGTTTCATTGCTGATTAAAAAATTTTCATGTTTATGGTTATTTTTTTCATTCTAAATAATTTCTGACCTAAAAAACAAAAAACGCCTCGATTTTTCGAGGCGTTTCTGTCGTATTTTGATTAATTTTTTACAAGTTTACAGTAAATAATTTCCAAAGTCAGCACATTTCGCCTCATTCCATATCACCTCATCATACCCGAATAATCCTTTGTTAGAAGGACTTCCGCATAGTTCTGCATTGATATGTGCTCTTTGTATTGTCATAATTTTCTGGCGCAAAGATAAATCTTTTTTATATTATTTTATAATATTCACAATTACCGGAAGGTTTTTATATACGCAAAAGCGCAAAAAATGGAGCTTTTAGGGCGCAAGGATTTGATCTGCGATAAAATTTAATACTTTTTTTATGACGACTATATAATGTTACACCATTGTCGCTGACGAGGAAGAATCTCATGTAGGAATAAAAATTGATTTGATGAAGCAGAAGCGTTTTTAAATATAAATTCTTCAATCTTTGAATATTTAATTTCTGAACATTTTATTTCTTCCGGTCTTGAATCTTGAAATGTCCTTAAGAATTACCTGATCGTCCGGGTTGAAATATTTCAGTTCATTGATAATTTCAGAGCGGGTCGCTACTTTTTCTGCAATGATTTCATAAGCTATATTTCTTGTGACCGTATGGAGCTTCGGATCTTTTTTGAATTCATATTTCATGGCATCCAGATACGTAATTTTTTTGTGAGCCGGCGCCCTTTCATACAGATGCTGTATTTCAGATTCCAGTCTTTTCATATCAACAATATTGGCAAAATAGTTATTCAGACAGTTGAATGCATCTTTGTCCTCTTCCCATCCTTTCAGCAGTACTTTCCGTGCTTCCTCAGGTTTTTCCATTTTGTTGCGGTATACCAAAGAAGCTTTCACCATTTGATTATTTCCTGTATAGTCATCTGCTACGATCTGATAGTAATAATGGGCATTTTTAAGATCGTTGATTTCTTTATAGAGATCTCCTACTTTTTCTTTCTGCTCCATTTCTTTGTAAAGGTCGATTGCTTTTTTGTATTGCCTGGCCTTTTCATAACAAGCTGCAGCATCGGATTTATTATGCAGTTTTTTAAGATATACCACGGCTGCTTCGTTGTAAAATCCTCCGTTTTCCAATGTTTTCGCCCCTCTGTAATTATCCTGCAGAAGATTCATATACACCTTTGCTGCTTTTTTATAATCATTTTCAGCGATGTATTTCTCGGCAAGTTCTTCGTATTTGCTTCGGATTCTGTCAAAAAGTGAGTTTTCGAGATAAAAGCTGCCTCCACTTCCTTTTCTTCCTGCTGCATTTCTCTTATTTTGTTCTTTATCTTTTAAAGAGGTAATGACAAGAAGAATGATGAAAGCTACAATTAAGAAAATACCTAATGTTCCCACCACACTCCAGAAACTTTCATGGAACAGCTGTGCAACAATCCCGATAACCTTAAACATCGCCAGCAGTACGAATGCTGCCATGAATTTGTCTATAAATTTCTGTTTATTCATCGTCATCAGATTTTAAAATAGTCTTATCTTCTCTGAAAAGGCGGTAAAGGATCAGCATCACTCCGATTACCAGCACCCAAACAAACCAGTTGTACCCAAACATTTCTACCAATGGATAAAACAGGTATACCAGCATTGCTACAAGAATTGTAATGAGAATAAATTTCACCCAGACAGGTACATTATCTCCACCGACATTGAGGGATTTATTTTTAAACAGGAATAAATACAGTCCTACTCCGGCAATCATCAGGATTATCATATATAAAATATCTGAAACGGGAGCTTTTTCCTCCATCGGAGTTCCCTCTGTTCCTATCCCTTTTACTTTCGATTTGTCAATTGAGGCCGAAGAGGGATCCACAATATCCAGGGTTCCATAAAGTTTTCCCAGAGAATCTGCCATCAAAGCCTTCTTCTTTTTCAGGAGATATTTTACGACATCACCATTTACCGGTTTTCCTTTGGTATACTGCTTCAGGGAATCTGAGATTTTACGTTTGAGCTTTTCCGTTTTCTGTTCAAGATGTTTTGTAATTTTTTGGGTATAAATGGTTTTTAGAGAATCCCTGCTTTGCTTTTCTTTGTTAACAAGCTTTTCAATATCTTTTCCTATTTCGCCTACTTCTCTGCCACCGGCTTTTTTATAGTTTTCTTTGTCTTTTTTTGTTTTGGATTCTATGATACCGGCATTGATCAGTTCTTTTGATAACCCTTTTCTCTCCTGATGATACATTGAATCGATCTTAAGGTCAATTTCCGAAGTTCCCGACTGAAAAGCAATCATATCAGAAGGCGCTTTTACCGCATTGTTCACAATTGTTCCTGAAGAAGGCCCGGTTTCCTGCTGTTCTTTGCTTTTTTTATCTGAAGGCAAAGCAATCCTTAGTACAATAGCCGCAATAATGACTGCCCAGAACACTCTGCGAAAATTTCTTGTTCCCGCACTTTCCTTTCTTCCATTGGATCCTCCAAACAATCCTTCCAGCCAGGTAAATTTCCCGAAGCCATCTCCTCTGGAAGTTCCCATAATGTCAAGGGGAATACCTAATTCTACTGCCCGCTCGGGATATTTTTCAATATATTGTAAATACTTTTCTATTTCTTTTTTATTCCCGGCCATTACTTTTTTAAGGTCAAAAGGCAGGTTGTTCATCCATTCTTCTTCGGTTTGTTTGGGCTGCAAAGTTTCCATCACTTTCTCGTCATCCATTTCAACCGTATAGCTTTCTATTTTTTGAGGAATCGAAACCCCGTTCAAAGGTCTTCTGACACTTTTATTAATGGATCCGGGCTGCTGAATCATTGAGATCCAGTCTATTTCTTCCGAAAGCTTTACCAATCCGAATTCAGGATGCATAATCAGGAAACGTGAATCTAGCTGTACCCAGTCTTCCGGATTGATCTTAGGATAAAAAGTAGTGTTTTCAGGAATGAAAAGTCTGTCATCAACACATTGAAAATAAGCGTTCCTTCCTATTTCCTGTGGAGCATAGTCATTAAAAATAAGAAAACAGCCATACAGCACATTGGGACTGTTGGCCGGAATAGCGAATGATCTTACCTGATTTAAACCGATATTCAATATTTCCATTTCCTGCAGCCATACCACCGGTGAAGCGCCTCTGATCAGAAGTCCTTTTTTAGGATAGTTATTTTTCGGGAAAGGTTTTATTCTAAGCTCCATAATCCAGAATCTGTTCTATAAATGGTTTCAAAAACCTGTCACACATATCATCCATTGTTCTTACCTTCAGCAGCGCATGCTCCGGAAGATAATATTCTGATCCTCCAAATTCCGTATAGGTCGCCAGCGACAGGAAACCGCCAAGTGTAGAGGGAATAAAAAATTCCTCAATGCTCTTGTTACTGCTTCGGAAGGTCAGCATCCCGCGGGAATCTGTAATCATTTCACTTCCATCGGGAAATGTAAATTTATTTTTGTCCTGCTCGGCAAAAATTTGAAAATCATATTTATTTTTGGAAAAACCCAGCGTATTTTCAGAAGCACTGTACAATTCATTACCGGAAATAACCAGATTTCCGTACTGATTGATCCCGATCTTATTGAAATTATTGATAATCCGCAACCCGCTTCCTTTTAGTTTTGCAACTTCTGCTTCTGCTTTTACTGTATTTTTTTCCAGTTCCTTCTCTTTTGAAGTGATAGTCTCCACAGAGATATTCCCATCGATATTGATCTTGTAATGGGTTGAATTATCCGGTTTATGCAGATAAAAATTTCGTCCAAAATAAATCAGTTTATAAAACATCGGAATGTTCATCCCTGTAAGATTCTGTTCGGAATATTCTCCGGTATTAAGATTAAGCTTTGATATCAATCTCTTATCATACTGATACTGGCACAGAATAAAATGCTGCTGTCTGTTTTTTGCCAGAGCAAACTGTCCTCTCGGTTTTATGGAAATCTTATCAAACAGCACTTCACAGCCATGATGTGTTTTATAATAATCGTAAGAGTGTCTGTCATAATAGTTATCAGAAAGATAAGTCTTCAGCAATTGTTTTTTTGAGCTCAGAATGAAAAATTCTCCTTCATACAGGAACTCAGCGATCTTATTAACGGGGGTCGGGAACAGGATCGGATAGTTTTGCGGAAGGTCTGTTTTCTTTCCGTTAGAAGTATTAACACTTTGTTTTTGTTGCGGCGGATTGGCCCACAGCTCCTGCAATGGAAGTTTTATTTTCTGAATATGCTTTCTTGCTCCTTTGTGGTGTTTGTAAAAATTAATCTCACCATCTGAGGTTGTGGTCACCAGAAACTTCAGTCTGTCTCTGTTCTGATGGATCACCCGCTGCATTTTTTCGTCTTCCATGTTGTCCTGATGGGTAATGAAAAACACTTCAATATCCTTTTCTGAATGATTTTCATTAAAAAACGCCTCCAGCGCAGCTGAAACTTCCAGCACGGAACTCACCTGGTTAAGGCTTTCCACAACATCTTCCACTTTATTAAGCGCAACGGGAACCGCTGCCTGTCCCAAGGTAAAAACTTTACACTCGGAATGGGCTTTCGGGTGTTTGATCACGGCAATGGCAGAGGCAAAAGCCAATACCTTTGGTGTCCCCCAGTTTTTGAGGGAAGTATCGATCAGGATAATTCTTTCAAAAATATTTTCTTCAGGCGGGATTTCCCTTTGAATATAGAGTGCCTCATTATTCGCTACACGGTTCATGAAGACGTCATCTTCGTTGGCAAATTCGGAAAGAAGCATTCTGTGAAAATCCCCTTTATTGGTCATATCAGAAATACCTCCGACAGACTGTTCTCCGGGAGAAAGATGACGCATCGGGATTTTCAGTCCGCTCCATATTCTTTTGATCAGGCTTCCTACCTGAAATGTTTTGGGTTCTTCAATTAATTCTTTGATAAAGTCTTTATCTGTATCTGCTGTTGTTTCTTCTTCCAGCACTTCATCATCCAGTTCCGGTTCATCAATCAGGCCTTTCATGGCATCAATGATAGACTGTACTGTAGGAAATTTTTCATTCAGATTCAAAGCACTCAGATCTTTATTCAGAACTGAGGGCTGCCTCTTGTTTTTCTGCACTGATGGAAAGCTCCTGCGGTCTTTTATAATAGATTTTTAAATTAACATCTGCCAACAGAGAAGCCACCCTGTTATGACCATTACTGAATAAAGTCTGCAACAATACAATTCTGTTCTGTTTCTGTTTATAAACTTTGGGAAGAGAATGTATTTTTTCAAGGAATTCAATTGGCTTTTCCACATTGAACTCAAAGTCTTCACCGCTGTAAAACTCTGCTGTACGTCTTAAAGGTCCTGCGAAATCTGCATATCCGTCCTGCATCGCATACAGAACCATCAGCAATGCCCCGAACGGAGGCCAGCCCTGTGGCTGAAGCTCTTTCAGAATCTCCATGACATAAGGTCTGTAAGCAATGGCTCCTACTCCGGGAATGGAGAGGAGGTTGTTTTCATGATAACCGGAATCACCGGGAACATCTTCATCCGTTTTCCATTCCCAAAAGTAATTTTCATAGGACTGGAAATAAGCCTTTAATTCCATGCTCTTGATTTTTCTGTGAGACGGAATGAGCTTACGGATAAAGTACGGAAATCAGCATCCTTTATTGAAAGGTAATTTCCGTTTTCATCCCACAGCAGCCATCCTTCCGGCTCATTATTATATTTTTGATGTAACAGTGTGCTTAGGTTTTTAAATTCAAAATCCAGACCTGCCGGCAGCAGATGCCTGTCTTTGGTCCAATAGGTTTTTCCGGGAAAGCTCAACAACGGAGTTCCCACAAACAGAGCTTTATCCTCCAGCACCGTCCATTTTATTTTTTCAAGCTTAAATTTTGGTAATGCAATGATATTTTCCCTGATATCGGATATATTACTCAACAAAGCGATTACCGGTTGCTCTTCATTGCTTTCTTTAATCTTACCTGAACCTGTTCCTGAATTCCAAAATAGTTTTGGTTGGAAGGAGGTAAAGTAAGCTGTAATGCTTTATCTATAGGTGCCCAGAGTAATGCTGTCCTTATTTTTTGCTGGGAACCAAAGCTTCTTTCCTGAATAAAAGACCATCCCGGAGCTCATACAGGATAAAATCCGGTAATTGCTGTATTTCCGGAGCTTCGGCCTGTTCATCAGTAAAGCCTTTGAGCCAGATGATATCTTCATCCACAGCAATCTGAACATTTTTCCAGTCTCTGATTGAGCCCAGAAAATCTTCATCAGCACGGGGAAGTTCTGCCCAGAATTCTTTTAAACGCTTTGAAGAATCTTCTGCCATAAGCTTTCAATTTCTTGCTGTATATACTGCTTCTGTTCCTGGTTTCTGATCCAGTCACAACGGGTCTGCAGGTATCTCAGTTTATCTTTTATTACGTTCTGTTCCTCAAAGCTCAGCATTCCGCCATTCCATTTTTCCACCAGGATTTTTACGTCTTTCATAACTTCTTCGGGATTGGGTGTTTTGTTCTGCATTGCCTGTGGATGGGAATCCGGATGATCATCTTTTTCAATCGTCCTGTTGATGATTCCTTCCAGAATTTCAATCTGTTCTTCTGTATCCCAGATATGCTTTAATACCCACAGATCGGAAAGCACGGCTTCTTTTCTTCCGCAGATCAGGGCACTTGCTGCAATGAGGTTCTGAAGCTTGACAGCCCTACGGTCTGAAATAGCAATTCCCGTATTCCTAAGGGTCATAATCGTATTCAGATACACTTCATAAATCGGCTTAAGATCTATGGTCCTGCACAGATTCTGGAGCTGCCTGATTTCATCAGCATGAATTTCAGGGATTTCCGTTTCTTCTTCGTTTTCCAGCTTTCTTCCGGCCAGAAGAACCTGCTGTAAAAGTTCAGGATTAACGTAATCGACATTAATTCTCACCAGAAAACGGTCAAACAATGCATTCAGCGCTTCATCTTCCGGAAGAACGTTACTTGCCCCTACAAACATCAGTGCGGGTAAGTGTTTGGTTTCTTTTCCTCTTTTAAAGATTTTTTCATTGAGTGCCATCAGGAGGGAATTCAGAATAGCGGAGTTTGCATTGAAAATCTCATCCAGAAAAACCATGGAAGCTTCAGGCATCATTCCTTCCGTATTGGTCAAAAGTTCTCCCTCTTTCAGTTTTCTGATATCAAAAGGTCCGAAAATCTCGTTCGGTTCTGTAAAGCGGGTTAATAAATATTCAAAATTTTTCCCGTCTTTCACTGTTTTCGCAAGGGTTCTGACGATAGCCGATTTTGCAGTCCCCGGAGGTCCGTACAGAAAAGCATTTTCTCTTGCCAAAAGGCAGATCCCCAGCAGATCCACGACATCATTTTTGCCTACAAAAGTATCTTTAACGTAGTTGAGGACTGTATTGAGTTGATTGATATTCTGATTCATTGGTTTAAAAATTAAAATTTCCACCACTTTTTCTTCTGTGGTTTCTCTTCTGCTTTATTTTCCGCCTGTTCATTCCTTTTACTGAATGAAAAAGCAAGTCTCTGGTAAGGTATCCTGATATCGAAGTGCAGCTGTGTGCCATCATCCAGCGTGAGTGCATCCATAATCTTATCTCCGTCCTTTACCAGACTTTGTGATATATCCTGCTTATTGAGGTGATGCCTGATCAGATCCCTTTCATCAGAAATTCTTGTGATAATATAGGGGGAATCTTTGGTTCCGTCTCCTGTCTTTTCAAGGCATTCAAAAATAATCTGCGTTATTGTCATTTCAATATTCCTGCCTTTTTCATCACCCAATTCCTTATAGGCAAAATATTTATAAATATGTGCTCTCGGGCTCAGCAGAATATTGACATTGACGTATTGCGCAACTTCTTCAAATTTTCCTTCATTGAGCAAATCCTGTATGTTTTCAAGGTCTTCGGAATAAGGATCATATTCCGGATCACTGATTACCAGCTCACGGCACTTCAGGAATGTTTCCTTTGTCGGGTCTGTTAAAAATTCAAATACTTTCTCATACGTTTTCATTGTTGTCTTCGGTTATAGTTTTTAGTTCTCGCCAGAATACATCTTTGTGCATTCCGAATTCGGCTGTTAGCAGTTTATTGATAAACGGAATTTCGGCCAGTTTATAATCTCTTTTTTCAACAATTCTTTCCAGGTATAGTTTTCTGTAAGTATTGTCTGTCAGTTCTTCCTTCCAGTTTACATTTTTAAGATCAAGGTCATACCCTATTCCGGAATAGTGAAATTCCGTCAGAATATTTTCCAGCATAGCAATCAAAGGATCTTCAGGATCAACTGTATTTAATGCAATAATCACCTGTGGTAAAAACCTCAGCGATAAATCTGCAGATAAGATGGAAGAAATATCCCTTTTTCCATTGAATCCGGGAATAAGTTTTTCAATATTTTTTTCTGTATTTTCCCTGATGAGATAAAGCTGTGCACTGTGATAGAGAACTTTGGCGGCCCAAACGGCAGCTTCTTTGTTGCAGGTAAGCCGGTCAGATAAAAATTCAAGCCGTTCTTTTTCGAATTCTGTTTCAAAATAATCTCCTGCTTCCGCCTCTTCCTGGGGGAGATTTGCTGTAAGTCTGAAAAAGAGTAATGCATTCTTCCTTACGAAGCAAAAAGATCGTGTCTAAAAACGGTGACTGGGTTTCCATGATCTAACAAAAATAAAATTATTTCGTTGAGAATAAAATTTTTGTGGGAAAGATTCGTGTTAAATATGGATTCTTTATGCCGGTGATAAGGTTGGAAAACGCAAAGGCACAAGAAAATCAAGGATTTTCAGCAAAAGTATGTGTTAAAATTAAACCTTATAGGTTTTAAAAACCTATAAGGTTTGACATTATGTATTCTTTACTATAAAAATTGCATCCTCGCTATGGTTTACTGTGATACGATTTCGATAATATTGTTTTCCGGATCAAGGATGACACTTTCATAATAGCCGTCTCCGGTGGTGCGGGGTTCTCCGGCAACTGTATAGCCGTCCTTTCTCAGTATTTCTGTAAGTTCATCTACTTTTTGTTTCTTATCCACAGAGAATGCAAGATGGATGATTCCGTACTGCTGGGATTCGTAAGAGTTTCCGCTTTCTCTGATGTCCGGCCTGGTCATGATTTCAAGACGGCATCCGTTATCAAAGCTGAGAAAATACGACTGAAAATTTTTAACCGGATTGTGGTATTTCTCATTGGAAACCGCTCCGAAATATTTCTGGTAAAATGTTCTCGATCTTTCAAGATCTTTCACCCAAATCGCAATATGTTCAATTTTCATATTTTAAATATTTACTGTTTGACAGCCACAAATGTAGCCAGCCCGTTTTCATGATACCTGCTCTTTATTATTATTTTATTGTTCTGTATTTACCGGATTACGTTTTGAAAAATGTAAAGGACTTCTCATATCATCTTATTTAAAGCACTTATGGATAACATCTTATGCATTCTGATCATGACAAGCCGCTTCATTGTTTACATTCCTGCAATGACTGAAACAATCTAAAAGTTATTATATTTGCCCCATTCAAAATAACATTATGAGTATTCACATCAGTGCAAAAAAAGGAGAAATTGCCAAAGTAGTATTGCAGCCGGGGGATCCGCTTCGTGCACAGTATATTGCTGAAAATTATCTGGAAAATGCCAGACTGGTAAGCAAGACCAGAGGTATCTTTTATTATACAGGCCTTTATAAAGGTAAAGAAATTACTGTAGGAGCGAGTGGAATGGGCTTTCCAAGTATCGGAATCTACTCTTTTGAGCTTTTACAGAGTATGAGGTAGACACCATCATCAGAATCGGGACTTGTGGTGCATACAATACCGATCTTAAACTTTTTGATATTTTAAATATTGATAAAGCGGCCAGTGAAAGTACCTACGCCAAATATGCATGGGGAATTGAAGATGAAATCCTTTCTCACCAGGGAAATATTTTCAATACCATTAATGATACGGCTAAAGAATTAGACTTAAATGCTAAAGCAATCAACATCCACAGCAGTGATATTTTCTACAGAAAAGATCCTGCTACTCCGGAAATTGCTACAAAATATAACTGTCCTGCAGTAGAAATGGAAGCTTTTGGTTTATTTGCCAATGCGCAGCATTTAGGAAAAAATGCAGCGACTATTCTTACAGTAACTGACATTATCCCAACGCACGAAAAAATTTCTGCTGACGAGAGAGAAAAAGCTTTGAATCCAATGATGGAACTGGCTTTGGAATCAGCAGTTAAGAGTTTATAAAAGGCGTAGGAGCAAAACGGCGAAAAAACGAATTTGCAATTTGTTTTTTTACTCTACAATATTTTAGCCTTTTTGCGGTTTCGCAATTTTACAAAAAAGAGCTTTACTTCATCAGTAGAGCTCTTTTTATAATCTGAAAAAATTCCTGGCTGTTTCTGTAGTTTCGTCAGCCACTTCGGAAATGCTGATCTTCTTCAGATGGGCAATTGTTTGTGCCACATAAGGTAAGAATGAAGGCTCATTTCGCCTGTTCTGCATTCTGGTCACATTTTTCGGAAGCATGAAAGGGGCATCTGTTTCAATCATGATTCTGTCCAGAGGTACGTATTGTATTACTTCTTCCAAATGTTTGAATCTTCTGTCATCGCTGATAGCTCCGGTGAATCCTAAATAAAATCCTTTATCAAGATAGGTTTTTGCTTCGTTCAATGTTCCGGTAAAGCAGTGTACAACCGCTTCCGGTAGCCGGGAAAGATATTCATCTGTTATTTCATTAAATCTTTTAAATGCAGATCTTTCATGAAGAAAAAGTGGTTTATCAACTTCTACCGCAAGCTCCAGCTGGGCTTTATAACATTTTTCCTGTACAGGTCTCGGCGAGAAATCCCGGTCAAAATCCAGTCCGCACTCTCCTACTGAAACCACATGATCCTGTTTCAATAACTTCCTGAGTTCCCCAATACTTTCTCCGTTAAATGATTTGGCATCATGAGGATGAATTCCTGCTGTTGAAAACAGAATTTCCGGATATTCTTGTGCAATTTCTGCAGATTCTTTGCTTCCCCTTACGCTGGTTCCCGTAAGAATCATATATTCCACACCGTGATCTAAAGCACGGTTGATAATTTCATCGTGTTCATTATAGAACTGTTTATTGGTCAGATTAATGCCAATATCAATATAAGTGTTCATTTGTTTTTTACATTTTTATTATTTCCTTAATTATTGTTTTTAACTCCGGCAATGCTGATGTACTGCTTTCCCGAATTGAATAAAGTGTTTTGCTTCCTTTCAGGATATGATCGAAATAGGTATCACTTTCAGGGTTGACAAGGACAATCCACCTGGCTCTGATTTTTACAGTTTCTACAATACTGACAGGCAATGCAGTAGATCCTGAAGTTCCGATAACAAACAAAATATCGGTATGATCAGCAATATCATAAGCCGTATCAAAGTAGTAATATTTTTCATTATAAGACTCATCAAACCATAAAGTATGAGGTCTTAGCCAGCTTCCGCATTTTTTACATTTCAAACCGTCAATATCTTCTGGTTTAAGGTCTTCCGTATACTCTTTCTGCTTTACATTTTCCGGGAAGTCAATAGGCTCACTGCATTCTTTTGAGCAGCGTACTTTCTGTTTATTTCCGTGGATTTCATAAACCTTTTGGGTTCCTGCTCTTTGATGGAGACCGTCTACATTCTGGGTAATTAATTTAAATCTGTCGCCCAAAAGATTTTCAATTTCCGCCAGCGCAAGATGTCCCTCATTGGGTTGAGCTTCAGCAATAAGTTTTTTCCAGAAAAGATTGTACTGCCAGACTTCTTCTGTTTCCTGTCTGAAATATTTTAATGTTCCGAATTCTTCCGGACGGTGATATTTGGTTCCTTTGATCCAAATTCCATCAATAGAACGGTATGTTGGAAGTCCGCTTTCCGCAGAGATTCCGGCTCCGGTGAGGAAAGTAATATATCCTTTTTCTCTTTGATTATGCTATGTAAAATTGATTCTAATTCTTTCATGATTTTTAATGTAAAAAAATAGAAACAGGTCGGGTTTGAACCGACGACTTTCCTTGAGTGGAAGGTTTTTCCAGTTAAACTACTGTTTCCTGTTTTATGATTCTGCTCTCAGGAGATTAAAGTACTCTGAAGCGGTCAAAGGTCTTACTTCTCCTGTTGGAGCCATTTTTTCCTTCAATTCGCAGATCAGCAAATCTCCCTGTCTTTTTAAACATTTTATATGGGGTATGAGGTTACTGTGTATTCTGAAGGTAGAGGCAATAGCTGTCAAAGCATCATTTTTATATTCCTGCTCTATCCACAGCCAATGTTCTTTTTTTGTAGATGGACACCAGCATTTCACAGCATAAGAATATTCTGCTCTGCTTCTCCATATGAAGACTCCCAGTTTACGGTTTTCAACTTCATGTACTTCATAACGGTTGACCTTTCGGATCAGTTTCTGGTTTCCGTTTTTGTCGTATTCTACATAATCAACTTCAATTTCTTTTTCATTGATTTTTTGGGCCTCCAGTTTTTCCATCAGATTCCCAACTCCATAATAGCTGAAGCAGAAAAGTTTAAAGTTCCGGTTTTCTTCATTAAAGAATTCTTCAAACTTCATCGGTTCCACTTCATCCCACAGGCTTTTAATTTTATTTAAAATCTGTGTAAAAAACGGAGTATCAAAATTTTCCCACTGTCTTTCATATTCACGGGTTTCAAAATTCTGAAAACTGCTGTGCCGTAATTTTAAAATCGCAATCAGCTTTCTCAAAGGATGACCTTTTTCCTGTAAAATAAAATGGAAAGGTAACCTTGAGACAATGAACTGATCTTTTGTAAGATAGATATTGTCATTAATTTTAAAATAAATATTCTTTGCGATCTGCTCAAAACCCTCATAGGTACCATACAAATAATTGTTGACACAACCCAAAGCCGGAAACTGAAGCTCCTGCTGTTTTGAATCGCCCCATTCTCCCAGATATTCCAATGATTTAAAATCTATACGAACATCCGCATGATAAGGGATCTGAATTTGCCCGTTAATTTTCTGAAGATGTCCGAAATCTCCGTTTTCATGGATAATCAAATCTCCTATCTCAGCAATATTAGGAGCAATGGTTTTAAACGCATTGAAACTTCCTTTCACATATTGAAGTGCATGCAGGTAGCAGATTTCAGAACCATAATATTGATAGCTCCCGTTAATATCTGTCAGCACCGGAAATGCCACTCCGCTTCCTCCGTTGACAGCCACGTTTCCGCATTTCTCAAGCGCCTGAAAGTTAGCATAAGAGCCATTTTGCAGATTGATATTTCCGCTGGTTTCCTGAAGGTTCGGGAATAAAACTCTTGTATTGTCCAGCCTCAGATTACCAATCAGCTTTTTCAGCTCAGGAAAATGATGAGTAAACCTGTGTCCGGATGCCCCGTCACACCTGATTCTAAGGGTACCCTGAATAAATTCCAGATTGGGGAATGAAATATTTTTACCCACAACATTGATCTTACCGCGGATTTCCCGGTGAGGAATCATAATATTGTCTCCATGGATATTGATATCAAAAATACCGTCTTTCAGAAGTGCATCAGCCTGGAACTGGTCCTGAACAGGAATAACCACTCTTGTCTTCAGCAGCTGACCGTTCCTGGCGTATACCTTAGTATTTTTTACAGAAACATATCCCCCAATTATTTCTAGATTTTTAAAGGTACAGTTGATGATACACTTAAAATGACCGCTTACTTTTTTAAGCTGGTCCAGCTGGGTACGGCAATGCATTTTAAAATGTCCTTCCACCGTTTCCAGCAGCGGAATTTCACAGTTCGGAGCATCAATAGAAAGACTTCCTTTGATGTACTTCAGATCCGGAAACCGGCAGCCTTCGCCACGCAAAAGCAGGCTTCCTGATATTTCGGTGCAATGAAAGGTCATATTTTTAGCATATACCTCTATCAAAGCATATTCATCAAAAACAATATTCGCCCAGTCTTCTTCGGAGAATATTTTATATCGTCGTATGGTATCAGTCGTATGCATTTTCAATCATTTGGGTTATTGGGTTGTATTCCTGCTGGATATACTTTACAAAGCAATTGCTTTCTATCCGCAGCATTTTATGTTCATTATGGGTTATAAAAGCATCTTTTGCAATCAGAAATGTTTCTGTAGTGCCGCTTTTAGCATAAATATGATAATCCTCTGCTTTCAGCATGTGCTGATTACTTGTTTTTTCCAGACAGTATTCTTTATACCCTTTTGTATATTGTGCCAGATCGTTGATTCTGTTCAGATAATTTCTGTTGCTTTTTCTTTCTCTTGCTGTTGAAAAGTATTCCGGTATATTTTCATTTTGGGTTACAAGTGTATCCTCAAGAGATTCCTGTTTAATTTCCAACGGAATTACTTCTGTTTTTCTAACCAGTTCTGTTTTAGGGATTCTTGGCCTTGTAGTTCTTTCAACCGGTTTTCTTTCCTTCCACTGCATAGGCACCGGAACTTTTACTTCGTCAATGATGTTCAAAAAAATCAATAAATCTTTAAGCATGGTATTAATATTTTAAAATGAAAGCCAAAGAGACCGGGATCGAACCGGCAACCTATCCTTCGTGGATATGTTTTTCCGTCTTAAACTACCACTCTGACTTTCCAGTTAGGGAGATAAGCGTGATTCGAACACGCAACTATTCTGTGCAGGAATTATTTTTCCGGTTAAACTATTATCTCCATTATTTAAATTGGGAGTACAGCAGGACTCGAACCTGCAGCCTCGTCCGTGACAGGGACGCATTCTTCACTGTTGAACTATGTACTCCTGTGAAACGGACAGGATTCGAACCTGCAGCCTCTGACGTGGAAGGTCAGTGTTCTTCCTTTGAACTACCGTTTCTCTGGTTGGGAGATAAGCAGGAATCGAACCTGCAACTCATTTTAGCAAAATGTATTTTTCCATTATTACTATTATCTCCGTATGGATTTTACCAGGTATGAACTTTATAATTTTTCAATAAAACTCCACTGAAGTAATTTCCTTTTATTCCTTCCATCACAGGATGCAGAATTCTCGCTGCACCATCCACAGAATCCAGTGGCGGGATGTATCCCATCTCAAACTGTTTCTTTCTGAGGCTTTCTTTTGCTCCTGTAGAAATCCATCCCACGTCTACGGCACTCATATAGATCTGATCATTCTCAAATTCTTTTGCAGACGTCAGGGTCATCATATTCAGCGCTGCTTTTGTCATATTGGTATGCGGGTGGAAAATGGTTTTATTTCCGTAGCTGAAAATTCCTTCTGATGAGGTCACATTGATGATGAATTTTTCTTTAAACGCTGAGCTTTTCATCAATGGTTTCAGTTCTTTGATCAGAAAATAAGGCGCAATATGATTGATGAGATTCACCTCTACCAGCTCATACAATGAAACTTCTTCCAGCGTAGAATTCCAGCTCGTTTTTTCTCTGTTATCCACAGGCTGTCCAAAACGGGTGAGTGCCACCTGGGTTTCTTCGTTATGAGCATACTCCAGTTTTGTAGTTTCACTTGAAATTTCCGTCTGATTCGGGATCAGGGTATGAATATTTTTAAATTCCACCAGTTTTTCTTTCTCACGCTTTATGATCGGAAGGTAATATTCATCAGGATATTTTATGGTCTGCGCAGCATTATTGATCAGGATATCCAGCGTATCAAAATTGAATTGATAAAAGTTGATAAAATCCTGAATTGCCTTTAGATTTCTCAGATCCAAACCGTATATCCACAATCTGTCTTTCCAGTTGTCATAGTCTGCTTCCTGCTGCATAAGCTCCATCGCCAGTGCCGGAAAACGGGTTGTTAAAACCAGATTGGCCCCGCTTCTTAAAACCTTCAATGCGGTGGCAAAACCTACTTTCACCCTTCCTCCTGTAAGGATTACATTTCTGCCGGTAAGATCTGCCGTTTCAAAACGCTTTTCATAGTTTTCTTCAGCACAGGCAGGACATAATCTGGAATAGAAAGAGTGTGCATACTGATAGCTCTGGTTACAGCAGTAGCAGTTTTTGGGAATCTGAAGTTTTGTAAATTTCACTTCTTCCTTTTCATCATCATAAAAAGCAGAAACCCCTGCCAATGCTTTCTGCATCAACACTGAATTGGAATTTACCGCCAGGTCATGGGACTTCATTTCTGAGTAATTCTCATGACGGCTTTGTTTTTTGGCACTTTTATGAATTTTGGTGATCAGTCCTGAAAATGTTTGATTATCAGGATTCAGGAAAGGGTTTTCCTTCAAAGCATTCAAAACTTTGAGGCAGGTTTCCCATTCTTCATTTGAAAATTTTTGATCTGATGGATTCATAGCTTCTGTTTTATGTCTGCAAAACTAGAAGCTCAGTGCGCAATGTTTTTACGTAGTTAAAAAAAGATAAAAAAGTGGAAAGGTAAATCTTCCATTAAAGGCAACGACTAAGGAAATGCAGCTATTGTTTAAAAGAATCTGCAAAATCTGCGAGAGTTTTATTTTCCCACGAATTTCACAGATGCCACAGAGATTTGTGTTTATTCGTTGATAAATTTTTCCAGAAAGCCGATCAGCTTTGTCCCTCCGTGGCTCCAGCGGATTCCGTGGCCCTGTTTTTCCCGGACTTCAAAAACCAGTTGATGCTTGTAATGGAAGAAAACGTTCCACCAGGTTTTATTTTCAAGAATTTCATGGATTTTTGCCATTACTTTTTCCTGCTTCTGCTGATTGTTCCCTTTGATTTCTCCCCAGAAGTTATCATCCATTCTTCCGATATGTTTTTCCCAGGCCCTCTGTGCAATGGTAATTTCACTATTGAAAGGCTCTTCACAGGCATTGATCAGCATGGTTTTCAAAGGTGGAATAGCGTTTTCATCGCGGATGCTTGCAGAGGTTACTCTCTGCCCTAAAACATTCAGCCAATGTTCAAACGGAATTGCTTCCAGAAGTTTTGTTTTCACCTCATCCGAATTGTTGCTTTCAAGAATGGTAATCAGTTTTCCGAAACTTTCTTCCCGGTTGATTATTATTTCTTCGTTAAAATAAGGTACATCCTGTTCCAGATTATTCTTCTTAAACTTAAAGATATTTTCTTCCAGATTTTCCAGATGCTCTCTTTCTAAAATGGCTTTGTATCTACTTTTCCATGTTTCAGAAAAGAGGGAAATATAGGGTTCAAACAGATTCATATTTACATCATTTTGATCAGATTAACAGAGAGTTTTCTTCTTTGATCAGATAACCGATCAGGTTAAACCATGCTTTGCAATGATCCAGAATCCATGCGTCGGAGGAAATAATGATTTCTGCACTTTCTGCCAGAATTTTATCCGGATTATATTGCAGATCCGATTCCCAATTAAGATGTTGCTGTTCTGCAAAATCAAGGACAATCTGTTTAATCCGTCCGCTGTTGGAAACAGGTTTGTCAAAGATCCATACCAGTTTCTCAATTTGATTTTGCCGGTAAAAAGAGGCTACCAATTCCACGGCTCTCAGCGTTTGGTTTACTCTTTTATAGGTTCCATGAACTCCGGAAAGATCACGGAAACAGCCGTCCAGTCCTTCAAAAATATAGGCTTCGGAAAGCAGACTTTCCAGCAAAATCAAAACATTGAAACCGTCCAGGTATATGGTCTTACCTTGTAACATTGAAGCATCTACATGTTTCAGCTGTCTGTTTTGAAGCTGTGCAGCAGAAGCGGATGCACCCCGTAGAGCCTGTATCTGCCGGGTTTTAAGTCTGTACCTGTTTCCGACCAGTTCAGCTGCTGCTTTTTCCGGATAGTCTCTGGTCAGCAGATACAGCATGTCTTCAACCGCCAGTTTAAGCTTGCTGATCTGTTTCTCTGAACCGAACAGGGTATCATCCCCTGTATTTTTCCCGCGGTTTCTGTTATTCATACTCAAAAATAGAGTTTTTATGCTAAGAAATATTTTTTATCCGGGAATATTCAACCACCCCGTCAAAAATTCTTTGAATTTTCGCCACCCCTCCAAAGGAGGGGAATTGGAAACCTTTGATAGAGAAGTTTGCCAATGCTATTATTTCTCATTCTAATTGGGCATTTGTTATGTTTTCTACAACAAAAGAGATATTTTGTACAATGCATTGATATGTATTAGGGATAAGTTTGCAAAGACTTAAAAATTCCCTTATGAATACACTGAAAAAATTATGTTACCTGTCTGCAGCTGTATTGCTAACAGCATCTTTCGTTTCATGTTCAGGCGATGATCATGAAATAAGTATTGAACAGCAGACCCCCTCACAGGTTCTGTCTTCTACTCCATGGGAAACTACCGGAGCAAAAGATAAGAATGGAAACAATGTAGCCCTTACTGATGCCAGCGTAGCCGGATATGTAGGCTTTGCTTACTTCAGGGCAGGCGGGAAGTTTGCTATTTATAATCTGACTGACGTGCTGAGATCGATGGGAACATGGTCTGTGGATGCGCAGGGAAAAACAAGGACTATTGCAGCATTAAACCCGGACGGAACCACTATTTTCACCCGTGATGTTGAAATTCTTGTTTTGAACAGAAATGAGTTTACTTACAGAATCCATCCTAACTCGAGTGATCCTTCTCTGTATTATGACATTATCCATACAAGAACCTCCCATGCTGAACCTGCTAACGGACAGCTTACCCTTGCTTCCACTCCATGGGAGACCACCGGAGCTAAGGATAAGAGCGGAAATAATGTTGCTTTAAGTGACGCCAGTGTTGCAGGTTATGTAGGATACTCTTACTTCAAGGCCAACGGAACTTTCAGAATTTTCGGATTAAACGATGTAGTAAGATCTGAAGGAACATGGTCTATTTCTCCGGACGGAAAAAAGAGAACACTTACTACGCCTACTTTTACCCGTGTTGTGGATATCCTGGTCCTGAACGAAACTACGTTCACTTACAGAATTACTCCTGATGCCACCAACCCGTCTGTATTTTACGACATCATCCATACGAAGGTAAACCATAAGGAGCCTTTGTAGTGATTATTTTTATAATAAGGAAGAACCTGCTCAGTGATGGGCAGGTTTTTATATTAAATTTACAAAACCACAAACCTTTATTTAAAACACTTTAGTTTTAGTTCAGTAAGTTAAATGGTTATAAATAACCGATGTGAAAATTTATATAGCTTCTGCTTATTTCACTATATGTATTGTTCCCACCATTTTTTCCAGCTTGCTGATCCTAACTGATCGAGATTTACTTTTTCCCCGATCATCGGGAGTGTTATCGGGATATTATTTTCTTCTGCATGCTTTGATGCCAGCTCCAAAGGCTCATACCATGTATGCTGTGCCAGCTTGAATTTGGAATTGTGTACAGGAATGAAATTTCTGGCTTTCAGTTCCTTTATTTCTGTTATCAATTGATCCGGCAAAGTATGAATATAGGGCCACTTTTCATTATACTGGCCGTTTTCCATGACGGCCAGATCAAACGGGCCATATTTGTTTCCGATTTCTGTAAAATGATTTCCATAACCGCTGTCACCTCCTAAAAACAGAGTTTTTGACGGGGTTTTTAAAACGAAAGATGTCCAGAGTGAGATATTACGGTTCAGTAATCTTCCGGAAAAATGTCTTGCAGGAGTAAGAGTGATCCTGAAACCTTCAGCAATGTCTATGCTTTCCCACCAGTTTTTCTCGATGATTTTATCAAAACTCCAGCCCCAGTATTCAAAATGCTGGCCGGTTCCCAACCCACAGATGACTTTACCCACTTTATCTTTTAATTCCTGAACAGTCTTATAATCCAGATGATCCCAGTGATCATGGGAGATAAGCAGGAAATCGATCTCCGGCATATGTTCCGGTTTATAATAATCGGCTCCCTGAAAAGCTTTTATGGAACCCGGCATCGGGGAAGCATTTCCGCTGAACACAGGATCGATCAGAAATTTCTTCCCATCCACCTGTATGAAATAGGAACTGTGCCCGAACCAAACCAATACATTTTCTTCGGACTGGAGGTTTTTCAGATCAGTTGCCACAAACGGAAGTGCCGTTTTGGGTGAAGTATTTTCTACTTTGCATAAAGTATGAAAAAGTACTTTGGTCATACTTTCACCTTCTAACAGAGCAGGTGTCGGTAATATATTCTGAAATCTGCCATTGAGATAATTGGGAAGTGTATTGAAATATTCTTTTCTTTTTTCATCAGGGAACTGCCCGAGCTGCTTTTTTAAATTTTTCATGTATTTTATTTTAAATCCAGCCCCGTTTCTAAAGCAATGCTCTTTTATCTTATTGGCTGAGAAACCTTTCTATAAAATAAATATAAGCATAAGATTCTGAGATGTGAAAATAAAATGAAGAGGCTGTGGAAATTTTAATTTTCTATTCTTAAAAAATCCACTTAACCAGTCCAAGCATAATTACTCCTAACACTATGCAGCCTATTGTCATGACAACAAAAGTCAGTGCCAATTCTGTACGGTACTTTTTTTATCGAAAGTAAAATCAGCAGGATTGATATAATAAACTTCATAAATCATAGGATTTATGCGTACATCTGGCCGGAAACGGACAATTCCCTGAATATATCTTCTTCGTAAAGCTTTTAAGTTTCCGAAATAATAGCAGTAACCGGCATCTGTTCCGTCAAAATCTACGTCTGCTGAAGAGCCTTTGTGCTTCACATTCAATACATACATCTTGTTTCTTGGGCTGAAACTTACATCATATACATCGGGAAGGTTATATTTTTCCAGATCATGATAAAGAATTTGATCTATCGTCCCATCGGCTCTTTCGTAATGAATCCCCTGATTATCAACCCTTATCTTTCGGATCACTTTCTTTCTGAGTCTCTTCTGATACCTAAAGAAACGGTATAAACCGAAAGCAAGAGCCGGATAATATACCATTGCTACAATACTAAATATGGCCAGTTTATCACTGATCATAACGGGTAATCCCAATACCAGCAGAAATGCCACCAACAATAAAAGCCCGCCAAAAGTCCTGGTTATCCAGGTCATGAACCACCATGTTTCAGATGTTAATGGCAAAAAATCTTTTCTTACATCGTCTTGCATCTGTTCAAGATACTAAAAAAGTAAATAATATAAAAGAGTCATAGTAATGCCATGACTCTTTTGTACCCAATTGAAAATAAGATATACTTAAACTAAAACTATGAAATCGTATATGTTTTTTCTGTCGTTGTAGTGTAAGTATCGGAGATAACATTGTCTACAAATATCACTATTGATCTGAGATCCCAACTCAAAAACCAATGATAATTAGATTATCACTGAGCGTTTTCTGAATACCTTTAGTAAATTCAAAAGCATTCAGATTTCTGTCAAGGAAAGTATCTATATAACTACTCTTATTAGCTTGTGTAAAGAGATTATACATTCCATAGGTTAATCTCTCCATCATCAGCCTTACAAAAGCTCTCATCTTCATAGTAGTCTTTAGCTATTGTATTGAACTGACTATCATTGAAAGTTAGCTGAGGAATATTTTAGTTTCTGTTTTTCAGCTTTAAGCCTGCTACTTTTAGAGCAGGCTTAATGTGTCTTAGTGTGTCCATTTATTGAATAAAGCCACGTTTTCCTCCCCTACCTCCTTCTTTACCCCCTCCAGGCAGTACAGCAACAGTCTCTACCCTCTTTGGTAACGGTCTCTACCCATTATACAAGCCCCGGTACCCCCTTATGCAACCCCCTTTACCCCTTACCCAAGGGGGTACAGCCCCTTCATGAAGGGGTGGAGCCCGTTCATGAAGTCCCTCCAGACACTTATTGAACGGGCTGGAGGCACTTCCGAAGGGCCTACGGGTATTTCTGAGCGGTATTGAGAGTGATTTAAAGGAATTTACGCTTTTCCGTAAGCAGACAATCGAAGTCTTTATTATTATTGCAGCATCTGATGAATATATGGGTAAGGATTATTATAAAATGGGGATGCTTTAAATAACACGACAGGTTCTGTCGCTTCAAAGCAATATTTTTGTATTAAATCAATGCCATATTCGGACAGGTGTGTTAAAAAATGTTAAATTTGCCGGATTTTATGAATCAGTCAAAGTCATGCTTAAAAAACAATAACTATGAAATTTTTATTCAATTACATTCATTCGGAGGATATTCTTCAGTGGCTTTTAAAATATTCAAAAACCAGTTTAATGTGTACACATTTTCATGCATATGAAATACAATATTTTATGCCCCCAGAAGAATGTTATTTTCAATAGTTTTGAAAAATTTATTATTAAAGTGGTTTAAACTTTACAAAGCCACAAAACACTTGAATGTGCTTAAGTAAGTTTAAAATGATACCACAGAAAAGTCAGAAGAAAATCAAAGATTTTCAGAAAACTTACGTGTACTTATTATGCATAAGGTTGGGCTCTGAAAAAATTGAAGTATTTAAAACTTTATGCCTTTTGTGGTTTAAATCTTTTGTGGTTTAAATAATGATGATAAAAGTTTAAACAACCTCTTCATTAAAGAATTGGATGTATCCATGATCTATAAAAACAAAACAATATTAACTTAAAAAACACGGGAATGAAAAAAATCTCTCTCAGTGCATTCATCTTATGTACAGCCCTGGGTATGCATGCCCAGGAAGTGGTATGGCAGAAAGATATCCAATCCTCTACGCAGGATTTCCTAAGCCAGGTTACCACTACCATTGATCAGCAGTATCTTATCACCGGAAGTTCCATACAGTCAGGAAGCGGGAAGCCGGAGGCTGGAAGTAAGCAGAACAACGGTTACGATTTTCACCTTATCAAACTGAACCAGCAGGGAGAAGAGGTCTGGGAAAAATACTTCTCAGGACAAAACCATGATTATCTCTCTGCAACGGTTACCACACAGGACGGTGGATTTCTTTTAGCTGGTACCAGCTATTCAGGAAAAGGGTTGGATAAAAAAGAGGATTCCAAAGGAGGATCAGATATCTGGCTGGTCAGAATCAATGAATTCGGGGATGAATTATGGCAGAAAACACTAGGAAGTACTTCCGATGAAGAAGCCAGGGCAGTTATTCAGACTACAGATTTAGGATTCTTTGTTGCCGGAAATGTACAGAATTCTTCAAGAGGTTACGGTTCCAAAGATGTCTGGATTACCAGAATCGATAAAAATGGAAAAGAACTCTCACAGGTAATTTTAGGAGGAAAAGGCTTGGATGAAGTAGAAAAAATGATTCCAACCAAAGACGGCGGAGCATTACTGGGTATTTATTCGAGAAGTTCTGAAGTAAAGGCGGGAAGCGGGAAGCTGGAAGTGGCGTGAAGATCGACTCTTATTCCAAAGCCAGCAGCAACTTCGGCGAAGGCGATTACTGGATCGTAAAGCTTGACAAAAACGGAAAAGTAGAATGGGAAAAGAATTTCGGAGGAAAAGGTGATGACCATATCAGAACCCTTGCTTTAACTTCAACCGGCTTTATCATTGGCGGGGAATCCAGATCGGAAAGGTCAGGAAATAAAACCGTAGGGATTGAAGAAGGAACAGACCTTTGGCTGATTTCCTTGAATGAAAGAGGTGATGAACAGTGGCAGAAATCTTACAATTTGGGTAACCGGGATATCCTGATGGGAATGAGTGTAATAAGCGGGAAGCAGGAAGACGGAAACGGGAGTTCTAAAGGCATTCTGCTGGGCGGTTATACCCAGGCGGAAGGAAGAATAGAAACGGATGATGAAACCTTCTGGATGCTGTATCTGGATCAGAATGGCAATGAGCAGTGGAGAAAACACGTCAAAGGAGAATCCAGAAAGAAGGAAGAAAGACTTTCTGATGTAAAACTCAACAGGGATGGTTCTATTGTTCTGGCCGGAACCAGTGCTGAAGAGCTGGGTAAAGAGAACTGGAAGATCGTAAAGCTTGGGGACAAGCAGGTTGATCAGTTAATTGAAAAATATGATATCAAGATCTACCCGAATCCGGTGTCAGATTATGCTTACATAGAAATCGGTTTTGATTTTAAAGAGGCTGATATTCTGTTGTATGATATGAGTGGAAGACAGCTTCAGAGTATTAAAACGAAGAATAAAGTGACTAAAATTAATACCCAGGCTTTGGTTCAGGGAGCCTATCTGGTGACGATAAAAACGGATAACAATAAAACGGCGAATGCTAAACTAATTAAGAAATAAATACAATGAAAAAAATATTACTACTATTTATTTTAGTGTATGGATCGGGCAAGGCTCAGATAGAAAGAAACTTCGGTACCACTCCTGATCCGGTACCTTCGGCTTCTTCTTTTGCTTCTTATTCCAATACTCCCGTTTCATTAGCTACCGGGGTTCCGGAAATATCCGTGCCCTTGTTTACATTACCCACAAGCAATAAGAATCTTAGTATTCCTGTTGGACTGAACTATCACATCTATAATGTTGGTTTAGGAAAACCGGCTGGAGAAACGGGGTTAGGATGGTCACTTTCAAAAGTAGGACTTATTTCCAGGGTGATCAACAATGAGCTTGATGAAAAATATGATAATATCACCAAACCTGATTATAAGAAGAATGCCTTCGATGATGTATATCATTACTATTTACCGGGAAGTTCAGGGAAGTTTAAATTTGTAAGAGATACGATAAACAATACCTTTACGCTTAATAATCTCTCAGGAAATAATGTTAAAATAGAATTTACCAGAACTGCCAATACAGCAACCCTTATCCTCGAATCATTTAAAATAACAGATGATAAAGGATTTAAATATATATATGATAATTACAGTCTTGCTTCGAGGGATGGCTATAACACCAATTACAGATCTGCATTTTATCTGAGTAAAATTCTGGATGAAAATAATATTGAAATTGTAACGCTTACCTATCAGAAAGACACCAGGTATAGCGGAACATTTGTAAAATATCAGAATTGTAACCTGGCAACAGTCACAACCATCTTTGGAAAAATCAGCTTTGAAAATGTTTATGAGCCGTATTGGGAGGATCACGGAAGCAGTGATCCCAACAAAATACAGAGTATTGCTTTACTCGATAATTCAGGAAGACAGGTTTCCAAATATAGATTTGATTATGGAACCATGAATATGACGAGCGATCAGACACAGGAAAAAAGGATTCTTTCCGGCTTGTACAGGCTTGATAAGAACCAGAATACATTAGAAGGCTATTCTTTTCAGTATGGGAGTTTAAATTCTTCTTCACAAATGATAGGAACTTTAACAGAAATGAAGCTGCCAGAAGGAGGTCGTATCAGGTATCAATATGATGCCAATGAAATCTACACTGCTGTCAATTACTCAGATGCCGATAATTATACAATTAAATATCCTGAAATCCAGCGGTTTGTTTCAAATCCAATGTTTTTTGACACCAATACCAGCCGCATTTACACTTTCCAGATAGATGCTCCCCGGGCCGTCTTTGTAAGCAAAGATTCCGAAGTGTATTATAAAGACCAATACACTCTTGGTATTCATGATAATCCTGACACTTATAATTACCAGATTACCTATGTTATTAAAAAAGGGAGCACCGTGATCTCCAGCAACGGAAGTCCGGACCGATATCTGGTAACCCCGGAACCTATACGATAGAAATAAAAACCGGCTTTGGAAATGGGGATTTTCACATCGGGATGATCCAGACAGATCCCCCGCCTTACAGAAATGCTAAAAAAGTAGATGTTGCAGCAAGGATAAAAACAATACAATACTATGATGATAATATCCTGAAAAAAGTATTAACTATGAATATAATGCGTTTGACAATGCATTGAACTCAAGTGGAGACTATTTTACACTGGAAACCTGCCAGTCTCAGGAATATGATTACCTGAATTCTGTAATTTTATATAATAATGTGAAAGAAATCTATGGAGATTCTAATAACAATCTTGGCTATACCCAGTATTATTTCAAGACTCCAAAAGATTTTGCAGGGAATGGGACAAGACCTCATTATAATATCGTTTCAGGAGGATTACTGTATAAGAAAGAAGTCTATAATGCGCAGAACCAATTGATTTCAAATGAAAATACGGATTATGTACTTACTGAAATCAATAACGCACCTGAATATACCCTATGTGACGGAACGACAAGCAGATCATCCTGGACACAGTCTGCAAAGACAACTTCAAAAACATTTTTCAGCGATGGGTCCGCATTGGAAAACAGTTCTGAGGTCATTTACAGTCCGGTTAATTTCGAGCCGCTATATACAAAAGTGACAACTCCGGATGGAACAGTAACTGAAAAAAACATCAAATACTCTTCTGAGCTTAATAATACCAAACTGGTAAATGCCCGTATCCTTTCTGCTCCTTTAAATACGGAAATAAAAATAAACGGAAAACTCGTCAGTAAAGCAGAAACCAAATATGATAATCCCGCATCACTTCAGGTAACCTCTGTGAATTCATATGAAATGCAGAATCAGTCAGCACAGACGAAAGTAATTTTCAGTAATTATGACAGCTATGGAAATCCCGTGGAAACCAAAACGCCTAAAGGAATTCCGACCGCTGTTGTATATGGATATAACAATACCCAACCTATTGCAAAAATTGAGGGCGCTTCCTATGCTCAGATTATTTCACTGCCTGCCGTACAGAATGCAGTAACCGCCTCCAATTCTGCAACTCCGGAAAATGAAGGAGCTCTGAAAACGGCTCTTGAAAACCTGCGGACCAGCAGTACAGTGAAAGACTTCAACGTTACTACCTATACCTGGGATATCTTCACAGGGATGACTTCTGTAACAGCCCCTAACGGAGCAAAAGAAACGTATACCTATGATAAAGCCGGAAGGCTTGAGAAGGTAACGGACCAGGACGGCAAAATACTGAAAACATATCAATATAACTATAAGCAATAAAAACTCATGATCATGAAAAGAATATTATCAATAGCAAGCTTAGGGTTGGCATTGTTTATAGATGCCCAGACACTGAGCACTACAGAAAATTATATATACAGCAAAAACTGCCTGGATGAAACCTGTACCAAAAAAAGTGAGGCTGTTCAGTATGTGGATGGATTCGGAAGAAATAAACAGGTAATTTCCATCGGAGCGACTCCTTCCGGAAAAGATATTGTTCAGCATATGGAATATGACAATTATGACAGACAGGTAAAAAGTTTCCTTCCTGTACCCCAGCAAGGGTCACAGGGCGGAGCTATTTATTCCTCTCCGCTGTCCAATGCAGGCGCTGTGTATGGATCAGAGAAAATATATTCCGAAAAAATATTTCAGAATGATATCTCCGGACAGGTAAAACAGGTGATTCCCGCAGGAAATGCATGGGCTTCCCACCCTTTACAGCTTGCCGTTTCCGGAAATGCTTCCGGAGATCAGGTCAGAAAAATAACTGTTGTTACCTCATGGGTGAACAATGCTACTTCTTATACGTTGAGCTACAATCCTGATTATGCTCCCAATCAGCTTTCAAAGAGCATTGCAACAGATGGAGACGGCAATACTACCACTGAGTTTACAAACGGCTCTGGTAAAACCGTATTGGTAAGGAAAAACGACGGAACAAAACCCATAGATACGTATTATCTCTATGATGAGTTCGGAAACCTCGCCTATGTCATACCTCCGCTGGCATCTGCCGGGATGTCTGCTTCAGCACCCCTTACCACTGCTGTGCTGGATAACCTGTGTTATCAATATCATTATGATTCCCAGGGAAGGCAGGTAGAGAAAAAGCTTCCCGGTAAAGGCTGGGAATACATCATCTATGATCAGCAGGACAGGGTAATTATGACACAGGATGCTAAACTGAGAACCGTGAACAATACTTTTTCTGCCAAAGGATGGATGTTTACCAGGTATGATAAATGGGGAAGAGTGCTGTATTCCGGTTTTTTTCGAGTGATGATTCCCGGCTTACCCTGCAGAATACGATCAACAATGTGACGGTAAATGCTGAAAATAATGAATCAAGGAGTGATACTTCATTTACCGCAAACGGAATGCAGGTTTTCTATACTCAGAATGCTTTTCCAACCGGGAATATCACCGTATTAAGTGTCAATTATTATGATACCTATCCCGCTTACAGTTTCAATCCTGCTTTTCCGGCAGCCATATTGGGGCAAAATGTTATCACTGATGCAACTCCTGTCAGCACAAAAGGCTTTCTCACCCTTAGCCTTATCAAAAATATTGAAGATAATAACTGGACTAAAAACTATGCCTACTATAATACCAAAGGCATGGCTATCGGTGCTTATTCTATCAATCATCTTGGCGGATACACAAAAACAGAGACAGAATTTGATTTTGCAGGCGTTGTGAAACAAACCAAGGTGTATCACAAAAGAGTCAGTGCCGATACAGAGAAAATCATCAGCCAGGTTTATGAATATGACAGTAAAAACCGCCTTAAAAAGAAATGGCACCAGGTAGGCAGCCAGCCACAGGAACTGCTGGCGGAAAATACATATAATGAGCTTTCACAGATCAGCAACAAAAAAGTTGGAAACAACCTGCAAAGTATAGATTATGCCTATGATATCCGGGGCATGCTCACCAAACTGAACGATCCGGCACAGCTGGGAACCAAACTGTTTGGATTTGAACTGAAATATACCAACCCGCAGAATACCGCCAATTCCCCGGCAAAATATAACGGGAATATAACGGAAGTAAGCTGGAAAACCTCTACTGATAATGTGTTAAGGCAGTATAATTACCAATATGATGCTTTAAACAGGCTAAAGAAAGGAATTTATTCTGAACCTAATGCCTCTGCACCGCAGAATGGGTTGTATAATGAGACCGTGGAATATGATTCCGGAAGCAATATCACTTCGCTTAAGAGAAATACAGGAATGTCAGGAATGGCTGCCCTTATGGATGATCTTACCTACAATTATACCGGGAACAGGTTGAATTCAGTTACCGATATATCCACTAATTACAACGGTTATTCTGAGATATCCGGAAATATGATCTCTTATGATGACAATGGAAACATGGCCAGCCATAAGGACAAAGGGGTATTGCAGATTGATTATAACTTCCTGAACCTCCCGGATTATATAAAATTTGATAAGGGATTACAAACACGTACAGGCATCATTAATGAAAATACAATCTATACCTACCGTGCAGACGGAACAAAAGTAAAGAAAGTGTATAACTACACTCCTTTTGATCCCCTGGGAACTGCCACAGAACTTACATCCGATATTACTGAATACCTTGATGGCTTTCAGTATGAAACCACAACAAGCAAAAAAGGAGCAGGACCTCTTGTTTTGAAATTTATTCCCACTGCAGAAGGCTATTATAATTTTGAAAATAATAAGTATATTTACAGCTATACCGACCATTTGGGAAATGTACGGGTAAGCTACTCCAGATCCTCAGCTGGCAGCGCAGAAGTTCTTGAAGAAAACAATTATTATCCCTTTGGTTTAAAGCATCAGGGCTATACCTTTTTAACTGGAAATCCTGCCTACAATTACCAGTACAACGGGAAAGAATTACAAAAGGAAACCGGCTGGAATGACTATGGTGCCAGGATGTATATGGCTGATATCGGACGTTGGGGAGTAATAGATCCGTTGGCTGAAACATCAAGAAGATTTTCACCGTATGCCTATGCTTTAAACAATCCAATAAGCTTTATCGATCCTGACGGAAGAAAAGCGGTACCTGTTCCTTACGAAGGAATGGAAAATCACTTGGTAGAAGGGTCTTATATGTGGCAGATGGCGGGAGGTAGTTTCAATCCTCACCAGAAAGTTCCTAACGGAAGCGGTGGTACTTCTGCTGATTTTGGAGGGTTTGGGTATACCGGAACCGGAACCACTTTTGGACAGACACAGGCCTACGCAGATCTGATGCAATCTTTACAAAACGGAGGAGATTTCTCCTCAAAACCAACAACGGCTATATGAGCTGGTGGACAGATGGTGATGAATTAGGATATGGTAGAATTGTAGATGGAAAATTAGAGTTTGGAGTACAAGAATTAGTTGTTCATAGAATGAAACTTAATGCCGGTACACCTTGGGATGCCTATAAAAACTGGGCAGATTGGGGGGCCAGTACTGTTGGAGGAGGATTTAAATACCTTGCTGAACAGAGAACAGCATTATATAATAGCGGATATTGGGTTGATAATCTTGGACAAATGAGAAGTACTGCATACGCAGGAAGAGCTAGAGGATCGTTAATAGGGTTAAGAAGCGATTATGTGCGAACTACTACAATGCTTGGAAAATATGCCAAAAGAGCTGGTTATGTAGGCTATGCAATTAGTGCTGGACAAATAGGATATGGTATGTATCAAGATGGTGGGAAGTTTGGAGTTAGATCTCAGGTGGCATCAGCTGGTGTAGTTGGAGGAATGGCAGGCGCAGCAGCAGGAGCATGGGCATTAGGTAAAGTTGGAGGAATTATAGGAACTCTTGTCGGTCCAGAAGGAACAGTTGTTGGAGCCGCAATAGGAGGTGTAGTTGGAGGTATTGTTGGCGGATTTTGGGGAGGAGAGATTGCAGAAGGCTGGGCTGACGGTTTTTTAAATAAAGCAGATAATATCAAATAGAAAAATAAAAATGGATTCAATTGAAATAAAAGGAAGCAATACAAAATTGACCTTAATGCTATTAGGCTCACTAATATTTATATGTTTAGGTGGGTGGCTAGCAATTAACCCTGATAAATTCTTATCCACAATATTTAGGAATACTTCTTTTATACGTATTACAGGTATTGCAGCAATATTATTTTTGGAATTTGCCTAATGTTTTTATCAAAAAGTATTTTTTCAAGTAAATTTAATCTTGTTATTAACGAAAAAGGAATTATTGATAATTCTAGCTACGTTAGTGTAGGAATGATTTTATGGGATGATATTACATCAATAAAAAGTATTAGCGTTGTATCTACAAAATTTTTAATTATTAATGTAAAAGATCCTAATAAATATATAAACAATCAAAATACTACAAAACAGAAATTGTTAAGGAGAACTCTTAAAACATATGGAACTCCTATTTCAATTTCTTCAAATACATTAGCATTTAATTTTGATGAATTAGAAAGTACAATACTTAAATTTTATCATAAATATAAAAATAAGTAGCAGCGCTATTTCTAAGCATGTTTATTATAGATTAGAGTATTGAGTCCCTAATGAAGCTCTTGAAGAAAACAACTACTACCCTTTTGGATTAAAGCATTTGGGATATAATAACGTAGGCGAAAACCCATCTTACAATTATCAATACAACGGTAAGGAATTACAAAAGGAAACCGGCTGGAATGACTATGGTGCCAGGATGTATATGGCTGATATCGGACGTTGGGGAGTAATAGATCCGTTGGCTGAAACATCAAGAAGATTTTCACCTTATGCCTATGCTTTAAACAATCCAATAAGCTTTATCGATCCTGACGGAAGAAAAGCGGTACCTGTTCCTTACGAAGGAATGGAAAATCACTTGGTAGAAGGTTCTTATATGTGGCAGATGTTAGGAGGCAGTTTCAATCCTCACCAGAAAGTTCCTAACGGAAGCGGTGGTACTTCTGCTGATTTTGGAGGGTTTGGGTATACCGGAACCGGAACTACTTTTGGACAGACACAGGCCTACGCTGATCTGATGCAATCTTTACAAAACGGAGGAGATTTCTCGCTTAAAAACCGAAACGGTTATATGAGCTGGTGGACAGGAGGAGCTTTGGGAAATGCTACAACAGCTCAGGAAATGATGGGCCATATGTTAAAGATCGCTGGAGATGGTTTATTAGGACTTACGAATGATATAGAAAGTGCAAGTCATTCTTTAATGAAATATCAAACGGAAGATTTTTTTAAAGACACTGAAAAGCACTTAAATGGACAATTAGGAAATGCTAATATGATAATAGATGAGTATAATAAATTATCTAACATAAACAAAATAAACGCTTCAACGTTTCTTTCAGCAGTTAGTGGTATTAGAGCAGGAAAGATTTTAAGATCAACCGAAGGATTTATGAAATCTGTAGGTAAAATATCTAAAAGATTAGGCTATGTTGGTACAGCATTAACTGCTGGGGTAACATTATATGAATTTGGAACTGATACTTGGGATGCCCATTCAATTGTAAATCTTGGTCTATTAGGTGCAACAGCTGTTGCTACATTTGCCACAGCTCCTGTTATAGTTGCAGCAGCTCCTGCCATCCTTGCAGGGATTGCAATTTATGGAGTAGCAGACTATATGTTTGGAGTAAGTGATCAGTTAGATAAGAGCATTGGTAGAAAATCTACAATTTGGTATCCATAAAAAAATTAAATGAAAAAATATAAATTTAAAAATTTTTCAATAAAAGACTGATATTGCTTATGTCTTTTTCTTTTGTTTTAGTAATGTCATTAACTATACTAACTTCTATTTATTATAATCCAAGGATTTTTCCTGCGATTGTACTTTTTGCATTATCAGCTTTAAGCTTTATGTTAATTAAAAATAATTGTACATTTACATATAATATAATTTTGGATGATGATTATATTTTTTTAACAATAAAAAAATTGATATAATAGATATTCGTAATTATAATTTTAGTGAAACTGAAACATTTTATGGATGTAGATTAGTCTTTAAGTCTTATAAAATTTTTTTGAATATTCCTAAAAAAGATAGTGGAAATTATTTAGATTTTAAAGAAGATTTAATTGAAATTATTACTATGCAGAATAAAAAAGGAGTAATGATTCGATTGTTGAATACAATTGGTATAGTACTAAATCAGCTAAGATTTATGGTTATACAATGATTGGTATAATGTTAACATGGCTAATGTTAATGGTAATGTTTCCTAATAAATTGAATATATCAAATTTAGGATTATTCTTAATTGTTTCAGTAGGTCTTTCACCAATCTTATTGAAGATTTTTGGAAATAGTAAATCTGTATAAAAACTTATAGTATTAATAATATTCCAAAATTTTGATAGCTAATTAGGGCATTGGATTTCAATGCTCTAATTTTTGAATATAACTTAAAAATGTAGGTGGCAATGCAGAAGTTCTTGAAGAAAACAATTATTATCCCTTTGGTTTAAAGCATCAGGGCTATACCTTTTTAACTGGAAATCCTGCCTACAATTACCAGTACAACGGGAAAGAATTACAAAAGGAAACCGGCTGGAATGATTACGGGGCCAGAATGTATATGTCGGATATCGGACGATGGGGAGTAATAGATCCGTTGGCTGAAACATCAAGAAGATTTTCACCTTATGCCTATGCTTTAAACAATCCAATAAGCTTTATCGATCCTGACGGAAGAAAAGCGGTACCTGTTCCTTACGAAGGGATGGAAAATCACTTGGTAGAAGGTTCTTATATGTGGCAGATGGCGGGAGGCAGTTTTAATCCTCACCAGAAAGTTCCTAACGGAAGCGGTGGTACTTCTGCTGATTTTGGAGGGTTTGGGTATACCGGAACCGGAACTACTTTTGGACAGACACAGGCCTACGCAGATCTGATGCAATCTTTACAAAACGGAGGAGATTTCTCGTTTAAAAACCGAAACGGTTATATGAACTGGTGGACAGGAGGAGCTTTGGGAGATGCTACAACAGCTCAGGAAATGATTGCGCATATGATGAAACTTGTAGAGAATGTGTCAAATGATTGGTATAGCCTTGCAGGAAAGGGAAACTGGTTTTTTGGTACTGCAGGAGTTTTGAGTGGTACTGCAGGAGTTATTGACTCTCATAATATGTATTCAAAAGGCATTAGGAGAGGAATCGCTGGGAATTATCAACTTACAGGTAGAAACCTAAGCCAATTTGGTAAGATGGCGATGACTGATGCAACACAACCTGTTTCTAATATTGCAAGAACAGCAAGATTTGTCGGCCATTTTTCCTTTGGAATAGGTGTTATAAGTGATATAGGTGGAATGGCAACTGGTCAAGTGTCATTGGGAAAAGCTCTTATAAATACAGGATTTGGAGCTTTAGGCAATTGGGGTGGATCAATAGGATCATCTCTTAGTACAGTATATTTTGGGGTAGATAGTTTTTATCCTGGAGGTTGGCCAGGTATGTTTAATGATAGCAATTTTGTTCAAGGAAAACTAGATCAAGGATTTAATCAGGCAGGACCCTATAGAATCAATGTGTTTGGAGCCCATGAACCGAAATAAAAATAATTATGGAAAAAATAAAAAAAGCATATTATTATCTTTTTTATAAAGTTTATAAATCAATCCAATATACTTCTGAAATGGTAGGAGGTGCGTTTTGGACTGATTTTAAAGCTGGGTTAGTAATTCTCACTCTTGAACTTTGGATTGTAGGCTCTTTTTTGAATTATTATTCAATTATTAATGATAAAAAATTAAATATAGATACGATTAGTCCTATTTTATTGACTTCTCTTGTCGTTTTTTCTATTATTAATTATTTTTCTTTTATACGTACAGACATATGGAAAACGTATAACAAAGAATTTGATAAATTATCTGAAAAAGAAAATCAAAAAGGAACTACTATTGTTTGGGTAATTACTATTTGTATTACAACTAATTTTTTTATCTGTTTATTTACTGCAAAAATATGTTCTTAAAATGTATTAATAAATATAATAAAGTATTGAAATCAATACTCTATTTTAAATTTTCCTAAAAATGCCGGCGGCAGCGCAGAAGCTCTTGAAGAAAACAACTATTATCCTTTTGGATTAAAGCATTTGGGATATAATAACGTAGGCGGAAACCCATCTTACAATTACCAGTACAACAGTAAGGAATTACAGAAGGAAACCGGATGGAATGACTATGGTGCCAGGATGTATATGGCTGATATCGGACGATGGGGAGTAGTAGATCCGTTGGCTGAAACATCAAGAAGATTTTCACCGTATGCCTATGCTTTAAATAATCCAATAAGCTTTATCGATCCTGACGGAAGAAAAGCGGTACCTGTTCCTTATGAAGGAATGGAGAACCATCTGGTAGAAGGGTCTTATATGTGGCAGATGGCGGGAGGCAGTTTCAATCCTCACCAGAAAGTTCCTAACGGAAGCGGTGGTACTTCTGCTGATTTTGGAGGGTTTGGGTATACCGGAACCGGAACTACTTTTGGACAGACACAGGCCTACGCTGATCTGATGCAATCTTTACAAAACGGAGGAGATTTCTCGCTTAAAAACCGAAACGGTTATATGAGCTGGTGGACAGGAGGAGCTTTGGGAGATGCTACAACAGCTCAGGAGATGATTGCGCATATGATGAAACTTGTAGAGAATGCGTCAAATGATTGGTATGGTCCTTCCGGAAAAGTAAATTGGTTTATTGGAGCTGCTGGAACTGGAATTGATACATTTGTGAATAGATTTTACATAGGGACGGCAAGACCTAATGCGCCTGTAAATTTTTTAGGAACTAAATTTTATGGTAACGGGAGGACTTTTATTAAGGGCTCACATGTAGCGGGTGTAATTGGAAGGTTTTCTTTTGGATTAGCTGTTTTATTGGATTATGGAGCTCTCGAAAGAGGTGAAATATCTGAGAATAAATTTTATTTTAATACAGCAATGGGAGCTTACGGTTTAACTCCTGTGGGAGCTATACCAGCGATGATGTACTTCGGTGTGGATGCTTTCTATCCAGGTGGATGGACGGGTAATGCAGAGCATCCTGGAGCAATAAAAGATACTGAAAGAAGGCAAGAACAATTTGACAGTATTATCAATACCAATTCAGGAATGCCTAGACAATATATTTTCCCTTATGGTTCTCAAAAACTTTAAAAATGAAGAAAGCATATTATTACTTTTTCTATAAATTATACAAAATAATGTTATGGACATCATCACCTTTTGAAAATTTCTTCAGTAAGTTCAGAGCAAGCTTAGCACTTATAGCTCTTGAACTTTGGATTATTTTCACAATTCGGAATTATTATCACATTGTCAGTAATAATAATCCAAAACTAAGCTCTAATCTACTATTATATGTAATAGCAATTCTTATAATAACTTCAAATTATATATCAATTGATTATTATAATAATATATGGGAAAAATATAAAGATGAGTTTGATAAATTACCTAAGAAAAAAATATAGTCGGAGGAATTATTGTTTGGGGAATCATCTTATTTATAACGGTGAATTTTTTTGTTTCAATACATTATTTATATCAAAAATTTTATGGCACAATAAAGTAATAAAATGAAGAAAGCCTATTATTATTTTTTCTATAAATTATAAACATGTTGGTAATAAAATAGAGTATTGAAAATCAATACTCTATTTTAAATTTTCCTAAAAAAACCAGTGGCAGCGCAGAAGCTCTTGAAGAAAACAACTACTACCCTTTTGGATTAAAGTATTTAGGATATAATAACGTAGGCGGAAACCCATCTTACAATTACCAGTACAACAGTAAGGAATTACAGAAGGAAACCGGATGGAATGACTATGGTGCCAGGATGTATATGGCTGATATCGGACGATGGGGAGTAGTAGATCCGTTGGCTGAAACATCAAGAAGATTTTCACCGTATGCCTATGCTTTAAACAATCCAATAAGCTTTATCGATCCTGACGGAAGAAAAGCGGTACCTGTTCCTTATGAAGGAATGGAAAATCACTTGGTAGAAGGTTCTTATATGTGGCAGATGTTAGGAGGCAGTTTCAATCCTCACCAGAAAGTTCCTAACGGAAGCGGTGGTACTTCTGCTGATTTTGGAGGGTTTGGGTATACAGGAAGTGGAACTACTTTTGGACAGACACAGGCATATACAGACCATTTGGGAAATGTACGCCTCAGCTATTTTAAAAATGCCGTCAGTTCTTATAGATGGAGAAACTGTGCTGCAGAGATGGGAAGGTTCTTTAATGTGGTACCATCTATCAAAAAAGAGGGAGGCGAAAAGGGGGACGATTTTATAACGAACGATGACGAATGGTGACGAAACAAAAAATAAAAAAAGCCCCTAAAACAGGGGCTTTATAATTTTTTGAAGAAATCTGTTCTTCGAAGTCGTGGTCCCACCTGGGCTCGAACCAGGGACCACCTGATTATGAGTCAGGTGCTCTAACCAACTGAGCTATAGGACCTCAAAACTTGGTTAAATTTTGTGTTTGCAAAAATAGTAAAATTTCTTTCACTACAAAATTTTTTATTGCTTTTCTTGGCAAAGTTCTACCAGCACGCCGTTGGTAGACTTCGGATGAAGGAATACAACTAATTTGTTATCAGCACCTTCTTTCGGTTCTTCAGAGATAAACTGAAATCCTTCTTTTTTTAATCTTTTTATTTCTTCCAGGATATTTTCAACTCCAAAAGCCAGGTGATGGATGCCTTCTCCTTTTTGTCAATAAATTTTGAGATCGGGCTTTCAGGATTACTGGCTTCCAGCAGCTCGATTTTACTTTCTCCTGTTTCATAGAAAGATGTCACAACGCCCTCTCTTTCCACTGTTTCTTTTTTATAGGATTCCTTCCCTAACAGTTTTGCAAAAAGCTCATCAGAAACGCCTAAAGATTGTACGGCAATACCAATATGTTCTAGCTTCATAAATAATAATCAATATAATTAAATCGTAAATTTGATACTGCAGTTGAATTTCAAAGTATCAATTCAAACAAAAGTACTAAATTTGCAGAAATTATGGAAAGTAACAGACAAAGAAAAGTAGCACAGATCATTCAGGAAGACTTCGCGGAACTTTTCCGCAAACAGGCTGCAGAAAGCAAACAGAGCATATTGGTATCTGTTTCAGATGTAAAAGTAACTGCTGACTTAGGAATTGCCAAGATTTATTTAAGCATTTTCCCACAGGAATTCCGTACCGCTGTAATGAAGGAGATTGAAGAAAACAAACCTCAATACAGAAACTTCATTGGCCAGAAGATGGCAAAGCAGGTGCGTATTATTCCACAACTTAACTTTTACCTGGATACCGCTCTTGATGATGTTGAAAGACTGGAAAGAGAATTAAGGGGCGAAGGCGACAATCCTGTTTTATAGATCTTGAAGAATATTGCATTTTACATAGCATCCAGATACCTTTTGGCTAAAAAAGGAAGTACTGCCGTTACGTTCATTACGTGGCTGGCTGTGGGTGCCATGACGGTTGCTGTGGCTGCAATGTTCGTCATTATTTCTGTCTTTTCAGGACTTGAAGACCTGAACAAGGACCTTATTTCCAATCTTCATGCAGATCTTACTTTAAAAAGCACTTCCGGAAAAACTATCAAAAATCTCGATAATGTTACTCAAATTCTGAGTAAAAATAAAGAGATCAGCAGTTTCTCCCGTGTTATTGAAGAAAAAGTATACATCAGCTTCAATGGAAAAGGTGATATTGCCTATTTAAGAGGTGTTGATTCTGCTTATGTCAACGTAAATCCTATTAATAAAGAAGTATTCTACGGAACTTATCCAAGTTTCAGATACTCTAATGAGGTATTGATGGAAAACAGTCTGGACAACAGGCTTTCAATTCCTGTGGATTCTTCCAATCATTATGCAACCATCTTTATGCCCAAGCCGGGTACAGGAATCATCAGTAAGGAAGAAGACATTTACAATAAAAGAGATATTCTGGTAACGGGTGTTTTCCCTGGAAAAGATCAGCTGGACAATTATATCGTCTCTCCTATCGAACTTACAGAAGAATTACTTAGCCTTCCTAAAAAATCAGCTTACCAGATTGTCATTAAACTGAAAATCCGGAAAATGCAGATGCAGTAAAACAGAACCTGCTTTCTTCAATCGGAAAAAATATTGAGATTAAAACCAAAGAAGAAGAAAATGCTGCTTTCTGGAAGATGATCAACACTGAAAAGCTTTTTATTTACCTGATCTTTGCACTGGTTATCTTTATTACCACCTTTAATCTTGCCGGAGCTATTATCATTCTTCAGCTTGATAAAAAAGAGCAGGCAAAATCATTGATATCACTTGGGTTCCCTTTAAGCCATTTAAGGATGACCTATTTCTACACCGGAATCCTGATTGTCATTTCCGGAGTCATCACCGGATTAATTATGGGAACAGCACTTTGCTATTTCCAGCTTTATACAGAATTCTTCAGAGCCAATGAGGTATTGCCATTCCCGGTAAAAATTGTAGGAAAGAATTATCTTATTGTAGCCCTTACAGCTTCCTTATTTGGAATCACAATTTCATGGTTTTTTTCAAAAATCAGCAAAGAATATATTACTAAAAACTAATATATTAACTTCATATATTACACACAATTAATATACTTCGGTTTCATTTTTTCGTACCTTTACGCCCCAATTTTAAAAAATGAAACAACTTTTATCTTTTTTCTTGTAAGCGTGACATTTATAAGCGCTTTGGCACAGGCTCCGGCAGGATATTATAATCAATCGCCAGGATTAACAGGTGCAGCTCTTAAAACAGCCCTTAAAAACATTATCAGTAACGGACACGTAGACCATGGGTACAGCGGTTTATGGACAGGTTATGCAACAACTGACCGTGACTATTTTTACGAAAATGACGGAACCATTCTGGATATTTATTCTGAAAATCCCACTGGACCGGATCAATACAGCTATACATTAGGAACTAACCAGTGCGGAACATATTCTACGGAAGGACAATGCTACAACAGAGAACACGTCATTCCTCAAAGTTTATTCAACAGTGCTTCTCCTATGGTCGCTGACATTCACTTTATCCGTCCTACCGATGGAAAAGTAAACGGAATGAGATCAAATTATCCTTACGGAGTTGTTGGCAGCGTTTCTTTCTTATCTAAAAACGGATCAAAATTAGGAACATCGGTATCTCCGGGATATTCGGGCACTGTATTTGAGCCGATTGATGCGTTTAAAGGTGATATTGCCAGAATGATCCTTTATTTTGTGACAAGATATGAAGACAATCTTCCCAATTTTACTACAGGGGACATGCTTGGCAACACAGCATACCCCGGACTGCAGCCCTGGGCACTTAACCAGTATTTGGCATGGAATGCCATGGACCCTGTATCTCCTGAAGAAATTGCAAGAAATAATGCATCTTATACCTACCAGGGAAACAGAAACCCTTTCATTGACCACCCTGAATATGTTACTCAGATCTGGGGAACTCCGGTTGTTGACACGCAGGCCCCTACAGCTGCAACAAACGTTGTAGCCAACAATCCTACTTCAAACTCTATCAATGTAAGCTGGACGGCTGCTACGGATAACATCGGAATAGCATCTTACCTGGTTTATGCAAACGGTGCCCTAAAAGCTACCGTATCAGGTACAACCACCTCTACTGTGATTTCAGGATTATCTCCGCTTACTCAATATACATTCTATGTCATTGCTAAAGATGCAGCAGGAAATTCATCTCCGCAAAGTACAACCGCTACAGAGACAACCCTTGACGGGCCTGCAGGAGGCGGAAGCTGTGGAACGGAAGATTTCAGCACCATGCAGGATGGCTCATCTTTACCGTCTTCATATGCCACAAGAACGTGGACAAACAATAATATCACATGGACAGCCACTCTGGCAAGAACCGACGAAACCATCAATGGTAAAGCTGTCTGTACCAATAAAGGAACTTTAACAAGTTCTGTTATTTCAGGCGGTGTTCAGTCTCTGACATTGACCACGCAGAGAAAATACAACGGTAACAACGGTAATCTGAACGTATTGATAAATGATGTTACTGTAGGAACTATTCCATACAGCAGCACTGTAACAACGACTACCATTAATGTAAATGTTAGCGGTAATGTAACAATTAAGATCGTAAATCCAAACAGTGGCGACAGGGTTGCTATGGATGATCTCAGCTGGACATGTTTCGGTACGCTGGCAACAGCAGAAACTCCAAAAAATAAATCAGAATTCACCATCTACCCTAACCCGGTAAGAAATAATGAATTATCCGTAAAGGGAGAAAATCTCGGCAAAATTTCAAAAGCTGACATCTATGATCTTTCTGGAAAATTAATTGAAACAATTGCCAATCCTTTCAGACACTCAAACAAGATTAACCTTAAAGGCATGGTAAAAGGAACTTACATCCTGAAAACAGACAGTTTCTCCGCTAAATTTATCGTAGATTAATTATTAAAAAATATTTAAAACCAAAGGCCGGATTTGTCCGGTCTTTTTTATTTTTGATATATGGATTCCAACAAAAAATTAGGATTGATAGGACGAAATATTTCTTACTCATTTTCTAAAAAGTTCTTCGAAAACAAGTTCCAGAAGCTCATGCTGAAGAACTTTTCCTACGACATTTTTGATCTGAACGAAATCAATGAAGTAGAAAATCTTTTTGCTTCTCCGGAGCTGTTAGGATTTAATGTTACCATTCCTTATAAAGAAAAAATAATTGATTATCTTGATGAATTAAGTGATGAAGCTGAAAAAATAGGCGCTGTTAACTGTGTTCTTATTCAGGATGGTAAAAAGACAGGCTATAATACGGATGCTTTCGGCTTTGAAAAGACACTTCTTTTGCATAGAAAACCTTCACAGGATAAAGCACTCATTTTAGGAAACGGAGGAGCCGCAAAAGCAGTCAAGTATGCGCTGGATAAACATAATATTCCTTCAATAACTATCTCCAGAAGTACAGAAATCAATTTTGAAAATCTTGATAAGGAAACGGTTTCAGAACATAAAATTATTGTTCAGTGTACGCCTGTAGGTACTTTTCCAAATGTTAAGGACTGTCTGAACTTTCCTTTTGACGGGCTTTCCTCAGATCATCTGGTTATTGATCTGATTTACAATCCCAACTACACCCAATTCATCCTCAATGCCTCTGAAAAAGGAGCAAAAACTGTAAATGGGTATTATATGCTTGAACAGCAAGCAGAAAAAGCCTGGGAAATTTGGAATTTTCAAAAAAATAACATAAATTAGTACTTTAATTGGCCTTACAGCTATATTTAAAGGATATTAACGCCACTCACATAAAAGATTTGCTATGACTACAGAAAACAATCTTTCTGAAAACGAAGAAAAGAAAAATCCTAACGAAGTATCTCAGGACACATCAGAAAACGCGGTTTCTCATGATGCAAACCCGCATGAAGATGATGCAGAACACCTGGAAGAACATGAAGAGGAAGAGATCTCTCTTGCCGATGCTTTAAAGGAAATGGAAAAAATCATCAACACTCCTAATGCCGGTGAAAACTTCAAAAGATTCAACCAACTGAAGGAAAAAGCAAGTCATTACATCCATGATGAAGTGGAAGACAAAAGACACGAATACATAGAAGCCGGAAACGCTGCTGAAAATTTCAGCTATGAGCACCCTTCTCAGGCTAAGTATTCTGCATTAGTCAATATTTTCAAGGAAAAACATGACGACTTCCAGAAAGGACAGGAAGAAGAACAGAAGAAAAACCTTGAACACCGCCAGAATATTATTGAAAGACTTAAAAATCTTTATACCAGCTCTGAACCGGGGATCAATCTTTTCAAATCCATCCGTGAAATAAAAGAAGACTGGTCAAAAGCCGGACAGGTTGCAAAATCTGAATTTAAAATTCTTAATAATAACTATTTCCATCACCTGAATCAGTTTTATCAGATGCTGGATCTGAACAAAGAATTCCTGGAGCAGGAATACAGCCATAATCTGGAAAAAAGAGAGCACATCATTGCCCGTGCCAAAGAACTGGAAAACGAACCGGTAATCCAGAAGGCGCTGAATGAGCTTCAGTATCTTCATAAACTTTGGAAAGAAGAAGCCGAACCTGTAGCAGAAGAATTCCGTGAAAAAACATGGGAAGAATTCAAAGAAATCTCCAACAAAATTCACGAAAGAAAATCTGAGCTTTCTGCTTCTATTGAAAAAGAACAGAGTGAAAACCTTGAAAAGAAAAATCAGATCATTGCTGAAATCAAAAAGCTTTCCGAACCTTCAGAAACACCTAACCACAACTACTGGCAAAATGCCATCAAAAGAGTGGAAGATCTGCGATCTGACTTTTTAAAAACAGGAAGTGTGCCGAGAAAACTTTCCAACCAGAACTGGAATGACTTCAAAACAACACTAAGAGCCTTTAATACAACGAAAAACAATTATTACAAATCGTTGAAAGGATCTCAGCAGGCCAATCTTGAAGAAAAACTAAAACTAATCCAGACTGCACAGGATAATATGAACAATGAGGAATGGGATATCTCAGTGCCTCTATTCAAAAAGCTTCAGGAAGACTGGAAAAAATCGGTCACGTACCAAAAAGCATGACCAATAAGATCTGGGATGAATTCCGTGATGCATGTAACGCATTCTTCAACAATTACAGAGAGAAAAGCAATACTTCAACTGACAACTGGAAGGAGAACTATAAAAACAAAAAAGCTCTTCTTGATGAACTGAAAGAAGTTTCCAATGACGAAGGAAGCATCGAAAGAATCGAGCAGATCAAAACTTCATGGAATAATATCGGAAAAGTTCCAAGAGACAAAATTTCAATCAACTCTGAATTCAACAAAACATTACGAGAGAAATTGAAAATAAACAAGATCAATGAGCTTGAGCTGAAAGAAGAAGGTTTATCTGAAAATCAGCTTACCGACAAAGCGAGAAAGATCAAAAATCAGATCTCTGATCTTGAAGCAGAAATTGTAAAGCTGGAAAACAACCTGTCTTTCTTCAACAAGCCGTCAAGAGAAAATCCTCTTTTAAAGGATACTTACAATACCATTGATGAGAAAAAAGCCCATCTGGAAACGTTAAAACAAAATCTCCACAACATTATCAGCGGAGAATAATACATAACAAAATACATAAAGGCGGAGCAAAGTAATTTGTCTTCGCTTTTTCTTTTTATACAATATGAACAACGACGAACTTTATATCAAAAGATGTATAGAACTGGCCCGGAAGGCACTTGGTAAAACATATCCCAACCCTCTTGTAGGAAGTGTGATTGTCCACAACGGAGAAATTATTGGTGAAGGATACCATCATAAGGCAGGGGAAAACCATGCTGAAATCAATGCCATCAATTCAGTTAAAAATAAAGACCTTATCCCTGAATCAACAATTTATGTATCCCTGGAACCCTGTGCACATTACGGAAAAACTCCGCCCTGTGCTTTGAAAATTAAAGAACTTGGATTTAAAAAAGTGGTGATCGGGGCAATGGATTCCCATGATAAAGTGAACGGCAAAGGAAAGAAAATCATTCAGGATGCAGGCATTGAAGCCGTTTCAGGAATTCTGGAAAAAGAATGTATTGAACTTAATAAAAGATTCTTCACCTATCATGAAAAGAAAAGGCCTTATATCATTTTAAAATGGGCAGAATCCGGTGATGGATTTCTGGATAAGGATTTTAAACCAACTGCTGTTTCCAACTCACTGGTAAATCAATTTGTTCATCAGCTGAGAGCCGACGAGCATGCTATTTTAGTAGGAACACAAACAGCTTTAAATGACAATCCAAGCCTTACCGTAAGAAATGCAGAAGGAGTAAACCCTGTCAGAATTTTAATCGACTTTGATCTGAAAGTTCCGGCTCATTACAATATTTACAATAACGCAGCAAAAACACTGGTTTTAAATTCTGTAAAAGAAGGTAACGAAAACCACATCCAATTCATAAAAACAAACAAGGACAATTTTCTGTCAGAATTGATGGAAGCACTGTACAAAGAACAGATACAGTCCGTCATTATTGAAGGCGGGCGTTTTACATTACAACAATTCATTGATGCCGGTCTTTGGGACGAAGCTATAGTTATTAAAAACGAAAATCTAAAATTACAGAATGGCACAAAAGCCCCGGAATTTAGCCATATACCCGGCAAAACTGAAAACTACAGGGATAATACCATATCAATACATAAGTTAAAAAATTCATAATCCTCATTTTTTATCACCCGCTCTTGAAATAATTTACTAATTTAGGATTACAATTAAAAACTAATATTAAAATCATGAAAAATCTAAAAAAAATTTCAAGAGAAAGTTTAAAACAAGTTAAAGGAGGACTTATCAAAAAAGAAAGCTGTGTAGAATTATACGGTTGCCCCCAGAAACAAGAACTTGCTACTGGAGAAATCCAGGTGGCGGAGGTGGAGATGTAATATGCGTTTAAAAAACATCTCTCAAAAATAATTTAATACCACCATCATTTGGTGGTATTTTCTTTTAAATACTATTAACTTTTAAATGCGTTTTATATTTTTGCATCCATAAAGCCGGAATACACGATGACGTTTGAATACAAAACCATAGAGAAACCCATAGAAAACACTCTTTTAAAAGAAAAAGGAAGTAAGTTCATCGGATTTGCTTACCCTGTAAATAATGAAAAAGAGTTAAAGGCAGCTTTGGAAAAGATCAGGGAAGAACATCCGAAAGCGACCCACCATTGCTATGCTTTCAGAATGGGATTGAATGGCGAAAACTATCGCGCCAATGATGACGGCGAACCTTCCGGAAGTGCAGGATTACCCATCTACAATCAGCTTTTGGCGAATGAGATCACGAATGTACTTGTAATTGTTGTTCGTTATTACGGAGGAACTAAACTCGGAGTTTCCGGCCTTGTGAAAACTTACAAAGAATCTGCGAAGATTACATTGGAGGAAGCCAATATCATTACCCGTGAGCTGGAAACAGAAGTCGAGATCCGGTTTAATTTCAATCAGCAGAACACGATATTCACCCTGCTTTCAAAATTTGATGCCAAAGTCCTGAATTTCGATGCAAATGAAAACTGTATCCTTACAGCATCCCTGAAACTGGCCCAAAAGAAAGCATCTCAGAAAAACTTTCCGAGATGCAGTATGTTTCATTTGAATTTAATGATTAATTAATCCCTTCTTCCTCCAAGGAGCAAAGATGCCCAGTAAAGAAGCTGTGCCAGTGAACCTAAAGCAGCTACTACATAAGTTCTTGCCGCCCATTTCAGACTGTCCTGTACCCCAACGAATTCTTCTGCAGTTACTGTTCCTGTATCTTTAAGCCATTTCATCGCCCTGTTGCTCGCATCATATTCCACCGGAAGTGTTACAAAAGCAAACAGCGTTGTCACAGCAAACATTGCAACTCCGATGGCAAGAACTGTTGTATTTCCATTTGGGTTCTCAATCGTTCTTGATGCTGCCATTACTGCGATACCTGCAATCAGGACAAACTGCATCAGATTGGAACTTATATTAACAATAGGAACCAGTTTTGAACGTAAATTCAACATAGAGTAGCCTACCGCGTGTTGTACTGCATGGCCGCATTCGTGAGCTGCTACTGCCGCTGCCGCTGCGTTTCTCTGCATATAAACCCCTTCAGAAAGGTTAACTGTTTTATCTGCCGGATTATAGTGGTCCGTCAACTGCCCGGGTACTGATATTACCTGAACATCATTTATCCCGTTATCTCTCAACATCTTTTCCGCTACTTCTTTCCCCGAAAGGCCATTTCGAAGGTGTACATTGGAATAATATTCAAATTTCGATTTCAACCTGGACGAAACCCACCAGCTCACCAACATTGAAATACCAATAATGATATAATAACCCACCATTTTATATAAATTTTGTGTTTAATTTTACCCATAATCAAATAAAAACTGTGCCAAAGTATACGATATTATTATTTATATTTGTCCTTTAATTCTTCTCAAAAAACATGTCTACAATTTCAATTATTGAAGTAAAAACTGCGGGTCAGCTGAAGCAATTCGTAAGATTTCCGATGGATCTGTATAAAAACAATCCTTACTACGTTCCGTCCTTTATCAATGACGAAATCAACATTTGGAATGCTGATGAAAATCCTGCGCTTCAATATTCGGAGGCCAGACAATATCTTGCTTATAAAAACGATAAAATTGTAGGAAGAATTGCAGTTCTTATTAACCACAAAGAAGAGAAAGAGTTAGGAATTAAAAAAGTACGCTTTGGGTGGATCGATTTTATTGATGATGCTGAAGTTTCAAAAGCACTAATTCAGAAAGCGGTTGATTATGCCAAAGAAAAAAACATTGACAAAATTGAGGGCCCTATGGGTTTCACCAATCTGGATAAAGCCGGAATGCTGATAAAAGGCTTCGACCAGCTGGCTACAATGATCGGAATTTACAACCACGAATACTATCCGAAACATCTGGAAAATCTGGGATTGACCAAGGAGAAGGAATGGGTAGAATTTGAAATTATCTTCCCTGAAACCCTGCCTGAAAAAATCCATAAATTTAATCAGCTTATTTCCGAAAAATACAAACTGAAAGTTTTAAAATTCAAAACAAAGGAGGAAATCATTCAGTATGTGGATCCTATGTTTGATCTTTTGGACGAAACTTACAAACACCTTTCCACCTACACTCCTATTTCTGACGAACAGCGTAAAACCTATAAAGAGAAATATTTCAAACTTATCGACAAAGATTTTATTGTATGCATTGCTGATGAGCACAATAATCTGATCTCTTTCGCGATTACAATGCCTTCATACTCCAAGGCCCTGCAAAAATCAGGAGGAAAGCTGCTTCCTTTTGGCTGGTGGCACTTTTTAAAAGCAGGAAAGAAGAATGACAGGGCTAATTTCTATCTGATCGGAATTCATCCGGACTACCAGAGAAGAGGGGTAACCTCTATCATCTTCAAAGAAATCTGGGATATATTCAGAAAAAAGGAGTCAAATACCTGGAAACCAACCCGGAGCTGGAAGAAAACAAAAGTATTCAGCTGTTATGGCAGGATTATAATCCGGTAAATCATAAGAGAAGAAGGACCTATTCTATGGATATCAATAACTGATGCTGTATTTTGTACTAAGCAATAATTTAAAATCTAAAAATTTATGAAACCACAGCTGATCATTTTTGCTATTTTAATAACTGGATTTATTAGTTACAATTTCTTCTTTCAGTCACCGGATGACAAAACAAATACGGTGATTAATATTCTTTTTGCCAGTATTCTTTTCGGGTATATTTCATTTATGGCTTATACGCTTTTGAAAAAAATGAAAAAATAAAATCAACCCCAACAGTGCTTTTAACAAGTTATCTTTATTTGTACAAAGCATTCAAAATACCCCAAATATTATCCGGCAGAATGTAATTTTCCACATTCACTACAAAAAACGGGGAAAAACCCGGCAAAAAAACGAAGATAAAAAGCTAATTTTTATTGATTCTAAATTACTGATTTAACTCATTTTCATCCTACTTTTAAGCTGATAAATTTCATGCTTTCTTGTTTATTCGCTAAATTTGCAAATTGAGATAATAATGCAAAAATGAATTTACCTGAAAGTTATATTCCAATCCTTATCCAGGCTGGTGTAGCAGTAGGATTTGTAGCGGTTTCTTTGCTTGGTGCCCATTTCTTAGGCCCACAGCAGAAAAAAGGAAACTCTGTAAAAAACCAAAGCTGGGAATGTGGAGTTCCTGTAGAAGGAAACGCCAGAACACCGTTTTCTATCAAGTACTTCCTGACTGCGGTATTGTTCGTACTATTCGATATTGAAATCGTATTCTTTTATCCTTACGCTGTAAACTTCAGAGAATTCGGTATGGAAGGATTCCTTGCCGTACTTACGTTCGTAGCCATCTTTTTCATGGCGTTTTTCTATGTCTGGAAACGCGGTGCGTTAGATTGGGATAAATAAATTTTAATTAAAAGATTGAATGTATTTAAGTAATTTAAAGATTTTCAAGATCTTATTTTTTAATCTTTAAATATTTTAATCTTTAAATATTTACTAAAAATGTCAGATAAAAAACCAGTAATAAGAACAGATGCACCTGCTCCTGAAGGCTATGAAGGAGAAGGGTTTTTCGCAACAAAACTGAGCAGTGTAATCGGGATGGCAAGAAAGTTTTCACTTTGGCCGTTACCATTTGCAACCTCTTGTTGTGGTATCGAGTTTATGGCTACCCTGAACCCTACTTATGATGCTTCAAGATTTGGGATGGAAAGAAACTCTTTCTCTCCAAGACAAGCAGATATGCTGATGGTTTGCGGAACTATATCAAAGAAATTGGGACCAGTCCTGAAAGAAGTGTACACTCAGATGGCTGAGCCAAAATGGGTGGTAGCAGTGGGAGCCTGTGCTTCCAGCGGTGGTATTTTTGATACGTATTCTGTACTTCAGGGAATTGATAAAATTATTCCGGTAGATGTTTACGTTCCCGGATGTCCTCCAAGACCTGAACAGATCATTGAAGGGGTAATGCAGGTACAGGCTTTGGCAGAAAGCGAAAGCATCAGAAGAAGAGACATGCCTGAGTATCAGAAATTATTAGATTCTTACAATATAAGCAACTAACGGAAATGACAAACGAATTTGTATTAGAAGCTATCACAAGAGAATTTCCGGAATCTGTCATTTCAAGCTCAGAGCCTTATGGAATGCTGACGATTGAAGTAAAAAAGAAGATATTAAGAAAATCATTCACTATCTTAAAGATTCATCTCTGGAAATCAATTTCCTTACAGATGTCTGCGGAATTCATTACCCTGAGTTCCCGGAAAAGGAAATAGGTGTTGTCTACCATTTACATAATATGATGACCAATTTCAGATTACGTCTGAAAATCTTCATGTCCAGAGAAAATATAGAGGTAGATTCCCTTACGGATCTATATGCGGGAGCAAACTGGATGGAAAGAGAAACGTATGATTTCTATGGGATTAAATTTAAAGGACATCCGGACCTCAGACCTATTTTGAATATGGAAGATCTCGGATATCACCCAATGTTGAAAGAATATCGCCTTGAAGACGGTACAAGGACCGACAAGAACGATAGTATGTTCGGAAGATAAAAAATAATGCAATAAGCAGTAAGCAGCAAGCAATAAGCTTAAAGCCTAGAGCCTATAGCCTAAAGCATTTAAATTATGAAAGATAACTCATTATCTAATATACTAAACCAGTACGAAAGTAAGGAACAGATTGACGGGCAATTATATACCCTCAACTTAGGACCTACCCACCCTGCTACGCACGGGATTTTCCAGAATATCTTAACGATGGACGGAGAAAGAATCCTCCACGCTGAACAAACAGTGGGATATATCCACAGAGCGTTTGAGAAAATTTCTGAAAGAAGAAACTATTCTCAGATCACTACCCTTACAGACCGTATGAATTACTGTTCTGCACCAATCAATAACTTAGGCTGGCATATGACAGTAGAAAAGCTGATCGGCGTAGAAGTTCCAAAACGTGTAGATTATATGCGTGTCATCCTGATGGAGCTTGCCAGAATCGGCGACCACCTGATCTGTAACGGGGTAACCGGAATGGACTCAGGAGCTATTACAGGTCTTACTTATATGTTCATCGAAAGAGAACGTATTTACGATATGTATGAGCAGATCTGCGGTGCCAGAATGACGACCAATATGGGAAGAATCGGAGGTTTTGAAAGAGACTTCACGCCTAAGTTCCATGAGCTGATCAAGGATTTCTTAAAGACATTCCCGCCAAGATTCAAAGAGTTCTGTACTTTATTGGAAAGAAACAGAATTTTCATGGACAGAACCATTGGTACGGGGGCCATCTCTGCCGAAAGAGCATTAAGCTATGGTTTTACAGGTCCAAACTTACGTGCAGCAGGTGTAGATTACGATGTAAGAGTTGCACAGCCTTATTCTTCATACCAGGACTTCGACTTTATTATTCCTGTAGGAACTTCAGGAGATACTTACGACCGTTTCATGGTTCGTCAACAGGAAGTCTGGGAATCAATCAAAATTATCAAACAAGCATACGAAAACCTTCCGGAAGGGCCATTCCATGCGGATGTTCCTGATTTCTATCTTCCTGAAAAGGCAGATGTATATCAGAAAATGGAAGCATTGATCTACCATTTCAAAATCGTAATGGGAGAAACTGATGTACCGAAAGGAGAAGTTTATCATGCAGTAGAGGGTGGAAACGGAGAATTAGGGTTCTATCTTGTAAGCGACGGAGGAAGAAGTCCTTACAGGCTTCACTTCAGAAGACCATGCTTCATCTACTATCAGGCATATCCTGAAATGATTACGGGTTCTGTAATTTCAGATGCCATTGTAACGATGTGTAGTATGAATATTATTGCGGGAGAATTAGACGCATAACAATTGTAAAAAAGTACCATTGTAAAATGTATTCATGATTTTACAATGATAAATAAATAAGTCATTAGTACATTGTACACTGTACAATAATACATTTAAAAAAATGAGCGAAACAATAGCTTTTAAACCGGAAAGTTTAGCACAGGTACACAAAATTATCGCAAGATACCCTGAAGGAAGACAGAAGTCTGCTCTTCTTCCTGTACTTCACCTGGCACAGAAAGAGTTCGGAGGATGGTTAGATGTTCCTGTAATGGATTATGTTGCCGGACTATTAAGCATCAAACCGATCGAAGTATATGAAGTGGCTACTTTCTATACAATGTTCAATATGAAGCCGGTAGGTAAATATGTTCTGGAAGTTTGCAGAACAGGTCCCTGCATGGTTTGTGGAAGCGAAAAAATTCTGGATCATATCAGAACCAAACTGAACATTAAAGACGGAGAGACTACTGAAGACGGCATGTTCACACTAAAGCCGGCAGAATGTCTTGGAGCATGCGGATATGCACCAATGATGCAGCTTGGGAAATTCTTTCATGAAAATTTAACGATAGAAAAAGTAGACGAAATCCTTGATCTTTGCAGACAGGGACAGGTTGCTTTAGACTAATAGAAATTTTAAACTCTAAATTGTAGATTTTAAATTATTCACTTAACGTTTAATCATAATTAATGCAAGGCACCAAAAGCCAATTGCAATAAGCAAATAACAATGAGTAAAAAACTTTTACTTAAAGACGCACATATAGAAGGTATCCGTTACTTTGAAACCTACCGTAAGCAGGGAGGTTACACAGCAGCTGAAAAGGCCTTGAAAATGACTCCTGACGAAATTCTTGAAGAAGTAAAGGCTTCAGGACTGAGAGGTCGTGGTGGAGCCGGATTCCCGACAGGAATGAAATGGAGCTTTCTGGCAAAACCTGAAGGTGTTCCAAGACACCTTGTTGTGAATGCGGATGAATCTGAGCCCGGAACATTCAAGGACAGATATCTGATGGAATTCCTTCCTCATTTATTGATCGAGGGAATGCTGATTTCTTCTTACTGTTTAGGTTCCAATACTTCTTATATCTACATCCGTGGAGAATATTCATGGATTCCGGATATCCTTGAGGAAGCTATTGAAGAAGCCAAAGCAGCAGGATTTTTAGGTAAAAACATTTTAGGAACCGGTTTCGATCTTGAAATCTACGTACAGAGAGGTGGTGGAGCATACATTTGCGGTGAAGAAACTGCATTGCTTGAATCCCTTGAAGGAAAAAGAGGTAACCCAAGATTAAAACCACCATTCCCGGCTGTAAAAGGTCTTTGGGAAAGACCAACGGTGGTAAACAACGTTGAGTCTATTGCAGCAGTGGTTCCGATCATTGATATAACAGGTGCTGAATATGCTAAAATCGGGGTGGGAAGATCCACAGGAACGAAATTGATTTCTGCTTGTGGAAATATCAACAAACCTGGCGTATACGAAATCGATATGACGATCACTGTAGAAGAATTTATCTATTCTGATGAATACTGCGGTGGTATTAAAGACGGTAAAAGATTAAAGGCTTGTATTCCCGGAGGAAGTTCTGTTCCGATTGTTCCTGCAAATCTATTGCTGAGAACAGTGAACGGAGAGCCGAGATATATGAACTATGAGTCATTGGCAGACGGTGGTTTCGCTACCGGAACCATGATGGGTTCAGGAGGCTTCATCGTTTTGGATGAAGACCAGTGTATTGTAGAACACACCATGACTTTGGCAAGATTCTATAATCACGAAAGCTGCGGACAATGTACTCCTTGCCGTGAAGGAACGGGATGGATGTACAAAATTTTAAAGAAAATCGAGAAAGGAGAAGGAAAAATGGAAGATATCGATCTGCTTTGGGATATCCAGAAAAAGATCGAGGGAAATACGATTTGTCCGTTGGGTGATGCAGCAGCCTGGCCGGTTGCAGCAGCAATACGTCACTTCAGAGATGAGTTTGAGTGGCACGTGAAAAACCCAGAGTTGTCTCAGACACAAAATTATGGATTGGCACATTATGCAGATCCTATCCCGGCTGTAGAAAAGAATGCATAGGTGAAATGAAAAAATTGTTGGTTGTCGGCTTAATGATGTCGAGTTTTGTTTTTGGACAAAATAAAGAAAAGGATTCTTTAATAGATAGAAGTTCAGATAAAGGAGCATTGGTTTCCAGAAAGAAACCGGAACCTTTAAGCAAAAAAGGTCAGATGTTCGTTTTCTTCGGATGGAACAGAGCGGCGTTCAGTAACTCTGATATCCGTTTCACAGGAAATGGCTATGACTTTCAGCTTAATAATGTATCTGCACAGGACAGACCTACCAAATTTGGTATTGTTTATATCAATCCGGGCTGGTTTACAGTGGTTCAGTACAATTTCAGAGCGGGATATTTTATTAAAGATAATTTAGCCCTGGTTTTGGGAATAGACCATATGAAATATGTAATGGATCAAAACCAGACCGTAAATTTCAAAGGCCATATTTCAGATCCTGAATATGCAGCAATGGTACAAAACGGACAGGTAAACCTGGCAGATGAGAAGTTCCTTACTTTTGAACATACTGACGGACTTAATTATGAAAATTTAGGTCTTGAAAGATATCAGAATCTGATCAATAAGAAAAATGTTGATCTGGTTTGGTCTTACGGAGCCGGTATCGGATTCATGTTCCCGAAAAGTAATGTAAAGCTTTTCGGAAATGAAAGAAGCGACCGTTTTCACGTGGCAGGTATGGGAACAGACGTAAGAGCCAGTCTTAACCTTGTTCTTTGGGACCATGTAATGGTAAGATTAGAAGGAAAAGCGGGTTACATCAATATGTGGGATATCAAGACTACATTGAATAATAAGCCGGACAAAGCCCAGCAGGATTTCGTTTTCGGACAGCTCCTTGCAGGAATCGGATATACATTTAATACTAAGAAATATAAATAACAAAGCCTATTGCTTAATGCATAAAGCTTAAAGCATACAATATGAGCGAAGAAGTTAAAAATTCAAAATAACTATAGACGGACAGACTACTGAAGTGTTGCCAGGAACTTCTATCCTTGAAGCTGCAAGACAAATCGGTGGAAAATCTGTACCTCCTGCTATGTGCTACTACAGCAAATTAGAGACCAGTGGAGGAAGATGCAGAACCTGTCTGGTAGAAGTATCTAAAGGATCTGAAGCAGATCCGCGTCCTATGCCAAAACTGGTTGCAAGCTGCAGAACTAATGTAATGGACGGGATGGAAGTAAAAAACCTTACTTCTGAGAAAGCTCAGGAAGGAAGAAAAGCAGTTACCGAATTCCTTTTGGTAAACCACCCGCTGGACTGCCCTATCTGTGACCAGGCAGGAGAATGCCATCTTCAGGATTTAGGGTATGAGCATGGTGTGGAGAATACAAGAACAGAATTCGAAAGAAATACTTACGAAGCTGATGATCTTGGGCCACACATCAAATTGAATATGAACCGTTGTATTCTTTGCGCAAGATGTGTATTGGCTGCCAACCAATTAACAGGGGAAAGAGAGCACGGGATCCTTTTCAGAGGAGATCACGCTGAGATTTCAACATACCTAAATAAAGCTTTGGATAATGACTTCATCGGAAATGTTATTGATGTTTGCCCGGTTGGAGCATTAACAGACAGAACAGCCCGCTTTGCCAGCAGAGTTTGGTTTACAAAACCTATGAACGCTTCCTGCAAATGTGATAAATGTTCCGGAAAAGCTGTAGTCTGGATGAAAGGTGATGAAATTGTAAGAGTTACCGCAAGAAAAGACCAGTGGGGTGAAGTAGAAGAATTCATCTGTGATACATGCCGTTTTGAAAGAAAAGCGTTATCAGACTGGAATATCGAAGGGCCGAGACATATCGACAGACATTCTGTAATTTCATTGAACCACTACGAAAAGCCAAAAGATGAGCTAAGAGTTCTAGACAATCCGATGGCTAAAGAAATCAGTGAAAAAGACGAAAAATAATTAATAGGACATCAGATTTCAGACCTCAGACTTCAGACCATCTGATAGCTAGCATCTGACATCTTAAAATCTAAATAAAAAATGGATTTACTTACATTTAAACTTATACTTGTACTAGCACTTTTCCTGCTATCACTGACGATTGCCGCCTACTCTACCTGGGCAGAAAGAAAAGTTGCCTCTATCATGCAGGATAGAATTGGTCCTAACAGAGCCGGACCTTTCGGATTACTGCAGCCGCTTGCTGACGGTGGAAAGTTTTTCTTCAAAGAAGACTTTACGCCTGCCAATGCAGAAAAATTCCTTTTCGTATTAGGACCAGCTTTGGTAATGTTTATTTCATTGATTACAGGAGCTGTTATTCCTTGGGGTAAAAGTTTAAATATTGCAGGTACTTCTTTTGATCTTCAGGTAGCTAACATTGATGTTGGCGTACTTTTCATCATCGGAATGGCTTCAATTGGTGTTTACGGAATCATGATCGGAGGTTGGGCTTCGAACAACAAATATTCATTATTAGGTGCTATCCGTGCTTCTTCTCAGATGATTTCTTACGAATTGGCAATGGGGTTAGCGCTTCTTTCTATCATCATGATGACAGGAAGTTTAGACTTAAAAGAAATCACTGAAAGCCAGACTACCGGTAAATTATGGGGTGTTATTCCTTGGGTTTCCGGATTGAACTGGAATATTTTCTACCAGCCGGTTGCTTTCCTTGTTTTCTTTGTAGCCGCTTTGGCAGAAACCAACAGACACCCGTTCGATTTACCTGAGTGTGAGTCTGAATTGGTAACAGGATACTCTACAGAATACTCTTCTATGAAGTTAGGTTTATATATGTTCGGGGAATACGTGAACATGTTTATCTCAAACGCTTTCATGGTAGTTCTTTTCTTCGGGGGATACAACTATCCTGGTATTGAATGGGTCACTCAGAACTGGGGAGAAAACACAGCAGGAATCTTGAGTATCGTAGCATTTTTAACGAAAACTGTTATCGGAATTCTGATCTTCATGTGGATCAGATGGACCCTTCCAAGATTCAGATACGACCAGTTAATGCACTTGGGATGGAAAACATTAATCCCGATGGCATTGGTAAACCTGTTAATTACAGGAGCTGTAATTTTAGCGTTTGGAAATTAAACCATCTAAACCTGACGGGTTTTAAAAACCTGTTAGGTTTGTGTGAATATTGAATATTAAAAATTAAGATAACAGACAAGATTAGTCTAAAATCTGGTGTCTAACATCTAATATCTATAATTAAATGAAACTTACAAACAGATCAAAAGTTGTTTCCAATAAAGAAATGACCCTTGCTGAAAAAATCTACCTTCCTGCTATTTTTACAGGGATGGGGATTACATTTAAGCATGCTGTAAGAACCGTGATAAAGGGTGCTCCCGCAGTATATTCATATCCGGAAGTACAGAAGCCAAGAACCACTATCTGGAGAGGTCAGCACGTTTTGAAAAGAGACGAGGAAGGCAGAGAAAGATGTACAGCTTGCGGGCTTTGTGCGGTAGCTTGTCCTGCAGAAGCCATTACGATGACTGCTGCTGAAAGAACTAAAGAGGAAAAACATCTTTACAGAGAAGAAAAGTATGCTTCAGTATATGAAATCAATATGCTGAGATGTATTTTCTGTGGTATGTGTGAAGAAGCTTGTCCTAAATCTGCCATCTACCTTACAGACAGATTGGTGGATGTAGAAACCAACAGAGGTTCTTTCATTTACGGAAAAGATAAATTAGTTGAAAAAATAAATGAAAGGATTGATATCACGACAAGACAATCCGAGAAACAAAAAATGCGGTAAAATAATGGATCAGTTTTTATTTTTCTTGGTGGCGTTTTTAGCAGTGGCAAGTGCGGTTTACTTTGTATTTGCAAAAAATCCTTTATATGCTATTTTGTCATTAATTGTTACAATGTTTTCAATTGCCGGAATGTACATTCTTTTAAATGCACAATTCCTTGCAATTATCCAGATTATAGTATACGCAGGTGCCATCATGGTACTTTTCCTTTACATCTTAATGATGCTTAACCTTAATAAAGCAGACGAAAGTAAGAAGAACAATACTTTAAAGTTTGTCGGAGTTTTTACTGCAGGGCTTTTATTAATTGGAGTTCTAGGGGTATTCAGAGGGATTCAGGACAATCACATCGTTGTTGAAAATGTAGACAGAGGGGTTGGTCTAACAAAAAATCTGGGTAGACTTTTGTTTAATGAATATGTTTTACCGTTTGAGCTTGCTTCCATCCTAATTCTGGCAGGTATTGTAGGCGCGGTATTAATCGGTAAAAAAGATTTATAAAATTATGGGAGAAGTAAATACATTTATACAAAGCATCCCTTTGGACTACTTCATCATTCTTTCATCAGTATTGTTCTGTCTGGGAGTAATGGGAGTATTGCTTAGAAAAAATGCTATTGTGATTCTGGGCTGTGTAGAGCTTATGCTGAATTCTGTAAACCTTTTATTGGCGGCCTTTTCAGCATACAAAGGCAACGGCGACGGACAACTTTTAGTTTTCTTCATTATGGTGGTAGCTGCTGCTGAAGTAGCGGTAGGTCTGGCAATTATTGCTATGCTGTATAGAAACACCCGTTCTGTAGATGTGAGTATATTTAATAAATTAAGAGGATAAGAATGGAGAATCTAGTATATGCAATAGTACTTTTACCACTTTTAGGGTTTCTTATTAACGGGCTGTTCGGAAAAAATCTTCCAAAAATATTGGTTGGTTCCCTGGCTACTGCAGTAGTTTTCGGATCTTTCTGTATTGCGGTAAGTCTTTTCATGAATTTCAATTCTGAAAGCCAGCCTGTCATTGTAAAAGCTTTTGAATGGTTTAGAGTAAACGGAGTTCAAATCAATTTTGGATTCCAGATTGATCAGCTTTCGTTAATGATGGTCATGATCATCACGGGGATCGGTTCACTGATCCACTTATACTCTATCGGATATATGAGTCATGATAAAGGGTTCTACAAGTTCTTTACTTACCTGAATCTTTTCATCTTCTCCATGTTACTTTTGGTAATGGGAAGCAACTACCTTATCCTGTTTATCGGATGGGAAGGTGTAGGTCTTTGTTCTTACCTGTTGATCGGATTCTGGTATACCAACGAAGAATACGGTAAAGCAGCAAGAAAAGCTTTCATCATGAACAGGATTGGTGACCTTGCGTTATTGATCGGTATCTTCATGATCGCTTCTCAGACCAATGCTGTAGATTATCTTTCTGTAGCAGAAAACGCTTCAAAATTTGAATTGGACGGAACAGTGATCATCTTTATCACAGCGAGTTTATTCATCGGTGCTACCGGTAAATCAGCTCAGGTTCCATTATATACATGGTTACCGGATGCGATGGCCGGGCCGACTCCGGTTTCTGCGCTAATTCACGCGGCAACAATGGTAACTGCGGGTATCTATTTAGTAGTAAGATCCAATTTCTTATTTACTTTAGCCCCAACCGTTCAGGGAGGAATTTTATTCATCGGGTTCTTAACAGCTGCTTTGGCAGGATTCTATGCACTTCGTCAGAACGACATCAAAAGTATTGGCATACTCTACCGTTTCACAGCTTGGGTTTATGTTCATCGCTTTAGGTCTTGGAGCATATACAACAGCAATGTTCCACGTAATGACGCATGCATTCTTTAAGGCGTTATTATTCTTAGGTGCAGGTTCTGTAATCCACGCTATGAGCAACGAACAGGATATGCGCTTCATGGGAGGTCTTAAAAAGTATATTCCTCTTACGCACGCTACATTCCTGATCGGAACATTAGCGATCTCAGGTTTCCCTTTATTATCGGGGATGATCTCCAAAGACGAAATTTTAGTAGCAGCTTTCGCTAAAAACCCTGTTTACTGGGTAATCCTATTTGTTTTAGCGGCAATCACTGCAACGTATATGTTCAGACTGTACTACCTGACTTTCCATGGAGAATTCAGAGGTACTGAAGAACAAAAACACCACTTACATGAAAGCCCGTCTAATATGACATTACCATTGATCGTATTGGCTGTTCTTTCTGTGATCGGAGGTTTCATAAACCTGCCTCACTTCATCGGTCACGGTCATTATGCCAAACTGATGGAATGGTTAAAGCCTGTTCTTACAGAACAAAGCTTCAGCCAGATGGAAGCTACTCTTTCAGGAGTACCTTTCAATACTGAAATGATCTTATTGGCAGCTACAGTAATTATGTTCTTCTCTGTTTGGTTTATCGTAAGAAATACCTACGTGAAAAAGAAAAAGATGGCTGTGGCAGAAGAAAGCTATACCGGATGGGAAAAGCTTTCTGCTAAAAATTATATGTAGACGAACTTTACAACGCATTGATTGTAAAAACTGTTGAAGGATTAGGACGCGGAGGAAAAATGTTTGATAAGGGTATCTTAGACCGTTTTGTAAACTTTGTAGGTGATGGTGCTGAAGACAGCGGAAAAGCTATGAAGCGTGTACAGAACGGAAATGTAGAGACATATATCCTTATCATGTCTTTAGCGGTGGGAATTATATTAATTGTTAACTTTTTATTACAATAATAATGTCTTGTTTGTTATTAACATTATTACTATTACCTCTAGTAGGTTCGGGATTAGTTTTTGCCTGGAAGAATAATTCCAGCAAATATTTGGCGCTTGGAATTGCATTGGTACAAATGCTTCTTACGTTCTATGTACTTTCGGATTTTGATTTTAATCCAACGGTAGACAGCGTATTGCAGCATGAGATCAATTATCCATGGTCACAATTTATGAAGAGCTCTCTTCACTTCGGTATCGATGGAATGAGCATGCTTCTTTTATTACTGACCAATATTCTGGCTCCAATCATTATTTTATCTTCTTTCAACGAAAATGTAAACTACAGAAATACATTCTACGGATTGATTCTATTGATGCAGTTTGGTCTTGTAGGAGTGTTCACTTCTTTAGACGGATTGTTATTCTACATTTTCTGGGAAGTAACTTTGATTCCAATTTGGTTCATTGCCGGACTGTGGGGACAAGAAAATAAAAGGTTCGAATTCACTACGAAATTCTTCGTATATACATTTGTTGGATCATTATTTATGTTAGCCGGGCTGATCTATGTGTACAACCACTCTGCATCATTCGCTTTGACAGATTTATATAATGCACAACTGAACGAAACACAACAGACTGTGGTATTCTGGTTCATCTTCTTCGCATTTGCGGTGAAACTACCGGTGTTCCCTTTCCATACATGGCAGCCTGATACCTATACCTACTCTCCTACTCAGGGATCGATGTTATTATCAGGAATTATGCTTAAGATGGCAGTATACGGTGTAATGCGTTATTTACTTCCAATCACACCGATTCCGATTGCCGGAATTTCCGGACAGATTGTGATCATCCTTGCTATTGTGGGCATTGTTCACGGAGCTTTGATTGCCATTATCCAGACGGATATGAAGAGAATCATTGCCTATTCATCTTTCTCCCACGTAGGATTGATGGTAGCTGGTATCTTTGCTTCTGCAGTAGTTACTCTCAGAGGAACTTTCAATGTAGAAGGTGCTGAAGGTGCTTTGGTACAGACTTTCGCTCACGGTATCAACGTAGTGGGATTATTCTACTGTTGTGATATTTTATACAAGAGATTTAAATCAAGAGACATCAGACAAATGGGAGGTTTGGCTAAAGTAGCACCTAAGTTTGCTGTATTGTTCCTGATTATTATACTAGGTTCAATGGGAGTTCCATTGACCAATGGATTCATCGGAGAATTTATTTTGTTGAAATCAGTGTATGATTTTAACGGAACAGCAGCAGTAATTGCTGGTCTTACAGTAATTCTTTGTGCTGTATATTTATTGAGATTCTACGGAAAAGCAATGTTTGGTGAAGGAGATGAAGCAGTTCTAAGTACAGCAAAAGATTTATCAGGTGTAGAATTTTCTGTATTGGCAAGTTTAGCGGTTTTTGTGATTTTACTTGGTATTTTCCCACAACCGGTAATTGAAATGGTGAGTAGTTCGGTGAAGTTTATCTACCAATCAATGGTAAGTTAATTTGATATTTTAAGAAATGAGTGTTTTAATTATTGTTTTCCTAACGGCAGTTATTGCGTTATTTTCAGGAGTTTTTGAACAAGGAAAATTCGCAAGATACATTGGGATTTTGGGATTAATCATCGCATTGTACGTAAGTTTTATGCCGGAATGTTCGTTCTTCGACCATTACAAGCATATGTATGAGTACAGTGACAATACTGCATTATTCACTAAAATATCAATCGTAACGACTTTATTATTATTCTTCCTGGGAGGTTTTGCTTTCAGCAACCACAGAAGCCACCAGTCAGAATTATATGCATTGATGCTGTTTGCATTATGCGGAGGAATTATCCTTTTCGGATATCAGAACTTAGTGACGATGTTCTTGGGAGTTGAAATCCTTTCTATTCCATTATATGTAATGGCCGGAGCTAACAAAACTGATCTGAGATCAAATGAAGCTTCTATCAAATATTTCCTTATGGGAGCATTTGCAACAGGTTTCCTACTGTTTGGTATTGCATTTATCTACGGAAGTGCAGGAAGTTTTGATCTGTATAAAATTCATGACTTCGGTGTGGCCAACTCAGGGAACGTAATGTTCATCCTGGGAGTATTACTGATCCTTTGCGCATTGGCATTCAAAGTGGCATTAGCACCTTTCCATATGTGGAGTCCTGATGTATATGCAGGTTCACCATCATTGATCACAGCTTTCATGGCAAGTGTGGTAAAGATCTCCGGATTCTTTGCCCTGTTCAGATTGATGACACTGGGTTTCACCGGAGTTACGCACGAATGGATCAATGTTTTAGGAGTATTCTTAATCATTACTTTACTTTTGGCAAACGTTATGGGTCTTGCTCAGACGAATGCAAAAAGAATGTTAGCGTATTCTTCAGTTTCTCACGCAGGATATATCGGATTGGTGTTCTTCGGAATGACAAGCCTTTCTACTTATAACCTTGCCTTTTATTTATTTGCTTATTCTTTATCTACAGTAGGAGTTTTCATGTGTCTGATCTGGGTAGAGAAATTGAAAAGAGAAACTTCTTTCGGGGCATTCAAAGGATTGGCGAAAACTGAACCTTTATTAGCCACAGCAGCAACGATCTCTATGCTTTCAATGGCAGGAGTTCCGTTAACAGCCGGATTTATGGGAAAATTTGCTTTATTCTCCCAGGCTATGAACGGTGCTGCTTTCTTAGTATTGGTAGCAGTATTAGGTTCTGCCCTGTCTATCGCTTACTATTTAAGACTGATCATTGCGATGTTCTTCTTTAAAGAATCAACATTTAAATCATCAGAAAAAGTAACCCTTACTTACAACATCATTGCAGTCGTTGTTATTGCTTTGATTATTATCCTGGGAATTTTCCCGGATCTGTTTGCAAGAATGTTCGGATTGTAAAACCTGAATTTTAAGATATTAAAAGCACAACTTTTCAGTTGTGCTTTTTTTGGCCATATCTGAAACAAAATTCATAAAATTTATTATTCATTAATCCTGCCATCCTCTTTCCAAAAAAACAACAAATAATTACAAAATACCTTATAAAGTTTCCTGAAGTACAAGTAAATTATGTACAATAAAATAAATTATCCTCCTATTAATATTCCGCTTTTTTCATAACTTTACTCTAAATTTTTCAGCTCTTGGCTAATCTCTATAAAAAAGACTCCCTTTTCAGGTTTATATATCATTCAAAAAATATTTGGATGTTCTGGAGCATATCCGGTATAATGACAGATTAGAATACAGGGTGAACTATGCAGAGTCTTTGATTGAGAGTACGAGAAACTTTAAAGAGTTCAGAGAAGGCTTCCAGGACACCGCCCTCCTCGAAAAATATGAAGACCTCATCAGGCTTCTTCTTGCCGATCTGTTCCCGACCGGACTTACCAAAAATGAGATCAAAGCGGCCAGTATTCCTCTTTCCAATATCACTTTCAATTATACAGAAAGATTTAAAGACATTCTGAAAGATGCTGGAAAAGATTTTGAAATAGAACTGAGAAATATTTCAGATAATGAATTTTATGTGTTCTGCTGCTGTCTGATTCTTCAGAGCTACTTCAAAAAAGATATTAAGAGTACGATTCCGCTTTATTATGATATCCCTAACAAGCAGGGAATCATGAAGCACTATAAGATTACCGTCAATTCAGACTTCACAGAAATTATCCCTACAGAGGATGCCAAAATTCCATCTGATGATATACTGGATATGCTCCTGGAAAATCTGGATGATTTTAAACTGTGGAAGAAATACTTTCCTTCCCAATCCTGGATTTTAAAAGGATTTACGATTATTTCACTGGTTGACTGCACTTCTGAAGTGGCACTTTCTGATCTGAAATCAAGCATGATCGAAATTGATCCCGAAGATTTGAATCCCGATGAAAATCTGACCGAAATCTTTAAATCCTATTTTGATGTTCCGGAACTCAGTTTTGGACTGATGACCTTCAACAAAAAGGAACAGAAGCTGGATAAGCTTCCGATTTATGAGAGTCTTCTCACTAATCATATCCTCGATTTCTGGATCAATGCCTTTGATGAAGAAACCCGTAAGAGCACCTTCAACAATCTGAATCATAATTCAAAACCTGTTGTTGTTTCCAATGTAAACAATCTGGATGAAAGCGTTAAAAAACTGCCTTCTTTCAGTATTTTAAAGGATAATAATGTCAACAGCTTCATGGTAATACCTATCATGAAAGACGGTGAGCTCCTGGCCATCATGGAATTTACTTCTCCTATTGCCGGCAGCTTTAATGGCTTAAAGCTTAAAAAACTGGAATTTTTCACTGATATGGTTCTTTTCTCTCTGAACAGATTCTATTTTGAGAAAAACTATCAGATAGAAGCTATTATTCAACGTGAATATACCACCATTCATGACAGTGTGGTGTGGAAGTTTAGGAATGAAGCTGAAAAATATTTTACGGCATCGCTGGGAAAGAAAATTTATACACTAAAGCAGATTTCATTTAAAAACCTTACGCCATTGTTCGGGGTTTCAGACATCCGCTCTTCATCAGAAAAACGTTTTAATCTGATGCTGCAGGATCTCAACCAGCAGATTGAATCACTGAACGAAATTTTAACGCTTACCAATTCCGAATCAGAAAAGTTTCTGCTGGCACTGGATATTTTTGAAAATGAGCTCAATAATGAAATAAAAGCTGATACGGAACAACGCTTTCAGAGATTGCTGAGGGAAGAGATTCATCCCTTTTTACAGGGGAAACTGGAAATTAAAACCCCCAGAGCAATAAAGACAAAGATCAAAGATTATTTTTCACAGATTTTTTCATCAACGGAGCTGTTTTACACCCATCGGAAAAAACTGGATGATTCTATTACTCTGGTTAACCGTAAGCTGGCGGATATGCTGGACGAAAGCCAGGCAAAAGCCCAGGAAATTTTCCCACATTATTATGAAAGGTTCAAGTCTGACGGTGTAGAGCATAATCTGTACATTGGCCCTACCATTGCACCTGAGCTTCATTATACCTCAAAAGTTGTTCATAAACTGAGATACTGGCAGATGAAAACCATCTGTAAAATGGAACTTGATTTCCAGACTTTTAAAAAAGATCTTCCTATACAGCTGGATATTGCCTCGCTCATCTTTGTGTACAATGAAAAGATCGACATCCGTTTCAGAATGGATGAAAAACGTTTTGACGTAGACGGAGCATACAATTCTTATTACGAAATTATCAAAAAGCGTCTGGATAAAGCTCATGTCAAAGATTCTTCAGAACGCATCACAGCTCCCGGAAAAATCACCATTGTCTATTTCGGAATGGAAAACCAGAAAGAATATCTCGACTACATTTCAAAACTTCAGAAAAAGGGGTTTTACAACATGACGTGGAATTTTTGAAGGTTGAGGATCTCCAGGGAATTACAGGATTGCTGGCGCTAAGGGTCTCCTTTACCCTACCACAGGAATAAAAATCCGGCACAAAAGTCCCGGATGTATTTATATTTATTTTCAAAAATTGATCTTGATCCTGTTAAAGACTTAGAAAAGCCACTCCAAAAGACAAAACAGAAATAATGATCCCTGCCATAAAAATTTTATAGGTAATGGATAAAAGCTTGTATTTCCTGTTAAGCACTTTCCCCAGATAGTATAAATCTTTCACCATAGAATCATAAATGTAATCTCTGTCTTTGATCAGGTCTTTCATGGCATTGTTATAATCATCAAACAGCATCTGTTGAAAGTTTCCGAAAAACAGAAGATTTACTTTTCTGTTGGCAATATCCTGAGGAGTAAATGTTGTTTTCGTCACATTCGGTTTTGTAGACAGAATCGCAAAGATAATAGTCAGTACACTTGACAGCAGTAAAATAAAGCTCGGAAGAATCAGATGCGAATTTTTGGGAGCATCCAGCTTCGGAACCAATACGGAAAGGCACACTGAAATGATAATCGCATTTACAGATAAAAGAATATTGGCTTTACTGTCCGCAATATCACTCAGCCTTGTATGGTTGTTCAGCGTTACCCTGAATAAGGTATCCACACTTCTGTCTGATTTTTCTTTCTCTTTTTTACCTTCTGGGTTATCCTTCTTACTCTCTTTTTCTCCTCCTCTTTTTCAGTTTCTTTTCGATCTTTTTGATGTTTTTCTTTTTCAAAGGCTCCCAGTTTTCTTTAGCGTAATCCGTATAAAAAGTATGTTTGTTTTTCAGCATATCAAGATTTCCGGCATTCCATTCTTCATTGGAAAAGCATCTAACATTGGTCAGCTCCCATTCTTTTCTCAAAGCATCTGAAATATCGGTATAATCATGACCTGCAAAATGACTGAAATCCGCATCTTTTACAATTTTTTCCAGTAAGTTCTGAGGTTCATAGTGTATTTTGGTAGCCAGAATCAGCTTTTCAACATCAGCAATATAATTTTCAGGATAATTTTCCTGTTGCAAAAATTCTTCATCACCTCCACACTTCTCTCCTCATGATTGAGAGCACACTCTATATACCCTGTATCATGAAACCACAGCGCAACGAGAACTTTCTCCTGATCCTCTTCGGAAACAGGGGTGTTCTTCATAATTTCTTCAGCCTTATTTACCGTGTAGGCAGTATGGATAAAATTATGATAAAAATATACCGAAGATAACTTATCTTTGAATAAGATTTCAACATAATTTTTAGCTTTGTCTAGAATGTTCATTCCTGAAATTTTGTTAATGTAAATTTATGAATTTATCCTTTAAAACTCATCTTAAAAATACTTCTATTGTTCTTAGAACAGTAATGTCCGCAGGAGTCCTTTATTCCTGTGCTACATATAACGTACAAAAGGGCAAAAACTTATTTGAAGTAAAAGATTCCGAAATAAAATCAGAAAATGATTTTAAACTTTTTCTGATTGGAGATGCAGGAAATGCAGATGAACCTCAGGCACAAAAAACGCTGAATTTACTGAAAAGCAAACTGGATTCCGCCGACAGCAATTCTATGCTGATCTTTCTGGGCGACAATATCTATCCTAACGGGATGCCCAAAGAAACGGACAAAGATTATGCACTAGCGAAACAGAAACTGGAAAACCAGCTGGCCATTACAAAAGACTTCAAGGGAAAAACATTGGTCATTCCGGGAAATCACGACTGGTATAACGGGCTGGAAGGTTTGAATGCTCAGGAAGGACTGGTAAAAAAATATCTCGATGATAAAAAAGCTTTTCTACCAAAAAGCGGATGTCCTATTGATGACATCAACATTTCTAAAGACATTAAGCTCATTGCCATCGATACGGAATGGGTGATTGCCAACTGGGATAATTACCCGGGAATCAACAAAACTGTAATATTAAAACACGGGAAGATTTTTTTACGGAGTTTAAAGACCTTATTATTAAAAATCAGGGTAAAAAAATAATTGTTGCCTTACACCATCCTGTCATCAGCAGTGGAACACACGCAGGTTTTACCTCTGCTAAATCCCATCTGTTTCCTTTAAATAGTAAAATCCCTGTTCCGGTTGTTGCCAGTGTGGTTAATATTTTAAGGAGTTCCTCAGGAGCAAGCCCTGAAGATATTAACAACCAACATTATGCAGATCTTGCCAACAGGCTGAAAAGTATTGTACAGGATAAGGAAAACATTATTTTCGTATCAGGACATGATCATAATCTGCAATATCATGAAGATGGGAACCTGAGACAGATTATCAGTGGTGCGGGTTCTAAAACAGATCCGTCTACCATTGTAGAAAAAACAGACTTCTCTTACGGAGGCAGTGGTTTTGCTGTTTTAAATTTCAGAAAAGACGAAAGCACAGATGTTGAGTATTTTTCAACCAGAGATGCCCGGCTTCAGAAACTGACTCATATTTCCGTGATGTCTAAACCGGATGTATTTGTCAATAACTTCCCCAATTCTTTTCCGGCAACATTTTCTTCAACTATTTATCCCGTACAGCTTACAGAAAAAAGAAAATTTTACAGATGGCTCTGGGGAGACCACTACAGAAAATATTACGGGATCCCGATTGAAGCCCCAACCGCTAATCTTTCAGACCTGAATGGCGGGTATATTCCTTTCAGAGAAGGAGGAGGGAACCAATCCAACAGTTTACGTCTGAAGTCTGCAGAAGGACAGGAGTTTGTAATGCGCGGTGTGAAAAAAAGTGCGATCCGCTTCCTTAACAACATGGCTTTCCAGAAAAGCACATTAGGAGAAGAACTGGCCGATACATTCCCTGAAAAATTCCTGCTGGATTTTTACACGACCAATCATCCGTTTACCCCTTTTACGATCGGGAACATGTCGGAAAAACTGGGTATTTTTCACAGTAACCCAAAACTGTATTACATCCCTAAGCAGCAAGCTTTGGGAAGATATAATGAAAACTACGGGGACGAAATGTATATGATTGAAGAACGTTTTTCTTCTGATCCTAAGACGCTGGCTTATCTTAACAATGCAAAAGATATTGTCTCTACGGATGATGTACTGAAAAACCTCAATAAGAGTAATAAATATTCTGTTGACAGGGAATCTTATATCAGAGCAAGACTGTTTGACATGCTTATCGGTGACTGGGACAGACATTCAGACCAATGGAAATGGGCAGAATATGAAGAAGGCGATAAAGTAATCTATAAACCGATCCCGAAAGACAGGGATCAGGCGTTCAGTAAATATGACGGTGCCGCATTTAAACTTATCATGAATGTTCCGGCCATCCGCCATATGAAGACCTTTACAGAAGATATCAGTAGCGTGAAATGGCTTGCCATGGAACCTTACCCGATGGATCTTGTTTTCTTGAAGGGAGCTGATCAGAGTGAATGGGAAGCTCAGGCAAAATACATACAGGAGCATCTTACCGATGCGGATATTGATGATGCTTTCCATAATCTTCCAAAAGAAGTACAGGACGACACCATCGCCGAAATCCAGAGAAAGCTGAAAATTAGAAAAACAAAACTTCAGACCTATGCAGCCCAGTATTATGATGTACTACAGAAAAAGTACCTCTGGCAGGAACTGTAAATCCTGATAAGTTTGTCATTACAAAAAACGGACATTCTGTACTTGTGCAGCAATATAAGCTGGGTAAGGATAAAGACAAGAATGAGCTGGTTTTTGAAAAAACTTATCATGATTCGAAAACAAAAGAATTGTGGATCTACGGACTGGAGGATGATGACATCTATGAAGTAACAGGAACAGGAAATCCAAAGATGGATATCAGACTGATCGGCGGTTATAATCATGACACCTATACTGTGGGTGACGGAAGAAAAGTGAAGATTTATGATTTTAAATCTCAGAAAAACACTTACAACGCCGGTAATGCAACCAAAAATATTACGGATGATTATGACATCAACAGCTATAATTATAAACATCCTAAATATAATTCTGTAGCTGGGTATCCAAATCTGGATTACAACCCTGATGACGGTGTTATTGTAGGTGTTCTGGCCAATTATACGGTAAACAATTTTATCCGTGATCCTTTTACTCAAAGACATAGCTTAAAGGCTAATTTTTATACCGCTACAGCAGGATTCAGTCTTACGTATAAAGGCGTATTTAAAAAAGCAATTTCAGGTTGGGATATTAACCTTGATGCATTTTATACGACTCCAAGATTTTCTCAGAACTTCTTTGGACTTTCCAACGAAAGTGATTATGATAAAGAAAATACCGAAAGAGAATACAACAGGGCCAGAATTTCCAAATTCAACTTTTCTCCTTCCATCTCACAGAAAAGCTGGATGAATCTCAGCCATCAGTTTCAATTGACTTTTGAAGATAATAAAGTACAGAGAAAGGCTGGCCGTTTCATCAATCAGTCTCCGGATGTAAGACCCGGCGTTTTTGACAGCCAGCAGTTTGTGGGAGCCAATTATACATTGGGCTATAAAAACGCTGATAATGCAGCTTTCCCTACTCTTGGACTGGAATTCATGCTTAATGCAGACTGGAAAGCAACCCTTTCTGATTTTAATAAAAACTTTGTGACCTTAAAAGGAAAGCTTGCCGTTGACCACAGAATTGATAAAAAGGAAAATTTGTATTTGCCAACTCCAGCAATGTTATGTGGATCAATAACAACAACTTTGAATTCTATCAGGCTGCGGCTATCGGAGGCAACAACGGAATGAGGGCTTTCAGAAATGAAAGATTCTCAGGAAGGTCCTATTTTACCAATAATTCAGAGATCCGATGGGATTTTGGAAGAGTAAGAAATAATATTGCTCCGGCAAACATGGGGATTCTCATTGGATATGATATCGGACGTGTATGGAATGATAATGAAAATTCAAGAAAATGGCATCAGTCTGCCGGTGCCGGTCTATGGTTGAGTATTGTAGAAATGATGTCTGCAAGGTTGAATTATTTCTACGGTTCAGATGGCGGAAGGCTGTCTGCAGGGATAGGAATGAAATTTTAAACGCAACCGTCTGTAAAGAGATTATTCTAACTTTACCTTTTGATTGAATTCATAAAGCACTGTTTAATAATCCTTTAAAGCATACTTTATATTAAATATTTAAAAAATCCAATTTAAATAAAATTTAATATTTCAAATTTTCAACTCACATTTTTTAATGATAAAATAAATATGGCTTTTAAATAAAAGCCATATTTTCAGCTATATAAGTCAAAAATACACATAGTTCAATATGATTAGCAATTCTTTAAAAAATTGACATTTTAAAAACATTTTATATTTGCTGCACCAAAAAATCAGCAAATGATGAAAAAGAAGCTATTGTATATGGTATTATTTATCATATCCGTAAACTTAAATGCACAGATAGGGATTAAAACATCAACGCCTCAAAATACACTTCATGTCAATGGTTCCCTTCAGGTTGTTAAAGATCTTAATGTAGGAGGAGATGACAGAACAAAAGGAAATTCCGGAAACAAAGGTGAAGTTTTAATGTCAAACGGAGCAGGCAATGCACCGGTTTGGAAGACCATTGAATCTGAAAACTTCCTGAAGGTAGTATTTGTTGGGAACAAGACTGATCTCAGCCCGGCAACGGGCAGCTATACCGGAACACATTCTACTCCTGTCAGTACCCACGAAAGTTATTCACAGACCTATGTTTTCAATGTAAGTAATAAAATTGATACAGCTTATTTAGCATATAATTCAACCACCGGACTTTTTACAGTAGTAAAGCCAGGGTTCTATAATATTGTGCCTTATGCAACCTATGATCTTAATTTAAATCCATCCGGACAGACTGCAGGTACTGCCAATTCTTATATACAAAAGGTTTCTCCGGTACTCACAACACTTGCAGGGATATCTACCGGCCATGGTGAACGTACGACAGGACTGAATCATAATCTTTCATCCATTAACTTTTTAAATGCGGGAGAGACCTTCAGAATACGCTGCAGGTATACTCAGGATTTCCGGTTATCAAGTGGGAATATTCATATATCTTACCTTACTCCCTAGTCTATAAAACGCCAATCACTTTAATACATTCATATATTGAAAAGCCCCACAGATTTTCTCTGTGGGGTTTTATTTATTTTTATAAAGGAAAAGTATATACATTTCCCTTCATCCTTCCTTTCTCATCTGCGATCATTAATGTTTTATCATCAAGGAAAACAACAGCTTCTTTCTGGGAATTATGATTCAACGGGATTTTCTGAATCTTGGCTGAATTAAAATCATCAGCAGTAAATCCTTGTAAGAACATGAACATTTTTATGGGTCAGCAATACAATTTTATCTTTCGTACTGTTAATAGTTGTTGATGTAATCGCGGCATCATTATAACCGCCCTGAAGTTTTAATTTTCCTACCAACTTTGCTTCAAAATCGCCCTCTTATTAGGCACCTGGAATACAAGGAAAGTTCCGTCGAAACCTTTGCTTCTGTTTTTAGTAAACAGGTAGAAATTTCCATTCATCTCAACAAAAGCTTCACAGTCATAGAGCAGATATGATTTTTTCGGAGGAAATTCGTCTGTCCCTGATAATGGAATTTTGTGGTCTGAACAACTTTGGTCACAGTTTGTCTGCTGTCTTTTAAATCGGTTTTTAAAATCGCCAGATCCTGTCTGTTATTATCATTATTTCCAAAGTCGCCAATATAAATATTTCCTTCAGGATCGGAAATAATGTCTTCCCAGTCCGTATTTTCTGCATTTTCTACAGGAATTTTTGTTTCTGCATATCTCCTTGATTACTCAAGCCGTATATTGCATTTTTATTTCCCCTGTCTTCTATCACCCAGATCGTTTTCTTATCTTTTGATAAAGTAATTCCGGAAACCTCCTTCAACTTTTTGGGTAAGGAGAACTGTATTTTCAGTTCATCTTCTTTGGCAGGGGAATTCTGAGCTTTTGGATTACAGCTCAATAAAAGCAAGGCAGGTAACATAAGAAAACGTAACATATTTATTTTTTTATTTTTTAATTGAATATAAGAAGCATTAATTGTTCCAATCAGAAACTATGAAAGCTTTTTCGCCTTTTCCCATAGAACATCCATTTCTTCCAGAGACATATCTGCCAGTTTCAGATCCTGTTCCTCTGCAAGTCCTTCCATTTTCTGAAACCTGGAAATAAACTTAAGATTGGTTCTTTCCAAAGCAGAATCCGGATTGATTCCTGAAATTCTGGCATAGTTAATCAGAGAGAAAAACATCACCTAACTCCTGTTCTTTTTTGTCCAGATCTGTTTCAGCATGGAATTC
>NZ_JAPNUF010000007.1:0-1232836 GCF_036631475.1 Chryseobacterium sp. 1B4
AGACAAAGCTGAGATTGATAGGATTAATATTTTGTTTTTCTACTTCAGAAGATGAAAAAATTAGCTTTGATGAATTTCTCAGTCAAAGAATTACAATTGTTGAGGAATTAGAAAATAGACCGCTTTCCACTATAAAAGAAAACAGAGAAGAAGCTGTATTAGAATTTAATAAACAAAAGGATGAATATTTTAAACTCAAAGATTATATTGAAAGATTTGAGAATAAATTAAGAATCGAAAAGCAACAATTTGCAAGCATAAATAAACAATTAAGCATTGTAGAGTCCGAGATTAAGGACCATATCAATCTACAAAAAGTTTTTAGTGAAAACATCATCAATGAGAGGGGAGCAAATCATTGCCCAACTTGCTCTCAGGAAGTTACAACTGATCTTATTTCTACAAATAATATAAAAATTCCCCAACTTACTCTAGAAGAGAATACCAACTTTTTGAAAAGTCAAAAGAAAATTATTGAGTCTTCTATTGGAAGTTTGAAGGAGACTGTAGGTGAAAAAGAAACGCTTTTACAATATTTTAAAAATTCGCTTCGGCAAAAGGAAATATTAATAAAATCACTTTCAAAAGATTTGATCGCAGATGATAGAGCTTTTTCAGAATCAGAAGTGGTAAAAAAACTTCAGTTAGAAAGAGAAATCGAAAGTTTAAGACTACTTAAAGAATCTATTACAGAGCTAAAAAATGAACTGGAAGCATTAGCCAATAAATATCACAATAATACCATAGAAATTGCAAATTTGGATGAATCAGAAAAAGGAGGACGAAGTAAAATTATCTGATTTTGAAACTCAATATAAGGATTACCTTTTTGGATTTGGTTACGAGAGTAATGAAAAATATCAAATTTCAATAAATAGAAAAGAACCATTTAAATATTTTCCAGTATATAAGAATCATAGAAATGATACTATACCTCAATCAATTCGTATCAATTCTTCTGCTTCAGACTTTGTTCGAAACATTTGGGCTTATACAATAGGTTTATTGAATAATGGAACTAATCATCCCGGTGTCATAATTTTTGATGAACCAGGACAGCACCGGACAAATTTGAGTAGCTAAAATCACTTTTTAAAACTACATCTGAAATAACGAAGAAACAGACCATAATTTTCACTTCTATTGATAAGCCTCTTCACAATGAGGAAAACGAAAAAATTGACTTGGATATCCTAATAGAAGATTTAGACAATTCTAAGTACAAATTAATAAGGCTTAATAATGTTCATAAGGTAATTGGGAAGTTATAAGTTAGTTGGAAGAATCTTACCATGAAGAAAGTTTCTTAATAGGTTTATATAGTGAGAAAATGTAATTTATATTATCTTAACATCTCGCAAGGTCATAAAAGTGTTTAAGAAGATTACATCTGATTAAATATCAAGTATCAAGAGTACATAATCGCCTTAAATCCTCTAGGAGAGAGTTCGAGTTTTGTACTGGTAAGGTCACTTATCGCCCCTTATTTAGGGGCTTTTTTATTGGGATATACACATAAAAAACTCTTTTCCTGTATCGACACGATAACGCTAAATAATAAAAAATAGAGATGTCAAATGGTATTGAGTAACAGCTGTAATATTTAATTTTGTACCAAAGAAATATTTTGGAAAAAGCAACTTTTCACAGCCATAAGGAAATTCTTGAAATTCTGGGTGAACAAGATCCGCACAGTGATTTTCATGTTCATTATATAGACCGGTATTTTGAAGAGAATCCTATTTCATATCCTTACAAAACGGATAATTCTGCTCTTTTGCTTTTACTGGAAGGTGAAATGAAAATTAATATTAATCTGGAAATGAACCACATTAGTAACAATAGTATTATTTTCCTTCCTTCACAGTCCTATACTCACATTATCAATATTACGAAGAATATAAAATGTATAGCCATAGCTTTTTCAGACGACTTCGCTTTTTCAAACTTAAAAAACTATAACGATATCAATATTGTACGTCTGCTTTCAGACAACAGTACGCTTGTTATTTCTTTATCTTCCGATGAAAGCAGAAATATTGTGAACCTTACGGATAATCTGCATAAACTGAATTCTGACCGGGAACAGCTTCATGCCATGGAAAGGATTTATCATTATTTCAACGCACTTGCTCTGGAGCTCAGGGTTCTGCACAGTCTGGCGGAGGAGAAATATCACCCCAGAACGAGCAGACAGAAATCCTTGATTCAAAATTTTATGACCCTGCTTTCCTCTCATTGTAAAAAAGAACGTTCCGTACAGTTTTATGCAGACAGATTAGCTGTGACTCCGGGATACCTTTCTAAAGTTTTAAAAGAAGCTTCAGGGCAAACGGCAAGCGATATTATTGAAGAAGCTGTAGTAATAGAGGCACGGGATCTGCTTCAGAATTCAGAATGGACAGTTGCTCAGATTGCTGATCAGCTTCACTTCAGTGATCAGTCTTTTTTCGGAAAATTCTTCAAAAAGAAAATGAAGGTCTCACCCAAAGAATTTCGGAAACAACAGAATTCTGCTTTGTAAATGTGAGTACTTTCGGATCATTAATATATTTTCACTAGTATCGAAATAGACCAGTTTTGGCAGAAAAGTAACCTTTTTTTGATTTTTTACTGATGGATATTTGCAGAATCAGCCAATAGAGTTGTGCTGACCGGTAAATATAAATTTCAAAAAATTATGGTGATTAATTTAAGAAGTATTTCATTAAGTATGTTTTCTGTATTGATGTTATACTCCTGCGAAAGCAATGACAAAACAAATACAGAGAAAAAAGTATCTTCACAGCAGGTTTCCATACAGACTGTCCAGCTAACCCATCAACTTCAAAATTTAACATACAGTGGGAATATAGAAGCGGATAATTCTGTTTCTATAGGCTTTAATGTTCCCGGAAGAGTGGTAAGCATCAATGTACAGGAAGGACAACGCATCAGCAAAGGGCAGCTTTTGGCTGTTATTGAGCAGAATACTTATTCAAATGCTTTTGCCGTTGCCAATGCAAGTCTGGAACAGGCCCAGGACAATTTTAAACGGCTGGATCAGCTTTATAAGAAGCAAAGCCTTCCAGAGAGAGACTATATCTCTGCTAAAACTGCACTTGCACAGGCAAAAGCAAACAGAGAATCTGCAATTAAAAATTTACAGGATACAAAGCTGTATGCGTCATTTTCCGGAATAATCTCTCAAAAATTAACTGAGGCCGGAGGATATGCTGCCCCGGGAGTTCCCGTTTTTAATATTGTAAAAACAGACAACGTATATGCAACAGCGTCTGTGACAGAAAATGAAATAGGAACCCTGAAGATAGGAACGCCGGCAGAAATTACAGTTCCGGCATTAAATAAAAAACTGAACGGAACAATTACCATTATTAATCCTCAGGCAGATAATCTTTCCAAGACATATAAGGTGAAAATAAGGCTTTCAAATCCGGGTGGTCAGCTGATGCCCGGAATGATTGCCGATCTGAATCTCAACACCGGTGAGAATATTCCTTCTATTATTATTCCGGCCCAGGCTGTTGTGCGGGATCCGGACAATGTGAGCTACGTATACCTGGCTAAAGAAAACCATACAGCATTTAAGAAAAGAGTAGAGATAACGGGAACAGCCGGTTCTAATGAGGTCGTCATTGCAAAGGGCTTGCAGCAAGGTGATAAGCTTATTGTTGAGGGACAAACCAAATTAACTGACGGCAGCAGAATAGCATTCTAATCAATCGAAAAATAGAAGAAATGACCAAAAGAAAAATGCATTTTCTGGAAGCTGCTATGAAACATAAGCAGGTAGTGATCGTATTGGTTGTACTGCTGATGATAATGGGAATATTTTCATTAAAGAATATGCCAAGAAGTGAGAACCCCAGAATAGAAATGCCGACTGCCATGGTATATGCTTTTTATCCCGGTGCTGATGAGCATCAGGTTGAAGAGGAAGTGGCTAAAAAATAGAACAATATCTTTTTCCTTTGAGGAAATCAAAAAGAAAAAGGTAAAAACGGAAGTTAAAGAAGGTCAGGTTTTTCTGACGGTAGAAATTTTGCAGAAGTCAAAGACCGTAAGAAATTCTGGCATACCCTGCAGCTTGATATGGACGCAAACCTTCGCTCCAAACTGCCGGCAGGAGTTATCGGCCCTTTTATAAACAGCAATTTTGCAGATGTTACAGCGATGATTGTTTCGGTATCATCCAAAGAAAGATCGTATGCTGAAATTGAAAAATATATTGATAAACTGGAAGATGGATTAAAAGTTATTCCAACTGTTTCCAAAATCAACAGGTCCGGAGGGCAGAGACAGCAGATTTATATTAAGATCAATGATCAGAAACTTCAGCAGTATGGTTTTGATGTTTCAACTGTAATGAGAGCATTACAGCAGCAGAATGTTACAGGATATTCCGGTGAGCTGTCAATGGGATCCAATAATATTATTCCTGTCTATACCAACAGCCGGTATAAAAATGAAGCCGAAATAGGTAATCAGATTGTTTATACCACTCCTGCGGGAGCTGTTGTACGCCTTAAAGATGTTGCTGAATTAGAAAGACGTTTTGAGGAAAAATCATCATTTGTAAAAGTTGGAGATGAAAATGCAATGGTTCTGACCATTGATATGAAGCCAGGAAATAATATTGTTGCTTTCGGTAAAGAGGTTGATGAAAGAATTGCTGAGATACAGAAAACTTTCCCTCCTGATATCAAGATGAATACCATTGTTGATCAGCCGGAAGTTGTGCGTGAAAGTATCAGCCATTTTATGGTGGAGTTTGGGATGGCGATTGGTTCTGTAGTTCTTGTAGTGATGCTTCTGTTACCATTCCGGGTGGCTGCGGTAGCTTCTGCTGCTGCCCCAATTTCAGTGATCATTACATTTGGAATCATGCAGATTGTAGGCCTGGAACTTCATCAGGTAACACTGGCTGCACTCATTATCGTATTGGGAATGGTTGTAGACAATGCCATAGTGGTGGTAGATAATTATATAGAAAAACTTGACGAAGGAGTTACTCCGTGGACTGCTGCCTGGCAGGCTGCACAACAGCTTTCTATTCCTATCTTCTCAGCGACAATGGCTATTATCTTTGCCTTTGCTCCATTGGCCTTCTTTATGGAAGGGATTGCCAAAGACTTTATGGTTTCGTTGCCTGTGACCGTCGCGATAGCATTATTAACTTCAATGTTTATCGCCCTTCTTTTTACTCCCTACACATGCTATATATTTATCAAAAAGGGACTGAAGCACAAAATGAGTGACAGGCCTTTGAAGAAGAGCCTTTTAGATCATCTTCAAACCATCTTTGACAAAGGTGTGGAGAAGGCATTTAAATGGCCTAAAGTAACAATGGCCATTGGCGTCTTATCTGTTTTTGCAGCGTTCTTTTTAGCAGGAAATAAGGTAGACAGTGAGTTTTTCCCGATCAGTGAAAGAAACCAGTTTAATATGGAGGTCTGGATGCCTAACGGCTCTTCACTGGATAAAACAGAAGCACAGGTAAAGAAACTGGAAGAGCTCCTGAAGAAAGATAAGAGGGTCGTTAATATGACAAGCTTTGTAGGAATGAGTTCTCCAAGATTTCATACATCATATGCTCCGGAGACTCCCAAAAAATATTTTGCACAGGTTTTCATCACAACTTCCGGAAGTAAAGAAACCGATGAAATGGTAAAAGAATATTTGATCAAGTTAAAAAACTTTGTACCGGATGGAGCTGTTAAATTAAAACAATTGAGTTTCCAGGAAGGATCTCCTATTGACATACGAATTATAAGCGACAATGAAGCTGATCAGAAAAGAACGGCCCTTCAGGTAAAGAAGATTCTGGAAGAGGCGGAAGGGACGAACTATGTGAGGCTGAGTAATGAGTCTGACTATATGGGCGTAAAACTGAATGTAGATGATGTAAAGGCTAACAGGCTGGGGATAACAAGCCAGATGATTACCCAGACATTGGGAGCAGGATTGAAAGGATATTCCGTATCAACCATGTGGGAAGGAGACAAGCCTGTTGATATTTTCGTACGGTATGACTCTGCCAGCAGAAGAGATCTGGAGGCTGTTCAGAATTTACACATCACTTCTGTGTATGGAACTAAAATTCCTCTGAAAGAAGTAGCTTCTCTGGAACCGGAATGGCACACAGGTCTTTTGACCAGGAGAAATGGGCTTAAATTATTAAGCGTCTACTCAGAGGCACAGATGGGAATAAAACCTTCACGAATCTTAAAAAATATACAGCCTAAGATTGATGCATTACAGCTTCCTGCGGGAACTACACTTCAATACGGAGGAGACGCAGAATCCAGTGAGGAAAATGCTCCGGGAATGGGACTGTCCTTGAGTGTCAGCCTGATACTGATCTTTTTGACTCTTTTATTCCAGTTCAGAAGCCTTGGGAAATCATTGATTATCTTATGTACTTTCCTTTTAAGTCTGTTCGGTGCCTTCTTCGGATTGTATATTACAGGCAACCCTTTAGGAATGACCGGCTTTATGGGGATTATCAGTCTCATAGGGATTGTGGTACGTAACGGAATTATTCTGGTTGATTATGCTGATGAACTGATCAGGGAACATGGTTATAAGCACAAAGCAGCAGCTATTGCCGCCGCAAAAGAAGAATGCGTCCTATTTTCCTTACTTCAGCAGCTGCAGCAGTGGGAGTTGTACCTATGATTATCAGCAAATCTCCGATGTGGGCACCTTTAGGAAGTGTCTTGGCTTTCGGGTTGATATTCTCAATGATCCTGACCCTTTTTGTAGTACCGGTCATGTATTATAAGCTGCTTAAAGATCCTTTGGTGAAAGAGGAAGCACCGGAAGATCAGTCCGGTGAAGATGAAATTTTATACAAACCAAAGCCGGCTCATTAAATGCTTTAGAGATTCCTTTTATTTTCAGTTCTGCCTCATTTCCTGTTGGAATTGCCGGATACAACAGGTATGGGGTAGATTTTTCAAAATTAAATTTAAACCAATGAATATAAAAAAAGTCTTGCTCGTCTTTCTGATAGTTTCTGGACAAGCTGTCACCGTAAAGGCACAGAAAGAAAACTAGGATTAGAAGAAATCAAATCTTTAGTTATTCAAAACAATAAAAAGCTTAAAAAAGCACAAAATAATATAGAATCGGCGTTGGCCGCAAAAGCAGCAGCAGAAGCTTCCAATAAGCCTACACTGGAAGGAAGTGTTACGGGAACCTATTTCACAGAGCCATTAACCGCTTTTTCCTGAAGTGATGGGAAATACATCCTTATCGGTTACCCAGGTATTATATGCAGGGGAAAAATTAAAAATGCCACTGCCCTGAAATCTGTATTGGTAGATATCCAGAAAGATCAGAAAAACCTTACAGAAGATGAGGTGCTGTTAAAGGCTGAAAAGACTTACTGGCAGATTATTAATGTAAAAAATAAAGTAGCACTGGCAAAAGAATACATCCGTCTGCTGAGCTCCTTAAGAAAAGATTTGAAAAATGTTTATGATGCAGGCCTTACTTATAAAAATGACCTTCTGAAAGTGGAGGTCCAGCTTAATGAAGCAGAACTAAACCTTACCAAGGCCAATGATGGATTAACGCTGGCTAAATTAAGCCTTGCCCAGCTTATCGGAAGTACAGACACGGATTTTGATATAGACAATACCCTTGATGGGAATTTCGGTTTGGTGGGTCAGACCGATATTAAAAACTCCATTACAAAAGACCCGAGATTTCGATTTTATCAAAATCAGTAACAGTGAATGAGATACAGGAAAAGCTACTGGAAGGAGACCGGAAACCGACAGTTGCCCTCTCCGGGTATGGCTTTGCCGGATTGGGTAAACATGCGGATCCCGTTAATGGAAAAGATCTTGTAAAAGGCTTTGTGGGAGTGCTTTCTGTAAATATTCCCATCTATGACTGGGGAGCCAGAAAACAGAAAGTAAAGGAACAATATTATAAAACCCAGGCGCAGAAAGAGGAACTGGAAGAAACAAAAGAAATGCTTGAGCTGGAGGCACAAAGTGCATGGCTGTCCCTTAACCAATCTGTCAAAAAAATTGAATTGGCAGAGAAATCAAAAAAACAGGCAGAAGAAAATCTAAGACTGAATCAGGACCGTTTTGATGCAGGAACAGTTATAGGGGAAGAGGTATTAAAAGCCCAGGTTCTGTGGCAGCAGGCAAATACCGATATTATTGATGCCCAGACAGAATATAAGATAAATGAAGCCGCCTATAAAAAAGCAATCGGGGAATATTAATTTAAAAAGAAATCAGATGACGGAAAACAGTAAACATATTGCAGCATATTTTACAAATGATCAGTCTCTGAGGCTTATTATCCCATCAGGAACAGTAAACCCACGCCCGACAGAAATTATATTTTAACTAAAAACAATACCAATGGATGATAACGTGTATTCATCGTTTTCCAATAAAATTACCTTTGATCAGATGTGGCAGCTTATCATAGAAATAGGGAAGTGGGATCAATGGGATTTTAATATTGAATATTCTTCAAAAAACGGGAGTTTCTCCTCCGGAAATGGCATTCACTTAAAGAACAGAATACTTCCACAGTCAGGTATGGTTATTTTTAACAGAGATGACTTAGGGAAAAGAATAGTTTATCTACTGGTATTTCCATTAAATAATCTATTCATTTCATACTATCATGTACGGTTGGAAGATGGTGTGGATATTATTGTAACCCTGTCTATGCATGGTATTTTATCTCCTTTTTGGTATCTGATTTATGGCAGGGCTATCGCAAAAAATTTTCCTGAAGATATTAAAATGATGATTGATGAGACAATGGTCAGGAAATTTAAGAATAATTTGATTGATAGCCCTGCTGTATTTTAGTTCATCATTAAAAATAACTTATAGAAATGACCACCAGACAAAAAATAATGCAGTCTGCAAAAACCTTAATTTTCGGAGAAGGAAAATTTAATTTACTGCTCTCAGAAATTTCTGATAATGCAGGCATCAGCCAAAGTACTTTACATTATTATTTCAGAACACGTGAAAAACTATTTATAGTTGTAGAGAATGAAATGATTGCAGAATTTATGGAAGAAGGGAAAAGCTGGATCACATCTGGCTTACCTATACGGGAAAAAGTGGAACTGTATATCTCTACTTCGTACAAAAGACTTTCTTTATATCCATTCGCAGACCTTTACCTTTTAAGCCGTATAAATAGGAAGTCTGATACTTACACTGATGAGTTCCATAATGATATCATGCAGTTTTCATCCGAAATACAGAGGGCGATCAATACAAAAATTATCACACGATATGATAATCCTGTTCATTTTATCATCAATATGATTTCTCTTACGGCACATCCTTTCATATTATTGGAATTGCTGCAAAAGACACACGTTATTGAACAGTCTGAAAAGCATAATATTCTGGAACACCAGAAAAGAATAATTATTGAAAATTTATTTTTTGATCACAGCAGAGATTGCTTTTGTTTTATATTGTTTAGAAATAGTACATAATCATTAAAATTAAATCTTTTTTCCTTATAAAGAACATAATAGAAATATATACTCCATTCAATAAAAGCTACCGCATCATTCCTTAGTGGATAGTTTTTGTGTGTAAGAAAATACCACAAATAGGTAATTTCGAATTAATTATTTGAATATCCGTAAGAAAGGTATATTTTTGCAGAATACAATGTGAAATCATACTTAATTTCATTTGTTAACTAAAAACTAATTACACCATGAAAAAAACTATCCTGGATTTTATTTTATTATTCCATCCACATTGATTGTTTCCAACAATTAAGAACATCATCGGACCCTGAAAATTTCTTTGGAAATATAAGCTGTATCTATCGGTATGGCTTACTGATTATTTCTGAAGCAGAACTTTCTGGGAGTTCAGAAACCATGTAAACAAAGCGGAACCGAAAAGCTAAACGAGTAGGAAGAACATTAGCAAACTTAAACATGAAGAGAATTATTTTACTAAAAACCATGAAAAAACTTTATTTTTTACTATTAATTTGTATTTCATTTTCTGCATTGGCGCAGACGTATACGTACACGACGTACAATACCTCAAATTCAGCAATAGGAAGTAATTATATTGCTGACATTAAAACAGATACCAATGGATTATTGTGGCTGGCTACTTACAACGGTGTTTCTTCTTTTAACGGAACCGCTTTTACCAACTATAATACTGCGAATTCCGGTATTGCATCTAATGCAACTCTAAAAATTGAAATTGACGGCCAGAACAGAAAATGGATCGCGTCTCAATTTAATGGGATCATCTTATACAATGGTACAGGTTGGACCAATTATACCACGTCTAATTCGGGACTTCCCAGCAATGAGATCATCGATATAGCGGTTGACGGGCAAAATAACCTTTGGGTTGTAACACCTGCAGGTCTTACAAAATTCAATGGTACTACCTGGACGACTTATAATTCAGTATCAAATTTAAATTCAGTAGCAACTGACAGTAATAACGGAATCTGGGTTACAAATGGGGAGTATTATACAAATTTAATGGTGTTGATTTTAATTTTGTAGCCCAGGGAACTCAAAAAATATTGAGGATTGCAAACAATACCATTTATGTAAAAGGATCTGATAGTTTAATTACTTTAACGACAAGTGGAACTAACGTTACATTTATTTATCAGAATAATTCCTGTCTGGCAGGATACAATCCCAATGCATTAGATGTTGACAGTAGCAGCAAAGTATGGATCGGATTTAATGGTGCAGGCCTGCAAAACTTTACAAATTGTACGACCTATACCAAAACCAATACAAATTCAGGTTTGCCTGACGACTATTTTAGTGCTGTCAGAACACAATCTTCAGGAACTATCTGGCTGGGAACACTGCAGCTTGGTCTGGTAAAAATGACACCAGCCGCAACCGTTTGCAATCCACCTACCCAGCTGTATACTTCTAATATCACATCTAATTCTGCTACCCTTAACTGGCTGCCTTCAACATCGGCACCTAACGGAGGGTATTATTATGTTTACAGCACCAGTCCTACAATGACAGGTTCAGCTACTGCCAGCTCTTCTACAACTGCGAATATTGCCAATTTACTTCCTAACACGACTTACTATTGGTGGGTCACTGCAAATTGCGTTACCAGTCAGAGTACATGGGTTCCGGGAGGAGCTTTTACTACACTTCCTGCCCAGACGGGATGCTGGAAAACAGTAAGTGCAGGATATCTTCATTCATTGGGAATAAAAGCGGACGGAACGCTTTGGGCCTGGGGTAATAACAGCAATAATCAATTGGGAGACGGAACCAATATTAACCGAAATAATCCAGTCCAGATAGGAACAGAAACCAATTGGAAAAAAGTTTTTGCAAGTGAGAAATATAGTGTTGCTATCAAAACAGACGGAAGCCTTTGGGCATGGGGAAATAACCAGTTCGGGTATTTAGGAGACGGAACAACTGCCAACAGAACAACTCCTACAAAAATAGGGACAGCTACAGACTGGGAAGATATTGCAGTTGGAGGCAGTCATAATTTAGGTCTGAAATCAAACGGAACGCTTTGGGCCTGGGGAATGAATATAAACGGAGGTCTCGGAGACGGAACAACTACTGATAAACTTGTACCTGTTCAAATAGGGACAGCCAATTGGAAAAGCATTGCTGCCGGTAGTTTTTATTCAGTGGCAGTAAAGACGGACGGTACATTATGGGCCTGGGGATACAATGGGCATGGACAATTGGGCGATGGTACTTTAACTAACCGTATGGTGCCGAAACAGATTGGAACCAGTACCGATTGGGCGGATGTGGTTACAGGGAATTCACACACTGTAGCAAGAAAAACAAACGGGCTTATTTATACCTGGGGCTTCAACGAATCTGGTCAGCTGGCTGATGGAACTACCGCTAGCAGATCTACCCCTTATTTAGCCGCTGATGGAATTCAAAAAGTTATTGCAGGAAGCTTCAATACCATGGCCATTACAATATCAGGCACCGTGATTGCCTGTGGAAATAATACCACCGGATCTTTTGGCAATAATACTTCTGTAAGCTCTTCAAACTGGGTGAGCCTGGGTGCCAATACGAATATAATCCTTTCTACGGGAGGATGGCATACCTTATCGGTAAATAATGACGGTATCTTAAAAGTATCCGGAGCTAATAACTATGGCCAGATCGGCGATGGTACGAACGTTCAAAAACTTGCATTTACCCAGCTTGCATGTCCGGTAAGTAATTTAGCCGTTGAAGAAATTTCGATAGCCTCTGAAAATATGAAAGTTTTCCCGAATCCGGTACTTGATCGTCTCAACGTTTCATCCGATAAAAATATCCTGTCTGTAGTGGTTTACAATGCAGCTGGACAACAGGTTCTTGTTGAAACTATCAATAATGCTCAAGGAACAGTTGACTTTTCTGCTTTAACGTCAGGAGTGTATATGGTAAAAGTAAATGCTGCCAACAATACTGTAAAAACGGTAAAAGTAATCAAACGTTAAAGAGTAGTTTAAGGCAGTAATTTCAAAGAACTTTTATTTTCTGAGAACAAAACTGAAACTACAATACCCTGCTGTAACAGCAGGGTATTGTTTTTATCAAATATCACTTTTTTACACGTTGTACTTTGCCTTCTACATTGTGTGCACTGTCAGATACGGCAGCATTGATATTGCCTGTAGCATTACCTGTATTATTATTGCTGGTTTTTCTTCCTCCAATGTGAGTTTTTGTATTAATGCTGTCCTGACTTGTTTTGCCGCTTTTCTGGGTATCCGAAGCTGCTGAAACCGCTGTGTCAGAATAATTGCGGTGGGTATTGACAGAATCGGTAACAGAGATATTATTTTCTGTATTGTTCTTTTTGCAGGCTAAAATAATACAGCTGGTGGCTGCCATTGATAAGATTAGATTTTTCATAACATATTTCATAATGGGTTATTGGGCTCCTGAGCTTAATCAAATTTCGATATTTAACTTCTGCAATTATATGAGTATGATCATAACACAGCAATCACAAGCAGACATTCGGCGGAAAAGGATATTGGTATATCGGATGCTAATTGTAAATTAAAAAAGAATTTATTCTTTCACATATCCCTGAAAAAATCTCCCACATTTGATTTGTAAATGCAGAAGAAACCTTATTAAAGAAAAATAAATTTTTAAGTACGCTTGAATATCGTTTAAATAGGTACAATTATTTTAACAAAGTCAGGGTGAAACTGTTTTCAGCAAACGTATTTCTGGATGTATTCGTAGTACAGCCTGCAGCACATCACCTGCATATAGTAAGTTCCGGCCGTCAGGTAAGCTATATTGGAAGTATAAATAAAATCAAAACCTCCCGTGCCGGTAGCCAAATGAATATCCTGGGAAGGAAAGGAAGGGTTTACATATGCTGTTGCACTTTTGCTCAGATTGTAAGCAATAAAGGCTCCGCAGCCTGCCGGGCTTTTGTTGGTAATAAGGCGGGGCGAAACAATATAGTATCCGGGGGCAGTAACGACAGCGCTTGCCCTCACATAGGTCATTGAGCCTACAATATTAACACTATTACCTGTTGTTGAATTAACTATAAGGGCGGAACCGGTAGTATCACGCCAGGTACCGATACCGTTTGAATCAGAAACCAGCACCTTTCCTTCACCCTGGGTTCCGTCTGTAATTTTAATCGCTCCCGGAATTGCTCCGTTGTTGATATCCAATCTTGCCGCTGGAACTGCTGTACCTAAACCTACTCTGTTATTGACGGCATCTACATTCAAGGTTGTATTATCTGCCTGAAAATGACTGGTTCCGGTAGTGGCAGAAGAAGTGAAAGAAAGAGTTTTATCAGCCATTGTTACCACCCGGTCAGATAGAAGCACTCCGTTATCTTTGTATATATTGATATCTGCAGTGTTTATTTCCTGCCATGCTGCTCCATCAAAAAATAATATCCTTCAGCTGTAATGTTTATTGTTTTTGGAGATACGGAATTTACTGCAGAAGTGGCGTAGACAATACTTCCCTTTTGATCCGTTGTATACTGGTTATCTGCTGCTTTAATCTGGTCTCCGGTAAGTCTGGGTGCAATAAGCCCTTCCGGTCTGCTTCCATCAGTAGTTTTTGCCATTCCCGGAAATATTTCAGCTATGTTTTTCAGTTTTATTTTACCTGTTTAAACTTAAAGCTTACAGCGGAAACCTCTAAGACAGATATTACCGTTTAGTGGAATAAACTTAGTATTTACGCATAAAGCATGCCATGATTTTAAGGGTTCGCAGACTATGAATTTTCCTGTTCACAGTATCTCATCATATTAGTGTTTAAGTTAATTGTTTCGTAATTATTTGCAGTTAGGGCATGGAAAATGGTAAATAAAAATCCATTTTTGGTGGCGTTTTATTAATAAAAAGTGTGTTTTTTACATTTTTTTCAAGCAAAATGAAAAAAAAATTAATTCTTCTTATCATAATATTTATTCTGAAAATTCAGATTTTTTTGAAGCTGATTATGATTGCAATTAATTGTGAATTCATATCTTATGAAAATGGTAAGTGTAAAATTAATGATAACCTTATCATAATTTTTATACAATTGATATCATAAAAAATCGATATGTAATGTATTGATAAGCAGTAGATAATGGCGGATTTATTTTTTATTCAGATGAATTTTTATATTTGTAATGTTACCAAAATGTTAACAAACTAATGAATCAGAACTTTATTCATACCTATGTCTCTGTAGATTGTGTTGTATTTGGATTTGACCATGAAAACCGGTTGAATATCTTATTAGTACAACGCCATGTTGATGATATCCCGCTGGAAAAACAAGAAAACTGCCGGGAAGCTTGATCTTTAGCGATGAAGATGTAGATGATGCCGCACAAAGGGTACTTCATGAGCTTACGGGAATAAAGAAAATGGTTCTTAAACAGTTCCGGTGCTTTGCGGATCCTATGAGGGCAAGCAACGTACATGATATAAAATGGATGGATAAGGAATACAAGCATCATATAGACAGGATCATCACAGTGGCTTATCTTTCCCTTTGTAAAATAGACCATAAGATCAACAGTACAAAATATGATACTGTAGACTGGTATCCTGTTGATGAGGTGCCGATACTGCCGTTTGACCATAACAAGATTATCAGTGAATCCCTGATTGAGATCAGAAAATGGATTGAATCCGATTTTTCCATTATTTTCGAGCTGCTGCCGAAAAGATTCACCATAAGACAGCTTTATCAGCTGTACAGCGCTTTAAGCGAAAAAAATATTGATATAAAGAATTTCCATAAAAAAATATCTTCATTCCCCTATATTGTTCCTTTGGACGAAATCCAAAAAGATGTATCACACCGTGCCGCAAGATATTACAGGTTTGATGCTAAGATTTACAAGAAAAACAATACAAAACTTATAAAATAATCTTTTTTAAATATTATGTACTTACTAGGCTATGACATTGGCAGTTCTTCTGTGAAAGTTTGTCTCATCGAGGCATCCAGTGGAAAAGTGATTGCTTCTGAATTTTCTCCCAAAAAAGAAATGAAAATCACTGCTATAAATCCGGGATGGGCAGAACAAAATCCAGTTGACTGGTGGACCAATCTGAAATTGGCGCACGAAGCTGTCATGCATGAATCTGGGGTACATGCTGAAGATATCAAAGGAATCGGAATTACCTGGCAGATGCATGGGTTGATTCTGGTAGATAAAGATCAGAACCTTTTAAGACCTTCAATTATCTGGTGTGACAGCCGTGCTGTACCTTATGGTGAGCAGGCTTTTAAAACCATAGGCGAAGAAAAATGTCTTTCCCATCTTTTAAATTCACCGGGAAACTTTACAGCATCAAAGCTTGCGTGGGTAAAAGAAAATGAACCCGAAATTTTTGAAAAGATAGACAAAATAATGCTTCCCGGAGACTATATTGCCATGAGACTCTCCGGACAGATAGGAATGACCATTGAAGGGTTATCAGAAGGAATTTTCTGGGATTTTAAGAACAACTGTATCTCGGAAGATATCATTAACTATTATGGAATTCCTAAAAGTTTTTTCCCGGAAATTGTTCCCACGTTTGGTATTCAGGCAACAGTTTCAAGAGCAGCAGCGGAAGAACTAGGCTTGAAAGAAGGTACGCCTATCTCTTACAGAGCGGGAGACCAGCCCAACAATGCGCTTTCCCTGAATGTTTTTAATCCGGGAGAAATTGCCTCTACAGCAGGAACTTCAGGAGTGGTATACGGAGTTCTGGATCAGCTGGAATATGATAAATTATCAAGGGTAAATACATTTGCCCATGTCAATTATACACCGGAACAGATCAGACTCGGGGTTTTGCTGTGTATCAACGGAACCGGTATTTTAAATTCATGGTTAAAGCACAATTTTGCAACCTCACTTTCTTCTTACGGGGATATGAACGATATGGCTTCACTTTCACCTATCGGTTCAAAAGGGTTAAGTATTATTCCTTTTGGAAACGGAGCAGAAAGAGTGCTGGAAAATAAAGATACAAGCTGTTCTATTCACGGAATTAATTTCAATATACATACTAAAGGAGATATACTGCGTGCGGCGCAGGAAGGTATTGTATTCTCTTATGAATACGGAATGGATATCATGAGAAATATCGGAATGGATATCCAGGTCATCCGTGCAGGAAATGCCAACATGTTTTTAAGTTCAATTTTTCGCCAGTCGCTATCCAGTGTGAGCAATGCGGTCATTGAACTTTATGATACCGATGGAGCGGTAGGAGCAGCAAGAGCTGCCGGAATGGGAATAGGATTTTATTCAGATTCCAGAGAAGCATTTTCTTCACTTGAACAGATAGCGGTGATAGAGCCTGAACACGAAAAACGGGAACAATATTTAGAAGCTTATGGCAGATGGAAACATCATCTTAACGAAATAATCTAGGACCATTACAACAGTATTTTTCATCCTCTTACTGACTCTTAAGAACCAGTGAGAAGGGGAGCTCTACGCAAAAAATTAAAAATAAATAAAAAATAATCAAATAAATATGAACACTTTAACAGGTACAAAAGAGTTTTTTACGGGTATTGAAAAAATTAAGTTTGAAGGGAAGGAGAGTAAGAACCCGTTGGCATTCCGCTATTATGATGCGGAAAAGATCGTGATGGGAAAACCTATGAAAGACTGGACCAGATTTGCGATGGCATGGTGGCACACCCTGTGTGCAAACGGAAGTGATCCGTTCGGGGGACCTACCATCCACCACCCATGGGATATCGGAAATGATCCGGTAACAAGAGCAATGCACAAAATGGATGCAGGTTTTGAATTCATGTCTAAAATGGGCTTCAGCTATTACTGCTTCCATGATATTGATCTGGTAGACCCAGCGAATAACTGGAAAGACTACGAGAAGAATATGCAGACTATTGTGGAATACGCCAAACAAAAGCAGCAGGAAACAGGAATTAAGCTTTTATGGGGAACAGCGAATGTTTTCACCCATGAAAGATACATGAACGGAGCCTCTACAAACCCGAATTTTGATGTAGTGGCATGCGCAGGAACGCAGGTTAAAAATTCAATAGATGCAACGATAGCGCTTGGTGGTGAAAATTATGTTTTCTGGGGCGGAAGAGAAGGATATATGAGTCTTTTGAATACTGATATGAAGCGTGAAAAAGATCATCTTGCACGTTTCCTTTCCATGTCGAGAGACTATGCACGTCAGCAGGGCTTTAAAGGGACTTTCCTGATTGAACCAAAACCAATGGAGCCTACCAAACATCAGTACGATTATGATTCTGAAACCGTAATCGGATTCCTGAGACATTACGGATTAGACAAAGACTTTAAGCTGAATATCGAAGTGAATCATGCTACATTGGCAGGACATACATTCGAGCATGAGCTTCAGGTAGCTGTTGATGCAGGACTTTTAGGAAGTATTGATGCCAACAGAGGAGACTACCAGAACGGCTGGGATACGGATCAGTTCCCGATCGATTATTATGATATGGTTCAGGCATGGCTGGTACTGCTTCCGGCAGGAGGTCTGGGAACAGGAGGAGTAAACTTCGACGCTAAAATCAGAAGAAACTCTATTGATGCTGAAGACCTATTCATTTCTCACATTTCAGGAATGGATGTATTTGCAAAAGGTCTTCTTGCAGCAGCTGATATTCTTGAAAATTCGGATTACAAAAACTGAGAACAGACCGCTATGCTTCTTTTGATAACGGAAACGGAAAAGCATTTGAAGAAGGCTCGCTTACCCTGGAAGATCTGCAGAGAATCGCTCACGAAATCGGCGAACCACAGCCAAAAAGCGGAAAACAGGAATTGTTTGAGGCTATCGTGAATATGTATATATAATAAAAAAATAAAAGGCTTATAAACACTAAGGATTTTTATACACTATAATTATTAAACAGCCTTTTATTCAACAACTAATACTAAAATAATAATTATGAACCGATTTTATTTCAATAAAAGCAATAGAGCCGCATTATTCTTTGCAATGACTTTATTGCCTTCCGGCATAGCATATTCACAGGTTAAGAAAGATACAGTAGCTAAAGAAAATAAAATAGATGAAGTTGTTGTGATAGGATATGGAACCCAGAGAAAAGAAGCTGTAACAGGTTCTGTAGCCACTGTAAAAGGAGATGCCCTGCGTGAAGTACCCTCTGCCAACATTACCCAGGCATTACAGGGAAGAACGGCAGGGGTAGATATCTCGCAAAGTTCCACTAAGCCGGGTGCTGCCATGCAGATCCGTATCAGGGGAACAAGATCCCTGACAGGGGATAATAACCCGTTGATCGTACTGGATGGTATTCCTTTTGTGGGATCGCTGGGAGACATAAGCTCAAGTGATATCAAAAGTATTGACATCCTGAAAGATGCCTCCGCTACAGCCATTTACGGGTCAAGAGGAGCAAACGGTGTTATTCTCGTTACCACCAACAGAGGAGCAAAAGGGCAGAGACCTAAATTCACCTATAACACCTTTACAGGAGTTCAGACTTTGTTTTCAAAATATCCGATGATGGATGGCCCTCAGTTTGCAAAGCTGCGTGCTTATGCCATTCCTGCAGGAAATACAACACCGTTGTATTCAAACGGGGCTGATGAAAACAACAGCGTCAATACGGACTGGCAAAGCCTGTTTTATAAGCCGGCGATGATGACCAGCCACGACATCGGGGTTTCAGGAGGAACAGAAGGCGGAAATTATAATGTGGGATTATCCTATTTTAAACAAAATGCGTTAATTCCTGTTCAGAGTTACGAAAGATTTGCCCTGAGAATGGCGATTGACCAGCAGGTAGGATCTGTCTTTAAGTTTGGTTTTACAACCAATACAAACTATTCCGTTTCGGAAGGAAACGGAGTAAATCCGGGGGCGGTTCTGGGATATTCTCCTATTGCCGATCCTTACAATGCGGACGGAAGCCCGAAAAGAGTAATGAGCACCGCAGGAGGTATCGATCAGACATGGATTTATACCAGAAAAAGCCTGGAGAGCCTGGCAGACAAATATATTGATGAAACCAAAGCTTTTGCATCCTATAATAACCTTTACGGAGAAGCCAGCCTTCCCATCAAAGGATTGAAATACAGGTTAAATGTAGGGTTGGATTTCCGTACCTCAAACAGCGGAAACTACAGTGGTGTGGGAGTATTCAATACAAACCCTCTGGGGCCGTCAGCGGCAGGAAAAGGGAATAACCAGACTTATCACTGGGTATTGGAAAACCTCCTGACGTACGACCGTACATTCGGAAAACATAAGATCAACGCTGTCGCATTATACTCTGCGGAACAGAATAAATATACAAGCTCATACATGAGTGCAAAAAATGTCCCTGCAGACTTTTTCCAGTATTATAACCTGGGACAGTCGCCTCAGGCAGACATTACGGTAAGACCTGACGACCAGGTGTATTCGAAAACCGGTTTGCTTTCTGCCATGGGAAGAATCATGTATACCTATGATAACAAGTATATGCTTACAGCAACACTCCGTGCCGACGGATCTTCTAGGCTGGCACCGGGTAACAAATGGCATACATATCCCGCATTATCATTAGGATGGAATGTTACCAACGAATCTTTCATGCAGAATATCAAAGCAATTAATCTCCTTAAATTCAGAGCAGGATGGGGGCAGACTTCCAATCAGGCAGTAGATCCATACACTACGATGGGAAGATTTAATGTTGCTCCTTATAATTATGGGCTTGCAGGAAGTACAGGGATTTACGGAAGCCAGCCGCCAAACCCGAATTTAGGATGGGAATATTCAAAAACACAAAACTACGGGGTAGATTTCGGAATACTGAACAACCGCCTTACGGGAAGTGTGGAATATTACAAAACCCATACCTATGACCTGCTGACACAGAAAAGTCTTCCGGCATCAAGCGGTTGGTCATCCATTGTTTCCAATGTGGCAGAAACAGAAAATAAAGGATTGGAAGTTTCCTTAAACGGGGTAATTTTTGATAATCCTGATGGATTTACGTGGGAAGCAGGAGTTAATTTTTATACCAATAAAAATAAAATTTTATCACTTGCTTCCGGAACACAACGTGATATCAATAACTTATGGTTTGTAGGACATAATATTAATTCATTGTATGACTATCAATACATCGGTCTTTGGCAGGCTGGTGACCCGTATCAGAGCATTCTGGAGCCGGGAACTGCTGCTGATGTGGTAGGATCTATCAAGGTTCTTTACACCGGAGGCTATAATGCCGACGGAACTCCGGTAAGGGCAATAGGACCTGATGACAGACAGATTTTTGATACCGCTCCGAAATTCCAGGGAGGATTTAATATGCGCTTTGCCTACAAGAATTTTGAGCTAAGTACAGTAGGAGCTTTCCAGCACGGAGGAATCCTGGTGAGTACTATTTACGGATCTGCAGGCTATCTTAACAGATTAACGGGAAGAGGAAATAACGTGGATGTGGATTACTGGACAGAAGATAATACCGGTGCCTATTTTCCGCGTCCGGGACGTCATTTGAGTGGTGACAATCCGAAGTATTCTTCTACTTTAGCGATGTTTGATGCTTCTTACCTTAAACTTCGTACCATTACATTAGGCTATAATGTCAATAAAGACTTTTTAAAAGATTTGAAAATCAACAGCTTAAGAATTTACTTCACCGTAACCAATCCTGTAGTATTATTCTCTCCTTATCATAAGTTCTCAGGAATGGATCCGGAACCAAACTCTTTTGGAAATGAAAACCAGGCAGTAAGCGGATATCCAAACCGCCAGCTTGTTATAGGAGCCAACAACCCTTCCACAAGAAATTACTTAATGGGACTTAACTTAACCTTTTAAAACTGTACTGTCATGATAAATTTTAACAAAAAACTGCTATTAGGAGCAATCTTTTTATCCTTAACATTTACAGGTTGTAATGAAATTCTTGATGAACAGCCAAGAGCAATCTATACAGCTGACTATTTTAATACACCGGACGGGGTTAATCAGGGATTTACAGCTTTATACAGACAGATGAGATTACTGTATGGCAATGGCTACTTTATGAGCAATTGTCAGAACGGAACTGACGAATCTACCTGGGCACAAAGTGCGGATGGTAACTTTAAAGAATTGGATATGTCCGGAAACGGGATTATCAATTCCAATACTTTTCCTACAAGTATGGTCTGGAACTCTGTGTTCCCGTATATCAATACTGCCAACGGAATTATTGAAAAAGGACCAGGATTCGGAATTGCAGAATCTATGATCTCTGAAGCCCGTTTCTTCCGTGGATTTTACTACTTCATGCTCGTACAGACCTATGGAGGAGTTCCTCTGGATTTAGGGGCAGGAGAATTGAAATATAACACTTTACCTTCCACCTCTTCCGCAAGAAATACCGTGCCGGAAGTATATACAAAAACTGTTTTTGCGGATCTTAAAAAAGCAATAGAAAACCTGCCTGCCTCACCAAGAGTAACCGGAGGGGTAACCAAAAATGTAGCAAGATTGATGCTTGCCAAAGCTTACCTTACTTATGGATGGTGGCTGCAGAATCCAAACGGCATTCCAACTTACCCTGAAGTGGCAAGAACTGATCCTGACGGGCACAATGCCCAGTGGTATTTTCAGCAGGCTTATGATATCGCCTTGGAAGGAATCAACAATCCCGGGCCTTACGCGCTTCAGCCTACCTTCTATGATGTCAATGTAGGTTCAAATGACAGGAATACCGAATCGATGCTTTATGCAGACCATACACAATCAAGTACTTATTATAACGAAAGCGACCCTGTAGGATTTGGATCAGGCTGGGCTCCGGACAATTTTGCAGCATGGATGCAGACCTGGAACTATACTGCCATCAAAAGTAGTAAAACAACAGCATGGGCTGGCGCAGACGTTGTAAGTTCAGTACAGAGAGAAGCGGCACAGTCACTGGGACGTCCTTGGGTTCGTATGTGTCCTACGTTGGGAGTTATTAAAAATACTTTTGCAGATAAAACCAACGATTCCCGTTATGATGGAACTTTTGTAACCACCTACAGAGGAAACTGGAACAAAAATGGAACAGGCCTTACAACGGTTCCTGTACTTTATAACGCGAATAATTTACCTGTACAGCCGGGAGGAGCTATCTTAAGCTTCCTGAATGATGACAGCCAGATGCCTTCTTATCCTACAGGATCCGGACAAAGCGGTGTAGGAGCAGGAACCCTTCCGGGGAGAGCAGACTGGGTCATTGCACCGAACGGAATCAGCAGAATTGTATACCCTGGTTTATGGAAAATAGGAACTTACCGTACCGATGATCCGAACGGTTTAGGATATCCGAATGCAGGATTAACCCGCCCTTTCAGTGTCGCTAAGTTTTCAGAATTCTATTTTATCGCAGCGGAAGCAGCCGTAAAAGGAGCTGCAGGATCTATGACAGCCAGAGACCTTATCAACGTAATCCGTGCCCGTGCCGGAAAATGGAAGTTCAATAATGCCCAGAATACCGCTTATGTAGCAGATAACAGCGCTGCAATGACAGCGGCCACACCAGCCGTAATTACCATTGATTATATCCTTGCAGAAAGATCCCGTGAATATTACGGAGAATTCTACAGATGGTATGACTTGGTACGTACACAGAAATGGGGAGATTATGCGGCAAGTTATCAGATCGGAGGTGCTTCTTATGGAGACCACAGCCCGCAGACGGTTACAAGAACCATCAAACCTTTTCACTATCTGAGACCTATTCCTCAGAGTCAGATTGATGCGATGGAAGTATCAGCAGATATTAAGGCAAAATACCAGAACCCCGGATACAACTAATTTCATTCTACATTCATATCAGCAACAGAGTAGGTGTGAAAACACCTGCTTTGTTTATCTGAATTAAAACTTTACATTATGGAAAAAACCTGGCGTTGGTTTGGAAAAAGACAAAATACAGCTGAACACGCTTCGTCAAATAGGAGTAGAAGGCATTGTTTCTGCGCTGCATGATATCCCAAACGGAGAAATCTGGAATTTAGAGGCCGTCAATGATTATAAAAACTATATAGAAAGCCACGGACTTCGCTGGTCTGTTGTGGAGAGTCTTCCCGTAAGTGAAGCTATCAAATACGGAGGTGAAGACCGTGACTCTTTAATAGAAAATTATATTACAAGCCTTGAAAATCTGGGTAAAGCAGGAGTTACAACAGTTTGCTACAACTTTATGCCCGTTCTCGACTGGGCACGCACCGACCTCTTTCATGAATGGGAAGACGGTTCGTCATCACTTTATTTTGACAAAGCCAAGTTTGCCTACTTTGAAATTCATATCCTTCAAAGAGAAGAAGCCGAAAACGATTATACTTCAGAAATTCTTCAAAAAGTAGAAGAATTAAAAAATAGCTTAACGGAAAAAGATAACAATGACCTGATAGATTCAGTCATTGTAAAAACACAGGGATTCGTGAACGGAAATATCAGAGAAGGTGAATTGAATCCTGTAGAAAAGTTCAAAAGTTTACTGGCATTGTATGAGGGTATAGATAAACATCAGCTTCGCCGGAATATGAAATATTTCCTTGAAAAAATAATGCCTGTCTGTGAAAAGTGGAATATCCAGATGTGCGTACATCCTGATGATCCGCCGTTTTCACTATTAGGCTTACCAAGAATAGTGACCAATGAAGAAGATATTGACTGGTTTCTGAAAGCTGTTGATAACCCTCACAACGGGTTAACATTCTGTGCCGGATCTCTAAGCGCTAACCTTCAGAATGATGTTCCCAAGCTGGCGCAGAAGTTTGCCCACAGGACCAGATTCGTTCACCTGAGAAGCACGAATGTCTTTGAGAACGGTGATTTTATCGAGGCTCATCATCTGGGAGGAAGAGGAAAACTCATTGAAGTGATCCGTGTATTCGAAAAAGAGAATCTGATCTTCCGATGAGAATTGACCACGGAAGACTTTTAACAGAAGATTTTGACAAAGGATATAATCCCGGCTATTCATTTTTAGGAAGAATGCTGGCATTGGGCCAGATCGAAGGAGTAATGGCTGCCGTTCAGTCAGAATTACAGAAAAATTAATCTGCGTTTGTAATAAAATAGTAAAAAGTAAAATGAAAGACCTGTTTAGTATTAAAAACAAAGTAGCAGTCATCACAGGGGCTTCAGGCGTTTTGGGAGGCAGCCTTGCCAAAAGTTTTATAGAGGCCGGAGCAAAAGTTGTTGCATTGGGAAGAAACCAGGAAACATTGGATGCCCGGGTAAAAGAGCTTACAGATCTGGGAGGGGAAGCACTTGCTGTAGAAGCCAATGTGATGGATATTGAAAGCCTTGAAGCTGCTTCTGTGAAAATAAAAGAAAAGTATGGACGTATTGACATTCTGCTCAATATAGCCGGTGGAAATATTCCGGCAGCCACTTTAACTCCCGAACAGTCATTTTTTGATATGAATATGAAGGGATGGGCAGAGGTTACCGATCTTAATATCAATGGAACCGTTTACCCGAGTTATGTTTTCGGAAAAGTAATGGCGGAGCAGAGGAGCGGCAATATTATTAATATTTCTTCAATGGCTGCTTACTCAGCGATTACAAGGGTAGCCGGATATTCTGCCGCCAAATCGGCAATCACCAATTTTACCCAATGGCTGGCCTCTGATCTGGCATTGAAATTCGGAGATAAGATACGGGTAAATGCTGTGGCTCCAGGTTTTTTCATTGGAGATCAGAACCGTGCTATTCTGTTGAATCCGGACGGAAGTTTAACCGAGAGAAGTAAAAAAGTGATGGCGAAAACCCCCATGCAGCGATTTGGGGAAGTAGAAGAACTGAACGGGGTTGTGCAGTTTCTGTGTTCCGATGCCGCAAGTTTTATTACAGGAGCACTGATTCCTGTTGACGGAGGTTTCAGCGCATTCAGTGGAGTATAAAAAATTAATTTCTTCATATATAAATTGGAACAGGACCTTAATGGTTTCATTCAAGGTCTTGTTTTTAAAATCCAGACTCACTTAAAGTCTGACTATGTAAAGAGAAAATCCTTGATTTTCATCTTATGTGAACTATGCTGCAGAATCATTTTAAACTTTCTTAAGTGAGCTAAAGTGTTTTAAAAATAAAGCTTTTGTGACTTTTGTGGTTTTGCAAAGGTTAAACAAATTTAGAATTAAAATTCAGGATTATAACAATAAATCATGAGTCATTCCATTAAAAATAAAGAAGTTTTCGGAGAATTGTTTTTGCTTGAATCGGCAAAGGCAGAGAATCTGTATTTCGGTTATGCTAAAGATATGCCGGTTATAGATTACCACAATCATTTGGAGCCGGACGTTATTGCGGCCAATCAGAATTTCCGTTCTCCAACCGCTATCTGGCTGGATGGTGACCATTACAAATGGAGAGCCATGAGAAATTTTGGCATTGATGAACAGTTTATTTCCGGAAATGCTTCAGATCACGAAAAATTTATGAAATGGGCAGAAGTGGTGCCGTATACCCTTCGGAACCCACTGTTTCACTGGAGCCATCTGGAACTCAAAAATCCTTTTGGGATCAGTGAATATTTATCATCCGATAATGCAGATACTGTCTATCATCAGATGAATGAAAGCCTGCAGACATCCGTTTTTTTGCCACAATCCATTATTGAAAATTTTAAGGTAGAAGCGTTGTGTACTACGGATGATCCTGCTGATGATCTGGCTCATCACAAAGCATTAAAAAACAGTGGATTTAAAACAGCTGTTCTTCCGGCTTTCCGCCCCGATAGCTATATTAATATCATTAATCCTGAACAATATCTTTCAGGAATCAAAAAGCTTGAAGAAGTCTGTGGGTTTTCAATCACATCAGCTTCTGATCTGTTGGATGCACTTCAGGGCAGAATCAATTATTTTGCGGAAACAGGAGCAAAAGTAGCCGACCACGGCTTTGAATATTTTCCGGATACCACAAAATGGAACCATAACCTTGAAAAAGAGTTTTCCGGATTTCTGAAGGGTAATCTGCCAACGTTTTCCGATCCGGATGCATTATGCGGCTATTTGCTGAAAGAGCTTTGCAAAATGTACGCAGAAAAAGGCTGGGTACAGCAGTTTCATGTAGGGGCAACCCGAAACAACAATTCAGAAATGTTCAGAAAAATGGGGGCCAATGCAGGATATGATGCCATTGGCGAACTGTATTATGCCCAGAGGCTGAGTGTTTTGCTGGACAAGTTGAATACAGAAGGAAAACTGGCCAAAACCATTATATACAATCTGAACCCGGCATTTAACGAAGTTCTGGCATCCCTTGCCGGAAACTTCAATGAAGGAGGCATCAAATCCAAAGTACAGTTTGGAGCAGCATGGTGGTTTCTCGATCAGCTGGACGGGATGACGAAACAGATGAATACGCTTTCCAATATCGGTCTGATCAGCACTTTTGTCGGCATGTTGACCGATTCCCGAAGCTTACTGTCATTCTCAAGACACGATTATTTCAGAAGGCTTTTATGCAACCTGTTCGGAAGTGAAATGGAAAGAGGGCTTCTTCCCGATGACGAAAAATGGGTAGGAAAAGTCATTCAGGATATCTGTTATCACAATACAAAAAATTATTTTGAAATATAAAACCATGCAGGATTCAGCAAAAATACTATGTTTCGGGGAACTGCTTCTTCACTTTGCCCCGGATTCCGAAGGGAACTGGCTCAATGAGCAGTCTCTGAAGATCTACGTGGGCGGTGCTGAATACAATGTAGCGTCAGCGCTTTCCCAGTGGAAGAATCCTGTGAAATTATTATCAGCTTTACCGGAGAATTTCGTAGGGAACCAATTGGAATATCAGCTTAAAAATAAAGGAATAGAAGTCCTTGCAGAAAAGAACAAGGGAAGAATAGGAACATTTTATCTTTCTTCCGATGGCGATATGCAGAATGCTTCAGTGGTTTACGACCGCTTTCCGTCTGTTTTTACCCAATCGGATTTTGAAACTTTCAGTGATGAAGAAATATTTTCAGGAGTAAAATGGCTGCATATCAGTACCATCACACCTGCTTTGAGTGACTATGCATTCCGCACATGTCTGCATATCATGAAAGAAGCCGGAACAAGAAATATTACGGTTTCCCTGGACCTGAATTACAGAGCGTTGCTTTGGCAAAACCAGCATCCTTATAAAATTAAGGAACTGATGCCTTTTGTCAACGTTCTCATGGGAAATATCTGGTCTGTAGAGCAGTTTCTGGAAATTCCTGTTGAGTACGTGCTTAACGGGAAATTTGATGATGAAAACCTTCTGAAACAGGCTGAAAAAACAGCGTTGGAAATCCGGAAACAATTCCCGGCTGTGGAAAAAATTGCGAATACTTTCCGTTTTACAAACGGCGAACAGGTGAATTATTTTGCCACCTTATTTACTGATGGGAAACTTTTGATTTCAGAAAAGTATAATGCAGAAAAAATTGAAGAAAGGGTAGGAAGCGGTGATTCTTTTATGGCCGCTTTGATTCATGGAATTTTAAGAGGAAATCCTGATCAGCAGATCCTTGAGGATGCGACAAAAGTTGCTTTTAAAAGCTTTTTGTAAAGGGAGATACCATTGATGAAAGCATTAATATCGAAACATTATGAGTGAAATAGTACAAAAAATAAAAGACCAGAAAATAGTTCCGCTTTTCTATAACGAATCGTTTGAAGTCTCAAAAAATATTATAAAAGCTTTATACGAAGCGGGAATCCGTGTGATAGAATATACCAGCCGCGGGCATCAGGCATTGGAAAATTTCACCAGACTGAAAGAAATTTCCCATACAGAATTTCCAGGCCTTCTGTTAGGAATAGGGACGGTAAAAAACGTACAGGAAATGGATGATTATATTCATGCAAAAGCAGATTTCATCATTACACCGGTCATCAGTGAAGCATTGGTGAAACATGCGCTTGAAAGAAATATCCTTTTGATTCCGGGCTGTTTTACCCCTTCCGATATCAATATTGCCTATCAGAATGGCTTAACACTCGTTAAAATATTCCCGGCTGATGCTTTAGGGAAGAACTATATCAGATCGGTACAGCCTGTTTTCCCGGGAATGAATTTTATGCCCACCGGAGGGATCCATGCTGAATTTGAAGATATTATGGAATGGCTCAATGGCGGAGCTGCAGCAGCAGGCTTGGGAAGCTCACTCATCGGAAGAGATGTTAATGAAGAAGAACTGGCTCATAAAACAAAAAATTTATTACAACAACTTAATCCATAATTAAATGCAGGCTCCTCAAAACCGCAATATAAGATGGTGGATGCTGTCCCTTGTCTTTCTCGCCACTACGATCAATTACCTTGACCGTCAGGTAATGGGTTTGCTGAAACCTGTACTGGAAAAAGAATTCAGCTGGGACGAAAAAGATTACAGCTATATCGTTATGGCCTTTACCACGACTTATGCTATCGGTTATATGGCGATGGGAAGGTTTATAGACAAGGTGGGAACCAAAATCGGGTATGCTGTTTCCCTTATTGTATGGAGCCTGGCCTCTATAGGACATGGTTTTGTGAAAAGTACCATCGGGTTTATCATTGCGAGAAGTACTTTGGGAATCAGTGAGGCAGGAAACTTTCCTGCTGCCATCAAATCTGTAGCTGAATGGTTTCCGAAAAAGAAAGAGCACTGGCAACGGGAATTTTTAACTCAGGAGCAACGGTGGGAGCTATTTTAGCACCGCTGCTGGTTCCGTTCATTCTCGGACATTACGGCTGGAGGCAGACTTTTGTATGGATCGGAGCTTTGGGTATGGTTTGGATTATCCTTTGGTGGAAATTCTATGCCGTTCCGGAAAAAGCCAAAAATCTCAGTAAGGAAGAACTGCAGTACATAAAAAGCGATCAGGCCGAAAAAACAGAGGAAAAACCAAAATTCCTTTATCGGAATTACTCAAATATAAAGTCACATGGTCATTTGCCATCGGTAAAATGTTAACCGATCCTATCTGGTATTTCTTTATGTTCTGGCTGCCGGCCTATTTCTCGGATGTCTTCAAAATGGATTTAACAAAACCATCCTTTCCGTTAATTATTATTTACAGCGGAACTACGATCGGAAGTATCGGCGGAGGATATCTCTCATCGTTTCTGATCAAAAAGGCTGGGCCATCGGAAGAGCCAGAAGCATTACGATGTTACTGTTTGCATTGATGGTGGTTCCGGTCATGTTCTCAAAATATGTAGATAATATGTGGATGATCACGATCATCATTGCCTTTGCAACAGCCGCGCATCAAGGTTGGGGAGCCAATCTTATGACAACGGTTGGAGATCAGTTGCCTAACAGCTACGTCAGTTCTGTCATTGGTTTTGGAGGAATGCTCGGTTCAGCGGCAGGAATTATTTTTCCTTTGTTCATCGGAATCATTTTAGACACCTTCAAAAAGGCAGGAAACGTCAATGGCGGTTACAATATTATTTTCTTTATTGCAGGAATTTCATATGTTGCCGCATGGGGACTCATTTCGGTGATTAACAGAAAGAAAACAGTGTAACAATAATACAGTTTGAAATTTAAAAAGTAAAAATGAAATCCGGGCTTTACATGACCATAGGTCTTCTGATCAGTATATTTTCCTTTGCCCAGAAAGGAGGAAAGTATAAGCTGTGGTATGACAAGCCCGCAAAACAATGGGTGGAAGCTTTGCCGGTAGGAAACGGAAACATTGCAGCGATGGTGTATGGAGATCCTTACCAGGAAAAACTTCAGCTGAATGAAGGGACATTCTGGTCCGGGGGGCCTTCCCGGAATGATAATCCGGATGCACCAAAAGTCCTGGATTCCATCCGCTATTATTTATTTAACGGAAGCTATAAAAGAGCCCGGATCCTGGCGGATAAAGGACTAACAGCAAAAACAGTTCACGGTTCGGCATTTCAGAATATGGGTGATTTTACGCTGGATCTGAATCATCTTAAAGATATCAGTAATTATTACAGAGAACTGGATATTGAAAAAGCGATCGCAACCACTACATTTACTTCTGGTGGCATTAATTTTAAAAGAGAAGTTTTCGCCTCGGTTCCTGATCATGTGATTGTCATTAAATTGAGCTCAGACCACAAAAATGCATTGAATTTTACAGCGAAATTCAATAGCGAGCTTAAAAGAACGTTAAGGCTATTGATGCCAATACCTTACAGATGGATGGAATTTCTTCTACATTGGACGGCATCCAGGGTCAGGTGAAATTCAATGCGCTGGCGAAATTCATTACCAAAGGCGGGAAAACTCAGACCTCAGAGGCCGGAATTTCAGTAAGCAATGCTCATGAGGTCATGATTCTTATTTCCATGGCCACTAATTTTACAGACTACAAAAATTTAAATACAGACGAAGTTGCAAAAGCCGGAAAGTATATTGAAACAGCAGCAAATAAAAGTTTCAAAACTTTAGTTCAAAACCACCTGAATGCTTACCAGAACTATTTTAAAAGAGTAAATCTGGATTTAGGAACTTCTGAAGCTTCGAAAAATCCAACGGATATCAGAATTAAAAATTTTGCCAATGGTTATGATCCTGAACTCATTTCATTGTATTATCAGTTCGGACGCTATCTCCTGATTTCCTCCTCTCAGCCGGGTGGCCAGCCTGCCAATCTGCAGGGGATCTGGAACAATTCCAACAAACCGGCCTGGGACAGCAAATATACCATCAACATCAATACGGAAATGAATTACTGGCCGGCAGAGAAGACCAACCTTCCTGAAATGCATGAACCATTGATCCAGATGATAAAAGATTTGAGCGAAACAGGAAAGGAAACAGCAAAAACAATGTACAGCAGCCGTGGCTGGGTAGCACATCATAACACCGATATCTGGAGAATAACAGGGGTAGTGGATTTTGCCAATGCCGGAATGTGGCCCATGGGCGGAGCCTGGCTTTCACAGCATTTATGGGAAAAATATTTATACAGCGGAGACAAAAATTACCTGAGAACAATTTATCCTGTTCTGAAATCTGCAGCACAGTTCTATGAAGATTTCCTGATGGAAGAACCTGCACATCACTGGCTGGTAGTAAGCCCGTCAATGTCTCCCGAAAATATTCCGCAGGGACACCAGGGAAGTGCTCTGGCAGCAGGAAATACAATGGACAATCAATTGATGTTCGACCTTTTCACCAAGACTAAAAAGGCGGCACAGATTCTCAATACAGATGCAGATAAAATTCAGGTCTGGAACACGATTATTTCAAAATTACCGCCGATGAAAATCGGAAGCTACGGACAATTGCAGGAATGGATGGAAGACCTGGACGATCCTAAAGACAACCACAGACATGTTTCCCATTTGTACGGATTATTTCCTTCCAACCAGATCAGTCCGTTTACCACACCGGAATTGCTGGAGGCTTCCAGAACCGTACTCATTCACCGCGGAGACGTATCCACAGGCTGGTCAATGGGCTGGAAAGTCAATCTCTGGGCTAAATTGCTGGATGGAAACCATGCCGGCAAATTAATCAGAGACCAGCTGACGCTCGTAGAAAAAGACGGTTGGGGCAGCAAAGGCGGAACATATCCGAATCTTTTCGATGCACATCCTCCATTCCAGATTGATGGAAATTTCGGCTGCACTTCCGGGATTACCGAAATGCTTCTGCAGACTCAGAATGGATTTATAGACATGCTTCCCGCACTTCCGGAAACGTGGAAAAGCGGCAGCATTTCCGGGCTGAAAACGTATGGAGGATTCGAAGTCAAAGTGATCTGGGAAAATAATAAAGCTAAAGAAATTACCATAAAATCCGGATTGGGAGGAAACTGCAGAGTCAGGCTTCCAAACGAAATGCAGCTTTCCGGAAACACAAAACTGAAAAAAGCAGAAGGTAAAAACCCGAACTCCTTTTTGAAATTCCGGAAATTCCTAAGCCGTTGATATCCGGCAAAGCAACATTGAATCCTGTTGAAGTTAAAACTGATCTTATCTATGATTTCCCGACTGAAGCAGGAAAGGTGTATACATTAACATGGAGTGATAAAAGCTCTGAAGGACAATCTGAAACTAAATCTATCTACAATAAAAACTAAAAAATCTATATATGAAAAAGAGTCTAATGAATCCTGTTTTTTTAAGAAATAAAACCCATGTTATTGCAGTGGCAGCCTTACTTTCCATCAGTAATCTCTCTGCACAGACTTTTTCCGACTTCAGCTACCGTGGAAACGATAAAATATATAATGACAACCCTCTTAAACCGGACGAGTTTTATTCTCCGATTTTACAGGGCTGTTACCCCGATCCCAGCATTACCAGAAAAGGCGAAGATTATTATCTTGTGAATTCCTCATTTTCAATGTTTCCGGGAGTCCCGATTTTTACCTCTAAAGATCTGGTAAACTGGAAGCAGGTGGGACACGTTTTAGACAGGCCTTCACAGCTTAAAGTTGAAAAATCAGGCGTTTCCCATGGAATTTATGCACCGGATATCAAATACAATAAGCACAACGATACTTTTTATATGATCACTACCCAGTTTGCAGGTGGTATCGGAAATATGGTCGTAAAAACAAAAGATCCGGCAAAAGGATGGAGCGAAGTTCAGAAACTGAATTTTGAAGGTATTGATCCTTCTATCTTCTTTGATGATGACGGAAAAGCATATATTGTTCATAACGATGCCCCGCCACAAGGTACCGAACAGTACAACGGGCATCGTGTTATCAAGATGTGGGACTATGATCTCGAAAAAGATCAGGTAGTTGCGGGCTCGGACAAGATTATTGTAAACGGCGGCGTGGATCTTTCCCAAAAGCCCATCTGGATTGAAGGTCCCCATATTTACAAAAAGAACGGTAAATATTATCTGATGTGTGCAGAAGGAGGAACCGGCGGTAATCACAGTGAAGTTATTTTTATGTCCGATTCTCCGAAAGGACCTTACGTTCCGGCTGGAAACAACCCGATTCTGACACAGCGCTATTTCCCGAAAGACAGAAAAGAAAAAGTAGACTGGGCAGGCCATGCAGACCTGGTAGAAACGCCGGACGGCCAATATTACGGAGTATTTCTGGCGATACGCCCGAATGAGAAAAACAGAGTCAACAAAGGCCGTGAAACATTCATCCTTCCGGTTGACTGGAGCGGAAAATACCCGGTTTTCCAAAATGGACTGGTTCCGATGAAACCCAAACTGAAATTACCTGCAGGTGTTCAGAATCAAACCGGGCAAAACGGATTTTTACCCAACGGAAACTTTACCTATACTGATAAACTAACCGATAAAAACCTTGACTTCCGATGGATTGCCATGCGTGGACCTCGTGAAAGCTTTATTACGGTTACAAAAAACGGTGTAAAAGTAAACCCTTTTGCAACCAATATCAAGGCATTGGCTCCGGTTTCGGCACTGTTCCACAGATTGCAGCATGAATCATTTGAAACTTCTGTAACCCTGGATTTTAAACCTAAATCAGAAAAAGAACTGGCAGGAATTACCTGTTATCAAAGTGAAACATTCAATTATGTTTTCGGAATCACGAAAAAAGATAAAGATTTCTACATCGTATTGGAAAGAACAGAAAAAGGACAATCAAAGCTGATTGCCAGCGAGAAGATTTCATTATCCAAACCGGTTAAACTGCAGGTGGTTGCCGATAAAGATGAGCATAGCTTTAATTATTCTCTGGATGGCAAGAGCTATAAAAATCTTGGCGGGCCGGTTTCAGGAGATATACTTTCTACGGATGTTGCGGGAGGTTTTACAGGAAGTCTTATCGGGCTGTACAGTACTTCTTCCAACGATATTGTACCGCAATAGTATGAAAGATCTGTCATTCCGAATGAAACGAAGTGAATGAATAATCTCGTCTTTTACTGACAGCAGAGAAAAAATACTTAGTGACAGCAATTAAGTATTTTAAATTGAAAAACTAAGCGTAAAACCAAACACAGTAGTATATTTTGAAAATCAAAAAATCTTATATAGTTTCTTTATTGGGATTTATCGGGCTGAATCTTCTTTCAGCCCAGGTAAATCCTTCCGGAAAACAGGGGACAGCATTTACCAATCCTATCATCTGGGCAGATGCACCGGATTTATCCATTACCAGAAACGGAAATGATTTTTACCTGATCAGTACCACCATGCATCTGATGCCGGGAGCTCCGGTAATGCATTCCAGGGATCTGGTACATTGGGAAATGTCCGGGTATGTTTTCGATACTTTGAATGATAATTCAAAATATGATTTATTGAACGGAACCGTTTACGGCAGAGGCCAATGGGCTTCTTCAATCCGTTATCATAAAGGGAAATATTACGTTTTATTCTCTCCGAATGATGAACCTTTCAAATCTTATTTCTATGTGACTGATCATCCCGAAAAAGGAAAATGGAAACTCATCACCAGAACACGGCATTTTCATGATGCTTCACTGTTTTTCGATGATGATGACAAAGTATATGTTTTCACTTCCAACAAAGTTTTTGAACTGAGTCCTGATTTTAAAGAGGTTATCGGAAATCCGGATGGAACTGAGGTATTTCAGAAAGATGCTTCGGAGACCGGACTTCTGGAAGGAAACCAGATCATCAAAAGAAACGGGAAATATTATATGATGATGATATCCTGGCCCAAAAACGGAAAACGCCGTCAGGTAGTCTACAGAGCAGATAAAGTGACAGGTCCTTACGAGAAAAAAGTAATTCTGGAAGACGATTTTTTAGGATTTTCCTATGCAGGGCAGGGCGCTTTGATTGATGATAAAAACGGAAACTGGTATTCCCTTATTTTCCAGGACAGAAACGGAGTGGGACGCGTTCCGCTGCTGCTTCCCGTACAATGGGAAAATGACTGGCCGGTATTGGGAGATAAAGGAAAAGTTCCTTTGAAAGGAGAAGTTCCGCTTCCGCCATTCAAACCCAAAAATCATCTGGTGGAAAGCGATGAATTCTCTGACAAAAAAATGAAAATTCAATGGCAATGGAATCATAACCCTGTGAATGAAGCATGGTCTTTATCCGAAAGAAAAGGCTTTCTGAGATTGAAAACCAGCAGGGTTGTAGATAATCTGTACGCTGCACCCAATACTTTGACCCAGAGAATGGAAGGCCCTACTTCTTCAGCAGTTGTTGCCATGGATCTCAAAGAAATGAAAGATGGGGACGTTGCAGGTTTCAGTGCTTTCAACGGGGATTCCGGGATTTTATCAATAATAAAGGAAGGTAAAGAAAAATTCATTGTTTTTTCAACCAGCGAAGTGAGCCTGGACAATAAAACGAAAGCCATTACTGGAGTTAAAAAAGAAGAAAAAACGGATTCCTCTCAATTCGGATAAGGTTTTCCTCCGTATTGATGCCGATTTTAACCTCGGGAAAGATCTTGCAGACTTTTATTACAGTACGGATCAGAAGAACTGGACGGAAATGGCAAAAGACTACAAAATGATCTTTGATTACCGGAGATTTTTTATGGGATCAAAATTCGCAGTTTTTAATTATGCGACTAAAAATACCGGAGGTTTCGTAGACGTGGATTTTTTCAGAGTCAATAAAGCCGGGAATGAAAAATAATAAAATTAACAGTGAAAAGTCTGCTGTAAACAGATAAATAAAATAAGTATTCAGATGTTTAAACTTTATTAACCACAAAAGTCAAAGGGTTTCATTCTAAAACACTTGAGTTCACTTAAGTAAGTTTAAAGTGATATCGCAGAAAAGTTCACATAAGATGAAAATCAAAGATTTTCCCAAAACCTAGGTGTACTTATTACACATGAAGTTTGGCTCTGAAAAGATTAAAGTGTTTAAAACTTTTGTGTCTTTTGCGGTTAAAAAATAATCAATTATAAAACTTTAAAACAGCGTTGCTATTATTTTTTTATCTGAAATAATAAGTGTAAAAAATACAAATAAAAATCATGAATAAATCAGTTGTATGGGCTTTAGGACTTGTTTTGTCGGGAATGTTTGTTTCCGCACAAACTCTTGATAAACAGGCGCCGCAGGGTTTCGATGTGGAAAATACTGCTATTTCCCACGGGAAAATTGACACGATTCAATACCAGTCAAAAACTGTTGGAACAACAAGGAAAGCTTTGGTTTACACACCGCCGGGATTCAAAAAAGGGGTAAAATATCCCGTTCTTTATCTTCTTCACGGCATTGGCGGAGATGAAAAAGAATGGTTCAGCCAGGGAAAGCCCAATATTATTCTGGACAATCTGTATGCACAGGGAAAACTGCAGCCGATGATTGTTGTGCTGCCTAACGGTCGTGCAATGAAGGATGACAGGGCGACGGGAAATATCATGGCTCCGGATAAAGTTGAAGCTTTTGCCACCTTTGAAAAAGATCTGCTGAATGATCTGATTCCGTTTGTAGAAAAAATATCCGGTTAAAAAAGACCGTGAAAACCGTGCATTGGCAGGACTGTCAATGGGAGGGGGCAGACACAGAATTTTGCGTTTGGAAACATCGGTAAGTTTGCCTGGCTGGGTGCATTTTCTTCCGCACCCAATACGAAAGAACCCAATAAGCTTTTACCCAATCCGCAAGATGCGTTAAAGCTGAAGCTGATTTTTATTTCCTGCGGTGATGCGGATGGGCTGATGCCTTTCAGTAAAAGAACCAGCGATTATCTGAGAAAAAATAAAATCCCCCATATTTTTTATATAGAGCCGGGTGGCCACGATTTCAAAGTCTGGAAAAATGATTTGTACATTTTTTCACAGCTGTTGTTCAAGCCGGTTGATACAAATAAATTTGATGGATTTACCGTTTTGGGAACTCCTGCAGCAACCAATATCAGAAATGCTCAGTATCCTCAGATCTTTCCCGACGGAAGGGTGATGTTTAAAGTGAAAGCTCCGGAAGCGCAGAAAGTTCAGATCGATTTAGGAAAAAATATGACCTGAAAAAGATGCTGACGGCTTCTGGACAGGCATAACCGATCCTCAAAGCGGAAGTTTCCATTATTATTCTTTGCTGATTGACGGTGTTGCGGTTGCAGATCCGTCCAGCGAAACATTTTACGGAATGGGAAGGTATGCCAGCGGAATTGATATTCCTTTTGAAGGAGATGATTTTTATGCCTTAAAAGACGTTCCGCATGGTGATATCCGTATTAAAAATTTCTATTCTAAAATCACCAATTCCTGGAGAAGGGTTTTTATTTACACCCCGCCGGGTTACGACCAGAATCCTGCTGAATCTTATCCTGCACTGTATATTTTACATGGCGGAGGGGAAGATGAAAGCGGCTGGGCCAGCCAGGGTAAAACCAACCTGATCCTGGATAATCTGATCGCAGAAGGAAAAGCAGAAAAAATGGTCATCATTATGCCGGATGCCAATATCGGACAAGGAGGGATCCGGAATTTTGGTGAGCGCAATCTTCAGATGTTTGAAAAAGAACTGAAGGAATCCATCATTCCGTTTGCCGAATCTGATTACAGAATAAAAAAGGTAAAGAAAACCGTGCATTGGCAGGACTTTCCTTGGGTGGAATTTATACGCTGTATGCCGGAATTCAGAATTCTGATATGTTTTCCGGCCTGGGAGTTTTCAGTTCAGGATATATGCTGCCGATGCTCCAGGATGTTGCCGATAAACAGTATAAATTTTTAAATCAAAATAAATCTGCTTTTTCATCCAATGTCAGAAATTTCTGGATTTCAATGGGTGGAAAAGATGATATTGCTTATGAAAACGGTCAGAAAATGCTGAAAGAACTGGATAAAATAGGAATTACATATTCTTACACCGATTATCCGGGAGGTCATACATGGCCGGTTTGGAGAAACAGCCTGCATCAGTTTGCCCAGGTACTTTTTAAATAGTAAAGCTAGAATCACAAAAGTCACAAAAGCTTTCATTTAAAGCCACTTGAGTTCGCTTAGTAAGTTTAAAATGAAACTGCAGAAAAGTTCATATAAGAAGGCATCAAAAAACTTAAGTGTTTAAAACTTTTGTGCCTTTTTTGGTTAAAAATAATAAATATAAAAGTTAAGACAACTTCAATATTTTAAGTTAATGGTATAAATAGAAATAATTCAAATCTGAAATGAAATGCGCTTTACAAAGATGAACATCAAAACTTCCACTATTACGGTCATCATGTTTTCCGGAATAGTAATAATCAATGCACAGTCTTATCAAAAAACAGATTCAGGATTGAAGTTTTCTGCTGATCACATGAATGTTGAAGTGAAATTGTATGGAGAAAATACGATTAGGATTATTAAATATCCTGCAGGCAGATCATTTGTCAAAAATAGTTTGTCGGTCATAAAGCAGGAGCAGAAAATTAAATTCTCAGTTTCAGAAAAAAATAATATTATTTCATTAAAAACAAATGCTCTGCTGCTTTTCATTAATAGTAAAAATGGAGTGATCACCTATACATTACCATCCGGAAAAGAGCTTTTGAAAGAAACCGCAAATGATTTCAAACCATTTAATGATGCCGGAACGCAGACTTATTCCGTAAGACAGGATTTTCAGCTTGAAAAGGATGAACCCATCTACGGTCTGGGAATCCTGCAAAATGAAAAAATGTCCCAGCGGAATACCGATGTAAAAATGATCCAGAATAATACCTGGGATTTTGTGCCTTTTTTTCAGTCTGTAAAGGGATACGGTATCTTTTGGGATAACTATTCGCCGACACAATTTACGGATACGCCTCAGAAAACATCCTTTTCATCAGAAGTGGGAGATGGTATAGATTATTATTTCATCTACGGAAAAAACGCCGATGGAGTCGTTTCCGGAATGCGTGATCTTACGGGAAAGGTACCTATGCTTCCTTTATGGACATATGGCTACTGGCAAAGCAAAGAACGTTACAAAAGTCAGGATGAACTGGTGGACGTTGTTAAAAAATACCGTGATCTGAAAGTTCCTCTGGACGGGATTATACAGGATTGGCAATACTGGGGAAATAATTACCAGTGGAACGCGATGGATTTCATAAGCCCCGATTTTCCGGATGCTAAAAAATGGTACAGGATATCCATGGCATGAATGCCCGTCTTTCGGTTTCCATCTGGTCATCATTCGGGCCAATGACCAAACAGTACCGTGAAATGGATTCAAAGGACATGCTTTTCAATTTCAGCACGTGGCCGGAATCAGGCAGGGAAGTCTGGCCTCCGGACATGAATTATCCTTCCGGTGTACGCGTTTACGACGCTTATAATCCGGAAGCCAGAAATATATACTGGAAATATCTCAACAAAGGCGTGTTCAGTCTAGGTGTAGATTCCTGGTGGATGGATTCAACAGAACCCGATCATCTCAGCCAGAAAGCGGAAGATCTGGATACTAAAACTTACCTTGGCTCTTTCAGAAAAGTAAGAAATGCGTATCCGCTGATGACGGTAGGCGGTGTTTACGACCATCAGCGTGAAACCACCAGTGATAAAAGGGTTTTTATTTTAACAAGATCAGCGTTTGCAGGCCAGCAGAGATACGCCGCCAACACCTGGTCCGGTGATGTCAATTCCTCCTGGGAAACATTACGTAAACAGGTACCGGCAGGATTGAACTTCAGTCTTACCGGAAACCCGAATTTCAACTCCGATATCGGAGGTTTCTTCGCCGGTACTTACAAAAGAAATGGAGGTTCAAAAAATCCAATGTTCCAGGAACTGTATGTCCGGTGGCTGCAGTATGGAACCTTTACGCCGATGATGCGCTCGCACGGAACTGATGTTGCGAGAGAAATTTACCAGTTTGGGAATAAAGGAAACGTTGTTTATGATGCGATAGAAAAATTCATCAGACTGCGTTACAGTATGTTACCGTATATCTATTCTGTTTCCCATGATGTTTCAAAAAACGGGTCAAGCTTTATGAGAGCCCTTTCCATGGATTTTCCTTCAGACAGAAAAACATGGGATATGAATAATGAATATCTTTTTGGAAAATCATTGTTGGTAGCACCGGTTCTCAATGCCCAATATACCCCTGAAAAGGCCGTTAAAACTGATGAAAATGAAGGGTGGAATAAAACCGATGGCAACAAGGAAAATTCAGTTTCCAACATAGATTTTACCCAAAATAAAACCGTTAAAGTTTATCTCCCGGAAGGAACAGATTGGTTCGACTTCTGGACCAATGAAAAACACAGCGGAGGGAAGGAAATTCAGAAATCTGTCAATCTTCAAAGCATTCCTTTGTATGTAAAAGCAGGAAGCATTATTCCCTTTGGTCCTGATGTTCAATATGCCACTGAGAAAAAATGGGATCATCTTACGGTAAAAGTTTATCCGGGAGCAGATTCAGATTTTATTTTGTATGAAGATGAATTTGATAATTATAATTATGAAAAAGGCAATTACACTGAAATCCCTTTTCATTGGAACGAAAAATCAAAAACACTGACAATAGCTGCCCGAAAAGGAAAGTACAAAGGAATGATTGAGGCAAGAACTTTTATTGTAGTTCTTTCGAATGGTCAACAAAAACCAGTGAATTATTCCGGGAAAAAAGTGAGTATAGATTTTAAATGATAAACCTTATTCATGAAAAAGCGTCACAAAAATAATAAATTGTTAATCCTGTTTCTGTTTTTTGCAGCAAGATTTTTTGCCCAGCAAACCTCAGGAATTCCGGAAAATATCATTTCAGATGATAGAGGTTTTCCTATTGTTTCAAAAGAAGGAAAAGTTACCGGTTTATTTTATGACCAATCAGAAAATATTGCCGTCATTCGTGCTGCAAAAGACTTACAGACCGACATTCAGAAAGTGACAGGGAAACTGCCCAATTTGGGAACAACAGACACTTCCAACGAATTTGAAATCATCATCGGAACTGTTGGAACCAATAAACAGATTGATCAACTGATTTCCTCAAAAAGATCAATACTAAAGATTTGAAAGGAAAATGGGAAAGTTTTGTAATAACGACCATAGAAAATTCAAAATTTCAAAAACAGCTCATCATCGCAGGAAGTGACAGACGGGGAACGATTTATGGAATTTATGAAATATCAAAACAGCTTGGTGTTTCGCCATGGCATTGGTGGAATGATGTTCCCATTCGGAAACGTCCTTCAGCATATGTTATTCCGGGATATTTTGCTTCGGGCGAGCCAAAAGTTAAGTACCGTGGAATTTTTATTAATGATGAAGAACCTGCTTTTGGAACCTGGGCAAGAACGAAATTCGGAGGTATCAACAGCAAAATGTATGCGAATATGTTTGAGCTTCTGTTACGTCTAAGAGCCAATTATCTGTGGCCTGCCATGTGGGGAAAAGCCTTCAACGAAGATGATCCGCTTAATCCGAAAGTAGCCGATGAATATGGAATCATAATGGGAACTTCACACCACGAACCGATGATGAGAGCCCAGAAAGAATGGGGAAATCACCGTAAAGAATACGGAAACGGAGAATGGAATTACCACACCAATAAAGAAGCACTCCTGAAGTTTTGGGAAGACGGATTCCGTCGTAACAAAAATTATGATAATCTCGTAACAATGGGAATGCGCGGTGACGGCGACGAACCGAAATTCGTGCTGATGCGGTTGACGGGGAGGTTTTAGGAATTGTAAAAGTAACAGGAAAAGCCGAAGGTGATATTTTCAAAACCATTAAAACACCGGTGAAAACAGTTACAGGTATTCATGATCTGTACTTCGTATTTAAAGGAGATAGAGATCTTTTCTATTTCGATTGGTGGAAGTGTAATGAAAATTAAAGCTGAATTCAGGAATATCAATAGAAATGGGCTTTAGCCCATTTTATACAGAAGTAGGTGATTGGTTTTAACCAAAACGTATTATTATGAGTTACATTAATTATTAAAATTTTAAAAATGTTCAGATTTAAACTTTTTGTTCTCAGCTTTCTCATTGTCGGATGCTATTTAAATGCACAATCGACCGTTTGGTTAGATCAGTTGGATTTGAGTGTTGTAACACAGGGACACGGAAAACCCGGCATCAATACTTCGGTGGATGGAAAACCTATAACCATTGCCGGCGAAGTTTTCAAAAGAGGCTTCGGAACCCACGCTGAAAGTTCTTTACTGATTACATTAAACGGGAATGTCAAAAAATTCTCAGCCTTAGTAGGAATAGATGATGAGATCAAAGGACAGAACCCTGCTTTGGAATTTGAAATTTACGGTGACAACAAAAAACTTTGGTCTAGCGGAGTAATGAAATTAGGCGATAAAGCAAAGCCTGTTTCCGTTTCGCTGCAAGGTGTGAAACAATTAGAATTAGTCGTAACAGACGGCGGAAACGGACCTTATTATGACCACGCCGATTGGGCAGATGCTAAGTTTGAAACAGCGGATGGTACAAAACTGATAACATTTAACCCGGTTTCGTCAGTACCTTATATTTTGACGCCAAAAGCTGCGGCAATTCCAAAAATTAATTCAGCAGGCATTTACGGAGTTCGTCCTGGCTCACCTTTTTTGTTCAGGGTTGCAGCAACGGGCGACAGACCGATGGCTTTTACGGCAAAAAATCTTCCCGAAGGTTTAAAAATCGATGCTCAAACCGGAATTATTACCGGGAAAATAGAAACAAAAGGAAATTACGAAGTTGTATTGACTGCTGAAAATGCAAAAGGTTCAGCTTCAAAAAAATTGAAGATAGAATGTGGAGACAGAATCGCCCTCACCCCTACAATGGGCTGGAATAGCTGGAACTGCTTCGGGCATGAAGTTTCTGCCGAGAAAGTGAAACGTGCAGCAGATGCCCTTATAAAGTCAGGACTGATCAATCACGGATGGAATTATATCAATATCGATGATTCCTGGCAGTTTAACAGGGAGGGGAAAGACCCTTCATTCCAGGGAAAAATGCGTGATGAAAACGGTTATATCCTGACCAATTCCAAATTTCCGGATATGAAAGGCCTTGCAGAGTACTTGCATAACAATGGACTGAAAATGGGAATTTATTCTTCCCCCGGTCCATGGACCTGTGGCGGATGTGCAGGAAGCTACGGTTACGAAAAACAGGATGCTGAAAGCTACACTAAATGGGGCGTTGATTACCTGAAATACGACTGGTGCAGCTATGGCGGTGTGATTGACGGGCTGCCGGATAATGATCCCAATAAAGTTCCTTCTCTTGCTTTTCAGGGCGGCGGGGATCCGGATAAAGGCGTGAAACCGTTCCAACTGATGGGAAGCCTTTTGAAACAGCAGCCCAGAGACATAGTCTACAACCTCTGCCAATATGGAATGGGCGATGTGTGGAAGTGGGGTGATGAGGTCGGTGCGCAATCCTGGCGTACCACCAATGATATTACAGACACTTGGTCAAGCGTAAAGAATATTGCCCTTGCTCAGGACAAAGCTGCTCCTTTTGCGAAACCCGGAAACCGGAACGATCCGGATATGCTGGTTGTTGGCGTTGTCGGTTGGGGAAATCCACATCAGAGCCGTTTGAAGCCGGATGAACAGTATCTCCATATGAGCTTATGGAGCATTTTTTCAGCCCCGTTGCTCATTGGCTGTGACCTTGAGAAACTGGATGATTTCACCCTAAACCTTCTGACCAATGATGAGGTTATCGCCGTCAATCAGGATGCTTTGGGAAAGCAGGGCGTTTGCTTGCAGACCATCGGCGAACTCAGGATGTATGTCAAAGAACTGGAGGACGGAAGTAAAGCAGTAGCTTTTGCCAATTTCGGAAGGGAAAAAGTAAAGCTGCCGTATAAAGATTTTAAAAAATTAGGAATTTCCGGTGTTCAGACGGTTCGTGACCTTTGGAGGCAGAAGAATATTGCAGAAATCAATACGGACAAAAAAGTCTTTCACTGGACATTCCGGCACATGGCGTTGCTTATTATCAATTCATTTCACTCAAATAATTAAAATATGAATCAGCGAAACCTAAAATATAGTATACTTTCTTTTCTGTTGGCAGGGATCGGTATTTCTGCGCAGAATCCGGTTATTCAGACCCACTTTACGCCAGATCCGGCTCCCATGGTCTATAAAGGAAAAATGTATGTTTATACAGGGGATGATCAGCCGGGATTTGATTTTTATACAATGACCAGATGGCGGGTGTATTCCACAGCAGATATGGTCAATTATACAGACCATGGTTCGCCTATTTCTTTAGAGTCTTTCAGCTGGGCACGGGACAGGGCCTGGGCAGCACAGTGTATTGAAAGAAACGGAAAATTCTACTGGTATATCTGTGCACAGACCGTTGACAACAATATGGCTATTGGGGTAGCGGTGTCTGACAGTCCTGCCGGGCCGTTTAAAGATGCTTTGGGAAAACCTCTGATTTCAACCGGAACCTGGGATAATATTGATCCTACGGTTTTTATAGACGATGACGGACAGGCTTATCTGTACTGGGGAAACAGTAAATTATTTTATGTGAAACTTAATAAAGACATGACTTCTTATCAGGGACAAATCACAGAAATTCCACAGTCTGCAGAAGCCTTCGGCGGGCTGAGACGTCCCGGGAAAAGTGATGAAGTTCTGCAAAAGCAGGAAAAATTTGATGATGTTTATGTAGAAGGGCCATGGCTTTACAAGCGTAACAATCAATATTATATGATGTATGCCGGAATGACCGGAAGGACAGAATGTTTATCCTACTCAACCAGCCCTTCACCAACCGGGCCGTGGAAGTATCAGGGAAAAATAATGACCGACCAGCCGACCAACAGCTTTACCAATCACGGTGGAATTATTGATTTCAAAGGAAAGTCCTACCTGTTTTACCATACCGGATTATTGCCGGCTGGCGGAAGCTACGGACGTTCAACGGCTGTAGAAGAATTCAGATATAATGCTGACGGAACTATTCCGAAGATCACAATAACCAAAGAAGGCGTATCTCCGGCAGGAACCTTAAATCCATACCGGAGAACAGAAGCAGAGACCATGGCATGGTCGGAAAAATGCAGCACTTCCGAAAACAAAAAAAACGGAGTGTATGTCTCTGATGCCAGAGCCGGAGGGTATATCAAAGTCCGTTCGGTGGATTTTGAAAAAGGAGCTTCCGGATTTTCAGCTTCCGTGGCCGCAGGAATTGATGGCGGTATTCTGGAAGTACATCTGGATGATGTTAAAGGACCGAAAATAGCTCAGATGGAGGTTCCAAGAACCGGTGGCTGGGAAGAATTTAAAACGCAGACAACAAAAATTTCAGAATCCGTTTCCGGTGTTCACGATCTGTATTTTGTGTTCCAGGGAAAAAATATTACGGCAGGAAGAAAGCTGTTTAATTTCGATTACTGGAGTTTTCAGAAAAAATAAGATAAAAATTCCCCTTCTTTGGAGGGGTGGCAAAAAACCGGAGATTTTTTGACGGATGGTTAAAATGGCTTGTGTAACAATCTGAGAAACCAGATTTCGAAAACCTTAACGCTCCTTAGTGTTCAAATAAAAGTTAAATATGAAAAAAACAATAAAAGCAATACTTTATCTCTGTTTAACAGGATATTCGGGAATATTATTTTCCCAGAACCCTATTATTCAGACTAATTACACTGCAGATCCTGCACCAATGGTCTACAATGACAGGCTGTATGTGTACACCACACACGATGAAGACGATTCTACCTGGTTTACCATGAACGACTGGAAAGTATATTCCACGAATGATATGGTGAACTGGACAGATCACGGGACAATCCTCTCGTATAAAGATTTCGACTGGGCGAAACGCGATGCCTGGGCCGCACAATGCGTAGAAAGAAACGGAAAGTTTTTTTTATACGTTCCGATGTGGTCCAAAACCAATAACAAAGGCGCTATAGGGGTTGCCGTTGGCGATAGTCCGTTTGGACCTTTTCATGATCCGCTGGGAAAACCTCTTGTTCAGAGCGAATGGGGGATATTGATCCCACGGTTTTTGTGGATGATGACGGACAGGCACACATGTACTGGGGAAATCCCAAACTTAAATACGTAAAACTGAATGAAGATATGATCTCTTATTCCGGAAATATTACAGAAGTTCCGATGACTGAAGAATCATTTGGAAAAAGGGACGGAAAACCTAACCCGGAAAGACCCACAAAATACGAAGAAGGCCCGTGGCTGTACAAAAGGAAAAACCTGTATTATCTTTTCTGGCCGGGTGGCCCGCTTCCTGAATTCATAGGCTATTCTACAGGAAAAACAGCACAGGGACCCTGGAAATATGGAGGCATTGTGATGCCTACGGAAGGAAAATCATTCACCAATCATCCCGGTGTTATTGATTTCCGGGGAAAACCTATTTCTTTTATCACAATGGTGCATTGCCGGGCGGCAGCGGGTTTACAAGATCGGTAAGCCTGGAAGAGCTTACATTCAATAAAGACGGTTCTGTTTCACCGTTTAAAATGACCAACGGAATTACAAAAGCTATCGCTGCAGTTAATCCTTATTCATTCAATCAGGCGGAAATGATTGCCTGGTCGGAAAATGTAAAATCCTATCAGAATAAAGAGGCTGGTGTTTTCATCAAAGCAAAGAAAAATGGAGCGTATACCAGTGTAAAGAATGTGGATTTCCGGAAAAAAGGAGCTGCTGCTTTCTCCGCAAGGGTAGGAACTACCCATAACAGTGATGTAACAATGAGTGTTCATCTGGATGCTGTGAACGGCCCGGTTGCTGCAACGGTAAAGATTCCGCTGACAGGTGGGGATGACCGCTGGGAAACCGTAAAAGTTCAGCTTACTGAAAAAATCACCGGTGTTCATGATCTCTATTTTGTATTCAATGGAAAAGCCTCAACAGATATTATGTATTTCGATTACTGGACCTTTCTTGAAAATAATGAGTTATGAGAAAAAAGTTTTATATATCGTATTCAGCCTGTTTCTGATCTGCAAAAGCTTTGCGCAGGTAGCAGAAATTTCAAGTCCTGACGGACATCTGAAGATTCATGTTTTTTCAGAAGACGGAAAAGCCTTATATGATGTTATCCTTCAGGGAAAAACAATGCTTGAAAAATCCCCGCTGGGTTTGGTAACCAATGAGTCCGATTTTTCAAAGAATCTGAAATTTACCGGCAGTAAAAAAGATATCGTTTCTAAGAAATATACGAACGGAAAAATCAAAAAATCTGAGGTCAATTATAATGCGAATACTTTGACCGTTAATTTCACCAACGCAGACCAGCATCAGATAGGCATTGAATTTCAGGTCAGCAACAACAATATTGCTTTCCGCTACCATATTCCACCGGTGAAAGAACGGCTGAGTGTTGTGGTACAGTCAGAAACCACAGGGTACAGATTCCCGTCACAGTCCACTACTTTTCTTTCCCCTATGATGAAGCCGATGACGGGATTTGCCCGTACAGCGCCAAGTTATGAAAGTGGTTATAAAGCCGATGCTGAGCTGGGAATACCATCTGATTATGGGTACGTCTTCCCTGGGCTGTTCCATATCGGAAATGAGGGCTGGGTATTACTTTCCGAGACAGGAGTGAACAGTACGTATTGTGCTTCACACCTTGAAACTACAGCAGAAAAAAGTCTTTATAAAGTAGCTTATCCGAATATTGCTGAAAATAACGGTTTCGGAAGTACCGGAGCAGCTGTTTCTCTTCCCGGAAAAACACCGTGGAGAACAATTACAGTGGGGAATTCTTTGAAATCCATCGTAGAGACTACGATTCCTTTTGATGTCGTGGATCCGATGTATGAGCCTTCACAGGATTATCAGTTCGGGAAATCTACCTGGAGCTGGATTCTGTGGCAGGATAACAGTATGAACTATGATGACCAGGTGAAATTCATCGATCTCGCTGCTGCGCTGAAATATCAGTTTATTCTTATTGATGCGCTTTGGGATAAAAATATTGGAAAAGAACGAATGAAAAGCCTCGTTCAATATGCAAAATCGAAGAATGTCGGGGTATTGCTTTGGTATAATTCCAACGGAGCAGCCAATGATGCACCGATGGGACCGAGAAACAAAATGAGTTCATCCGTTGAACGTAAAAAGGAAATGAAATGGCTGAAAGAAGCAGGGGTAAAAGGACTGAAAGTGGATTTCTTCGGAGGAGACAAACAGGAAACCATGCGTCTTTATGAAGATATTTTATCAGATGCCAATGATTATGGACTAACCATTATTTTTCACGGAGCCACTTTGCCGAGAGGCTGGGAAGTGATGTACCCGAATTATGCAGGAAGTGAAGCGGTTCTGGCCTCAGAAATGCTCTATTTCTCAGAAGATGTACGGAAACAGGAAGCTTTTTTGCCACGCTTCATCCTTTTATCAGGAATACGGTGGGAAGTATGGAGTTTGGCGGGACTTTCCTCAACAAATATTTAACAAAATCCAACAGGGATAAAAATAAAAGACATACCACAGACGGCTTTCAGCTGGCTACGGCAGTGCTGTTTCAGAATCCCGTTCAGATGTTTGGTATCATGCCGAATAACCTGACCGATGCTCCGGAGTTTCAGCTCAGCTTTATGAAAGAAGTTCCGACCCTTTGGGATGAGACAGTTTTCATCGACGGTTATCCCGGAAAATATGCTGTGGTGGCGAGAAGACATCAGAATCAATGGTATGTGGCTGGTGTAAATGCTGAAAAACAATCCCGGAAACTGAAAATAAAACTTCCGATGTTTGCCGGGAAAACCGTAAAGCTTATCAATGATGATGCAAAAGGAAGCTCATCAGAGAAAGAAATAAAAGTAAATGTAAAAGGAGATTTCAGCATTGAAATTCAGTCGCAGGGTGGTTTTGTACTGAAAAATTAACAGAAGTAAACCTTATAGGTTTTTAAAACCTATAAGGTTTGAAGAGATTGGGCTTTGCCTGCAGATCTATGCTGCAGAACCGTTTATCAGTACTGAGAAAATCCCCCGACGGAGGATTTGTAGTAAGAAATTAAAGGCTTGATAAAACAAAAAACAGAAAAAATGCGCTTCAAAAACTTATACATCTTTATCATCTCGGGATTTTTGGTTTCCTGCTCTTCCTCACAAAGTCTGGAAAAGCAGTCATCCAAAGACCGCTGGCTTACCACCTGGGCAACAGCTCCCCAATTGGTGGAACCCAAAAATCTTCCACCGGAACCGGGGCTTTCGGGGAACACCCTGCGTCAGATTGTGCGTGTATCTGTAGGTGGAAAAAAACTGCGGTTACGTTTTTCCAACAAATATTCCATGGATAGCCTGGCGGTAAAAGCCGTTTCTATTGCCGTGCCATCCGATAGCAGCAATGTGGATGCAGCCACTATCAGATCATTAACGTTTGAGAAGAAAAACAATTTTAAAATTGCTCCCGGATCTGATATTTATTCTGATGAGGTGAACTTTAATCTGAAGCCTAATTCGCTGCTGGCCATTACCATTTCTTACACAAAAGTAACCCAATCCATTACCGGACATCCGGGTTCAAGAACAACTTCTTTTATTGTTAAAGGTGAGCAGACCAATGCTGCGGTATTTAAAAATCCTGTAAAAACAGATCATTGGTATTCGCTTTTTAACATTGATGTGAAGACCGTTGAACCTTCATATGCTGTGGCAGTCATGGGAAATTCTATTACCGACGGAAGAGGGTCGGGAACCAACAGACAGAATCGCTGGCCGGATATTTTTTCTCAGCGGTTACTGACGAATCCTTCTACCCGGAATATAAGTGTCCTTAATTTCGGGATTGGGGGAATTGTGTGGTCCGTGGCGGACTGGGCCCTACAGCATTAGACCGTTTTGATTATAACATTCTCAATCAGCAGGGCGTAAAATGGCTGATCATTCTGGAAGGAGTGAATGATCTGGGAGGAACAAGAGATCCTGATGATGCTTCCAAAAGAACAGAAGAGCTGATTGCCGCTTATCAGGTAATGATTGATAAGGCACATGCTAACGGAATTAAAGTATACGGAGCCACGATTCTTCCTTTCGCGAAGTCGTTTTATGACAAACCTTTCCGTATTGAGGCCTGGAAAAAAGTAAACGACTGGATCAGAAACAGCGGGAAGTTTGATGCCGTCATTGATTTTGCCAAACACATGCAGAGTGAAAATCCGGAGGTCATCTTAAACGATATGCACGATCATGATTTCCTTCATCCCAATGAAGCCGGCTACAGAAGAATGGGAGAATTTGTTGATCTGAACTTATTTAAAAATTAAAATCAAAAAGATATAGTATGAATTTTACAAAAAACATTTCGTTGTTTCTTACATTGTTGTTTATATTTTTTGTAAAAGCAGCCGAACCTTTTATTTCTTTTGCTAGGACAGAAAATTCGGTGGTATTGAAAGAAAACAATTCAGGGTTGATGCTGTTTTCAGATAACGATTCGGACAAAGGAATTCTGCGTGCCGTTACGAATCTTCAATCCGATTTTCAAAAAGTAACCGGTGTTCTGCCGCATCTTATTTCCCAAAATTCCAGTGTGACCGGAATGATCATTATTATTGGTGAAGCAGGTAAAAGCAAGGCCATTGATGGTTTAATAAGACAAAAAAAGCTGGATGGAAAGGCATTGGCAGGGAAAAGGGAAAAATATATCATTCAGAATGTCAGTAATCCTTTTCCGGGCGTTTCTGAGGCTATTGTGATTGCAGGAAGCGATAAAAGGGGAACTGTTTATGGGATCTATGAAATGTCTCAGCAGATAGGCGTTTCGCCCTGGTATTACTGGGCAGATGTTCCGGTTCCGGTAAAAGAAAATTTATATTTCAAAAAAGGAATCTATACCGATGGAGAGCCTGCGGTAGAGTATCGCGGTATTTTCCTTAATGATGAAGAGCCTTCACTCGGAGGATGGGCGAGAGCAACTTTTGGAGGGGTAAACAGTAAATTTTATGAAAAAGTTTTTGAACTGATTCTGCGTCTTAAAGGAAACTATATCTGGCCTGCAATGTGGGGAAAGGCATTCTATGACGATGATGCTCTGAGCGGACCGTTAGCGAATGAAATGGGTGTTGTCATGGGAACTTCGCACCATGAGCCTATGGCTTTGGCACAAACCGACTGGCACAGGTATATCAAAAAAAATAACCTCCCGAATGTCTGGGACTACTCTAAAAACGCAGAAGTGCTGCAAAAATTCTGGAAATCCGGACTCGAAAGAAGCAAAAACTGGGAAAAGCTCGTTACAGTGGGAATGCGGGGTGACGGCGACGAAGCGATGGGAGAAGGAACCAATATTTCCCTGCTCGAGAAAATTGTAAAAGATCAGCGCAAAATCATTGCAGATGTTACGGGGAGAAAAGCAGAGAAAACACCTCAGGTCTGGGCACTGTATAAAGAAGTTCAGGACTATTATGATAAAGGAATGCGGGTTCCGGATGATGTGATCCTGCTGTTCTGTGATGATAACTGGGGAAATGTAAGAAAGCTTCCGGACCTTTCAAAACCTTTGCATAAAGGAGGCTATGGAATCTATTACCACTTCGATTATGTAGGAGGTCCGAGAAATTCCAAATGGATCAACATAAGCCCCATCCAGAGAGTCTGGGAACAGATGAATCTTTCTTATGAACATAAGGTAGATAAGCTTTGGGTAGTGAATGTGGGAGATTTAAAACCCATGGAGTTTCCGGTCAGTTTTTTTCTGGAAATGGCCTGGAATCCCAAACAGTTTAATGCTAAAAACCTTTTGGAATATACTGAAAAATGGGCTGCTCAGCAGTTTGGTGAAAAACACGCAAAAGAAATTGCGAAGATGATTAATCTGTATTCCAAATACAACAGAAGAGTAACTCCTGAAACCCTTGACAGCAAAACGTACAGCCTTGAGAACTACCATGAATTTGAAACGGTTTTAAATGATTACAGAGCATTAGCCGTAGAAGCTTTACGGTTAAAAGAGCAGATTCCGGCAGAATACCAGGATGCCTATTATCAGTTGGTTTTGTATCCAATAGATGCGTGCAGTAATTTATACGAAATGTACTACGCAGTAGCAAAAAACAGGGAACTGGCAGCGAAAAAAGATCCGGAAGCTAATTTCTACGCAGATAAAGTGAAGGCATGTTTTGAAAGAAACGCTTATCTGGACAATCAATACAATAATGTGATTGCCGGCGGGAAATGGAAGCATATGATGGATCAGATGAGGATAGGATATAAAAGCTGGGCAGACGGAAAAGAAAATATAATGCCTGAAGTGACCTATATTTCTGATGCTGAGATTCCCAAAGAAAAGATATTTCAGGAGAAAAACGGGTGTGTTTCCATTGAGGCAGAAAATTTTGCAAGAATGAGCAATTCTGACCGGATCCATTGGGAAGTGATTCCTGATTTCGGAAAAACAAAGTCGGGAGTGACAACGTTTCCACAGAATGCCTATCCAAAAGCTGATGAAAATATCTGGCTTGAATATGATATAAACTTTGAATCCAAAGGAGAATTTGAGGTTGAGCTTCTTTTAGCACCGACTTTAAATTTTAACCACAACAAGGGACTCCGTTACGAAATTTCATTGGATGATCAGCCTGCACAGGTTGTGAATTTCAACGGCCATTACAAAGGAGAATTGGGAAGATGGCAGTCAGAACATATTATTAAATCCGTTACAAAACATTCGGTTCAGCAGGCTGGAAAACATACCTTACGTTTCAGAGTGCTGGAACCCGGCATTGTCCTTGAAAAACTCCTGATCAACACCGGAGGATTAAAACCTTCTTACCTGGGCGCTCCAGAAAGTGAAATGCTTCACTGAGTGACCAATACTCATCACAAACAATACTTTAATTATGAAACACTAATCTTAATTCACATTCCAATCTGAAATACAGTTCCCTGACAGAGAATGAAGAGAAAAACAGCGGATGATTTTGTAAACAGCTTTATTTAACAGATCGCTGCCTGATCTATTTCAGGGTATTTTCCTGACGGTTTCTGAAAATGAACTGTCTTGATAGGGAATCTATTGCCCTTACTTTAATTGTTAACAGTCAAAATCACGAATATTTAAAACTAAACCATTATGAAAAAACTTTTAAATCTTGTCAGCATTCATTCTGTATGCTTGTTTTTCAGCTGTCTGGTGCATGGGCAGCTTACCACTGTAAAAATTGATAAGAACACATCTTATCAGAAAATAAAAGGGTTCGGGGGATTTGTATGCAGTCCCCAGTTTGCGTATAACCATATGTCTACCTCAGAAATTCAGACGCTTTGGGGCGCTTCCAGTGAAGGCGGATATAATATTATGAGATTATATATCCCTGAAAACAGCAGCAACTGGAGTTCCGTACTGGCTACAGCACAGCTGGCCAAATCTATGGGACTTACCATTTTTGCTTCGCCCTGGACCATGCCTGCAGCCTGGAAAACCAATAACCATGTCAATGCTGTTTACACTGATGCTAACGGAGTACAGCAGATCGGATATTTAAAACCGGAAAATTATCAGGACTATGCCCTTTATCTTAACAGTTTTGTTACCTATCTTCAGAACAACGGAGTTGATCTCGATTATATCTCCATTCAAAATGAACCGGATGAAATGGCCCAGTATCAGGGATGTATATGGACGCCTGCACAGATTACCACTTTTATCAAGAATTACGGGCAGCTCATCAATTGTAAAGTGATTGCCCCGGAAAGTGTGGGATTTACGGATAATTTTGCCAGTGCGTTGCTGGATCCTGCGGCAATGGCTAATTTTGAAGTGTATGGCGGGCATCAATATGGGCTTATGCAGTCTACCTACAAACAATTTCAGAATTATAACAAAGAAATCTGGCAGACAGAATATCTGATCAACTGGAACTCTTCATCTACCCAGCCGGCCCGTGACTTCAGCTGGAATACAGATGCGTTTACTTTCGCCGGCAGTGTCAACAATGCATTATTGGGTAATGTCAATGCCTGGATCCATTACTCTGCCAAACGTTATTATGGCTTAATGGGGGACGGAACTTACGGAACTCCTGCAGGTGTAATGACCAAAAGAGGCTATATTCTTTCACATTATGCCAAATACACAACAGGAAAGACGAGAATAGAAGCCAAATGGGATGACAAAACCGGAGTATTACAGGGATCTTCCTATATTTCCCAGGATGGTAATCAGGTCGTTCTTATGGTCATCAATCCTTCTCAGAACACGTATAGTTTGAAGGTTGACCTGCCTTTTTACACAACTTCAGGAACAAAAGTACTGACCAATACACAATCCAATATGGTGAGTACACCTATTTCTTTGAGTACGGCAACATTCCGGCCTACTGCTGATATCAGCCCTTCCAGTGTCATGACATTTGTTTTTAACAAAAGCGGCGACAGGCCTGCTTCTCTCATGACAGGCGGAGATATTCATTATAATAAAATCGAAACACAAACGGCTACCAGTACATCTTTTGGAACAGGATTCAATATCAGCAATACAACGGTGACATTCTCCAATCCAAGTCCTCTTATCAGCAATAATATGACTGCGGCTAACGGATATCTTCAGCTTAATGACCGGTATAATAAGCTGATCCTGCATGTAAACAGCTATACAACGGCGGGACAAAGCTATTCGGACAATACTACTTTATACTATATCAACAGCCAGGGGGTAACGAAATCATATAATTACGGAAAGATTAATTTTCCGCAGGGAGGAAATTTCGATATCACATTCGATATTTCAAGACAGGTGCTTACAGACGGATGCAAAGGAATTTTAGGACTGAGAAATTCCAATTACAGCTCTGTCCTTACGCTTAATCTGGGCGATGTTTATTTCAATGTGGGTAATGAAATTGCTTCAAAATTCGGAGGTACCTATTCTGCAAGCGACAGCTATCTGATGGATGCCCTGGAAAATGGCTACTACACTTCTGTAGACTTCAGAAATACAGCAGGAATTACTTCCTCCAATAACTGGCAGCCTATGAGTGCTAACACTAACAGCATTTATTATGTGAATTCAAACGTAAGTTCATCTGCCGATAATGTGATCTCCGGTACTACATGTTCAAATCTTGTCCTTTCCGGTCAGGGTATGGATTTTCAGGTACCATTTAACTTTACAGCCAATACAGCTTCTTACAGCCGTACATTTAATGGTTACGATGTGCTGATCCTGCCGTTCCAGGCTAATGTGCCGTCCGGAATTACTGCCTATACGATGTCACCGGGAGCAAGCAATATCAACTGTACCGCAATTTCAAACGGAATCATTCCTGCAAACACTCCGGTAATCATCAACGCGACAGGAAATATTACTTTCAGCGGTACAGGAAACGTCTCCACTCCTAAAGCAATTACTGTTAACCAGATGAACGGAGTTTATCAGAGCATTAAAGTTCCTGCCAACGCTTATGTGCTGAAAACAGAAAACGGAGTAACAGGCTTCTATAAAGTAACAGCCGGAAGTGAACCTGTAATAGGATCTTTCAAAGCCTATCTTACAGAAGAAAATGCCTATTCTGCCAACCTTCTTCCTTTAAATTTCGGATCGTTAAATGCCAGAAACATTCCTGATGAAGCTAAAAAAGAAGTTGTGAAAATATATCCTAATCCGGCAAAAGCAGACCTTTTCATTGATTCTGATCTTTCAGAAGCTGCTGCCACCATTTTTGATGCAAAAGGAAGTGTCATCAGAGCCGGATTGAAAATAAGTTCAGGGAAAAACCAAATTAATGTGGGAGATTTCCCCGCGGGTATTTACTTTATTGAGGTTGCTCAAAAAAATAATACAGTAGTAAAACAAAAATTTGTCAAAGAATAAACTGAATCCAAAGCCATCATGAGCATTGCTTATGGTGGCTTTATTTCCACAATTTGGTAGATGAAAACCAAAAGTAAGCAGGATTTACCATTAATTTAAGTGTATTATTTACATTTATTTAAAATAGAACGTTATATTTGTTTTTTAGTGCATTTCTGCTCAGTGACAGGGGCAATTTGTATAAAATAATAATGAAAACATAATTATCGGTGAAGATCTGTGAAATCAGTGGTTTGAAAAATATTAATCACAAAATTCACAGCCTTTTTCCGGATTTTATTGAAACCATACTACCTATGAAAAGCATTGTATCAATCCTATGTGTAACCCTGGCAGCACCTTTATTTTTTGCCCAGAGCCATTATAAATACCCATTCAGAAACCCGGAGCTTCCGGTTAATGAAAGAATAGAAAATCTTATCAGCTTACTCACAACAGAAGAAAAGATAGGGATGATGATGGATAACTCCCAGGCAGTTCCCCGTCTGGAAATTCCTGCCTACGGATGGTGGAATGAAGCACTGCATGGGGTGGCAAGAGCAGGAACAGCTACTGTTTTTCCCCAGGCAATAGGAATGGCAGCTACATGGGATGTTCCGGAACATTTTAAAACGTTTGAAATGATTTCTGATGAAGCACGGGCAAAATACAACAGGTCTTTTGATGAAGCCCAAAAAACAGGGCGGTACGAAGGACTTACCTTCTGGACCCCCAATATCAACATTTTCCGTGACCCAAGATGGGGAAGAGGCCAGGAAACTTATGGTGAAGACCCTTATCTTACCTCTGTTCTGGGTGTTGCAGCGGTAAAAGGCTTACAGGGAAACGACCCCAGATTTTTTAAAACCCATGCCTGCGCCAAACATTTTGCGGTACACAGCGGACCGGAATGGAACCGCCATTCTTACAACGCAGAAATCTCAAAAAGAGATCTGTATGAAACGTATCTTCCTGCTTTCAAAGCATTGGTTCAGGAAGGAAATGTAAGAGAAGTGATGTGCGCCTACAATGCCTTTGACGGACAACCGTGTTGTGCCAATAATACGTTGCTTACTGAAATTCTCCGTGGAAAATGGAAGTATGACGGAATGGTGGTCTCAGATTGCTGGGCACTGGCCGATTTCTTTCAGAAAAAATACCATGGCACCCATCCTGACGAGAAAACAACCGCAGCAGATGCTTTGAAACATTCTACAGATCTGGAATGCGGAGATACCTATAACAATCTGAATAAATCCCTTGCAAGCGGGCTGATTACCGAAAAGGATATCGATGTATCGATGCGCCGAATCCTGAAAGGCTGGTTTGAGCTGGGAATGCTTGATCCGAAATCTTCCGTTCACTGGAATACCATTCCATATTCTGTAGTCGATTCTGAAGAACATAAAAAGCAGGCACTGAAAATGGCACAAAAATCAATTGTGCTGATGAAAAACGAAAAGAATATTTTACCTCTCAGCAGAAGTATTAAAAAAATTGCAGTTGTAGGACCAAACGCCAACGACGGATTGATGCAGTTAGGAAACTATAACGGAACTCCTTCTTCCATTGTAACGATTTTAGACGGAATCAAAACCAAATTCCCGAATGCTGAAATTATTTACGAAAAGGGAAGTGAAGTCACAGATCCTTCGTCCAGAACGTCACTCTATCAGAATTTTATCAGTCAGAAAAACGGCGCGAAAGGAATGAAAGTAGAGTTCTTCAATAATAATGAATTCAAAGGGCAGCCGGCCAATACTTCCGTAAACTCAACTGCCATCAGTTACAACAGTTTTGGCGGGACTCAGCTTGCTCCCAATGTAGGAAGAGAAAATACCTCAGCTGTTATTTCAGGCATTTTCAAAAGTACTTATACAGGAGATGTTATATTTTCTGCGTCTACCTCTGATATCTATACACTTTTCGTGGATGGAAAAGAAATCGCAACAAGGAAAGGACCTGACGCAAGACATCCTTCAGAGTTTCCTGTAAAAATGGAAAAAGGAAAAGAATATCAGATAGAACTGCGTCATACACAAAAAGGAAAATATGTGAACATCACCTTTGAAGTGTACAGAAAAGACCCTGTTAATTTTGCTTCGGTCAGAGAAAAGGTGAAAAGTGCGGACGTCATTGTCTTTGCAGGCGGACTTTCTCCAAGCCTGGAAGGTGAAGAGATGATGGTAAATGCAGAAGGTTTCAGAGGAGGTGATAAAACCTCCATTGCTCTTCCTGAAGTCCAGCGGGAACTGCTGGCGGAGCTGAGAAAAACGGGAAAACCTGTTGTCTTTGTTCTTTGCACCGGAAGTGCCCTGGGATTGGAACAGGATGAGAAAAATTATGATGCTTTACTAAATGCCTGGTATGGCGGACAATCCGGAGGAACGGCCGTTGCAGATGTTTTGGCAGGGGATTATAATCCTTCGGGAAAGTTACCCGTTACTTTTTATAAAAACCTTGAACAGCTGGACAACGCTCTTTCAAAGACAAGCAGGCACGAGGGATTTGAAAATTATGATATGCAGGGGAGGACGTACCGTTATATGACGGAAAAACCTCTTTATCCGTTCGGGCATGGCCTGAGCTATTCAAAATTTGTTTACGGAGATTCAAAGCTGAGCAAAAATACGATCGGTACCGACGAGAATGTGACAATCATAATTCCGGTAACCAATATTTCAGAAAGAGATGGAGAAGAAGTGGTTCAGGCCTACATCAAAAGAAACAATGATGCCCAGGCGCCGGTAAAAACGTTAAGGGCTTTTGAAAGGACTTTAATCAGATCTAAAGAAACAAAAAACATTCAGCTGACCCTCTCTAAAGATTCATTTGCGTTCTACGATGAAAAAACAGATGATCTGGTTTCAAAACCCGGCGATTATACCATTTTTTACGGTGGAACTTCTGATAATGCCGGGTTGAAAACGATTCCGTTAAAAGTAAAATAAAAAATGATTAGGAAGACTTGTAAACATTGCAAATCCTGATGCAACTTTCAAAATATACGATCTATGACAACCAAAAATAAAATATTTTCCATTGCAATTTCCCTCAGTGCTGCTTTTTTTCGGCTCAGAATAATACGGTCCGTACTTTTAACCTGGATCTGAAAGAAACCTCTGCTCCTGTTAAAATACAGCCCACCATGTACGGGATTTTCTTTGAAGACATCAATTTTGCAGCAGATGGCGGATTGTATGCGGAACTGATTAAAAACCGGAGCTTTGAATTTGACGAACCTTTCACAGGATGGAAACAGCCTAACACAAAAACACTTTCTCCTAATCTGGATTCCGGGTTTCTGACCATTTATTCCAACCCAGCAAAAACCAATAAAAATTACGCGAGAATTACCGTTCTGAACGATAAAAATTATATTCTGGAAAATGAAGGATTCAGAGGAATAGGTCTTCATCAGGGAGAACAATATGATTTCAGTTTTGATCTGGAGAATGTTTCAGGAAATATTGCTGCAGTAAATGCAAGTCTTGTTGATGAAAACGGGAAGGAAATTTCTTCAGCTTCCACGCTCATCAAAGGAAAGGGGTGGCAGAAGTATACAGCCGTTTTCAAAGCACCGAAAACCGTTGAAAAAGCAAAACTACGGATTACATTTACCGGAAACGGTATTGTCAACATGGATATGATCTCACTTTTCCCTCAGAATACCTGGAAAGGGAGAAAAGGAGGCTTACGAAAAGATCTCGTTCAGAAACTATACGATTTGCAGCCCGGATTTTTAAGGTTTCCTGGAGGCTGTATTGTAGAAGGAAGAACTTTGGCAGAACGCTATCAGTGGAAAAAAACAATTGGAAATGTTGCAGACCGCGAACACCTCATCAATAAATGGAGCACAGGATTTCCGCATCGGCTTACACCGGATTACGGACAGTCTTTCGGACTGGGATTTTATGAATATTTCCAGCTTTCCGAAGATCTGGGTGCAGAACCTGTTCCTATTCTGAGCTGTGGAATGGCCTGCCAGTTCAATACTGCAGAGCTGGTGAAAATGGAAGACCTCGATCCTTACGTTCAGGATGCCCTTGACCTTATTGAATTTGCCAACGGAGATTCCGGAACAAAATGGGGAAGAATCCGTACTGAAATGGGACATCCAAAGCCTTTTAATCTAAAATTTATCGGAGTAGGAAATGAACAGTGGGGAGCAGATTATATTGAACGTTATAAAGTATTTGAAAAAGCCATTCACACAAAATATCCTGATATGAAGATCATCTCCGGAAGCGGGCCGTCACCCGATGGCGAATTCTTCGAATATGGCTGGAAAGAGCTGAAGCAGCTTAACGCACAGATGGTAGATGAGCATTACTACAATTCTCCCGAATGGTTTATGAAAAATGCAGGCAGATACGACCAGTACGACCGTTCCGGACCAAAAGTCTTTGCCGGAGAATATGCAGCCCAGTCTGTAGGAGTAGTAAAGCCTGATAATAAAAATAACTGGCTGACGGCCCTTTCAGAAGCTGCATTTATGACAGGTCTTGAAAGAAACGCAGATGTTGTCTATATGACTTCCTATGCACCGCTTTTTGCCCATGCTGACGGCTGGCAGTGGACACCTGACCTTATCTGGTTCAATAACCTGAAATCCTATGCAACCCCGAATTATTATGTTCAGAAATTATTTTCCAACAATAAAGGAACGGATGTACTGAAAATAGAAAGCAACGGAAAAGCAGTATCCGGTCAGGAAAAGTTATACGCTGCAGCAGTGAAGGACACTAAAAATAAGGAGATTATTATTAAAATCGTCAATACTGATACTCAGGCTAAAACGGTTACTATCAAACCAGGAACTCTGAAAACGGGTAAGAAAATAACCAAAATCCTCCTGTCTGCCCCACAGCTTTCTACTGAAAATAATTTCGATGCTGAGCCCATAAAACCTGAAGAAGAGATTTCTGAAGTCAAAAATGGTGAAATTTCAACGGAAATTCCCGCCAGTTCTTTAGTTGTTTTAAAGCTAGAAATAAATTAATTAATTGATATACAGTTATTTATTAAAAATAAGTGTATTTTATACATTTATTTAAAATAGAATCTTATATTTGTTTTTATCTCATCAGGAGAATTTAAAATCTCAATAATCAAAAACGTTTCACCACCATGAAAAAATATGTTATCGGGCTGGACTACGGTACAGATTCCGTACGGGCCGTCCTTATTGATACTGAAAACGGTTCTGAAATAACTTCTTCAGTCAGCTATTACCAGAGATGGAAAGAAGGTAAATTTTGTAATCCCGCAGCCAACAGTTTCAGACAGCACCCTTCAGATCATATTGAAGGCCTGGAAAAGACTATTTCAGAAGTAGTAAAAGAAAGCGGGATACCGGCAGAGCAGATCGTCAGTATTTGTATTGATACTACAGGTTCTTCGCCGCTTCCTGTAACCAACGATGGAACAGCTCTGGCACTGGTTCCGGGATTTGAAGAAAATCCCAATGCCATGATGGTTTTATGGAAAGACCACACTGCCATTCGTGAAGCCGAAGAAATCAATACCCTTGCGAGAACCTGGGGTGGTGAAGATTATACAAAATATGAAGGCGGTATTTACTCTTCAGAATGGTTCTGGGCCAAAATACTGCACATCAGCAGAGCTGATGCAGAAGTAAAAAATGCAGCTTATAGCTGGATGGAACACTGTGATTATCTGACTTTCCTTTTATCAGATCATAAAGACCTGGCCACGTTCAAAAGAAGCCGTTGTGCTGCCGGCCACAAAGCCATGTGGCATGACTCGTGGGACGGTCTGCCTTCCGAAGAATTCCTCAACAGGCTTGATCCATCTCTGGGAGCGCTCAGAGCAAGACTATACCGTGAAACCTATACTTCAGATGAAATTGCCGGCTACCTGAATGAAGAATGGGCTGCAAAAACCGGTCTTACCACCAAAACCATCATTACCGTAGGAACCTTTGATGCCCATTCAGGAGCTGTAGGAGCCAGAGTGGAAGAAAATACACTGATCAGAATCATGGGAACTTCTACCTGTGATATTATGGTAGCCTCACAGGAAGCTATCGGGGATACAACTGTAAAAGGAATATGCGGACAGGTTGAGGGCTCCGTAATTCCCGGACTGATAGGGCTTGAAGCAGGGCAGTCCGCCTTTGGAGATGTGCTCGCATGGTATAAAGATATCCTGATGTGGCCGGTTCACCAGGTGATGGTGCATTCCGAAAGTATTTCAGACGAGCAGAAGATAAAGCTTGCTGAAGAAATGGAGGCAGGGCTTATCAGAAAATTAACCCTTGAAGCAGAAAAAATTTCTCTTTCAGATACCGTTCCGGTTGCATTGGACTGGGTCAACGGAAGAAGAACACCGGATGCAGACCAGGAACTTAAGGCAGCCATCAGCCAGCTTTCTCTGGGAACAAAAGCACCCCATATTTTCAAAGCTTTGGTGAATGCCATTTGTTTCGGAGCTAAAAAGATCGTTGACCGTTTTGAAGAGGAAGGGGTGAAAATCAATAAAGTGATCGGAATCGGAGGAGTAGCAAGGAAATCACCGTTCATCATGCAGACACTTGCTAATGTTCTGGATATGCCGATTGTGGTTGCCGCTTCGGACCAGACTCCTGCGTTAGGGGCTGCTGTTTATGCGGCAGTATCAGCAGGAATTTATCCTACCGTACAGGAAGCAAGCATGAAAATGGGCTCCGGATTTGAAGCGGAGTACCAACCCAAAGCTGAAGAAGTGCTGCACTACAGAGAATTAATGCAGCAATACCAGAAACTCGCTGATTTTGTAGAATACAATACCAGGTTGAAAAACAACAGAAAAGAACTTCAGAACTCCTGAATATTAACCTTTTGAATGATACCCAAAATGAATACTTATAAAGAACTCCAAAGAGAATGCTATGAAGCGAATATGCAGCTGGATGCGCTGAAGCTGGTGGTCTATACCTTCGGGAATGTGAGTGCTGTAGACCGTGATAAAGGTGTTTTTGCCATTAAACCAAGCGGTGTTCCCTACGACATTTTAAAGCCGGAAGATATGGTGATTCTGGACTTTGATGCCAATATCATTGAAGGCAGGCTCAGACCCTCTTCCGATACCAAGACCCATGCTTATCTGTATAAAAACTGGGAAAATATCGGTGGAATTTCCCATACACATGCCATCTATTCCGTGGCATGGGCACAGGCACAAATGGATATCCCTGTTTTCGGGACCACCCATGCGGACCATCTTACGACAGATATTCCCTGCGCTCCGCCTATGCGGGATGAACTGATTGAAGGAAACTACGAATACAATACAGGAATACAGATTCTGGAATGCTTTAAAGAAAAACAGCTCTCTCCGGAAGAAGTAGAAATGGTCCTGATCGGCAATCACGGTCCGTTTACCTGGGGAAAAAATGCGGAGAAAGCAGTCTACAACAGCAAAGTGCTGGAAACCATTGCCGAAATGGCTTATCTCACCAGGCAGATCAATCCTGATGCAGAACGTCTGAAAGATTCTCTCATCAAAAAACACTATGAACGTAAGCATGGCAAGAACGCCTACTACGGACAGGAATTTAAACACTAAACACTTCAACATAAACAACTATTAACGATCAACAAAATTATGTTAACACCTCTCAATACCAAAGAAGTATGGTTCATCACAGGAAGTCAGCATCTATACGGACCCGAAACACTTGCCCAGGTGGCAGAACACTCACAGAAAATAGTGGCAGAACTTGAAAAATCTTCTTTCATTCCGGTAAAAGTCATTGTAAAGCCAACGGTAAAAACTACCGAAGAGATATTTGAAACCATTGCAGCAGCCAATCAGGCAGAAAACTGTATAGGAATTATTACCTGGATGCATACCTTTTCACCCGCCAAAATGTGGATCAGAGGGCTGAAAATTTTACAGAAACCTCTTCTGCATCTGCATACCCAGTTCAACAGAGATATTCCGTGGTCTACCATGGATATGGATTTTATGAATCTTAACCAGGCAGCTCACGGAGACCGTGAATTCGGTTTCATGGTAAGCAGACTCCGAAAAAACAGAAAAGTAGTGGTAGGACACTGGTCAGAAGAAAGAGTTCAGAAGCAGATTGGTGACTGGAGCCGTGTTGCTGCAGGTTGGGACGACTGGCAGGGAGCTAAATTTGCACGTTTTGGAGATAATATGCGGTTTGTAGCCGTTACAGATGGAGATAAAGTGGAAGCTGAAACTCAGTTCGGTTTTTCAGTCAATACCTGGGGAATCGGTGATCTTGTAGGCGTTATCAATTCTGTAAGCGAAGGAGAAATTAAAAACCTTATGGAAGAATATGAATCTTCTTATCACATGGCAGCATCCCTTTTAGAAGGAGGAGCCAACAGAAGTTCATTGCACACCGCAGCAAAAATTGAGTTGGGACTTGAAAAATTTTTAAAAGACGGAGGATTTAAAGGATTTTCAGATACCTTTGAAGACCTTCACGGACTGGAACAGCTGCCGGGAATTGCCGTACAGCGCCTGATGCAGAAAGGATACGGATTTGCAGGTGAAGGAGACTGGAAAACAGCAGCGCTGGTACGTGCCATGAAAACAATGGGGCAGGGTCTGGAAGGAGGAAATGCTTTCATGGAAGATTATACCTATCATCTGGATCCTTCCAATCCTTCTATTTTAGGTTCCCATATGCTGGAAGTAGACCCGGTTCTGGCAGCCGGAAAACCTTCATGTGAGATCCATCCGCTGGGAATAGGGGGAAAAGCAGATCCGGTTCGTCTTGTCTTTAACTCCAGGGGAAATATTGATTCCCTGAACGCTGCACTGATGGATTTTGGAAACCATTTCAGGCTGCTGATCAATAAAACCAGGGCATTGGAAATTACAGAAGAGCTGCCAAAACTTCCGGTAGCAAGAGTCTTATGGAAACCTCTTCCTGATTTATATACCGCTGCAGAAGCCTGGATACTGGCTGGAGGGGCACACCATACATGTTACAGTGAAAATATTTCAGCAGAACAGCTGGAGGATTTTGCTGAGATAGCGGGGATTGAATCATTAGTCATTGATGAAGATACCAAAATGCGTGACTTTAAAAATACACTTCGTTGGAATGAAATGTATTATCGTTAATTAATTTTAAAAAATATGTAAATAATTATGAAAAAAGCAACACATAATGGCATTTTTATTTTATTATTTTTAATTATTTTCGGCTGCAGAAAAGAAAATAACAAACAGGATATTTCAGGAAAAATGGAGAATGTGCATACTTCAGACTATGGAGTGACGCCAAAAGGCGATTCTATTAAAAAATACACGCTGACCAATAAAAACGGGATGAAAGTTGAGGTCATCAACTTCGGGGGAATTATCACTTCTTTAACCGCCCCGGACAGGAAAGGAAAATATGAGGATATAGTCCTTGGCTTTACAAAACCTGAAGGGTATTTCGATGGCAATCCTTATTATTTCGGGGCATTGATCGGAAGATATGGCAACAGGATTGCCAACGCTAAATTCACACTGGAAGGTAAAGCATACGAAATCGATAAAAATGATGGTCCCAACAGCCTTCACGGAGGAAAAGAAGGATTTCACACCAGATTCTGGAATATTGAAGTCGTAAAGGATGCAAAATTTCCGACATTGAAGTTATCCTATACCAGTGCAGACGGTGAACAAGGATATCCGGGAAAACTGACAGCAACTGTTTTTTATACCCTTACAGACGACAATGCTTTGGAAATTTCCTATGAAGCAGAAACCGATAAACCTACCGTGGTGAATCTTACCCAGCATTCTTATTTTAACCTGTCCGGAAATTTCACTAAAACGATTACCGATCATGAACTGCAGATTAATGCAGATCATTTTCTTCCGGTGAACGAAACCTTAATTCCTACCGGTGAGCAGAAAGCCGTAAAAGGAACTCCTTTTGACTTCACGGTTTCAAAACCAATTGGAAAAGATATCAGTGCAGAAGACGATCAGCTGAAAAAAGGAAAAGGATATGACCACAACTGGATCCTGAATGGAAAAGGCCTGAGAAGCATCGCTAAAGTGTATCACCAGGGAACTGGAAGGCTGATGGAAGTCTTCACGGATGAACCCGGTGTGCAGTTTTATTCCGGTAATTTTCTTGACGGAAAGTTTGATACCAAAACTGGCGGTAAAAATGAATTCAGGACAGGATTCTGCCTGGAGACACAGCATTTTCCGGATTCACCGAACCAGCCTTCTTTTCCTTCCACAGAGTTGAAGCCCGGACAGAAGTATCAGTCGAAAACCATCTATAAATTCTCCGTTAAAAACTAAACTATGGGAAAATTAGCAACTATTGATATTATCATATTCCTGATCTATTTCGTAGTGGTGGCTTCCTACGGACTATGGATCTATAAAAAGAAAAAATCTGAATCTACAGGAAGTAAGGACTATTTCCTGGCAGAAGGATCTTTGACCTGGTGGGCGATCGGAGCCAGCTTAATCGCTTCCAATATTTCTGCTGAACAGTTTATCGGGATGAGCGGTGAAGGTTTCTTTGTCGGAATTGCTGTTGCCGCTTACGAATGGATCGCTGCCGTTGCGCTGATCATCATTGCGGTCTGGTTTATTCCGATCTATCTTAAAAATAAGATTTATACCATGCCTCAGTTCCTTGAGAGAAGGTATAACAAATCTGTTTCATTGATCATGGCAGTCTTCTGGCTGTTTCTGTATGTCATCGTGAATCTTACTTCCATTCTTTACCTTGGTGCTCTTGCCATTGATACTTTATTAGGAGGAGAACATCTTCACGGTATTATGATCGCTCTTTTGCTTATGGCCCTTCTGATCGGTCTGGGTGGTATGAAAGTGATTGGATATACAGACGTTATACAGGTGGCTGTCCTGATTATCGGAGGTTTTGCAACGGTGTATATGGCGTTGCAGATTGTAGACCAGAGAATCAATGGCGCGGCTGTAGGAAATGCGCTGGCAGGATTCAATACCCTGATCAATGAGGCTCCGCAGCACTTTAAGCTGATTCTTCAAAAACCAACAACTACCACCACCACTTTGGCAATGCCTCAGAACCTTGATGTACAGAAGTATGTTGTGCTACCAGGTTTGGCCATGTATTTTGCAGGTCAGTGGATTGTTAACCTGAACTATTGGGGCTGTAATCAGTACATCACCCAGAGAGCTTTGGGGGCAGATCTGAAAACGGCAAGAACAGGGATTCTGTTTGCTGGTTTTCTGAAATTATTCATGCCTGTCATTGTAATGCTTCCGGGAATTGCGGCTTACGTTTTATATTCCAAAGGACATCTTCCGGGTTTCAACGGAGTGAAGGACGGAGCCTACTCTGCAATATTGGGATTCTTACCTGTAGGATTGAAAGGGTTGGCTATTGCAGCGTTAACAGCAGCAATTGTAGCTTCACTGGCAGGAAAAGTGAACAGTATCTCAACCATTTTTACACTGGATATCTATAAAAAATACCTTAAAACAGATGCCACTGAAATTCAGATGGTGAGAACAGGCCGCTGGGTCATTATTATCGCGATGATGGCTGCATTGGCTTTTACCTGGACAGACGTTCTGGGAATTGGTGGTGAAGGAGGCTTCACGTTCATTCAGAAATATACGGGCTTTATCAGTCCGGGAGTTTTTGCCATGTTCCTTCTGGGAATGTTCTGGAAAAGAACAACGGGTACAGCGGCTTTGGTAGGAGTAATTTTAGGCTTTGTTCTTGCGATTTTCTTCAACAGCTTTGCCGTAGGAATTTTCGGGAAAGAAACCTGGATGTATACCGCATTCACTTATGAAAAACTGGAGAACGGGGTAGTGCATACCATTACCGAGATTCCTTTCCTGATCAATATGGGATGGTCATTCTTTATCACCATAATCGCCATGATCCTGATCAGTCTTGCAGGTCCGAAAATTAACCCTAAAGCCTTCGCCATTGATGTAACAATGTTTAAAGTAGACAACAGAACTTTGGTATTGATCGTGATGACACTGCTTTTACTGACTGCCTTGTATGTAAGGTTCTGGTAAAAGTGAATAGTCAATAGTGAATTCGTTTCACTTGTCAATTTTTTAAAATTCATTATTGACTTGCGAAGCAAATTGACTTTTCATATAATAAAAAACAGGATGCTTAAAAAGCATCCTGTTTTTTATTATATTTTAAACATAAATCCCTGCGAGATTTTTTTGTTATATTTTTTTCGTCAAAGCGGTAGAGGAAAGATCCTTTTCTGGACGAGGTCATATCCTTTTTGTTGGTATTCACAAGGATATCCATACTGTTGATCTTGCTGGTAAAATTCCGCTTGTCAAATTTTTCATCAAAAATAGCTTCATAAAGATTCTGAAGATCCTTCATCGTAAATTTTTCAGGAAGAAGCTCAAAACCTATAGGCCCTGTGGAAGCTCTTCTCCTCAGCCTGGCTACGGCATCCTTTACCATTTCATTATGATCGAAAATAAGGTCAGGCGCTTTCTGCAGTTCAACCCATTTTGCACTGTACTGCTCATTGATCTGAATATCTTTCTCAATATTGATCAGTGCATAATAGGAGATAGACATGATTCTGGCTGTTGGCTCACGCTTGATTTCCGTATAACATTTCAGCTGCTCAAGATAGATGTTTTCAAGACCGGTCAGCGTATACAAAACCCTGTTGGCCGCCTCATCAGAAGTCTCATCACTGCCAATGAAGCCACCCATGAGCGACCATTCACCCATCTGAGGTTCAAAATTTCTTTTTACCAGAAGGATTTTAAGATTTTCGCCATCAAAACCGAAAATGATACAGTCAACGGCAACAAGGTGTTTGGGATATTGGGAGTAATCCTCAGTCATCTTTTATAGTTTACTGCAAATGTAAAGCTTTTATAGATACGATATTATATAAATGTAATTCTTACACTTTTAAATCCGGATGATTTATTTCATTAAAATTATTTTTAAAGGATATTTTGGGAGCTAAAACAGTCAGTAAAACCGGAAAATATCACTGAAATCAGGTTAATCATACATGAATTGAATGTTAAAATTGTGTTAAAATTAAAATAAGGATTGATAATAATCAAGAAAAGAGACTTAACGTTAAAAATACGATAAGGTATTTGCTGTATCGTTGAAATTTTTACCAAAACATATCCTGAATTCATTTTCATAGGGAATCATATGATTTTAAGGTTTTGTTTCTCTGTTAATTAATTATCTTATTTTTTATGATAAGCTAATGTGTTTTTTGTTGTTTTTAGGGCTTTATAGAAAGTTTTAAATGAAAAAATAAGTCAAATAGACTCAGGAAATGTTTCGTATATTGAATCTTTCCAGTATTTTAGAAATGTTGAATTAACATTTATAATGGCCCCGAAACTTTCTGCTTTTTTATTGTGTTTTGCTTCATTTGCCTCAGCTCAGATGAAGGAGAAAATCCATTATTTTCCTTTGGAAACTGTAAAATTATCAGAGAGCGTTTTCAGCAAAGCGATGGCGGCAGACCATAAATACCTGATGGCTTTGGAACCGGATAGGTTGCTGGCTCCTTATCTTAAAGAAGCCGGATTGAAACCCAAAGCAAATAATTATCCCAATTGGGAAAATACAGGGTTGGACGGCCACATAGGAGGACATTACATTTCAGCATTATCCCTGATGTATGCTTCTACAGGAGATCCTGCAGTACAACAGAGAATTGATTATATGATCAGTGAACTGGCACGCTGTCAGAATACCTCTCCGGACGGATACATTTCAGGAATTCCCGACGGAAAAAAATCTGGAAAGAAATTAAACAGGGAAACATTCGTGCTTCAGGCTTCGGTTTGAATGACCGGTGGGTACCTTTATATAATATTCATAAACTGTACTCAGGATTACGCGATGCCTATTGGTATGCGAAAAGTGAAAAAGCAAAAACAATGCTGATCAGACTCACGGATTGGATGATGAATGAAGTATCCGGCCTTTCCGATGAGCAGATACAGGATATGCTGCGCAGTGAACATGGAGGGCTTAACGAAGTTTTTGCAGATGTTTATGAGATCAGTCATGACCGGAAATATCTGAAACTGGCCCACCGTTTTTCCCATCAGGCTATCCTTACGCCACTTTTATCAGGGGAAGATAAGCTTACAGGACTTCATGCCAATACACAGATTCCAAAAGTAATCGGATACAAACGTATTGCCGATCTTGAAAATAATACATCCTGGAATAATGCCGCTGATTTTTTCTGGCATACCGTTACTGAGAAAAGATCTTCAGTTATTGGAGGTAACAGTGTGAGCGAGCATTTTAACCCTGTCAATGATTTCAGCAGCATGATAAAAAGTATTGAAGGTCCGGAAACCTGCAATACCTATAATATGCTGAAGCTGACCAAAGAGCTTTATGCAACGCTGCCTGAATCTTACTACATCGATTATTACGAAAAAGCATTATATAATCATATTCTTTCCACAGAAAATCATGATCAGGAGGATTCGTGTACTTTACCCCTATGCGTCCCGGGCACTATCGTGTGTATTCACAGCCACAGACCAGCTTCTGGTGCTGTGTAGGATCTGGAATGGAAAACCATGCCAAATATGGGGAAATGATTTACGCCCGGTCGGATAAGGATTTATATGTAAACCTGTTTATCCCTTCCACGCTGAAATGGAAACAGCAAAAAATAGTGCTCCGTCAGGTCAATAACTTCCCGGAAATTCCTGAAACAACATTGATTTTCGATGCTGCAGGAAAGTCAGAATTTGATTTAAAACTGAGATGTCCGGAATGGACCACACCTTCAGAAGTACAAATTCTGATCAACGGAAAACAGGAAAAAGTACAGCGTGGTTCTGACGGCTATTTTACCCTGACTAAAAAATGGAAAAAAGGTGATGTTGTGAAAATGATTTTACCGATGCATCTTTCTGCAGAACAGCTGCCTGACCATTCCAATTATTATGCATTTAAATACGGTCCTGTAGTGCTTGCCGCAACATACGGAACCGAAAACCAACAGGGACTTCTTGCGGACGATAGCAGAGGCGGCCATATTGCTCATGGTCCGCAGATTCCTTTAAATGAAATTCCTGTTATCCTTGGAAATCCTTCCGAGGTGGTCAATCATGTTACGCCTTTGAACAATAAACCTCTAAACTTTGCCGTTAAGGGGCTTTATCCGGCTGAAAAATTCGGCAAAGGCCTAAGTCTTGTGCCATTTTACAGTATTCAGGCAGAAAGATATATTCTGTACTGGCCACAGGCGGACAAAAGCGGAATAGAAAATATACTGAAGCAAAGAGCAAAAGAAGAAGCAGAAATCAGAAAGCTGGATATGATCACTGCAGATAAAATCCAGCTGGGTGAACAGCAGCCGGAATCAGATCATTTTATAGAAAGCAAGGACTCCGGTACAGGATATATGGAAGACCGTCATTTCCGTGATGCCAAAGGCTGGTTCAGTTACCAGATGAAAAATAACGGAAAAAATGCTTCATACCTTTACCTGCTTTATTTTGATGACAATAACAGCCGTACGTTGAATATTGAGATCAACGGTAAAAAAATTACTGCTCAAAACCTGGAAGGAAAGTCCGGAGCTTCACCTCAATATCTGGTCATTCCGATACCGGATTCAGAAAAGAATAAAGAAACTCTTACGGTGAAATTTCTGGCAGAAGAAAAATTGATGACCGCTAAAGTCATTGAATTGCGGTTACTGACAGAAAATTACGAAAAGAAATAAAGCTGAACCAATTTTAAAAACAGATTTTTTCCCATGAAAAACAGAATCCTATGCGTATTATTTTTTCTTGCAGCCATTTGCAGTTTTCATGCAAAAGTAAGGCTGCCTGCTTTGGTTTCAGATGGAATGATCCTTCAGAGAAATCAGGATCTGAAGATCTGGGGGTATGCAGATGCAGGAGAAAAAATTACGGTTAATTTTATCAATAAAGCGTATCATACAACAGCCGACCCAAATGGAAACTGGTCTCTTATGCTTCCAAAGCTTAATGCCGGCGGGCCATATACCATGTCAATTAATGAGATCACTCTTAAAGATATTCTTATTGGTGATGTGTGGGTAGCTTCAGGACAATCCAATATGGAACTTCCGATGCGGAGGCTCACACCTCTTTATGAAAGCGAAATTAAAAACGCCAATAATCAGAATATAAGATTCTTCACAGTTCCGCAGAAATACAATTTTAAAGCGCCACAAAATGATCTTGACGGTGGGAAATGGGAAAGTACCAATCCTCAGACTATTCTTGATTTTTCAGGAGTTGCCTATTTCTTTGCCAAAGAACTGAATGAAAAAAATAAAGTCCCTGTAGGAATTATTCATACCAGTCTGGGAGGCTCTCCGGTTCAGGCCTGGATGGATGAAAAATCACTGAAAAAGTATCCGGGATATCTTGCGGAAGCAGAAAAATGGAAAAATGATGACCTCATACAATCTACAGAATCCCAGGAAAGATCATTGAGCAAAGCATGGTATGCAGAGCTGGATCAGAGTGATATTGGGTTCAATCAGCACTGGGAAAAAGATAACGCCAATGATTCCGGATGGAAGACCATGATGGTTCCGGGATCATGGGAAGATCAGGAAGGTTCGTTTGACGGTTCGGTATGGTTCCGTAAAGAAATTATCCTGCCAAAAGGAGTGGATCAGAAAACAGCATTTCTCAATCTGGGAAGAATAAAAGATGCTGATATTACCTACATCAATGGAGTAAAAGTAGGCAATGTAACCTACGAATATCCGCCACGCTGGTACGACATTCCGAAGGGTGTTTTAAAAGAAGGAAAGAATATCATTACGGTAAGAGTCATCAATGGCAGCGGAAAAGGACAGTTTATAGCTGATAAACCGTATTATTTAGAAATTGACGGACAAAAAACAGACCTTAAAGGCGAGTGGAAATATAAAACAGGAGCAAAAATGGAGAAAATGGCTCCCGGACAAACATTTATCCGCTGGAAACCGGTAGGACTTTACAATGCCATGATTAACCCGCTGATCAATTATAAAATCAAAGGATTTATCTGGTACCAGGGTGAAAGCAATACCGGGGTCCCAAAAGAATACGGTGATTTGCTGTCAACCATGATCTCAGACTGGCGTTCAAAATGGAACAAAAAAGATATGCCGTTCCTGATTGTACAGCTGGCCAATTTTATGGAAAAAAGGATGAACCCATTGAAAGTAACTGGGCTGAGCTGAGAGAACAGCAGAGACAGGTTTCTCTGAATGTTCCTTATTCAGGACTTGCGGTAACAATAGATGTGGGAGAATGGAATGATATTCATCCCTTAAATAAAAAAACAGTGGGTGACAGGCTTGCTTTACAGGCTCTGAAAGTTGGTGAAGGCAAAAAAATCATAGCTGACGGACCCGTTTATCAGTCGATGAAAACAGAAGGAAATACCATGATACTATCCTTTAAGCCCGGAACAGATGATCTGGTACAGGGAAGCCTTAAAGGTTTTGCCATACAGCAGAAAGACGGCAGCTATGAATGGGCAAAAGCAGAAGCAAAAGGAAATAAAGTGATGGTATGGAATGATCAGGTCTCAAACCCAGTCAATGTACGCTACGACTGGGCAGACAACCCGGACGGCAATCTTAAAAACAAAAGCGGGCTTCCTGCTTCACCTTTTACAACAGAAAAAAATTAATTTAACATAGAAAACCTTATCAAAATCAATGGATAATCAGCCACAAAAAATATCGGTAGTAGAGAAAGTAGGGTATAGCCTGGGAGATCTGGCGGCCAACCTTGTTTTTCAGACCTTAGTAACTTACCTGACTTATTTTTATACGGATATTTACGGACTCAAAGCGGAAGATGCTTCTGTCATTACCCTTACCGTAGGTTTAATTGCCGGATTTGGTTTTAACCCGCTTATCGGAGCACTGGCAGACCGAACAAACTCACGATGGGGGAAATTCCGTCCATGGATTTTATTTACCGCTGTACCGCTTGGTATTGCAGCACTTTTAGCCTTCAGCACACCTCACTTTTCTTACCAGGGTAAAATGATTTATGCTGCAGTTACCTATTCATTATTATTGTTATTATATGCTTCCAATAACTTACCGTATGCTGCTCTGAGCGGTGTTATCACGGGAGATATGGGAGAGAGGAACAGTATTTCTTCATACCGTTTTGTAGCAGTGATGTTTGCACAGTTCTTTGTACAGGTATTTATGCTGCCTATCATTCTATATGTTGGGCACGGAGACAAAGCACAGGGGATCGAGACCGTTATGACATGGCTGGCTGTGATCGGATCCGTCATGTTACTGATTACCTTTTTTACCACCAGAGAAAGAATCATTCCCAAGCCGGAGCAGAAATCAAGTCTGAAAGAAGATTTAAAAGATTTATTCCAGAACAGACCCTGGATTATTATGCTTACCGTGACCGCATTTATATTCATCACGCTGGCCATGAAAGGAGGATCTTATGTATATTATTTTAATAATTATGTGGATGAGAATGCTCTGAAGAACTTTATTTCACCCATTACAGCATTCTTTAATTCTGCAGGGATGAATTTCTTCGGGGAAGACCCGAAGTCTGCAGGGTTCGGATTGTTTAATGCAGGAGGAATTGTAATGATGATTATAGGAATTACCTTCTCTAAAAAACTGGCAGACCGGTTTGGAAAACGGGATACTTTTATCGCTTCATTATTTATCTCTACACTTTTCATTCTGTTCTTTATATTTTATCCTCCGAAAGCAGTGGGAATTATGTTCCTGTCGCAGATTTTACACGGATTCTTTTACGGGATCAGCACGCCGCTTTTGTGGGCTATGATTGCTGATGTGGCCGACTATTCGGAATGGAAAAATAACCGCAGGGCTACCGCTATTATCTTTTCTGCCATGATGGTAGGACTGAAAGTTGGTCTCAGCATCGGAAGCTCTCTGGTAGCTTTGATTATAGGAAAATACGGATACATCTCCGTACACGGAAGCGAACAGGTGATTCAGCCTGAAACAGTGGCGGCAGGAGCCAAAATGCTTGTGAGTATTTTCCCGTCCATACCGTTTTTCATTGCCTGCGGACTGCTTTTATTCTACAAAATCAACAAAAAAATGGAAGTTCAGATTGAAAAAGATCTGGCTGAAAGAAGAAAATAAAACGATTACTATGAAACGTATTTTAATTGGTTGGGCGGTTATTACCGCTTCCGGGCTGTCGGCGCAGAAATCTGGCAGTACATTAAAAAAAGCATTTCAGGATAAATTCTATATCGGAACTGCCATGAGCCTTCCCCAGATTGACGGAACAGATCAGAAAGCTGCAGCGATTATCAAAAAACAATTCAGCTCTGTTGTTGCTGAAAATTGCATGAAATCGATGTTTCTGCAGCCTCAGGAAGGAAAGTTCTTCTTTGATGATGCCGATAAATTTGTTGATTTCGGGATGCAAAACAATATGTTCATCATCGGACATACGTTAATCTGGCATTCCCAGCTTCCAAAATGGTTTTTTGTGGACAGCAACGGAAAAGATGTTTCTCCGGAAGTATTGAAGCAGCGCATGAAAAACCACATTACAACCGTAGTTTCCCGTTACAAAGGAAAAGTAAAAGGATGGGATGTGGTCAATGAGGCTATTCTTGAAGACGGATCCTACAGAAAAAGTAAATTTTATGAAATCCTGGGTGAAGATTTTATTCCTTTGGCGTTTCAGTATGCACAGGAAGCCGATCCCAATGCAGAATTATATTACAACGATTATAATGAATGGTACCCTGAAAAGGTAAAAACAGTCATTACAATGGTTGAAAAACTTAAGTCAAGAGGAATCCGTATTGATGGAGTAGGAATGCAGGCCCATGTCGGGATGGATAACCCTTCCATCGATGAATATGAAAAAGCAATTCTGGCATATTCCAATGCCGGAGTTAAGGTCAATATTACAGAACTGGAAATCAGTGCACTGCCTTCTCCATGGGGAAGCTCTGCCAATGTTTCGGATACTGTTGCCTATCAGAAAGAAATGAATCCTTACACCACAGGACTTCCCAAAGAAGTAGAAATGAAATGGGAAAAACGTTACCTCGATTTCTTTGGTTTATTTTTGAAACATAAAGATAGAATAAGAAGGGTCACCTTATGGGGGGTAACCGACAAGCAGTCCTGGAAAAATGATTTTCCGGTAAAAGGAAGAACAGATTATCCGTTACTGTTTGACAGAAAAGACCAGGATAAACCTGTAGTACAAAAAATAATAAAGCTGGCAGAGAAAAATTAAATCAATAGAATTTTTACTTAATGAAAAAATCAAAATATTTATTCCCGGAAGATTATATGGCAGACCCTTCCGTTCACGTTTTTGAAGATAAAATCTATATCTATCCTTCTCACGACCGCGAAAGCGGAATTGAAGAAAATGATAACGGAGACCATTTCGACATGAATGATTACCATGTCTTCTCAATGGATGATGTGGACAGCGGAGAAATTAAAGACCATGGCGTAGTTCTTTCGGTAAAAGATATTCCTTGGGCGGGGAGACAGCTTTGGGATTGCGATGTTGCCTTCAAAGACGGCAAATATTATATGTACTTTCCTCTGAAGGATCAGAATGACATTTTCAGAATCGGTGTTGCTGTGAGCGACAAACCTTACGGTCCTTTCGTTCCTGAGAAACATCCGATGATGGGAAGCTACAGCATCGATCCCTGCATTTTTGAAGATAAAGGAAAATATTATATGTATTTCGGAGGAATCTGGGGTGGACAATTGCAGCGCTACAGAGATAATAAAGCACTTGAATCTGCTGTAATTCCCGAAAATAATGAACCTGCAATCCACTCAAAGGTGGCTCTACTAAGCGATGATATGCTTGAATTTGCGGAAGCTCCTAAAGACGTCGTGATCACCGATGAAAACGGAAAACCACTGCTTCATGGTGATAAGCACCGCTTTTTGAAGCATCATGGATGCATCAGTACAATGGTACATATTATTTCTCTTATTCTACAGGAGACACCCACCTGATTTGTTATGCAACCGGGGATAACCCTTACGGACCGTTTACTTTTCAGGGGGAAATTCTTACTCCGGTGGTAGGATGGACAACCCATCACAGCATCGTGGAGTTTAAAGGAAAATGGTACCTGTTTTTCCATGATTCTGTTCCGAGTGGCGGTAAAACATGGCTGAGAAGTATGAAAGTAATTGAACTGGAATACGATCAGGAGGGCAAAATCAAGACGATTGAAGGTCTGGAAGACCGGTCATAGTCATCTTTAATAACTTAAAATTTTTCAATGCGATATCTGAGATTCAACATTCTATTTTTTCTGATCATTCCGTTACTGGTTTTTGCGGAGGACGGAAGTCAGCTCTGGCTTCGGTTTCCTGCAAAGAACGGAATATCGGCAGATCAAATTATTGCCAAAGGCAGCAGTCCAACCCTGAATATTGCCAGAAAAGAGCTGGGCAGCCACTGGCAGGGACAGGCGGTGGAACTTCGTACAGAAAAAAGACAAAAACCTGAAAGACGGTTACAGGATTGTTTCCACGCCTGAAAAAATCGTTATTTCTGCAGGAAAAGAAATAGGATTGTTGTACGGGGTCTATCATATCTTACGATTGCAGCAGACAAAAGCAGATCTGTCTCATTTAAATACTGTTGAAAAACCATCATACGATGTAAGAGTTCTGGATCATTGGGATAATCTCGACGGAAGTATTGAAAGAGGATATGCCGGAAGATCACTCTGGAAATGGGAAGATTTACCGGGTAAAATTTCTCCGCGCTATGAAGAATATGCAAGAGCGAATGCTTCAATAGGAATCAATTCCGTTGTTTTGAATAACGTGAACGCATCACCCAATATGCTTAGGGAAGATTATCTTAAAAAGTAAAGGTTCTGGCTGATATTTTCAGGCCTTATGGCATTAAAGTATATCTTTCCGTCAATTTTTCTTCACCTAAAGTGCTGGGCGGATTACAAAATTCAGATCCGTTGAATAAAGACGTACAAAAATGGTGGAAAGATAAAGCTGCTGAAATTTACAGGTTAATTCCCGATTTCGGCGGATTTTTAGTGAAAGCCAACTCCGAAGGGCAGCCCGGACCTCAGGATTACGGAAGAACCCATGCAGACGGAGCCAATATGATGGCAGATGCCCTGAAACCTTACAATGGGATCGTCATGTGGAGAGCCTTTGTCTACAGCCCGAGCAAAGACGACAGAGCCAAACAGGCTTACCTTGAGTTTGTTCCTCTGGACGGTAAATTCAAAGATAATGTGATTATTCAGATCAAAAATGGTCCGGTTGATTTTCAGCCGCGTGAAGCATTTAATCCTCTTTTCGGTGCCTTAAGAAAGACTTCCGAAATGGTAGAATTTCAGATCACCCAGGAATATCTGGGCTTTTCAAATCATCTCGTTTATCTGGCCCCTTTATTCAAGGAAACACTGGATAGCGACACTTATTCTGACGGCCAGGGTTCTACGATTGCTAAAATCACAGACGGTACTTTAAGACCCGCAAAAATTACAGCTATCTCTGCCGTTGCCAATATCGGGGAGGATACCAACTGGACGGGACATCATTTTGCACAGGCCAACTGGTATGCATTCGGGAGATTAGCATGGAATCATCAGCTGGGTGCAGAGCAGATTGCCGATGAATGGATCAAAATGACCTTCACAGACGATCAGAACTTCCTGAATCCGGTAAAAGAAATCATGCTTTCATCCAGAGAAACTGCTGTAGATTATATGATGCCGTTAGGGTTACACCATATCTTTGCGGGAGGACATCACTATGGACCTGAACCATGGGGTGACTATAAAGGCGGAAGACCGGACTGGTCACCTGTCTACTACCATCAGGCTGATGCCCAGGGATTGGGTTTTAACAGGACAAAAACAGGAAGCAATGCGGTTTCACAGTATTTTCCACCGCTTAATGAAAGATACGGGAATATCTCAGCCTGCCCGGAAAATCTTATTCTGTGGTTTCATCATGTTCCGTGGGAGTATACGATGAAAGATGGAAAATCGCTGTGGGATGAACTGTGCTATACGTATGATTCCGGGGTGAAAAAGGTAAGGGATTATCAGAAAACCTGGGATAGAATGGAACCTTATATAGATAAACAAAGGTTTGCTGATGTTCAGTCAAAGCTTAAAATTCAATCTAAGGATGCGGTATGGTGGAAAGATGCCTGTCTACTTTACTTTCAGACTTTTTCCAAAAAACCGATTCCTTATGACATTGAACGGCCTGTTCATGAACTGGAAGATCTGAAAAAGATTAAACTGAGCATGGGGCATCACAATTAAAAAATGAGGCAGCTCTTTTTCCTGATTGGAAATGAGCTGCCTCAAAACAATAAACTGTAAGTAAAATTTTAATCCAAAAATAATTTGGAATGATCGATAGGTCAATCTATCTGTATATTCCGTTTTATCGGAGAGAAATTATCTTATTAAAAACATTTCCGTTTTCTTCAACCTGGATGATGTATTGGTCTGCGGTTTTAGGATCAAGATCAAAAGTGATATCCACTTTGCCGTCAGCATATTTTTATTTGAAGTATAGTACGTTGTATTGGAAAGATCATATACTGAAATGCTTACAGGTCCTTTTACATCAGACATGTGAAGTTTGGCCATATGCCCGGAAATCGTATATTCAGGCTTATGCACAGCGCTTACAGGTGTTTTTTCCACCTCCATTATATTATCAGCATTGATTTTGATTTTGTATTTCTCTATCTTCGTTTCTGATTCTGCTACCAGATAATACGTCCCAGGTGTAAAACTTTGAAAATCATACGTTTTGATCACATGGTCTCCATCTGCAAGATTTTCTGAAAACAGCTCGTCATGGGCAGTGTTATAGACAAAAACAGAAACACTTTTAGCATTTGAAAGCTCAAAGTTTAACGTTTTGGCCTCTACGTTTCCAAAGGAAAGGGAAAAATCTCTGTCCTTACTCATTACATTTGCTGAGAACAATAAGGTTCCTGCAAAAAATACGGCTTTTAATAATGTGCTCATGGGTTAAGGCTTTTAGGATTACTATTGCAAAGCTATGGCAGCAATAATTCTCAGGCTATAATTAAATTTTCATATTGATGTACTATATTAACCTTGTTGATTGATATAAATGTATTATTTGTTAATTTTGCATATGAAATCATTTGTTTTGCACTATGAAACATGTAAATCCTTCTTTTGAGGCGATAAGGCCCACCATAGGAAGCAGTTTTACCAGCCTGAAATTTCTCACCAATGAGAATATAAAATCCCATGTCTGGCATTACCATCCTGAGATTGAGCTGATCTTTGTATGCAAAGGTTCCGGGAAAAGGCAGATCGGAAGCAGTATTTCCTATTTTTCAGAGGAGACCTTGTGCTGATAGGAAGCAATCTTCCGCATTGCGGACTGACCAATGAAAGTACGCATAATGAGTATGAAATGGTAATCCAGTTTAAACCTGATTTTTAGGAGAACCTATCTGGGATATACCGGAGATGCAAAGGATTTCTGCTCTGCTTGAAAAATCAAAGGCAGGAATCGTCTTCGGGGAAGAGGTGAAGAAAAAAATAGGAAAAGAGATTACTGAGATGCATGAAACCTCCTCACTGGACAAGCTGTGCAGATTTCTGAAAATATTGGACGAACTTTCTGTGACTCAGGATTACAGGATTTTAAATGCGGGAAAATATTACCTTCAGACCCAGGTGGAAGACAATGAAAGGATCAATCTTATATTCAATTATGTTAAAGATCACTTCAAAGAAGCCATAACCCTCGAAGAAATGGCTGATCTTGCCAATATGAAAGTACCGTCTTTTTGTCGCTACTTTAAAAAAATTACCAATAAAACTTTTACGCAGTTTGTTAATGAATACAGAATTACCCATGCCCTCAAACTTCTGGCAGAACAGCCTTTAAGCATCACGGAAGTCTGCTTTCAATCGGGGTTCAACAACTTCAGTTATTTTAACAGGACTTTTAAAGAATACATCCAGAAAAGTCCTTCACAATACCGTAAAGAATTTAATTATTTTATGGAGTAATTCACAGTTGGATTTAAAAATAAGGCACTGTTTTGGAATGTATTGAAATATAAGTGTATATTTAACACTTATAAACAATATTTGTAAAGTATAATTTCTCTGTTATAAATTCAGTAGTTTTATACTTGAGATCCCCAGGATCTGTTTGATCAGATAAGATTGATATGCATGAACAGTTAATCAACCCAACCCTACAAAAGTTTAGGACCGAATTCAAAGAAGAGGCTGAACATATTTTCCTTTCTCCCGGTAGAATAAATATTATCGGTGAGCATGTAGACTATAGCGATGGCTTCGTATTGCCTGCTGCCATAGACAAATACATCTGTTTTGCTGTCCGCAGACGGCCAGAGACCAATTTCTGCAGGATCATTGCCAAAGATCTGGGAGAAGAATATACATTTGATGTCACAAAGAAGGTAAAGCCGGTACAGCAGATGTGGATGAACTATATTCTGGGCGTTTTCAGCCAGCTGCAGCAACAGGAAAATCAATTTTGCGGAATGGAAATTGTTTTCAGCAGCACCATTCCGATGGGATCAGGACTTTCTTCCTCGGCTGCTCTTGAATGCGGTTTTGCCTATATCCTCAATGAACTTTTTGATCTTCATCTCACCAGAAAAGAAATCGCAGTGATCGGACAAAAATCAGAACATACTTTTGCAGGAGTTCAGTGCGGAATTATGGATCAGTTTGCCTCCGTTTTCGGGAAGGAAAATAAGGTCATTATGCTCGACTGTAATTCCCTGGAACATCAATATTTTGATGCTGACCTTAAAGGATACAGCTTATTGCTTTTTGACAGCTGTGTAAAACATAGTCATCTGACATCCGGATATAATGAGAGGCGTAAAGATGTAGAACACGGTAAAAAAGTCTTATGGAAAAAATTCCCTGAAGTAAAGAAGTTCCGGGATTTTACCGCAACTATGCTTGGCACTGTTAAAGAGGAAATGGGAAGTATTTCACACAAAAGATGCCTCTACTTACTGAAAGAAATTAAGAGGGTAGAAATGGCGGCAAAAGCTATTTCAGAAGGAAATATTGAATATCTGGGAAGACTTCTCACGGAAACCCATGCCGGGCTGTCCACTGAATTTGAAGTCAGCTGTAATGAGCTGGATTTTTTGGTTGAAAACACATTGCAGCAGGAAGGTGTGCTGGGAGCAAGAATGATGGGAGGAGGTTTCGGAGGGTGCAGCATCAACCTGATTCAGGAAGATAAAGCTGAAAAAGTAATTCAGGCTATCAGTGAAAAATATCTTGAACATTTTAATATCCAGATGAAAGTTTACCAGGTTAAAATTTCAGACGGGATAAAAGAATACACCAATGAATACATCATTTGATCCTAAAAAACATCCCCACAGAAGATACAATCCTCTTTTGGATGAATGGTTACTGGTTTCTCCACAGCGGGCAAACCGTCCATGGCAGGGGCAGAGAGAAGAATCGGCAGAAGAAAACCGTCCCGAATATGATCCGGACTGCTATCTCTGTTCAGGAAATATCCGTGCTAACGGAGACCGCAACCCTGAGTACAAGGGAACTTACGTCTTTAACAATGACTTTGGAGCATTGCTGAATGAAGAAGTTGAGTTTTCTGAAAATCATTCCGGATTTTTTACCCTTCTTCCGGAACGCGGGATCAACAGGGTGGTTTGTTTTTCCGAAAATCACAGTCTTACCTTGCCCGAAATGCCTGTGGAACACATCAAAAATGTGGTGGATGTATGGCAGGAGCAGTTCAATGAACTGGCTGCTCTGGACCATATCAATTATGTGCAGATTTTTGAAAATAAAGGAAGCATTATGGGCTGCAGCAACCCACATCCGCACGGCCAGATATGGGCACAGTCGTCCATTCCGGCAATGGTTCAGAAAACCCAGAATCAGCTGAAATCTTATTTTGAAAAAAATAAAAGAACATTACTGGAAGATTATCTTGAGCAGGAAATCACCGCTGGTGAGCGCATCGTGACAGAAAATGAACACTTTGCCGCATTGGTACCGTTTTGGGCATCGTGGCCATACGAAACAATGATGATCAGCAAACAGAAAAGAAAAAATATTGCGGCATTTTCTGAAGCAGAAAAAGAATCTTTTGCAGCCATACTCAAGGATCTGACCACAATATATGACAACCTTTTTGAAACGTCATTTCCTTATTCTGCAGGAATTCACCAGTCTCCTACAGATGGCAAAGAACATCCGGAATGGCATTTTCATATGCACTTTTATCCTCCGCTGCTCAGAAGTGCGGAAGTTAAAAAGTTTATGGTAGGATACGAAATGCTGGCTGAGCCTCAACGGGATATCACCCCGGAACAAAGTGCCACAATATTAAGAAACCTTTCCACCATTCATTACAAGAAAAAATAATAAATCAATATCTTTGAAAAGAATAAGCAAATTATGATGCTGCCAGGTACAGAATTTCGCTTTTCCCAATAAAATTATGGAACAGATTAAATTAATTGTGACGGACATGGATGGAACGTTTCTCAACTCCAGCCATGAAATGAGCCCTGAGTTTTCAGAAGTTTATAAAGAACTGAAAAAAGAAATATTGTATTTGTGCCCGCAAGCGGAAGACAGATGCCGGGTATTACCCATTATTTCGGAGAGATAGAAAGTGAGATCGGTTTTATTGCTGAAAACGGAGGGTACGTGATCTATAAAGACCAGGAGCTTTTCGCCGATACGCTGGAATACAAATATATTGTTGACATCATTAAAGCAGTCCGTGAAATACCGGGTGCCAAAGCCGTATTGTCAGCTAAAAAAATGGCGTATTACGAAACCGAGGATCAGCAGTTTGTAGACTTTTTCTCAAAATACTATACTGAAAACATGAAGAAGGATGACCTGACGGAAAAAATTGATGATACCGCCTTTAAGATAGCAGTTTATCATCCTGAAGGTTCTGAAAAGTATTTGTATCCGGCGCTGAAAAGATTTGAAGAATTCGGTCTGGAAGTAGTGGTTTCAGGAGCATATTGGCTAGATGTTATGAATAAGGATATCAATAAAGGAAATGCCCTGAAAATTCTCCAGAAATCGCTGGGCATCTCTCCTGAAAATACGATGGCTTTCGGGGATTATATGAACGATATAGAAATGCTGAAGAATGCCAAATATTCATACGCCATGCAAAATGCCCATCCGAATGTAAAGCAGGTGGCTAATTTTGAAGCATGTACCAATGACAGCTTCGGAGTTTTAAAAACGATTAAGGATTATCTGCATTTGAATTAATGCAACCAAATAATACCAATTAAACTAATAATATGAATACATCAACCGGCAGAAAACCCGCTAAGACCTGCTATGAGCATATCGGCGGAAAATTAGGGCAGCTTCTTTTAGAACAATTTGTTGAGAAAGGCTGGATTGCCAAGGAAAATCCTGCAGACCGTCATTATTATATTACCGAAAAAGGGCAGGAAGAATTTACAAAACTGGGTCTTGACCTGTCACAAATAAAGGAAGAATAATAGCCACCATAGCAGCTTTCCGGTATACAAACTATTAATACTATTATTAAAAAAATCAGACATATGTCTGATTTTTTTGTTTTTAAGCATGCAGCCATGCATTAATGGCTGCATGCTTTTCATATAAATTACAATAGATGAATCATAAAACTACGATATTTCGTAGTGTAATTTACTGACTGTTTTTATTAATGTGCTGAAAGCCAATTTCTTTATTGTTTTGGGTTGTTTTTTGGCATTATGCTCATAAGTTTAATTCAAAAAATAGTACAACAATGAGCACATTAACATTAAAAGACGGAACAGAAATTTTTTACAAAGATCAGGGGCAGGGACCTGTATTAATGTTTCACCACGGCTGGCCTTTATCATCAGACGATTGGGATGCACAGGTGATCTTCTTTTACAGAAAGGCTACAGAGTGGTTACCCATGACAGAAGAGGCCACGGACGCTCCAGCCAGAACATCTACAATCACACTATTGAACAATACGCTTCTGATGCCGCAGAACTGGTTGAATTCTTAGATCTGAAAGATGTTGTACACATCGGACACTCAACAGGTGGTGGTGAAGTAATCCGTTATGTTAACAAATACTCGAACGGAAGAGCTAAGAAAGCGGTTTTGATCAGTGCCATTCCACCGGTAATGGTGAAGAGTGAGACGAATCCTGACGGTGTTCCTATGGAAGTTTTCGATAATATCAGAGAACAGACGATGAACAACAGAAACCAGTTTTATTACGACCTTACTATTCCTTTCTATGGCTACAACAGAGAAGGTGCTGATGTAAAGGACGGAGTACAGAGAAACTGGTGGAGACAGGGACTGATGGGTGGCATTATTGCTCATTATGACGGGATCAAAGCCTTTTCAGAAACCGATTTAACCGAAGATTTAAAAGCTGTGGATATTCCGGTATTGGTTCTTCACGGTGAAGATGACCAGATCGTACCGATTGAAAATTCAGCAATAAAATCAGCCAAATTACTGAAGAACGGAAAGCTGATCACCTATCCTGGTTTCCCTCACGGTATGCCGACGACAGAGCATCCAACCATCAACAAAGATATTTTAGCTTTTATCACAGAATAATCAGCATTCTTTACAAATGAATACGATACAGCCAGCTTTTGATACGTTGACTGAGGCCGTTCAGTGGCTTAATCAAAACGGATATACAGAAGATTTTAACCTTAAAAATGATTGCATCAGGCTCAATAACTTTCTTGATGTCTCTCCGGAAGATTTTAAAATACGATACACATTCCGCTTTGAAGGAGATACCGATCAGGGAGATGAAGAAGTAGTCTACGGCATCGCTTCCGACAAGTATTCTGTGAAAGGCATCCTGACGAGCGCTTACGGAATCTATGCTGATACTGTAAGTACAGAACTCATCAGAAAACTATCATCCCATTAATTTAACCCCAATTATTTAAATAAAATAAACTTTATGAAACCATCATCAAAACTACTTTCTCCTGAAAATCATGCACTGGTACTGATTGATTTCGAAGGACAAATGGCATTTGCCACCAAAAGTATCTCTATGAACGAACTGCGTAATAATGTTGCGGTACTGTGTGGGGCATCCAAAATATTCAATGTTCCTACCATCGTTACTACGGTTGCAGAACAAAGCTTTTCAGGTCCTGTTTTCCCGGAAATCGAGGAAGCATATCCTATGGCAACCTCAGGGTATATCGACAGAACTACTATGAATACATGGGAAGATGAAGCTGCTTATAAAGCAATTGTGGGAACACAGAAACAGAAGCTGGTTTTCGCAGGATTATGGACAGGCGTTTGTATTGTGGGTCCTGCATTATCTGCACTTGAGGAGGGCTATGACGTGTATGTCATTACCGATGCCTGTGGCGATGTGAGTGATGAGGCGCATGAAAGGGCTGTGCAGAGAATGATCCATTCAGAAGTAAAGCCTATGACTTCCATTCAGTATATCCTGGAACTTCAGAGAGACTGGGCACGTCAGGAAACCTATGGTCCTGTAACTGACCTTATGAAAAAATATGGGGCTTCTTACGGATTAGGAATTCATTATGCTCATCATATGCTGAATCATTAAATATAATATACCATTTTCAATGTTGAAATCTGCACCTTCAATACTGTTTTTAAAAGCTTTTATCATGACCGTTCTTGTATGTTCTGAAACTTTATCGTCCCAGAGCTTTAAACTTCTGCGGTATGATGAAAATTATGAATATCTGAAAGATTCCACAAAGAGCTTTTATGATAACATTAAATATCTTCCTCTCAATAAAAAGAAAGATATCTATCTCTCATTGGGTGGCGAAGCAAGGTATGAATATGTGGATTTCAGCAATGAAGATTGGGGCAGGCTTAACATAGGGCACAACGACTTTTTCTTCAGCGCTATGACCTTCATGCAGACTGGCATTTCGGGAAAAACTTCAGAATATTTTCACAGATCAGAAGCGCTTTGCAAAACGGAAGAAAAACGGTTCAAGAGGCATTGATGAAGACCAGCTGAGTATTCAGAATCTCTTTCTGGATGCAGGTTTGGTGAACAGGGAAGATCAGAAGCTGATAGTGAGACTGGGAAGACAGGAGCTGGACTACGGTTCCGGCAGATTAATTTCTGTAAGGGAAGGGCCGAATGCAAGGCTGTCTTTTACAGGAGCCAAAATCATGTATTCCTATAAAAATGTTTCTTTAGATGCTTTTGCGATGATGGCAGACTCTGTCAATACCGGAGTTTTTGATAATACCATTTCAAAGCAGCTTAACCTTTGGGGACTTTATTCCAAAATTATTATTCCTGAAGCCGGAAATCTGGATCTCTATTACCTCGGCATCCGAAGAGACGAATCTGTTTTTGAAGCAGGAACAGCCATAGAAAAAAGGCATACGGTCGGCGGAAGACTCTGGAAATATGGCGGCGGATTTATCTATAACCTGGAAGCTGCCTATCAGTTCGGACGTTTTGGAAACGAAAAGATCAGTGCCTGGACGGGCTCTGTGGATGTAGGGTACCTCTTTGAAAACCTTACATTCAAGCCAAGCATCAATCTGAGAAACGATTATATATCAGGAGATCATTCTAAAAATGACGGAAAGCTCAATACTTTTAATCCTTTATATCCGAAAGGAGGGTATTTCGGCTTCAGCCCGCAGGTGGGACCTGTCAATTTAATTGATATTCATCCGTATATGACCCTTGATCTGACTTCCAAACTCAAAATGCAGCTGGATGTTGTCTTCAACTGGCGATATTCCCTGAATGACGGAGTTTACCGGCCAAGCGGCGCATTGAACCGGCCCGGAAGCAGCTCAGATAAAAGGTATATCGGAACGGCTTATTTAACCAGCTTTACCTATAATTTCAACAAGCATTTCTCTCTGGTGAGCGGACTTCAGTATTTCCACAAAGGGCCTTTTATTGAAGATATCATTCAGGATGCAAAAAGCGGTGTTTTCTGGAATATCAGGCTGGGATTCAAATTTTAATCATTACTAAACCATTTATTATGCAAAATTCAATTTCAAAATACATCAATTGGTCAAAAGCATTCTTTACAGCATTGATGTTGGCAACTGCGGGAACCCACTTCGTTTCAGCACAGGCTGCCGCAGAAAAAACAGCTATTGGAACCTCAAAAACATGGGGAACCGTTGACGGTATTTCTGTTGTAGGACTGGTTCAGGGTCCTTCTGCCGCCAAAGCAGATTTACAGATCGCCTGTGTTTTCGAGTATACGGAAGGCGATATTTTCAATCCGCCGGCGCTTCCCAAAGAACTGAACGGAATGGTTCATCTGGATGAAGCACTCAAAGGAATAATTACAGAAGTCCGTAAAAAAGGACAGTTCAAAGGACACGCTTTGGAAACCTTATTAATTAATCCTCCGAAAAGAAGCCTTGCCTCAGGGAAATTATTGCTGATCGGGCTGGGAAACAGAAATTCTTTCGATGCCGAACTCATGAAAGAAGTAGGAAGTGTTGCCATGAGAGAAGCTTTGAAACTGCAGGTACATACCGTATCATTTGCCAGCGATATCAAAGATGCCGGAATTGATTCTCCAACCGCTTTAGTGGCAGAAAATGTGGTTTTGGGCGCTTTTGATGCCTACCGTACACAGTCTTATTTAAATAGTCAGCATTTATCCGATACAATAAAACTAAAAAAACTGATTCTGCTGGCCGGGCCGTCATTTTTCACCGTTGCCGGAGGAGGAATTCAGGATGCTATTTCAACGTTGAACACCAAATAATTAAAGATGAAAGCAGATCTTATTGTATACAACGGAAAAATACACACTTTCAATAAAGAAACTCCGGAAGTTTCTGCAGTCGCCATTAAAGACGGGAAAATTATTGCGGTTGGAAATGACGGACTGGCAGACCAGTTCGCAGATGAATCCACGGAACTGATTGATCTTAAGAAGAAAAGAGTGGTGCCGGGAATCAATGATTCTCACATCCATCTGATTCGTGGCGGATTGAATTACAATCTGGAATTAAGATGGGATGGCGTTCCTTCACTGGCTGATGCGCTCAGAATGTTAAAAGACCAGGTAGACCGTACACCTTCCCCGCAATGGGTTCGTGTCGTAGGAGGATGGTCCGAATTCCAGTTTGCAGAAAGAAGGATGCCAACCCTGGAGGAAATTAATGCTATCGCTCCCGAAACACCTGTTTTTATCCTGCATTTATACGACAGGGCTTTAATGAACAGAGCTGCATTAAAAGCAGTAGGATTTACCAGGGATACCCCGGCTCCGGCAGGCGGACATATTGAAAGAGATGCTAACGGGGAACCCACAGGGTTGATTATTGCCACACCCAACGCCATGATCTTATATTCAACACTGGCAAAAGGCCCGAAGCTTTCTTACGAACACCAGCTGAATTCTACCCGACATTTTATGACAGAACTGAACCGGTTCGGAATTACCAGCGTCATTGATGCCGGCGGAGGATTTCAGAATTTCCCGGACGACTATCAGGTGGTTAATGAGCTGAATGAGAAAAACAGCTTACCGTAAGGATCGCCTATAATCTTTTTACCCAGAAGCCTAAACATGAATTTGAAGATTTCAGTGATTGGATCGACACCGTAAAATTATATCAGGGCGATGACATGTACCGTCACAACGGGGCAGGAGAGATGCTGGTATTTTCGGCAGCAGATTTTGAAGATTTTCTGCAGCCAAGACCCGATCTGCCTGAAAATATGGAAGCAGATCTTGAAAAAATAGTTCGCTTACTGGTAGAAAACCGCTGGCCATTCAGGCTTCACGCCACCTATAATGAAAGCATCAGCCGTTTTTTAAATGTTTTTGAAAAAGTAAACCGGGATATTCCTTTCAATGGTCTTCCATGGATTTTTGATCATGCAGAAACCATTGATGAAAAAATATCGAACGGGTGAAAATGCTTGGCGGCGGAATCGCTATCCAGAGCAGAATGGCTTACCAGGGAGAATATTTTGCAGACCGTTATGGTTCCCCGGCAGCAGAAAGTACACCACCCGTGAAAAAAATGCTGGAAATCGGAGTTCCTGTAGGAGGAGGTTCGGATGCCACGAGAGTAAGCAGTTACAATCCTTGGGTTTCCATGTATTGGCTGACCGCAGGAAAAACTGTTGGCGGACTTCAACTGTATCATGAAACAAAGCTGGACAGGTCAACTGCACTGGAACTGTATACAAAAGGCAGTGCATGGTTCTCTCAGGAACAGCAGAAAAAAGGCGATATCAGAGTGGGAATGTTTGCCGATCTGGCAGTTCTTGATCAGGATTATTTCACGGTTGATGATGAAGAGATCAAAAATATTGAAGCGGAAATGACCATTGTAGACGGGAAAATTGTCTATGCAAAAGGAACCTTTTCATCCTATGCACCGCCATCTATTCCTGTGCTTCCGGATTGGTCTCCAACGAATCTTTATAACGGATATTACCCTACCGGAGGACATTTTCAGAAAGAAATCGAAAAAAATGCGAAACAGGATTTAAAAGCTCCGTTAGCTTCGCAGATTCACAGCTGTGCAGGAAGCTGCGATATTCACCATCATAACCATAACCAGGCAAGAATGAGCAATGTGCCCGTTAATAATTACCATACATTCTGGGGAGCTTTAGGCTGTTCGTGTTTTGCTTTTTAAATATCAGTATATATGGAAATTTTAAAACAGATCCTTTCATCGGATTTAGGCTCATCATTCAATGATGCTTCATTTCTGGTTTTCCGGGTACTCCTTGCCATTCAGCTGTTCAGAGTGCATGGTTTAAAGAAATTCAGGCTGGAAAACGGACAGAGGGAAGTGATTCCAAATCCTCTGGGATTGCCTGATCAACTCAATGCCATCGTTGCATCATTGGCCGATCTGGTGGTTCCGTTTCTGATCATTTTAGGATTGGGAACCAGGCTTGCGGTTTTACCGACAATCGGGGTGACGGCTATCGGATATTTTGTGGTTCACAGAAAAGATTCACCGGAAGTGCGGGACGTTCCTTTCATGTACACCCTTTCCCTGTTACTGGTTCTTGCATTGGGAGCAGGAAGATATTCACTAGATTATTACATATTAAATACATTATAAAATGAAAACTTCAATCGGAATTAAAAACGAAAATTTAGCAAAAGTTGCTGAAGTATTGATTACCACTTTAGCAGATGAATTTGTATTGTATACCAAAACAAAAAAAGCGCACTGGAATGTGGAAGGACCGGACTTTTACAATAAACACCTGTTTTTCGAGGCACAATACGGACAGCTGGACGACATCATCGATGATCTGGCAGAAAGAATCAGAACACTGGGACATTACGCACCGGCCACTTTAAGAGAATATCTTGCATTAACGCATTTGTCTGAGCATCATCTGGAATCGAATGACAGCCTGACTTACATCAGGGCACTTCTTTCCGACCATGAAAGTATCATCATTCATCTTCGTGAAAATATTGAAAACTTCGCTGTCGAATTCCGTGATTCAGGGACAAGTGACTACATCACAGGATTACTGGAAACTCATGAGAAAATGGCCTGGATGCTCCGTTCACATTTACAATAAAAAATGGAAGTAAAACATAATATCGGTTTTGTCACCTTATTGTTAACCATGATTGCCGGATATTGCGATACCGTGACTTTTGTATCGGCAGATGCCCTTTTTTCGGCCCATGTTACGGGAAACTTTATTGTCTTTGCCTATCAGTTTGTGAAAGGATCGGATATTCATGCCTGGGTAAAGCTGCTTACTTTTCCGGTCTTTATTCTTGCGGTTATGGCAGGAGGAAGAATCGCCGGGAAAGTCATCAACCATTATACCCTGTTGTTCTGGGAAGGAGCATTGCTTTTGTCGGCCGGAATTATTGTTGCCGTTTTCAGTTACTATGGAACATTTTCAGAAACCGTGATGTATACTGTGGCTATGATTACCGTTTTTGCAATGGGACTTCAGAATGCTTTCGGAAAACTCTATGCAAAGGAAACCCATGGCCCGACTACGATGATGACAGGAAATGTAACCCAGGCCTCCCTGGATTTCGGAACGCTGTTGTCAAACGGTTTTCACCACCCTGATGCATGGGCAAGCCTGAAGAAGCAGCTGGTTACCATACTTGGATTTCTGGTAGGCTGTTTTTTAGGGGCTTATGCAGGAAAACAATATGGGTTGGTAACATTGGTTTTACCCGGACTGGCAATGATCATCTGCTATTTTTACCACCGTAAAAACTAGCACAGGACTATGGCAGATTACAGGATAATAGATTACCTTTAAAAAATGAATTTCAGTCTTTATTTTTTATCTAAAAATCTACTTAAAATAGTATGTTTTTCGTTGATTTTGATGTTTTCATGCAATATAAAAGCACAGACTCAAGAAAATCCTGCACTGTTGAGAAAACAGATTTCCTCTTCCGCCAATACCGCTCAGAAAATCACTTTATTGCTGCGCCTGAGTGACTATTACATTACCAAAAAAGGAGAGTTGAAAACTGATCTCGACAGTGCCGCTATTCTGAACAGACAGGCAAAAGCACTCAATATGAAATCCGGGGATCCGATGTCTGCCGGAAAAATCATCTTTCTGGAGGCTAAAATAGATAAAGAAAGAGGCCGCAAAACGATTGCTTTTTCCAACATGAAACAGGCGCTTTCTTATTTTGAAAACCATCATTTTAAGGAGCAGGCCGGAGAAGCATACAATGAATTATCATATATGTATGACAATAAACCTGAATACTTTGATACTAAAATCAAACTGAAAGAAAAAGCATTGGAACGTTTTAAGAATTCAGGATCAAAACTGAATCAGGCAGGCGTTTTAAAAGATCTTGGTGAGCTTTACTACATCAAAGAAAATTCTGATAAGGCACTGGGCTTGCTCAGGCAGTCCCTGTCTGTTTATCAGTCCGTTAAATTCAAAGAATTGCAGAGTGTTTATAATCTTATCTCCCAGGTCGAAATTCAGAAGGCAGATTATGAGGAAGCACTCCGTTATGGTCTTCTGGCAGAAAAAACAGCCGAAAGTGTGAATGATTATTCTTTGCAGATGTGCTCTATTTACAGCAATATAGGAATGGTGTATTATTATCTCCGTAAGAATGACGATGCCATGAAGTATTGGGAAAAATCACTGGCCACGGCAAAGAAAAACAAAGATAACAGCTACATCAGAACGGTGGCCAATAATATTTCTACCATGCTGATCAGGCAGAAAAAGTTTAAGCAGGCCATTACCATGATTCAGGAGTACAGAGAAAAGTATCCCATTGTAGACAAGGATTTTGAAATGTCAGAAAACTATATCCTGTTCAGTACCTACACTATTTTAAAGCAGTTTAACCAAGCTGAGGTCTACTACAAAAAACTGGTAGCCTATTACGGTGAAAATGCGGAAAAAAATAACCAGCAGGCCTCATTGCTGCGAAGCTTTGTTTTCTATCATTACCAGACCCGGAACTTTGATAAAATGTACCGTGAAGCCAGACTTTTTGATTCAATTGCTAAAAATAACGGAAATGATATGCTTCGTTCGGAAAATCATTTAATGTGGTTCAAAGCAGATTCCATACAGGGAAAATACCTTGATGCCATACAGCATTATCAGCTGTACAAGAAACTTTCCGATTCTGTTTTTAACGGTGAAAAAAGCAAGCAGATCAACAGTCTTAAAATTCAGTTTGAGACGGAACAGAAAGATAAAAACATTCAGCTGCTGACCCAGAAAGCCAAACTTCAGGATATTAAGATTGCCAATGACACCTTTATCAGATATGTTTTCATCGGGAGTATTCTGGCGCTGATCCTTTTTGCTGCTTTGCTGTATAACCGTTCAAGGTTAAAAAGCAATGCCAATAAAAACCTGGAACTGAAACGTAAGCAGATTGATGAACAGAACGAACAGCTGAAAAAATTACTTTCCGAGAAAGAATGGCTTTTAAAGGAAATCCATCACAGGGTTAAAAATAACCTGCAGATTGTGATCAGCCTGCTGAATACACAGTCCGCTTATCTCGACAATGAAGATGCCCTGATGGCTATCCAGAACAGCCAGCACAGAATGCATGCGATGTCCCTGATCCATCAGAAGCTTTATCAGTCTGACAATCTTTCAATGATTGACATGTCATGGTATATTTATGAGCTGATTACCTATATCAAAGAATGTTATTCATCTGACAGGAAAATTAATTTTACAGTGGATACCGATAAAGTGTTTCTTGATGTGGCACAGGCCGTTCCGATGGGATTGATCGTCAATGAAGCAGTCAATAATGCCGTAAAATATGCGTTTCCGGATGACCGCAAAGGTGAAGTTTCTGTTTCATTTAAAAATACCGGTGAAAACCTTTGTGAACTGAAGATTTCAGATAATGGAGTAGGACTTCCGGAAGATTTTAATATCGAAGAAACAGAATCTTTGGGGATGAATCTGATGCGCGGGCTTACCGATCAGCTGGACGGAACCTTCCATCTCGAAAACAAAGGTGGCTTAAAAGTCACCATTACCTTCAGAAAAAATACAGAAATAACTCCTTCAAATTAAAGGCTGATTATTATGAAAGAAAAAATATTAATTGTAGAAGATGAATTTATTGTAGCCAATGATCTGAAACTGATGCTGATGAAAGCCGGTTACCAGGTTACGGGCATTGCATCTTCAGTGGTTCAGGCCAGAAAACTGATTGCAGACAACAAGCCGGATTGGGTACTTCTTGATATCATTTTAAAAGGTGACCTCACAGGAATTGATCTTGCCTGGGAACTGCGTGAGATGAACCTGCCTTTTCTTTATATTTCAGCCAATACCAACCAGTCTACCCTGGAAGCAGTAAAGGAGACACAGCCCTACGGGTTTATGGTAAAGCCTTTCCGGGAGCGTGATATGATTGTTATGCTTGACATTGCCAGATACCGCTATGATATGGAAAGAGGCTGTGAATTGTGTACTGATACCGGAAATAACGAAGTGATTGAAGGAATTATCGGGAAAAGCAAGGTACTTCTGGATGTTGTTGAAAAAATAAGAATAGTCGCTCCTACAGATACCTCTGTTCTGGTGGTCGGGGAAAGCGGAACAGGTAAGGAAAAAGTGGCTCATTCCGTTCATGAGCTTTCAGACCGCAGCGCTCATCCTATTGTTGTAGTCAACTGTGCTGCACTGCCGCATGCGCTTATCGAATCCGAGCTTTTCGGGCATGAAAAAGGAAGCTTTACCGGAGCCAATACATTGAGGATCGGAAAATTTGAACAGGCTAATGGAGGAACCGTCTTCCTGGATGAAATAGGAGAGCTTCCATTGGATTCGCAGGTTAAACTGCTGAGGGTTTTACAGGAAAAGAAATTGAACGGCTGGGAGGAAATAATACGATTAAAGTAAACGTAAGAATTGTTGCAGCAACCAACCGTTCCCTGGAAAAAGAAGTGGCGGAAGGAAGATTCAGGCTGGATTTGTATTACCGTTTGAATGTATTTCCTATTGAGCTGCCTCCGTTGAGAGAACGAAAGGAAGATATCGTATTGCTGGCCCATTTTTCCTGAATAAATATGCGGCTTCCTCAAGAAGAAATATTACATCCATCAGTGAAAAAGCGCTGGAGCAGCTGCTGAATTATCACTGGCCCGGAAATATCCGTGAGCTGGAACATCTTATTGAAAGAAGTGTTCTTCTGGCTAAAACTACGGAAATAGAAAACTTTGATCTGCCTCAGATTATTGAAAAACCTACAGAAACACAGAGTCCGCTGAAATCATTGGAAGATATGGAAAGAGATCATATCATGAGTGCGCTTCAGACTTCCAACGGAAAAGTTTCCGGACCCGGCGGTGCTGCAGAGCTGCTGAAAATACAAGCTCAGACTTTATATTCCAAAATGAAAAAACTGGGAATTGATAAAGGGTATAAATAATCCCGGGCAAAGCTAGCCGGAGACCATATTTTCTTTCAATTTTCAATAATTACTCTTCAAATAATTGAAGATACCATCATTATGTCTTTACACAAAATATCAAATCATAAATCAATCAGGTAATTATGGAAAAAGAAACGCTCAGAATAGAAGGATTCAGCGATGGTGTTTTTGCAATAGCCGTTACGCTTTTGGTGCTGGATCTTCATTTTCCTGAAGAACATTCAATACAGAACGGGAATGATCTGCTGGTCTTTCTGAAGAATCAATGGCCGGCATTTCTGGCATTTATCCTTTCATTTTTCAGCATTTTCATCATGTGGGTGAATCATCATAAGATTTTCAAACAGATCTACAGCCGGAATTCCGCAATTATGTTTGCCAACGGGCTGATCCTTTTCCTGGTTTCGGCAGTTTCTTATCCTACCGCTTTGCTGGCAAGGTATTTTGATGGTGAAGCCTCTTCTGTTGTTGTGGCACTTTATACCGGTATTTTTGTTCTCATCAATCTTGCTTACAATTTATTATGGTTTCTGGCCACCCGGAATAAAAAACTTTTACGCCCCGGCATTACCGATGCTGCCATAAAAAAGATCCGTAATAATTACTTATACGGGCTTCCTATTTATATTATTGCATTAATCCTGTCATTCTGGATCCCGGCAGTTTCCCTGATGATCATTTTAGGACTTTGGATTTTCTGGGCGTTGTCTTCAGGAAAAATAGAAATGGGGCTTGACAAACATTATTCAGATTCCCTGAAATAGTGCTTTTTCTCTATTCCAAGTTTCTGCATTTTTGATACCAGCGTTGTTGGTGGTAATCCCAGCAGTTTCGCAGCACCTGTTTCCCCGAAAATACGGCCGTTACATATTTTGATTATTTTTAAAATATATTCCTTTTCAAACTCCTGCAGCGTTTTAACCTGAAAATCCTGATCCGTATTTTGATAATTGATAATTGTTGGAAAATCCATTTCCCTGATCATATCTCCTTTTGCAGTCAGCATGCTTCTTTCAACAATATTTTCCAGCTCGCGGATATTACCAGGCCATGGATTGGCGGTCATCATTTTTATGACTTTCTGAGAAAACCTGTAATCTTTTTGCCTGTCTTTGAATATAATTTTTCAAGAAAATAATCTGCCAGCAAAGGGATATCTTCTTTTCTTTCCCGCAAGGCAGGAAGATGGATAGGAAATACATTCAGCCTGTAAAAAAGATCACTTCTGAACCGTCCTTCCGCCACTTCTTTTTCAAGTTTCCTGTTGGTAGCCGTAATGATCCGTACATTTACTTTTATTCTTTTGTTTCCACCGATTCTTTCAATTTCTTTTTCCTGGAGAACTCTCAGAAGCCTTGCTTGTAATTCCAGGGGAAGTTCACCAATTTCATCCAGAAAAATAGTGCTGTTATGGGCCTGTTCAAACTTCCCTTTCCGCTGCTCAGTTGCTCCCGTGAAGCTTCCTTTTTCATGCCCGAAAAGTTCGGATTCTATTAAATTGGCAGGAATAGCCGCACAGTTTATCCTGATCATCTTCTTCCCCGAAAATTCTGAAAGCTCGTGAATTGCCTGTGCTATAAGTTCTTTTCCCGTACCCGTTTCTCCAAAGATAATCACATTGGATTGTGATGGAGCTGCCTGCGAGATCTGTTCGAAAATAAGCTGCATGGCTTCACTTTGCCCCACAATTCCCTGAAAGCCGTGTCTGCTTTTCTTTTCTTCTTCAGTTTCTTTCGGAAAATTCCGGATATTTCCCTGAAATGTTTTCAATTGCTCCTGAACATCAATATTATGAAGGGTAATGGAAAGCTGGGTAGAAATGGCGTTTAAAATCCTTTCCGGAATACTGTCTCTTGACATAAAGCTTCTGTAGAAAAGGAAAAGTACATTTTTACTTTCACTGACAGCCGGAAGTCCCAATCCGACAGCCATCCGCATTCCCGAATTTTTAGCTTCAGTAAAACAGGAAGGAAGAGGTGACCCTTCTTTAAGATCAAAAAGCAGCGGTTCTGCGGAATCAAGACAGTTTTTTAAATACCTGTCAAGCTGTTGATCTGTGGTATGGTTCTGATTTTCAATCCGGCCGCCGAGTATTTCAATAGTTCCTTTTACATCCCTGATAATCATACAATCATTGAATCCCAGTTCAGTTTTGAAAGATTTATGGATAACAAACTGAAGCTGTTTCTTATCTAAAATGGTAGAAAACTCTTTGGTTAAACGGGAAATCATAAGCTGTTCTTTCTGCATGTCCTGCAGGCGTTTCATCATTTCTGCATTGGGATCAGAAGGCTTACTCATAGAAATTCTTACTTGAAAGTTTAAAGATAGGAAAAATTGAAAAGATTTATATATGAGTGATTACAATCCCTGAAATAAAAGTTTAACCTTTATTTGTTAAGTGTATGGTAAGACATTAAGAATAGTAAGATGATCTCTGTTTTAATCATAAGAAACCGAAGGCTGAAGCTAAAGTGGACATCTTTACCCATTCTTTACACTTACAATAACTAAAGTGTCTGAACTTTTGTGCCTTTTGTGGATGAAAATGATTGAAATAAAAAAGATGAACTTTAAAGGTTCATCTTCAGTATATTGAGAAAAGATCTGTTTTTAAGATATGATAAATTCCAAGAGGTCTTTATTGATAGTCGGATGCTCTGTAGTCGGCATACCGTGAGGGAAACCAGGATAGGTGATCAGCTTTCCGTTCTTTAATAATTTAATGGATTTTAATGCTGCATTGGCAATGGGAACAATCTGGTCATCTTCACCATGCATCACCAAAACAGGAATATCCACAGCTTTTAAATCTTCGGTTAAATCGGTTTCTGAAAAGGCTTTGATCCCGTCATAATGAGCAACAATGCCACCCATCAGTCCCTGTCTCCACCAGTTTCTCTGTACTCCGTCTTTTACATCAGCACCTTCTCTGTTGTAGCCATAGAAAGGGAAAGTCAGGTCAAAATAAAATTGGTTTCTGTTGTTCATCGTCTGTTCCCTGATGTTGTCAAAAACTTCCATAGGAACGCCGTCAGGATTGTTTTCACTCTTCACCATTACCGGTGGAATGGCACTGATAAGAACTGCTTTCTTAGCTCTTCCATTGGAATATTTGTTGACATAACGGATTACTTCACCACCACCTGTTGAGTGTCCGATGTGTACAACATCTTTCAGATCTAAGAATTCAACCAGTTCTGCGGCATCAGAAGCGTATTGTTCAATAGTGTGATTGTAGATGTTCTGGCTGGAGCGTCCGTGGCCTCTTCTGTCGTGGGTAACCACTCTGTAGCCTTTCTGTAAAAAGAAGATCACCTGTGCATCCCAATCGTCTGATGATAAAGGCCAGCCGTGGTGAAACATTAATACAGGTCCCTGCCCCTGATCTTTGTAAAAAATTTCTGTTCCGTCTTTTAATGTTAATGTGCTCATGTTGTTTATTTTTAATGTTATGAATTGATTTTGTTTAAATATTTTTCTGATTAATAGGCAGTATTTTCACGTACCAGCTGAAAAAGGTCTTCAGCACCGCCATTGAATTTATTTCCGTTAATGAAAAAAGAAGGTGTTCCGTTTACGCCGCTGATGATACCGCTTTCAAAGTCTGTATCTACTTTTTCTGCCAGTTCCTGCTTATGGATATCCGCTTTGAACTGGGGAATGTTGAGTCCCAGTTTTTCTGCAAGTCTTAGCGGGAGACTGTCATCCAGATGAGCCTGGTTTTCATAAATAGCATCATGCATTTCCCAGAATTTTCCCTGCAAAGCTGCGGCTTCTGCTGCCAGCGCTGCCGTTCTTGCATACTGATGCATTTCTGACAGCGGAAAATTTCTGAATATAAATCTGATCTGATCTCCGAATTCCTTCATTAATTCTTTAAGGACCGGATAGGCTGCTCCGCAGTAAGGACACTGATAATCCCCGTATTCTACAATGACTAAGCCGGCATCTGAGTTGCCCTGAGTGTGGTCAGCACTGCTGACTGATGGTTTAAGTGACATAATTATTTCGTGTTAAGGTTTTCTAATGCTTCTAAAATTCCATCTGCGCCAGGATTGATGGCGGTGGGAGAGAGGTAGCTCCATTCGATGATGCCGTCTTTATTGATGACAAAAAGGGCTCTGTTGCATTCTCCTTCTTCGTCATTGTAAACACCATATTTCCTGGCTGTTTCTCCCTTGGCTTCAAAATCTGCAAGCAGTGGAAAGTGCAGGTTTCTTGATTGTGAAAATGCCAGGTGGCACCATTTGCTGTCTACGGAGATTCCGAAAATCTCCGCATCATATTTTTTGAAATACTTCAGCATTTCGTTGTATAATGCCATCTGGTCACTACACACCGGGCTCCAGTCTGCCGGGTAAAATGCAAGGATAACATTTCGTCCTCTGAATTCGGATAAGGTAATTTTCTGGTCCGGGGTTGCAAATAATGTAAAATCAGGGGCAACCGTATTTTTTTCTAGCATAGGATTAGTTTTTTAATGGTTGGAATTGGTTTTGGAATTATTTTCCAGGTTTGATGAATACTTTCGTTTGCGGAAACTTCTCTATTTTTCCTTCTTTCAGTCCAAAATTGGTGATGACCACATCTTTCGGGTTTCCTGCCAGCCACTCGCTGATATCAATGGATTCGTAGGTGCCGCTGTTAAATCCGATTAAGACTTTACAGACCGTATCTCCTGTATTTTTGATATAATGCCCGGCTCCCATAGGTACATAGCCTACATCACCTGCATTGAACTGCTCCGTCACAGAAACTCCTTCTGCCAGGAACACCGACATTTCTGCCTGTCCGGAGATAAAATACTGCCATTCGTCCGCATTGGGATGCCAGTGCATTTCTCTTAAAGCACCGGGCTGCAGTTCCAATATAGAACCCGCCATTGTGGTGCTGATCGGAAATTCCTTACGGGTAACCAATCTTTGCAGACCACCACCGGGAATGATTCTTGGCTGCTGGGAATGCAGAGGATAGCGGTGCAGGCTAGTCAGTTCAATATCTGATTCCTCGGGACGGGCTGCAGCATTCACGGACAGTTCATCCGGAACAACTCCTGCTGCGAAGTAAACCTCTTTCTGCGGAAGTTCTGCCACTTCTTCAAGGCTCAGACCTAAATTCTGTGCAACGATTTCAGGAGGCATACTTGAAACAAAATCTGTAACGCTGAAGGTATGGTCTTCTGAAAAATTACCGTTGTCAAAAATCAGGATAAAATGACATTCTTCTGTTCCTGTAGCCTGAATGGAGTGTCCGTAACCTTTTGGAAAATACCAGACATCACCCGGCTCAAAATTATCAGTATAACTTCGTCCGTCCGGATGGATAATGGTGGTACGTACCGTTCCTGAAATCACATACGCCCATTCTGCGGCATTGGCATGCCAGTGAAGTTCTCTCATGCTTCCGGGCTGTAATCTCATGGAAACTCCGGCAATACCTACAGAAGCAGGGAATTCTTTTACGGAAGCACCTCTTGTTGTTCCACCGTCACTGGTACGCGGTTCTTTTTTTCTAATTCGTATCTGAAACTTAATGATGATGGATTCATAGTATTGTTTTTTGTGATTAATTCTTTTTGCTATTGTAAAGCTACTCCTGAATTTTACTTTTACCTGATGTCATTCGGTGAAAAGGCAAAATGAGTCGTTGAGGATATAGAGGTTCTGCCATTTTTTAAAAAGGCTGGTTATATTGACCTGTCAGTGCTTTATTTTCAATGCTTTTTGCAAAATTCGGGGTTTCCTCATGATTATGGGCGTCAGAAGCTGCCTGTCTGGATGCAGCGGCATCTGCAAGGTTGATTCCGTGTTCTTTCAGATATTCAAACATTTCGGGAGTGGCTGTCGCATGAATTTCATTGGTGTAAAGACAGGTCTTTTCATCAGTCTTTGTTACTTTCAGTTCCCATAAGACCTGAACTTTTGTACGTCCGTTTTTTGTAATTGAATCAGAGATGGAAAGCATGCGGCAGTAATCGGGACGGTGAACATCTGCAACATAATGCTGAACCATCAGTGCATCTCCGATCGTTTCTACATTTAAAGACACTGGCTTACCGTCAAAAGTAACTGAAATAGCAGCTCCGATATGCTGGGTAGAGCAGCGTTGGTATTCCGCGTCCGGCAGATTAAGCAGCCAGTCTGCGATATTCACTTTTTCAATGGGTGCATTGATGATGGCGTTTACACTTGAATGCGATAAGGTATTTTCGGGAGTTTGTAAGATTTCCATAATAATTGATTTTGATTGTTTATCTTATTGATGATGTAAAGCTACAACCCGGTCATTTTAATTTTGCCTGCTGTTCGGTAAACAGGCGGAAAGTGTCGTTGAATAAACTGGTGATGTTCAAATGGTAACAGGGCGAACGTTCCTGAAAACAAAAAAATCACTGTGGGTTACAGTGATTGATATGAATAATTTTTAAATGGGGCTATTGATACAGCCATTTTTTGATCAGTCTGGTATAATTGGGCATCACGGCAAATACCATCAGAAAAACAATAATTCCGGAATTGATGAATCCGTCAGAATAATGATTGGCTGGAATATGTAAATACCGTAAAACAGGAATTATTAAAGCAGGAATAAGTACAGACAGCGGGTAAATAGCTGACCAGGTTGCCAGAAACTGTTTCCAGCGTACCGGAACCTTATTGCCTTCATTTTCTGCAGTAAAAAGAAAATCCAACCCGGATCTGATCTGGTAATGATCATTTTTTCTGAACAGCGGACTGGCTTTCTCAATGAGTTGTTTCCGGTCCTCTGATTCTATCCACATTTTAAGATGGTTTATCGTATCAAAACGGATAATGACGGTATATACAAAAGTCAGATCAGGAATCGGACGAACGATCTGAAGATCAATAAAACCTTCAGAATGTTTGGTAACAGGAACAATTTCGTCCAGCCATTTTTCATACTGTGATTGTTTACCATCCAGAATATGATGGGTAATCACTACGGAGGCGCCTTGATTTTCCATAACTGATTTTTTAAGGTTTTATTTAATACGCTCTTTTATACTGCCAGGGAATTTCTGTTTCAGTACCTAATGCTTTAGCAGAATGGATGGCAAAATAAGGATCTCTCAGATGTTCCCGGGCGATGATCACCAGGTCAGCATCTCCGTTGACAATAATATCATTGGCCTGTTCTGCTTCTGTAATCATTCCGACAGCTCCTGCCAGAATCCCGGTCTGCTCTTTAATGGCTTTTGCAAAAGGAACCTGATATCCCGGAAACACTTTATCCTTGCTTACATTGGTAAATCCTCCGCCGGATGCCGTAATGAAATCTACACCATTTTCTTTAAGAATTTCCGAAAGTCTGATACTGTCTTCCAGAGTCCAGGCTTCATCCGATTCTATATAGTCAACGGCAGAAATTCTTACAAAAAGAGGCATTTCAGCAGGAATAACTTTTCTGATTTCCTGAACAGTTTCTACAAGAAAACGGATCCTGTTCTCAAAACTTCCGCCATATTCATCCTGTCTTTTATTGATTACTGCAGAATAAAACTGATGAAATAAATAACCATGGCCTGCATGAAGCTCAATGGTATCAAAGCCTGCTTCAATGGCACGAAGGGCTGCCTTAATAAACTTCGTCTTCAGTTCCTGGATCTCATCAATCGTGAGTTCTTCTGCAAAAACTCCGTTGAATTCGTGGGCAGAAGAAGATTTCACCGTCCAGCCTCCTTCTTCCGGAGTAAGCGGTTTCATTCTGTCATTGGGATGCTTCAGGCTTCCTTTTCCTCCGGCGTGCCAGAGTTGAACTCCTATCTTTGCGTCCTGCTCGTGGATGAAATTCACAATGTTTTTCCATGCATTTTCCTGTTCATCGTTCCAGATTCCTACATCAGATAATGTAGCCAGACCTTCTTGTGAAACGGCGGTACATTCTGTAAGAATTAATCCCGCTCCGCCCACTGCACGGCTTCCGAGGTGGACAAGGTGCCAGTTGCCGGGAACTCCGTTTTTTGCACTGTATTGCTGCATGGGAGATAATGCAATCCTGTTTTTAAGGTAAGGTTGCGAATGTGTATGGGTGAAAATAAATTCATTTTTTTCTTTTTTAAATTGTTTTTGAAAATGCTTCAGCTTCAGAAACCGCCTCTGATAAAATTTTCTGTACTTCTTCAAGTATTTTTTGCAGATCAGAGCTTTCTGCTGAAGCTGTTTCAAGAATATCGAGTTTTTCCTTTAAAAGAGGATGTAATCCCATGATGGCAATGCTGGATTTCAGATCATGAGCCCACAGTTTAACACCGGCAAAATCCAGATTTTCATAGGCCGTTGTCAGTTTCTGTACATGGTTGGGAATGTTTTCAATAAACTGTTGGGTAACCATTTGTTCGAAACTTCTATCACCACCGCTTACGGTCTGCATATAAGTGAGATCAATATACTGAAAGCCGGATGATGGATTTTCAATTTTCTTTTCGTTTTTATTCTTTTCTTTAAACCCGAATTTGGAAATCAGCATAAACAGTTCTTCTTCATTAACAGGTTTGGAAATGTATTCGTTCATCCCGCGGCTCAGGCATCTTTCTCTTTCGCCTGCCAGCGCATGGGCGGTCATTGCAATGATCGGAATATCCAACCTGAGTTCTTCCCGGATTTTCTGGGTAGCTGTATACCCGTCCATGTGCGGCATCTGTATATCCATTAAAACCAGGTCGCATGCATTGCTTTTGAGATAACTGACTGCTTCAAGACCGTTCGATGCCATATGAAAATCAATATTCCATTGGGAAAGCAGATGCTTCATCAGGCTTTGATTAATGACATTATCATCAACCACCAGAACTTTCAGGGGGTTGGATTTATCTTTAAAATAATGCGGATCAGCGGCTGGCAGCACGGTAAGCTGCTCTTCAGCAATTCCGTAAGGAATATAGAAATGAAAGGTAGTTCCTTTCCCTTGTTCACTGCTTACTTCTATATTTCCGTTCTGCAGGAGAATTAAGCTTTTCACGATGGATAAGCCTAGCCCTGTTCCTCCATAATTTCTTGTCGTCGAATCTTCTCCCTGGTTGAATCTTTCGAAGATTTCAGTAAGCTTTTCTTTGTCGATTCCAATTCCCGTATCTGAAATTTTAAATCCGAGAACTGCGTCTTTCTCCGTCTGCTGTTTACTGTAGATTTTAACAAAGATATTTCCCTGATGGGTAAATTTTATGGCGTTTCCGATGAGGTTTACCAAAATCTGCGTCAGTCTTGTGGCATCTCCTACCAAAGTATCAGGAATGGAAGGGTCAATGGTACTTGAGAGGGTAAGTCCTTTCTCTCTGGCCCGTTCTGTAAAAAATGTTTCTACGGAATTGACCAGTCCGTTGATGCTGAAAATTCCGGGGGTAATGCGCATCATTCCTGCCTCTATTTTGGATAGATCAAGAATGTCATTGATGATGGCCATCAGGTTTTCCCCGGAACGTTGTATGGAAGAGACAAATTCTGCTGAAGTTTCATCCAGAGGACGTTTTTGCAGTAAATTGGTGAAGCCAAGAATCCCGCTTAAAGGAGTCCTGATTTCGTGGCTCATATTGGCAAGGAAATTTTCCTTGGTTTGTGCTGCTACCAATGCTTTTTTCTCGGCAATATCAAGTTCGTTTATGAGTAATCTCTGACGTTTAAACTGTCTGAGGATGTGATAACCTACGACAGAACCGCTCAAAATCAGTAAGATCAATATTGAAATATCATAAAATCTTGCTTTTTGTCCCATTTCTTCACTTTTCTGGCTGAGTTCAACCATATTCAGCTTTCTGCTTTCATATATTTTAGCCGTGATGCTGGTGATTTCATTGGAGATCTTCCTGGCACGCGGGTTGGCAATGGAGGTATTGTCGTCCATATTTCCAACGGACAGATAACGGTGCAGAAGCTTGTCTTTGGTTGTCTTCTTTTCCATGGCAAGAACGCTTAACCGGTGGATCAGCTTTTCTTCTTCAGCATTTACATTGTCTTTGGACAGAGAATCCAGAAAATTTTCAATCTGACTGATTTTTTGATCGATGCCTTCGAGATGCGTGGTGTCATTCGTTGCAATGGAAGCTCTGATTCTGCTTTCCACGCCCAGAATATCACGGTCAATCTCCCGTAAATGATTGCTGGAACGTAATTCGCTCAGCAAGGTATTGTTATTCTGAATCAGCGCCTTGGTATTGCCTGCAGAATTGAGCTGAACAGCTATCAACAGGAGTGAGCCTGCAATAAATGTCAGGATAATAAAATAGCTGAATCGCTTGTTATCCATTACTGAAGATATATTTTTCATAATAACGGTCTGATTTAAAATAAAATACCGATAAAGGTTGATTAAACCCTAAACTATTCAGGGATTGAGATCAAAAAACGAAGTCAGATTTCTGATGGCCGGCAACGGCTAAAAGACATTCATTCTGGTGTTGAGAGCTTTCCTGTAGGCATCTGCCACGGGAATGAATTTACCGTTGATCATAATACCGCCGTCCTGAAGGGTGTCAATTTTACCTACAGAAACAATGTAGGAACGGTGGACTCTTATAAAATGATCCTTAGGAAGACGTTCTTCAGCAGTTTTCATTTTACCGTGAATGGCAAACATCTTTTCTTTGGTGTAAAACTTTACATAATCACCCATGGCTTCTGCATAGAAAATATCATCCAGCTTTAAGCGCCTTGTAATATTGGAATCCCTCACGAAAAGGAATTCATCCCTTGTGATTTCCACATTTTCTTTTCTGCTTTCAAGAATCGTCTGCGCTTTGCTTACTGCCTGCAGAAATCTTACCGGCATAATGGGCTTCAGAAGATAATCTGCAATATTAAGCTCAAAGGCTTCCAGTGCATATTCCTTTTTTGAGGTCGTGAAAATAATGATGGTCTCTTTACCGGAAAGGGTTTTCGTGAGCTCAATCCCTGTCATTTCCGGCATTTCTATATCGAGAAATATCAGATCGACTGAATGGGCCTGAAGATAATGGTAAGCATCTATGGCACTGGAAAACTCGCTGACAATGGAAAGATCCGGAACCTGTTTCGCGAGGTGGGCTAATGTTGTTCTTGCAATATCATTATCATCCACGATTAAGGCTTTCATAGGTATAGTTGTTTATGATTTACACAAAGATAATTATAACTTTTTTATTTTGTGTTATCTGAAATAGGAACGGATCATCCATGCCATTTCTTCATGGGTTTCCATCAGTCCTGTAATAAAATCGCTGGTACCGTAATCTTTATAGGTTTCTGCAAATGGAGTGATATTTCCGCGAAGAAATTCGATGATGCTTTCATGATCGCTTAACAGATCTTTCATGTATCCGAGACCGTCATTTGTTCTTTCGCTGTATTCCGTTAAATGGGTCAGTTCCAGGTAGATTTTCATAGTCGCCGGTGCATAATGCCCGATTTTACGCATCCGTTCTGCAACGCTGTCCATCAGTTCATCCAGCTGTTTGTACTGTTCTTCAAAGAAAATGTGGTTGGCATGGAAGTTATCTCCGGTTACATTCCAGTGGGCATTTCTTGTTTTGATGTAAAGAATCGTTTCGTCTGCCAGTAATTTTGCTAATTGCTCTGCAACGGCTTCAGTGTTTTTTTCTGTAATTCCGATTTTTGTTTTCATAATAATAAGATTTTAGTTGAACATTATTGCCTTTTTCTGATGTAAAGGTCTGTAATAACACAACAAAACTGTCTGAAATTTCGATGAACGGGCAGAAAGACTCGTTGAACGGGCGGGCAGATTCTCTGGGCTTTATACGTTGATATCTGAAATAGAAAAAACTTATCGGTATATTGTACTTTACATATGCTTTAAAAATAAATTTGCATTCTTTTTTCACCTTTGAACATAAAAATTACTAAAGCAATAGAATACTTTATGATAAATAACCAGTTTATTACTGAAAAATTTGGATTCCTTGGATCAGACTTTATCCGTGAACTTGAAAAATGCTGTGTAATCACGGATATACAATCTAAAACGGAGATCGTAGGCCCGGGACAAAGGATTCATTATGTACCCATTCTGATCAAAGGTTCTGTAAAGGTTTTTACCCTTAACGAAGGAAGAGAGCTTTTATATTATTATATGAAGCCGGGGGAAAGCTGTATTATGACCTTTGCTTCCATATTCAAAAACTGTATAAGTTCCGTATATGCTTATGCCGAAGAATCATCCAAAGCACTCCTGATTCCTGTTTCCAGCCTGCTTACGCTGATGAGCAGTTTTCCGGGGATGAATAATTTTTTCTATAATGAATACGACAGCAGGTTTACTGCGCTGATGAACATGGTGAATGATGCTGTTTTTCATAAACTGGATACCAGAGTATTTAATTATATCAGCCAGCGTTCTGTTATTACCGGATATAATCCTGTAAAAATTACCCATAAAAATATTGCATCAGCTTTGGGAACATCCAGAGAAGTGATAAGCCGTGTTCTTAAAAAGCTCGTTAACGAAGGGAAGATTATCCAACACAAAACGGCTATTGAGATAATAGCCGTGAAAAATGGAAATGAATCATCATTGAATATTGATTAATTTTTTAAATGCTTCCTTAAAAAAGCAAGACTTCCTTCAGCCAGCTCCTGCGCTTCATGGGGTGATTGCTGCCATAAAGAAACCTTTTCCTGCATTCCCGGAATTGAGGAACTGAAATTTTCAAGAACCAGATTCCCTTCAAAATTGATTTTTTCAATGCCGAGAAGAATTCTTCCCAATTGATAGTGCCTTCTCCCGGCATCCCCCGGTGAGACTCTGTAATATGGATGTGCTTCAGCATTTTTCCGGAATTGATGATCGGGTCATAGAAATTCTTTTCCTCGATATTCATATGGAAGGTATCAAGGTGAAGGAAGAGATTATTTCTGCCCGTTTTCTTAATAAGTTCCAGGACATTTTCTGCTGTATTGCAGACATAGGATTCATAACGGTTTATAGGCTCTATGGCAATATCTATATTTTTTGTTTGGGCATAATCTGCCACATCGCACCATACTTCAGCAATGATTTCTTTTTCGTTTTCTGTGAGTGGTTTTCCTGTAAAAACACCGATTCCGCTATGCAGGACACCAGCCAGCAGATGGGTTTCCAGTTCATCAACTTTATCAATTGCTTTTTTGATAAGTTTTTCCGCAGCTTCAGGATAGAACGCAATATGAGCATCTTTGGGAAGATTCAGTGAACAGACGGCTTCCAGATGGTTGTCTTTTAGCTGTCTTTTTACGGTGGCCGCATCAAAATCCATTGATCCGGGCAGCAGTATTTCGATCAGATCAAACCCGGCCTGTGCCGTTTTTTCTATCGCATATTTTCCTGATGCTGCATTCCATAACGGAGTCATCCAGGAGAGCAGAGAAGCTCCTAATTTTATATTCATTATTTTATTTATTTTAATTTAAAAAATCCACCATTCTGTGCGTATTCCGAAATAAGTGCCGAATCTTTTGGCTCCTGACTGCTGTAAAAACGGTGAGTAAAGACTGTTCATAGCCTGATCATTATACCTTGATACTTCTGCAATAAAACGGATGTGAGGTCTTGCCCAGACACTTCTTTCCGCCGTAGGAACAATGGTGGGAGCCAGAACAAATTTCATCATCGATGCTGCATCCTGCGTTCCGTTTTTACGGGTTGCATAGTGAAACTCGGAGAGAATATGGAACCAGTTGTTATAATAATAAGTGGCCCTGATTCCTGTATTAAATTCTGTTTTCCTGTTGAAAATTTCACGGCTATAATAATCCGGAGCTTTATCAGTACTGCCTGATCCTCCTTTACTTTTGGTAAAAACAGCATAGGGATTAAGCGACCAGCGATTAGAGATGTTCCAGAGGAAATGTTCAACAACCGTAAAAGAGTAAGCTCCTTTGTATGTTTTTGTCACCTCATCAGGAGCTCCGTAGGTGCGCCAGGTCTGTGTATTTCCATTATCGCCTCCATTGGCAATTCCGGTCCCGTATCTTACAGAAAGCTGATTGAATGAACCCGGAATTGCTGTTGCCATATCGGTATTTAATTTAGCCCCAAAAACCCATCCCTGATCCGACGGGTATTGCTCCACGGAATTTTCCCCTGACTTTTCTACATGATGAAATTCCGCCAGTAATTTGAGCTTGTGCCTTGTATTTTTAAATGGCAGCGTCTGTTCCAGGACAAAAACTTCCCTTTGCCTGTAGATCAGGTTTTTTGACCCGCTGATCACATTGGTGTAGGAATAGGAGTGGAGTTGCTGGCCGCAGTATCAATAGCTGCCGGGAAAAACATTGAAAACCTGGTGTTTTTATGCCTTACGCCCCAACCGGTTGCAGAATGATCATCAAAATAAAAGTAATCGGCAATGTGAATGTCATCATATCTCAGCCATCTTGATCCGGCCCAGACATCCCAGTCACTTCCCATAATGTTTCTTGCTTCAACAAAGGCTTCCGGCAAGGCAATAATCATCCCCTGATTGGATTTTGAATCTACATTTCCCAGAAAAGTTCCCCCTGAATAAAAACTCAGCCTCGCCTGCATATCGATCTTTGTACTTTTTGTACTGTCACCGTTTACCACCGGACTAAAATGGAAAGCAGGTAAAAAATCTACATAATCTCCCTGATCCATTCTGCCTCCTAAAGATCCCTGGTTGTTCAGATTCAGTTGTCTTCCTGTCTTTCCATCGGCATTTGGAGAATAACCTGCTCCGATTCTCCCGGTTGTACCAAAGGAAAATTTCTTATTGGTTATTGTGATCTGGGCATTAATTCCCCTGCCGGCGCATACAAGTAAAATGCACCAGACTAATAAAAGCTTTATTTTCATAGGGATTATTTAAGTGTTTTGGGCTTGTAGAATTTTAATGCAAATAATAAAATAACAACATAGCAGAGAATAGGAAGGAGGTAGGCATGTGCAATATCTTTTTCTGCAATTCTACCCATTATCGGAGGAAAAACAGCACCTCCAAACATCGCCATAACCAGGAATGATGAAGCCTGCTGAACTTTTGAACCTAATCTTTTAAGCCCAAGACTGAAAATAGTAGGATACATTACACTCAGGAACAGGTTGAGCAAAATAAGGCTGATAAATGATACCCATCCGAAACTCTGTGAAATAATAACGCACAGAACGATATTACAGGCTGTAAAGATCGCCAGCAGTTTGTTGGGAGCAATGAATTTCATCAGGAAGGTTCCGATAAATCTTCCGATCATCATCATTGCCATGCTCAAAGAAAAATAATAGGAAGCCTGTATCTCCGGAAGGTGCATTTTTTCGACACCGTAATTGATAAAATAAGCCCATGTTCCACCCTGTGCGGCAATATTGAAAAACTGGGCAATGACTGCAAATATAAAATGCCTCTGCTTATAAAGCGGTGCATGAGGATCTGATACGGAAACATCTTCTCCTTTTTCATTTTCTGAAATGATGATATCTTCCGCATGAGGATCTTTAAGGTCCGGCACTCTGATAAAGCTGAAAATAATGGTAATCGCGAGAATGACAATCCCAATCCATGTATAAAGATTTTTTACTGAATCCAAAGATCCTGATCCGGAATCAGGCGTCCCGAAAATGAAATATCCTCCCAACAAAGGGCCGATAATGGCTCCCAAACCATTAAAAGACTGGGCGAAATTAACTCTCTGATCACTTGTTCTTTCATCCCCCAAAGCGGCTACAAAAGGGTGGGCTACCGTTTCAAGGGTTGCCATTCCCATTGCAAGAACAAAAAGAGCCAATCTGAAAAAGTTAAATGAAGAGGTATCTGCTGCAGGGATAAACAAAAAAGATCCCAAAGCGAACAGTGACAGCCCTAAAATAACTCCCAGCTTATACCCGAACTTTTTCATAAATAATCCTGCCGGAATGCCCATAAGCGCATAAGCCCCAAAAATGGAAAGCTGCACCAGCCCTGATTTGGACTTCGAAATGTGAAGCACATTCTGGAAATGTTTGTTCAGGACATCGCCCATGGTAAGGGCAATGGCCCAGAAAAAGAACAGAGAGGTAACAAAAGAAAGGATGATATAGTATTTCTTATCTGTAAATTTTGGAGTATTCATATCGTATGTTTTTAAGAGGTTTTACAGCTGTTTTTTTCTCTGAATGCCTTGAATTCTTCATAAGTATAATCAGGGCATGCCCCTGGTTTCGAAGTGATAAAAGCACCCAGTGATGTGGCCTGTTTCATGATCTCTTCCGGGGATCTTCCCTGAATTCTTTTAGACAGGAACCCGGCCAGAAAAGAATCTCCGCTGCCCACGGTATCTGCAATTTCAATATGAACTGCCGGAAAATTATAGGCAGTATTCCCCACAAAATATCGGGCGCCTTTACTTCCTTTGGTAAGGACAATTTCATTGAGGGTAAAATAGTCCTGAAGATGTCTGATGCTCGTATCTTCGTCAATATACTCTTCACCCAGGTATTCAAGGATGGTTCTGAGTTCTGCCTTATTCATTTTAACAAGGTCAGCTTTATGCAATAATTTTTTAATGAATTCAAAATCAATAAAAGGAGGGCGGAAATTAACATCAAAAACCCTGAATTTTGAGTATTCCAAAAGCTCGAGCAGGGTATTTTGGGAAGCTTCACTTCTAGTGATCAGACTTCCAAAAACAAAAGCTTCTGAGTTCTGTATCAGTTCCTTATGTTCCGGCAAAGGCTGGATATAGTCCCAGGCAACATCCTGCACAATATCATATGCTGCCTCTCCATGCTCATCAAAATCGGCAATGACAGTTCCTGTGGCTTTTTCCTGGTCTACCTGTATGAAATCTGTTGTTATTCCCCAATCCTGAATCTGATGAAGAAGGCGGTGCCCTAATTCATCATTTCCTATACGGCTTAGCATTTTGGTATCAATTCCCATTTTGAAAAGATTATAAGCAACGTTAAATGGTGCTCCGCCAGCTCTGGATCCGGTAGGGAAGATGTCCCACAAAACCTCTCCAAAGCAAACTACATGGTTGAATTTATTTGTTATCATATTAGGTTAAACGTTTAAGTTGTTATTTAAAAAAAGTTTTTATATCAGATTAATTATTTTAAAGATGCTTTAGCAACCAGTTTTGCGGATAATGTTACTCTTTTTCCGGTTGCCGTATAATCCGTGATTTGCCCGTCCAGAAGCTTAATAGCCTCTTCTGCCATTTCTTCAATTGGCTGCTGGATGTAGGTAACCTCCGTAGGAAAAAGGTCATAGGCATCCGTTTCATCAAATGCGATTACAGATACCTGCTCAGGAACTTTTATATTGTTTTTCACGAGGTAGGAAAGCCCCGCTACCGCAAGTTTATTACTGGAAAAATAGAGTGCTGTATTTTCAGGTTTTTTTCCCAGGCTTTTTCAAGCTGCACATGTACCTCCTGGGCAATATTTTCCAGTCCTACCAGGAGATATTGTATTTCAGCTGATTTTTTGGAAGAGCTTACCGCTTTTTCAAAACCATGCCGGCGGTCAAGCAGATGCGGGAGTTCAGTTTCATAGCCCACGTAGATCATTTTGTCAAAATCCTTATTAAGGAGCAGGCTGGCTGTATGCTCTGCGATCTCCTGATTATCAATGGTAATTCCGGGAACAGAAATACCTTTAAGGTACCTGTCAATCGTTACAACAGGGTATTTAAGCTGAATAAGGTTTTCAAGTGTTTTTTCTGATCCTGCTACAGGCGCAACGATCATTCCATCCACCTGCTGCTGTGAAAAGAGCCCAGTAAGCTTTTCAAATTTTTCTGCATTTTCATCAGAACTGCCGATGATGAGGGTATAGCCCAGCTTTAACGCTTTATCTTCAAGATTCCTTGCCATATGCGAGTAGAAATCGTTGGAGATATCTGCAACGATGAGCCCCAGCAGCTTTGTCTTATTGGTTTTAAGGCTTTTTGCGATCTTATTGGGAGTATAGTTAATCGTTTCAGCAATTTCAAAAATTTTTTCCGGGTCTCCTCGCTGATGCGCTGTCCTTCCTTTCGGTTGAGAACATAAGATACTGTGGCTACGGAAACTCCTGCCAGCTTAGCTATATCTTTAATGGAAGACCTTTTCATTTTAATTTTTAATGCACAAAAATATTTCAGAAAATAGTAAAAAAACAATAGCTGTGTTTTTTTGGTGGTTTCAGAAAAAAGTGTAATTTAGCGCAATTTTTTTAAATGATTTAATTATTTATATGTCAGATAGTTAGGTATTTTCGGTTGTTTTTAATGTGAACAAATTGTTAACTGATTCATTCAGGCTGGTTAAATTTGGTTAAACGTTTATCCTTAAAATTTTTAAATTAAATTATAAACTGCTAAAGATGTAAAATTTTCAACCGGATTTCGCCACAGTTTGATTATAGGTCAGTATATCTTTGAGACTGTCTTCTGAAACTGAAACTGCAGAAACAGGAAAACAGCCTCCTGTAAATTAATCTTAAAGATCAATTTATTTCTTTGCTTTTAAAGTCAGATTATCCATATAAACGGCCTGATGTACTCCATTCAGTAAAACTTTCAACCCCAGATGGGAATCTTTTTTTAATGAAATGGTATATGTTTTTTCTCTCCGGTTATTTTTGAAGGTTTGGTGATTGAAGCATATGACTTGGCATCTGAAGGACTGCCTACTGAAAAAAGTTCCAATGTTGTGTCCCCTCCATTATCTGAAAGGTCAAGAGAGAGGGTATAGGTACCTGCTTTAATTTCCGGGGTTACCAGGTACATATTTTCTCCGGGATTGTTCATGGAATAAAATATAATCCTTTTATCACTTGCGTACAGCATAGCTTTCCCGGACTGTACAGTCCAGCATTTATTGATATCTTTCCAGGTATCAAAGTTTTCTGTAAGATCAGATACCGGTTTACACTGTGCGTTTGCCTTCAGAAATCCTCCGGCAACAGCTATTCCCATCAGTACGATTTTTTTCATGTATTATTTTTATTTATAATGAGTAAAAATAAAGAAAAAAGGGATACGGAATGGTGATATTTTTATGATTTAAATTAGCTGCTGAAGATGATTAATCAATAAAGCATAACTGATTTTGGTTAAGAAAAAGTTGTTTAAACTTTACAAAACCATACAAGTCACAAAAGGTTTCATTGTAAAACACTTGAGTTCACTAAAGTAAGTTTAAAATGATACCGCAGAAAAGTTCACACAAGATGAAATCAAAGATTTTCACAAAACTGAAGTGCACTCATTATGTATAAAGCTTGGCTCTAAAAACTTAAGTGTTTAAACTTAAGTGTTTAAAAATAATGAATATAAAACTTTAAACGGTTCCAAACATAAAATAAGCTTCCTGTTAAAGAAAGCTTATCTGATTTCAAGTAAGATGTAATTATAAACAAAACTCAAAAATAAGATTAATAGGATCAGATCATTATGAGTGTGATCATATTCAGTAATGATCGTTGAAATTATGGTAATATTATTTTCATTGTCCTTACTGATTTATTAATGTCATTGAGAAAAATCAGAATAAGAATCTTAACTTAGATTTAATCTTAAATAAAACATGAAAAACATGAAAAAAATACTATTTTTTATCATCACAATAACAAGCATAACCTTTACAAAAGGACAAACTATTGAATCAGGCAGCCGAAGTACCATCGGATACATTAAAAGTGACGGCACAATCGAAAATAGCAGTCATGCGGCCACAGGTTATATCAGAAACGACGGAACGATTGAAAACAGCAGCCATTCAACGATTGGATATATCAGAAATGATGGGACCATTGAAAACAGCAGCCGTTCTACAGTAGGTTATGTGAGGGAAGACGGAACCGTAGAAAACAGCAGCCGTGCTACTTTGGGATATATTAAAGATGATGGAACAGTTGAAAATGCAAGCCGAAGTACGATAGGGTATGCCCGCGGGATAAAAAAGAATGGGTGGCTGTAGTCTATTTCTTTTTTAAGCTCTAGAAGAAAATTTTGTTGCCGGACAGCTTTATTGTTTCTGATATTTTTTTGCTTTTTATATGCTTAAAGCCTTTTGTTGGCTTGCAAATTGATACTACAAACTGAATTGAATTTTTGATGACTAATGGCTAGAACGACTGTAACTCTGATTTTCCTTTTAAGTGGTTTTTTCTTTTTAAATGCACAGGAGAAGAAAGACTCGCTTTATTATAAAATAGAAAAATTTTCGGACAAAAGAAAGGTTACCAAATTCATTCACCGGTTTATATTTCGTAGAGAACCGGATTCTACTTCTGTAAAGTCCAACACTGAAAAGCTTTCGCAGAAGACTTATGACAAAAAAATCATCAGAAATATCAGGATAGAAACCATTGACCCTTTCGGTTACAATTCCAAAGACAGTAAAGAAGTAGGCAGATGGTATGACTGGATAAAAGATCATCTTCATTCCAGTACCAGAAGATCAACGGTCAATAATTTTTTGCTTTTTGAAGAAGGAGAAGAGTATAATGCCCAAAAGCTCTATGAATCTGAACGTTTGCTGAGAGCAATGCCTTTTATAAACAGGGTTAATATCAGTGTTTCCGACAGTACTTCGAGTAAAGATTCTATAGATGTTGTGGTAAAGGTACTTGATTCCTGGAGTCTGAAGCCGAGAATCAGCTATTCCGGAAGCAAGATTGGTCTCGGGGTTACGGAAGAGAATGTCCTGGGTCTGGGTCACACGCTGGACTTCCTTTACAGAAACGATTCCAAAGAAAAGCAGGACTATTTTTTAGGCAGCTATACCACCCATAATCTTTTTGGGACCTATATCAATGCCCAGATTCTTGGAGAACGGGACTTTTCAAAAAATGAAAGAATTAATTTCAGCCTCACAAGAGACTTTTTCTCCCCTTTAACGAAGTGGGCAGGAGGTTTTACATTTGAATATTTTATGCGGAAGGTTTTACTTCCGACAGAAACGGATACTGCTTTTCCTGAAGTTCAGATTAAAGTGTACAGTCAGGATTTATGGGGAGGGTACCAGATTCCGGTTTCGGCTGAACCCCGGGAAAAAGTTTCCAGTAACATTGCTATAATAGGAAGATTTCAGAATTATCAATATAAAGACAGCCCGGGAATAGACCGGTACAAATATTTCAGTTCTTACAACAGTTTTCTGATGTCCGTTGGGTTTATTCAGAGAAACTTCTCGGTCCAGAAAAATATTTTCCAGTATGATTTGCCGGAGGATATTGCTTATGGTAATTCTGTGAACATTATTGCCGGTGGCTTATCCAGAAATAAAGAAGTGAATCCGTATGTGGGAGTTTCTGCATCTTACGGCCGTTTTACGAAGTTGGGATATTTCACAGTGAAAGCACAGTTTGGAAGATTCTTTAATGAAGACAGCCAAAACAGGGAGTCTTTCCGCTTTGACGGAACGTATTTTACTAATCTTATGGACTGGAAATTTGCCAAAGCAAGACATTTCTTTTCCCCGACTTTAGCACTGGGAAATCCGCAGCATAATTACTCTTATAAGGATAGAATAAATCTTTCATCCCCGGACGAATTTCCGGTTTACAATTCAGATTACATCGGAACAAAAAAACTGGTTTTAAGATATCAGCTCCAATTGTTTATAAATAAAACCTGGAAGAATTTCCATTTCAGTCCTTATTTAACCACGGCGGTGGGGTGGCTGGGAATGCCTGATGATAAGCTGTTTAAAACAAAAGCCAATGCAAAAATCGGAATCGGTGTTTTAATTAATAATCCGTATCTGGTGTTCAACAGGATTCAGATTTCTTTCATGTATTATCCACGGGTTCCATTTGATAATAACTCTGTTTTTGATTTTAACAGTAACAGAAATAACCTGTTACCAATGAACAGCTTTGCCACGGAGGTTCCTCATTTTGTCAATTTTGGAAATTAATAACAGATAATCTATCCGGCACATACCCCCTGAAAACAATCGCTTTTAAGGGGGATATTTTGACCGGGCCTGACATAATAGTACCCTAATGGGTAATTGACAGGTTATGGTATAATTACAAAATTTGTGATAAACATAACCCAAAGCTAATACCTATGAAACCATTGAATTTTTTCTATTATTGACGGCACTTTTTACATCTGTGGGTTTTTATGCACAGCAAACTGGTACAACACAGCCTGTACCAAAGGTAATTCCGATAACAGATGCTGAAAAGTGGATTGCATTTTCTCCCATTTTGCTCTTTCTTTTAATTACATGTATTGTATTTTTTAAACTGAAAAAAGACAAGGTATCTTTAAAAGACCTTCTTTTGGATAAGGATGCGAATGTTCAGCTGGAAGAAGAAAAAACAAAACAAACGGTAGCTTTTTTAGCCGCTTCTTCTGAAAGCCGGCAGGCAATGAAGGAAGCTGCAGCAACAGTTGATAACACAGCAGATTCCAATTCCGAAAAACCTAACACCAGTGTTAGCCGTTTTCTTGCGTTTATAAGCGGGCTTGTTTCTGTAGGTCTGGCTTGTGTCCTTACCACTTTTGCCATCTGGAACTATTTTGATGTCAATAATTTTCCGGATCTGAATAACCTTGTCGGTGTTTTACTTACACTGGGAATTGGAGTAGTGCCTTATGCATTTAATAAAATCACTACGGCAGCCAAATAGACAGGCTTTTTATATCCGGATTATCTTTTTCAGACAGATTTCAGCAAATAGAAACCTTCCTGCCAAAAGCCAGGAAGGTTTTATTCAAAAAGAGATAAACATTCTGAAAACTACACAACTACATCGATCTTTACATTAATATTTCCGCGGGTTGCTTTTGAATAAGGACATGTTGCATGGGCTGTTTCCACCACTTTTCTGGCTTCATTTACCAGCAGACCCGGTAAAACGACCTGTAAATGGGCCTGCAGAAAAAATCCGTCATCATTGGTTGCCAGATCAATTGAGGTGTTGACAGACAAATCCTGAGGAAGATTAACCCCAATTTTAACAGCCCCCAAATGCATAGCTCCGATAAAGCAGGCTGACCAACCAGCTGCCAATAGCTGTTCCGGATTGGTTCCGTTTCCTTTTGAACCTGGAGGCGTCAGTTCAATATCTAACTTTCCATCGCTGCTTTTTGCTTGTCCGTTACGGCCTCCGGTTACGATAACATTACCGGAATACAACACTTTACTGATATTGATTACTGTTGTATTTTCTACTTCCTGAATGGTATTTAATTCCATATTTTTATTATTTAGAGTAAACGATATTGTTGATTGATATTTTTAAAGTTTTTTCTTAAATCTTTGAAAGCGGCTCTAAGTTCTTCCGTAAAGATCTGTGGCTGCTCCCACGCGGCAAAATGTCCTCCTTTCGGTGCTTTATGGTAATAATATAAAGTAGGGTAGGCACTTTTTGACCAGCTTTCCGGTGCCTGATAGATCTCGTGAGGAAATACCGAAATGGCCACAGGAATCTTAATGTCTTTTGTTTTCTGTGCTTCAGCACTGAAATTATTCTTGTTATTTTCCCAATAAAAACGGGAAGAAGATGCTCCTGTATTGGTAAGCCAGTAAAGGGTAATATCATCCAGGATCGCATCGCGGCCTATTACATTTTCAGGATGAAGATCGCTTTCGCTCCATTCAGCAATCTTTTCATAAAGGAATGCTGCTAAAGCAACCGGAGAATCAGAAAGTAAATATCCTGTTGTCTGTGGACGTGTTACCATCATTCCTCCATAGGCTGCATTTCTTCCAAAGAACGTACTCATCGCATTATAAGCTTTTGCTTCTGAAGCGGAAAGTCCTAATGGAGCAGGATCACCCGCATTTATAGGTTTTACAAGCTCAGCAGGAATAGTGGCCGGCATTGTCAGGTGAATTCCCAAAAGACCTGAAGGAGCCTGTTTGGCTAATGCATCGGATATTACTGAGCCGTGGTCACCGCCTTCGGAAACATATTTTTTGTAACCCAGCCGCTTCATCAGCACATCCCAGGCACGGGCAACGCGATCAGGGTTCCAGCCCAGTTCAGAAGGTATTTCTGAAAAACCGTATCCCGGAATAGCCGGAATAATTACATCAAATGCATCACTTGCCTTCCCTCCGTATTTTACAGGATCGGTCAGAGGACCTATCGCATTAATAAACTCCAGCGGAGAACCTGGCCAGCCATGGGTAAGGATTACTGGCATAGCATTGGACTCTTTAGACCGGACATGGATAAACTGGATATCAAGCCCGTCAATTGTGGTTACAAACTGTGGAAGTGCATTCAGTTTATTTTCCACCTTTCTCCAGTCGTATCCGTTACCCCAGTACGTAATCAGTTCTTTTAGCTGTTCAAGCTGAATTCCCTGTGAAGCATCATTCACCGTTTCTTTATCCGGAAAACGGGTTTCAGCGATACGTTTTTTAAGATCGTCCAATTGAGATTGCGGAATACTGATGTGAAAAGGACGGATACTGGTATCAGATTTTGCTGATAGAGTAGAAGTCTGATTAACTTGTGCTTTAGCAACAGCAGGTGTACTTAAGATAAAAGTGGCTGCGAAAAGGATTGTTGAAATTGTTGTTTTCATTGTTTTGCTGTATTAGATTTTAAATCTGTTTTCTTTTGATGAGACAAAATTATGCTCCGGTGAGCAGCTGTTAAACGGGTAACTTGTTCAGGTGGCCATATTTGATTGTGAAGCAGACATTAGGAAAGGTGAAGAGGATCGTTAATTATAAATGATGAATGATGAATGATGAATGATGAATGATGAATGATGAATGATGAATGATGAATGATGAATGGTGAGTGGTGAGTGGTGAGCGAGTGAAAAAAACTGTGGAAATTAAACTGTTACTTGGCAGAGAACAAAAATTAGCTCCGTTTAATCAAAAACGGAGCTAATTTTTCGGCTGTATTTTTTAAAGATTATCCGTGAGCTTCAACAGATACGTCGTTCCATTCTTCCCAGACTTTCAATCGCTGTTCATAATTGTGTTTTACAAAGGGCAGCGCCACTTTCCCAAGCAACAGACGCAATGGAGGATTTTCAGTTTCGGCCAGTTTTATAAGTGCCGGAGCTGTAGCTTCTACACTTCCGAAAGATGTTTCTGCTTCTGAAAAGGCTTTTTTGACATCATCATAAACAGGATTACTTTGCGTATTAATTCCTGTATGCCAGATATTGGAAGCATATCCGTTTGGTTCTACCAAAGTGACATTGATGCCGAATCCTTTTACTTCTGTTGCTAAAGTTTCACTCAAGCCTTCCAATGCAAACTTAGAAGCATTATAAAGCCCCATAGTTGGTAAAGTAGCCAGACCTAAAATAGAAGAAACCTGAATGATATGACCGCTTTTCTGATTTCTCATTACAGGAAGCACTGCCTGTGTAAGCCATAAAGTTCCAAAGAAATTTGTTTCAAACTGTGCTCTGGCTTCCTGCTCGCTTGTTTCCTCTATGGCACCTGTTAATGCATACCCCGCATTATTGATCAGGATATCAATGCTGCCAAAGTGCTGTTGTACCTTCTGAACTACCGCTAACGATTCTTCTCTTTTGTCTACATCTAAAGATAGTGGTAATACGGAATCTCCATATTTCTCTTTCAGATCATGAAGTGTTTCCACATTTCTGGCTGTTGCCGCTACTTTGTATCCTTTTGCTAAAAAAGCTTCTGCCCATGCCTTTCCGAAACCTTTTGACGCCCCTGTAATTAAAACTGTTTTTGACATTGTTTTGTTTTTTAAATTGTTATGATTGTATTTTTAAAAAGAATTATTTTAAATGACCGATCGGTCATATTTTGAGTAAAAAAAATTACACTGTATTTTCTTCAATCATTTTTTTAAGACTGTTGACAATAGTTATCATTTTATCATTATTTCCAGCCATTCTTGACATTAAGTGTCCCCCTTCAAGCATTGCAAACACAACTGTGGCAAAGTCCGATGCATTCCAGTCTGCCCTGAATTCTTTGTTGGCAATTCCTTTTTCTATAATACCGGAAAGAAGTTTTTCTCCCTGCTTAATTCCACGGTTTACTTTTTCTTTTACAACAGGATTGGTATCATCAGCTTCTGTTCCAAAGTTTAACAAAGGACATCCTCCAACAACCGGTGGATGATTGGGATCACTGAAAAAATCAATATATGCCAATAATTGTTCCCTGGAAGTTTTGAATCTGCTTAAAGCTTTTTGAAGTTGGTCACTCAGCATTTGCATATTATGCTCAACAGCGGCGCAGGCCAGCACTTCTTTATTTTCAAAATGGACATACATACTGCCCTTGGACAGCTTGGTGGCTTCCATAATGTCACTCATAGAAGTAGCTGCAATTCCTTTTGTGTTAAAAATAGGAGCTGCCTTTTCTATAATGAACTGTCTGGTTGCTTCACCTTTTGCCATGATGATAATAAATAATGATGCAAATATATGACCGATTGGTCATAAAAACAAATTTTATTTGATTCAATTTTGAAAAAAATATAAATATTGTTATAAATTCCAGGTAACAGGGTTTTATTTTCTGTTGTAAGATGTTGTATTGTTAATCAGCTTGATATGTTTTAATTGGAAAAATCTAATAGCTATGAATCTGAAACGACTTATTTCCAATAGAATTTTTTATGAAAAATCAATTCAATTGAATCCTCATAATGATCATACAGTGAAAATTTTGCAGACATTAAAAAAGGAATAATGTACATAGGTTTAATATAAAAAGCAGAAACTACCCGGAGTTTCTGCTTTTTTATTTATTTAACGATCTTAATGTTTTCCCTACGGTCATTTTCATACAGAATACTGATTATGTAACCCCTTTGCCATACGTTGATAAATCTAATTTTATATCACGGGAATGCATGTGTTTCCATTCGGAAAGTTTTCTTTGAGCCATGTCATAAACAATAATGTCCTTTATTTTTTCTTTACTCTTAAGATAACAGAAATCCTTAACAGGATTAGGATAAAATGTAAGCTCAGACTGTACTTCAATATCCATAGTTCCAAGAGAACCGACATTAATTATTTTACTGAAGGTTTCTAAACAGGAGTTTTTATTAACAGTAAGATAAACCGTATAGCTTCCGGGAGCGGTATACTGATGAGCCGGATTTAACGATGAATCAGTGGTGCCATCTCCGAAATTCCACAATACTGAATTGTAATTCGCTGATTGATTGGTAAAACTCACAGTCATTCCATTGATTCCCGCTATAAAATCTGAATGAAGATGAAACACATTACTGTTCCATTGCGCCGGATTATTAAAAAAGACCTGATCAGCAATGTTCTGAAAATTTTCAGCAGTATTTTGAGAAAGTCCGTTATAAAAATTGGATGGAAAGACATGGTCCTGGAAAATAGCGGAATATATAGAAGCTGCTACAAGATAACTTCCTTTGGGCCCGGGATGAATATCATTATAAGATCCGTGAAGTGCCAGGTCCTGTGAAGAACTGTAGTAATGCCTTGCAGATTCACCGGCAGGTATTATTTCCACCTGCATGAGATTAGACATCTTTGTGATGGAATCCTTTATTTTCTGCTGGAAATTGAAATAAACATTGTATTCATTCGCAGATGGTACTCCGTAAGGAATTTCATACAGAAATATTTTGGAACAAAGGCTGTACTTCCGGGTAGAATCCCTTATTTTGCGTCCGCGCTCAGCTGTTACAGAAACAGGGTAAGAATGACCGGCAGATTCAGCCGTTCCGGGCTGCATGATAACATATTTATAGTTTTTAGATCTTATTTTCTGATACAGCGACGGATCATCTACGTGATTGACAAAACCGGTTCCCCCGGCGTATGCGTCGTTATCGAAACATTTTTCCCCCTTTGAAGCCGCTATATTTTTGAAAATTTCAGGCATGTCATTAAAATAAGTGACGCTGTTTCCTATAAACAGAACCTCATCAGACTGACAGAATGATAACACTGAAAAACAAGTACATATAAGAAAGAGTAGTTTTTTTATCATATTATAGCTTTTTAAGTTCTTAATTAAAAAAGGTACCTGCAAAAAACCACTTATGATGCAGGTACACAATACAAACGGTGATTAAAAATGTGTTTTTATCAATATAGAGCTATATACTTCTCTTTATTCGTTTTTTATTATTAAACCTTTTAAAAAGTACCTGCAGGAAACCCAATCTATACTGCAGGTACTTCATTAAAAGGTGTTTAATGAAAATGTTAGTTTATTTACTTTGTTAGAGATTTTGATTTACTATGATTTATTGATTGGGCTGGATTGTTCTAAAAAGAAGCTTGGAAAAGTACCTGCAGGTATTACAGATGATCTGCAGGTACACGGTACATCAATTATTACAACTATTTCTTGATTAATTTTGTATGATAAGTCGTCTTATCGTCTTTTATCGTAATCACATAGACTCCTTTGATCAATGAAGCAACACTGATTCTTTGTCCCTCCGCTTTTCCTTCCTGAACAAGTCTTCCGTCTGCACTGTAGATTTTGTAATCTGCTTTACCTTTCAGGTTTTTCACTTCTACAAAAGTATCCGCAGGATTAGGATATATGTTAATATCAGATGATGACTGAACTGATTCTTTAACACCAAGTGCCGCATTGATCTTTACAGAAAAATCCCATACTGAGCCTCTTGAGAAAAGTTCTCCGTTAGCATCTACAGAAGGACTTGAGCAGGCATCAGCTGAAGCGTTAAAAAATCCACTCGCTACTCTCATTCTTAATGTTTTATCGCCGTTATAAGCATCAGCCGGAACTGTAAATGCAAAACTTCCCTGATGTCTTTGGTTGGCATTAGGAATCGCTCCGTTAATACCGATTCTTTCGGAAGCCTCAAACACTCCGTTTCTGTTGTAATCAATCCATGCCTGTACCCAATCCTGAAAGTTTCCGCCTGCACGGTTGGCATACACAATATAATTCAGGTTGTACTGGGCTCCCTGGGTAAGCTGAATCAGTTTTGCAGGATCTTCCGAATAGTCCTTATAGGCATGCTGAACGGTTGTCCCGTTGCCTGCTAAATCCACATTGGCTAAAGTTATTCTCAATATCCCACTGAAATACTGACTGTTTGTAGTGTTTCCTCCTGTAGTCATCAGACAGTAATCATATCCTGTACGTAATCCTTTGGTTTTAAAATTATAAACAGGAGAAAACCCTCCGGGAACATTATTGATCACAGATGCAACACGAACTTCATAAGAAGTTTCATCGTCAAGATTGTTCAGGAACACTGAATTAACCGGGCTAACGGCATTGGTCCAGTTTCCGGCTCCTGTTTTTCTGTAATTCACAGAATAGGTTGCTCCCGGTACATGGTTCCATGAAACGGTTGCTGAGGTTTTTAATATATCATTATCGAACGCAGCAAGTCCTGTTGGAGAATTATTTAAAGAAGCGGGAGCATTTCCTACAGCCAAGGTAGGAGAGACCGCATAAAATATATTTCCTACCGCTGAAATTCTCAGTTTAATATTTCCCTGAAGCGCGGCCGGCATCTGTATATCAAAACTTCCGTCATTAGGAGTTGAAGCCACCAGTTCTGTCCATGCTGATCCGTTAATCAGATCGGTTGTATATTCAATCTTTACATTGGCAACATTATAGGGAGCCTGGTTGGTATTGGCAACATCCCATGAAATGGTATTGGAAGCATTATTATACAGGGTAGTAGAAGGCGTTAATCCTTTGAATTTAAAAGGTCCGTCATTTCCAACGGTTACTGTATTTTCTGCAGAAATCGTTAAAGGTCTGTTCGGGTTATTATCACGTACCGTTACAGCATAATGTAAAACTCTGGGAATGTATGAAACTGTTTCCCATGTATCTTTATTAGTCAGTTTACCGCTCATCACAATAGGCAGGCTTGGAAAATATCTTCTTCCTGAAGCCACTGCAGGAAAAGAACGGGTAAGAGAACCTTCAGGATTGAAGCCCCAGCCACTGTCTCCTGAGATGGAACTGGTAGAGCCTACACTGTCATACTGTTCCCAGTTATAGGTAAACTGATCTCCGTTGGCATCTACTGCATTAGCATCCAGATAGTAGGCTGTGCCTTTAGGAATAGTATAGGAAATAAGCGGAGTAATGGCAGGTGCATTATTATTGGCAATATTTTCAGCTATGCCGCATCCCACTTTACCTTCAAGGTTGGTAAGGATTTGATTGATGGATGAATAGTGGAAATACGCATCACTGTTCATCTGAACATTATTGGCAGTGATCCCTGCATAAGCCATAATGGTTGTACCTCCTCCCGGTTCTATATTGACATCTGAGCTTTCAGTCACGGTAGAAAATGTGTGATTCCCTCCAAGCTGATGTCCCATTTCATGAGCTACATAATCAATATCAAATGTATCTCCTACGGGGTTCTGATTTTGCGTAAATGCAGAACCTTTACCCAATGGCTCTGCTGCGTTAGGGTTGGTACATATACATCCTATACATCCTGCATTTCCATTTCCTCCGGCAGCATTAAAGACGTGTCCTATATCATAATTGGCATCACCTACCTGAGTACTTAAGGTTTGTTGCAACTGGCCGTTTAAATCATCCGTATAAGGATCATTTGCAGGATTAACATAGATAATATTGGGAAGATTCTGTATATTCAGATGAACGGCAAATTCTTTTTCAAAAACACCATTTACCCGTGTCATCGTATTATTCATCTGAGCAAGTGCACCTGCAACCCCGCCAAAAAGCGTTGTATATTCACCCGTTGCAGACAAGGCAAGTCTGTACGTTCTGTATCTTGAAGCGGCAGGTCTTCCGGTAATATTGATTCCGGCAAGTTTATTTTTTCCGGAATTTTTCAACGATTTGATGTCCAGTTCTTTTTTGCCTTCCATATTGCAGCTGAAGCCATGTTCGGAATCTGTTCTTTCGGTTTTATAGAATACTCCGTAGGTCTTTTTATCCGCTGTAATAGGTTCTATAAACTGAAAAATACCGTCTTTAATGATCATTGACTGTATTTCTGTAGGGGACGTGCTGAACCTTATATATTTGGAAGGGTCATCAATTCCCACTCCTATATAAGATCCTAATCCGTATTTTTCAGCCAGTGATTTTTCCATTACTGGATTGCTGTACACAGCAAACTTTTCTATAGTGCCTTCTGCAGTTGGTAATTGAATCGTTACTGCTTTTGCATGAGCGCCGGTTTCTTCAGCGTTTTTTAATAACTGTATCAATGCAGTAATATCAGTTTTGTAAGCATACTTGATTTTTACCTCTCTTCTGATCTCTGACACTTTCTGTGAAGAGGGATCCCATCTTTGGGCATTGGAAAGACAGAAGCCTGAAACCAAAAATAATGATAATAGAGTTTTTCTCATTTTAAAAATTAGGTTTTAAATAGTGGTATTGTGAAGAATGAATATAATATTCGACTATTCAAAAGTAATTGCTAATTTTGTATTATAAGCAGTATTATATTGTGATTTTCGCAGATTGTGTATGTAATACGTATGTATTTCGGGCTAGGTAGAAACGATGTAGTATTAATATTGCATTTTTATTTTTGATAGATTATGATGAAAAAACTAATTATTTTATTCTTTTTTATTTCTTCCTTCTTCTATGCACAGCACACGGAACAACAAATAAAGAATATTGTTTTTGATATAGACTTTTCGACCGCCGGCCCTAAAGAGATCAAACAGATTGACAGTCTTATTGCAGTTTGTAAAAAAAATCATACAATGATTGTGTAGCACTGGGGTATCTTAAGATTGCGAATATCTATGATAAAATGAATGACACCAGGAAGTCATTTTATTATATCAATAAAGTAGAAAACGAAAACCTCATCAATTCTGATACCGATTTTGAAGTTATCTTTTATGTTCATTTGCAGAAGTCTTTTTTATACCGGAAATTAGGTGAAAGGGTTGCTTCTTTTAAGGAACTGGATGAAATCTATGATAAGGCAATGAAGACGGGGAATGCTTATTTTATTTATCTGATCAACAGGCAATATGCTGATAAATATATCGAAACCAATAAGCAGCTCGCATTAAAGTATAGTAAAATTGCGTATAAATTTTCAAAAATATACAGAGAAAATAAGGGTAACCGTTACCGGATTGATAAAAACAGATTGGGTAACAGTTATAAAACCTCAGCTTATCTCGGAGGAATATATACTGATCTTAATAAATTGGACTCTGCCAAAATCTATATTGAAGAAGCGATTCAGGATGAAAAAAAGTAAATGATATTAGTCTGAAATATATAACTTCACTGTATGCCGGAAGATATTTTAGTACGATCAAAAATGTTGAACAGGCACAGCACCATTTATGGATTGCCAAAAATATTGCTAAAAACTACCTTAAAAGTGAAAACTATCAAATTGCGGTAGGGGATGAGCTTAATGCTTTATATGAAAGTACTGGTCAGAAAGATAGTATTGGTTACTATTCCAAATGGCTGGTAAGTATAGAAGAGGTAAACCGTGAGCAAAATCAAACACTGAATGACACTGTAGACAAGCAGAATGAATTAGAAAATACTAACAGAAAAAAGGAAACAAAAGAGCTTTTTTTCATTTTATCATTAAGTATTGCAGTATGTATTCTCTTTATTTTCCTTTTTCTGTATTATTATAGAAAACATAAAAGTAAAAACCTGGATAAAATAGATATCCCTCATCAGTTACCGGTACAGGAGAGCATTTTTAAAGAAGTGATACAGCTTGCCAAAGAAAATAATCCTGAGTTTTTAACCCGTTTTAATGAGTACTGTCCTCGTTTTTCAGAAGAGCTGCTGAAAGTCTCTCCTTTAAAAATATCAGAAATAAGGTTCTGTGCCTATATCTACCTGAATTTTTCAACAAAGGAAATAGCAGAATATACATTTACTTCAGTGAGGACGGTACAGACCAAAAAGTATAATCTAAGGAAAAAGCTGAATATTCCTGGTGATATGGATATCTATGTATGGTTTTCAAAATTATTGAAATAAAATAAAGCAATATCTAAAATAAACTAGACGCAATTACTTATGGTTGAAATAGGGATGCATTGCCGTGCATTGCAGAGAAGCAAATCATTTGAAAGAATCGGAACGAAAAGATAATCAAAGCAATAAAGAATAGTTTGATCTATAGTCTGGAAGTATTGTAAAAAACAAATTTTTTTATATACTCTTTCCTGAGAATTCTCCTCCTGCAAAAATACGGAAGGAGAATACCCGGAACAGCTTAATTAAGCTGATAATTTGCGATCACTAAACTCAGGATGAAATGAACATAATTCTGCTCTACCTCTTTTCTGTTAATCAGTTTGTTTTTGTACTCGTAAGAATTCAGGTCTCTGGATAATTTCTGATAGGTTTCAAAATCATCACCTTTTACCTTTACTCTTATATTGCCATCTTTTCTGTTAATCAATACATCATCCAAAGTTCTTACTTTAAATAAAACTTCACATAATGTAGGACGAGCCTTCATGGAACCGATATATCTTTCAACTATATTAATCTTGAACGAATCAAATATGATGTTATTAAAAACGATTTTAGAATTAGGCTCCTGAGTGTTGAGTTCAAGTTTATAGTTCATTACTTTATAAATTTTGGCAAATATAAGTTTAATTATGCCAAAAAACAGACTGTTTTAATAGATCATTCCCATATTAATGATTGAATTTTATTCTTTACACTCAAAATCATATGAAAATGTGAATATTAGAAGGCTGAAATGAAAGTGTTGGAAACTTTTCTTTTCATTTATTTTTTCCTTATAGCCATTTGCGTAATTTTATTCTCTGTATAACAAAATTCATATTAATACCAATATAATGGAAAGATATAGTTATGGAATGGTTGGCCTTGGAGTAATGGGGCGGAATCTGCTTTATAATATCGCTGACAACGGTTTCTCAATCGCAGGATTTGACCTTGATCAGGAGAAAATCAGAGAACTGGAAGAAGGAGCCGCTTCAGCAATGAAAGTAAAAGGTACAGGCACTCTGGAAGATTTCGTATCCGCGCTGGAAGTCCCGAGAAAAATCATTCTTATGGTTCCTGCAGGCAAACCTGTAGATGCAGTGCTGGGAAACATTACCCCGCTTTTAACTGAAGGAGATATTGTCATTGATGCAGGAAATTCTTATTTCGAAGACACCAACAGACGTGTTGCTGATCTGGCATCCCAAAAACTGCATTTTATGGGAATGGGAGTTTCAGGGGGTGAAAAAGGGGCCAGAACAGGTCCCAGTATAATGCCGGGGGGATCCTGAAGCATTTAAACTTCTGAAGCCAATGCTTGAAGCCATTGCAGCAAAAGTGGATAACGAAGCATGTACAGCCTACATGGGGAAAGGATCTGCCGGAAACTATGTGAAAATGGTACACAATGGTATTGAATATGCAATCATGCAGCTTATCAGTGAAGCGTATGACCTGTTGAAAAGAGGGGCAGGCTTAAATAATGATCAGCTGTATCAGGTTTTCAAAGAATGGAATAACGGAGAAATGAACTCATTCCTTATTGAAATTACCAGAGATATTTTCACCCAGAAAGATACATTCACAGATGGCTATCTTGTGGATCAGATTTTAGATAAAGCCGGCGCAAAAGGAACCGGAAAATGGACTTCTGAACAAGCTATGGAAATTGGGGTTTCTATCCCTACCATTGATATAGCGGTAACATCGAGAATTTTATCTGCATATAAAGAAGAAAGAGTTCAGGCTTCTGAAATATACTCCGAAAAAGAAATTATAAAACCTGAGGATACAGAACAGTTTATTAAAGAAGTAGGCGATGCTCTTTTCCTTTCTACATTAATCAGCTATGCACAAGGTTTATCTTTACTGGTAAAAGCATCTGAAGAATATGGTTTTGAAATTCCGTTAAAAGATGTTGTAAAAATCTGGAGAGGAGGATGTATCATCCGTTCTGTGCTGCTGGAAAAATTCTATTCTGCTTATACTCAGAATCCTCATCTTTCCAACATTCTGCTTGATAAAGAAATTTCAGAACTTGTAAAATCAAAAATCAAAGCTTTAAGAAAAACTGCCGGATATGCTGTAGCAAACGGAATTTCCAGCCTGGGAATCCAAACTGCCTTAGGATATTTTGATGCCTATACCACAGAATCTCTTCCTGTGAATCTGATCCAGGCTCAGCGTGATTATTTCGGAGCTCATACTTACCAACGTATTGACAGGGAAGGTGTTTTTCATACTTCCTGGCAAAGTACAAACAATTAAAATTCGGAAAAAATGAATCAACACAAAGTCTTGCAGCCAACAAATATCGTTATTTTTGGTGCTACAGGCGATCTGGCAAAAAGAAAACTTTTTCCGGCATTTTATAACTTATATATTGATGGGAGAATGCCCAAAGGCTTTAATATTATAGCATTGGGAAGGGCGGAAAATACCGATGAACTTTTTAGAAATTACATCAGGGAAAACCTTGAGAGTTTCTCCAGAAAAAAGTGACTTCTGAAGACTGGGCAGGCTTTCAGGCTCACATTACTTACTTTCAGCATCAGCTGGATGAAGAAAGCTCTTATCAGAATCTGCAGCAGAAACTGCAGGATTTTGATTCCGTTTACGGAATGAGAGCGAACAGGTTATTCTATCTTTCAATCGGACCCAATTTTATCTCCACGATTTCCAACCATATTAAAACCACATCGCTGGCTTCCGATCCTAAAAAAGACCGCATCATTATTGAAAAACCATTTGGCCACAATAAGCAGTCAGCAATTGAACTGAACAGTCTTCTGGCAAAAACCTTTGAAGAAGAGCAGATCTACCGTATCGACCATTATCTGGGGAAAGAAACAGTGCAGAATATACTGGCGTTCAGATTTGGAAATTCAATTTTTGAACCTTTATGGGATCATAAATATATAGAATCAGTGCAGATTACGGTAGCCGAAGAGGTCGGGGTAGAGACAAGGGGTGCTTTTTTACGAACAGACAGGGGCATTAAGGGATATGATTCAGAACCACCTTTGTTGCAGATTCTTTGTATGGTCGCCATGGAACCGCCGGCTTCATTACAGTCTGGTGAGATCAGGGACCGTAAAGTGGATGTGCTGAAATCAATCCGTAGAATATCATCCGATCAGGTTGACCATTACGCTGTAAGAGGCCAGTATGGAAAAGCAACAATCAACGGTGTTGAAGTAAAAGGATACCGCCAGGAGGATGGCATTGCAGGAGATTCCAATACGGAGACCTTTGCTGCAATAAAATTCTATCTGGATAATGAAAGGTGGCAGAATGTACCTTTTTATGTTCGTACCGGAAAGAAAATGAAGGAAAAGCATTCCTATATTACAATTCAGTTTAAGCCGCTTCCTCATTCTACATTCTCAGACAGCCCGCATCATTTGTCAGCAAACAGGCTGATCATTAATATTCAGCCTATGATGGATATCAGACTTCAGTTTATGACGAAAAAACCGGGTCTGACATTGGACTTGAAACCGGCAGAAATGATTTTTGATAATTTTGCCTGCCAGGAAGATACTCCGGAAGCTTATGAAACCCTTTACAGGACGCTCTCTTAGGAGATCTTACCTTATTTATGCGTTCCGATCAGGTAGAAGAAGCTTGGGACGTTGTTACCACCATACAGGAAGCCTGGGAGAATAATAAAGACTTATCTTTCCCGAATTATAAAGCCGGAAGCTGGGGACCTGAAGATGTTAATGCTTTGGTTGAAAGACAGGGGCACAGCTGGGTATAAACAATATAAATTTAAACAGACAAAAAATGAATATTACAGTATTTGACGATCTGGAAAAACTGTACACAAAGGCAGCAGATGCATTTGTTGACCTTTCAAAAAATCTATTCAGAAAAACGGCCGTTTTGTAGTGGCGCTTAGCGGAGGCTCTTCTCCCAAAGCCATTTTCAAACTACTGGCAACGCCGGAGTATAAAGAACTGATTGAGTGGAATAAAATCTACTTTTTCTGGGTTGATGAACGTTGGGTTCCTTTACATGATGATAAAAGTAATTTCCGCATGACGGATGAAGCTCTTCTCAGTCAGGTTCCTGTAGATAAAAATCACGTGTTCCCTATGTATGCTGAGGGAATCAGTCCCGAAGCTTATGCGGAAACCTACGAGCAGCAGATCAGGAATGTTCTTGGTAATGAGGGAACTTTTGATTTTATCCTTTTAGGAATGGGAGATGATGGGCATACAGCTTCTCTTTTCCCAGGTGAGGCCGTTTTGGAAGAAAAAGAAAAGTGGGTTTCTGCCTATTATCTTAAGCCGCAGGAAATGTTCAGGATTACCTTGACAGCACCTGTCATCAACAAAGCAGAAAATATTCTGGTAATTGCATTTGGTGAATCCAAAAAGCACGCATTGAATGAAGTGCTGAACGGTGAATATAACCCGTCTTTGTATCCATTACAGCTTATTGAGAAGAAGGAGGGATTTCAGTTTTTCACAGACGGAAAAGCAAAAGGGTAGCACAACTTAAACTTTATAAAAATGAGACTGTCCTCGGACAGTCTCTCTTCATATCAACTATTTTGATACCGTACCGTCGGTATACAATTTTCTGCAGATTTAATCCAAAATCAGAACTAAATTAAAACAGTATCACTAAAGAGCTAATGATACTGTTGCATTGTGCTTTTACCTTAGTTGCATTTTTTCGAAATTTTTATTTTCCATCCACATAGTGTTCTATATAAAATGGTTATTAGTTTGAAGCAAATATACAAAATAAGACACTACGTAGTGTCTAAATTGAAAAAAAATTGAAAAAAAATGTTAAATTTTTAAAGTGGGAGATAAAACCCTTTCCTACAGTGACTTTACATAAATTTAAAAATCAGAAAAAGCCAGATCTTATCAAATAATCAGCTAAAATATCTTGCAGAATATTCATAACTGTTAAAAAATATCTTTAATAAAAGGCAGCACTATTACAATGATAATGCTGCCTGAGTAATGTTTACCTCAGTTATTGAATATAAAAATATTTTAACTGAGGGAACTAACGGTACAATCTGATCTCAATCAACCTCACAACTTTGATCATCCGTTTCAATAGAATGGTTATTAGTTTTTGCAAATATATATATTTAGACACTAAAAAGTGTCTAAAATGAAAAAAAATTCATAAACTTGTACGATTGAAAGTTTGTCATGGAAAGAAAGTCAGCAGCAGGAAGCATTCGGAATAAAGAACGCAGTAAAAAAAGTTCCTGGATGCCGTTGGTAAAATACTGAGAACAAAAGGATATGCCGCCTTGAGAGTAAGCAGTATTGCTGCGACTGCCGGAGTAGATAAGAAAATGATCTATTCTTATTTTGGAGGCTTAGATGGTTTGATTGATGAATATCTCCTGTCACAGGATTACTGGAGTAAAGCAGCCATTGAAGAAGTTGAAAAAATAAGGCTGCAGTTAGATGACGGAGGAAAATCTTTCATGGAAAAAATGCTTCCGGCAAAATTTGATTACGTGTATACCCATAAAGAAGCACAAAAATTGCTTTTATGGTGTTTATCCGAATCCCGGAAGTCTTTAAAAAAACTTAACGAAACCCAGGAGGAAAGCGGAGAATATATTTTTAAAATGTTGATGAATCCCTATTTTAAGGATAAAACTGAAGATGTGCGCTCTGTCCTTGCAATTATGATTTCAGGATTGTATTACCTGAATATGTATGCTGCGATGAATGGAAGTGTTTTTTGCGGAATAGATGTCAACACCATTAAAGGACGGGATAAAATCAAAAAAGCAATTTCATTCCTGCTCCATCAGACTTACGAAAATCTGCAGGCTTCTGATAAAAACAAAACCATTAGAAATCTAATGGTCTGTCTATAAGTTGTGTTTCTACCTTAGTCGATTCGTTTCGAAATGCTCTTAAAGTAAGGGAACTCAATAATACAATGTGAATTGTTTTATTTTTCAACCTAATAGTGTTTTAAAATATATAGATGGTATTAGTTTGTACAAATATATAAAATAAGACACTACGTAGTGTGTAAAATTGTAATATTTTTTTATTATTTTATTTAATTGATTGGAATTCAGTGTATTATTTTTTATCATTGATGTGAAAATTTCTTTTTATCTATACTTGTGGTTAAGTTTAATCATAAAATATTTAAATATCAGCATCTTTTACTAACTAAAGAATAGGGATAAGAATATCGGTAGGAAAATATTTTATTTCAAAACGTTTTTCAGAATAAAAACAATATCACCATGAAACAATAATACTGTTTTGTTTTTTTTCCTCAGTTGATGATGACCGAAATATTTTAAACTGAGGGAACTAACAGTACAATCTGAATAGTTTTATTTTTTCAAATCTGATAGTGGTCCTGTCTGCTCAATGGTATCAGTTTTTGCAAATATAGACAAACTGATGTTATTAGACACTGTACGGTGTCTAAAATAATAAAAAAAATTCTTAAACTTGTATATTGAATGTTTAGTCATGGAAAGAAAGTCAGCATCAGGTAGTATCAGAAACAAAGAACGAAGTAAGAAAAGTTTTTAGATGCCGTTGGGAAAATACTGAAAACTAAAGGACATGCAGGGTTGAAGATTAATGATATCGCTGCTACTGCAGGGGTAGATAAGAAAATGATCTATACCTATTTTGGCGGAATGGATGGCCTTATGGACGAATATGTCAGAACACAGGATTTTTGGGTAAAAGTAACCAGTGAGGAAGTGGAAAAGATGAAACCGAATCTTGAAGATGGAGGCAGAGAATTTATCGAGCATATGCTGCTTTCCCAGTTTGATTACGTATACGCCAATAAAGAAGCCCAAAAACTATTGTTGTGGACTATTTCTGAGCCCCGGAAATCATTAAAAAAACTGATTGACACTCAGGAGGAAAACGGAGAATATATCTTCAAACTATTGATGGAATCACGTTTCAAAGATAAAATGGATACCTATCGTTCTATTATGGCTATCATGGTTTCAGGATTGTATTACCTGAATATGTTTTCGTCTCTGAACGGAAGTATTTTCTGTGGTATAGATACCAATACTCCTGAGGGACGGGAAAAAATCAAAAAGGCAATATCTTTCATGGTAGAGCAAGCCCACGATAATCTTTAGTCTATTATAAAGAACATAAAAAAAGGGACAAACTATTGTCCCTTTTTTATTTGATACTTATGGCAGGCTATCCTTTATGGTAAGGACAGCCGGAAGCTGCACCGGCATTTACTCCGGTACTAAAGAACTGCTCTTCAATTACTTTTCTCTGATCCTCAGGAATATCTTCTATTTTACGGAGCGTGTTCACCTGGATGTGGGGCCAGCTCGTGGTACCACCGTCATTTCCGAAATCAAATTCGAAAAATACAATCTGCTCATATTGCAGCTGAAGAATTTCTTTTCCGTTTTCAATCACTGTTTCAATCCACATATTCATATCCACCTCAACGGTCGGGACAAAACGGTTAACAAACGGAACATTTAAAATTCCGCCCTGCGCTCCTGTTTTCATCTTGGAAGACATTCTTATATGGACATAATTGCTGACTTCCTGACCTCTTAATGTATCTCTAAGTCTTAAATCTGGCCGTACAGAATAAGGATACAGATCATCAGCCAGTATTCTCTGGGTGTAAATCTTATTTGACCCAGGATCATTATCATCATTAAGTGTTTCATGCACCCATTCCGGGGCCGGTTTGTCAAGATCAATAATTTTTTCCGGTGTTACTCCGGCATTTCCCATGGTACGGGAAATTGAAAGATGATTGGTTTCCCATGCCTCTTTACCGTAAGGGAACTTAGGAGAACCATTGATTAAATAAAAGGTTTGATCAGCAGTATTTTGCGGGACAATATCTCCAAGCAAAGTAATGGTGCTTCCATGCGGAATTACTCCGCTTCGGGAGATAGAGTAGTCCGGGATAAAATAAGGACCATCAAGTCCTGCTCCCGGCTTTATTTCCTGGGCGGGAATGATTTCATAATAAGGCTGTCCTGGTTTCAGCTGACTCTGAAGAATGTACTGCGGGTTTGCCTCGCCGTCCGGTGTTATCCTTAGCAAAGGCTCATCTCTGTATTCGCCGGTATATCCATACTTAGCATCTTCTGTTGAAACGGCATGAATACCACGGTCTCTTTCAATAGATTCTTTGGTAGCCGCATGATTATAGACATCGCTCAGCCAAAGATACATTCCGTTTTCTTCATGAATAGGAGTGTATTTTAAAGCTTCCTGCCCCTGCACGGCAGTTACACTTTTAATGCTTTGCTCATATTTAACCGCTCCGCAGAAAAGCTCACTGGCCCCGCCACGGTTACGTACACCGCCGGGAACAATGGAAAAGGTGAGTTTCTCAATATACTCTTCACTGGTGAAAGCAAATTTTCCGGGAATTGTCCCCGGGTTGGTTCCCGGAGAAGGCATAATTGTAGTATGGACACCGCTTGCCAATGAAGGGTTGGTAATATCTTTATTGTGGTTTACATTGTAGCTTACCCATGTGCCATTTAGTGCGGCAAGAATTCCGTAATCTACGTTGCTTTCAATGGACTGCAGGTGGTCTTCTCTGAATGGCCTTACCGGATCATCAATAAGAAGCTTGGAATAGCCATCCATGAGTTGAGCCAGATTAATTTGATTTTGGCCCGGCATTCTGCGGAACAGCTGTTCTCCTCCTGCTTCAGGACTCTCTTTTTTCTTTTAAGCATGATATTTCGTTTTTATGGTTACAGGTCGATATATTCAAATGTTGGCCCCGCATTAGTCTGAGCATCCAACGGTTGTTTCATCAGATTAACAGCCTGCTCTTTCAAAGCATACATATACATAATGGATTTTTCAAGCTCTTTCTGATTTCCTTCCACAGCACTCTGAATGGCATCCAGCAGACGTCTGTAAGTCTTATTAAATTCAACACCCTGGGCATATAATTCTTTGTTTAGCACATAATCTGCCAGCTTAGGATTAGGTTTCATCGGATACGCCTCATTCCAGTCTACCGGAAGATCTTTTCCTGTAGGCGGTGTGGTTACAGGCATCATTCCGTTTTCATCCATGAAAGGCTTATAGTTTCCTCCCAGATAGAAATGCTCATGGAAAACTTCTTTGAATCTGAAATAATGAGCCAGTTCAACCCCTTCTTCAAACTGAGAAGGATCTACATCGAAAATAGAATCATCAGCTCCTTCACCCTGGCCTTTGATTTCCTGGAAAACAGCAATAACTCCGGATAAAGCTTCCACGGAATGCAGTTTTCCGCCACTTCCGTAATATTGCTCAGGACGGATCTGTTTTTCCGGCTTTCCTGTGAAAATTCCTCCTTTATCTAAGTCCTCGAAGTTCTTTGGTAACGTTCCATGTGTTTTGTAATAAGCAATGATCTGAAAAACAACAATGTAGAAGAATAAAACATCATAATACTCACCAATGGTGTGTACATTTTCTATGATGAAACCTTTCATGTTTTCAAGAGTCCAGAGGTGGTTTTCCTGTACGGCTGCTCTCTGAGAGTATAATTCAGAAGTTTTCGTTTCGTAGTCATATTCAGGAGCTTTTACCACAGATGCACTTGGGCTTTCAATGGCAATAAACGTGGCAATACTGTTGCTTGAAAATGTTTCCAGACCTACATAGAAATCAACATTCATGGGTAGTTTCATAGGATAAGTAGGGTAGTTCTCCTTTTGGTTGACGGAAGGCTGAATACCGATGGCATTCAATACATTACAAACCATAATCAGATGAAGCATTTCCTCTACGGCAACACTTCTGATGATTTGTGAAGCCAGAGCATTGGTTCCGTCTTTGATTGAATACAAAGCCGTAAGATAAGGTGGAATGGTAGAATGTTCAATAAGAATTGCAGTCTGCAAAAGGTCCTGTAAAATCGGTTTGTAATCAATTTCTGTTAGCGCTTTTTTTATTTCTGAAATTCCTGAACCGAACTGAGATTCCAGATAGGCATTAAAATCTTTAATCTGATCATTCAGTAAAAGATTGGTTACTGTTTTACTGTGATGCTTTAATCCTTCTATCCAGTCTTCTTTGCTCAATGTTGAATCAAATAATAAAGAAGATAATGAAACCGGTTCTATAATGACTGCGTTTCTTGCCGCCGCCATTCTTCCTGCTGTTAATGTCTCCTGTGGTTGTGCTGTTTTATTGATAAGTCTTTGTCTCATGTTGTTATTTTTTAAGTTGAATTTCAAGATCAGCAAGGATGGATTCTACCGAACGGATCGTGAATGCTGATAATGTTAAAGTTGGATTTGAAGTTCCCAGTGTGGTCATATTTCCTGCGCCTACGACGTATAAATTCGGGTGATCCCAGGTTTTGCAGTAGCTGTTGGTCACGGATTCTTCAGCTTTAGAGCCCATTCTGTGAGTTCCTACGATGTGTCCTGCGCCGTTGTAAGAATATCTCACTCCGTTGTAGATCACAGAGTTTTTATCTTCTGCAGTATATTTTGTACAATCATCAATATGTAATCTTTTAAACATTTGATCCGAAGCATCTTTTGCCTGCTCCATAGCTTTCATTTCGTACTCTGTAAGCTCATAATGAATAACAGGGCGTGGAATTCCAAGTACGTCCAGATATTCATCATTAATGGTTACTCTGTTATTGGGATTCGGGAGCTGTTCAATTTCAAAATGAAATAATACCTGTTTTGAAAGTCTGTCGGTGAGCAGTCTTCTTAATTCTGTCCCAAACTGTTTCTCTTTGATAAAGTAGGCCACATCGGAACCCGGGGAAAATGCCGGCCAGCCCCATCCCCAATTGTCAAGCGGAGAGATCCATGCAGAAAAGTCCTTTCTGAACGCTCCGTCACGGAAAGAAGAAATGTTGGTAGTAGAGCCCGGACCTCTGTACGGATATACCGGTTCAGGGAAAAGCCCCCATGTTAGCATTACCATATGGTCCATCAGGTTTCTTCCCACCTGATCACTGCTGTTGGCTGCTGTTTTTACACCATCTGACGTTGTATATTTGGAATTCAATAAAATTTTGGGATTTTCAAAAGCATTGGCTGCCAGAATGACGATGGCGTCTGACGTATCAATAGATTCTTCAACAAAATCGGTTTTTTCTTTTGAGGGATATCTTCTCAGATGGACTTTTGAAATTTTATAACTATCATTTGGATCAATGCTTAACCTGTAAACCACACTCTGTGCCTGAATCTGCATGAATGGATTACGGCTCAGGTTATCGTTATCATTAACTTTATATAAAGCTTTTTTCAATGTTTTTAAGGCGTTGTACTTCGCCTGAACAGGACAGATCGGAACACAGGATGCATTCCCTTCGCAGCGTTCGCCCATATAAGGGTTCCACACAGAACCGAGAGCTTTGTATTCTTCTTTTCCGGAGCTGTCTAAAACCAGTTGATATCCTGAGTCCTTTGGTTCTGCTTTAATGATCTTTGTTTTTCCGTATTTTGGGTTAGGAACGGAATTTCTTCCCTGTGGAGAAGGCACCAGCATTAAAGGAATTTCTCCTGAACTCAGCTTTACACTTGTCCCTTTAAGTCCCTCAATAATCTTATGATCCATATAGCTTTGTGGGATTTCCTCCATCGGGAATACATAATTTCCATAATAGTCTTCTGTTTTCTCTTTAATCGGATATTCCTGTTTCGAAACATCCCTGGAAACCCCGATTTCAAACTCAGCCATCTCATAATAAGGCCTTAATTCTTCATAGCTTATCGGCCAGTCGACAGGAGTTTTCTCATCAGAATCCGGCTTTGGAATCTTAATGCCATATTTTTCGGTAAGTTTGAAATCGTTGGGAAGCATTCTTGGAGTGGTTCCCAGCCAGTGAAGGGTAGTTCCGCCGCCTACTCTTATCGCATCACTGGCAAACGGCATCGGCCCAAACTGAACCAGATAGCCTTTTTTATCCGGATACGGCTGGACAATATGTTCCATATCCAAAACGTTGGGAGAAGGAGCCTGCTTTAAGTTCGGATAAGGAGAGTTGGGAACTTTGGCTTCCTCTCTGTAAAAAGTCCGGATATACTCATTATAAGTGGTCATTGAAGATACGGAATCCAGCTCAATACCTGCTTCCAGGCCTGCTTCGTACATAAGTATGGAAATCTCCTTAATGTTATCAGATTTTCCCGCATCTGCACGGTGGATCATTTTTCCTTTGGTGATGTCAAATACATGGTCGGACAATAGCTTTGCGATTAATGACCCTGCGATCCCTGTACCTACAATGATCACATCTTTTTTGTTATTGGTTGGATTCATGAGTGGGTGTTTACAGGTTTAATATTCCATGATTTGTAGCCAGGCTGTTTTGCTCCCGGCGGATGAGCGTGCATCAGGTTCCATACAAGGCCTTCCTTGTAAGAAAGATCATTGATGTAAGCACCTTCCCAGGTTCCCAGATACCACAGGGTGATTACTTTTCCGGCAATGTCGTTCATTCCAGGGTTGCCAATAATTTCGGATTGAATAGCATTTTTTAATGCTTCCTCACCGGAGGAATTTTCAAGGATATTTTTAGAAACCGTAAGGAATTCTACGAAAGTGGCTGCTTCCAGGCTTTTTAGAACATACGTGTAATAGGTTTCTGCAAGCCCCGTTGACTGCAGTTCGTTTACTGTGAACCCGGTAAGCGCTTCCGAGATAGACATGAACACGTCGAAATAATAATCGTCGACGTTGAGAATTTTGTTAATAATATTCATTTCGTAAAAAATTTGGATTCAATATCTTCAACTCCCTTTTAACAGGAGGTTATCAAGCTGATTGATCTACAGCTGCCGGATTTTCAGATATCACTCCCTTTTTCAGAAATGATTGAATATATTTCAGGCGATCCATAGTATCAGTTTTTGTTTATCCGAAATTAATCACATCCCGGCAGATAGGATTCAGTATTTCTACGTAATTTGAATTAATAATGTTTTAATTTTTTGTAACAAATCCTTTGTTGGAAGTGTTTTTCAGATATTTTATTTTCACATAGTTTAGAATTATTTTAAATAATGTGGTATCTTGCCGTTTAAAGACACCGGATAAAAACAGTGATGATTGCCTGTGATATAAATAAAAAATGCCTGAATTGAATATTCAGGCAGGATTTAAATGAATAAGGCTGAAGGTAAGAATTATAATATCATTGTATCAGATATTCCTAGCTGTCAAGCTGTTCCATAGCAATTGCGTCTATTTCAAACAACATTCCGGGTAAAGCCAGCTGGCTTACAGGAATAAGTGTACTTGTTGGCAGCAATGTAGATTTCCAGACTTTCCCGGCTTCTTCTGCCCATATCTCAAGTTTTTCCTGATTGTGACCAACAATAAGCAGGGTAATTTTAACAATATCATCAAACGTCATTGAATGGCTCTGTAAAACGATCTGTAAATTTTTCAAAGCATCCTGAACCTGAGTTTTAAAGTCATCTGCCAATACATGATTTTCACCAACACCGCCGCTCTGTCCGGATATAAAACACATCCTGGAAGGAGATTTCACAGAGATACTGTGAGAAAAACCATAAGGGGCGGGATTAAATAACTCAGCAGGATTGATCAGTTGGGGTTGTTTATTGTTTTCCATAATCTTTCATTTCATAAAGTAAAAATGATAGGAAAAAATTGAAAAAGCCTTTACATATGTTGAGGGAAATATTTTTTAATTCTTTATATACTTTCGTGAATAATAAAATTCTGATACAAAAAAATGCTGTTCGGAGAAACAGCATTTTTTGTTTTTATTCTACAACAATACTTTCAATCCCTTTTGCAGGGCCGTTTCCTGAACGACCGGAACAGAAAGTCCTTCTGCACGGACAACGGAAATATCCGTCATTCCCATAAATCCAAGTGTTTTTTCTAAGTAAGGAATTACGAAGTCGTAAGCCTGTCTTTCCCTTCAGAATATACGCCGCCACTTGAAAAGACAAGGTATACTTTTTTATTTTTCACCAGGCCTTCAGGGCCGTTTTCGCTGTAGCTGAATGTTTTTCCTGCTCTGGCAATATGATCAAGCCATGATTTCAGTGTAGAAGTGATACTGAAATTGTACAGCGGCGCTTCGATAACAATAATGTCAGCCTCCTGAAGCTCATCAATTACCGTATCCGAAAGCTTTACAATTTCCGACTGTTCAGAAGTCCGGTTTTCAGCTGGTGTAAAGAATGCATTGATATGCGCTTCTTCCAAATGAGGAAAAGAGGATTAGCCAGATCACGTTTTTTTAAAATATGGTCAGGATACTTGGCTGTGATTTTCTCTACAACTGCATTTCCCAGTTTTTTACTGATTGATGATTCACTTCTCGGGCTCGAAGTAATATGAAGTACTCGTTTCATTTTTTATCTTTTTTAAAATTAATGTTCCAAAATTATCTATATTTACTAATAAAAAGATAGTAGTTACCGAAAGGTTAGTAATAACATTTAGGTTAGTAACAGAATAAAACAGAGGCAATGGAAGAAGAAAAAATAGTGTATTCAAGGCCGCAATGCAGTAACCATCTCTCTGCTACAGAGGATGCATTATATGTTCTCGGAGGCAGATGGACCATTCGTGTAATGATTGCGATCCTGGGAGGGCACACCCGCTTCAATGAATTACAGCGTACCATCAAGGGAATATCTGCACGGGTATTATCCAGTGAATTGAAAAAACTGGAAGTTAATCATCTTGTGGAGAGAACCGTTATTACAGATCAGAAACCTGTGCTGGTAGAATATGTTCCTACAGAGTATAGCGAATCTCTGAAAGATGTCATTGCTGCTTTGGCAGACTGGGGAACAAAACACAAGAAAAAAATCACTGCATAATAAAAGAATAAGCGGTGTTGCAGCAAAGTCACTTTTTCTGTGGTATATGTTAAGTTGCAACTTTGCTTGTACTTTAAGTATTTTTACTCAAATTAATAATGGCAAGATGATCATATGCGAAGACTTATTATTTTCCCACGGAGCCGGTCTGGAAAGGTATGAAGCAGGAGAAACAATTTTTCAGGAAGGAACCGCTGCAAAATACTATTTCCAGATCAGATATGGCACTGTGAAACTGAATACTTTATTGGAAGACGGGAAAGAATTTGTTCACGGGCTTCCTTTTGATGGTCATTGCTTTGGTGAAAGTTATTTATTTACCGGGCATCATTACGCCGTTAACGCTGTTGCGGTAACCAGCTGTGAAATTATCAGGCTTCCCAAAACGAGATTTCTTGAAATATTGCTGGAAAAACCAGCATTAATGCTTGAAATCAGTAAATATACAGCAGACAGGCTGCATTTCAGGTATATGATCTCCAGCTTTCTGGCTATTTCAGATCCTATCGTAAAGCTGGTGAAACTTTTTGACCATCTTAAAAAATATTTTGGATTTGAAGAAGCTTATTCATTCCTTATTCCCTATACCAGACAACAGATTGCGACACTCACCGGTCTCCGGGTAGAAACGGTAATCAGATATGTCAAAAAAATGCAGGAGCAGAAACTCGTTAAAATAGAAAGCTCTAAAATTTATTATTAATCAGTCAACCGGGTTATTTCAGGATGAGCACGGGCTGATGGGTATTCTGGTAAATTCCTTCGGAAATGCTTCTGCTTGCCAGATAGTATAAAAAGCTGTGCTTACCGGGCAAAGCAATGATAAGATCGGCTTCATGAGTGGCTGCAAACATCAGAATTCCATTAATGACATTTTCATCATGGGAGTAATAAATGCTGCTTGGGATTTCCGTTAAATGTTCACGGATGTAGTCTTCCAGCTCTTTTTTCTTGTTTTCATCTTCTTTTTCGCGGGTATTGATATTTAAAAAAGACAGATGCACATCCTGCTTATGAATGAGAGATTTATGATGAAACAATCTTTCTAACCGTTTAATTCCGTTGATATCACAGGGGATAAAGATATTTTTAGCAGGAGTATAGTGATAGCTGTTGGGAACAATTAAAGTCTTCACAGGACTTGTTCTTGCAATGCTTATGATATTGTCAGATACAAAACTTTCAGTGGCAGATGTCTGATCGTCACTTCCCAGAATAATCAGTTCTACAGACGGTTCATCTTTTAAAAGTTCATTGATACTTCTGGTAAGAGCCCAATCACTTAAAATTCTTGAAACCTTGATCCCAGGTGATTTTTCTGTTACAATGCTGCTTAACTGATCAAGTAATGATTCTGTTCTCTGCAATAGATTGTTGACATTTTCCTCATTTACAAAAGAATGTCCTTCTGCAATATGCAGATAGTCAAACTCAGATTCTCCTGCTGTTTTTAAGAGGATGATGTTTTGATAGCCGTAGGTTGTTGCCCAGTCTGCGGCGACTCTTACTGCATTTTCTGTAGTTGATGTAAAATCAACAGGTACAAGGATTGTTCTCATATTGTATCATGTTTTGATCCTGGTTATTCCAGGTTTGCTGTCATTTTTTTACCAGTAACAGTGCTTTGCTGATCTCTTCCTCATCAATGCCGTCAACTGCTTTTTTATAAAGATCCAATGCCCATGGATAAACGGTTTCCACAATCTGTTTACCCTTCGGTGTTAAAAAGACCTGCTTATTTCTCCTGTCGTTTTCATCAGCTATCCGCTTAACAAGATCTCTTTTTACAAGGCTGTTGATGAGATAGGTAATACTGGATTTGTCTTTGCTTACTTTATTTCCTATTTCCTGCTGGTTGATTCCGTTATGGCGTGAAAGCAGCCCCAGAATCTCGATCAGTTCAAAAGACAGGTCCGGATCATATTCATTAACGGTAGCCTGGATTTTCTGCCGGAGACGGCTTTTCATCTCACTCATTGCCAGACCAAGCTCCAGAGCCAGCTCAGAAATATCATTCTTTTTTGCAGACATACTTTACTTATATAATGATAAACAGGATAAGAGCCATACACAAATGGATTTTTAGCATCACTTATCCTAACAAATATACGAAAATTAGTTTTAATTAAAACTAATTGGATGTTAAATAATAGCTGGAAAAGAATAATTAAACCGGGATGTACTTTTTGCAGGAATAAATTTTGCTGTTGTTTATACAATGAATTTTAAAGTGTAATTTAAAACAGTAATCATGCCTGAAATTGTGTTAAAAAGAGTTTATGAATCTCCGTCTCCGGACGACGGATACCGTGTCCTGGTAGATCGTCTGTGGCCCAGAGGACTTTCAAAAGAAAATGCTGATCTTGATGAATGGGATAAAGACATTGCACCATCAACAGAATTAAGGCTTTGGTTTCATCATGACGTCAGGTTATGGGAAGAATTCTCAGAAAAATATATAAAAGAACTTCATGAAAGTAACCTTGGGAAAGATTTCCTGAAACGTCATGAGAAGTATAAAAAAATTACATTGCTGTATGCAGCCAAAGATGAAGAACACTGCCATGCGATTATTTTGAAAAAATATCTTGAAAGTATACAATAAGACATAAAAAAGCAGAGAATCAACTGATCTCTGCTTTTTCTTTTTTAACAGCCTGATGCATCATCATAATAATCCCGAAAAGAAAACAGGCGATGATCAGATAGCGCCAGGAAAGATCTTTCTGCTCACTTACCGTTCCGCTTACCGAAATGATAAAGCTTGTTACAGAGGTGATCACATATACCAATCCGCCCATCAGTCCGCCCGCAGTTCCTGCATTTTTAGGAAAGTAAAGCATACTTGTTGTAAAGAACGAGGTAAATAAAATTCCGGAGCAGATATGGATGAAAAACGCGAAAGGAATCATAATAAAAAGACTCTCCGCAAAATAACTGGTGATAATCAGCCCTGCGATGAGGATCAGCTGGAGAAAAATAGGCTGTAAAATCCTTGATCTGAAACCCAGAGTCAGTCTGCGTTTCCCGATAAAACCTCCGATCATCCAGGAAAATCCCAGGATCAATGTACAATATCCGATCACAACCGGAGTAAAATGAAACGTATTTTCAATAATAAAAGGTCCGGTAATATTAAACAACATTACAATGGAGTAGCTCAGTCCTAAGATGAAAATTCCCAGCATAAAAATCCTGTTCTTAAGCATCATTTTGTAAAGGCTGATATTCTCCGAAAGATTCAGTTTCTTTTTTTGGGAAGGCTCTCCCCGCTGAAGAACCATTCAAAAGGAAAAGAACTCCGGCGTATGCGGCAAGGAAATAGAAATTGGCATGCCAGTTAAATATTTTCTCAAGATAACCTCCGAGGAAAGGGGCCAGAATAGGACCGCAAGACCATACAATGGTAAAATAACTCAGATAGTGCTTCACTTTCTCTGCATCATAAATATCTACGAAAATAGCACGGGTAGCCACAACAAGCACTGAAACGGCTGCCCCCTGAAGTATACGAAGCAGGCAGATCAATAAGATGCTGTTCGTCATAGTAATTAAAATACTCGTCAGGATTAGCAGAAATAAGGCGATCAGTTTGGGACGGTAGCGGCCGATGCTGTCCAGAATTCCTCCCACAAACAACTGGGAAATCCCGTAGCTCAGAAGGTATGATGTTAAAGTAATCTGGATATCTTTTTCTGATACCATCATTTCTTTCGCCATAGAGGGAAACGATGGTAGATAAATGTCTGTGACAAACCCGGAAAGCGGGATAGACACGAAAGCCATAATGGTAATTAATCTGATTCGTTGTTCAGATGCTTCTCTCAACATGTTCATTCATTTTTTACTATGCAAAAATAAGTCAGGAAATAGGAAAGTGAATTTTAAAAGACAAAGTAAAAATTACAAAAATCAAAGATTAAGATAAATTCTTAAATTTTAATGGTGAAGTGCGGGCGTGCTTTTTAAAGAAATTATTAAAGTGGGCAGGCTGGTCAAATCCTAACGTATAACCAATCTGGGCAATATCCCAGTTCGTATACTTCAGCAGATTTTTGGATTCTTCAAACATTTTTTCCTTGATAATCTGAGTGGTCGTAAGATTTGTCACAGATTTTACAGAAGAGTTCAGGTGATTGACATGAACGTTCAGGTGTTCGGCAAAGTCGGAAGGTGTTTTTAAAGCCAGAGGATAAGCAGGTGAATCCAAAGGAAATTGTTTGTTGAGCAATTCATCAAATAGTTTGTATAAACGCACATTTGCAGGAAGCTCATTCGGATTGATATCTTCTACACGGTTTTCAAGAGCCAGATGCATAACAGATGCCAGATTGCTTTTGATGCTGCTGCAGCGGAAAGGATAAGTGGAGTTGTTCATTCTGTACATCTGCTCGAAATAAAGTGTCGCCAGCTGGGTTTGTTCCTCTGTCAGAAAAACAACAGGCTTGCTCCATTCTTTGAACATCGACGTTTTTTTAAACAGATTGAATTCAGTGTTTCCACTAAAAACTCCTGGTTGAACAAACAAAAGTAACCTTCCTGTACATCACTCTCACACTCCCATGAATACGGAATACCCGGAGATGGAAAGAATAGGGCAGGGCGGTCAATATACAGCTGATGTGAACCATAATGAATCGTTCCTTTTCCAATAATAAAGCTGATTTTGTAATAATCACGGCGGTTATAGGGGCTTTTGAAGCTGCAGTATCTCCGCATGGAAATATTGAAGTGGGATTTTCCCGTTTCAAAGTCTTCAGAATCAAACATTTTGATCTGATCTCTGCGGATGCGTCTGTAATAATCTTCTATGGTTTCCAGCTGATCACTCATAAGTAAAAATTATAAAAATCAAAGATAAGCAAACTGCTGTTCACTCATGATAATTTTAAGTGCGATAATAAGAATCAGAATTATAGTTTTTCTCGATTTCAGCATATTAACAAAAAGTTACTGTTTAAAATATACGTAAATCTGTGTCCTGTGGTTAAGAATCAGCTTTTATTAATTTCCAGTTCCAAAATATGTGATGGAAGCTGAAAAGGACCCGTTTTTGAAATATCCGCAGCTACAAAGCCGGACTCTTTTAAAAACTGTGTAAGCGGATCATGGTCCAGCATATTGATCCATATAATATCCGTGAAGTTTACTGCTGATCTGCATTTTTTCCAGAGCGACTGTCTCGTTTCCGGAGTGTCAAACTCTGAAAGAATCACAAAGCTGATTTCTGTTGCCCGCTTTCCTTCAGGAATTCCGGGATGAAGTGAACCGCCTTTAATAATGCTGTACCCGATAGGTTTCTGGTCAGCATAGATCATGATCAGCTGGTTGGAAAGATTATTAAGGTCATTGATCATCTTTCTCGGATCTATATCGTTGTGAATATATTTTTTAATCTGCTCCTCACTTACGAAATCCTTATATAATGTATAAACAGAAGAATCAATAATGGTTATAAGATCAGAAATTCCTTCTTCAGAACCTACTGTAAATTTTGAAATAATATCCATAGGGATTTTTTTATTCAAAAATATAAGATTAATCTGTTCAAAAAGGATACAGTTTGCTAAAATATAATCGGTACAGATGGATATTTTTATAAATTTGTTCAGTACAGCTGATATGTATGATGAAACCCTATAAGTACGAAATTTTTGCAGCCGCAATAGAAGAACAGATACGCAGTGGAATGTTACAGGAAAATGACAGGCTTCCTTCTGTTCGTGAGATGAAGAGAAAATATAAGCTGAGTACAAGTTCTGTACAAAACGGATTTGAATATCTTATGATCAAGGGACTGATCAGGAGCAACCCACGGTCCGGATATTTCGTCAGGAGAATTCAGGAAGAAAATATCCCGGAAGTGAAAACAAAATTCCCGGCGGTCGTAAGAGACGAAGTGTTCATGAAAAACATCATGCTGACTTCCAAAAGAACCTCAGAATCCAGCTCTTTTAATACGGCAGTGCCCGGTGATCTGCTAATTCCGCAGAAGCTTATTCTGAGAACAATGCAGGAAGTTATCCGTGAAAAAGGAGCATCTCTTCTCAGGTATTATCCCTCAAACGGATTGGAAGCATTAAGGATGCATATTGCAAAAAAATGGGAGTCTATGACTGTACCTTAAATCCTGATGAAATCATTATCACTGATGGTGCTTTGCAGGCTCTTACCATTGCTTTAAAGTCGGCTGCAAAAGCTGGTGATGTGGTAGCTGTTGACAGTCCCTGTGTATTTTCTGTGCTGGAAGTAATTGCCCATCTGGAGCTGAAAGTGATTGAAATTCCTGTAGATTATAAAAGGGGTTTTGATACTGAATTCTTCAGAAAAGCATGTAAGGAGAACGATATCCGTGCTTTGGTTGTTACTCCGAATTTTCACAACCCTACAGGAGTGCTGATGAATGATGAAACAAAAAAGAAATTCTTAACATTGCTGAAGCTCATCAGTTATCTATTATTGAGAATGATATGTATTCTGATCTGTATTTTGGCGAGCAAAGACCACGCTGTATAAAAAGCTTTGATACGAAAGGTCAGGTCATGATCTACTCATCATTTTCAAAAACACTTTCGCCGGGAATCCGCCTGGGCTGGCTGTATGCCGGTAATTTGTATGCAAAATCTGAAAGAGTGAGGTTTGCTTTGGGACGGTCTGTTTCTCCGGTATATCAGGAACTGGTGCTGAAGCTGCTCCAGGGAAACAGCTATGAAAGGCATCTTCAGTCCTTCCGGAAAAAACTTAATCAGCAGGCTGTTCAGGTATTGGAGGCCTTAAGGAATTTTTTCCTGAAGGCTCTTATTTTCACAGACCGCAGGGAGGTTACAGCATCTGGGGGCAGCTTCCGGAAAGTACAGATATAAAAAGGTTTTATGAGTATTGTGAGCGGCACCGTATTTTATTTACTCCCGGAGATACCTTTTCTTTTATGGACAGATATCATTACCATTTCAGGATTATTTTTGCAGAAAGAATTACTTCTGAAAGTATTGTTTTGCTGGAAAGTGCAGGCAGGAAAGCAAAAGAATTGCAGATGTAAATCATTAAGAGCTATAAAGGTACATCCAAAGATTTTATAAGACCTGTAAAGCGGAGTGATCTTGATTTTTATTCGGTTCCCATTGATTATTAACGGTTTAACTGAGTGTTGGTTTGTACTCCATGTAATATCAGGTTATATGGTTGATTTCTACAATAATTCATTTTCATTGTAAAAATTAAATTGAAATTAAGAAAGACTCAAAAAAAATAATAAAATCCGCTATTTTTTTCAGCACAATTAGGCTGGAATCACCATAAAACCTATATTTGCAGCCTAAATTTTTAAATAAATGAAAGAACTAATTGAAAAAATCAACGCAGAATTTGAAGCGTTCACAACTGAGGCAAACCAACAAGCGGAAAAAGGAAACAAGGCTGCTGGTACAAGAGCTCGTAAAGCAGCTTTAGAACTAAGCAAATTGTTCAAAGAATTCAGAAAAGTTTCTGTAGAAGAAGCTAAGAAATAATTCACCTTTAACCGGCTTTTGAAGCCGGTTTTTTTTATTCCTTAATAGAATGTTTTTTTGAATTGTACCGTTCATTAGAACTAATCTAAGAATCACTGTTCTCCTTGGTCTTTTTTATAAATTACCAACATTCGCTGATTTCTGTTATTATTTTTTAGCTAAAAATGTTGATAATATCTTGTGAATGCCTCTTTTTTTAGGCTTAATCTTTCATCATCTCCCTGAATTCTGCTATCTTTAAGCCAATCAATATATATTATGAGGATAAATAGATTTTTTGCAGTGCCTGCAGTAGTGCTGGCTGCCCAGTTTTCATGGGCTCAGATAAAGGTTGATCCCAAAGAAAGGTTAGACCCTGTCGTAAAAAGTTTTGTAGATGAAGTTAATAATAATTCCCAGCTGGAAAACCTGGCGTATGAACTGCTGGACGGGATCGGGCCACGCCTTGTGGGAACTCCTGAAATGCTTGCCGCAAACGAATGGAGTGCCAATAAGCTTCGTTCATGGGGAGTGGAAGCCAATCTTCAGCAATTCGGAACCTGGAAAGGATGGCAGAGAGGAACAACGCATGTTGATATGATCTATCCGCGGGTAAAATCTCTTGCAGCAACACAACTGGCGTGGAGTCCGGCTACTAAAAAAGCAGTTGAGGCAGAAGTGATTATTCTTCCGAAAGCATCTTCCAAAGCAGAATTCGACCAATGGCTTCCTTCTGTGAAGGGGAAAATAGTGCTGATGGCACAATACCAGAAAATCGGGCGCTCTGATGAGCAGATCAAAGAATTTGCTACTCCTGAGCTGTATGAAAAGCTTAAGGCAGAAAAAGAGCAGGCTGCCAAAGACTTTACAGCGTATGTGAAAAATATCGGATATGATAACAACAGCCTTCCTGAAGCGTTAGAAAAAGCTGGTGCAGCAGGTATTGCCATTTCAAACTGGACCGGTATCATGGGGGCTAACAGAATATTTGGAGCAAAAACATCCAGAATTCCAATGATCGATATTGATGTGGAAGACTATGGAATGCTTTACAGAATAGCGGAAAAAGGCGGGAAGCCTAAAATTAAAATTGATGCCCGGTCAAAAATACTTCCTGAAGCTAAAAGTTTTAATACAATCGGGATGATCAAAGGAAAAGAAAAGCCAGATGAATATGTTATTCTTTCCGCTCACCTTGATTCATGGGACGGCGCCCAGGGCGCTACGGATAACGGAACCGGAACGATCACGATGCTTGAAGCGATGAGGATCCTGAAAAAATATTATCCTAACAATAAGAGAACAATTGTCATTGGACTTTGGGGAAGCGAAGAGCAGGGACTGAACGGTTCAAGAGGGTTTGTTGCAGATAACCCTCAGATTATAAAAGGAGTACAGGCCGCTTTTAATCAGGATAACGGTACCGGTCGTGTGGTAAACATCAGCGGTCAGGGATTTGTAAAAGCTTATGATTATATCGGAAGATGGCTTGATGGTGTTCCTAAAGCAGTAAAGGCTCATATTAAAACTGATTTTCCTGGAATGCCGGGTGGCGGAGGTTCTGATCATGCTTCTTTTGTCGCAGCAGGAGTACCGGGATTTTCTTTAGGCTCTCTGAACTGGGGCTACTTCGGATATACATGGCACACTACAAAAGATACCTATGACAAGATTGTTTTTGATGAGGTAAAAAATAATGTGATCTTAACGGCTGCATTAGCATATATGGCTTCTGAAGACCCGGAATTTACCAGCAGAGAGAAAAGAGCAATGCCTCAGGATGATAAAGGGGAAACGGTAAAATGGCCGGAAGTAAAAGAACCCAGAAGAAGTTCTAAGGAGTACAAGTAAATAATTTCTTCTTTAGAAAAAATATAAGGCTGCCTAACAGGCAGCCTTTATTTTGATATATAATCTTATTTTACAATATCAGAAATATGAACCTTTAAATCAGAAAACGTAATAAGGGATGGCTCATAAAGAGATTCAGCTAACTTTCCAAAACCATATTTACAGAAAACAAACGGAAGTCCATTAGTCTTTGCTGAATCATAATCGGTTTGGGTATCACCTATGTATACAGAATCTTCAAAGGATAGCTGATTTCTTTCCATAAGAAGCCTGATGTTGTCAGCTTTTGGCTTTTGGGTTCGCCCATGAGACTCAAAGTCCGTAAACAGATCATTGAACCTGTAATATTCTAAAAATGATTCAATATAACCATCCTGGCAGTTGCTTACAATAAAAAGAGCATGAGTATTGGCCAGGCTTTTCAATGTATCTTCCACGCCGTCATATAAAATTCCGCCCTGTATACGCAGGATTTTATTTTCTTCGGCTACTATTTCAGAAAGAAGATCCCGTACCTGAAGATCTGAAATTCCCGGAACAATATCTTTGATAATATCGTGAGCTAATAAACCCATGTACTGATCCATGTCTTCGGGCTTTATTTCTCTTTGGATTAACTGATGTTTACCCAATACCTTATTCCATATTTTGATGATCGTTGCTCTGGGATCCCATAATGTGCCATCAAGGTCGAAAATTAAGTTCTTTGTGTTCAAAATAAAAATTTTGTGTTTATACTTTAATCTGTAACAGCGATTTACAAAATCATACTCAGCTGTACTCTTTTTCTTGCCTCATCCACATCGGTTACCTTTACATGGACATGCTGGTGAAGCTTTACTACTTCATTGACATCGGAAACAAATCCGTCTTTCAGCTGGGAAATATGAACCAGTCCGCTTTCTTTAATTCCAAGATCTACAAAGCATCCGAAGGCTGTAATATTATTGATAATTCCAGGAAGAATCATACCAGCTTTTAAATCTTTAATGCTTTTAACATTAGGATCGAATTCAAATACTTTGGCGGCCTTTCTTGGATCCAGTCCCGGTTTTTCAAGTTCTTTTAAAATATCCTTAATTCCCAGGATCCCGATCTCTCCGGTAATATAGTTTTCCGGTTTTACCAGAGCTATTTTTTCTTTATTGGCAATCAGTTCATTGGTTTTAATTCCTAAGTCTTTGGCCATTTTCTCAACAATTCCATAAGCTTCAGGGTGCACGGCAGAATTATCCAGAGGGTTTTTAGCATTTGTAATTCTTACAAAAGCTGCTGCCTGCTGAAAAGCTTTATCTCCAAGTCTCGGAACTTTTTTAAGCTGCTTTCTGTCTTCAAATGCTCCGTTTTCAGTACGGTAACTGACAATATTTTCAGCCATTTTTTCCCCGATCCCGGAAACATAGCTTAAAAGGGATTTGCTGGCCGTATTTAGGTTAATTCCCACAGAATTTACACATTTCATTACAGTAGAATCCAGCTCATTTTTTAACTGGGTCTGATCCACATCATGCTGATATTGCCCGACACCAATAGATTTGGCGTCAATTTTCACCAGTTCTGCCAGCGGATCAGAGAGTCTTCTTCCGATGGAAACGGCTCCACGAACAGTCACATCATAGGAAGGAAACTCGTCTCTTGCAATTTTACTTGCAGAATATACTGATGCTCCGGCTTCTGAAACCACGAAAACCTGCAAAGGCTTATCAAAAGCAATTTTTTTGATAAAGAACTCTGTTTCACGGCTTGCGGTTCCGTTACCAATTGAAATAGCTTCAATATTATAGGCATTTACCATAGAACGGATTTTTTCATTGCCATTCCGCTTTCATTCTGTGGAGCATGAGGGTAAATGGTTTCGTTGTGCAACAGGTCACCTTTTTCATCCAGACACACCACTTTGCAGCCGCTTCGGTATCCCGGATCAATCGCAAGGATTCTTTTCTCTCCCAAAGGTGGAGCTAAAAGCAGCTGGCTTAAGTTTTCAGAGAAGATTTCGATTGCTTTTTTGTCTGCCTTTTCTTTGGCTTCCTGCAGGGCTTCATTAGAAATGGCGGGCTCAAGAAGTCTTTTATAGCTGTCTTTTATGGCCAGCGAAATCTGGTCCGAGCTTTCATTATTGGATTTGATAATTGCTTTTTCAATACCATCAATCGCCTCTTCTTTGTCTATTCCTACATTCGTTTTGACGAAGCCTTCCGCTTCAGCTCTCAGCATGGCCAGAAGTCTGTGGGAAGGAGTTCTGTTAAGGCTTTCTTCCCATTCAAAATATTGAGAGAATTTTTGTGCTTCCTCTTCGTCTTTTTTAGCCTTTACAACTTTTGAAGTAATAACTGCCTTACGCTGAAATAATCTGCGGAGATTTTTACGGACGTACATATTTTCATTAATCCATTCTGCCATAATATCTCTGGCCCCTGAAGTGCTTCCTCTTCGGATGTAACTTCGCCGCTGAGGTATTTTGATGCCAGGAACCGCACATCATTATTCTTTTGACTCATAATCATTCTGGCCAAAGGTTCAAGCCCTTTTCCTTGGCAGCATCAGCTTTGGTTTTCTTACGCTTTTTAAAAGGTAAATAAAGATCTTCCAGCTCCTGGATATCAAAGCTTTCTTCTATTCTCTGTTGCAGTTCAGGTGTTAAGAAATTTTGCTCTTCAATAGATTTTAAAATAGATTCTTTTCTTTTAACAATCTCTTCAAACTGCCTGCTTATTTTTGAAATCTGTTCGATCTGTGTTTCATCAAGATTTCCGGTTTTATCTTTCCGGTAACGGGAAATAAAAGGTATGGTGCAGTCTTCTGCTAATAGTTGTAACGTATTGTTGATGCTCTTTTCAGAAATATTCAGCTGTTTCTGTATAAATTCTACGGTCGTCATTGTTCTGTTTTCGTAGGGCTAAAATAGGGTTTTAAAACGAAAAAAGGCGAGTTGCCCCGCCTTGAATGTTTTCACAACGGAATAATCCTTATTGTGAATTGCTTTTCAAAATTATTGATACAAATATAGAAGAAAAGTTCTTAAGTTGATTTACGGGAAACCTCATTTTAAATAAATTTTTTCTTTCTATTTTTATATGGTATCAAAAATTAATAACGATGATTAAAAATATACTTGGACTGGATTTGGGAATTTCATCAATTGGCTGGGCTTACGTTCAGGAGGATCCCGAAAATTTTGAAAACAGTAAAATTATCAAATTAGGAGTTCGTATTACAACCTTTGACAATTTTGTAAGCACTAAAACAGGAAAAGAATCTAAAGAACCTGAAAAGGATTTTAAAGGAGGAAAAGGGATTTCTCCAAATGCAGGAAGAACTTTAGCAAGAAGTGCGAGAAGAAATCTTCAAAGATTTAAGTTAAGAAGAGCCAATCTTATTGATGTTTTAAAGAAGAATAATATTCTTAAAGAATCTGACTTACTTACCGAAGTTGGTAAAAATTCAACATTTCAAACTCAGGAGTTAAGAGCAAAGGCAGCAAAAGAAAAAATAGAACTTTCAGAATTGGCCAGAGTTCTGCTGCTTATCAATAAAAAAAGAGGATACAAAAGCAGCCGTAAAGCTAAAAATGAAGAGGATGGACAGATTGTAGACGGAATGGCTGTTGCGAAAAAATTGTATGAAGAGAATGTAACACCCGGAGAATACTCATATCAACTTTTACAGCAGGGCAAAAAGCAATTGCCTGATTTTTACCGTTCAGATTTACAAGCAGAATTTGATAAAATTTGGGATTTTCAAAAGCAATTTCATCCTGATATTTTTACTCAGGAGCTTTACAAAGATTTGCAGGGGAAAAATAAAAACGCTACCTGGGCAATTTTGCAAGAGCCTCTTTCTCTTGTAGGCATCAAGCAAATAGGAACAGTTCAGGAAAAAAAGGTTGAAAAATACTTTTGGAGAAGTGAAGCTGCAAAAAGACAATTGGATTTTGAAAGCCTTGCTATTGTATTTCAGGAAATTAACAGCAATCTGAATAGTTCAAGCGGTTATTTAGGAGCGATTAGTGATCGGAGTAAAGAGCTTTATTTTCATAATCAAACGGTGGGCGAATATTTATTTCAACAGTTGAAAGCGGATCCTCATTCAAAGCTTAAAAATCAGGTTTTCTACAGACAGGATTACTTAGATGAATTTGAGAAGATATGGGAAACTCAATCGACACATTATAATAAAGAATTAACGAAGGAATTAAAGGAAGAAATCCGGGATATTGTCATTTTTTATCAGAGGAAGCTCAAATCACAGAAGGGTTTAATCAGCATCTGTGAGTTTGAAAACAGAGAAATTGAAGTTACAGAAAACGGAAAAACAAAAAAGAAAACAGTTGGGCTAAAAGTGGCACCGAAATCATCTCCTTTGTTTCAGGAGTTTAAAATTTGGCAAAGATTAAATGATTTAGAATTTACGAGTCTAGAAACAAAAGAAAAATTTCCTTTAGAAGTGGAACATAAGGAAATTCTGTTTCAGAATTTAAATATAAAAGGAAACTTATCTTCAAAAGAATTAATAGAACTGCTAGGATATTCTTCAAAAGATTGGAAGTGTAATTTCAAAGAACTTGATGGAAATAAAACTAGTGAAAATTTATATACTGCTTTTCTAAAGATTATTGCCAGTGAAGGAATAGAATTCTCAAAAGAATTTAAATTAACCATTGATGATGAAATTAAGGTTTCTAAAATAAATGCTTCTGCAGAGATTATAAAATTATTTGTTAGAGAGAAGCTGTCAGAAATGGGAGTTAATACATCTATTCTGGATTTTAATCCGGAATTGGAAGGAAATGATTTTGAGAAACAGGCTTCTTATCAACTGTGGCATTTGCTGTATTCTTATGAAGGTGATGATTCTCCTTCCGGAAATGAAAAATTGTATGAGTTGTTGGAAAAGAAATTTGGATTCACAAAAGAACATTCCAAACAATTAGCCGAGATTGGTTTTTCCCAGGATTATGGGAGCCTTAGTTCTAAGGCGATGCGAAAGATCTATCCCTACATTAAAGAACATAAATACAGCATAGCCTGTAATTATGCAGGTTACAATCATTCTAAAAATTCTTTGACCAAAGAGCAATTGGAGAACCGGATTTTGAAAGAACAATTGGATATCCTTCCCAAAAACTCTTTACGAAATCCTGTCGTTGAAAAGATTTTGAATCAAATGATCAATCTTGTGAATGAAGTTTCTAAGGAATACGGAAAACCTGATGAAATAAGAATTGAATTAGCGCGAGAACTCAAACTTAATGCGGAAGAACGCGCTACAATGACTTCCGAAATTAATAAAGCTACCCTACAACATCAGAAATATAAGGAAGTTTTACAGAGAGAATTTGGTATTAAAAGTCCTTCAAGAAATGATATCATCCGATATAAATTATATTTGGAATTGGCAAATAATGGTTTTAAAGATGTATATACGGATGTAAAAATTGAACGGGAGAATTTATTTACTGAGAAATATGACATCGATCACATTATTCCCCAATCCCGTTTCTTTGACGATAGTTTCTCTAATAAAGTATTAGTCCCAAGAAGTGCTAATCTTAAAAAAGGAAATTTTACGGCTTTCGATTATCTTGAAATGGAAGGGAAGGAAAAATTAGAGAAATTCCTCAATATTATAAAAGATCTGTATGACAAGGGAGCAATTACTAAAGCGAAATATGAAAAGCTACAGAAAAAAGGCTCTGAAATAGGAGAGGGGTTCATTGAAAGGGATTTACGAAACACACAGTATATTGCTAAAAAATCAAAAGAAATACTTTTGGAATTACCAATTCTGTTATTGCCACTTCAGGAAGGATAACAGACAAGCTTCGTGAGGATTGGAATCTTATTAACACAATGAAAGAACTTAATTTAGACAAATACAGAAAATTAGGTCTTACAGAAACGGTGATCAATTCAAAAGGAGAGGAAAAACAGAGAATTATTAACTGGACAAAAAGAAATGACCATCGTCACCACGCAATGGATGCTTTAACGGTTGCTTTTACCACACATAATCATATTCAGTATTTGAACTACTTAAATGCTAGAAAAGATACCAAGCATAAAGAACACCAAAATATTTTTGCGGTTGAAAATTTAATTACTGAGATCATTGATAAGAAAAATGGTTCAAAGGAAAGAAGATTCAAGGAGCCTTTCAAAAATTTTAGAGCTGAAGCCATAAAACATTTGGATGAAATATTAATTTCTCATAAAGCTAAAAATAAAGTAGTTACCAAAAACACGAATAAAATTAAGAAAAAGGGAAGTGTAATTGCAAAAACAGAGCTGACCCCGAGAGGGCAGCTACACAAAGAAACAATCTACGGAAGTTCAAAATTTCTTACAACAAAAGAAGAAAAAGTATCAGGAAAATTCGACGCTGAAACTATTCAGAAAGTTCAAAATGAAAAATATAGAAATGCTCTGCTAAAAAGATTACAAGAGTTTGGTGGGGATTCTAAAAAAGCATTTTCAGGCAAAAATGTTATTTCTAAAAATCCAATATTTCTTAATGTCGGAAAAACGGAGCAATTACCTGAAACCGTAACTTTAGCCTGGTATGAAACCGGTTATACGATTAGAAAAGCTGTTAATCCTGATAATTTTAAAGATTTTAAAAATATTGAAAAGGTTATTGATAGGGGAGTTCGCGATATTCTAACTGAAAGATGGAAACAATTTAACTGTAATCCTAAAGAAGCCTTTTCTGATTTGGAAAAGAATCCAATCTGGCTTAATAAATCAAAAGGAATTTCAATAAAGACGGTTACTATTACAGGGATTAATAATACCGAAGCTTTACATTATAAAAAAGATCATTTAGGAAACGAAATTTTAGATGAAAACGGCCAAAAGATAGCCGTTGACTTTGTGAGTACAGGAAATAATCATCACGTTGCAATTTATGAAGATAACAATGGTAACTTAAAGGAGAAAGTTGTGAGTTTTTATGAAGCCGTTGAAAGAGTGAATCAAAATTTGCAAATTATTGACAAAGAATATAATTCAGAGTTAGGCTGGAAATTCTTATTTACATTGAAACAGAATGAAATGTTTTTATTTCCATCAGAAGATTTTGATCCGAAAGAAGTAGATTTATTTGATAAAAAGAATCTGAGCTTGATTTCTACGAATCTTTATAGAGTGCAGAAATTTGGAGATATTTCTACATCAGGTATTTGGTTTAGGCATCACTTAGAAACAAACGTAGAGACAAATGCAAAATTAAAAGATAGTACATTCAAAGTTATTCAAAGTACAAAAAATTTAAAAGGCCTTGTGAAAATTAGACTCAACCATCTGGGAAAAATAGTTCAAATTGGAGAATATTAAAACTTTTACAAAATGATTACCCGTTCCATCTACATCGGAAATCCCGCTTATCTTAAGCTCAAAGACGAGCAGATGAAAATCCTATGTCCGGAAACCAAAACGGAAAAGGGTAGTGTTCCTGTGGAAGATTTAGGCTTATTGATGCTGGATCATTATCAGATTACTATTTCGCACAATTTGATTCAGAAAATGATGGGAAATAATGTTGTAGTAGTGAGTTGTGACACGCATCATCTACCGCATGGAATAATGCTTCCGCTGTATGGACATACCGAACATTCAGATCGGGTAAAAGATCAGCTGGAAGCAAGTGAGCCTCTTAAAAAACAACTTTGGAAACAGACGGTGGAATATAAAATTGAAAACCAGAAAAATGTTCTGATGAAACTGGGTAACTATTATGAGCCGATGATTGAATATCAGAGAAATGTAAAGTCAGGCGATATAACGAATATGGAAGGGATCGCGGCACAGCATTACTGGAAATACCTCATCAGCCTGGATTTTTTGAGGCAACGTTTCGGAGATTCACCTAATCAGTTTTTTAATTTTGGATATGCCGTGCTCAGAAGTATTGTTGCAAGAGCTATCGTGGAAACCGGATTATTGCCTGTTCTCGGCATTTTTCATAAAAATAAATACAATCCGTATTGCCTTGCCGATGATATAATGGAACCTTACCGTCCGTTTGTTGATTTACTCGTGATGCAATGGTTGAAAATTCATTCTGATACTGAAGAACTGTCGAAAGAATTCAAGGCTCATATTCTGCAGATTGCAACCAAAGATGTGCGTATTGATGACAAAACAAGACCGTTGCTTGTTGCTGTGAAAATGACGGCTTCGTCACTTTACAAATGCTACACAGGAGAAAAACGACTGATCTCTTACCCTGAACTGTTATGAATGCCGAAAGGTTTAATGCATACCGGATTATGTGGGTTTTAGTATTATATGATCTCCCGACTGAGACCAAAGCGAATATGAAAGATGCTAACCGCTTTCGCAAGGCGCTCATTGATGATGGTTTTACTTTGTTTCAGTTTTCCATGTATGTGCGCCATTGCCCAAGCAGGGAAAATGCTGAGGTTCATATTAAAAGAGTCAAATTTATGCTTCCAAAAGCCGGGAAAGTTGCCATTATGTGTATCACTGACAAACAATTTGGAGATATTGAAATCTTCTTTGCCAGGAATAAGGAAGAGCCACCTCCAACCTTTCAGCAACTCGAATTATTCTGATTTTTTGATCCTGATTAAATAAATAAATCCACTGAAATTCAGTGGATTAGATTTTGAGGCTGTGATTAATCACGAAGGTAATAATTTTTGAAAGCAATTCACAACAATTTAAATAATAGTTCCAATTTATCACCGGCTGTGATTAATCACGAAGGTAATAATTTTTGAAAGCAATTCACAACCATTAACGCAAAAGATAAAATATTAAACCAGCTGTGATTAATCACGAAGGTAATAATTTTTGAAAGCAATTCACAACGTAAGGCTCGTTTAACCAAGCTATATCCTGGCTGTGATTAATCACGAAGGTAATAATTTTTGAAAGCAATTCACAACTACTGACTCTTCAACCGGAGAAAGCACCAAGCTGTGATTAATCACGAAGGTAATAATTTTTGAAAGCAATTCACAACTATGATCGCTTCTTTTTCCATATTAAGTCTGCTGTGATTAATCACGAAGGTAATAATTTTTGAAAGCAATTCACAACGACATTTTAAAAGAACAGACAGGATTCGAAGCTGTGATTAATCACGAAGGTAATAATTTTTGAAAGCAATTCACAACTTTTCTACCCCAAGTACTTTCATACCTATCGCTGTGATTAATCACGAAGGTAATAATTTTTGAAAGCAATTCACAACTAATGTTTCCATTTGTAGATTATTTATTTTGCTGTGATTAATCACGAAGGTAATAATTTTTGAAAGCAATTCACAACGTGTCCAATCCTCATTTAAAGCTTTTACAAGCTGTGATTAATCACGAAGGTAATAATTTTTGAAAGCAATTCACAACACGGATCTTAAAAATATACAAAATGAAAGCGCTGTGATTAATCACGAAGGTAATAATTTTTGAAAGCAATTCACAACTTACGGAATCCTCTAACTGAATCAGAAGCAGCTGTGATTAATCACGAAGGTAATAATTTTTGAAAGCAATTCACAACAAGCACAAAGAAACTGGTAAAACAATTCCTGCTGTGATTAATCACGAAGGTAATAATTTTTGAAAGCAATTCACAACTCTCTGAGCATTATTATAATCAGTTACTCCGCTGTGATTAATCACGAAGGTAATAATTTTTGAAAGCAATTCACAACACCGGAGAGATTCACCCCGAGTTACCGTTTGCTGTGATTAATCACGAAGGTAATAATTTTTGAAAGCAATTCACAACCTTGGCAGTATACTGGATAATGTTTGTGTGGCTGTGATTAATCACGAAGGTAATAATTTTTGAAAGCAATTCACAACTATTGACAATCAATTGTATGATAAGCCTGTGCTGTGATTAATCACGAAGGTAATAATTTTTGAAAGCAATTCACAACTTTTAAATTCATCAGAGAGAGGATGAAAGAGCTGTGATTAATCACGAAGGTAATAATTTTTGAAAGCAATTCACAACGGTATGGAATCATCTGATCATCCATTGTTAGCTGTGATTAATCACGAAGGTAATAATTTTTGAAAGCAATTCACAACCTACTGCGTCTCGGTCCTTTTCATTGTAGTGCTGTGATTAATCACGAAGGTAATAATTTTTGAAAGCAATTCACAACAGTCAGATAGTAATTATTTTCAAGTCCGTTGCTGTGATTAATCACGAAGGTAATAATTTTTGAAAGCAATTCACAACTACAGTGATTTTCAAATCTTTTCCTTGCTAGCTGTGATTAATCACGAAGGTAATAATTTTTGAAAGCAATTCACAACTGGGCTACCCTAGTACAGTAGCCGAACAAAGCTGTGATTAATCACGAAGGTAATAATTTTTGAAAGCAATTCACAACACTGGATTGAAATACCCTCCATCAACTCTTGCTGTGATTAATCACGAAGGTAATAATTTTTGAAAGCAATTCACAACATTTGATACAACCATGATGGAAGTAGGTTCGCTGTGATTAATCACGAAGGTAATAATTTTTGAAAGCAATTCACAACTGACAATTGATGGTTTTGCCAAAATTGCGTGCTGTGATTAATCACGAAGGTAATAATTTTTGAAAGCAATTCACAACTATTGGATAAACCACCATTAAATGAGAATTGCTGTGATTAATCACGAAGGTAATAATTTTTGAAAGCAATTCACAACGAGATTTCGGAACACAGATAGTTCACGGATGCTGTGATTAATCACGAAGGTAATAATTTTTGAAAGCAATTCACAACTTCTAATGTCAATAATCTTTCTTTCCTATTGCTGTGATTAATCACGAAGGTAATAATTTTGAAAGCAATTCACAACCTGTAGTTTAACGCGATATTGTGGACCGGAGCTGTGATTAATCACGAAGGTAATAATTTTTGAAAGCAATTCACAACATTCCAGATCTGTTTCTGTCACAAACTCCCGCTGTGATTAATCACGAAGGTAATAATTTTTGAAAGCAATTCACAACACTTTGAAAAGAAAAAATAGAAGTGTTTAAGCTGTGACTAATCACGAAGGTAATAATTTTTGAAAGCAATTCACAACTAATTCAGTATAGAATCCATACTCTAAACAGCTGTGACTAATCACGAAGGTAATAATTTTGAAAGCAATTCACAACACACTAATAAAAGCAAATAATTTATCTAATGCTGTGACTAATCACGAAGGTAATAATTTTTGAAAGCAATTCACAACTCATATGGATCTGAATATCCATCCAAAAATGCTGTGACTAATCACGAAGGTATAATTTTTGAAAGCAATTCACAACATCGTTACGGATCCACCGTAAATGTAAATGTTGTGACTAATCACGAAGGTAATAATTTTTGGAAGCAATTCACAACTAAATAGCATACGGTGAGAAATTCAGTTATGCTGTGACTCATCACGAAGGTAGTAATTTTTGAAAGCGATTCACAACTGATCTTTTTCAAAAGACTTTATTCGGATGGCCGTGTCCAACCACGAAGGTAATAATTTTGAATCATAATCTAAGGAGGCTGTGACTAACCACGAAAGGTAATAAATTTTGAAAGCAAATCACAACTAATTAGTATTTTTGGTATTCACTTTAACAGCTGTGACTAATCACTAGAGTAATAATTTCTAAAAGCAATTCACAACCACGAGATCCTGCGGGGTCTCTACGATGAAGCTGTGACTCACCACGAAGATAATAAATTTTGAAAGCAATTCACAACGGGGTTTGGTTTTGGGTTTTTCATTGGTTTGCTGTGACTCACCACGAAGATAATAAATTTTGAAAGCAATTCACAACCATATGATGCAATATCATAAACTCCTTCTGGCTGTGACTAATCACGAAGGTAGTAATTTTGAAAGCGATTCACAATTGCCATGACCGAAAACATGAGAAAGCAAGAGCTGTGACTAATCGCGATGATAAGAATATCCTGCAAAAAGATCTGTAATTCATATAAAATACCACATTTCTTGATGTATGATAAGGTGTCTCCCAATAGGTTTTTCTATTTTTGTACCCGAAAACAACAAAATTCAAACTTTTTTAAACAGTTCAATATGAAAAAAATTAGCGTAATTGCATTAGTAGGAGTAGGATTGCTTTTAGCATCATGTAATAAAGAAAAATCGGCAGAATCTGCAGCTACGGCTCAGGAGCAGGCAGTAGCTGAGAGCAAAGGTGAAACACTTGCGGTGGATACAGTAGCTTCAGTAGTAAACTGGAAAGCATTCCATAAAGGAGGTATGGCACCTCGTTGGGGAACTCTTACTGTAAAATCAGGAGATATCAGTGTTGATGCAGGTCAGGTTGCAGCAGGAAACTTTATTATTGATATGAACTCTATTAAGGTAGATCCGGCTTCAGTAACAGAGAAAGATAAAAAGCCGGCAGATCTGGAGGCTCACCTTAAAAATCCTGATTTCTTTGATGTAGCGAAAAACCCTACTTCAGATTTCAAAATCACAAGTGTTACAGATTTGAAAGATGCGCCAAAAGATGCAGTAGCAGGAGCTAATAAAACAGTAAGCGGAAACCTTACATTATCAGGAAAAACAATGAATGTTACTTTCCCTGCTAAAGTAGATGTTACTGAAAACTCAGCAGCTATTCAGGCTAAATTCACTGTAAACAGAGCAGATTGGGGAATCAAATTCGGTACTTCAGAAGCAGATCCTGCAGAATGGATGATCAGCAAAGATATCGAAATTGCAATCGATGTAAAAGCTAAAAAATAAGTTATTCAACTTTATAAATACCGGGCTGTCTTCATCAAGACAGCCCGTTTATTTTTTGAATTCTATCAAAAAGAATAACCTAGTTCAAAATCTCAGAATTCCGGATCCTTACACAAAATTCACTTCCAAGATATAAAGGATTGCCATGCTTTTCAGACCAGAATCCATCCAGCACGTCCTTATTCAGACAACGATAGACCGCAACGCCTTTATAGATTTTGTGATCTTCACCTTCGTAATTAAAATTAATAACCAGTATCTGGTCTTTATAAAATCCGGTGCCATTTTGTATATGATCACCAATAATCCATTGGGCAATGATACGGTTGTTGTCATCAATGGATAAAGTTAATATGCCATGATATGTGGGTAGCGAAGATTCTTCCTGATTACTTCCTTCAATAGAATAGCTTCCTGCGAGATCCTGTGCTGTCATTGATTTTATTTTAGGAAGTGCAAATTTATAAAATCCTGTTCTGAAATTAAACTCTACTTTTGCAGCAAATTAATTAAAAAATGATTCCTTTTCTGTTCATTATAAATCTGATTACATTTGGAGCTTTTGGCTTTGATAAATGGCAGGCTAAAAAACATCAATGGAGAATTTCTGAGAACACTCTTCTAGGAATCTCACTGCTAGGTGGGATATTGGGAGCTGCTTCAGGAATGATTATTTTCAGTCACAAGGTTTCTAAAAAATCTTTTCTTGTGAAATTTATATTGGTGGTTTTAGTTGATCTGGTATTGTTTTACAGATTGATGAGACACTGATATCTAAATAGTTATCCATGTTGTTTCAAATGTTAAATGTTGGTATGAAATAATTTTTGTTAGGTATTTTTTATAAATTTATCATGCTAATAACAAATAAAATAAAACAACATGAGAAATCTTAGAAAAATCTCCAGAACCGAAATGAAATCAGTTCAGGGAGGAATTGTAAAAGGAATGGTAAGATGCAAAGATGCAGAGACGTGTGTCGTAAGATGGGGTTGGGCCACCGGATCCTCCAGTAATTGTGCAGAATTTGACATCATATGTGGAGAGCCGCCTGCAGTAGATCCATGTGAAATACAGGCTTGCGTATAAATAATTTAGAGAGTGCTTTTGGGCACTCTTTTTTATGGTTCTGTCAATAAGTATTTTAAACAAAATATTAAATATTTAGAGAACTAAATAGTTTTTCATTAAAAATCACTACTTTTGCACCCGTAAAAATCTTTTATGCAAAACATTAGAAATATTGCGATTATCGCACACGTTGACCACGGAAAAACGACTTTGGTTGACAAGATCATTCACGCTACCAACATTTTCAGAGAAAATCAGGAGAGTGGGGAGTTAATTATGGATAACAACGATCTTGAAAGAGAAAGAGGATCACGATTTTATCCAAGAATATTTCTGTTACTTATAAAGACACAAAAATTAACGTAATTGATACTCCTGGTCACGCCGATTTTGGTGGAGAAGTGGAAAGAGTATTGAAAATGGCTGATGGGGTTATTTTGTTGGTGGATGCATTCGAAGGACCAATGCCGCAAACAAGATTCGTACTTCAGAAAGCTTTGGAATTAGGATTAAGACCATTAGTAGTTATCAATAAAGTAGATAAACCAAACTGCCGTCCGGACGAAGTTCACGATCAGGTATTTGACTTATTCTTCAACCTTGAGGCTACTGAAGAACAGTTGGATTTCCCAACATTCTACGGTTCTTCTAAGCAAGGTTGGTTCAACACTTCATTAGAACAAACGGAAGATATTTTACCATTACTGGACGGAATTTTACAATATGTTCCGGCTCCTACTGTGACTGAAGGGAATCTTCAGATGCAGATCACTTCCCTTGATTACTCTTCTTTCCTAGGAAGAATTGCAATCGGAAAAGTGACAAGAGGAGAGATTAAAGAATCTCAGTGGATCGGTCTTGCTCAGGCAGACGGTAAAATTGTAAAAGGAAAAGTAAAAGAGCTTTACGTTTTTGAAGGATTAGGAAAGAAAAAAGTAACAGAAGTACAGGCAGGTGATATCTGCGCTGTAGTAGGTTTTGATGCTTTCCAGATCGGAGATTCTTTCGTAGATCTTGAAAATCCTGAGCCATTGGAAAGAACTGCAATTGATGAGCCTACACTGAACATGACGTTCTCTATCAACAATTCACCTTTCTTCGGTAAAGATGGTAAATACGTTACTTCAAACCACCTTAAAGAAAGATTAACTAAGGAATTAGAGAAGAACCTTGCATTAAGAGTACAGCAGACTGATGATGCCAATACTTTCCTTGTATTTGGTAGAGGTATTCTTCACTTGTCAGTTTTGATCGAAACCATGAGAAGAGAAGGTTACGAAATGACGATTGGTCAGCCACAGGTTATCCTGAGAGAAATTGACGGAGTAAGCTGTGAACCTTACGAATCTTTGGTAGTAGATGTTCCTGAAGAATTTGCTTCAAGAGTTATCGATTTGGCTACGCAAAGAAAAGGTGATCTTCACATTATGGAAACTAAAGGAGAGATGCAGCATATGGAGTTCGAAATTCCTTCAAGAGGATTGATCGGATTACGTTCTCAGATGTTGACAGCTACTGCCGGTGAAGCTATTATGGCACACCGTTTCACAGAATACAAGCCTTTCAAAGGAGCTATTCCGGGAAGAAACAATGGAGTACTGATCAGTAAAACTACAGGTCCGGCTACAGAATACTCAATCAACAAACTACAGGATAGAGGTAAGTTCTTCGTTGATCCGGGTGAGGAAATCTACACGGGAATGATCGTTGGAGAACAAAACAAACCTGGAGATTTGGTAGTCAATATCGTAGAAGCAAAACAGCTGAACAACATGCGTGCTGCCGGAAAAGATAAAGATACAGGAGTTGCTCCGAAAATCTTATTCTCACTGGAAGAATGTATGGAATACATCCAGGCTGATGAAGCCATTGAGGTTACTCCGAATTTCATCAGAATGAGAAAGAAAATTCTTTCCGAAGAAGAAAGAAAAAGAGTAGAAAGATCTGCAAAAGCATAATAAAAATCTTATACATAAAATCAAAGCCTCGATTTTCGAGGCTTTTTTCTATACCTACTCATTAAAATGCTTATTTTGGCATAATAATCTCTGAGAAATAAAAAATAAATTTTAAAGTAGTTTTGTGACTATGAGAATGAATAAATTAAAACTTATCGTTTTATTAGGTGTTTTTGCTTCTTACACTACCTCATGTTCCGTTCAGAATAATGTTGTAAAAGCACCTTCCACGAAGAATCCGACAAAACCCGCCAACAATACAAACCCGCCAAAAGTAAATCCTGCAGCTACAAATCCGGCAACGGGAGCTGCCGTATCAACAGAAGATAATTTCAGAACCAATCTTCCGGAAATCAAAAGAGAATTCCGTGGAGCATGGATTGCGAGTGTAGCCAATATCAACTGGCCTTCAAGAAATGACCTTACAGTAGAGCAGCAGAAAGCAGAGGCAATCAGTATGCTTGATATGTTGAAAGATAACAACTTCAATGCAGCTATTTTTCAGATCAGACCTTCGGCAGATGCCCTTTATACAAGTAATATTGAGCCGTGGTCATATTTCCTGACCGGAGAAACGGGAACTGCACCTTCTCCCAACTATGATCCGCTTCAGTTCTGGATAGAAGAAGCCCATAAAAGAGGCCTGGAGCTGCACGTCTGGTTAAATCCATACCGTGCACATCATACCAATGGTGGTGCTGTCAATAAACTGTCTATGGTCAACAAACTGTCCGATATTGTCGTAAGATTAAAGAACGGAATGTACTGGTTTGATCCTGCTAATCCGAAAACCCAGGGACACGTATCAAATATTGTGAAAGATATCGTAAAAAGATATGACATTGATGCCATTCATTTTGACGATTATTTCTATCCGTATGCAACTTATAATAAAGGCGCAGATTTTCCTGATAATGCAACCTGGAATGCTTATGTAAGCAGCGGAGGTACTTTATCCAGAGCAGATTGGAGAAGAGACAACGTGAATAAATTTGTGGAACGTATCTACAAAGAAATTCACGCAGAAAAAAATAATGTAAGATTCGGGATCAGTCCGTTTGGGATATGGAAACCCGGATATCCTGCAGGAATTGTAGGCTCTTCACAATATGACGAGCTGTATGCAGATGCTAAATTATGGTTGAATAAAGGCTGGGTAGATTATTTCTCACCACAGCTGTATTGGCCTATTGATTCCAAAGGACAGAGTTTTGAGGCCCTGTTGAGCTGGTGGCAGTCAGAAAACACTATGAACCGTCACTTATGGCCGGGACTGAATACTGTTGAGATTAAGGTGTCCGACCGTCCTGCAGAAATTAAAAACCAGATTGCCATTTCAAGAAATATCCTGAAAAACGATGCCGGGGAAATCCACTGGAGTATCGCTGGGCTTACCAAGAATCCAAACATGCTTCCTGCTTTGAAAAGCGGACCGTACAACGAAAAAGCATTGGTGCCGAAATCTCCATGGATAAAGGCTGTTCCATTGCAGACCCCTACATTGTTTATTGCTGATAACGGAAGCTTTGTGCAGACAAGCTGGAGTACAAAAAATGCCGCTGATGTATTCCTGTGGGTACTTTTCACTCAATACAACGGAGTATGGCAAACAGAAATAGTAACACTGGATACCCTTTCAAAAGACATTCCTAAGACTAAAGACGGTAAAAAACTGAATGCAGTAGCTATTAAAGCCATCGACAGATTGGGAAATGAAAGTGATTATACAGCAAGAAGAATTAAATAGCTGGGACAAGATCCGCTCCCCATATCTCATTGCGAACCTTCAGGTGAAACAATCTCAATACTAAATTTTAAAACCGGTTCTCAGACAGAATCGGTTTTTATTTTAGAATAACTATAAATTATTAATTTAAAATACTGAAAACCAGTTGTATTTTAGAGACTGTTATATTTTTAAAAGTAAGATAAAAACTGTATCGGAATCATTTTTGCATGAGTTATCCCATAATCATCAAAATATAACATTATGAATACCAAAAGACTTTCCGACAACATGGAAAAGGCATTAAGTGACCAGATGAATAAGGAAATTCATGCATCACACGTTTTTTTATCTTATGGAATTTGGGCTGATGATAAAGGATATCAGGGAATTGCCAATTTTCTTTACCGCCATGCTCAGGAAGAAAGAAATCATTCGATCAAATTCATGGAATATATTTTAAACAGGGGAGGAAAACCAAAAGTTGAAGCTATTCCGGCTCCTCCGGCAGATCCTGAAAACCTTACGGCTTGCTTTGACGGGGTTTTTAAGCATGAAGTAGACAATACAACTGCTATTTACAGAATTGTAGATCTTTCGATGGAAGAAAAGGACTGGGCAACATGGAATTTCATGCAGTGGTTTGTACAGGAACAGATTGAAGAAGAAACATTGGCTCAGAATTTAATTGATAAATTGAAAATTGCTGGTGGAGACAGAGCCACAGATGAATCTTTATTTACTTTAGATAAAACTTTACAGGAAGCACCCAATGACGTTCCGCTGGCTCAGGAAGCTACCGGAGACAATCCGTAAGGTCATTCGGTGAAATCCAAACTTTTGAAAATCTGTCAGAACACTGGCAGATTTTTTTATTATGAAACTCGTTCAAAAATCACTATCTTTGCGCACTCGTAATTCAAGGTTCGGAGTTCAATGTTTAAAGTTGCAGAAACCTTGGGTTGCCACTAAACCTTAAACTTTGAATTTTACAATATGAAATGTGGAATCGTAGGCCTGCCGAATGTAGGTAAATCAACACTTTTTAACTGTCTGAGCAATGCGAAAGCTCAGTCTGCAAACTATCCTTTCTGTACTATTGAGCCGAACTTAGGGACGGTTTCTGTACCGGATCAGAGATTGTTTGAACTGGAAAAAATCGTAAAACCTGAGAGAGTTTTGCCAGCTGTAGTTGAGATTGTTGATATTGCAGGTCTGGTGAAGGGAGCCAGCAAGGGAGAAGGATTGGGGAACCAGTTCCTAGCCAATATCCGCGAGTGTGAAGCGATTATTCACGTTTTAAGATGTTTTGATAACGGTAATATTGTTCACGTAGAAGGTTCAGTGGATCCGTTAAGAGATAAGGAAATTATTGATATTGAGCTGCAGCTGAAAGACCTTGAAACAGTAGGAAAAGCAGTTGAGAAAGCTAAAAAATTCATCAAGTCAGGGAAGAAAGAGGATATTCTTACTTACGAAACCCTTCAGAATTTACAGAAATTTCTTGAGGATGGTAAAAATGCAAGAGAATTCGCTACTGATGATTTTACAAAATCAATTATCGGAGAAGTTCAGTTATTGACCAATAAGCCGGTACTTTACGTTTGTAATGTGGATGAAAACTCTATCAAAAACGGAAACGAGTGGATCGGTAAGATTGAAGAAATGGCTCAGAATGAAGGTGCGGAAGTAGTGGTATTGGCTGCACAGATTGAAGCTGATATCAACGAGCTTGAAACTTTTGAAGAAAGAGAAATCTTCCTTGAAGAACTGGGACTTACAGAACCGGGAGTTAACCGTTTGATCAGAAAAGCTTATGATCTTCTAAAACTTCAGACCTATTTTACAGCCGGAGTAAAAGAAGTAAGAGCATGGACTATCGGGCAGGGCTGGACTGCTCCACAGGCTGCGGGAGTTATTCACACAGACTTCGAAAAAGGATTTATCCGTGCAGAAGTGATCAAGTATAACGATTATATTACCTACGGTTCAGAAGTAAAAGTAAAAGAAGCCGGAAAACTTTCTGTGGAAGGTAAAGAATATATTGTACAGGATGGTGACATCATGCACTTTAGATTCAATGTATAAATAAAGTATTAAAGTTAGTTATAAAGAAAAGCGCTTCCATGTATTTGGGAGCGTTTTTTGCATTCATATGGCTTTAACTTTAATTAGCAATGGTATTAAGATGAATTAAATTTGATGTCGTACAAAATGAAAATCGCTCCCGTTAGAGAGCGATTTTATTATTTGAGCTTAAAGTTCGATACCGGGCTGGCATTGTATTTCTGCACAGGTAAAAGAATATTTCTTGCAGGTGAGGTCCGGAAGCAGGCACATTTCTTTTCCTCCGGTTATTACTCTTAACTGTTTTTTGTTCAGTTTTTTCCCTTGTTTTAAGTTTTTGTTTTCCATTATTTTGATTTTTAGTGAGTTAGTTTTAACGAATGTATAAAAAATAAATGAAATATATCACGGCATTTAGAAAAAAATGAAAGTCTTTTTGATGGCTTATCCTATTATTGATATAAATATTAAACTTAATGATATAGCGGTTCATCGCCTAAAATAGGGTATTTTGCTTTGGAAATTTATTTTAAAACTGAAATGTTTATAACTTCGTATATTTGAATTTTACAAATCATTTGTGATGGAAAAAGTAGCACACACTTCACTGGAAGATTTTTACAGGGAAATGGCAGCCAAGCTCGGCAAAGACCTTGAAAGTATTTTTCCGAAAGGACTTCATAAAGACATAGGACATTTTAATGTCTTTGATATTGCGCAAACGATTGAGAAGGTAAAAACTACCTCGGAAATGCCCTACAACAGAAGAAAGTACTATAAAATCAGTTTTATAAAAGGGAGGAACAGGGCAGAATATGCAGACAAGGTTATTTCTATAAAACAGAATGCCTTATTATTTGCAACCCCAAAAGTTCCTTATCACTGGATACCTGAAGATCCTGACCAGTCGGGAAGTTTCTGCGTTTTTACAGAAGATTTTTTCATTAAGGACAAATCTTATTATCACCTCGAAGATCTTCCCATTTTTCAGCCTGGAGGAATACCTGTCTTTGAAATTGATGATGAACTTGCAGAAGAGATTGAAAACCTTTTTAAAAAATAAAGAAAGAAATTGAATCTGATTACGTATTTAAATATGATCTGATCCGAAACTATGTGCTGGAATTAATCCACTATGGACAGAAATTACAGCCGGCTTCCAAAATATCAGCATCCAATGATGCTTCCATGCGGGTGGTTTCTTTATTTATAGAGCTGCTGGAGAGACAGTTTCCTATCGAATCCTGGGAGCAGCGGCTGCAATTGAAGACAGCTAAAGATTATGCAGACCGGCTGGCGGTTCATGTCAATTATTTGAATAAAAGATTAAAAGAAAGCACCGGAAAGACAACCACAGAGCTTATTTCTGACCGTATTGTTCAGGAAGCCAAAATACTTTTAAAACAGACAAAATGGAATGTTTCGGAGATTTCTTATGCGCTGGGATTTGAAGAAATTGCTCACTTTTCCAATTTCTTTAAAAGAAAAACAACCTTTACTCCATTGGAATTTCGTTCCTGATTTGAATTTTGCAAATTTCGGATTGATTCAGGCAAACACTTCAGTCTGAAAATATCCCAACTTTGTATCATCAAAATAATCAAAATACAATGAACACAAAAACAAATATTGCACTGGTAACCGGAGGAAGCCGTGGATTGGGAAAGAACTCAGCCCTTAAAATTGCTCAGAAAGGATTAGACGTTATCATTACATACAGAAGCAACAAAGAAGAGGCGGATGCTGTGGTGAATGAAATAAAATCGATGGGGAGAAATGCTATTGCGTTTCAGCTGGATACCAAAGATATAAAAAGTTTCGATGCTTTTGTAAAAGATGTAACGGATCATTTGCAGGAAAACACGGGAAGTACCCATATTGATTATCTTATCAATAATGCAGGTACAGCTTTATATTCACCAATTACGGAAGTTACGGAAGAGCAGCTGGATGATGTGGTGGATATTCACTTCAAAGGCGTGTTTTTCCTGACTCAGAAATTTTTGCCATTTATCAATGATGGAGGGGAATTATTAATGTGTCCTCAGGATTGGCAAGGTTTGCAACGCCAGGTTCTTCTGTCTACGGATCAATAAAAGCCGGGGTAGAAATGCTGACGAAATATATGGCTAAAGAGCTGGGGCCGAGAAAAATCAAAGCTAATGTGGTGGCTCCGGGAGCTATTGAAACCGATTTCGGCGGAGGAAGAGTGAGAGATAATGAAGAAATCAATGCAATGGTAGCTGGGGCAACAGCCCTGGGAAGAGTAGGCCTGCCTGATGATGTTGGTGGAGTGGTAGCCTTCCTGTGCACAGAAGATGCAGGATGGATCAACGGACAAAGAATTGAAGTTTCCGGAGGAATGTTTTTATAACATGTAAACGGATAGTCATTATTGAATAAATCGGCCGGCTCATTTGAGCCGGCCGATTTATTTATCTATTGTCATTAGATCTTTGAAAGGTTTTCAAGAGCCTTTTCTAACGTTTCCCTTTTCTTGGCAAAACATAATCTGATCACATTTTCATTCAGTTTATTTTTATAAAAAGATGAGAAAGGAACACTGGCTACCTTATGAGTAATGGTAAGTTCAGAAGCAAAATCAAAATCATTTTTATCCGAAATCTTATCATATTTTACTGCCTGGAAATAAGTCCCTTCACAATCCAGCAGTTCAAACGAAGTTCCTTCCAGACCTTTTCTCAGAAAATCTCTTTTTCCTGGAAAAATTGGCTTAGCTGGCTGTAATGTTCATCATTTTTCATGTATTCAGCCAATGCCAGCTGGATAGGAGTGTTTACACAGAATACATTGAACTGATGAACCTTTCTGAATTCATCCGTAAGATTTTTAGGAGCGGCACAATAACCCACTTTCCAACCCGTAACATGGAAAAGCTTCCCAAAAGAGGCAACAAGCAGGCTTCTTTCTTTCAGTTCCGGATATTTACAGATGCTTAAATGCTGTTTTCCGTCAAAAACTATATTTTCATACACTTCATCACTCAGGATAAGAATGGAAGTTCCCTTTACCAGGTCAATCAGCTCCTGTAGATCATTTTCTTTCAGGATTTTTCCCGAGGGATTATTGGGGTTGTTGAGAATAATCATTCTGGTCTTTTCGCTGATAAGTTTTTTTACAGCAGTCCAGTCGATTTCATAATCGGGAGCTTTCATTTCAAAACGTTTTACAACACCTCCGAAAAGCTCTACAGTTGGTTCATAACAATCATAAGCCGGTTCGAAAATAATTACCTCGTCATCTTTTTTTACAAATGAGGCAATCGCTGTAAAAATAGCCTGAGTTCCACCTGCAGTAACCGTTATTTCAGAATCCGGATGATAAACTGCCTGATGGCTGTTTTCAATTTTTCTTGCAATTTCTTCCTTTAAACCGATCATTCCGCCTAGAGGGGCATACTGGTTGTAACCTTTTTTGATAAAATGATCCACGTGATTCAGCAGTTCGGCATCAGGCATAAAATCAGGAAAGCCCTGAGACAGGTTGATCGCTTCATTTTCATTGGCGAGCTGAGTCATCTGGCTGAAAATAGTAGTTCCTACATTGGAAAGTTTTGATAAAGGAAGTTGTATCATAAAAACAGTTTTGTTGACCGAATTTAATGAAATATTTAAAACAGTTTGAACTTATGACAATAAAAATCAGAAAATGATAAAAGCAGAGCTGATACTCGTTAAAAGTTTATACGTTTCAATGTAAAAATTATTTTAAACATTTGTTTAAATTTTCTTTTTGAATCAGCAGAAATAACCCTACATTTGTTTGACAAACAACCATTAAAAACGAGGACAATGAAGATTAAGAAAACAGAGTTTCCTGAAAAATCCGTTTTATCAAAGGAAAAAAGATTTCGATTATATCGATAGTTTTGAAGGGGAATTTGCGGATGGCGGCCGGAATATTGATATCTCAGAAATAGGAAAAGCTTTTTTTACAAGCGGCCCCAAATGGGGTAAGAAAATGTTTGCTTTCAGGAATAAAGCAGTGGGAATATTCGGACTGAAAACCGGATCTGAAACGCAGCAAAAAGAACAGGATTTTAAATGCGAAGTAGGAGAGCGTGCAGGACTTTTTAAGGTGTTTAATAAAACCGGCAATGAAATTGTTCTGGGAGAAGATGATAGGCACCTGGATTTCAGGGTATCCCTTTTAGTTGACAGGAGTAAGGTACATCCTGATGAAAATTCACTTACCATTTCCACCACCGTAAAGTATCATAACTGGCTGGGCGTGCTTTATTTTCTGCCTGTACGGCCTTTCCATAAGCTGATTGTACCTGCTATGCTGAAAAATATGATTGGGCAGCTGGAAAGTAAAAAATAAAATACTGATCTGCGGATACAAAAGCAAAGCTCTATAATTTTAAATACATTAATGAAAATTTTCAGAATTAAAATGAATTTCGCCTGCTTTTGTATACCAACAAATTTAAAAGGCTTAAAAATCAATGACTATTCTTCTCATTGAACAATAAAAGTTAGGAAAAAATGACTTTTAAAATTCGGATAATTTTGGACAATTTTGTATTTTTGTATGTTTGCTGAAATCATATATGTCACAAGAAATAAATCCAACCTATTCCGAAGATAATATCAGAACCCTCGATTGGCAGGAACACATCCGTCTGCGCCCCGGTATGTACATCGGGAAGCTCGGTGACGGGTCTTCTGCTGATGACGGTATTTATATCCTGTTAAAAGAAATCCTTGATAACTCTATTGATGAGTTCAGGATGAGGGCAGGAAAAAGAATTGAAATAAAGCTGGACGACGGAAAAGTCACAATCCGTGACTTCGGACGTGGTATTCCGCTAGGGAAAGTCGTAGATGCGGTTTCAAAAATGAATACCGGAGGTAAGTACGATAGTAAAGCTTTTAAAAAATCTGTAGGATTGAACGGGGTGGGTACCAAAGCGGTAAATGCCCTTTCCGATTACTTCAGAGTCCGCTCTTTCCGTGACGGAAAAATGAAAGCTGCCGAATTCTCCCGGGGTATGATCAAGGAAAACTTTGAGGAAAAAGAAACTTCGGACAGAAACGGTACTGAAATTTCTTTTATTCCTGATGGAGAAATCTTCCTGCATTTCAAGTACAGAAAAGAGTATATCGAAAGAATGCTTCGCAATTATGCGTATCTGAATCCGGGACTTAAGATTCTTTTCAACGGAGAAACCTATTATTCTGAAAACGGTCTTAAAGATTTATTGGAAGAAGAGCTGGAAAGTGATATCCTATATCCGATCGTCCATTTAAAAGATGATGATATTGAGGTGGCTATTACCCATTCTGACAAATCTCAGACAGAAACCTATTTTTCGTTCGTTAACGGACAGAATACGACGCAGGGAGGAACGCACCTTAATGCTTTCCGTGAAGCGTATGTAAAAACGGTTCGTGAGTTTTTCAATAAAAGTTTTGATGCTTCGGATATCAGAAAATCTATTATTGCAGCAATCTCGATCAATGTGGAAGAACCGGTTTTTGAGTCCCAGACCAAAACAAAATTAGGGTCTAATGACATGGGACCGAACGGACCTACAGTCAGAACCTTCATTATCGATTTCCTTAAAAGCAAACTGGACAATTTCTTACATAAAAATCCTGAAATAGCAGAAGCAATTCAGAGAAAAATCTTAATTTCCGAAAGAGAAAGAAAAGAACTTTCAGGAATTCAGAAGCTGGCCAGAGAAAGAGCTAAAAAAGTATCCCTTCACAATAAAAAACTTCGGGACTGCAGACAGCATTATAATGATCAGAAAGCCGAAAGAAAAGGAGATACCCAGATCTTTATTACCGAAGGAGATTCGGCTTCAGGATCTATTACAAAATCCAGGGATGTGGAAACGCAGGCGGTATTTTCACTGAAAGGTAAACCTCTGAACTGCTATGGCCTTACCAAGAAAGTGGTATATGAAAATGAAGAATTTAACCTTCTTCAGGCAGCTTTAAATATTGAAGAAAGCCTGGAAGACCTTAGATATAATCAGGTAATTATTGCTACCGATGCCGATGTTGATGGAATGCACATCCGGTTGCTGATGATTACTTTCTTCCTGCAGTTCTTTCCTGATCTGATTAAAAACGGGCACCTTTATATCCTTCAGACTCCTTTATTCAGAGTAAGAAACAAAAAAGAAACCCGATACTGCTATACAGAACTGGAAAGAGTAAAAGCATTAAACGAACTGGGAAAAAATCCTGAAATCACACGATTTAAAGGATTGGGAGAAATTTCTCCGGATGAGTTTAAGCACTTTATTGGTAAAGATATCCGTTTAGAACCTGTAGTGGTGGGAAAAGACCAGACGATTGATCAGCTCCTGGAATTTTACATGGGAAAAAACACTCCGGACAGACAGACTTTCATTCTTGAAAACCTTGTTGTAGAAGATGACTCTGATATTGATAAAAAAGAAATTCTGGATGAAGTAGAAAATTAAACTTAAAACTTAAAACTTAAAAACTGGTTGTAAATACCAGTATATTGACTGAAAAAACACAATTTTGGATGAAGTAAGAATTATAAAACTTACACAGCCAAAAAAATAAAATGAGACTAAGTAACCGTAATAAAGCATCAATTTATAACTCTTTAAGTACGCTGCTTTTGATGATAACCGCATTTGGTATAATTGCATTTATTGCTAATGAATACAGGTTTAATGTAATAGGTAAAGAAAGTTATTTATTGATTATTGTTCCCGTTCTGCTGCTGATCATATTTTACATCAGCGGAAGGCAGATTTTTGAATATGACAGCGATGGAGAAGCTTTGAATTTTAAAAACAGGAATATCATTCCATTTTTAGACAAGCCTCTTCACGACGAATTTCCAAAATACAAACTGATAAAATATGATGTGGTCAGTATTCTCTTTTTCAAAAGATTATACATTACCGTTTCCAGCAAAAATAATGGTTCTACAATACTTAAGTACCAGATCTCTTATTTGAGTAGAAAAGAAGTAAACGATTTAAAACTCTCTCTGAATAAAGTAGTGAAAACTAATAAAGAGAACAAAGATTAAAAAACAGATGACGACAGAAGAATATTCGCATGAGGGTGAAAGCTTGAAGAAAGTTTCCGGTTTATACAAAGACTGGTTCCTTGATTATGCTTCCTATGTAATTTTGGATAGAGCTATCCCTTCGATATACGATGGTTTAAAACCCGTTCAGCGAAGAATCATGCACTCTATGCGGGAACTGGAAGACGGCCGTTACAATAAAGTGGCCAATATCGTGGGAAATACCATGAAATATCACCCGCACGGTGATGCTTCCATTACAGACGCCATGGTGCAGATCGGGCAGAAAGAGCTGTTGATAGATACCCAGGGAAACTGGGGTAATATTTATACAGGAGACTCTGCTGCTGCTGCGAGATATATTGAAGCAAGACTGACTCCCTTTGCACTTGAGGTGGTCTTTAATCCTAAAACTACAGAATGGACAAAGTCTTATGACGGAAGAAACAATGAGCCCATTGATTTGCCTGTAAAATTTCCTCTGCTCCTTGCACAGGGAGTGGAAGGTATCGGGGTAGGACTTTCCACGAAAATACTCCCTCATAACTTCAATGAGCTTATCAATGCCTCTGTAGCGTATTTAAAAGGTAAAAAATTTGAACTGTATCCCGACTTTCTAACAGCCGGTTATCTTGATGTTTCTGAATATAATGACGGCCACAGAGGAGGAAAAGTAAGAGCAAGAGCAAAAATTACCCAGACGGATAAGCACACATTGGTGATTTCCGAACTTCCATACTCCAAAACAACAACCGATCTTATTGACTCTATTTTAAAAGCCAATGAGAAAGGGAAGATCAAAATTAAAAAGATTGAGGATAATACTTCAGATAAAGTAGAAATCCTGATTCATCTTCATAATGATGTTTCGCCGGATAAAACCATTGATGCCCTGTATGCCTTTACAGACTGTCAGGTAACTATTTCTCCGAATGCCTGCGTTATCGTGGGAGATAAGCCGATGTTCATGAATGTATCTGAAATTCTGAAAATGAATACAGATCATACAGTATCCTTACTGAAAAAGAACTTGAAATTGAGCTTCATGAACTTCAGGAAAGCTGGCATTTTTCTTCATTGGAAAGAATTTTCATAGAGAACAGGATTTACCATGACATTGAAGAAGTGAAAACGTGGGAAGATGTATTAAAGACCATTGATGCCGGATTAAAACCTCATACAAAACATCTTTTAAGAGCCGTTACAGAAGAGGATATCTTAAAACTGACAGAGATCAGAATCAAGAGAATTTCTAGATTCGATTTAGATAAATTTAAAGAAAATATTGCATCGCTGGAAGGCAAGATAGAACAGGTAAAATACAATCTGGAGAACCTGATCGCTTATGCTATTGATTATTATTTAAATATTCAGAAAAAATACGGAAAAGACAAACAGAGAAGAACTGAGCTCAGAATCTTTGATACGATTGATGCTACAAAAGTAGCTGTAGCCAACGAAAAGTTCTATGCGAATTTTGAAGAAGGCTTCATCGGTACATCACTGAAAAAAGACCAGTATTTGTTTGACTGCTCTGATATTGATGATATCATCACCTTCAGAAAAGACGGAAGTATGAAGGTTGTAAAAGTGGAAGCAAAAACTTTCATTGGAAAAGATATTCTTCACGTTGCCGTATGGAAGAAAAACGACAAAAGAACAGTGTATAATATGATTTACCGCGAAGGAAGGGAAGGGCCATATTATATGAAACGTTTCTCTGTAACAGGGGTAACCAGAAATACTGATTATCCGTTAGCTTCAGATAAAAAAGGTTCGGAAACCCTGTATTTTTCAGCCAACCCCAATGGAGAAGCAGAAACAGTAACAGTACTTTTAAAGCCGAATCAAGAATCAGAAAAAATAAAATGGAGATCAACTTCTCTGATCTTGCCATCAAAGGACGTGATTCCAAAGGAAATCTGGTAACAAAATATGCCGTAAAGAAAGTGGATCTGAAGGAAGAAGGAGTTTCTACCCTGGCTCCAAGAAAGATATGGTTTGATGATACCGTAAGAAGACTGAACGCGGATGCAAGAGGAACATTACTGGGAAGCTTCAAAGGAGATGACAAAATCCTTACCATCAATACAAACGGTGAGGTAAAACTGGTTTCTTTCGATCTTGGCAACCGTTTTGATGATGAATATCTGGTACTGGAAAAGTGGAAACCTGAACAGCCGATTACCTGTATTTACTATGACGGAGAAAAAGATATTTATTTCATTAAGAGATTCTTACTGGAAAATACAGTTAATGTACAGACTTTCATGCCGTCTGAACATCCGAAATCCTTCATTGAAAATGTAATTGTTGCCAATGATGCCACGGCAGAGATTATTTTTGCGAAAGATAAAGGAAAAGAACGTGAGCCGGAAACGATAAATATTGATGAGTTCATAGCGGTAAAGGGAATAAAGGCAATCGGAAACCAGTTTACCAAGTTCAAAGTGAAAGCTATCAATATTACCATTCCTGAGCCGGTGGAAGAAGAACCTGAAGTATACGAAGACCCTGAACCAACCGGGGATCTTGACGAAGACGGAGGAATGATCGGAGATCTGTTTCAGGATGACGGGAACAAGGAAAATGAATAGATTCCTGTCTGTTCCGGTATAATATAAAAAAATATCATGGATACAATTGTTATCATTATCATTGCTGCCACATGTATTTTCAGTTACATGGGGTTCAATAATACAGCATTATTTGAAAAATATAAATTCAATGTCGCGGCTATTGCCAACCGAAAAGAATATATCAGGCTGATCAGCTCTGCATTTTTGCATGCCGACTTTATGCATTTATTTTTCAATATGCTTTCCCTGTATTTTTCCAGGAAGTAGTTATTAGTTTCTTTGGTGAAACAGGATTTTTAATCCTTTATTTTGGATCCATGATCCTTGGGAACTTATTCAGTTTGCAGATCTATAAAAATCAACCGTGGTATTCCGCAATAGGAGCATCTGGAGCCGTTTCAGGGATAATCTTTGCATCAATAGCGATGGCTCCGAATGAGATCAGTGTCAACTTCTTACCGGGATGGTTATTCGGGACCCTGTATTTCGGATACTCAGTGTATATGATGCTGAACCCTAAACAATGGGATAATCTGGGACATGCAGCACATCTGGGAGGTGCTTTTTTCGGATTGGTCTATTCTATTGTGATGCATCCTCAGCTGGCCATGAGCAACAGCCTTTTCCTGGGAATCATGTCGCTTCCGCTGATTTATTTAGGATATGAAATTTTTGTAAGGAAACGAATAGGATAAAAGACTATTTTTAAACAAAATATCAAAACCAATGAACACATCAGAGTTAAACAGTTTCATCGTGATACTTATCTATGGTTCATTGGTTTTGCTTTCTCTGCTGAAGCTGGCCAATCCTTTGAAAGTAAACCATAAGGCTAACTTCTGGTTTGGCATATTTCTTTTTCTGTGGTCTACCTTTTGGCTGGATGAGGTTCTGTTTCTCATTACCGGCTCAATAGTAGAATTCCATGCTCTCTTTTGGGTCAGATGTATCCAGTTTTTTACACCTATTGTTTTTTACTTTAGTGTGCTGTTCTATACCAACCCTTCCTTTACCTTTAAAATCACGGATATAAAGTTTTTATTGCTTCCCGCAGCTTTTCTGGGTTGTCTTATGCTGGTGAAAATGGGGTATGAGACACCATTTCAGTACATCAGTATTATTTTAATCCTGATTCAGGCTTTTTCTATACCCTGCTTTCCTACATTACCATCAGAAAACACCAAAGGAGAATCCAGCAGTTTTCCTCCAATACGGAAGGTATCAATCTGAACTGGCTGGAGTATATCATTCTGGTAGTGCTTATCGTCAACATCATTTATATCATTTATAACCTGTTCTATGATCCGAAGTCACTGAACTTCTTTATCAACACTGCTTTTTTACTTGTGATATACTGGGTGGGATACTATTCCATGAAACAAAGAGAGATCTATCCTCTGGAAGAAAAACAGAGAGAAGAACTGATCTCTATTAATGAAGATTCCGGCTCGGAAGAAGTGAAGAGAAGCTGATTTCTGATGAGGAATTGTTAAAGGTTAAAATTTCCCTTGAAACTCTTATGGAAATACAGAAACCTTATCTTGACAGCGAGCTGAATCTCATCAGGCTGGCGGAAATGCTGTCCGTTTCTACCCATCATTTATCTTATGTCATCAATACAGGTTTCGGGAAAAATTTCTTTCAGTATGTGAATGAGTACAGGATAGACCACGCCAAAAAACTTCTGAAAGAACCGGACAGCAAATTATCTATTCTGGGAATTGCTTACGAATCCGGGTTCAATTCCAAAACTTCTTTTAATACAACCTTTAAAAAAGTGACCGGACAAACTCCTTCCGAGTTTAAAAAATAAGTTCTGGTTTATAAGTTTTAACTTTTTATCGGTTTTAAATTGCTGATTTTTAGAATTTTGATATTTTTATTTTTCTCTGTTTAAAATCTGTTCGTCCGGATAATCCTGAACACTGGAACCTTGCTTCCACCATAGCTTTGTACCATAAAATGTAAACTTATGGATACCAAAGAATCATATGCGGTAGTAACGGGAGCAAGCCAGGGACTTGGAAAATCATTCGCTGAACAACTGGCAAAACAAAAGATCAATGTTATCCTTGTAAGCCTTCCGCATCAGAATCTCAAAGAACTTTCCCGCAAACTCGAAAAGCTGTATGCAATAAAAGTTCAGTATTATGAAACAGATCTTTCCGTGAATGAAAATGTCATGAAACTTACCGAATGGCTCAATCAGTCTTTTGCCATTCATATCCTGATCAATAATGCAGGAATTGACGGAACTCAAAAATTCACAGAAGCCACTTCTGATTATATCAATACCATTTTGCAGGTGAATGTGGCGGCCACTTCTTTAATTACCCATCAGCTGCTTCCCAATCTTTTAAAACAGCCGAAAGCTTATATTCTGAATGTTTCAAGCATGGCTGCATTTTCTCCGATAGGCTTTAAGACGGTATACCCGGCATCAAAAGTTTTATCCATTCCTTTTCAAGAGGACTGCATGAAGAGCTTAAAGGTACTAACGTCTTTGTAAGTGTTGTCAATCCGGGTGCGATGAAAACCAATACGGATGTTTGTAAAAGAATAGAAAAGCAGGGCTTTATGGGTCGGTTAACGCTTTTAGATCCTGATAAGGTAGCTTCTTACTGTATCCGGCAGTTATTTAAAAAAGATTCCGTAATTATGGTGAATCCAATCAGCTGGCTGGTGATGAAAATTTTACCCATATGGATAAAGCTGCCATTAATGACCCAGGCAATAAAAAGAGAGATCGAAGCATGAAAAAAATTTGCATAACCGGAGCTACAGGGCTTCTGGGAACTAATGTTATCCTTAAATTATTACAAAATGGTTATTCTGTTATTGCTCTGGTGCGCAAGAAAAGCAGCTGGCTGGGTGAAGAAAACGAAAATCTGAAACTGATAGAAACTGATCTTTTATCTGACGTTTCAGCTTATCTTAATAATATCGACTGTATCATTCATATAGCCGCAGAAACACGTCAGAATCTTATAAATTATGATGAATACAGGAAAGTGAATTACGAAACGGTTGTAAATCTGTTCACCTGTGCAGAGCTGGTGGGCGTAAAAAAGTTTTTATTTGTAAGCACGGCAAATACCATAGGATTTGGAGAGACAGCATTCTGGGGAAGTGAAAAAGCACCGCAGATATATCCTTTTACCCATTCATGGTATGCCCAAAGCAAGCTTGCTGCTGAAGATTATCTTTTAAAAAACTTTAAAAATACTGAGATTGTCATTGTAAATCCTACCTTTATGATCGGAGCTTATGACAGCAAGCCAAGTTCAGGAAAAATTATTTTCTGGGCCTGGAAAAAGAAAGTAATATTCTATCCGAAAGGAGGGAAGAATTTTGTACATGTGGAAGACGCTGCCATCGGGGTAGTGAATGCGATTGAAAAAGGGCGGAATGGTGAGAAATACCTTTTAGCCAATGAAAATTTGAGCTACAGAGAATTTTTCCGGAAAGTAAACCGGATTACCGGTCAAAAGCCAGTCATGATAGCTTTTCCCGACAGGGTATTGAACTTTCTTGGATTAATGGGTGACGGCTTGCGAAAATTAAAAATAAAAACCCATCTCAGCGCTTCCAATATGAAGGCACTTCAGATCCGTAATTATTATAACAACCGGAAATCGGTAGAAGAACTTGGGATCAGTTACCAGCCTGTTGATAAAGCAATTGAAGATGCTGTACGGTATTTTGTGAAGAATAAAAAACATTGATTTTTATCCGTTAAAAATAAAAAAACCAGCTGTTGAGCTGGTTGTGTCAAATTATCTTGTAATTTTCTGCGTTACATTTTTATTGGAAATAGCATAGGCCTTGCTGCAGTTATTTGAACCTGAAATATTAACCTGTACCAATGCAGGCAATGATCTGTATTCTTCCTTATTGTAGGGAGCTTCTGTACCATTGCTTCCACCACCTTTAATATCATATTGTATTTGAGCCACTCCGGTAAACCCAACCGAGGGCTTGAAAGAAAGCGCTCCGGTAGTGGGAAAATAGGTCCATGTCCCCTGACTGTTCGTATAGACACCGCCTGTTATATTCGGAATCACAGCTCCGTTATTGTCCAGAAAACGGAATGAGTTAAAATCGAGATTATCGTACGAAAGCGTTGGCGGATTCTGACCGTTTGCTGAAGAATAGGCGGCATCATTAAGTAAAGGATAATAAGTAGATTTAATCCCCGGACAGCCTGCAAACAGATCATCCGTTACTTCGGCTGCATAAGGTCTTGTAACCCCCAGATTTTTCAACAAATGTATATTTCTGGCAGCTCCGGTAGAAGCCGCAAAACCAATTCTGAAAGTAGGAGGAGGTGAAGTATCCAGCGTTCTTACAGTAGTGTTGGATATGGTAGTCTCAGTATATTTCAGAGAAGTCGGGTAATAATAATTATCAATCACTTTTTCTTTCACAGTTCCGTGCTGTATTTCCAGGGTGACATTGTAGCCTCCGGCAGGATTGGGAACCAACGTAATATATGCTTTACGGAATCTTGCATCATTTTCATTCTGAGGAATTGTAGTTCCGCCACTTTCAATACTGAACTGCTGAAGATTCGGATTTTTGATACCGATATATTTTCCGGTCTGGGTGTCAAGATAAGCAGACCTGTTGCTGCTGGAGGGAGCTGCATTGGTAGCAGTACTGTAAAGCAGGGGATAACCGTTATATCCGGCAGGCTCAGCTGATGACAGGTATTGGTTGCCACGTTTTGCTCTTAGAGATACATTGCTTCTCCCATTTGCCAGTGTTACGCCAAAAATCCCGTTTCTAATCCTTTCAGTCTGTTTAAAGCTTGTTTTAAAATTCCCGAACTCATCCAGGCCTATTCCCAGATAGGCTCCTCTCAATCCTTCCGTAGATTCACCGCCACGTACAAAACTATATCCCAGTCCTCCGCCAAAATAGCCGAGATTGAGCTGCTCCTTAGGAATGGAACCATCTACTAAAAATATTGAAATACCATCTCCTCCGTTAGTATTTCCCCCGTAAATGGCAAATTCAAATTCGAATTTGATTCCCTGGTCACTTTTGAATATTTTATCTGCAAGGATAACTCCTCCCGAAATATTATTCACACTCCGGGTAAGCCTTAGCCCATCCGTGGTAAAAGTAGCATCATTCTGAACACCGCTGGTAGTCACCTTATAGGCCTCCTGAGGCTGTAATCCCTGTGTAAAATTGACAAAATAAGGATAACCGGTTCCCTGTTCATTCTGAGCCTGGATATTCTGTGTGAACATCATTAAAGGAAGCAGAAACAAAGCTTTTTTGTATTGTACAATTGAGGTACTTTTTATCATAGCTCAATTATTTAACAACAAAAACAATATTAATAAAAGAACAGTCTGTTGCTGCAGCCTTCACGTCGTAAGTCATTACACCATCATCAGAAATAGAAATATTACTGAATACATTGGGATCAGCGTCGGTTACATAATAATAAAGGTCTTTGCTTGAAGGGAAAAAAGGAATCGCAGCAGGAGCGCTGGTACTCTTCGCTTTTGGAGAACCGAACTGAGTTTTATACAGGGTATACAAATCTTTAGTCCGGCCATTGGCTGTGGTTGAAGTGTCAAAAGAAACACTGGGCATATAAAACATTTTTACAGCATTACTGCTGATACATAGCCAATCAGGTTTGGTTGGGGTTCCTATATTCTGGCTTAAACATTTCTTATCGGTGTCGTAGATAAGAAGAGAGTTGGCCGGATTGGCAATAGCATCTCTTTTTGCTGTGGTAAGTCTTGGTATCAGCAATCCTTTATTCTGACTGTAAATATCCAGCATGGCACTTCCGTCAGGCGTAGAGGTGTTAATGCCAACTTGGGCAAAAGAAAATGAACTAACTAAAACGATTGGTAGAAATAATTTTTTAATCATGATGAATTAATAATTTTTTATCTGTGTATTTTATGTGTTTATGTTGTGTTTTTTGAAAATCTGATCAGCTTTATTCCCAATGGATATAAGCATTTATGACAATTCATTGGAATAATGATTTGTACTGATATAATGGCGTGATGGGGTTCTCAGTCCCAAAACCAAGAACAGATTTAACCCGCATGTCTTAAAGAGAACATACCATGGCTTTTACCTGAAAGGATCGATAAAGTAAATTGATTTAAGAAGTCTGTAATATTGAATATATGACAGTGTATAAGTGAAAATCATAATTTGTGTGTTTTTGCAAATATACGAAAAAAACACTGAAAAGCCTGCTTTGAAGGGCTTGTGGATTGATTTAACACTATTTGTTAGTTAAATTACTGTGTTTTAATTTAAATTTTTATTAAAATAATAAGATTTATAAATTATTTTTAATGTATAAAATATTGCGTTCTTAGCCGTTGTATTATTTTTTTCAGCTGTTTTTTAAAATAGCTGAAAAATTTATTGTGAGAGCTTTTTTAATGCATCTTCCAATAATGCTACAAAATTGACATGTCTTGTCTTATTGCTTTCAAAAATAAAATCCTTTATGCTTTTACTTTCATATTTACTGAAATCACCAACAATAGCTAATCCTATTCGATAGTTTGAGAATTTCTGAAGGATTTCACCTGCAATTTTTGTTTTTAAATCAAAGAATTCCGGCGTGATGTTTTTTCATAAAGAATTACTTTGTCAAACCCCTGATAATAAATATTTCCCATGAGATCAAGCCCATCCTGTGCAGATTGGATAACCATATTGTCAGAAATTATTTCTGCTATTTTTATAGTGTTGATTTCGTGTGGTTGAATAATCATGTTTACTGTATTGTTTTTTTTATGTCGTATAAAAAGTTTCCTAAAGGAAATGCATCTCCCTGATTGGTAAGCGCAATAATGCAGCTGTTATGCTTTAAATCTCTCCAGAATAAGGCTTTAAAGCCGTTCAGACCACCTGTGTGCATTGCTGATTTTCCGCCATTTTTATTCTCTATAAACCATGCAAAACCGTAGTCTGATATCTTTCCGTTGGACAATGGGAAAGGAGAATACATCATATTGGTATTTTCTTTGTTAATTAAGCTATAGTTTCGTAAAGCCTGATCAAATTTATAAAGATCTTCAGGAGTAGAGTAGATTCCACCATCACCGGTTGTTAAAATTGAATAACCATCAGGCCGTTTTTGTTTATTATATCCTGATGCTTTATTCTGAATAACTGTACCAGGTTCATATACATAAGTGTTACTCATTTTTAAAGGAGTAATAATCTGCTCATTGATATAGGTGCTGTAAGATTTCCCGGAAACCTTTTCAATAATCCGGGATAGAATAATATATCCGCTATTACTGTATTTAAACTCGCTGTCAGGAGTGAAATCAAGATTTTTAAGATCAGACAGCCAGTTCATTACTTCCTGATTGGTTAATCCCTTTTTAGAAAACAGATTTTCATAATCCCTGATTCCCGAAGTATGGTGCAAAAGCTGTCTGATCGTAATGTTTTTAGCATACTCAGGAAGCTTTATGAACCGGGAAGCTTTATCATCAAATTTCAATAAACCTTTTTGCTCCAGCATGATAATAGCTGCTGCCGTGAACGGCTTACTGAGGGATGCAATATAAAATGAAGTGTTTTTATCTGCCTTCAGTTTTTTCAAAATTGCGGAAACCCAGAGCAGTATCACAGACAATCTGACCGTCTTTTACAATCAGAACCGAACCGTTGAATTCTCCTTTATTGTAATATCCATTTATAACATCCTGAGGGTTCTGTTTACAGGATACCAGCTGAGTAATGAGTAAAACAAAGATGAGAAAGTTCCATGTCAAAGTTTTCATAGGTTGGTTATATGGAAGTAAAATTACTTATTTTCTTCCATAAATAAACCTGTCATTTTCAGATAAATCCTTCAATAATTGAGCGTTAGAAAAGTATTGATACAGTTCCAGCGTTTCGGGTCCTAATTTCTGGTTGATTTCTAAAAATAAAAGTCCATCCTCCGGTAAATATTTTTTGGCGTCTTCTGCAATTTTCCTGTAAAAGATCAAAGCATCAGCAGTGGGGGAGAAAAGAGCCATTTTAGGTTCAAATTCTTTCACTGAATCTGCAATTTCAATCGCTTCCTCAATCCCGATGTATGGCGGATTTGAAATGATGATATCATAGCTTTCACCCAATTCATAATTAAGATAATCTGCGTGGATAAAATTGATCTCCAACTGATGGTACTCTGCATTTCTTTTGGCGGTATCCAGGGCTTTTTCAGAAAAATCAACAGATGAAACATGGGCTTCAGGAAAATACTTTTTAAAACCAAAGGAATAATTCCGCTTCCGGTTCCGATGTCTAAAATTTTTACATCCTGAACCTTAAACTTTGAATTTTTAATCTCCCTTATTGCGATTTCCAGCAGCTCTTCCGTTTCAGGACGGGGAATCAGTACATTTTCATCTACGAAAAACTTCATTCCGTAAAATTCGGTTTCACCCAGTATCTGCTGGTAAGGTCTTCCGGTTTTAAGTTCTGAGACGAGATGGCCAAGTTTTTCTTTATCAGCCGTTACAAGTTCCTGTTCGGAAAATCTTCTTTGCTGGAAATTATCAAAACCTGTAATCTGATGAATGAACAAAGACGATAAAAATGCACTTTCCGACTCAGTATAAAGGCCGGAAAGTTCTGTTTTGAAATATTTTTTAAAGGCTGAAATTGTCATTTATCTTGTAAAAACCAGTTTTGTATCTGTGGATTTTTCTTCATCAATTCTGTATCCTTCATAGTTGAATGCTTTCACATCCTCCAGGGTCTTGGCGTTGGTTTCTGCACAGAATCTTACTACAAGGCCTCTTGCATGCTTGGTGTAGACTACAATGGTCTTTAGTTTCCCGTCTTTTAATTCGTAAAAATCAAAGTCAATTACTTTATGGTTCAGCTTTTTTCTGTCGATTACTTTTCCGTACTCATTGCTGGCAAGATGAAGTAAAATTTCTCCTTTTTTCATTTCGGAATTCAGTTGTTCCGTGATCTTTACTCTCCAGAATTCATACAGGTTTCTGTATTGCTCAAATTCAAAAGGACGTCCCATTTCAAGCCTGTACAGCATTACTTTATCCGATGGTTTCAGTAAACCGTAAAGTCCGGAAAGGATTCTGTAATTTTTCTGAAGGTAATCTACTGCATTTTTATCCAGTGTTTTGGCATCCAGCCCCCTGTAAACTTCTCCTGTAAAGGCAAACATAGCCGGAGCAGATTCTTTTGCGGTAGGTTTGGATTTCCATTTTTGATTTCTTTCCCAGTTTTCATCAGCCAGTTTAGCTGATATTTCCATCAGTTCGGAAAGATATTTTGGTGATTTTTCTTTTAAATAAGATTGTATGAATGCAGCATCTTCAATGAATTTCGGGGTAGTGGTTTTCAACAGGTCCGTTGAATTTTCTACGTTCATCAGTTTTGCCGGGGATGTTATAATTTTCATAATGTTAAAATACAGATAAGTGTTTAATATCAATAAAAATTCATACCTGTCATTGCTATAAAATCAATCATAAAATGACAGATAATCAGAACTTTAATGTTTGAATAGCGTTTGTAAAATAAGCCAAAAACAAGTCCGATAAACAAAGGCCCGAGAACCTGGGCTATGGTACCGTAAGTGCTATGCAGAATTCCGAATAAAACAGCTGAAATAATAATTCCTATTGCCGGATTGTAAATTTTTTCAATCCTGGACTGTATATAACCCCGCATCAGGAATTCCTCTACAATAGCTGCTGTAAGTGATGTAAAAGTAATTAAAAAATAGTTGTTTCTGAAAATAGGTATAAGATTCAGAAGCTTATCACTTACTTTTTCCTTTATAACAAACATACTAAAGGCATTCAGAATAGCTCCGCCGAATATACAGATAAAATATAAGCTCAGAACAGCTTTGATATAAAATCCTATGGCATATTTTTTCTCTTCTTTAAGCAAAAAAGAACTTTTCTCAACAAAAATACTGTACAGGAATACAATAATCAAAATGATCCACAGTATAATTCTGCTGAAAAAAATGATCTGCTGTAATTTTTCTTATTCCTGTAATCAAAGTGATCGCCGGATTAGAATAAAGCATCGCAGCAGCTAAAAGAATAAAAGTAAGTAAAATTCCTGCGGCATATTTCCCGGTAAGACTCATCATTCATTTTGAATTAAATAATTCCTTTTCCCTGACGGATAATCTCAGGTTCTCCTGATGTAAGATCTACAATAGTGGATGCCACATTATCCCCATACCCTGAATCAATCACAATGTCTACCAGGTGATCATATTTTTCTGCAATAAGCTCAGGATCGGTAGAATATTCAATGATTTCATCATCATCCTTAATGGAAGTTGAGGCAATAGGGTGTCCCAGCTTTTCAACAATAAGCTGCGGAATCGGGTGATCAGGAACACGGATCCCGATTGTTTTGTGACCTTTATAGGCTAAAGGTAAACTCTTATTGGCTTCCAGAATGAAAGTAAACGGACCCGGGAGATGGCTTTTCAGAAACCGGAAAACAGAGGTATCAATAGGTCTTGTAAAGTCGGACAGATGGCTGAGATCATTACAGATAATTGAGAATTTTGACTTCTCAAGCTTCATTTTTTTGAGCTGGGCCAGTTTTTCCATGGCTTTTATATCAAAAATGTTACAGCCTAAGGCATAAACCGTATCTGAAGGATAGATGATCAGCCCGCCATTATTTAATGTTTTAATGACCTCATTCACAAGATTTTCCTGTGGGTTGTCCGGGTAAATTTTCAATATTTTTGCCATAGAACAAAGATACAAATAATAAAATAGTTTTTATAAAAGTCCTTTATTTAAAAGAAAAATTAGGATTTTTAAAAATTATTCGTACCTTTGCAATCCAATATCGCGGGATGGAGCAGTAGGTAGCTCGTCGGGCTCATAACCCGAAGGTCATCGGTTCGAGTCCGGTTCCCGCTACTAAGCCAGTGTTTTCGGTAAACACTCTAAAAATACACCGCGGGGTGGAGCAGTAGGTAGCTCGTCGGGCTCATAACCCGAAGGTCGCACGTTCGAGTCGTGTCCCCGCTACTAAGCCAGTGCTTTCGGTAAGCACTCTAAAAATACACCGCGGGATGGAGCAGTAGGTAGCTCGTCGGGCTCATAACCCGAAGGTCATCGGTTCGAGTCCGGTTCCCGCTACTAAGCAAGCGTTGTCGGTAAACGCTCAAAAAATATACCGCGGGATGGAGCAGTAGGTAGCTCGTCGGGCTCATAACCCGAAGGTCATCGGTTCGAGTCCGGTTCCCGCTACTAAGCAAGCGTTGTCGGTAAACGCTCAAAAAATATACCGCGGGATGGAGCAGTAGGTAGCTCGTCGGGCTCATAACCCGAAGGTCATCGGTTCGAGTCCGGTTCCCGCTACTAGACGAAAGAGAAGCAATAATATTGCTTCTCTTTTTTTGTGGCGTTTATGTAAACAAAGCGAATCAGTCCCGGAATGAAATTTTGCCGGGCACAGGCCTTATCTTTAAATTACAGCATCAATATTCTTTGCTTCCACTGTTGATAAGCTTCCCTCATACAATGTCCGCAGGGACGGTAGCTGTTTTGTAATGCCTCTTCCTCATCCTTGAAGAAAACCCTGTTTTCCATCTTCATTCTTTTCCCGGATTTGCAGCCAAGCAATCCGTAGATTTTTAATTTTTTATTTCCTCCAAAACAAATTTCTCTGCTGTGGATTTTACTTCTTAGATTTCCGGGGGATAGTTGCGAATGAAGAATCATAATAGGTAAAAACTAATTGATTGCATCATGGAAAATAATGCCCAAGGCACAGCGGTTTCCTTCTTTAACTTCACTTACGCCATGTTTCATATTAACCCTGTAATATCCTTTTGTACCTTTTTCCGGTTTAAACTGAGTCGTGAAAATAAGGGCATCTCCTTTTTCAGGCTTTAAAACGACGGCTTTTGACTGTGCTCTCGGAGTTTGCTGGGTAAGCACAAACTCCCCACCCGTAAAATCCTTGTCAGGTTCGCTAAGCATTAATACAATCTGAATAGGGAAATATATATCCCCATATAAGTCCTGGTGCAGCGTATTAAAACCACCTTTTCCATATTTCAGAATTAAAACAGTAGCTTTTTGCTGTCCGTTGGCATGACATTGATCCAGAAATTCCTGATGCTGCAAAGGAAATTGAGTGTCAATATGTAATGCTTTAAACCATGAGTTGGCCGTCGACGCCAGATAAGGATAAATAGTTGTTCTTATGGTTTGAATCATTTCAGGTAACGGGTAATTAAAGTACCTGTATTCCCCAAGGCCGAAACGGTGTCTGGCCATCACCACTGTTTTGCGGTAAAGAGCAGAATGGTCATAATTGGATTTCAATACTTCGCAATCATCCTCAGATAACAGTCCGGGAATAATGGCATATCCGTTTTGATGCATTGTTTCCGTAAGTTGCTGCCAGTCTGTATTTTTTATTTTATGAACAATATCTTTCATTGGTTTGATTTTATCTGCAAAAATCTGACGCTGTTCAGAATGATACAATCCGAAACATGCGGTATTTGCGATTTACAACTTAATAATTACCAGATGCTGCTTATCTGGCCTATTGATTTACTATTTTTCTGGATGATGTCACCGGTCCTGTTTAAGGCTACTTTTGCCATGTAATAAAAAATATAAATAACAATGAATTACACTATGAAAAAGGCAAGCCTTGAAGATCTTGATGAAACGGCTGAGTTGTTCAACCTTTACCGTGTTTTTTACAGACAGGAACCGGATGTTGAAAAAGGAAAAGCTTTTCTCAAAGAACGGTTTTTAAACAGTGAGTCGGATATTTTTCTTGCCATAGCTGATGGGAAAGCAGTAGGATTTGTACAGCTTTATAAATTATTCCATTATACGAAACTACAAAAGCAGTGGTTATTAAGCGATCTGTTTGTTCACCCTGATTACAGAGGAAAAGGACTTTCTGTAGCATTAATTGACCGTAGTAAGCAATGGTGCGAAGAAACAGGAGCATGTGGGTTAATGCTTGAAACAGAAAAAACCAATACTATCGGTAACATATTATACCCACGTTGTGGATTTGAGTATGATGGGATGCACAACTATTACCATTGGTGGAGACAGGAAAAGTAGTATTACTTCTACAATGTTGAACGTATAATTCTACAGGTATTGTTCTACTGATAGAGGGCTTAGACCTATTTTTGTAAAGCTCTTACAGATCATGGGTAGGACAGTTGATCTGTAGAGTGTATGCAAAAAAATCTCTGCCTAATTTTCTACTTTTTCCCCAAGGGTTTTATGATTAGTACCACAAAACTGCTTTTCCGGCAGAGATTTTTTGCTTTAAATTTACTTTATCAATCTGATCGATCTGTAAAGATATATTTTAAATAGTCAATGAATTAGTTGATGATGATTTTTGGATAACGGGAGGAAGATTATGATTATTTTTAACAGATAATAAATAGATTCCCTTTACCAGTTTACTTAAATCCAGAGTATATTCCGCCCTGCTGTTCAATTTTATTTTATCAGATAGCATGAGTTTTCCGGTAAGATCATAAATTGTTAATTCAACATCAGGGTAATTTTTAGGGAAACTTAAGGTTATAAAATCTTTGGAAGGAACAGGATATATTGAGATTCCTTTATCTTCAGCCCTATCGGAAACAGATAGATTACTGCTGTTCTGATTAAAGAATTCCCATATTTTCTGAGTGTAAGAAATATCATTTTGTGGAGTAAGCCATACATGGCCTGCATTATTCACTTTATAAAGTTCAATCACAGCACTGTTAGCCGGGCTGGTGTATTTGTAATGGTCTACAGTAAATCCGTCATTGGAAGTATCAGGAAGAAGTGTATGTATTGCTGTACTGTTTGAAGAATTGTTGTTTTTCCAGTAGCCGATCATTTCGTCTACAGAATTTCCGAAGTTGTTGTTACTGTAGCCAATAGTTGTATCAGAAGTCCCATGGAAATGAGCAATAGATACCGGACGTCCCGGAGTTCCCACGGCCACAGGTAAAATTCCGTTTCCGAAAGTACCCGCCACAGAGGCAAAAACCTTTATTTTATCATTTAAAACCAATGCCAGTCTTTCTGTCATAAACCCACCCATAGAAAAGCCACAGGCGAAAACTTTATTAGGGTTAATGTTGTAGGTCTGCTTTACAGTATCAATAAGAGTACTGATGAAACCAATATCATCTACATTAGCGTTGGGAGTATAAAAAGAATACCCTGCCCCTGAATTCCAGGCTGTACCGGATAAAGGATCGCTCAATGCCTGCGGGCAAAGCACAATGATATTATTGGTTTCAGCCAGTGCTGCAAAACCAATATTCCTAAAATTATTCATAGTATCTCCCAATCCGTGTAATGTGATAACGAGTGAAGCCGGATTTTGAGCATTATAATTGGAAGGCACATAAATAGAATATTCCCTGAGCCCGGAACTGTGCTGGATAGTTGCAGTCTGCCATTGCTGACTGTAAAAAATACCAGTGATCAACAAAAATAACAATAGAATCGATTTCTTTACCATATCTTTTTTCAAAGATATTAAAGCAGTATCGATAGCCAATTTGACAAAAATCAAATAAAAAAACAAATGTTTTAACAAATGTCAAACATCTATTTTCTAGATCTTATTCTGCTTAATGTCTCCTGTGTAATCCCTAAAAAAGAAGCAATCATGCCCAATGTAAGAAGCTCTGCAGCTCTGGGATGTGATTTTATGAAGTCATCATAACGCTCTTCAGCAGTTTGAAACAACATCCTGTCAACTCTGTTCTGTGTCATAATCAATACACTGCTCATGATCATCCTATACAGATATTGAATGTCAGGAAATTTTTCAGAAAGTTCCTCAAGATCATCATAGCTTAATTTCCAGAGCAGGCAGTCATCCAGCAGCTCTATTCCCCTTTTATCCGGTTTCTGGCGGATAAAGCTGACAATTGATAAAAGTAAAGTTCCTTCGCCTCTGAAGCCGTCAGTGATATCTTTTTCATCTTTATAGTAAAAAATACGGGCTGCTCCCTTCTCGATAAAATAGATGTGCCGGCAGATATGTCCGGGCTTTACCAGGATGCTGTTTTTAGGAAGTTCCTCTTTTTGCAGTTTTGTAAAAATGGCCATCATTCCTTCAAGGGATAATGAAACAGGTGGAGCGTCTTTATTATCAAGCATTGAGCTGATATAGGATTTGATGGCAGTAAAAATATGAAGCATATTGTGACAGGGTAAGCTATGAGTATTAAAAAATCCCACTTTTCGGAGTGGGATTTTTTAATTTTATGATAAATATTATTGAGCCAGTTGGGCGTAAGGGGTAAGCTTGTTGTCGTCAGACATCGTCTGCCCCAGAAAATCTCTTTTCTGATCAGCTTTCATTCTTCCTGCCGCTTCATGGGCGTTGAAGTAAGCCTCACTCAGTTTTGTAGCGATATCAGCTGGTTTAAAATCAAATTTAGTATCACCATCTACACCTAAATATCCGTTCTTTCTTGTAAGGTTGGTGATGTAATTATTATAGTTGATCATGGTACCTCTGAACATATTGTTATGGTATTCCATGCATTTTTTAGCTTTTTTAGAAGAATTGTTCAGGATACAGTTTTTCATATTGTTTCTATACAAGAACCATTCAGATTCCAAAATACCGTATTCTTTACCTAAAGCAATCTTTCCGTTGTTCACTATATTATTATCTCCTTCTTTAGTCGCAATCGTCTGAAGATGTTGAATAACCAATGGAACGGTAGCTTCGATTTTTGATTTTGTATCTTTTAGTATGCTAAGATCGGCAGCAGGAGAACCCTTTTTTTGTGCTGTAGTAAGGTTAAAAATAAGCAGTAATAGTACAATCAATAAATTATATCTTTTCATGAGAAATTTTTAAAGCACTAAAATAAATATAATTTCCCGGTTAAAACAAATTCATTTTAATTTTATTTAATAAAAATTAACAAGTTTTAAGAATTTACACCTTAAATGCTTCTTTTTATATGGATTAAACAGGTGTTTTTTTCACTCCTTTAAAAAATTAATATATTTTAACTATTTTTATTGTGTTGATTTACAGATTCTTATGATTTTTATCCGGTTTATCACTAAAAAAATAGTTGTTTGATTCAATTTTATTTCTACATTTGTATAACTAATTTCTTAGTGATATGGGATTAAACTATTTTGTATCACAATAATTGATAAATGAACAGGATATGAAAATTCAGACTTTAACAAAAGCAGAAGAACAGGTAATGCAGTATTTATGGAAAATAGAAAAAGGATTTCTTAAAGATGTTCTTGATCTTTTTCCGGAACCAAAACCGCATACCAATACAGTCTCTACTATTTTAAAAGTATTGAAGGACAAAGAGTTTGTAGACTATCGTGTACATGGGAGACAGCATGAGTATTTTCCACTTGTTTCAAAAGAGCAGTATTCCGGGAAGACCATGAAAAGCCTTGTGAAAAACTATTTTAAAGGTTCTTACAAAAGTGCCGTTTCATTTCTGGTAGAAAAAAATGAAATGACGGTGGAAGACCTTGAGATGCTATTGGATGAACTCAAAAGAAAGACTAATACCTATGGAAGCAATACTTTTATACTTTGGAAAAATTATTTTATGTTCGGGTGTAACGTTTTTGTACTACCAGCTGTCTTTAAAGGACAAGACATTCCATCATTATAACAGATTTTATCTGCTGGCGGCGATTGTGATTTCGCTGTTATTACCGCTCATAAAGGTAGATGATTTTACGATCGAGGTAAATAGTGATATGTATATGCTTCTTGACAGGATACAGAATTTTAATACAGAAAAAACTATAGACAATGGTAACCTTTATTTTAACCTTACTTTTTCAGCTCTGGGACTGGTTTCTCTCTATTTTCTAGGGAAGCTTATCTATGGGATTTTTAAAATCCAGCAGTTTAAAAAACAGTTTCAGAAAGAAAGTTTTGACGGGATCAACTTTTACCGTACAGACCTTAACGAAGCCCCGTTTTCCTACTTTAAAAATCTTTTCTGGAAGAATGCTATTACCCTGCATTCTGATATCGGAAAGCAGATTTTAAAGCATGAGATGGTACATATTGAGCAGAAACACTCCTTTGATAAGATTTTTATCGAGATTATAACTTCTGTTTTCTGGTTCAATCCGTTCTTTCATATCATTAAAAAAGAAATTAATCTTATCCACGAATACCTGGCTGATAAAAAAGCCGTAAAACAATCGGACACCAAAGCATTTGCGCAGATGCTTTTAGCAAGCCACTTTTCCGGAACACAGTTGCCTGCTGCCAGTCCGTTTCTAAGTTCAAACCTTAAAAAAGACTTAAGATGTTACAAAAACCAAAAACCAAGTTCGGATATGCGCGAAGAATTTTTGCATTACCGGTTTTATTCTCAGTAGCCTTTGCTTACCTGGTAAATGCGAAAAACAGAGAAATTGAGGAAACCAATATCAGCATTCAGAAAGCGGTTTCACAAATTAAGAAAGACACAGTAAGACCTGAAAAAATACAACAGGAACAAGTTGCAGATCCAATACCGGAATTGCCTAAATTAAAAGCAAAATCAGCGGAACTTCAAAAAGAACTTAATCAGAAAAGTAAAGAATTAAGTAAGCTGAAACCTGAAACTTCAGCCTTTGATAAGAAAATAGAAGAAATTAACCAGCTTGCCTCAGAGATGGGGAAAATAGGGGACGAAACCTCCAGACTGGTGGATCATTATTTCAAATCTCCGGAATGGAAAAATAAAATGCTGGCTTTGGATAATATGAAAGTAGAATTGCCGGATTTGTCCAACCTTGATATTGACGTTGATTTTCCGGACCCACCAGTACCACCGGATGCGCCGGGAACTCCTCCGGGAGCGCCAAAAGCACCAAAGGCTCCAAGAGTATTTTACTTCAAAAATAATAACGCTGTCCACTTCAAAGATCTGAGCGGTAAAGAAAAGGCTGAAATCCGTAAAGCGATGAAAGAAGCCAGAAAAGCAATGAAGGAAGGGGAAAAAGCCAGAATAGAAGGTGAGAAGGCAAGAATTGAAGGAGACAGAGCAAGAATAGAAGGACAAAAAGCTTTATTGGAAGGTAACCTGGCCAGAGCAGAAGGAGCTAAAGCCAGAATAGAAGGGGAAAAAGCAAGAGCTGAGGGAGATAGAATCCGGAAAGAAAATATAAGAATCCGAATAGATGGGGATAAAATCAGAAAAGAGGTTGAAAGAGCCCGTGCAGAAGCCGAAAAGAGATCATTCAGCTTTAAAGACGGGACCTTTATAAAAGTGACCAACGCTTCACCTGATGTTATCGTAATGAATGCAGACTTTATCAAAAAAGACGGTAACGGAAACATCGCTATGAATGGAGTGAAAAATTTCAGAATAAGCGGAAATGATGATGTGAAATACAAGTATTATATTGACGGAAAGGAAGTTTCTAAGAACGATGTTAACTCATTAGATACAAGCAATATATCGAAAGTTAATGTCAATACTCAGAAAAATGGAGATTTTAAGCAGGGGGAAGTAAGAATTGAAACAAAGAAATAAAGTTCCATCAGGCTTTGTCAGTTTCAGATTGGCAAAGCCTTTTTTTAAACATATATTATGAAAAGTAAAATTCTATTTTTTGTATTTCTGGGTGGGCTTGTCAGTGCACAGGTCAACAGGTTTTTTTATGAATATAAGTTTATTCCGGATTCCAATAATAAGGAAGATGTAAAGACAGAAATGATGATGCTCGATATTGATAAAAACGGATCAAGCTATTACAGCCGTGATAAATTTGTAGCAGATTCCACCGCAAAAGCAGAACTTGAAAAACAGTTGAAAGCAGGCAGCGGAAATATAAGCATCAACAAAAGAGAAAGGCCGGGGCAGGTTTCCTATAAAGTAACCAAACAATACCCGGATTTTAAAACGTATCTCTTCAGAAGCATTTCTACAGATAAGTATAAAATAAAAGAAGACCAGAAACCGGAATGGAAAATATTGCCCGAGAAACAAAAAATAGGAGCGTATCAGGCTCAGAAAGCCACTGCCAGCTTTGGAGGAAGGGAATGGACAGCCTGGTTTACAACAGATCTTCCTTTTCAGGATGGGCCTTATGTTTTTTACGGACTTCCCGGCCTTATCGTAAAAATTGAGGATACCACCGGATCGCATATAATGACGATGATAGGTAATAAAACGATTAATACTCCGGCCGGTGAATCGGAAATGCAGATGCCTGATCATGTAAGAGCGCTGGGGATAGGCGGAAAAGAGCTGGAAGTAACAAAAGATCAGTTTAAAAAAGTATGGAAGGCTTATGTAAATGATCCTGCCAAGAATATGAGAGAAATGTTAATGAAAAATGGTGATGGCAATACCAAATTTAGTTTCAAGCTGAGAACAGGGGACGGCAAAGAAATCTCAGATCCCAATCAGGTACTTAGGGAAATAGAAAAAAATACTAAAGAAGCCTTTAAGAAAGATAACAATCCGATTGAACCGGATCTGGTAAATTAAAAATTATATTTTCTAATATCTGCAGGATGGCATTTTTGTCATCCTGTTTTTTGCTTGACAAAAGAAATCAAAAAGTGACCATATCAATTCATGATGTTATGATATATTTTTTTATCTTTCAATAAGAAACTAACTTTATATCTTATGACAGAAAAGGAAAAATGTGCAGCCGGACTTTTATACAACGCCAACTATGATAAAGAACTGATACAGGAACGCCTTGCGTGCAAAGATTTATGTCAGGAATATAATGCTTTAAAAAATTCCGATTCAGGAAACAGATACCAGCTTCTTAAAAAGATTATCGGCAGTATAAAAGAAAATATCTGCATAGAACCCAATTTCTGGTGCGATTACGGATATAATATAAAAGCAGGAGAAAACTTCTATGCCAATCATAACCTTGTTATTTTGGATTGTGCCAAAGTAGAGTTTGGTGATAATGTGTTTATCGGCCCCAACTGCAGTTTCTATACCGCAGGCCATCCGCTTGATGCACTGCAAAGGAATGAAGGGCTGGAATATGCACATCCGATAAAAGTAGGCGATAATGTCTGGCTGGGTGGAAATGTAGTTGTACTTCCGGGTGTTTCTATTGGAAATAACTCGGTGATAGGGGCAGGAAGTGTTGTTACAAAAGATATTCCTGATAATGTAGTAGCTGTGGGAAATCCGTGCAGGGTTGTTAAAGCAATTGTAAAAGAAGACTAAATAATTTTCAACTAATACTCTATGAAAAAAATAATTGTTGCATTCAGTCTGCTGTTGGCTCTTGCAGCTAATGCTCAGAATCAGAGATTTATTTATGAATATAAATACAGTATTGATTCTACTGCCAAAGGCAAACCCGAAACTGAAATAATGTTTCTGGACGTTGTTTCCAAAGGATCCAAGTTTTACAGTAAAGATGTTTTTGAATCAGATTCCCTTATGACTGCATCTATGGAAAAACAATTACAGGCTGGAAGTACAGAAGTCAATTTTTCCGGTATTAAATTTAAAGGTAAGGTGCTTTATAGTGTTGAAAAAAGCTATCCTGATTATTCAGTGAGTTTTTTAACAATTTATCTGCGGATGAATATTTGGTGCAGGATGAAAGAAAGCAGGGATGGCAAATCCTTCCGGAAAAAGAAAAAATAGGAACATTCAATGCTCAGAAAGCTGTTTGTAACTTTGCGGGCAGAAAATGGATAGCGTGGTTTACACCAGATCTGCCCATCCAGGATGGCCCTTATAAGTTTTCAGGACTTCCGGGATTGATTGTAAAGATAGAAGATGCTTCCCGAACGCATTCATTTGAATTAAAAGGAAGTAAAAAACTTCCGGCCGGATACGAGTGGAAGAGTACCAAAGAAAAAGAAAGGTTTAATGCACTGGTTACTGTAACGGAAGTAAAATACCGGAAAGCTTTCAAAGAATATCTTGCTGATCCGATGAAAAGTGAAAAACAAATGGTAGCTCAGGGAATTGAAATTCAGGAAATAGACGAATCCGGAAAATTGATTCCTATTGATAAAGCACAAAAAGCTAAAGAAATAAAAAAGAAGAATGATCTTAAAAAGCAGAACAACATCCTGGAACTGGATCTGCTGAAATAAGATTGGACATAAAAAACAAAATCCCGGAACTTTGTTCCGGGATTTTTATATCTGAATCTAGAGTCAGTGATTATGCCAATTTCTGAGAATCTGCAACAAACTGAGCCAATCCGCTGTCTGTTAACGGGTGCTTCAATAAGCTCAAGATCGGAGGAAGTGGGGATGTAATAACATCTGCTCCGATTTTAGCACAGTCAATAATATGCATTGAGTGACGGATAGAAGCTGCAAGGATTTCAGTTTCGTACATATAGTTATCGAAAATTAATCTGATTTCCTGGATAAGATTCAGACCATCTGTAGAAATATCATCCAATCTTCCAAGGAACGGAGATACATAAGTAGCTCCTGCCTTTGCTGCCAAAAGAGCCTGCCCCGGAGAGAAGATCAATGTACAGTTGGTTTTGATTCCTTTGTCAGAAAAATATTTTAAAGCTTTGATTCCGTCTTTGATCATCGGAATTTTTACAACGATATTAGGGTGAATCGCAGCCAATTCGTCTCCTTCTTTAATCATTTCTTCGTATGTTGTAGAAAGAACTTCTGCAGAAATATCTCCATCTACAAGCTCGCAGATCGTTTTATAGTGGTTTTTGATGGCTTCAGCTCCCTGAATTCCTTCTTTTGCCATTAACGAAGGGTTGGTTGTTACACCATCTAAAATTCCAAGATCTCTTGCTTCCTTAATTTGCTCTAAATTAGCTGTGTCAATAAAAAATTTCATTTTGATAAATAGATTTATTAATACAAATATAGGGAATTAATTGGGTTCTGAAGTATGAATTTTGAGTTACGGGGTTCCGGAATTCGGGGTTTGGAGTTTGCGGGTTTCTGGGTAGGAGCGTGAGAGGGTTTGAGAGTAAACGGGTTGGGATGTGGGAGTATATGAGAGTGGTTGTTTTTGAAATAATAAAAAAAGAAATTTCATACATATTCGTCAAACTGTTATTTTTGCTTCTAGTTCTAGCTTCCAGCCTGATCGCTTTAAATTATTAATTATGGAAAACAAGAGTTTCACCGCTACATTGGAAATCATAGGAATTAACCCTTTTGTATCTGTTCCGGAAGAAGTACTGAACACGATTTTTGAAAAAGCAGGCAGAAATAAAAGTCCTATCCCGGTAAAAGGAACTGTGAACGGAAAGGAATTTAAACAAAACCTGATGAAATATCTGGGAGAATGGAGGCTGTACGTAAACCTCATCATGTTGAAAAATTCACCCAAAAGAATAGGAGAAATCATTGAAGTAGTACTGGAGTATGATGATTCCGACAGAAGTATTTCCATCCATCCCCAACTGGAAAAGGCCATTAAAGAGAGCAGCCTGGCAACGGAAAACTTTGAAAAGCTGATTCCCTCGAGGAGACATGAGCTGATCCGGTATATCAATAATTTAAAAACCGAAGTCAGTATCCAGAGAAATATTGAGAAAATCATTCGTCACCTGCATGGTGAAACCGATTTTTTGGAAAGAAAATTAAATAAACTAAGTATTCGTCATTGATAACAAAAATGCCGGAAAACTTTCCGGCATTTTTATTTACTAAGAATTTAATGTTTTGCTAAGTTTCAGAGCATCCTCGTTGGTCGGGTCATACTGAATTGATTTAGCAATATGCTCCTTAGCTTTATTTGGATCAGTTTTCTGTTCTGAGAAGGCAAGATAGAAATAGGCATATGCCAGGTTTTTCTTATTTTGCTCTACCTCTTCAGGTTTTACTGTTGCAATATACTTTTCGTAAGCAATTTTTGCATTGGCATCATCTTTAGCAGACTGATAGGCATAAGCCTGGCTGTAATAAGACGGAGCCCAGTCCGGTAATAAAACAGAGATTTTTTTCCAGGTATCAATGGCATTCGTCCAGTCTGATGCATCCTGGTAAGCTGCTGCTAATTTTGCTAAAGATTCTGTATCTTTTGGATTGGCCTCAACCTGCTTTTTAAGTCCTTCAATAGTTGGATTCGCTGTCTGGCTTGTTGTGGCCGAAGTTTCCGGTTGAGTTGTTTGTGCATTTACAAGACTTACACTTCCTGCTAGTATCAAACCTAAGAATAGGCTATTAATTTTACTCATTTTCATAATCTTATATTTTAAAGTCAAAATCTAAAATTCAATAATAATTCCACAAAATCTAAAATTTTAGAGGCTTTAAGTTTTTTTAGAAAATATTAACGGGATTGTTGTTTTTTTTAATTTAATTTTTGATTCGTTAATCTTTGAGGTTATCTTTGTCCTTCATTTTTATTAATACTATATAATTTCGTCACATGAATATCATATTAGCCTCAACATCCACACTTTTTGGTGGAGAATATCTGGAATACCTGAGAGAAGAATTAATCCAATTATATAAAGGTATTGACGAAATCGTGTTTATTCCTTTCGCGCGCCCGGGAGGTATTTCCCATGATGATTATACTGCAAAAGCGCGTTCTTTCTTTGAAACCATCAATATAAAAGTAAAAGGGCTGCATGAATTTGAAAATAAAGCAGAAGCCCTGAACCAGGCAAAAGGTTATTTTACGGGAGGAGGAAATACTTTTTTACTGGTTAAAACATTACATGAAGAAGGGCTGATGTCTGTTCTGAAAGAAAATGTATCAGCCGGAAAAGCTTATCTGGGATGTAGTGCCGGAAGTAATATCGGAGGCCAGAATATGAAAACCACGAACGATATGCCGATCGTATATCCGCCAAGCTTCGATTGCATGGGGCTGGTTCCTTTTAATATCAATCCGCATTACCTGGATCCTAATCCGGACCTGAAGCATAACGGAGAAACCAGAGAAACCCGTATTAAGGAATTCCTTACCCAAAATGACATCAAAGTGGTGGGACTCAGAGAAGGAAACTGGATCAGAAAGACCGGAGATTCAATAACCGTTGAGGGAAGTGAACTGACAAGGATTTTTGAAAAAGGAAAAGAGCCTTACGAAATTGAAGCAGGAAGCAGACTTTAATGAACGAAAAAGAAATAAATCTTTTCATAGAACGTAACCTGACTAATTTTTCAGTGAACAGCACCGGATGGGACGGACTGATCCGGAAATTACTGTATGAATTTGCCACTGCAGGCTGGAATCCGGAGCATAATGTATTTGGAAAAGAAAAATTTGGCGGATTGAGATGCTATACCTATTCTGAAGATGAAACACTCAATAAAAAGCTTAAAGAAATTAAAGACAAATATTCAGAATTGTCTGTTAAAACCTGTGAAATCTGCAGCAGTGAAGGTAAAATGAGAACTATAGGTTCGTGGCAGACCACATTGTGCCTGAATCATTTTCTGGAACAGCAGCCGGTGATTGAAATCGATGGCAAACAGAATATCAGGAGAAACAGTAAGATCATTCTGAATATTAAAAATATCATTAAAGCTGAGATTGAACACGATCTTCAGAAATTATGGCTTTATACCAATCGGGAGCAAGGGACTTGTTTTTCATGGCAGGAGCCTAATTATTACCTGCTTTTAAAAGCTATACCGCTTTCGCTTTTCCCGAAAGACAGACGAGTTGAAATTTCAAATTTATTTCAAAACTTGCAGGATTGTGAAATATGCGGTTATAAGGCTGTTCATCAGAGAAATTGCCTGCGGTGTCATAATGAACCATGGAGTGGATCCGGATTTTTTATTCAGGAGTACAAAGAAAAATCAGACTATATTAAGGATTGCCAGATGGATATTTTCATAGATGAAGATGATTATGAAAAATATTTTAAATACGACCGGTCATTTGAAAAATCTCCCGGCCACCAGATTCTTTTCACTTCAGATGATCTCAGGGAGTATGAAAAGCTTTTATTTTAACTATATTTGATTAGAATTTAGACATACGAAAAAGGTTCAGGCCATGGAACATCAGTACCATTGCAATGAACTGTTGAATGCTATTTGTTTAGACCCAAATTAACAATGTAATGAAAAAACTCTTGCTGTACTTACACTTTCTGTACAGATCGTTACCGCACAGAATATCGCCCAGAAATTAGACAAAGCCACAAAGGATCTTATGGATTCTTCGGGAGCGGTTTCTTCCGGCTTATCATTTTATGTTTCGGATGAAAACGGTAATCTTATTTATGAATATCAGGGAAACAAAGGCCTTTCTACAGCTTCTACACAGAAGATTTTTACGGCAGGAGCCGCACTGGAAACTTTAGGGAAAAACTATACCTATACCACCACGTCAAGTTATTCAGGAAACATATCAGCAGGAACTCTGAACGGGAATTTGTTTATCAGTTCCAACGGTGATCCTACATTGGGAAGCTGGCGGTATGAGGGCTATAAACCTGAGAATTTTAAAAGAAGCTGATAGATGCCATTAAAAATTCAGGAATAACAAAAATATCAGGTGACCTCGTCATTGATGATTCTTATTTTGACCATCAGACGATTCCGGGAGGCTGGCCGTGGGATGACCTTGGCAATTATTATGGTGCCGGTGTATGGGGAATCAACTGGAAAGAAAACCAGTTTGATATTACTATTAACGGAACCGATTTTAAAAGCTTCTCTTATCCGCTGGAAGGAGTGAAATGGCTGAATGATCTGAAAACAGGGGAAGCTCAGACCAAAGCCTGATCTTTACGGCTCCTCATTCTGATGTTGCGCTGATTAACGGGATGCTTCCATCGGGAAAAACTGTTACGGTTTCCGGTTCTACTCCCAATCCGCCGCTACAGCTGGCAGCAGAAGTAAAACAATGGCTGAAGGAATCGGGTATTGAGCTTTCGGGAAAAGCAATAACAAACTCGCAGCTTGAAATTGATGGAAAACAGGCTTTGGAAGCTCCGAAAAATAATATTATCCTCACTTACCAATCGCCGACTCTGGATAAAATTGTATACTGGTTTCTGAGAAAAAGTATCAATCTGTATGGTGAAACATTGATTAAAACTTTAGGAAAAGAGAAAAAGGAAATTCAGGCTTCAAAAGCGGTGTTTCTTATCTGAAAGAATTCTGGAAGTCAAAGGGAATCAATCCGAATATGATCAATTTTGCAGATGGAAGCGGACTTTCCCCACAAAATTATGTGGCCGCAAAAGCAGAAGTGCAGGCTCTTTTATATGCTAAAAAACAATCCTGGTTTGAAGCATACTATGACGGATTTCCGGTTCAGGATAATGGAATGAAGATGAAAAGCGGAACGATGAGAGATACCAAATCTTTTGCAGGATATCACACCGCAAAGGATGGAAAAAAATATGTATTTTCGATTATTATCAATAACTATCAGGGAAGTGGAAATACAGAGCTTCAGAAAATCCTGAATGTTTTAAAGTAAATACCTTTGAGAAAATCTATCCTCACCAGGCTGAATAACTGGATCATTTTTGTTGTGATGACTACTTTGGTGATTGCCATTATAGTAGCTTCAACATCGCTTATTAATTTTCTCAGAAAAGAGGAGATCAAAAGGATCAGTCTGCTTTCCAAAGCGATAAGAATACAGCAGGAAGTGAAGACTCCCGATACGGATGTTCTGGATCTACTGCCGGATATCCTGAACATCAATAACACGATTCCGTTCATCGTAACAGATAAATATAAAAATCCGATTCTTGATCTCGGATACTACAGAAATATTCCTGAAAGTACGATCAAAAACCCTGAAAAACTACAGGATCTGATCCGGAATATGGAGAAAAATTATGATCCTATTGAGATCAAAGTTCCGGATGGAAATAACCAGTTTGTGTATTATGACAACTCACGCCTGCTTAATAACCTCAGGTATTCTCCTTACATTCTGGGACTGTTTATTTTGTTGTATTTTGGCTTTTCTTTCTGGTTTTTCAGAACCATCAAAAAGACAGACGAAGGATATCTCTGGGCAGGTCTGGCAAAAGAAACAGCCCATCAGATCGGAACACCTTTATCATCTATGATTGGCTGGATAGAAATTATGAAGCTGGATAACCCGGATTCGGAAGGAGTGCATGAGATTGAAAAAGATATTGAAAGGCTTAGAACCATCTCAGAACGGTTTTCAAAAATAGGATCCGTTCCTGAGCTGAACGATAGAAATTTCAATAAAACGATTCAGGAGAATTATGATTATTTAAAAACCAGAATTTCCAGAAAAATCAATTTTACCCTGAATCTTCCTACTTATACCGTTCTGGTGCCCCACAATAAGATCCTGATAAGCTGGGTGATTGAAAACCTGGTAAAAAATGCTGTGGATGCCATGAAAGGAGAAGGAGCCATTACAATATCTGTTTTTGAAAGAAATAAAAATATTTTAATTGAAGTAAAAGACAACGGAAGCGGAATGACAAAACAGCAGGCACGAAATGCTTTTAATCCCGGTTATTCTACCAAAAAGAGGTTGGGGACTGGGATTGTCACTGGCCAGAAGAGTCATCCATGAATACCACAACGGAGATATCAAGATTTCCCAGACGGAAATAGGAAAAGGAAGTACCTTTAGAATAACAATCAGAAAGGAGGAGTGATGCTGGCTTAATGAGTTGTAAACAGAAACCTGTCAGGTTTGAATGTTAAAGAATAAGAATAAAGAATAAAAGATCATCCTTAGAAAATAAAAAGCGGGGAAATTTTTCCCCGCTTTTCTCTTTATTTTTTACCAGTGAGCCACTGGGTCTGTAATTTCAACTCTTCCGGAGTCGGATTCGCTTTAAATACTGGAGTTTCCATGGTCATTTTATCCAGTATTGCCTTTCCTTTCAGCGTCATTTTCTCTTTTTTACCGGCATTATCTCTCAGGATGGTTACCGTTACTTCCTGTCCGTCTTTAATGGTTCGGGTATATCCGATAAAGTCCTGTACTTTTTTAATATCTACTGTTCTTCCATCAAGGGCAAGTACCTGGTCAGTGATTTTAAATCCTATACTTTTTGCAAATGGAGACAGTGCAGAATGTTCGTCAAAAGCAAAAGCATTGGTCTTGTCATCAAAACCTGTCTGGTTCGGATCTTTGATAAACCAGAAAATAGGCTGGCTTTCCTGCTTTTTAATATCTACACCTACCATGCTCAGGTATTGTGCATAAGGCGTTGGCTGGTTTCCTGCAATATATTTGTTATAAAATTCTTTTACCTGAGGGTATCCGGTTACCGTTACCAGTTCGTCAATCAGCTTATCATCTTTGAAAGGTTTGTTTTCACCAAATCTCTGTGACAGTTTTCTGATCATATCACGGTATCCCATTTCTCCGTTGGAAAGTTTTCTGAGCTCAATATCTAAGCACATCGCTAAAAGTGCTCCTTTCTCATACACATTTCTGTACTGATCTTTGTAAGGTTCAACCAATACATTTTTACTCATTACCGTAAATGGCATTGTATCATCATAGCTCTTCGAGTTGGCGATTTTCTCACCAATTCTTCGCAGGAACTGGTCTTTATCGATCAGACCTTCCTGGATCTGGAATAAATTGGCAAAATATTCCGTTCCGCCTTCGTACATCCATAAGTGCTGTGACATTTTCGGATCTGCGTAATCAAAATAGTGGATTTCTTCAGAATGGGTCTTCAGAGGGTTTACCGTATGGAAAAACTCGTGGGACACCACATCAGTAATGGTGTTGTCAATAGCATCTTTAGGCATTGCTTCAGGAAGCACAACGCTTGTGGATTCATGGTGCTCCAATGCTCCGAAACCTTTTACCGACGGACCGTCACCTCCGGAAAGATAAAGCATGATCGCATACTTTTTATTTGTATTCATATCTCCCAGGAATTTCTTCTGAGCAATAACCATTTTTCAAGATTGTCTTTGAAATCAGCGGCTTTATATTTTCCTGTCGGGGAATATACACCCAAAACAAGATCCATCCCTCCAGCATTGAACGTGATATAATCCGGCTTTGTATACATAAGCGGAGAATCTGTCACCTTCGCGTAATTGGCAAGGGTATAGGTATCTGTAGATTCAGATTTATCCTGATCTACCAACGCTGTGGTTCCGTAAAAATCGGTTGGTTTCTGAACGATCAGCTGATACGGAACATCCTGCATATTCTCAATATATCCAATGAATCCGTGGGTATTGATCATATATACTTTTCCTGCCTCAATATCGGTTCCAGACGGAGAAAATACAGCTTTATGTTTGGAGGTATCCGTTTCTTCATCAAAACTGTCATTGACAAGATAAGAGATTTTGGAAAGGCCCTGGGCATTTTTCAATGAATAGGTATTGTCATTTACTTTGGTATACGTAAGCTCTTTTCCTTTGTTGTCATAAAATTTAATTCCTTCGATGAATCTTCCGTAGTCATCTACAGAATAAGTACCGGAACCGTTTTGGGAAATGAAATTTAACATCCCCGGATTTCATTTTCGGGAATTCCATGGTAACGGCTACTTTATCATCTTTTACATTAACAAGGTCAATGGTTGTTTTAATAGACTGGGCATTGGCCAAAAAAGCAGCAAAAATACCGAGACTAAGTACTGTTTTTCTCATTAGGTTTACATTAATAGTTAAATAGTTGCTTTTTTTATCAATTTGTTACGGAAAAAGTATTAAACTTTTCTTAAAATTTTAAAGAAAAAGCAAAAGGCAAATCTGCTGGTATGCGGATTTGCCTTTTTTATTGAGTGTTAGTATAATTGATATAATAGTTGGGATTAAATTCAACCGGATTATTCTTTTTAAGCTTTACCGTCTGCCATTCTTCCGTTGGATTTATAGTCTGATCGCCATTAATGATAACGGGTAATTTCAGGTTTTTTACCACATCTGTATAACGGAACTTTAAAGTATCACCATCCTGAGCATATTCCAGGGTTGGGATCTTTACCGTTCGCAGATACTGGTCAAAAACAGTAGAAAAATCGATTCCGGACTTTGAGGAAATATAATTTTCAATCTGTTGGGTGGTAACAGTCTGATGATAAAAATCTTTATTCAAGCCTCTTAAAATCTGTCTGAATTTTTCATCATTATTGATGACCTGTCTTATCGTATGAAGCATATTGGCCCCTTTCGGGTACATATCTCCGCTGCCTTCATTTCTTACGCCGTATCTGCCAATAATAGGAATGTCATTATCTATCAGTTTCCTGATCCCCTGAACATAGATGTCAGCAGATTTTTTGTCCATATATTTTTTCGTGAAAAGAGTCTCGGAATAATTGGTGAAACTTTCATGGATCCACATATCAGCTGGTCCTTTGCGGTAATATTATTGGCGAACCATTCATGGCCGCTTTCATGAATAATAATGAAATCCCAGTGTAACCCAACTCCTGTTCCGGAAAGATCTCTGCCAAGATAGCCGTTCTGATATTTGTTTCCATAGGCTACATTACTCTGATGTTCCATGCCCAGGTGAGGAGACTCTACAAGTTTGTATGAATCTTCATAAAACGGATATGGACCAAACCAGTATTCAAATGCGGATAGCATAGGTTTTACCTGTTGAAACTGTTTTTTTGCCTTGTCCAGGTTATAGTCAATTACCCAGTAATCCAGGTCTAGTTTTCCTTTTTCTCCTTCAAATACATCTTTAAAATTTACATATTTTCCTATACTCGGAATAATGGAGTAGGGGTTGATAGGATTTTTTACCTCCCAGGTATAAGTAGTTTTGCCACCCGTTATTTTTTTATTGGTTAGCCTACCATTACCGACACCTACCAGATCATTAGGCGTTATAATTTTCATGATGATCCCGTTATCAGGTTCATCACTCCAGATATCTTTGGTAGGAAGCCATATGGAAGCTCCTATTCCCTCATCAGCAGCAGTCATCCATGGATTTCCTTTTTCATCTTTAGTGAAAACCCATCCTCCGTCCCATGGTGCATTTTTAGCAATGGTTGGCTTTCCGGAATAAATGACGTTGATGGTGTATTTTCCCCTTTTTGAATTTTTTATTTGTTGTAATGAAAATAAAATCCCCATCCTGCTTATAATTGGCAATAGGAAAGCTTCCTTCCACCTTGTCAGCTTTCATAGGCTGCTGAAGATCAATCTGGAAAACAGGATTGGTGACATCTTTTATAATCTCAAAGCTGATTGTATTATTTCCTTTGATACTTTTCTGTTCAAAATCCGGTTCTACAGAAAGATCATACTTTTTAACATCCCAAAAATTACGAAACTCCGTATTGGAACCCTTTAAAGTATCCTGTTTGGTAAAAACCTTTCCTTTCTCAAAGAACTGCCCGAAAACCAATCCTGATGCAAATAACAGGGTATATGACAATTTTTTCATTTAAACTTTATTAATAATCTTTTCAAAAGTATAAAATTAAATTAATAGCCTTATGCAGAAAATTAAATTAAATACAGATTTTAAGAAGGCATGAAAAAGCCCGGCCATTAATGACCGGGCTGTAAAAACAAATTCGTTTTTATTTTTTGATGAATTTCAGGTTTGTAGTAGCACCTTTATCTTCAATTGAAATGATATACGCTCCTGTACTTAATTTTGAAACAGGGATTTTATTATCATTAATCTGGCCGTTCATTACTTTCTGACCTGCCATATTGGTGATGATAAACTGAGCTTTAGATGAAATCTGAGTTACATGTAATACATCACTTACCGGGTTAGGATAGATCTGAATAGAGCTCTTGTCTTTTACCGTCTCATTCGTGGAGAGCTGCTGCTGGATAAGTACCGGATAGTCTTCAACTTCACCGTACTGCTGATTGCTGCATCCGCTGTTTGGCTGGCTTTCATATCCCAATACCACTCTCATAATAACGTTTCCTCCGGTATAAGCATCTGCAGGTACAGAGAATGTTCCGGAAACCGGTGTCGCTATGTTAGGTGCACTGGTGTAGATTACTTCAGACGAAGAGAATACTCCGTCTCTGTTGAAGTCGATCCAGGCTGTTACTCCGTCATTGTATTGTGCGCCTGTCCATGCTTTGGTAATACTTATGTTGTTTCCAGAAGAACCAGACATAAGAGTGATCAGCTTCGAAGGATCGGAAGTGTAATCCGTATAAGCAGTATTGCTGCTGCTGTTTGAAACAGGGTTCATTCCCGAAGGCGTTACCGTCACATTGGAAATATATTCGTCAGCTGCGTTTGTTCCCGTTATTGAACATTTAGCAAATGAAGACGTTGTAAAATTGGTTGATGCTGAATAAGAACCCAGCGTACCTCCGCAGACATTAGCCACCTGTACTTCGTATTGGGTTGATTCGGTAAGCCCTGAAATGGTATATGAGTTCGTTGAAACAGGAACAGTGGTCCATGTGGCTGTCCCTACTTTTCTATATTGTACAGAATAGGATGCTCCTACCAGAGCTGCCCAGTTTACAGAGGCCGAAGTTCTTGTAATTCCGGTTACAGTAATTCCGGTTGGAGCAGATGTTGCACAGGCGCTTGCAGATGCGGAAACGGTAGCATTTCCAATCGCATAGAATACATTATCAACAGCACTTACCCTTATTTTTACACTGGCACCTGTTGCCAGAGAGGAGAATGAGAACGGTTCAGCGCCATCATTCGGAGTAGACGGGGTAATCACTGTCCATGTATTTCCATTGTCTGTAGTATAATCTATTTTAACATTCTGTACATTATACGGAGCATTATTGGTGTTTACCACATCCCATGTCACCGCTCCCGGGGTATTATTATAAACAGTAGTTGAAGTTACTTTAAACGGACCTTCGTTTCCTATATCCACTTTCATCAGGCTGCTCTGTGTCTGCTGCTGTGCAGCATCAGGATTATTGTCTCTTACGGTTACCTTGAAGTTCATCGTTCTTGGGATGTTGGATACCGTTTCCCAGTCTGCAGCACTGGTAAGAGTGCCATTAAGAACATTTGAAAACTTAGGGAAATAACGTGTAGGAGAAGTTGTAGGCATCAGCGATCTGAAGTTGGCCCCATTATTTCTGGTGGCACTTACCGGTCCGAAAGCAGAAGTTGCCAGATCATATTGCTCCCAGGTATATGTCATCGGATCATTTTGGGTGTCTGTTGCAGAAGCGGTTAACACAAAAGCTGTTCCTTTAGGGATCATCTTACTGGCCATTGGCTGGATAGCAGGAGGGTGTTGGCTACTGTAGTAATAATACCGCAATCCTGAGAATTGACATATGCTCCTACTTCCTCAATATTTTTAGTATGGAAATAAGCATCAGAATGCATCTGAACATTATAGTTGGTAATACCGGCATATCCCATAATAGTAGATCCGGATCCCGGTTCCATATGGGCACCATGCAAAGCAATAGACATTGTATGTGCAGCACCGAACTGATGGCCGATTTCATGAGCTACAAAGTCTATATCATAATTATCTCCGAAAGGCTGGTCTGGAGTAGAGGGTGATGTGATTCCTGCACCTTTTGAAGTTGCATCCGTATTGCTTGCAGGGTTTCTGCAGACATTTCCCACATCTCCGGCACTTCCTCCGCCGCCTCTGTGGCCAAAGAAATGTCCTATATCATAAGCGTTGTTACCCACTCCTGCTGTATTGGTAAGAGTTTGCTGAAGCTGAAGGTTCCATGCTGCAGGAGCACTGTATGTACCATTTGAATTGGTTATTACATCCGAATAAGGATCCGTAGCGGGATTTGGAAATATGAGCTGAGGAAGATCCTGCACAATCATATGAATTCCGAAATCTTTTTCGAAAACACCATTTACACGGTTCATTGTTGCATTAATACGTGCCGCTGCCAAAGGAACGCTTCCGGCAAGCTGTGTATACTCACCGTTTACGGAGATGGCAATTCTATAGGTTCTGTACTTTTGCTCACTGCTTTTATTAAAACCTCCGCTGTTCAAAACACTTTTTGTCTTAAGCAGCTTATTCATCTCTTTTTTTGCTTTCTCAGGCTCAGAAGTTCTGCATTCGAAAGGATCTTCATGAGATTTATTGGATTTGAAAAAGACTCCGTATACATCTTTTCTTTGTTGATGGGTTCTATGAATTCATATTTTCCTGTATTGGCATCAAATACCATGGACTGGAAGTCACTAGGTGCAGTACTGAACCGGATTCGCTTATGCAGGTTGTCCAGGCCGATACCCGAATAGGCTCCCAATTCATACCGTTCTGCCATGGACTTTTCCACTACAGGCGAGCTGTACACTGAAAATCTTTCAATTTTTCCGTTAGCTGCAGGGATAGAAACAATTACAGGGGTTCCCCTGTACCTGCTTCAGGAGCATTTTTCAGCTGATCTCTCAATGCAGAAAGGTCAAATTTATAGGCGTATTCTACCTTTACTTCTTTCCTTACCGGCGTCACTTTCTCCGAGACCGGTTCCCAGCGTTGTGCCTGTAAACCACTCAGACTTAAAGCCAATGCACAGACGAGAATAATTTTCTTTTTCATATTATTTTTGATTGTATTTAAAGTTTTAAATATAGTGTATTTTTTAAAACTTTTGTTGATAATTCAGTGTTAATTGTTCCTAACTTGATAATATTAGTTAAATTTTGTAGTTGTTTTAAATTGAATTAAGAATAAATATAATTAAGGTTAATATTTTTATATAAAATAAGCGCTACCATTCCGTTGAATAGTAGCGCCTGTATTTTTGGTAAAATATTAATTATTCTTGTACTGCAGGAAGGTTTCCATTACTTTTCTGAACCTTTTTATAAGTGAATGTACACATCATAATACTGAATTCATATAAGATCAGCAGTGGAAAGGCAGCCATCAGCATACTTAAAACGTCAGCAGGGGTAATGATTGCAGCAACTACCATAATCAGAACAATAGCGTGACGACGATAGGTTTTCATGAACGCAGGCGTAAGAATTCCGATGCTGGTAAGGAAATAGATGAGGATCGGGAAAAGGAATATAACACCCATACCCAAAACTACCTGTAAAAATAAAGTGGTATAGTCACTTAAGTCATAAAGCGGAACAATAATATCCGAAATTTTAAAAATAACTCCGAAATTAACAGCAAACGGAAGGATTAAAAATAACCGCATAATACTCCGGTCATGAAAAGCATCCATACTGCATTGATGATATAAATAGAATTCTTTTTTCTCTCGGGTGTAAAGCAGGACTGATAAAACGCCACAGCTCCCATACAATATAAGGAAACGCAGCCACCATTCCGCCGAAAACCGATACAGCCATCATTACATTGAACTGCTGATACAGCCTCTGTACGCGGACAGGAAAATCTTTTGGAAGATGAATACTGTCTTCCCCTAAGATCATTCTTGAAAAATGATTAACAAGCCTGAAGGTAGGGAAATCATTTCTGGTAGGCCCGAAAAAGATATGGTCCATAATCCAGTTGATGTTAAAGCCCACTACAAAAGCAGCAATTATGATAGCAATAATCGAACGGATCAGGTGTCCTCTTAATTCTCCTATATGTCCAAGAAAGGACATGTCTTTACCTTCGCTCACAGAATAAAATTTTTAAAGGGCAAATTTATAAAAAAAATGACAGAAGTGAGTCTGATTTCTCAGTTCTAATTGATTCCTTCATCCAGCAGCTTATGCAGATCTATGATCCCGAAATATTTTCCGTTTTCTGTAACGACCAGCTGGCCGATATTATTTTCTTTCAGGATTTTCATCGCTTCTTTGGCAAGAGCATCTTTTTCAATGGTTCTCGGGCGGGCAGACATGATGTCTTTAGCCAGTACCTTGCTGATATCTTCGCCTTTCATCAGCATTCTTCTCAGATCTCCGTCTGTGATCACACCAATAATCTGGTCTTCGTTGGTTACCACCGTAATTCCATGGCTTGATGCACTGATGGAAATAATGACGTCTCTTATCGGAGAATCTTCAGTAACCCGAGGTTTTTGTGAAGATAAAAATTGCTCAACTTTAGAAGTTAGGTTTTTTCCTAAACTTCCTCCCGGGTGGAATTTGGCAAAATCATTGGCCCTGAAATCGTTCAGTTCCATTAAAGCAACAGCCAAAGCGTCTCCTAATGCCATTTGTATAGTGGTAGAGCTGGTAGGTGCAAGTTTATTGGGGCATGCTTCCACATCAACATGAGTATCCAGAATAACCTCTGAAAATTCAGCCAGCTTACTGGTCTTATTTCCCGTCATTCCGATCAAAGCAGAAGAGTAATCTTTTAAATAAGGAACCAGGTTGGCAATTTCAGGCGAATTTCCGGAATTGGAGATGCATAAAACCACATCCTGCTTCTGAATCACTCCAAGATCTCCATGAATAGCTTCGGAAGCATGTAAAAACTGAGAAGGGGTTCCTGTAGAATTTAAAGTGGCCACAATTTTATTCCCGACATGGGCAGATTTTCCTATTCCTACTACAATGAGTTTCCCTTTTGCCGAATGAATAATCTCTACTGCACGGGCAAATTGGTCATCAATTCTGTTTTTTAATTTTTCCAGTTCAGAAATTTCTATTTCTAAAGTGCTTTTTGCAATTGATATAATGTTGGTTCTATCCATTTTACGATGATAAGGTATACAAAAAGTTCTTAAAAAACGTTATATTTTAAAAAGAATATTTAATATAAATTTTATTTTTTATAAATTCGTTCGCTTTTATTTTAAGCAGAATTTTTATAACTTTGGGTGAGATGCAAATTTAGCAATAGAAAATTAGATGAGCGCAAAAAAAGCCAATTTATCAGGCGAATTGAAAAGTATTTTGGGTTTTCTACATTTAAGGGCCAGCAGGAACAGATTATAGACAACCTATTAGGAGGGAAGGATATATTTGTTTTAATGCCTACAGGTGGCGGAAAATCATTGTGTTACCAGCTTCCGCACTTATTTCGGAAGGTACAGCAATAGTAGTTTCGCCCTTAATAGCATTGATGAAAAATCAGGTAGATGCAGTAAACGGCCTTTCATCTGATGATGGGGTAGCCCATGTACTGAATTCATCATTAAACAAAACACAGACCAAACAGGTTTTTGACGATATAAAAAGCGGCAAGACCAAACTTCTGTATGTAGCTCCTGAATCATTAATTAAAGATGATTACCTGGATTTTTTGAAAGAGGTGAAAATTTCTTTCTTTGCTATCGATGAGGCCCACTGTATTTCAGAATGGGGCCATGATTTCAGACGGAATACAGAAATCTGAAACAGATTATAGATAAAATTGCCAATGTACCGGTGATTGCTTTGACGGCTACCGCCACTCCTAAGGTTCAGGATGATATCCAGAAAACTTTAGGAATGACCAATGCATTGGTATTCAAAGAAAGCTTCAACAGACCTAATCTATACTACGAAGTACGTCCGAAAGTTAATGTAGACAAGGAAATCGTTAAATTTATCAATCAACATAAAGGGAAATCAGGAATTGTATACTGCCTGAGCCGAAGAAAAGTTGAAGAGTTTGCCCAGCTTCTGCAGGTAAACGGAATCAATGCGCTTCCTTACCACGCCGGTCTTGACCAGAAGGTCAGGGTGGCGAATCAGGATAAATTCCTGATGGAAGAAGTAGATGTAATTGTGGCAACCATTGCTTTCGGGATGGGAATTGATAAACCGGATGTTCGTTTTGTGATCCATTACGATTTCCCGAAATCACTGGAGAGTTATTACCAGGAAACAGGAAGGGCAGGAAGAGACGGGGGCGAAGGCCACTGTCTGGCATTCTATGATCCGAAGGATATTGAAAAACTGGAAAAATTTCTGGCTCAGAAACCCGTGTCTGAAAGAGAAATCGGATTACAGCTTCTGAATGAGGTAGTAGGCTATGCTGAAACTTCAATGAGCAGAAGACAATATATCCTGTATTATTTCGGAGAAAGTTTTGATCCGGTAAAGGGTGAAGGTGCCAGGATGTGTGACAACTCTTCCAACCCGCCAAAATTAAAAGATGCAACTGCCGATTTGAAAAAAGTGCTGGAGCTGATTAGTGATACAGGAGAAAAATTCAAGGCTAAAGACCTTATTTCTGTTATTGCAGGGAAAGAAACTGCGGTAACAAAATCTTACAAACTTGAGCAAAGTTCTTATTTTGGTTTCGGAAAAGAAGAAAAAGACAATTACTGGAAAACGATTTTGAGACAGGCCACTGTTCAGAATTTTTTACAGAAAGATATTGAAACATATGGTGTTTTAAAGATTACCGACAAAGGAAGAAATGTCCTGAATGGTAAATCTAAAGATGTCTTTTTAATCGCAGAAGACAGAGAATTTGATCTTACCCAGGCAAAGGCAGAGAGCGATCAGGTACAGCAGCAGGCCGGAGGAGGTCTGGATCAGAACCTTTTCAATCTGTTGAAAGAATTGAGAAAGAAAGTAGCCAGAAAGCACGGAATCCCGCCTTATACAGTGTTCATGGATCCAAGTTTGGAAGATATGACGGTTCAGTACCCGATCACGGTAGATGAAATTACCAAAATCTATGGGGTAGGAGAAGGAAAAGCCAAAAATACGGTAAAGAATTTGCAGATTACATTAAAACCTACGTAGAAGATAACAACATCGAACGCACTCAGGATATGGTATTGAAGCAGGTGGCCAATAAATCAAGCCACAAAGTATTCATTATCCAGAGCACCGATAAAAAGATTGATCTTGAGGATATTGCAAGAGCCAAAAACCTTTCTATGGATGAACTCCTGAAAGAAATGGAGAGGATCGTGTATCAGGGAACCAAACTGAATATCGATTATTATATTGAAGACAATTTTGATGAAGACATTGTAGACGGTTTCATGGAATTCATGAACGAATCTGAAAGTGACAGCATGAAGGTATTGCTGGATGAATTCGGGGATGAACTGTCTGATGAAGAAGTGAGAATGCTGAGAATCAAATTTATCAGTGACGTAGCGAACTAAAAATCATTATAAAATATAAAATAAGCTCTTCAGATGAAGAGCTTATTTTATTATAAGTTCGTTTAAACTTTTAATTCGAATAAACGCAAATCTTCATTTCTTTTTAAAAGCTTAGTTAATTTCTGTTAATAACCGCCCTAAACGGTCATCTTCTTCCTTCCAATATTTGAAAGATAACTAAACTTTTTAGTAACTTTGATAAGATGAAAAAAATATCTGTCATATTTATTCTGCCAGACTTAGAAACCGGGGCGCAGAGAGGATTGTTACCACTATAGCAAACCATCTTTCCAGAGATCGGTTTGAACCTAAGATTTTGCTGTTACGTAAACAGGGCGGATATTTGAATTTCCTGAAAAAAGATGTCGAAATTATTGATATCAATACCGAAAGAATAAGACATTCATTAAGACCTATTTTAGGAGAGATCTACAGAAGAAAACCGGATATTGTTTTCTCTGGCTTTGGTGAGGTAAATGCCTACCTGTCTCTGTTTATCAAACTATTTCCGAGAACGAAATTCATTGCCAGGGAAACCAATGTTGTGACCCAGCATGTCACCCGTAAAGAAATTAAATTTTTCTACAATTTTTACAATAATTATCAGAAAATCATTGCCCAAAGTGATGATATGCTCAAAGATCTTGTTGACAATTTTAATATTAAAAGAAAAAATCGTCAAAATCAACAATCCTGTAGACTTTGATTTCATTGAAGAGAAAATGGCCTTGTCATCAAAACCTGATTGTTTCAAATATAATTATAAGAATGTGGTTGCCATTGGTAATCTGTCTTCCAGAAAAGGATTTGATAATCTTCTAAAGGTTTTTTCAAGGCTTAAAAATGAGAATATCATGCTTCATATTTTAGGAGATGGAAAAGATAAAGATCTTCTGCTTCAGACAAAAGAACTTTTAGGACTGAAAAAAGTGATCTTTCATGGAAGGCAGGATAACCCATACCAATACTTAAAATTTGCTGATTTATTTGTCCTGTCTTCAAGATATGAAGGTTTTCCCAACGTTCTTCTGGAGGCGGGTGCGTGCGGAACTTATTCCCTTGCCAATAATTGTCCCGGAGGAATTAACGAGATTATTCAGCATAATATAAACGGAGAAATTGCAGATATTGAAAATCATGACCGATTTGCCCAGGAGATTGTGAGGATTCTTCAGAGCAATTATAATCGGGATGCTATTAAAAACTCAATTAAATCAAGATTTTCGAAGAATATTATATTGGACAAATATGAAAAGGTGTTACTCGACTTAATGAAGTAGCTCATATTGTATATTTGAATTATGGTGTTTTATTTCTTTAAATTTGGGGCTAAAATAAATCGTAATGAATAAAATCCCGAAAATAGGATGCGCCTGTGAAAACCTGACTTCCATTATACAGAATTCAGAAGTTCAGAATTAGGTATAGATCATACTAACGGAAGATATGGAGAAGTAACGATTCAGCAGTGCAAGTTGTGCCAGAGAATATGGGTTCATTATCTTGTGGAGTATGAACATTATTCCAAATCAGGAAGATGGTACAAAGGAATTGTTTCGAAAAAGACCGGCCTCATATCACTCCGGAAAATGCTGTGGAGTATCTGGAAAGCCTTGAATGGTATGTTTACGGAGGTTCATTTTTTGAAAGTACGGGAACTATCGGACAAGGAACGTTGAAAGTGTAATTTTTTGTGCTGACTTCTTAAAATTTAAATATCCAATCCATGAAGCCATTTATAATTGCTGCTGTAATGCTTAATTCTGTTGCAATGATAGCTCAGCAGAAGGCAATCTCCAGAAAAGAGCTGTTAAAAACTGTTATTGATCAGAAAGTAAAATCTACAGAGATCCAGGAAATAACAATGGCTGCAGGGCAGGGAGCGCCCGAACATCTGCACCCTTGTCCCGTTTTAGGGATAATCAGTTCCGGTGACGCTGTTTTTCAGATAGAAGGACAGGAGAAAGTGATACTTCACAAAGGAGATGCTTTTTATGAGCCCAAAAATGTGAGAATTCTTCATTTTGATAATGCATCAGCTGAACAACCACTTGTCTTTACCGCAATGTATCTGAAGGAGGGAAATGAGGAAAATATAAAGTTCATAAAATAATACTTTTCATAAAACTAAAGCATATAATTATCATTTTTAAAATTGATAAAACTCACTTTGGTGCTTGGTAATTTATATGTAAATTTGTGAGAATTAAGATAGATAATAATAAACAAATTCATACAATAACATGAGTCAATTCGATGTTACCGTAATAGGTTCCGGTCCCGGTGGTTATGTTGCAGCGATCCGTGCAGCACAATTAGGTTTCAAAACAGCAATTATTGAAAAATATTCAACTTTAGGCGGAACTTGTCTTAACGTTGGATGTATTCCGTCAAAAGCGCTTCTTGACAGCTCTGAGCATTTCGAAAATGCAAAGCATAATTTTGCAGGTCACGGAATCATCATCAATGAGCCGCAAGCGGATATCGCCAGAATGATCGAACGTAAAAACGAAGTGATCAAACAAAATACAGACGGAATCAGCTATCTGATGAACAAAAATCAGATTACTGTTTTTGAAGGAGTAGGAAGCTTCGAATCTGCCACTCAGATTAAAGTGACTAAAAACGATGGTTCTTCTGAAACAATCGAGTCTAAATATACCATCATTGCAACAGGTTCTAAACCGTCTACATTACCTTTCATTACTTTAGACAAAGAAAGAGTGATTACTTCTACGGAAGCTTTAAACCTTAAAGAAATTCCTAAGCATTTGGTAGTAATCGGTGGTGGTGTTATTGGTCTTGAACTGGGTTCAGTATACCTGAGATTAGGAGCACAGGTAACAGTTGTTGAATTTATGGATAAAATCATCCCTGGAATGGATGGAGCTTTAAGCAAGGAATTGACTAAAGTTCTTAAAAAACAGGGAATGAAGTTTATGCTTTCTACTGCGGTTTCTGCGGTGGAAAGAAACGGAGATACTGTAAAAATTACAGCTAAAGATAAAAAAGGAGAAGAGGTAGTAGTAGAAGGAGATTACTGTTTGGTTTCTGTAGGTAGAAAACCTTACACAGACGGTCTTGGACTTGAAAAAGCAGGTGTTGAGCTTGATGAAAGAGGAAGAGTAAAAGTAAATGATCATTTACAGACTAACGTAGCCAATATCTATGCAATCGGTGACGTTATCAAAGGGGCAATGCTTGCTCACAAAGCTGAAGAAGAAGGAGTTTTCGTTGCTGAAACATTGGCAGGACAAAAACCTCACATCAACTATAACCTGATCCCTGGTGTTGTTTACACATGGCCGGAAGTTGCAGGAGTTGGTAAAACTGAAGAACAGCTAAAAGAAGAAGGTGTAGCTTACAAAGTAGGATCTTTCCCGATGAGAGCTTTAGGCAGAAGCCGCGCAAGTGGTGACGTAGATGGTCTTGTGAAGATTATTGCAGACGAAAAAACTGATGAGGTTTTAGGTATGCATATCGTAGGAGCAAGAGCTGCTGACCTTATTGCTGAAGGAGTAATTGCTATGGAATTCCGTGCAAGTGCTGAAGACATCGCAAGAAGTTCCCACGCTCACCCGACCTATGCTGAAGCAATTAAAGAAGCGGCATTGGATGCTACGGCAAAAGACCAATCCATATGTAATATTTGATTAAAAGATTTAATCATTTAAATATAAAAAGGAGAAATCAATTCGGTTTCTCCTTTTTTGTATAAAAATCGAATTAAGTTTTCAAAATTTCATCTATTAACAATTAAAATAATAACGGTTTTTACATTATTTTCATTTTATCATAAAACTTAGAATATTTAGGTGCGATATTGAGCTGTACTCCGAAGGTTACCCCTTTAAAATATTTTTCTTTATGAATAGGAAAAGCATATCCGGTATTGAGAAATATTGCATTAAATAATGAGACGCCTATTCTTGGTTCCAGGGAATAGGGATTGCCGGATGCTCCAATCAAAAGTCCGGCACGAAGAAGATTGATGTTCATCTCCGGAATAAATTTATCTGTATCATTAACGCGGGTATAAAGTAAAGAAGGGCCCAGGATAATGGAACCATCATAGCTATTCCCCAATCTGTATTCTAACCCTGCCTGCAGGACGTTCCGTCCGGTGTAACGGTATGAAATATTCAATGCAGTTTTCTCTAGAATCTGGGCTTTTGAAAAAAACATTGAAAAAAACAGAAACAGGATACCATATTTTTTCATGATTATTTTTGTTCAAATGTAAGTGTTTTATGGTCTTTATGAAAGATGAAAATAAGCCTTTAAAGAATTATAATGGTATTGACTAGGTTCGCATCTTCAAATTTCCGTAACTTTGTCAGCTAATTTTATCATCAATGCAACTCGGAAAAACTCAAACTTTAACAATTTCAGAAAAATTAATTCAGGATGGATCCTCGTAGACCAATCCGGTGAGAAAGCTTTTCTTCCCAAAATTTTCATTCAGGATGAGAAAGAAACAGGTGAGGAAGTTGAAGTATTTGTGTACCAGGATGACGATAAATTAAAGGCAACTACTGAAATTCCATTAGCTGAAGTGGGAGAATTTGCAGTAATGAGCTGTGTACAAAGTCTTCCAAGCGGAGCTTTTATGGACTGGGGAATTATTAAAGATTTATTTATCCCTTACAAGCAGCAGAAAACAAAAATAGTAGAAGGGAAAAGATATCTGGTATATATTTATGTAGATGAAGATATGGAGTTGATTACCGGAACTACAAAATTCAAAAGGAATCCTCAGTATGACGAACTTCCTTTCAAAAAAGGGGATAAGGTAGATCTGATCATGATGAACGAAAGTGAACTGGGCTGGAACGTGATCATCAATAAGCAATACATTGGTCTTATCTATGCTTCAGATGTTTTTAAAAAGCTGTATCCGCTGTCAGAAGAAAAAGGATATATCAAAACAATACGTGAAGACGGGAAAATAGACGTTTCTTTACAGCCGGAAGGTTTTGAAAATATCGACGAGTTCAAACAGAAAATTCTGAGCAAGCTGGAAGAAAATTATGGACTTCTGTATGTCTCTGACAAGTCTTCTCCTGAAGAGATCAAAGATGAGCTTCAGATGAGTAAGAAAAACTTTAAAAAGGCGATCGGAGGACTTTATAAAGATAAGGTTATTGATATTTTAGACGATAAAATCAAATTATTATAAAACTAAAAACGGGCAGAAATTTCTGCCCGTTTTATTTTATCACCGGTTCTTGATCAGAAGCCATCCGTTATAGATTCTTCCGTCAGAAACTTTTATGGTGTACCAGTAATTTCCTGTAGAGACCGGGTGTGATTCATATTTCCCGTCCCATTGGAAAGGTCTGTTTTTAATGATTTCTCTATAAATAGTAACTCCTCTTCGATCATATAAACTGACTTCGGTTCCCGGATAGTTTTCCAGTCCTGCAATTCTCCATGTATCATTGATTCCATCACCATTGGGACTAATCGCATTGGGAATATTAAAGATTGAGAAGCTCTTTTGTCCAATGATACATCCGGATTTTGTTCTTACATAAACAGTATATTCTCCTATATTCAGATTGGTGAAGATATTGGAATCCTGCCATGTAAAATTGTTTAAAGAAAACTCATAATTTCCGCTCTGAGAAAGAATAACGGTCGCTTTATTATTCGTGATATTTACAGAAACAATATGGGCTAAGACAGAATAGCTCACCTGAGTGGAACCTGTATTTTCACATCCGAATATATTGGTCACTTTCACAGTATAAGTTCCGGGAGTCGTTACCGTAATTGTCTGAGTAGTTGCTCCGGTATTCCATTCGTAAGATTTAAATCCTGGTCCGGCATCCAGTACAACTGATTTTCCTTCGCAGAAATCAAGTGTATCAGGTAACTGAACAATAGGTTTGGGATTTAATGTAAGGTTTAATCTTACCACTTTAAAGCATCCGTCCGGTGTTGCAACTCTTACGTGAATAAGTGTTGTTCCTGTATTTAAAACATAAGCTGAAGGATTGGATATAGCATTTCCTGCGGTGTCAGTATAAGTGAAAATGTAATTACCCGGATTATTGATAATACTGGCTTCATAAGAATGAAGATTAACAACCATAGAATTCGATGTGGTTGTATTACACTGCACTAGCGTAATATCTTTTGCCGGAACATTATCTGTAGAAAGTGTTACTGTAATGGCCAGTTTTTCAGATTCACAGTTGTTTAAGGTCTGGGTTACAAAATATGTTTGCCCGTTTACAAGAGGAGTTGTTATTGGGATTATATTTCCTGCAGCATTGTAGAATTTCAGAGATGTTCCTGTTACAACAAGTTTTTCTAAAGCAGGATCGGCAGAAGCGCAGAAATCCTGATTTATATTGGCTGTTGGTTTAGGAGTTGTATTTACTGTTGCCAGGATAGCTGTTTTATTACTTTCACAGCCGTTAATGGTCTGAGATGCATAATAGGTCTGTCCATTGATAAGAGCAGCTGCAGTTGATAAAACATTGCCTGTGGCATCATACCATTTTATATTCTGACCTGTAATCTGAATGTCAGAGATCTTTGGATTATTGGTGGCACAGAAGGTTTGTTGGGTGTTTGTGGTGGTTGGAACAGCAGGAGAGACTATAATTATATTCTGATTTTGAGTCGCAGTATTTCCGTTTCCATCGTTATAGGTCCAATGGATGATATAGTTTCCTGGGATGGAATAGGATAAAGGATCTGTTGTTGTTGCTGTAACAGTTCCTGCACAGTTATCTGCAGCAGTAGGAAAACTCGTAATTGTTGTATGGCAGTCTCCTGTAATATCTGCCAGAGTGGCAATATTGGGAATAGGAGCGATATTGTCACCCACAACAACGTTTACTGTGAAAGTTCCATCACAGGCTCCGGATCCTGAGACCTGACATGTATATGCACCGGCATTGGCTGCTGTTGCATTGGGTATTGCTGGGTTTTGCTGATTGGAAGTAAAACCATTAGGCCCTGTCCAGTTGTATACTGTTCCTCCTGTCGCGTTCAGCTGAAGCATACCGTTAGGACATACGGGAGAATTAGATGTCACAACAGCAGTTGAAGTGCAGTCCTGAAATTTAGCGATAAAAATGTCGTTTCCGCCTCCTGGTGATTGTTGAAAAGTTCCTGGTGTAGCAATGCCGGAGGTATTTCCGCCTGACATTCCGGCAAGGTAAATAGCGCCGTCATTATCTTTTGTAACTTCACTTTGTTGTGTGGCTCCATTTCCTGTATAATAAGTTCCCCATTCTTTTACATCATTCTGGTTATATTTAATTAGGAATGAAGAAATATACATTGCAGGCATTCCCATATAGGCTCCGGGGTTGATATGTCAGGTTGCCCGCTTGAATGCAGTCCGGTAAAGAAAACGTTTCCGGAAACGTCGGGATATGCTAATAGCTGGGGTTCACCTGTGAAATTGAAATAATTTTTTGTAATAGTATTGTTGGCCAGGTTTACCCTCCAGATTCCTGGTTGTCCCAAAGGAAAAGCGGACGTAGAATATTTCCCTGGCAAAATTAGAGTATTATTTACAATCCTTGCTTTCCATATAAGTTCTGATCCTGCATTGCCATAATAGCTTGAACGCAGGATGGTATTCCCTGATTTTGAAAACTGTATATAAAGTCCGTCTGATTCACCGCCTTTTACAGGTTGAAAAGCATTAACCATAGGAATTGTTGAAGATTGCGTAGCACCAATGATTTCAAGATTGTTATTCGAAGAGAAAATCTGAAAAACTGAAGTGGAACCATCGCTGCTCCCCAAATAAGTTGCCCAGTCAACACTACCGTTTGTTGAATTTAAAGATGCTAAAATTCCATCTGTGTATCCGATAGGAGTAGACTTTGTGGGCTGCATTGCATTAACAGTAGGGAAATCAGTGCTAAAAGAATGTCCTCCAATATAGACGTGGTTTTGATTATACGAAACCGAATAAAGCTCACTTTGTCTGGTAGAAACGAACTCTTTTTGAAAAGCAAGGCCGCCATTACTATTAAATTTTACTAAAATAATATTTTCATTATATGGCCCTCTCTGAACTCTTCCTCCAGCATAAATGTTAAAGCTTTCATCAAAATCTACATCGCCAAAAACATCTGTCATTCCAAAGCCATAATAAGTTCCCCAAAGTTTTTGCCCATTTTTTGTGAGTTTCATCAGAAATGCATCAAGTCCGCCGGCAACATTTTGCTGATAAGTTCCGCTAGTAGCAAAGTTTGTCGTACTATTTGTGGTTCCAAACAAATAACCGGTACTCTCAATATCTGTTTTGATCCTGCCATAATCATCACCAAATCCTCCCGCATAGCTTCCCCATATTCTTGTGGGTACAGGATCTATAACCATTATTTTATCAGAAGTATTTAATGGGGTGTTAAACCCGAAAGTCTGATCACCAAGATCTTTAAAAGAAACATCAATGCTTGTTTTTGTATTTCCCAAAATCCAGCTGTTAGGAATATTTTCGTGCATTTCCCAAAACGGACATTCATAGCTAGTTTTCCATCTTTTATCAAAGTAGGGGCACCGTTAAATTTCATTTTAATATCTGAAATTTTTCCACCAGGATTGATGATGAAGTTATATTCAATGGGTTTTAATGTATCATTGGGTTTGAAGAATACCAAATCAATATGAGGATATATATTCTTATAGCTGATTTTTTGATATCGGTGAACATTCGTAATACCTTTTGAGTTTTCCGGCAGATTATAATAATTTTCGTAATCAGGTGATTTCCCTTCAGGTAAAATAGTAACTTTTTTATTTGAATTGATAAGCTCAATGTCTATTCTGTGAATTAATTTTTCATAAATGTACTGATCTATATCAGATGGCGTTGGCGTTGGAACTGTATTTTTTGTTTTTTTTGAAAAATCAGGATTTAAGGTTTTCTTAGTTTCATATATATCATAAGAAAAACCATTAGAACGCAGCTGTACATTCAGACCATTAGAGTGAAAAAGATATTTCACATCGTTATTTTCTTTGCCATTCTGATCTATAATTTGCCCTCTGTTTTCATAAAAGTGATAGAAATTGTTTTTAGAAATCTTCTTCTGTGAAAATAGAAGTGCTATGCTCAAAATTGAGAACAGCGAAAGAATTTTCTTCATTGGTTATTAATTTTTGCGGCAAAGATATAAAAATAGACTTCTTATTAAATAATAAGTAATCGCAAACTTTACCATAGAAATATGACGGATGTCATAACTTTTTTGTTTAACAATTTTGTCAAAAATAAATTTTAATATAAATTTGCACAAATTTGTTTAACAAAAATGTCAAATCAAGCAAAAAAAGACCAAACACAGGAATTAATCAAAGAGACAGCGAAGAATTTGTTCTTTGTGAAAGGAAAATTTGATGCTACTACGCAGGAGATCGCCGATGAAGCAGGAGTAAACAGGACTCTTATTAATTATTATTTCCGATCACGGGATAAGCTTATTCAGATCATCTTTGACGAAGCACAAAGAGTAGAACAGGAAAAGTCGAAGATCATTCAGGATTCTGATCTGCCCTTCAAAGAAAAGATCAGCAAATTCATAGAGAGCAGTCTTTCTACAAGTCTTCAGTATCCCTATCTGGAAACCTATATTGTGTCACAGATTAATAAAGGGACCGGCCATCACAGGGAAATTGAAGAAGATATTCTGAATGAAATGTATCGTGATATCGAAAAAGAAATGGAGTTGGGTAATATAGAAAAAATGGCACCGGTTCAGTTTATCCTGAATATGGTTTCACTGTTGGTATTTCCAAGTGCCATACGGCCATTATTGATGGAAAATCTTTTAATTAACGATGAAGAATATGACAGGATTATTTCTGAACGAAAAGAGATTATTATCAACATGTTATTTAAAAATTAAAAAAACTAAAGTATTTCTGATGATGATTCGTCAAATAGAAATAAATAATGAATGAATAAATAAAAAATAAACGAAGTATAAAATTATGAATAGAAAACGTATAACTGCTACAAAGCTAAAAATTGGGATAGCTTCAGCATTTATGATTTTCGGCTTTTCATTGGTGTCTGCCCAGCAGCAGGTTTCCCTGCAGGAAGCAATCAAACAGGCACTCCAGAATAAGGCAGAAGCTAAGAAAGCTGCTTTACAGGTAAAAAAGCCGAATACAAGATTGATGAGGCCAGAGCCGGAGCTCTCCCTCAGATCAGTGCAACAATAAGCAATACGTACAATCCTATTTTGCAAAAATCTGTTCTTCCCGGTGAGGTTTTAGGTAAACCTGGTGAGCTGATTCCTGTTGCTTTTGGAACAAAATGGCAATCTGTAAACGTAGTAACTCTTAACCAGAACGTTTTTGATCAGAGAGTTTTTATTGGTCTTAAAGCAGCGAAATCTACAAGAGAATTCTATCTTTTAAATTCGGATTTAACCAACGAGCAGATTATTGAGAATGTTGCCACAGCATATTATCAGGTGTTCGTACAGGAAGAGAATCTTAAAACGGTGGAAGAGAGCTATGCCAATACGGAAAGGGTAAGAAACGTCATCAAAAGTTTGGTAGATAATGGCCTTGCTAAGCCAATTGACCTGGATCGTACCAATGTTCAGCTTACCAATATCGGTTCAAACAAGCAACAGTTAATTAACGCTGTTGAAGTTTCAAAAACTCACTGAAGTTCTATATGGGAATTCCTATTGATACGCCTATTGAACTTGAAGAGAAAACAATTGTACCGAATCCACAGCTGTTGGACAGCAATGTGAATCTGGAGACCCGTTCTGAATTAAAAGTTTTGAATAAGCAAAGAGAACTTCTGGAATATAGCAAAAAAGCAACTATTGCCAATCTTTATCCTACGGTAGGACTTTCAGCTAACTATGGCTGGCAGGGGCTGGGGAATAAATTCCCTTATGCTACAGGATCAAGCCAGGGAACGAACTGGGGAGACTATGCTTCCATTGGCTTAGCGATTAAAATTCCGATTTTTATGGGAGGGGCTACCAAAGCTCAGATCCAACAGGCGGAAATCGATATTCAGGATTTAGATCAGGATATACAGAATAAAAAACTGAACTTGAGTTTAGATTATAAAAATGCAGTTTCCAATATGGAGAACGCAATAATCAATATTCAAAGCATGAAAGATAATGTGGACCTGGCAGAAAAAGTACAGAAAAATACTCAGTCTAACTATCAGTACGGTCTGGCAACACTTACAGAAGTATTGGATACTGAAAATGCTCTGACACAGGCTAAACAGAATTATGCGAATGCATTGCTGGACTACAAGCAGGCTGAAATAAAAGTAATTAAAGCAAAAGGAGAGTTAAACACATTACAAAACCCATAATAAACAATGAAAAAAACTTTAATATATATCATCGTAGCAGCTGTACTGGTAGGTTTGGCCGCTTACAAGATTGCAGGTAACAAAGAAAAGCAGACTCAGGAAGTAAAAGAAGTTGCCAAGCAGGTAGATAAAATCAACGTCAATATCGTAACCGTTACAAGAGAAAATATTGATACAGACTACTCAGCCAACGGAACTTTTATTCCTAAGCAGGAAATGAGCCAGTCTTCCGAGATCTCAGGACGTATCGTAAACGTTTTGGTAAAAGAAGGTTCAAGAGTAAGTGCAGGTCAGGTTCTGGCAACCATCAAAAGAGATGCTATCGAAGTAGATGTTACCCAGGCTCAGAATAATCTGCAGAATGCTATTATTGATAACCAGCGCTATGAAAACGCATACAAAACAGGTGGAGTTACAAAACAACAGCTTGATAATTCAAGGCTGCAGCTTAAGAATGCTCAGGCAGCATTAAAAGCACAGGGTGTAAAAGTAAACGATACAAGCATCCGTGCAGGAATCAGCGGTACGATCAACAAGAAAATGGTTGAGCCGGGAACTGTTGTTTCACCCGGGACAGCAATGTTTGAAATTGTTAATATCAACAGCTTAAAGCTTTCTGTCTTAGTAGATGAAAGCCAGATCGGAAAAATCCAGTTAGGTCAGGAAGTTCCGATTAAAGTAAACGTTTTACCGGAAGATTCTTTCGTAGGAAGAATTACATTTATCGCTCCTAAGAGTGATGCTTCTTTGAATTTCCCTGTTGAAATTGAAGTTCAGAACAAAGGAAACCTTAAAGCCGGTATGTATGCAACTGCTAAATTCAGTACCAACAACGGTGCGGAAACCCAGAATATGCTGACCGTGCCAGCAGAAGCGTTTGTAAACGGAGTAAGCTCAGGACAATTATTCGTTGTTCAGAATGGCGTTGCAAAATTGATCAAAGTAACCATCGGAAAAGTTTACGGGGATAAAGTTCAGATTTTAAGCGGATTGAATGGCGGAGAGCAGGTGGTAACCAGCGGACAGATCAATCTGGACAACGGATCTAAAGTAAACATTATAAAGTAGAACGTTTATGAAGTTAGCAGAAATATCGATTAAAAGACCCTCGCTGGTAATTGTATTATTTACAATTCTGACGTTGGGAGGTATCCTGAGTTATACGCTCATGGGATACGAATTGATTCCGAAGTTTGAAACCAATATGGTAACCATATCTACCGTGTATCCGGGAGCTTCGCCTGCAGAGGTGGAGACATCCGTGACCCGGAAGATTGAAGATGCCGTAGGTTCCCTGGAAAACGTTAAAAAGGTAGAATCTTCTTCATACGAAAGTTTATCCGTTATCATGGTTCAGCTGAACGATGGAGCCGATGTAGACTACGCTTTGAATGATGCCCAGAGAAAGGTAAATGCAATCCTTGCAGACCTTCCGGAAGATGTAAAGGCTCCTTCTCTGAATAAATTCTCGTTAGATGACTTACCGATCATCACGATGAGTATTTCATCTGATAAACTGAACAGTAAAGATCTTTATGACTTACTGGATAAAAAGATTGAACCTATTTTCTCCCGTGTAAACGGTGTGGCTCAGGTTGATCTTGTGGGTGGGCAGGAAAGAGAAATTCAGGTGAACCTTGATGAGAAAAAATTACAGGGGTACGGACTTTCAATAGGAGATGTACAACAGGCTATCCTTTCATCAAACCTTGATTTCCCTACAGGGAGCTTGAAAACAAGAACTACAAAATCTACGATCAGACTTTCAGGAAAATATAAATCCACTGAAGAGATGAATAACCTTGTGGTTTCCAATAAAAACGGAGCCCAGGTACGTTTATCCGATATCGCAACAGTTTTTGACTCTCAGAAAGATGTGGAGAAAGTAGCGAGATTCAATCAGTTTCCTACCATTTTGATGCAGGTTAAAAAACAATCTGATGCGAATGCGGTATCGGTATCTGAAAGTGTTCAGAAAACAATTAAAACAGTAGAAGAAGCATACAAAGTTCAGGGCGTAAAAGTAAAAGTGGTAAATGATACTACAGACTTTACCCTTGAGTCAGCCAACCACGTTATTTTCGACTTATTCTTAGCGATTATTCTCGTGGCAATTGTGATGCTATTATTCCTTCACAGTATCAGAAACGCATTTATCGTAATGGTTTCTATCCCGGCTTCATTGGTGGCAGCGTTCATCGGTATGAATCTAATGGGATATACTTTGAACCTGATGAGCTTACTGGGGCTGTCGCTCGTGGTAGGTATCCTGGTAGATGACGCGATCGTAGTACTGGAAAACATTTACCGTCACATGGAGATGGGTAAAAGCAAGATCAGAGCGGCGTATGACGGAGCATCAGAGATCGGATTTACCGTTGCTGCGATTACATTGGTAATTGTGGTGGTATTCTTACCGATCGCAATGAGTTCAGGTCTTGTGGCCAACATCCTTGCTCAGTTCTGCGTCACGGTAGTTATTGCAACCCTATTATCATTGCTGGCTTCATTTACCATCATTCCTTGGTTATCATCAAGGTTCGGTAAACTGGAACATTTAACAGGTAAAAACTGGTTTGAGAAATTCATCCTTTGGTTTGAAGGATTAATTGACAAGTTCACACACTGGATTACCGGTATTCTTGAATGGTGTCTGAAAACAACATTAAGAAGAATCTCAACAGTAGTCATTACATTCATTGTTTTAATCAGTTCATTTATGCTGGTAGCATTCGGATTCATCGGAGGTGAGTTCTTCCCGCCGATCGACCGTGGTCAGTTCCTTGTACAAATGGAATTATCCAAAGATGCAACTGTTGAAAAAACCAACCAGTTAACATTAGAAGTTGAGAAATTCTTAAGAAACGATAAAGATGTTGTAGACCTTATTACAACAGTTGGACAACAGTCTACAGGTTTTGGTGGAGCTCAGGCAACTACTTACCAGTCTGAAGTTCAGGTAAACCTGACAGATAAGTCCGAACGTTCTGAAAGTACCAACATCAAAGCGGCAAAAATAAAAAGACAGCTGGAAGAGAAATTTACTGGTGTTGAGTTTAAAACGGCTCCGATCGGTATCATGGGTGCTGAAAATGCTCCGATTGAAATGGTTGTAACAGGACCGGATAACGCAACCGCAGTAAAAGAAGCAACCAGAATCCTTGAGCTATTGAAAAAGTACCGGGAGCTGTGGATGCTGAGCTATCAACAGATACAGGAAGCCCTGAAGTTCAGGTAAGTATCGACAGAGATAAAATGGCTTCTTTAGGCTTGAATCTTTCAAGTGTAGGACAGACGATGCAGACGGCGTTCAACGGAAATACAGATGGTAAATTCAGAGCAGGAGAATATGAATATGATATCAATATCCGTTTCGGAGATGTCAACAGACAGTCCATTGATGATGTTAAAAACCTTATGTTTACCAATGCTCAGGGGCAGCAGGTTCGTCTGAGCCAGTTTGCAGATGTGAAAATGGGTTCAGGGCCAAGCTTACTTGAGCGTAGAGATAAATCTCCTTCTGTAAAAGTAAGAGCAAAAGCGGTAGGTAGACCGGTAGGGGACGTAGCTAATGAATGGGCAGATAAGTTCATGAAGAGCGATAAAAAACCTGTAGGAGTAGATTATATCTGGAGTGGTGATATGGAAAACCAGCAGGAAGGTTTCGGTACGTTAGGAATTGCTCTATTGGCAGCTATCGTATTGGTATACCTGGTAATGGTTTCACTGTATGACAGTTTCGTGTATCCTTTTGTGGTATTGTTCTCAATCCCGTTAGCGATGATCGGAGTAATGGTAATTCTGGCTTTAACTGCCAATTCACTGAACATCTTTACGATGTTAGGGATGATCATGTTGATTGGTCTGGTAGCGAAGAACGCAATCCTTATCGTTGACTTTACGAATGCGAGAAAAGCAGCAGGAGCCAATACCCACGATGCTCTGGTACAGGCTAATCACGCACGTCTTCGTCCGATCCTGATGACCACCATTGCGATGATCTTCGGTATGTTACCGATCGCATTGGCAACAGGTGCCGGAGCAGAGATGAACAAAGGTCTTGCATGGGTAGTAATCGGTGGTCTGACATCATCTCTATTCCTTACATTGATCATTGTACCGGTAGTATATTCATTATTTGACTCTCTTTTAAGAAGACTGGGACAACATAAGAAAGTAGACTACGAAGCTGAAATGAAAGCTGATTACGTACACAGAGAACTGAATGAGGACGGATTTACTCCGAAGCATTTGGATAAATAAATTAAGCCTTTAATTAACCGAAAAGCTGTATCATTTTGATACGGCTTTTTTGTTGGCTAATGAATGTGTATGTCATAGATTCTGGCTAAAGCCATTGAATGATATTTGCTATTCTAAATGGGTTTCAGCTCATTTCTCTTTGGCTTGATTACCAATGAGATTCTTTCTTCGTTAGAAATCGAAGACTCGACGGAGTCAATGACAAACGTGAGCGATTAACTTTTAAGATATTCAATAGGAGCGGGCTTTAGCCCGCTTAATTCTATAACATTCATTATTTGGCTTTAGCCAAAACATAAAAAAAGCTTTCAGCATATGCTGAAAGCTCTTCTATATTATAATACAAAAACTAATCTGCCATAACCTCTCCGGACTTTCTGTAAACAAAGTTTCCGTAGATGTGTCTTCTTGCAAAACGGCTTGGGAATCAGCATTGATCATTTTGATATAGGTATTTTTGGGAACACCCATATATTCGTAGATATTGCCGTTCAGATGTTGTACTGTTAAAATCGATTTTTCAAGATAGAAATCCTGGATATTGGATTTTGTAATTGTTTCCGTATATTCTTCTTTATATTTTTCCTGAGTTTCCGGATTGATACTTACCAAAAAATGATAAGCTTCAATAACAGACTTGCTCTTTTCTTCCGCTTCCTGCTTTCCTGCTTCATCATTAATGAATTTATCAGGATGGGTGTCTTTCATCACATTTCTGTAAATGGTCTTCAATTCTTTTAAAGTAACATTTTTATCTACTCCAAGAAGCGTTCTGTGCTCACCAATTTTTTTCATATCTCTAATCCTTATTTTCGGGGTGCAAAATTACGGATTTAAATCTGATAAACCATAACTTATTCATTATTAATTTATTTGAGTCTCAACCGGAAACAATTTTACAACAGAAAACAGCACCCGGTATAAGTGCTGTCTTAGTATAATATTAAATCTTAATTCTTATGGTTCATCACAGGTTCTTTTCAGTTTTGTAAAGATTTTGTCAAAATCTTTGTAGGAAGTTCCTTCATCATCACGTTTCTGTCTGAAACTGCTGTTGGCACAGTTGTGAAAACCCAGCCCTATCATATCGATCAAAGCGTAATCTTCTCTTTGAGGATCATTCATTTTAGCATCAAATCTAGCCATTACGCCTTTAGGGTCCGCATTATTTTTACTTTTAAGCTCAGTATACATTCTCCATGCAGCATACATCTTTTCTCTGTCAGGAGAAGAGATCGCATCAATCTGTTCTTTGCAGGTATCGTAGTATTTACTGTTTTTAAGGGTTGAAGGATCAGAATAAGCAATAATTTCTTCCTTATTCAACTGGTATTCGTTTTCAAAAGACTGGATGGTTTCTTCCTGAAGTTTTTTCCATCTTGGAAGATCAATAACCTGTATGCTGTACAGCTCCTTTTTCTTTTCCTGATATTGTTTTTCAAGCTCCTCTAAATAAGCTTCTCTGTTCTGACGGATTTCTTCAAGCTGGGAAAGCTTAAAAACGGGACGGGTATCAAAAACAACGCCGTTAAACTGGTACAAAAGCTTGTTCACTCCGTCTATTTCTTCCTTTTTATATTTAGCCGGATCAAAGTAGCCTTTATTGTCACAATTGAAAGTCTGATAGCTGTAGGGTGTCAGATTATTTGTTTTTGCAGGAGATTTTTGTCCCCATATAGTAATGGATAAGGCCATTGTAAGCCCGATCATCATTTTTTTCATGTACATACGTTGTTGAAAGAATCCGAATTTTCTGAATTTCAGTGCAAAATTAAGGCTTTAAATTCAAAATCTAAAGAATTAAATAGATTTTCTCAATTGAATTTGCAATTTTTATACAGATTTTGTAGAACAGTTTTCATTTGGTTTTTTTATTTTGCATATTATTTGCTCTTAAATCCCGTCATAGCAATGGATACAGAGAAAATGTAACATGCAATGATAAAACAAAGTAGTAATAATAATCTGAGGTTAGATAAACTGATTGTAATCTTATCAATAATGGCACATCGTATTTACACCTATAATATCGATTCAGAAACGAAAAACGAATATCCCAATTATTTAGGCGAATGGAATTACGAAATTCCTGAGCTGCTGATCCCTCTGTTTGCCGGCAATCCAAGATCAAAAGGGAAGCTTTTATATTTCCATAAAGAGGAAGGAATTTCAAGGCTCAGAATGTTTTACCAGCTGTTGGCTGATCATTATCAGCTGCACTATAAAAAAGTATGGTATGAGCCGGTGAATAAGATGTTTGAATTACTGGAAGCGCTTCCTTACGATACTTTTGTGATGGATGCAGCAGATGTATTCAATATGAATGAAGAAAGCCATAAAAACCAGGCAAAAGATTGGGTGCTGGAAATTCAGGAAAAAACAAGCTCTATGAAAAGGCAGTAGAAGATCAGAATTTAAAATGGCTTGAAGGAGAAGTTTTTGCAGGACGCGGCTATGATTCCTTTTTAACATTACTGGAAACAGATTGGATTGAATATGGCTTAGGGTATTGGAATGAAGAATTGTATAAAAATCCTTCCGAAACCTTTGAAGAAAATGGGTTTTGGGGATTGAAGGATAAAAAAGGACAGGTTATTGTCCCGGCAGTTTATGAAGAGATTTTCGCTTTTAGTAATGAAGGAACTGCTGTAGCGCAGAAAAACGGAAAATTCGGATACCTTGGAAATGATGGCAGGCTAATGGTGGATTGCCTTTATGAGGAAGCATTTGATACTCTTTCAATAGAAGAAAAAGAATATGGAATTGTACAAATGGACGGAAAATCCGGACTGATTGATATAAAAGCGAATACTCTTGTTATTCCCTGTGAATATGATGACCTGGAACTGCTGATGTACAAGGGACTGTTTAATGCTCAAAAAGAGGGACGTTATCGGGTTATTGATATACTGAACAGACAGATCGCTGCTGATCATTCAGAAACAGCTTTCGGCTATGAATACCCTGATCTTATCTACCGTAGACAGCAGGGAACATCTAAAAGAGCATATTACACCCTGGAAGGGATCTGCCTGGGAGAATATCCTGAAGATACCGTTGAACAGATAGCAAATGGATATTACCGGATAAAACCGAATAAATTCCAGAAGAAAATAAGCCTTATAAAACCAGATGGGAGCCTTCTGGATGAGGATGCTGATCAAATAATGGTATTCAGGGAGTATGGATACACTGCTTTTGCCTACAGGAAAGATAAAAAATGGCATCTTTACGATACTGAGCATGAATTGTTCAGACTGGTAAATGAGGCTATTGTCAATATTCAGATGGGAGGGTTTTATCACTTGATGAAAGATGTTTTTATACTATCAGATCAAACAGGAACAGGACTGTATGACGCAGCTAATGACCGTTGGTTTTTACCTTTATCTGAAAACCATTTGAAAATTGAAATCTGCAGCTATGAAATCTTTCGTATAGCCACTCCAGAAGGTATGTACTACTATGATCAGAAAACGGATTTTAAAAGCCCTGTCTATGATTATATTTGTGAGGGAATAGGTTATGATGCAGAACTGCTTTGCCTTTTCAAAGGAAATGAAATGTGTCTTCTGGACGAAGACAGAACAATCCGTCAGATTTCAGATTTTAATATGGGGGCTTTATACGAAAAGCGGTACAACCTGCGTGGAAAAGATCAGAAATACTTTACTGACTTTTATAAGAGATGGACTGAAAAGACTGGCTCCGGATATGAGATCTATTTTGATAATGATACGCTCAAATCTCAGGCAGCAGAGCATCAGAATAATGGAAATATCAGAGAAGCAATACGCCTTTTTACCATTGGAGCAGAGCGCGGTAATGCTGATATGATGACAGAGCTTGGATTTATTTATACGGATGACAGTATTCCGGAGTTTTATGATCTTCAAAAGGGACTTGATTTTTATGAAAAAGCTGCTGAGAAAGATCAGCGGTATGCGTGGAATAATCTTGGCTATCACTATCAGAACGGTATCGGATTGCCTCAGGATATCATAAAGGCTGCAGAGTGCTATGAGAAAGCTGCAGCATTAGGTCATGGTCTCGCTTTTGAGAATCTGGGGCATCTGTATTTTTATGGTGAACATGTGGAGAAAAATCATGATCTGGCATTGGAATACTATAAAAAAGCAGAAAAGAAATTCCAGTTCAATGATGAAAATATATCTGAAATATACTATCAGAAAGAAGATTATGACAACCTTCAGCGGTATATAAGAAAAGATTACAACAGCACCTATTCAAATATTTATTACGGAATTATGTATGATCACGGATTAGGTGTAAAACAAAACATAAAGAAGGCGGTTAGCCATTATGAAAAAGCTTTGGAATATTCAACCTATTTCTACGCACTGGAAAGACTTCTGTATTACTACAAAGAGGACCCAGCTTTTGCAGACCCTGAAAAATACAGACAATGGAAAATCTATGGAGAGGAAAATGATATGGGAATGTAAAAACTAAGGCCGGATAATTTCAAATCATTAAGATTCAAAAAAAGCCAAAAGGATAACTCTTGTAGACGATTGCTTTTTCAGATTTAAAATAATAGATTTACATAAATTAATAAAACATCCATGATATATTACGTTTTCCTTCTTTGCATTCTCGCTGTTTTTGCAGGCATTTCTTCCCTGATTATGCGTTTTTTCGGTAAATGGACTAAGAAGAGTAAATACGAAATGGTATTTAATACTTTAATATTCATTGTTTCATTCTTTCTGATTTCATCTTTCAGCATTTATATTTTTCTGTCAAATCTTAATTTTTCCCGATAACAGAGATTTTTTTCTGAGCATTACATAAGCAATAAAGAGATTGATCAAAAGAGCAGCCCAGACATTCAATCCATAAAAGAGCTCATAATCATGGCGGGTTTCATTGTACAGCAGATTTTTTATGATTCTGAAAGTAATTGCAGTGGTGGTTACTGCGTAGCTTAAAATCATATACATTTTATGCCTGCTTATATTTCCTTTTTTTACCGAAATCACAGCGGCAATGGTAAAATATGCCCAAAGCACATCCTGGATCAGAAATCCTGTAATCCCGATAAGACCTCCGTTTGAAAACAATCCCAGAACGAAACAGGCAGGAACATTAATGATCAGAATATTATAGACATATATTTTACCAACGTTCTTATGAAGGTTTCTGCTTTCCGCTAAAAGCCGGCCGGAAAACTGAGTAAGACCGGCCAGAAGGCAAAGTGTTATGGAAAAAATATGGATATAGAAAAAAACATCCAGTACGGATTGTTGACAACCTGTTGTTTAAAGACCAGAAACCCGGTATTTTTATCAAAAGAAGTGTATTGGGAAATCACTTTCAGCATCAGGATACTGAAAAGGAAGATTAAAAATAAAGCTGCAGTTTTAAGGATTTTTATTCCCAAAGATTTCATAGATAAACTTTTCCGAATAAGATTAAATCTAACCTTAATATCAATTGTCAATCATTATTTTACATAATTCCTTTCAACCGTAAGTGCTGAAGAAGCATGATTGTTTTAGCATCTTTGATCTCTCCGTTATCAATCATTTCCAGGCTTTTTTCAAAAGAAAGTTCCAGTACCTGTATATTTTCACCTTCTTCTTCCAATCCGCCGCCATCATTTATTTTCATTTCATTCGAATATTCTGCGATAAAAAAGTAGAGGATTTCCGTCACGGATCCCGGTGACATATAGGCTTCAAATACTTTTTCTACTTTGGAAATCTTATATCCGGTTTCTTCTTCGGTTTCCCGTTTTATACAATCTTCAGGATTATCATTATCCAGAAGTCCGGCGCAGGCTTCAATAAGCATTCCTGTGGGATTTCCGTTGATATAAGTAGGCAGCCGGAATTGTTTTGTAAGGATTACCGTGTTTGAAGGTTTGTTATAAAGAAGGATCACCGCCCCGTTTCCGCGGTCATAAGCTTCTCTGCTTTGAGTTTCTGTAGTTCCATCCTTTTTGCGGACAGAAAAAGTTACTTTATTTAATGTGTACCAGTTGTCTGATAAAATTTCAGTTGTAAGGATGGTAATATCAGGATTTTGCATAAGTAATTTTCTATGTTGTAATAATAGGTTTAAATGGTTTATTTTGAATGTAATATTGTTATTCAGTTACTTCTTTAATACATCTTTCAAAGCCTCTTCCAGATCAGGAAACTTAAAGTGAAACCCCGCATCCATAATCTTCTGTGAAGAAGCTCGGGAGCCTTCAAGTATAGCGGCAGCCAGTTCGCCAAATATCAGTTTTAAAACAAATCCGGGAACATTGGGCATCCATAATGGCTTGCCAAGTACTTTCGCAATCTTTTTTGTAAGTTCTTTATTAGTGGCATGCTGTGGAGAAACAGCATTGTAAGCACCTTCAATAGCAGGGTTTTTCAAAGCAAACCCATAAATAGAGCAAATATCCTCAATATGGATCCAGGGCATATACTGTTTGCCGTTTCCCAAAGGAGAGCCGATATAATATTGAACCGGAGGAACCATTTTCTTTAGCGCTCCGTCTTTTTCGGAGAGAACTACTGCTGTCCGTATTTTGACAACTCTTTCTGCCAGTTCCTGTTCTTTAAAATCATCTGCAGCCCTTTCCCATAAAACAACTACTTCACTTAAAAAATCATTACCGGGAGGATCAGTTTCCACATAAATTTTTTCTGAAGTTTTTGTACCATAGAAATTAATTCCTGAAGCAGAAATAAAAGATTTTAATTTAATCCTGTTTTTTCTTAAAGTGGTCCGAAGCAGTTCCGCAGAATCAACGCGACTGGAGATGAGTTCTCTTTTTCTTTCCGGTGTCCAGCGCTTTTCTGAAATGTTGGCTCCCGCCAGATGGATGATGTGGGAAACATTGTCAAAGGCAATTTCATCTATAGTTCCTTTTTTAATGTCCCATTCATATTCGTTTTCATGCTTCCTGTTTCTGGTCAGAAACCTGATTTCATAGTCTCTACCTATCTTTTTGGCCAGTTCTTTGGCAATCATACCACCGGCTCCGGTAATCAGAACAACTTCTTTCATAATAATATTGTTAAGGTGTGGTTTATGCCTGATTTTTTACAATCAGTACAAAGTCATCTTCCAGCAGTTTATAACCGTAATCATAAATAAACTTGTATTCAGAACCGTTTTTATAGACTTTCAGATTGGTAAAATAATCAAAATCAAAACCTAAGCCATCCAGCCGGGATTTGGGTACTTTTGTTTTACCGTCTGTATTAATCTCCATAAGGATGCGGTAATTTTTGCGGAGCTTGTTGTTCACATTCCGCATCAGATTATTAGAATCCTTATTCTGCTTATTGTTATAGGCGTTCCGGCAGGCGTCGTTACAGAACTTTTTATCAGACCTTCCGATGATTTTTTCGCCACATTCCAGGCAATTCATGATCTTTATTTTAGGTGATGTGTATGTCTTTTTTTTAGCAGTTTTTTAAACCTGCTGTGAGTAGGGTAGCTTCTGTTGGGGGTAATATTATTAAAGAACAAAGCCACAAGCAGAAGGATGATGCATCCTGAAAGAACAGGGGAGACTACATACCAATACCCTAATTCAGGGATTTTTCCCGTAGAGCTTACGGCAATCAGGGCGGTAGCACCACCAGGCGGGTGCAGTGTCTTTGTATATTGCATCAGCACAATCGAGAAAGCCACTGCCAGAGGTGCCGAAAGCCAGATGGTATGCGGAACAAACTGGTATACAGTAACTCCTACCAGTGCTGACAGGACATGCCCGCCAATAAGGTTTCTGGGCTGTGCCAACGGACTTTGGATGGCCCCGTAAATAAGAACACTTGACGCTCCGAAAGAACCGATCAGGAAAATATTTTCAGTTTCGGCCAGTGAATAAGACTGGATAAATGCAATAATCCCGATCCCAAAAAACGCACCTAAAAATGACCAGAAATGTTCTTTATAATCAACAAGCGTTTCTTTATAGATTACGTATTTTGAAACTCTGAATGTTCTTTTTATGCTCTTCTTCATTTAGTCTTCTTTATTTTTTTATAATTTGAATTAAATTTTCTACAAATGGCCGGGTATAAATCCCGTCTTTATCATCATCAGGATTCAGAATAGTAATTTCAATTCCTAAGCATAGCGGATTTTCAATCAAAGGTTCCAGTATTTCCTTTAGATCATCATAACCGACTCCGTCTTCCATTCTGCTGTCTACAGCCGGCATAATCTCATCTTTCAGAACATCCACATCAAAATGAATGAAAAAACCGTCGAGCTTTTTTCTTCAACCATTTTCAAGAAATCTTCAGCAGTATTTCTAAAGCCTTTGCTTCTGAGTTGATAAAGATCAAAATAATGAATTCCTGAATTGATAATCTGGCTGACATATTCTTCATCATCTGTTTCGGCGTTTCCGCAGCAGAAAACATGTTCTTCAGCGATATAGGGTTTTAAACCATTAATATTGGTTAGCTTTTCAGGGCCGTTTCCCGTAATCACGGCGAGATCCATGCCTGCAATGCCGCCGGTTTCAGAAAGTTCAGGTGGAATAAAATCTGTATGACCATCCAGGTAAAAAATACCGAAGTTTCCCAGTTTTTTCAGCGCGACAGCATTTCCGATCAGGATACTGCAGTCGCCACCCAAAATGATGTTGAAGCTATTCTTTTCGTAATGGCTTATAATACAGTCAGCCTGGTTTTGAGCATATTCAATAATCTGTTCTGCATTTCTGACTTTTAATTCTTCATCAAATTGCATGGAATACTCCGGAGCTTCGAGCCTGAAAACGTTTTTAGGATTAATTCTTTTATGAAAATCAAATTTCCTGAGCCAGTCCGGAAGTTTTCGAACGCCGGGCTCTGTCTCGTGTTCCTTTTTTGTAAGTCCCAGATTGAGAGGAAACTCAAAAATATTGATGTTCCTTATCATAAAAGAATTTTCACAAAGATACGGAATTATCCGTTTGCAAATGGATAGGCAGGTGATTCTGTATTATATAATGCTCCATGTTTGAAAAACTCAAATCCACTACTGTTTTGTTTCCACTTCAATTTTAAAACTTTTCCTGATTCGTATATTTTGTTATTAATAAATTCATTGAAGATCCTGAAGAGCGTCGTTCTCTTCTTAAAAAAGCAGGAAATAGAGCAAAACAATACAATCCAATGGAATTAAGCATATACTAAAAAAACATCTCTAAAAAGATGTTTTTTTAGTAATTGAATTTATTGTAATCTATCAAAAATTGTTTTTAAGCTTTCTATTTTTTCAGTCTTTCGATTTCCTCTTTAAGCAGACTGATATATTCCTGCATCGTTTTAATGATTTCTATGCTTAATTCATTGCTGATATTTGTAAAGTTGCTATTGTCGTCTCCGCTGTTATTAACATTTACAGAAGATCCGGGACTGTCATTAAATACAGGATTCTCAATGATGAATTTTACTTCATCTTCTTCGTAGATTTCCTCAACAGGAACCGATAAAAATTGGGCAAGTTTGTTCCATTCTGTCTGTGTAATAGATACAGCACCACTTTCTTTTCTGCTATAATTGGAGACATCAGTAGGGATTATTTCAGCCATTTGCTGCTGGGTAAAGCCCTTCATCTTTCTTACTGTACGGAGTTTTTCTTTTTGCATATCAGACATTTTTACAAATTTGCAAAAAAAATTAAATTAAATAGAAAAAAAATCCCTGTTAATACATCTGTTTTTCTATGTTTTTGAATGAAGAAAAATATTTTTAGATCAGTTTTATTTCATTGATTTTTTAATGGAATACCAGAGATTTATGTCTTTTGATCCTGATAGATCTTGCTTCATATAGAACGCTTTTTTGTTTTAATATTCGTTTACAAACGACTACAAACGGATTTAAATAGTTTATAACCGACTGTACTATCAGAACATCGCAATCTTTGCAACAGAGATTTGAGAAAAACAGTGAACGTCTCTTATCTGAATTTATTAATCTTTAAAATATAAAAGTTATGTCACTAAGAAACAAAGTAACATTAATTGGTTACACAGGAAAAGAAGTTGAAATGGTAAACTTCGACAACGGAAATGTAAAAGCAAGCGTATCCTTAGCTACCAGTGATCATTACACAAATGCCAGAGGAGAAAAAGTAGAAGAAACGCAATGGCACAACCTTATTGCCTTTGGGAAAACAGCAGAAATCTTTGAAAAGTATGTTCCTAAAGGAAAAGAAATTGCCATAGAAGGAAAGCTTACCTACAGATCATATGATGACAAGGATGGGGTGAAGCGGTATATCACAGAAATTCGTGTAGACGAGATCCTGTTACTGGGAGGGAAATAACTCTAAAAACACAAATGATGAAAGTAAAAGTTTTTAACATCAGGCTTCCCGAGGAATTCCTTTACAAAGACCAGGAAATGCTGGATGATTTCCTGGAAGCCAACGAGATTATGAAAGTAGAAACGGCTTTTGTAAGTGAAGAGCGCTATTGGTCTGTAATATTGTATTTTGAAGACTTAAAGCCTGCAAAAAGTACAGTAAAAGAACCGAAGACAGTAAAATACTCTGCGGAAAGTGAAACCCTGAATAGGGATGAAGAAAAATACTGGATGCTTTGAAGCTCTGGAGATCCGAGAAAGCAAAAGAACAGAATCTTCCTACTTATTTTATTGCCAGTAACAAAGAGCTGGTTTCTGTAGCCAAGTATAAACCTGCCAAAAAAGAAGAGTTGCTGGAGATCAAAGGGTTCGGGAAGCATAAGATCGAAAATTATGGTGAAGAAATTCTTGAGATTCTTGAAAGCATATGATTTTTTGAAATAATTGATAATACAACAAGAAAAGCCGGAGGAAGATTTTCTTCGGCTTTTTTATGCTGTGTAAAGTCCCTGCAATTCCTTACTTTTGCATTTATCAAAATGACATACAAGAAATGAAGCCAAGTTTAGCAAAAGGGACGAGAGATTTTACGGCACAGGAAGTTTCCAGAAGAAAATATATCATTAATATTTTACAGAATAATTTCGAATTATTCGGATTTCAGCCATTGGAAACTCCAAGTTTTGAAAACCTTTCTACACTCACAGGAAAATACGGAGAAGAAGGTGACCGCTTGATTTTTAAAATTTTAAATTCAAGTATCAATGAAGCAAAAGATGAGAAAAAGACTCAGATGCTTCATGATTTCCAAAGAGCATTGGAAAAACCATTCAGTGCGGAAAGCCTTACCGATAAAGCTCTTCGCTATGACCTTACCGTACCTTTTGCAAGATTTGTGGCTATGAACCATGGGAAACTGACCTTTCCATTCAAACGTTCGCAAATCCAACCGGTTTGGAGAGCAGACAGACCTCAGAAAGGAAGATTCAGAGAATTCTACCAGTGTGATGCAGATGTGGTGGGAAGTGAAAGTTTACTACAGGAAGTAGAGCTGGTTCAGTTATATTTAAAATCATTTGCTGATCTGAAAGTTCCTGTAACCATTCATATGAATAACAGGAAGATTCTTTCCGGTTTGGCAGAATATGCAGGAATCACAGATAAGCTGATTGATTTTACTGTAGCACTGGATAAGCTGGATAAAATCGGTAAAGACGGAGTGGTGAAAGAATTACTGGAAAGAGAAATTTCTCAGGAATCCATAGATAAATTAGACTTCTTATTCAGCCAGTCTGATGATGCACTGGAAAATCTTCTTCAGCTGAAGGAGAAATTTGCAGGAAACGAAATCGGGCTGAAAGGGGTAGAAGAACTGGAGTTTGTTCTTACACAGTCTCTTAATCTTGGAGTTGACATCCAAAACCTTGTATTCAATATTACGTTGGCCAGAGGCTTGGATTATTATACAGGAGCTATCTTTGAAGTGAAGGCAGATGAGGTTGCTATGGGATCCATCGGAGGAGGTGGAAGATATGATAACCTGACTGAAGTTTTTGGAGTGAAGAATATTCCGGGAATAGGAATTTCATTCGGATTAGACAGAATCTATTTGGTAATGGAAGAATTGAATCTTTTCCCTGAAGAAGCATCAGCTAAAATAAAATATCTGTTTGCTAACTTTGGAGGTGACGGAGTAACAGAAGCTTTAAAACTAATGATGCAGCTGAGAGCAAAAGGTATTTCAGCAGAACTGTATCCTGAAAATGCAAAAATCAACAAGCAGTTTACTTACGCAGAAAAGAAAGGCATAAAGAATCTTGTTTTCCTTGGTGAAGAAGAACTTAAAAATAATACAGTTACTTTTAAAGATCTGGAAGCCGGAGTACAGAAAACGGTTTCTTTAGAAGAGTTTTTAGGAGAATAATTTTTTTAATTATATAAAAAACAGAACAACTGCAAAATTACTTTTGTGGTTGTTTTTTTGATGGATGTTGAGAATTTAAATACTTTTGAATAAAAAAGAAATGACTAATAATTGTGCATTTTGTAAGGCAGAATTAACATCTATGGATACGCTTCTGGGAGCCAATACGCTTTCTGATGGCAATGTTTTATGCAACAAGTGCTTGAATATAGCAGCGAATATTAATGAAGAATTACTGTACAACCTGAATAAGTTCAGCATTGTTGATATCAGTAAAATTCTGAATAATGAAAAACCCGGATCTGCAGAGGATGCAGTAATCCCAAATCAGAATCTTCCTGTGCTGACGGACACTGATTCAGGCCAGATTTCAAGAGAAGTTTATAAAAGAAGACACCGCAAAATAAAGCAGGAACTGGAAAAACTGCGTGCCAACCTTTCTATCTTCACCAAAGGAGAGATCAAAGAACTTCCTTACCTGATTCCTGAAGATGAGCCCATTATTGCAATTACTGATGCTCAATTTGTCAATACGTTAGCTGCAGGAATATTAGTGGCAACATCCAGAAGATTGATTTCTGTTTCAAAATCGATGTTCGGGGCAGCAGAAATCAATAATTATCCCAATGAAACTATCAAAGCGGTAAGTTTTGTAACAGATCCCAGATCACCTATTATTAAACTGCATCTTGATGAAAAGATTGCAGAATTTGAATGTTTTATGGATAAGGAAGATGCAGAAAAATTCTATGATACGATAAAAACTTTCTATAATGCACCACAGAAATTGTCTCCTAAACAAACCGATACCGTAAGCAAAGGAGCTGTTTCACCGGAAGAGATTTTTAATCAGCTTGAAAAATTAGGAAAACTCAGAGAAAGCGGAATTTTAACCGATGCAGAATTTACAGAGCAAAAAAAGAAATTGCTGGAACAATTATAAAAAACTTTTAATATCATGAAGGATAAAGTATCAATCGTAGAAAACTGGCTTAAGGGATGGTGTTTATCAAGAGAAGTATCTTTTCCTGTTCAGTATAAATCAGGATTCAGAGTGATTGTAGGAGACGAAAAGCAAAAAGAACGTTTTGTATTTCCTGAACTTAATGAGGATTTTTTCAGCTGGCCCACTCAATAAATGAGCCCTGGATTTATCTGAAAGTATCTACTGCACCTGAAGAATTTATAGAAAAAATTCCTGAAAGATGGGTACTGCAGCCACAAGGTTATATGATGACCTGTTTTCACCCGATGCATTTCAGGGAAATCAGTCTTGCAAAAGGATACCACCTGGAGTTTTCTGAATACAATACAACTTTTGTAGTCAGAATTGTAGCAGAAAATGGTGAACAGGCTTCCATAGGACGTGTTTCTCTTATAGATAATCTGGCTGTTTATGACAGGATTGTTACCGAAAAAGATCATCAGAGGAAAGGCCTTGCTACTTTTTTATTGAAAGAACTTGAGAAGATTGCTTTGTCAAAAGGATTTTCAAATAACCTTTTAGTGGCAACAGAAGAAGGAAAACTATTGTATGAAACCTTAGGCTGGAAGGTGTATTGCCTGCATACTTCCATTGTAATTCCCTCTCAAAGCCAGGTTCTCTCAAAAAACAGTAATTTAGATCTTAACTATAACTATAAATAAAAAATCAAGACCTTGCTAAACAATGGAAAACTATCTGGAAATAAATAAAAAATCGTGGAATGCCAAAGTGGAACCGCATCTGAAGTCGGATTTCTACTTTGTAGATGAATTTTTAAAAGGAAGAACCTCTCTGAATTCAATTGAACTGGAGCTTCTTGGGGATATAAAAGGAAAAATATTCTGCACCTGCAGTGCCATTTCGGGCAGGATTCTATTTCCTTGTCAAGAATGGGAGCAAAAGTTACCGGAATTGATCTTTCTGATAAAGCGATTGATACAGCCAGGGATCTGGCGCAGAAATGCAGTACGGATACTGAATTTATCTGTTCAGATGTTTATGATCTGTCGAATAGTCTGGATCAGAAGTTTGATATTGTTTATACCAGCTATGGTACAATAGGATGGCTTCCAGATCTTGAAAAATGGGCTGGAGTAATCAGTCATTTTCTGAAGCCGGGAGGAAAGTTCATTATGGCAGAGTTTCACCCTGTTGTCTGGATGTTTGATGACGACTTTACAAACGTAGCCTATAATTATTTTAACGAAAAACCAATTGTGGAAACCTATGAAGGAACTTATGCTGACCAGTCTGCACCTATCGTACAGGAATATGTCATGTGGAATCACTCTTTAGCAGAAGTTCTTGATAATTTAATTAAAAAAGATTTGAAGCTGGATACTTTTCAGGAGTTTGACTGGTCACCTTATCCGTGCTTCAGACATGTAGATGAATTTGAAAAAGGAAAATGGAGAATTCCTCAATTCGGAAATAAAATACCTTTGGTATTTGCTTTGGTTGCAGAAAAAAATAAAGATAAAAGTGATTTAATTTTTTTGATTTTACAATAAAAAGTCATCGTAATAATTATTACGATGACTTTTTCCTATATATGAATGTTAAAAAAACTGCTCTTATTGGTTTAGCTTAGGAGTCCTCAGCCTTTGTTTTCACTTCGTCCACTTTACTCTGAACCTGGGAAGCAACATCATTGGCTTTGCTCTTAAGGTCATTTCCCCATTTATTCAGATTATCTTTTGCCGTATTGATTTTGTCTTTTACAGCCTGTTGATCTTCTGGGCTCGAATTCTTATATTTCCAATAAGCTAATGCACCTAATCCTAGTAAAGCTAATAAGCCTTTTGTCTTGTTTCCCATGATTTCTATTTTTTTAAGTATTAATATTAAAATTTGTTGTTATGAATAATGTAAAATACGTGCCAAAAAAATAAATGGACCTATAAAAAAATGTTAAATTTAAGAAAAGACTTCAAAATTTTTACCGTCAAAACTGGCAAAAACCATAGTAGGATAGGAGTCCTGGTGATAAACATTCCCCTCTTTATCAATGGCAATGGCACCTGCGAACCCATCAATGGTTTTAAGCTCGTCAAATGTTTTGCTAAATGCCTGCTGAAGGTTCATCCCATCTGTAACCCTCGTTACAATTTTTGCAGCAGTTGCATTGCTTACAATATCTTCACCTACGCCGGTACAGCTTACCGCACAGAAGGCATTGGCATAATTTCCGGCCACAGTGGCAGAATCTGAAATCCTTCCGGGAATCTCAAAGCCTTTTCCGCCTGTAGATGTTGCAACGGCCAATTTCCCTTCATGATCTATTGCTACACACCCTACAGTTCCTTTACCTCCGTTGGCAAGTTTGGCTTCATATTCTTTTCTTCTCTGAGGAATCTCCGTAGAGAAATTTTCAAAACCATGTTCCGTAGCGTAAACTTTTGCGCCATGACCACCTAATACTCTGTCATCCTCACCAATCAGGTTTTTGGCAACAAAAACAGGGTTCTTTACATCCTGAATATTGATAACGCCGCTTAGCTTCTGAGTATCTCCGTTCATAATTGCGGCGCTCATGCGGATAACGCCGTCACTCTGGATTTGAGATCCGATTCCGGCATTGTATAAAGGATCATCTTCAAGCAGCGAAACAGCATAGGCAACAGTATCAAAAGCTGAATGGGTAGCAAGGTAATCAAAAGCTTTCTTTGCAATTGATTTTAAAGAATTTTGTTTTGCTGTCTTTACTTCGTGGCTTTGGTCACTTTCAGAGAAAAAGCCGCCGTGGATAATGATTTTCATAGAATAAGAGTTGATGAATATTTTTACGAAGTTAATTTATTAATAAAAGATAAAAGATAAAAGATAAAAGATAAAAGATAAAAGATAAAAGATAAAAGATAAAAGATAAAAGATAAAAGATAAAAGATAAAAGATAAAAGATAAAAGATAAAAGATAAAAGATATTATCGTTAAATAACTATTAGATCTGAATATCAACATCAATAGAGTGGGCTTTAGCCCGCCTTACCATAAACATCTTAAATCCATTGGCTTTAGCCAAAGCTTAAAATATGAATGTTAAATAAAAAAACGGAACCGAGGTCCCGTTTGTATAGCTGTATTTGTTGTCCTATTTATCCTGTGGAATAGGATTAAACTGCGAATTCTCAATCGTCAGCGTTTTGGTTGTAAGATCATAATGATCATTCATAGACATGACATGTACCGTCAGATTATCAATAGAGATCGGTTCCCCAAGGTTAATGTTGGTAAGGTTGGTGTCTTTAATAAATCTTCCGTCTACCAGAATCACAAGACCTGAACCTACGGCTGTCATCACATCATTATGAATGAAAAGTCCTGTATCTTCCCCAAGTCCGATTCCTAAAGTTCTTGGATTGTTGACCACTGCCTGGAAAAGCCGCCCGATTCTGCCCCGCTGTACAAAGTGGGTATCAATAATGACGTTATCAATTAATCCTAATCCCTGTGTGGTTTTGATTTCCCCTTTTAAAAGTGCTTCAGAGCTGCTTCCCTGATAAATCATATTTTCAGAAGCTGCAGCAGCACCCGCAGAAGTCCCGGAATAAATAAAGTCCTGCTCCTGATATTTCAATAAAACCGTATCATGGAATCTTGTTCCTCCAAGAATAGAAGTCAGCCTCAGCTGGTCTCCGCCGGTGAACATCATGACATCTGCAGCATTGGCTCTTGCTACCATTGCATCAGAATTAGCTTCTTCACGGTTATGGATATCAAGAACATTTACATTTTTGGCACCAAGAAATTCAAAAGCTTTTTTATATTCAGAACCTACGATCTGCGGAATCTGAGAAGCGGTTGTTACAATTTCAATGACAGAATTTTCCTTAAGTTTTGATTCATTGATAATCTTTCTTAAGATCCCACGCTCAAAAAAATTAAGATTCTTTTCGATATTCTGGTCGTAATCGGTTTCAGCAAAACTGCCTTTGTTTACAGCGCCTCCGATAACTATTAATTTTCCAACAGGTTTCATCATTGTACAAAATTAAAAAATAATTCACATTCACTGGCTAAATTCGTGCCATCTTTAGTTGATTTTTAATGTTTTAAAGATGTTAATTAAAATTAATCCTTTTTTAGCGAATCTTTAAGTATGGTATGGTTTTGTTTAGGGTTTTACATTATCTTTGACTATGAAAGGAGTTATTGTTAACTGTTAAAATGCCAATAGACTATGAAAATCGAAAAGATTCAGGCACTAAGAGGTCCTAATATCTGGAGCATCAGAAGAAAGAAGCTGATACAGATGAGGTTGGACTTAGAAGAAATGGAGAATTATCCTACCAATAAAATCGAAGGATTCCGGGAAAGGATTGAAAAATTAATCCCATCATTAATCACCCATCGCTGCTCGGAAGGAGTGGAAGGCGGCTTTTTCCATAGAGTGGAAACGGGAACCTGGATGGGACATGTCATTGAGCATATCGCCCTGGAAATACAGACCCTTGCAGGAATGGATGTGGGGTTTGGAAGAACCCGCGAAACAAAAACTCCGGGAGTGTATAATGTGGTATTCAATTATATTGAAGAAAACGCAGGTATTTATGCTGCAGAAGAATCTGTAAAGATTGCTGAAGCATTGATAGAAGGAAAAGATTATGATTTGCATGCATGTATTCACCGGTTAAAAGAAATAAGGGAACGCGTCCGCCTGGGTCCTTCTACAGGAAGTATTGTGGAAGAAGCTGCTTCCAGAAAAATCCCATGGATCAGATTGGGAACCAATTCCCTTGTACAGCTGGGTTATGGAGTGAATCAGCAGAGGTTTCAGGCTACGATTACCGGAAACACAAGTTCTATAGCCGTTGATATTGCCTGTAATAAAGAATTAACGAAGAGAATGCTTCATGATGCAGCTATTCCGGTACCGATTGGAGATCTGGTAGTAGATGAAGAGGGTTTAGATGCTGTGATCAGGAAAATTGGTTATCCGGTTGTTTTAAAACCTCTGGACGGCAACCATGGAAAAGGCTCCTCCATTAATGTCAACGACTGGGAGGCTGCCAAAACTGGCCTGGAACATGCGCAGAAATATTCAAGAAAAGTAATTGTTGAAAAATATATTACCGGTTATGATTTCCGTATCCTGGTAATTAATAATAAAATGGTGGCTGCGGCAAGAAGAGTTCCTGCCCATGTTGTTGGAGATGGGGAGTTAAACCTTCAACAGCTTATTGAAAAAGAAAATAAAGATCCGAGGAGAGGATATGGACACGAAAATGTCCTTACTGAAATCGAGGTAGATAAAGATACCCTGGAATTGCTTGACAAGCTTCAGTATACCCTGGAAACTGTTCCTCAAAGGGGAGAGGTGGTATATCTGAAATCTACGGCCAATCTTTCAACGGGCGGAACATCCATTGATGTAACAGATATGGTACATCCGGAAAATATCACGATGGCAGAAAGAATCTCCAAAATTATCGGGCTTGATGTCTGCGGTATAGACGTTATGGCAGAGAATTTAACCCAGCCTTTAAAAGAAAGCGGAGGAGCAATTATAGAAGTCAATGCTGCGCCTGGATTCAGAATGCACCTGGCACCAAGTGAAGGCTTGCCAAGAAATGTGGCTGCACCGGTGGTAGATATGCTGTATCCACAAGGAAAACCCTTTACCATTCCAATTATTGCTGTGACGGGTACCAATGGAAAAACAACAACGACAAGGCTTATTTCACATATTGTAAAAAGTAACGGTTATAGAGTTGGATTCACAACATCGGATGGAATCTATATTCAAAATACCATGCTGTCTAAAGGAGATACTACAGGACCTCTTTCTGCAGAATTTATTCTGAAAGATCCTACGGTGGAATTTGCAGTGCTGGAAACTGCAAGAGGTGGAATCCTGCGTTCAGGATTAGGTTTTTCACAATGTGATATCGGGGTTTTGACCAATATTGAGGAAGATCACCTGGGGATGAATGATATTCACAGTCTGAAAGATCTTACCAGGGTAAAACGGGTTGTACTGGACAGTGTTAAAAAGAACGGATGGAGCGTATTGAATGCTGATAATGAATATTCCATGAAGATCGTAAATGACCTTGATTCTAATGTGGCGATTTTCAGTATGGATGAAAACAATCCTCATATCGTAAAATTTGCCAAAGAAGGAAAGATTACCTGTGTTTATGAAGAGGGTTTTGTAACCATCAAAAAAGGAGACTGGAAAATCAGAATAGGAAAAGCAAAGGATTTCCCGATCACGATGGAAGGTAAGGCCAGATTTATGATTGAAAATGTATTGGCGGCCAGCCTGGCCAGTTATCTGTATGGATTCGGAATTGAAGACATTTCCAATTCTTTGAGAACCTTTATTCCGAGTGCCCAGCTTACTCCGGGAAGGCTGAATGTTTTTAAATTCAAAAACTTTAAAGTGCTTATTGACTTTGCCCACAATCCTGCAGGGTATCAGGCGATTGAAGATTATCTGAAAAATGTTGAATCTACCAAGAAAATCGGAATTATTTCCGGTGTTGGAGACAGAAGAGACAATGATATCAGAGAATGTGGAAAGATAGCAGGCAGAATGTTTGATCACATTATTATCCGAAACGAAAAACACCTTCGCGGAAGAACCGAGGATGAAATTAACGGATTGATTATCGAAGGAATGCAGGCTGCAGGAAAAGATGTAAGCTACGAGATCATTCCCAAAGAAATAGAAGCATTGAAACATGCCATAGGAATGGCAGAAGAAGGAACATTTATCACGGCTTTAAGTGATGTTATTTCCAATGCTATTGATCTGGTTCAGGAATATCAGGCGCGGGAGCTGCTGGAAGACGATAAAAATATATAGAAAAAACCTCCGGAATTCCGGAGGTTTTGTTTTTTATAACGCTTCTCAGGCTGTTTTTATCATATTTTGGAATTTAAATACATAAAAAAAGTAATCACGGCAATGTAAATAGGGTGTTTTTCCTTCACTATTTTGGGAGTTACAGGTTTAGTTTTGCTCATTAATAAATAAAATGAAATCAATGAGACCAATCAATTACATTGTGATACATTGTACAGCAACACAGCCGGATGTTACAATAGAGAGCATTAAAAGATATTGGAAGGAAAACCTGAAATGGAAAAATCCAGGGTATCACTATATGATAAAAGCTGATGGAGAAATAGTCAACACGTTGCCGATCGACCAAATATCAAATGGAGTTGCAGGATGGAATCCCCAAATTATCAATATATCATACATTGGAGGCATTGATAAAAATAACCATCCAAAAGATACAAGAACGGAAGAGCAAAAAATCTATTGTCAAGCTGTTAAGAGAATTAAAATTAAAATTTCCTAAAGCTAGAATTCAGGGACACAGAGATTTTCCCAATGTCCATAAAGCTTGTCCCAGCTTTGATGCTAAGAAAGAATATTCTAATTTATGATAGGCTGAAGCGCTCAGATAAGAAGAAACCGATAAAACTTCGAATCAATAAATAAAAAAATCCCCGCTGTTAGGCGGGGATTATCTTTATCCTTCATTTCCAAAATTAGGAGATAATTCTAAATTATAATAAATTTCGGTGTAACCACATTCTTTGCATACATAAGCTTTAACAGGTATTCCTTTATCTGGCATAAAGAAAAATGTTCCGTCTTGATTTTTCATAACTTTTGTTAATGCGTAAGAGTCATTGCTGTTTAGCATTTGGTGTTGAGGATTATTTATCCCATTTAGACAAAATATTTGTCCTTGTGCGTTTTTAGGCATGATTTATTGTTTTTAATTGTTAAGTAACTAATATACAAACAATTAATATTCAATCATTACGGTTTACCGTAGAGTTATTACTACAGCCTAACCGTATATTTACGGAGTTTGTGAAAACACGACATACATGTTAATTTTTTATATCCTCCTTTTGGGGGATTTTATGATTAAAAAGGTTTTCAGGAATAAAAAAATAAAACCTCCGAAATGTCGGAGGTTTTGTTTTTTATAATGCTTCCCAGGTTGTTTTGATACTCTGCACTTTTTTAAGATAAAAATAAAGAGGAATGAGTTCTAATCTTAGAGTGAAGCTGATCGTTGGAACAGTGAAAGGAATAATGGCCATCATGATGAGACAAATGGCAATTCCTATGATTGCATCAGCTATTGTTGCCTTTGGTGCCCATGTTTGTTCAAACCACAGTCCGTAGGCTACAATACCTTTAAAGAGAAACAGCAAGCATATCAAAAGTCCTGTCATTGAATAGGGATGATTGGCATTCATACCATACAACGATAAAGAGACATGAGTCATCAGAGAGCCTGCCAGTAAAAAAACAGCAGCTACTGCACCTCCGATTAAAAAGATCCATAAGAAAATTTTAATCCAGACAGGTAATAGATCTCTTCTCCGTGTTAAGGTGTGATTTTCAAATTCTGCAAAAGCGGTTGGCTTTTCTTCCATGTAGTATTAGTTTTTATAAGTTATTTATCCGAAAAAAGCATTGGAGCTTCCGATCCAGATGGCATCTTTTTTATTGAAGTCTACATTCACCATGGCGGCTTTAGTCATTCTTCCAAGATTTTCCAATAGGATAGGGCGCTCATCATTTTCCCGCCAAATATACAACAAACGGATCTCTGCTTTCGAAAAATCTCCGTTAATATCTTCAAAAATCGGTTCATAATACACTTTTCTCTGCAGAATATAGTTTTCTTTATCCTGAATAGAGTCTGTAATTTCCCGGGTGGGGTTTAAATTAACTCCGCTTCCCGCGAATGAAAACAATGGTTTTAATACAAAATTTTCAAGATTTTCATGCTCGGGGAATTCATGCAGGAAGTAACTCTTTGGAACAAACTGATGCTTCAGTAAAGGCAACAGAAATTTTGAGATTTTAAAGAACCAGTTCGGGTGAGTGATCCACTTGACATCCACTTCCTCCCGGAAATCAAATTCTGTTTTCAGATCAGGAATATTATCCAGTTCGTCAAATATAACACGGTTGTAGATTCTTTTGATTTCGGTAAGCTTATCATTATTTTTATAATACAGCTTTCGCCCTTCTTTTTTTACTTTCGTCAGGCATACGGTTTTGATTCCTAGCAGTTTCCCGGTCAAAGCAAAATCAATGGCCGTTTTTTGTCTTTCCGGAAAGATTTCAAGCAGGATTACATTTTCAGGATTTTCATCCCCTACAATAAGTTCCTTTAAATAGCTTTTAAAGGTTTCATGAGGCATTGGGTTTCTGATCTCTGAAAGAAAAGGGTAGACCTCACAGTACGTTTCCTCATACACCTTTTGAAAAGCATACAAAGAAGGAAAAGCCTGAAGTTCTATCAGCTGAGGTTCTATGGCTCCGTTTTCACTTTTGCAGACTCCAAAATCGATGGTGAAAAAATGGGGCTGATTGGTATCATTAGGAACCCTGCAGTGATCAGGAATAGCTTTCTGAAGCAGTTCTTCCGGCATTGCCTTAATCTGGCTGATGATACTTTCACTGGCGTCTAAGAGTTTACTTTCAAATTCTTTAGTCAGAAAAATCGGACTTTCTGAAACTCTGAAAGCAGGTGCTGTACCGCCTTTTTCTGTTAATATATTTTTGAGCTGGCTGTATTTTTCATCCGAAAACTCCTGATTGTACTGTTTTCTATATTTTGGAATCATATTTTTTTCTTTGTGATGTTAAAAAAATCGAGCATTGCTGCCCGATTGTTATATGGTAAGAAGCTGGAAGCTGGGAGAGGGAAGTTTCCAATTCTGAAATTTAAAGTATCAGTTATAAATAAAAGATAATCAATAATCTTAACCGATAATAACTTCCAGCATCCTTCTTCCAGCTTCCATCCTTTTAAGTCATTTAAGCCAAAGTTTCAGCTTTCTTCAAAATGTTTTTTTGCAAACTGAAGGAATCTCGGTAGGATCTGATGTCTGGTCAGAATAATTTTATCTTCATCATCTATTCTGTCCATAGTCTCAAGATATTTCTCCATACCGAAATTTTCGATCATGGCTTCTTTGTTTTTTTCATCTTTCAGATTTTCGATCAGAGATTCGGGGTTAGCTTCCGGATGAAACTGTGTCCCGAATATCTCTTCGGAAAAACGAACGGCCATTACCGCTCTTTCAAGGTTAATATGAGGACGGAATTTTTCAATCGCCATAATTGTCATTCCAAGCTCTTCAAAACGGTTATGATCCGGCTCTATAAACTGGTAAGCTCTGGAATCTACCGCATAAAAAGGATCCTGAAGATTTTTGAATAAAAATTCGTCTTTGCCCTCTTCTGTTTTATGAACTGGCATTACCCCGAAAGAATACGACTTTCTTTTGCAGATATTTCCCAGGTTCCAGTGAATGCTTGCCAACTGGAATGAATGGCAGATCAGGAAAAGATACTTTTTATCTTCATGATATTTATTGTGCTCGAAAACAGCATCCAGAAAATCAGCATATCTGTCTTCCCAGGCAAGCCCTTCCCGATGTGGGTTTCCAGGCCCGCCTGAAGAAATAAAAATATCAAAATCTCCGATTTCAGGCATTTCATCTTTATACCTTACATCAAATGTCTTGATCACCACATTTTCTTCAGAGTTCTGCTGAAAAGTTTCAGAAATCTCTTTAATGTTTCTAAAACCTTGATTCACATGATTGTTGTTCATGTCCAGCAGAGCAATTCGAATATCTTTCATTACATCATATTTTTTGTAAAGTTACCAAAAATATTATGAAGCAGGTTCACCATGGGTTATGCCGTACTCCGTTTCAGAGATCATATAATCAACGACTTTCGTCAGATCACCTGTTTCCTTAAAGATCTGAAGCTGTCTGTCTGCACCGGTTCCGTTTTCAAGGATTTTCCAGGCATACTCAACTTCTTTGCGGCATCCCAGATCGTCTACCACGTCATCAATAAATTCTAAAAGCTCTTTCAATAAATGGGGGTAGGGAACCGATTCTTCTTTTCCGAAATCAATCAGATGTGCTTCAATACCGCTTTTAGAAGCCCGCCATTTATTTTCGTTCAGCAGCAGCCTTCTGTAGCTTCTGAAGCTCAGGTTTTGTTGGTGAAGCTTATAAATTTTTGCCACCAAGCTCTGCATAATGGCTGCAAGGCATACGGTTTCGTCAATTCTCAGAGGCATGTCACAGATTCTGAACTCAATCGTAGGGTAGAACGGATGCACCCGTAAATCCCACCAGATTTTCTTGGCATTGTCTATGGTGCCGGTTTTTACCAGAAGATCTACATAGCTGTCGAATTCTGCCAGAGAGTTAAAATAACTCGGAATACCAGTTCTCGGGAATTTGACGAAGATTTCCTGACGGTAAGATTTAAAACCTGTATACCTTCCGATCCAGAAAGGTGAATTGGTTGAAAGTGCATAGACGTGAGGAAGAAAATAACGCATCACATTCTGGATTCTTACCCCTTCTTCCCGGTTGGGAATTCCAATATGAACATGCAGCCCGAAAATAAGGTTTTCACGGGCAACATCTCCCATATCATCCACAATTTTAATATATCTCTCTCCCTGGGTAATATTATTTTCTGACCAATGAGAGAATGGGTGGGTACCTCCGCCGGAAACACGCAGTCCTTGTTCATGGGCGATATTGATAAGATGACGTCTTAAATTTGTTAATTCAGCTCTGGCCTCCTGAATATTCTGGCAGATTCCCGTTTCCATTTCAATCATGGACTCATGCATTTCGTGCTTTAAATTTTCACTTAAAACCGCTTTGCCGCCTTCAATGATTTTTGAAACGTGAGAAACCAGATCTCTGCTTTCCACATCAATGATCTGATATTCTTCTTCAATTCCAATAGTAAACTGATGATGCATTTATTTTGTGTTTTTTAATTCTTTTCAATATTATTTAATGGAATCTTTCACAAAGGTTCCCCAGGCAATATTGGGTTTTCCCGGAACATATTCTTTAGCTTTTTCTATAGCCAGCTTTGCCGAATGTTCAATGATCCATGCAAAATTTTCTTCCCCTACAGAATTTCTGTCTGCGTCAGGAGCGGGATTACAGAAATCAATCGCATAAGGAATACCGTCTCTTACCGCAAATTCTACCGTATTGAAATCATATCCCAGCGCTTCATTCATAGTAATGGTGTAATCATGAATGGTTTTCAGGAGTTTTTCAAGCTCCTTTCCTTCTGTTTTATGGGTGGTGGCATATCTTAAATGCGGTGCATTTCTCGGTTCATAAGGCATAATGTGAACATACTTTCTGCCCAGGCAGTATACTTGTAGTAATCATCAAAGATAATTTCCTCCTGTACCATCATAACCAGCTGTTCCGTTTCCCCTAATTTGTTCCAGAGATCATCGGGATTCTCCACTCTGTACACGTTTTTCCAGCCTCCACCGTCATGTGGCTTCATATAAGCTGGGAATCCTACGTAATTGAAGATGTATTCCCAGTCATGCGGAAATTTCAGATTTCTGAACGAAGTTTCTGCAGTATTATCCGGTCTTTCATGCGACGGGAGTAAAACTGTTTTAGGAAGTGGAATTCCGAGTTTGGACATCAGGGCATTGTTGAAAAACTTCTCGTCAGCGCTCCACCAGAACGGATTGTTGATCACATAGGTACCGTTAAGCGCAGCATTTTTTAAATAAGCTCTGTAAAAGGGAACGTCCTGTGAAATTCTGTCGATAATCACTGCATAGCCATAATCTGCCCCTGTTCCAGTTTATCTATAATAACAGGTTCAGCTATGATTTCTCCACCTCCCAGTTCATTCACTTTGTCTATAAATGCCCAGGGAAAAGTGTCTTCCATACCGAAAAGAATTCCTACTTTTTTGTCATAATTTTTGTTTTAAGGTGGGTGTATGTTTTTCTATTTGTCTTTTTATTGCTTTATTTTAAGAGAAAAAGGCTCCAATAAAGGTAGGGAAAACCATTCTCCACAAAGGCCAGTCGTGACCGATCCATTTTCTTTCATCATACCAGAAGTCTATGCCTTTTATCCTAAGGATTTCAGCCATTTCAACGTTTTTATCTTTGCAGATATCCTGATCTGAAGTGCTCAGTACGATATGCATATGTTTATATTTCCAGGCTTCATCATTCCGGACAAACTCCCTTGGGCAGTTGAAATATACCAGATCATCAGAGTAGCCGTCCATAAAATTCCTTATACTGAAGGCCCCCGAAAGACAAAACAGATGAGAAACCACATCCGGAAATCTGAAAGCAAAATTAGCAGCATGATATCCTCCGAAACTCGCTCCGGCAACTGCCACACGATGTGTTTTGTGGAGTTTTTGGATATAAGGCACGAATTCCTGGATCAGAAACTGTACATACCGTTCATAGTTTCTTATTCTTTGCTGCGGAGATATCTTATCATCATAAAAGCTCCAGCTGTCGATGGTCTGCACATTGTAAAGCTTTACTTTTCCCTGTTCTATAAACCAGTTGATGCTTCCGTTAAGATGAAAATCATGATTCTGGGTATACTGTCCCTGGGAAGTAGGGAACATGATGATAGGGTAGCCGTAATGCCCGGTTACTTCTACCTTAAGATTGGTTCCGAGTATGTTCGAATAATAGTCTGTATGTTCTATGTGAGGCATTTTCCTTGTTTGGTTTTATCTTTTCTAAATTACGTTTTACCGTAGAACTTCTGGTAGGCTATATATTATGAATTCAATAACATTTTGAATATTAATGTTACGCTTCATTTTTAAGAGCTTAGTTTGTTGCTTTTGGGAGGAAGAATATTCAGCATATCTGCATGGATTATTTCTGCTGCAGAATCAAGTCTGTCCTGTACAACAGAAGCATCTCCGGATTTATAAACAATCCCGACATGATAATCTATGGGAAGGAACTTGACTACTTCTTCACATTCAAAATTGGTATAGTCCGGTTTTTGTCTTTAATCAGGGCTACAATTAATCCTGAATAATATCCTGTGGGTGGAGAAACGCTGTAATCATTGCCTCTCAGAAGGGCATCTTCAATTTTGGCCCATTCTCTCCATATATTGATGCTGCTGGATGCTTCTACCAGATCCGGAATATGGGCGCCGCCGACTCTTGAGGAGGTTTCAGGAAATACCATTTTCCGTCTTCTCTTCCACGGATAAATTCTGTATGGGTGGCTCCGTTGACAAGTCCGAAGTTGGAAAGGACTCTGGCATTTATTTCTTCCAATGCTTTAAATTCTTCAGAGTACCTTCCTAAAGTTTTAGATCTGAAAACGCCGCCTTCATGAGAAACCTGCATGGGAGGGGCCAGATATTTTGACGCAGAGGTGAATACGATTTTTTTATTAAAAGTAAGGCTGTCTACGTGGTAAACATCCCCGGGTTTAAAACTTTCCAGTAAGAAAAGGTGACGCTCTTCTCCGAGAGTTTCCAAAGCTTCAAGAAGCTGCTCTTTGGAGGTTATTTTCTTGATGCCCGATGCTGATGCTTCGGAACGCGGCTTTAATACCCATGGAGCAGGTACACGGTCCGCAAATGCATCCACTTCATGATCATTGAACACAGCTGTAAATTCGGGAACGCTTATCCCGGAATCTTTTGCTTTCTGCCGCATAGCCAGCTTATCCCGGAAATATCGGTGTGTAGTCTGCCCCATTCCCGGAATACGGAATGTTTCTCTGATTAATGCAGCTTTTTCAACGTCATAATCATCCAGAGCCACTACAGCGTCTACTTTGCGGGTCTTCATCAGGTGGGAAAAACCCTGAATCAGATGCTCCAGATTCCATACGGACGGTTTAAGCTCAGGCATGTAAAATACCTCATCAATAGCGTGCCATGGCCAGTTTTTTCTTTGAGATTTTCAGAGGTTACCAGGATCACTTTATTGCCGAGCTTCTTCATCTCGTCCATAAAATCATAACCTTTGTAATAGCACGAAATACATACGATAGTTTTCTTCTCCATATAATGTTTTTAAAGATTTAGTGAATTTTCAAAAATAAAAGCATTTGTTTATTATTTTATTAATACTAAAAAATGTAATATCGTGCGGTTTTGAAAATTCACTAATCAATTATACAGAGTTTTTTTGTAAAAAACTAATTTTTAGTGATAATTTTCAATTAAATTCGCGAGCAATTGAACCCCAAAACCAGTAGCTGCTTTTTCTTTGGCATATCCCACAGTTCCAAAGGCTACTCCGGCAATATCAAGATGAGCCCATTTAGGGTGGTTTTCAATGAATTGCTCTAAAAATTTTGCAGCAATAATACAGTCTCCGACAGGCTTCAGGGAAATGTTTTTCATGTCCGCAACATCAGACTGTATATCGTCTTTCCAGACATCCCATAAAGGCAGATTCCACACCCTCTGATTGGTTTGATCTCCGGTTTTTATCAGATGGCTTTTCAGCTCCTCATTATTAGAGAACATGGCAGCACAGGTATCTCCGAACATTCTGACAGAACTTCCCGTTAAAGTAGCCAGATCAATAAGGAAATCTGTTTTGTAGTTTTTAGCAAGATAAGATAATCCGTCTGCAAGAATCAATCTGCCTTCCGCGTCAGTATCAAGAACTTCAATGGTTTTCCCGTTATAAGCTGTGATGACGTCACTTGGAAGAAGAGCCTTTTCAGAAACCGCATTATCAGTAATAGGAAGGACAGCAATAATGTTCACCGGAAGTTTCATTTCAGCAGCATAGATCAATGTTCCCAATACCGCTGTAGCACCTCCCATGTCAGATTTCATATAATGCAGATTGGCAGAGCTTTTTATTGATATACCTCCGGTGTCAAACAATATGCATTTTCCTACCAGCCCGAAAGTTTTGGCATTCTTAACGGTAGTTTTATATTCCAGAATCGTAAACGCAGCGTCATAAGCGCTTCCCTGATTGACAGAAAGATAAGCGCCTAATCCGAGCTCTTCACATTTCTTTCTGTTGAAAGCAGTATATTTCAGTTCATATTTTTTAGCCAGATTCTTCAGGTATGCACTTAATATATCCGGTTTTTTCAGATTGGCCGGTTTGTTGAGCCAGTCCTGGCAGGCAGTTTGCCCATTAATCAACGCTTCTGTTTTCTGGCTGATATGGTCCAGTTTTTCTGGCTTAAATTTTCAAAGTGCAATTCAAATTTTGTATTCCAGAAAGTATGTTTTTTATCAAAAGGGTAGTTGTAAGTTCCGGCCAGAAGCCCTTTACAAATTCCTCAAATTGTTTTTCATTGATGAAATCAGCCAATGCCAATGTCGGAACTGCCTGAAGCTTTTCTTTATAGGTTTGCGAAAACTTTGCTGCAACCTGCTGGATTTCGAAATTTTGCAAGGCAGATTTTCCCAGTCCGATAAAATAGGTAATTCCTTCTTCATGAGCATTGACAAAAACTTCATACTTTTTCCCTGTGAAAAAAGTGGAAATGTTTTTATTGAAATTTTTACTTGTTTTTGCCCACTCTTCCTCTGTAAATAATTGAAAAATCTGAGTGTAGTTTTTGTTTTTTTTATTGATTAATTTCATAAATAGATGTTATATTTCTAAAGTCATCCAACCGTTGCCTTCCATTTGTTTCAATCGGCGTAAAATTTCTACGCGGCTGTATGTTTAGTTTTTAATGCTTTGTTGCTGTGGTTTTACTTCCACAGGGTTTTCTATTGTCATAGAACAGCCATTCAATGGCTCTTGGAAACTCCTGTGACCAGTAAAATTCATTGTGGGTGCCTTCAGGGTTAATATTGGTTTTAAATTCAAAATCAAAAAGCTTTTTCTTCCCATCTTTTCAGGTATTCTTCAAAATATGAATTCTCTTGACCATTTTGGAACCTTCCTGACCACCGCCGTAAAGATAAATTTTTGTTTTAAAAGGAACTCTGAAATTCATCATCGGAAAATTATTATTCGGTTCTACCCAAAGGGAAGGAGAGAATATCAGCAGCTTGGAATACACTTCAGGATAGAGAAATCCACTGTATATGCTGATCAATGCTCCCAATGAACTGCCCCCGATTCCTGTATTGTCGCGGTCTTTTTTGGTTCTGTAATTTTCGTCCACATAAGGTTTTAAAGTATCTGCAATAAAGCGGATGTATTTTTTTCCTTCAGAACCGTTGGCCACATGATCATTATCAAAAATATATTCTTTGATTCTTTCTTCGCTGCCGTGTTCTATGGCAATAATAATAAGGTCACCCCGTCCATATTCCGCAAGGATGGATAACTTTTTATCAATTTCCCAATTCCCGAAACCACTTCCTTCATTGAAAAGATTCTGTGCGTCCTGAAGGTATAAAACAGGATACCGTTTATCCGTAGTATGATAGTCATAGGGAAGAAGTGCCCAGACCTTACGGTAACGGTCAAGCTGTGGAATATAAAAATTTTCCGAAATAACTTCTGCAGTAGGAAAATACTCTTCTTTGAACGGTCCCCAGTTTAATCTCCATTTTTTTACAGTATCAGAAGTTTTGGCAGAGCTTTTTTCGCTTTCCGGTTGGGCGTGATGTTTCCGTACTGATCCAGTTCCACATTCTCCCAGCCGCCTTTTGTAAATTTATATTCAATGTCTTCGGGAAGATTCTGATCTTCAATATCTATAAAATAGCTGGCAGGGTCAAGTTGCTTAAGCTGAAAACTGTAATCTTTAGGGTTCCAGCTGTTGAAATTTCCGGTGATAAAACCGGCCTGTCGTCTTTTTCTTCTGTATAAAGTTCAAACCTCATCGTATGTGTTTAATAAATGTTGATGTTAAATTTATAAAAAGATTGTTTTGGAATCATAAAAAATGTGAGGTAAAAAATGATATATTTGATAGATAGACGAAAACCGAAATTCAGTTGATAAATATTTGATGAATTATTAACCGCTGTTGCCGGTATTTTTCGTAGTTTCAGGGAAAATATAAATACAAACTGATCTTGATGAATTCTGTTAAAACCTACACGCTTTTCACCGATCATGATGTGTATCTTTTTAAAGAAGGTAGGCATTATAAGCTGTATGGTAAATTTGGTGCACATTCGGCAGAAAAGGATGGCGTAAAAGGAGTATATTTTTCCGTATGGGCACCTAATGCAAAGAAAGTTTCCGTGATCGGAAATTTCAACAACTGGAATCATAAAGATCATATCCTGTTTCCAAGATGGGACGGATCCGGAATCTGGGAAGGGTTTATTGAAGGATTAACCTGGGGTACCTTATATAAATATGCTATTGAAACACAGGGGGGTGAAATTCTGGAAAAAAGTGATCCCTATGCATTGAGCTGGGAGCAGAATATTCAGGCGGCTTCTCTGGTTTCTACTACATGGTATGAATGGAATGATCAGGAGTGGATGGGGCACCGCTGGGAAAGAAACAGACTGGAAGCTCCTTTATCAGTGTATGAGCTGCATCTGGGTTCGTGGGTAAGAGACGGGGATTATCCTGACCGCTTTCTGAATTACCGGGATATTGCCAAAAAGCTGGTGCCTTATATCAGGGAAATGGGTTTTACTCACGTAGAGTTCATGCCTGTGATGGAATATCCTTATGAGCCCAGCTGGGGATACCAGATTACCGGTTTTTATGCCGCTACCTCACGTTTTGGATCGCCGCAGGATTTGATGTTTCTGATTGATGAGCTTCACAACAATGAAATAGGAGTTATTCTGGATTGGGTTCCGTCTCATTTTCCGGGAGATGCCAATGGTCTTCACCGTTTTGATGGTACTTATCTGTATGAGCATGAAGATCCGAGAAAGGCTTTCATCCCGATTGGAAATCACATATTTTCAACTATGGAGAAATGAGGTTAAATCTTTTCTGATTTCAAACGCCATGTTCTGGCTGGATCGTTATCATGCCGACGGATTACGCGTAGATGCGGTGACTTCAATGCTCCATTTGGATTATTCAAGAAATGAAGGAGAATGGGAACCTAATATATATGGAACGAATGTGAACCTTGAAGCCAAAGCTTTTCTGCAGGAATTCAACACTGCTGTTTATAAAGAATTTGGAAATAATATCATCACCATAGCAGAAGAAAGTTCAGATTTTCCTATGCTTACCAAACCTGTCCATGATGGTGGCGTGGGTTTTGGTATGAAATGGATGATGGGCTGGATGCATGATACGCTGGATTATTTTAAAGAAGACTTTGAGAACAGAAAATTCCATCACCATAAGCTGACATTTGCTTCCATGTATATGTATAATGAAAATTATATGATGCCTTTGTCACATGATGAAGTGGTACACGGCAAAGCAAGTCTTATCTATAAAATGAAAGGTGACGAATGGCAGAAATTTGCCAATCTGCGTACCTTATATGTATATATGTATACCCATCCCGGAGCCAAACTGCTTTTTATGGGGGACGAATTCGGGCAGACCAGTGAATGGAATTTTACCAGAAGCCTCGACTGGCATTTGCTGAAATATCCTGTTCACAAAGGAATGCAGGAGCTTGTTAAAGATATGAATCATCTCTACAGATCAGAAACTGCCTTTTATGAAAATCAGTTTGATAGAAACGGTTTTGAGTGGGTGGAAGCGGATGATCTTGAAAATTCAGTATACATTTACCTGAGGAAAGGAAAAAAAGAGACGATATTATGATGGTGGTGTTAAATCTGGCTCCGAAAGTACTGGATTATAAAATCGGGATTCCTGCAGGAACACACTGGGAAGTGATTTTGAATTCGGATGATGAAAAATACAGCGGCAGCGGGGTAGAGCCTGAAATACTGGATGAGAAGTATGAAGAATGGAGAGGATATACAAAAACAATGACCGTGAAGCTGTCACCATTGGCAGGAATTGTTTTACGTCAGAAGAAAGATAAAAAATATAAATTACACAGAATTAAACATAAGAGATAAAGAATGGTTGTTTATCATTTAAGTACAGAATGCTATCCTGTTGCAAAAGTTGGTGGCCTGGCAGATGTGGTTGGAGCACTTCCAAAATATCAGAATAAAATAGAAGGAGTAGAAGCGAAGGTGGTAATGCCCTGGTACAACAAATCCTTCGTATATGATCATGAATTTGATATGGTTTTTGACGGGTTTATTCATCAGGGAGCCAATATGCTGCAGGTTCAGGTATTGAAAGAAAAGACAAATGGTCTGGGATTTGAGCTGTATATGGTAAGAATTCCAGGATTATTGGACAGGGACAACCCTTATGGCTACCAGGATGAAAGTTTCCAGTTTCTGGCTTTCCAGCATGGGGTATTACACTGGCTGTCTGCAATGAAAATCCGTCCTGATGTACTGCATTGCCATGATTATCATACCGGCCTGGTTCCTTTTATGGTACAAAACTGTTATGAATTTGAATTCTTAAAAGGAGTAAAAACAATAGGAACGATTCATAATGGTGAATATCAGGGCATGATGAGCTGGACAATGGCACAATATATGCCTTCTTTCGATACATACAAATGGGGACTGATGGATTGGAACGGATTGATGAATCCTCTGGCCAGTATGATTAAATGTGCCCATGCTTTTACCACCGTTTCGGAAGGATATCTGGAGGAACTTTTTATAAGCTTCCGCGGGCTCGAAAGCCTGGTCCGTCAGGAATTCGGAAAAGCATACGGAATCATCAATGGAATTGACACAGAAGTCTGGAATCCGGAAACCGATCCGATGCTGGATTTTAACTTTAACAGTGCGAATGCAGTAGCCCAAAAGAAAAAAATAAAGAAAATCTCTGTAAAGAATATGGATTGAAACCCGAACTTCCTTATTCGCCTTTATCGGAAGATTCGCTACGGAGAAAGGAGCAGATCTGCTGCCGGATGTGGTATGGCGAAGTATCAAGCAGAGTTATGGTGCTTTAAATATCATGATTCTCGGTTCAGGAAATACCTATATTGAGAATAAACTTAAAGAGTACGATTATACCTATACCAATTTTGCATTGGATCTCGGATATAAAGAACATCTTTCCCATAAGATCTACGCATCGGCAGATTTTCTTCTGATGCCTTCCAGGGTAGAACCATGCGGGCTGAATCAGATGTATTCTATGAGATATGGGACGGTTCCTGTGGTAAGATACACAGGAGGGCTTAGAGATACTGTGGAAGATATTTCAACAGGAGGAGCAGGACTGAATTTTACTTATCCGGGTGTAGATGATGTTGTACATGCCATGAACAGGGCAATGGCGATTTACAATCAAAAAGGCGTTATGGAAGATCTTATCCAGGCCAATATGAATTTTGATTTTGCATGGGAGAAATCTGCAGAAAAATACATAGCTTTATATAATAGCTGATATCGTGAAGATTTTCAGTTTTCTTTCCCTGATAATGCTTATGTTGTTTTCCTGTAAAGAAGACAGAGGAAGTTATCATGGAGGTTATTATTGGATCTATGGCTACGGGCTTCCGGCAATAGAAAGGTATGAAGCAATGGCTGGCGTTTCCGAAAAATGGAAAATAAAGCATTACTCTCTCGGTGGTTGTCTGGTAGAACCTGACGAGATGAAAAGAATAGATGCCCTTAATAAAAGGACTTATGCTGCAATAGAAAGAAAATATGGAAAAGGCTGGAGAGAACAGTATCGTAAAGATGTCGATAACTTTGTAATGAAGAGCGCTGATGTAATGGATGTGCTTATTGCAAATCCTACCTTCAGGAATGAGCTTAAAAAATATAATATCGAAATCTATAACCTGGATAAAGAGGTTTCAGTACTGAATGATAAAGATGATTTTCGGGTGACTGTTTATAAAAACGAACTCCAATATGAAAACAAAGAATGCTTTAAAGTAGCAGTAAACACTAAAAACAGAACAGTAAACTTAATAAAATAAAACGCAAGATATTTATGAATCGAAATGTAATCTCTATTGTTTTAGGAGGAGGGAGAGGAACAAGATTATTCCCGTTAACGTATACCAGATCAAAACCGGCTGTTCCTATCGCAGGAAAATACAGACTGGTGGATATTCCTATTTCAAACTGCCTGAACTCAGGACTGAATAAAATTCTGGTGTTAACGCAGTTTAATTCTGCTTCCCTCAATTCGCATATCAAGAATTCTTATCACTTTGATATTTTCAGCAAAGGCTTTGTCGATATTCTTGCAGCCGAACAGAATGTGGAAAATGACAGCTGGTATCAGGGAACTGCTGACGCTGTACGCCAGTCTATGAAGCACCTTGAAAAATATGATTATGACTATATCCTTATTCTTTCAGGAGATCAGCTCTACCAGATGGATTTCAGGGAAATGCTGGATTTCCATATTGAAAACGGAGGAGACCTTACTATTGCTACCATTCCCGTCAATGCAAAAGATGCTACAGGTTTTGGTATCTTAAAGTCCGACGATGAAGGGAATATTACCTCTTTCCATGAAAAGCCCGGTTATGATATGCTGGAAGGCATGAAATCTGAAGTTTCAGATGAGAATAAACATGCAGGAAAAGAGTTCCTTGCTTCTATGGGAATCTATATTTTCACGAAAAATATCCTTAAAAGATGTTTGAAGAAGGGGCAGGCGATGATTTCGGAAAAGATATCATTCCAAGTTCCATCGGGAAATACAAAACATTAAGCTATCAGTATGAAGGCTACTGGACAGATATCGGAACCATAGAATCTTTCTACGAAGCCAATCTTGACCTTTGTCTTGATTTGCCGCAGTTTAACCTTTTCTCTTCATCACCGATTTATACCAGAGCAAGAATGCTTCCGCCGTCAAAAATCAACGGTTCATATGTAAGTAAAGCTGTTTTTGGAGATGGATGTATCATTATGGCAGATAAAATTGAAAATTCCGTGATCGGAAACAGAACCAGAATTGATAAAGGAAGTACCATCGTGAATTCCTATGTTATGGGAGCTGATTTCTACCAGAATACGACAGAAATTGTCATCAATGACAGAGGAGGACGTCCGAATATGGGAATCGGAAAATACTGCTATATTGAAAAAGCAATCCTTGATAAAAACTGTTATATCGGCGACAATGTTAAAATCATCGGCGGAAAACATATTCCGGATGGAGATTATGGAACTTATTCTGTTCAGGATGGGATTGTAGTCGTGAAGAAAGGCGCTGTTATTGCTCCGGGAACACATATAGGATAACAATGGTGAATAAGAGAGTGCAGGTATAAATTTCTCTTATTAAATCATACACCTTATAATAAGTAAATGAAAAAGAAACCTAAACAGGTTTCTTTTTTTGTTTATCATGATTTTATTTAGAAAATAAGGTCAATGAATACTCCAGTTCCGGATCTTTGTGTTCTTTTAATGACTGTAAGAAAAATTGGGTGTTCACCGTATGATCAGGAATTACGCCCTTACAGTTAGCAACGGTCTCCTTATCATCACTGTTGAAAAATATTTCCGTTCTGGGAATAGAAATAGTGGACTTGGTATGAGGAAGTCTGTACGTAAGAAACCATGCTGCAGTCGTAAAATTGCTGCAGGATCCCGTTTCCTTTCCTACAATTGCACCTCTTTTTTCACTTTGAAATAGAGAGGCAAAATAGGTGGCCGCAGAAAAAGTACGGTTGTTGATCAATAATACAGTTTTTCCGTCAAAAAATGCGCCGTCTCTGGGATAGCTTTTTATATACGTATTATCCAGTCTTGAGTTTCCAAAATAATAATCTCCTTTTTCTGCTTTGTCAAACCGCTGTCTCATGAAATTATTCTGGTCGGCAATATCCTTATCAGAATAATAACGGTTGGTCTGGGGATCTACCAGATAATCGTTGTAATTGATGTCAACAACCTTAGTCCCGTATTTGTATTCATTATTGAATGTTTTATCTTTAGCAATGAAAGAATAAAGCAGAGGAACATTACTGATGGCTCCTCCCGCGTTGTTCCGGATATCCAGAATAAGTTTTTTAATTTTCAGATCTTTTATTTCCTGGAAATATTTCTTTAACCTTTCATAAAAAAAGCTTTCATCATAAGAAAACGATTTCACAGATAAATAGTAAGTATCAGAATCAATTGGATAACCATAAATTCCAGCGTTTTCTGAAATCAGATCAACAGGCAATACAGAATGCCTGCTTTCATAATAGAATCTTGGATATCTAATACCTTTCACTTTCATGGTTTTCTGTTCCCCGCCGGATGTTTTGTATCGTAAGGAGAAATCATTCGTACGGGTTTTTAAAATAAACGGAATATAAAAAGACACATCTATATCTTCCACTTTGATATTTCCGTCTGCTGCTTTAGGAACGGCCTGTAAAAGTTCTTGAGAACTTATACCATTAATTTCCATAATCTCACTGCCTACTTCAATAGCGTAAGGATTTGAACCGTTCACAAACAGCTGTCCATTCTGTACATAAGTCTGCAAAGGGAAAAAATGGAGAGAACTTAAAATATTTTCAAAATAATTGGAATCTGCACTGAAGGAACTGTGTCCGTCCCCAATGATTCTTGTAGGATTGTTCATAAGCAGGCTGATATAGCCTGGATTTTTTTAACAATATTACGGAGAGAATCTATTTTTTGGCAATAATTTCCTTGCTGTGGAATCTGTAAGGATTTGGGTGCTGCTTCTGAATGATGTCAACTGCAATATCAAAGTCTTTCAGGTATCCATCCTGTGGAATTTCAGAAATTGAATATTGGGAAAATACAACTGATGATAACAAAACCAATGGAAATGTACATAACTTCTTCATAAAAATAAAATTAGGTCGTTCCAAAAAACAATATGCATACCATACATACCACAGATTATTTGATATTAATCATTAAATCAATATTTTTTAATACATTATTTTTTTCAAAACTATCTGTATATTGTTCACTCTTTTTATTTGTATTATTTTTGTGCGATGCGTATTTTTAAAATCTTAGCGGTAATTATTATCCTTTTGGGAGGAGCTTATGCTGCTTCCATGTATTATTTTGTGGACGAAAGTAAAAACTTCACGATTGAAAAAGAGATTGATTATCCTGTGGATAAGGTTTTTGCCCAGTTTAATAACCTTCAGAATTTTACAAGATGGAATAATTTTTTTACCAGCTCACCCTCTATAGATATTGATTATTATACGCCATACGAAGGACAGGGAAGTGCCATCAGCTATGTTGACCCTAAAAATGATACTGACGGAGAAATGTTCATCAGATATGAGAACCTTAATAAAACCCTGAAATATCAGCTTTTTGAGGATGAAAATGAAAATCCGACGCTGGTTGATGTTAAATTTAAGCCCGTTTCTGCAGAAAAAACAAAAATTATCTGGTACGTACATACCCCGAAACTGCCTGTCTGGAAAAGAGTGGAAAACTTCTGGACGGAGGACCGTTTTGCTGAAAATATCAACAAAAGTATGGTGAATCTTAAAAACTCTTTAGGGAATAAAGTGGAAAAAGACAACCAGATGGCAGCAATAAAATACGACAGTTTAATGGTGGAAAATGAAGAAAGCAAATTGTTGCTGGGGATTAATGTGAGTACTTCAAATAAGAAAGACGCGCTTTACAAAAATATCGTGATGAACTATAATAAAGTTTATAATTTCGTAACGATGGACCTTGGAAAAAGAGATGATGAATTCGGATATCCGATCCTGATCACTGATGCGGATAATTTCAAAGACAAAGAGGTTTCTTATTTCCTAGGAATTCCGCTTTCTAAGAAAATCGGAGTATCTGACAATAACTTCAATTTTAGGACCGTAAATCCGTCGCAAAATTATGTAATTTACTACAAAGGGAACTACGAGGGGCGAATTCGGGCAATTCAACAGCTCATTCAGAAAGCCAAAAAAGACGAGATGCGCTTCGGAGATATCTGCCAGACCTTTATTGAACGTCCGATGGATGGACAAGAGGTGAACGTTAAGCTCTCATTATCAGTATATAAGTAATTTATTTTTAATTTATTTTTTCTTAAGTTTTTTTAACGGTTTCAGACTGTTCTAAGTCGGTTTTTTTATTAAATTTGAAGATTAATTCTACAAATAAATTTTAATAAATAGATAAACTGTAATAATGGACAGATTTTCATTCCTAAACGCAGCTCATTCTCAGTTAATTGAGGATTTATACCAACAGTACTTAAAATTCCCGGACTCCCTAGAACCATCATGGAAAGCTTTCTTTCAAGGCTTCGATTTCGCTTTGGAGAACTACGGAGATGACGATAACACTCAATTTATTCAGGCTTCGGCCAGCGCTGCTCCGGCAGTACAACAACAGATTTCTCAGGCAGTATCCAACGGAGAAGTTCCTGAGCATATCAAGAAAGAATTTAAAGTAGTAAACCTTATTGAGGCTTACAGAACGAGAGGACACCTTTTTACAAAAACTAACCCGGTTAGAGAAAGAAGACACTATACCCCTACTTTAGACATCGAAAATTTCGGTCTTTCTAAAGAAGATTTAAATACAAAATTCAACTGTGCTGTAGAAACAGGAATGAAAGAGCCGTCAACTCTGGCAGATTTGATCAAGCACCTTGAAAACATCTACTGTGATTCAATCGGAGTAGAATACATGCACATCAATAACGTTGAAGAAAAAGATTTCATCAAAAGATGGCTTCAGGTCAATGAAAATCATCCAAACCTTTCTGCAAACGAAAAAACAGAAATCTTATTAAAATTAAATCAGGCGGTAGCTTTTGAAAACTACCTTCACACAAAATTTGTAGGACAAAAAGATTCTCGTTAGAAGGAGGTGAAACATTAATCCCTGCTTTGGACCAGCTGATCTCAAGATCTTCTCAGTTAGGAGTAGATGAAGTGGTGTTGGGTATGGCTCACAGAGGAAGACTGAATGTTCTTACCAATATTTTCGGAAAATCTTACAAGCAGATCTTCTCAGAATTTGAAGGGAAAGAATTCGAAGAAGATGTATTCTCCGGTGACGTTAAATATCACTTGGGATCATCTAAAAAGATCAAAACAGCTTCCGGGGAAGAAGTATGTATCAACCTTACTCCGAACCCGTCTCACCTTGAAACGGTTGCTGCCCTTGTAGAAGGTATCTGCCGTGCAAAAGTAGATGATAAATACAAAGATTACTCTAAAGTATTGCCAATCATCATCCACGGTGACGGTGCTATTGCAGGACAAGGGATTGCTTACGAAGTTGCTCAGATGATGACTCTTGAAGGGTACAGAACAGGAGGTACTGTTCATATCGTTGTTAATAACCAGGTTTCATTTACAACCAACTACATGGACGCAAGATCTTCAACATACTGTACAGACATTGCGAAAGTTACAGAATCTCCTGTAATGCACGTAAATGCTGATGATGCTGAAGCGGTTGTTCATGCGATCCATTTTGCTGCTGATTTCAGAGCGAAATTCGGTAAAGATGTTTATATCGACCTTTTAGGATACAGAAAATATGGTCACAACGAAGGGGATGAGCCAAGATTCACTCAGCCTAACTTATATAAAACGATCTCAAAACACCCGAATCCAAGAGAAATTTATAAAGACAAATTACTGAAAGACAGTGTTACTTCCAACGATGTGATCGCTAAAATGGAAACGGAATTCAAGGCTCTTTTAGATAAAGATTTTGATGCTTCCAAAGAGATTGAGAAAAACGTTATGGACGTGTTCATGGCTGAAGATTGGGTAAACTATCCGATTGGAAAAAGAGGAGCCGTTCAGTTGCCGGTAGATACAAAATATGACCTGGCAAAGCTGAAAGAACTGGCAATTAAAATGTCAACACTTCCGGCAGACAAAAAGTTCATCAATAAAATTACAAGGCTTTTCGAAAACCGTATCAAAGCTATTGAAGGAAATTCATTAGACTGGGCGTTAGGAGAGTGGTTAGCTTATGCAACACTTCTTGTAGAAGGTCACAATGTAAGAATCTCAGGAGAAGATGTGGAAAGAGGTACGTTCTCTCACAGACACGCTGTAGTAAAAACTGAAGATACAGAAGAAGAATATATCCCGTTAAGACATGTATCTGAAAACAGATTTGATGTATTTAACTCTCACCTTTCAGAATATGGTGTTTTAGGTTTCGACTACGGATATGCAATGGCGTCTCCAAATACATTAACCATCTGGGAAGCTCAGTTCGGGGATTTCGTGAACGGTGCCCAGATTATTGTAGACCAGTATCTGGCCGCTGCCGAAGAAAAATGGAAAATCCAGGACGGATTGGTAATGTTATTGCCTCACGGTTCAGAAGGACAGGGAGCCGAGCACTCTTCAGCAAGATTGGAGAGATTCCTTACCCTTTGTGCTAATGAGAACATGGTGGTAGCCAATATTACTTCACCTGCCAACTACTTCCACTTATTGAGAAGACAGTTGAAATGGCCTTTCAGAAAACCATTGGTAGTAATGAGCCCTAAATCTCTGTTGAGACATCCTAAAGTGGTTTCTCCGCTTGAAGATTTTGCAAACGGTGCATTCCAGCCGGTATTAGATGACCCGACTGCAGATCCTAAAAAAGTAGAAAAATTAGTTCTTTGTTCAGGTAAACTGTACTTCGAATTATTAGCGAAGAAAGAAGAGCTGAACTGTGAAAATATTGCATTGGTAAGATTCGAACAGTTATATCCGCTTCAGACAGATGCTATTGAAGCCATCTTCAGCAAATATGAAAACAGAAAACAATTGGTGTGGGCTCAGGAAGAACCTGAAAACATGGGGGCATGGTCTTATATCCTGAGAAACTTCAGAGATACGGGAATCCAGGTAGTTGCTCCGGTACCAAGCGGTGCACCAGCTCCAGGTAGCCACAAAATGTTTGAGAAAAACCAAAATGCAGTGATCAACAGAGTTTTCGACAGAGACGATGCTCCTGCAAAAAGACCAGTAACAGCTTAATTTAAAATAATAATCAATTAAAAAATAAAAAATACTCGATATGTCAGTTTTAGAAATGAAAGTTCCTTCACCGGGCGAATCAATTACAGAAGTTGAAATTGCAACTTGGCTTGTAAAAGATGGTGATTATGTAGAAAAAGATCAACCTATCGCCGAAGTGGATTCAGATAAAGCAACTCTTGAATTGCCTGCAGAACAAAGTGGTGTAATCACTTTAAAAGCAGAAGAAGGTGATGTAGTACAAGTAGGTCAGGTAGTTTGTTTAATTGATATGGATGCTAAAAAGCCGGAAGGTGCTGCACCTGCTGCTGAAGCACCAAAACAGGAAGAGGCTCCGAAAGCTGCTGAACCTGCTAAACAGGAAGCTCCAAAACCTGCTGCTCCGGTAGCTGCACCACAAACTTACGCAACAGGAGCTCCATCTCCGGCTGCTAAAAAAATCCTTGACGAAAAAGGAATGGATGCTGCACAGGTTTCAGGAACAGGAAGAGACGGAAGAATTACTAAAACTGATGCTGAATTAGCGGCAGTACCTGCATTAGGAGGTAGCCCTCTTACTGCAACAGGTTCAAGATCTACTACCACAACTAAACTTTCAGTTTTAAGAAGAAAAATCGCTCAGAGATTAGTTTCTGTGAAGAATGAAACAGCGATGTTAACTACTTTCAATGAAGTTGACATGTCTGAAATCTTCAGATTAAGAAAACAATATAAAGAAGAATTTGCTCAAAAACACGGCGTTGGACTTGGTTTCATGTCCTTCTTCACAAAGGCTGTTACAAGAGCATTACAAATGTATCCGGATGTAAATGCATCTATTGATGGTGATTTCAAAGTAAACTATGATTTCTGTGATATTTCAATTGCAGTTTCAGGTCCTAAAGGATTAATGGTTCCTGTATTGAGAAATGCAGAAAACATGTCTTTCAGCGCTGTAGAAGCAAACATCAAAGATCTTGCTACAAAAGTAAGAGACGGTAAAATTACTGTTGATGAAATGACTGGTGGTACTTTCACGATTACAAACGGTGGTACTTTCGGATCTATGATGTCTACACCAATCATTAACCCTCCGCAATCTGCAATCCTTGGAATGCACAATATCATCCAGAGACCGGTTGCTGTTGACGGGCAGGTAGTAATCAGACCAATGATGTATGTAGCCATGTCTTATGACCACAGAATTATCGACGGAAAAGAGTCTGTAGGATTCCTTGTAGCGGTAAAAGAAGCGATCGACAATCCTGTTGGAATCTTAATGGGAGGTGACGAAAGAAAAGGTCTTGGATTATAGTTTTAACAGAATTATAACATAAATATACAATCTCGCCTAAAAAAGGCGAGATTTTTGTATCTATTAAGAAAATGCTACAATGATGTTTTCAAAAATGACTTCCAATATCAAAGTTTCAGTAATACCTGAATATGATAGTAAAAACAGTTATCCATCCGAAAACCGTTACGTTTTTAAATACAGTATCACGATAGAAAATGACGGAAGCTTTCCTATCAAAGTGCTGAAAAGAAAATGGTTGATTTTTGATGTAGGATTTGGATATACAGAAATTATAGGAGATGGGGTAATCGGCCTTACTCCTGAGATAGGAACCAGCGAAAATTTCGCTTATTTTTCCAATGTAATGCTTCGTTCCGGAGTAGGCAATATGAGCGGGAAATACCTGGTTAAAAACATGGAGACACAGGAAACTTTTGAGATTGATATTCCAAAATTCAATCTGCTGTCTGAAGTGTTGAGTAATTAATGATTTATCAATTGCAGGCTAAGAACCCGGGTTCAGTAGTCTGTAATATTAAAGTCTTTTGATCTTTGCTTTCATATAATCATGTACTTCATCATTACTGGTGAGGAAGAGTTTTTCAAATGCCAGCAAAGAAATTTTAGCACATACTTCGGCATCAGCTCCTGCTCTGTGGTGGGTAAAATCAATCTTATGATATTCAGCTAAAGGTTTCAGTCCGTATTTCGGGAGATAATTCCATGATTTTTTGGCAAGCTGGATACTGCACAAATAATTCAGTTTAGGGGTAAACATTCCGTAATGTTCCAGACAGCCTCTTAAAACAGAAGCATCAAAACCTGCATTATGAGCAATCATAAGACTTCCGTACATCATATCCTGAGCCTCATACCATATTTCATCAAAAGTCGGAGCGTCTTTCACATCTTCCGGCTGAATTCCATGCACTGCAATATTGAATTTACTGAAATAAGGAAAGCTTGGCGGTTTAATCAGCCATGTTTTCGTTTCAACAATCCTGGAGTCCTGTACCACGCAAATCCCCATCTCACAAGCTGAACTTTTCTCGTGAGTGGCCGTTTCAAAATCTATAGCACAGAAATCCATTGTTTTAAATTATAATTTGTTGATCGTTGCTAGCTGTTTTTTGTTGCTGTTTTTATAGTTTAATGTTCAAGGTTTTTGGGTTTGAAGTTTAAGGGTAATTGAAGTTATGAATTTTTATCATATAAACTTTAGTTCATAAGAAATGGTAATTTTCCCCAACCCTGTAACCTGCAACCTGTAACCTATCATCTGCCCTCTATCACCTCTTTCCCAAAAAGTGTTTAAAAATAAGCCATTTTGATTGATAGAAATTCTTCTTCTGATGCCTTTGACGAAGTTTCCAGGTTCCGGAAAGTTGGGCGTAAAAACCAAAATGAGCTCTTAAGACAGCCCAAAGATGTGGAAAGCCCTGTTTTAATCCAAAATAAATTCCTGCAATACCATCCAGACATAATCTGAAAAATATCAGGAAGATCAATTGAGGAAAAGGAAGATTTTTAAACATCATAGAAAGGTTATTCCTCATGTTTAAATAAGTCTTCTGTGCACTCTGCTTGTTGAGCGTTCCACCACCTACATGGTAAACTTTGGATTTCCCGGTATAATAAATCTTTTTCCTGAATTGATCAATCTCCAGCAAAGATCAATTTCTTCCTGATGGGCAAAAAATCTCGCATCAAAACCGTTCTGTTCCCAGAAATCTTCTGAACGTATAAAAAAGCAGCATCCTGAAGCCCAGAAAATCTCTGCTTCATCATTGTATTGTCCTTTATCCTCCTCAAGATCATCGAAAACCCTGCCCCTGCAATACGGATACCCTAGGTTATCTATCAATCCGCCTGCAGCCCCTGCAAATTCGAAATAACTTCTATTGTGATAGGATAAAATTTTGGGCTGTACAGCTGAAATAGAAGAGGTGTTTTCCAATAATTCCAACACAGGTTCTGTCCAGTTCTCGGTAACCTCCACATCAGAATTAAGAAGACAGTAATATTCGTTTTTGATGGCTTTCAACCCTTCATTATAACCGCCTGCAAAACCATAATTTTTATCGTTTTTAACAATCTGTACTGTGGGGAAATTCTTTTCTAGAAATTCAATTGAATCATCCGTAGAAAGATTGTCTATAACATAAATATCGGCATTCTGAGAAAATTGAACTACTCCAGGAAGAAATTGTTCAAGCCAATTCCTGCCGTTCCAGTTTAAGATGGCAACTGCCAGTTTTTCTGCATGTCAATCTATTTTTTTCAGAATCAAAATTTTTGATAGAGTCCTGATATTTCCATTTTCTGTGTGACCAAAGATAATTGTCCGGATGTTTGTGCAATGTGTTTTCCAGCAATTTATGGAACTTTCTAACCACTTCATTTTCTGTAAACTTTTCCCCATCCGGGTATATTCTGTGATAATTAACCTGATAATAACCACGCTTTACCTTTTTCATTTCACAATAGATGAAAACAAGGTCCATTCTTGTGGCAAGCTTGTCATAGCCTATGAAAGCAGGAGTACGCTGATTCAAAAACTCTAATCCATACGTAATATGAGCGTGATGGGGGTTTGATCAGCCACAAACATATATGCAGAATCTCCGTTGTTTTTAGATCTGAAAATATTAAGAATCACTTCATTGGCTTCCAGTGCTTCATTTCCGAATTTATTCCGGACTTTTTTCATCTGGTTTTCCCAGAAGTCACTGTTTACTTTTCTGTATACAGGGTGGCAGTGAGCCTGGGGGATAATTTTCGCCAGTGCATTAATCCATTCCCAATTGAAAACATGGCCTGCCAGTAAAATGATATTTTTACCCTCCTCTTTGGCTTCGTGAAATAAATGCTGGTTGATATGCTGCATTCTCACTCTGGATTCTGTTTCCGAAATGCTGAATGATTTAATGGTTTCTACCAGATAATCAGAAAAATTGAGGTAGAATTTTTTCCGGATCTCCTTGATTTCTTCTTCAGACTTATCAGGGAAAGACTTTTTCAGGTTTTGTGTAATAACCTCTTTTCTGTATCCAACTATATGATAGTTCAGGAAAAAGATGACGTCCGAAAAAATATATAATATTTTAAGCGGAAGCTTGGAAATCAGATATAATATTTTGATCAGAAAATTCATAAAACACGCAAATTTAGTGATAATAAAATTATGGTTCTATTTTTGCAGGGGGATATGTAGTATTTTTTTATTTTTATGCTATGAAAAAATTGACATTGTTAGCTTTTCTGGGATTAAGTGCAGTAGCTTTTTCACAAAATATAAAGAGCGAACCTGATAACGGAAAAGAAAAAACAGCTTTAATAGTACCTGCCGATCAGGCAGAACTTGAAGCTAAGAAAAAGCGGCTGAAGAAAAGGCAAAGCTGCCTAAGCCTTATGATCCGAAAGCTGATGCTCAGGCGGATATTAATAAATTAGTTGCTCAGGCTAAAAAAGAAGGTAAAAATATTATGATACAGGCTGGTGGTAACTGGTGTATCTGGTGTCTTCGTTTTAATAATTTTGTGCAGACAACTCCTGAACTGAAGGAAATTGTAGATAAAAACTATTTATACTATCACCTGAATTATTCTCCTGATAATAAGAATGAGAAAGTTTTTGCTCAATATGGAAATCCGGGTGAGAAATTTGGATATCCTGTATTTATTATTTTAGATAAAAATGGAAAAATGATCAAAGTTCAACAAAGTGATGTATTAGAAGAAGGAAAAGGATATAGTAAAGATAAAGTAAAAGAATTCTTTAATATGTGGATTCCAAAAGGATAAATGAAAAAGCTGCTCGTTAGCAGCTTTTTCATTTAGAATTTTAAAAGTTTTCTAATCCAGATTAATTTTTTTCTGAATAGGGCGGATATTTGATATTTGGTTCACCCCATGTGGATTTTTCAAGAATGGCTTTTTGATGTGAAAACGTTTCAAAACCATACTTCCCGTGGTAATTTCCTATACCGGAACTTCCTACGCCTCCGAATGGCAGATTATCATTGCTCAGATGCATCACAGTATCATTGATACAACCTCCTCCGAAAGAAAGTTTCCGTGTAAAGATTTCTTTTTCTTCAGAATTATTGGTGAAAAGATAGGCTGCCAATGGCTTTTCAAGCTCTGAAATAGTGTTCAGAACTGCATTATAGCTTTGAAAACTGATGACCGGCAGAAGGGGACCGAAAATTTCTTCCTGCATGATGTCATCATTCCAGTCGATATGATTCAGAATAGTAGGTTCGATGTATAATTTTTCTTCATCAGAATCTCCTCCGTAATAGATTTTTTCTTTATCAATAAGGCGTATAAGGCGCCGGAAATTTCTTTGGTTAATAATTCTTGTGTATTGTTCGGAATCCGGTTCATATTGAAACTCTTTGATATATTTCCTGAGCATTTCCAGAAACTGTTCCTGAATGGTTTCTTCTATCAGCAGGTAATCCGGAGCTACACAGGTTTGACCGGCATTTAGGAACTTTCCCCATACGATTCTTTTGGCTGCTGTTTCCAGATCGGCATCTTTGGTAACAATGACCGGAGATTTTCCGCCCAATTCAAGCGTTACAGGAGTAAGATGTTCTGCCGCTGCTTTATAGATAATCTTTCCGACTTTCGTGCTTCCGGTGAAAAATATTTTGTCAAATGTTAATGTTAAAAGAGCTGTCGTTTCTTCAATACCTCCTTCGTACACATAAAGATATTCAGAAGGGAAGTTTTCATTGATGAGTGAAGCCATTGCTTTCATTGTATTTTCAGCAATTTCACTGGGTTTAAGGATACAGCAGTTTCCGGCCGCCATTGCAGCAATAACGGGAGAAAGAGATAGCTGATAAGGATAATTCCACGCTCCGATTACCAGCACACAGCCAAGCGGGTCCTTATAAATTTTACTGTTTCCGAGCTGATTCACAAGGTTGGTCCTAACTTTTTGGGGTTTTGAAAGAGCTTTTAAATTACTGATATAATAATCAATATCATTCAGGATGAAAGATAATTCTGTAGTGAACGTATCAAATTTAGATTTGCCAAAATCCTTGTTAATAGCTTCACAGAGCATATTCTCATTTGAGATGATAAGTTTTTTAAGCTTTTCGAGGTACATTTTCCGGAAGGCAAGCCCCTTGGTTTGCTGTGTTTTAAAAAATCTCTCTGGCTCAGTAAAATTTTTTCAATTTCCATTCTTAAGCTTTTTATTAATTGCTGGTTGAAAAGCAACAATAAACCGGCCAAAATGCATAGGCCGGGAAATTACTCTTGGTTGTTTGAAGAACGATGGTTAATTGATAAGAATTTATCATCTTTAGCTTAATTAAAAAGCCTTTATTAATCTAAATCTCACGCAAAGCTTGCAAAGGATTTGATTAAAAATAAATTATGATCTTTCAATTTTCCGTCTCTTTCCTTTACATAATATTCCGTACTGCTATTCTTACCGGATGGTAAAGCAATAAGCCAATTGCAGTAACAAGGGCCAGCCAGAACAGTCCTGTGAAAATTTCCATATTGGAAAGGAGGATGGATTGAGCTGTTATTTTAGCTTTAAAAGCCCCGGCTGTTACAGAAAGAGAATCATTCACCGGAAGCCTGGAAACCGCATTTCCGAAAATCTGGTTCCACTGGCTGTAAAAAACGGGATTGGTATCTGTAAGATGAGCACTGAGTGCGTCAGAATGTTTTAACGTTAAAAATAACATCAGGTTCTGCATCAGCGCATATCCGATAGCGGTGGTCCAGAAGCGGGTTGTTGTCCCCAACGCTGTAGCATTGGAAACATATTCTTCCTTAGTTCCTGAAATCAAAAAGAAAACAAGTGGCGTAAATAATAATCCCTGAGCTGTTCCCTGCAGGAATAGGGGCGGACAGATCGTGGAAAGAGTAGTGTCAGGATAAAAAGTATAGGTAAACCATGCACAGTCAATGGCCAGCAGAAGAAATCCTGTAAAGAAAACAATTCTTGAAGATACTCCGCGAACCAGACAAATCCCCGATAATATGATTCCCAGAAGTGTACCGGCAACATTCCAGTATTGAATGTTCACAATATAGTCCCAGGGCCATTTCCATACGGTAGCCATAATGCTGTAAACATTATTCAGTCCCGAACGGATCAGGTAAAAAATAAAAAACAGGACCATTCCGGCAATGACGTTTTTGGAACTGAAAACTTCAAAATGGAACAGAGGTCTTCTGGAGTTTCTCTGTTTAAGCATAAATAATCCGCCTGAAAGGAGAAATATAAAGAGACACATCATAATGGTATCGGATTCAAACCACATAAGCCTTTTACCATAGATAATTGCATAACCGCCTGCCTGCAGAGAAACCCAAAGCAAAAACCAGCTGGTAATATCCAACTGATACAAAGGCTTTTTAGGAAAGAATCTGTTTTTGTTGAACAGTGCAATACCAATAATCAGTACAAATACATGAAAGTAGACCATCATCAGGATCATATGCCGGAAATCATAATTCTCAATACTTGATTTCAGCAGGGAAGTGGTGATGGTTCCTCCCGTCAGCATAATCGTATACATAAAGAGATAAGCTAAAACTTTGGCGTGTTTTGTTTTTAATTCTGCAATGATTAAAGGAAGGAAAATAGCACCTTCCAGCAGCCCGAAAATACCTTCCAGAAATCTGATTACCAAAATAACATGATAGTCATGGGTTACTGACAGAACATAAAGAATGATCACGGAAATGGAAGCCATCAGCAGCACATAATATTTCACGCTGAAATAAGCCATAAACCGTTGTAAAACTAAAAGGGTAACCACGAATGTCCCATACATCAAAATCATTAAATACTGGATGTCATCTGAATCTACATCCATAAAAGAAGATGTGAAGGCGCTGTTCGAATGTAAAAGCGACAACAACATCAGGTGGGGAAACAATGCCAATATGAGAAGAGGCAGCTTCAGCCATTGTGGTACCCATTTATGATAAACTGAATTGTGTTGCATAATTTTTTTAAAACAAAAGGGCAAAAAGCGAAAAACATGAATTGCAAAATTGCGGTTAAATGTAATCAGGACCATCAATGATTTTGCTCTGCCTTGTTAATTGTTTAGTCTGTTTAAAAAATGCGAAAAGACAAAAGGGCAAGGTGTAAAGTAAAAGGTAAAATGGCAAATATGCTTAAGAAAAATTCACAGATTCGCTATTTGCAGTTCTGCCTTTTCGCAAAAAATAATGTAATTGTAAAGTCTGAAATGTGGTAATGTTAAAATGATGTTGTACTCTAATACTCTAAAACCCTAACACTCACACTCACATCTTCTTCGCGCTCACCAGAACATTCATTCCGGAAAGCAGCTTTTCGTTGTCTTTGTTGTTATCAAGGATAATTTTTACCGGAAATCTCTGTTCAATTTTTACAAAGTTTCCAGTTGCATTATCCGGTTTTACCAAGGAAAACTGAGAACCTGAAGCTGGAGACACGGAAAGTATTTTTCCTTTAAATTCAACATCAGGATAAGCGTCTGCTGTGATAGTCACTTCCTGGCTCTGGTCAATCTGTCCAAGCTGTGTTTCTTTATAATTGGCTATGATCCATTTCTCCTTGCTTACAATCTGGACCAAAGCCTGACCTTCTTTAATCAGTTGACCTTCCTGAATGGTTTTCTTTCCCACCCATCCGTCATAAGGAGCTGTAATCACCGTATAGGAAAGGTATAGCTTAGCATTATTAAGGCTTGCAGAACTCTGCTGGATCTGGCTTTTAACTGGAGCAACCTTTGTCTGTTGTTCACTGGCTCCGGCTCTTACTGCATTTTTTTGCTGTTCCAATGCCAGAAGATTGGCTTTTGACTGTTCATAGGAAGCTTTTACATTTTCAAATTCCTGTTCCGTTGCTGCGTCTTCTGCCAGAAGGTTTTTATATCTTTTATAATCCTGTTCCGTTCTCCATATATCAATTTTTGCAGACGCAATTTTAGCATCAATGATCTTTGTATCACTTTCTCTGGTATTGACTCCGCTTTCAATAGTGCTGATGGTTGCTGTATTGGCATGAAGGCTGGCTTCTGCCATCTGTACCTGGTTCAGGAACTCCCTGTTGTCTATGATGATTAAAGTGTCACCCTTATGGACAAACTGGTTTTCATTAAACTTTATTGTTTTGATAAACCCTGATACTTTGCTGGAAACAGGAGTAATATATTGCTCGATCTGCGCATCATTTGTAGTAACATTTTTTCTTGAAAAAAGATAAAAGCTGACCATCCCTGTAATTCCGCTGATAATCAGGATCCAGGCCAGTAAAGTAATGGACTTGTTAATTCTTTTTTCTTTGTGTCAGTTGTTTCTGTGCCATAGTTTTTATAAGTTTCCAATCGTATATTGGAGTTGGTAATATTTAAGTTGTCGGTTTATTTTTACGGAAATAAGATTAGATTCAGCTTCCAGATAAGCATTGTCCGCATCTATCAGTTCGGTGATAAGACTAAGCTTATTGGCGTATTTTGTTCTTACAATACGGTAGTTTTCTTTGGCCTGCTGAATGGCTTCTTCAGCAATTTTAACTTTCTGGTCCGTTTCTTCAAACTTTTTATACGCTTCGTATACATTGTGTCTGATGTTCTCTTCATTTTCCTCGATCTGAAGTTTGGCAAGATCAATATTTTCTCTGGCTTCCTGCATTTTATACTTATTCTTGTACAGGCTTTCAATAGGATAGGTAAGATTTACCCCAACCATTCCCAAACGGTAAGCATAGGGTTCAGGTGGGAAGAACATCATATTCGGATATTTTAAAAAATATTCTCCGCCAGCGGTGATTTTAGGTAAATAATTAGCTTTGGTAATTTTCTGATCCAGTTCCTTCAGTGAAAGATTTTTATGGGTAATTTCAACAGATTCATTTTTGCTCAATGCGGTTTCAGTGAGTTCATCAACATAAGGAATTGAAGCATTATCTGAAATCAGATCTTCTGTATCAGCGTGCATTTCCTGGCTTTCCGGAAGAGAAAGAATTGTTTTTAGTTTGTGTTCTGCAATCTGAATATCATTATCCAGTTCCGTCCAACTCATTGTATGATTGGAAAGCTGCAGTGAAGTTCTTAAAACCTCATTTACTGTCACAACGCCATTAGCTTTCAAAGCTTTTACCTGTCTGATGTTAACGGAATCTTCTTTCATTTTATCATTAATAAGACTTTGCTGCTCCTTTAAATGATGAATCTGCAGGAAAGCAGTAATGATTTCCATTTTAAGCTGTCTTTCATCAAGATGGGTTTTCAAAGCTGAAATTTCAGTATCAATACCCGCTTTCTTTTCTGTGTTCTTGATTTTGCCACCCATATATACAGGAATAGAAGCAGATAATGTAAAGTCGTACATACCATTGATGACATCATATTGGGTTGCTTTGTTAAATACGCCATTCTGATGCTGGAACAGGTTGGTAACCTGATTGTAGCTGGTGTGAAACTCAATATCCGGAAGTTTCTCCATTTTGAGATCTTTCTCTTTGGTCACGGACATTTCCTGTTTCAGATGACTGATCTGTATATTTTTATTGTTTTTCAAACCAATTTCTATAGCTTGCTGTAAGCCAAGATGCTGGTAGTCTATCATCTGTGATTGTAAAAAACTGCTCAATAATAAGCACAACGCTATGCACAGATACCGGCATGCGTTAAATATGATATTCATAAATTAATTAAAGGATTTTTGCTGAAAATGATTTTGATGCAGCAAAGTTACGACGTCATGCATAGTACCCGATTTGTGAAAACAGAAAAAGATTTGCTCATTTGAGCCAAATTGAAAATTCTTCCATACCTTTATGCTATGAACGACAGTCATTTTAAAGCGGTAGAAGAGGATGATGCGGAATTTTATGTCTATCACGTCCTCACAGGTAACGTAACCACGGAGATTCATTATCACAGTTCTGCACAATTGGTTTATGCAGAAGGCGGTATTGTGCATGTTTTTACTGATCAGAAGCACTGGTACCTTCCTGCCAGATGTTTTATGTGGATTCCTGCCGGAACTCCCCATTATATTTTCTCTACCAGTCCCAAGGTGGATTTATATAATTTTTATTTCAAAAAGAAGAAAATGAAAGTGGCTTTTTTGATGAAATCAATATTTATTCTGTCAATAATCTCCTTCGCGAGATGATTTTCTACACTAAAGACTGGGATGGGAAAATCACAAAGAATGATCACTCTAAATATTATTTTCTCAAAGCACTCAAAGGAGTTTTACAGGAAAAAAGCACAAGCATCTGGCGTTTCCCATACAACATCCCTTCCCCAAAGATGAAACACTCCTGAAGGTTGCAAGATACATTCATGCTAACCTTGAGAAGCCCCTTACGATTGAATCTACGGCTAAAGAATTCGGAATGAGCACAAGAACCCTTTCAAGGAAATTTAAAGAGATTCTGGGCATGAATTACGTTCGCTTTCTACGCGCATTACGAATTACCCGTTCCCTTGAACTGATGCTGGAAGGAAAATATAATATGTACGAAATTGCTATGATGGTAGGCTACAACAGCCTGTCGTCATTCAGTAATATTTTCAAGAAAGTTATTGGTATTGCTCCTACGGAATATCAGCATAAACTGAGAGGGGATAAGTAGAGTGGGAGCGTTGGAGGGTTTGAGATCCTGTGATATGGATTCGTTTATAGTGCAGGAAAAATTCCTTACCTGTTTTTTACATGTAAGGTTGTGACACCGTTAATTTAACGAGTAATATCAGTTAATATTTCCTGAATTCCCCTTCCCTGAAGGGGTGGATTTTTGCAAGCAAAAAGACGGGGTAGTTAAGAATCGCCCAATCAATAATTATCATACAAATAAAAAAACCACCTCAATAAATTGAAGTGGTTTATATTGTGAGAAATTCTCAGTCGCTTATTAAGCTTCTTCAGTTTTAGCTTCTTCTTTTTTAGGAGCTGCCTCAACCGGAGCATCAGATACGATATCAAACTCGTAGTTGTACTCAACATTTCTGTGAAGTCTGATAAGAGCTGCGAATTTACCAGTTCTCTTAATCGTGTTACCAGGAATTTTGATGTATTTTTTCTCTACAGAAACACCAGCTTTTTCTAAAGCAGCAGATAGATCAGCATTGTTGATAGATCCGAATAGTTTATCACCAGCACCTACTTTTGCAGGAATAGTGATAGGCGTTTTCTTCAATTGCTCAACTACAGCGTTAGCAGCAGCGATTAATTTAGCTTCTTCTTCTTTTCTAGCTTCTAATGTAGCTTCTAAAGCAGCTTTGTTTTTAGGGGTAGCTAAAAGTGCAAATCCTTGAGGGATTAAGAAGTTTCTAGCATAACCTGGCTTTACATTTACTGTATCAAACTCAAGTCCTAAGTTTTCTACGTCTTTTTTTAGGATAATTTCCATTGTTGTTGTCCTTTTTTAGATTTTAGTAGTCTAAAATCAAGTTAGAATTAATGATGTATTCAGCAACAAAAGAAGAGGTTGCCCTCTTCTTTTATTTATTTTTTGTCTTATTTCAATAAGTCAGCTACGTATGGTAGTAATGCAAGGTGTCTTGCTCTTTTGATAGCAGCAGAAACTTTTCTTTGGTATTTTAAAGAAGTTCCGGTGTATCTTCTTGGTAAAATTTTACCTTGCTCGTTTACGAATTGTAATAAGAAATCAGCATCTTTGTAGTCAACGTGCTTAATTCCGTATTTTTTGAATCTACAATATTTCTTTTCAGATTTTGTATTGATATCAAGTGGAGTAAGGAATTTTACTTCTGATTCTCCTCCTGCTGAGGCTTGTTTAGCCATTTCATCTATTGCCATGTCTTGTCTTTTTTAAAAATAGGGTTAATAATTAAGCTTTAGCTGCTTTTACTTTAGCTCTTCTTGTTACAGCGTACTCAACAGCGTGTTTGTCAAGTTTTGTAGTAAGGTAACGGATTACTCTTTCGTCACGTTTGAATGCCAATTCTAAGTCAGCTACTACAGAACCTTCTCCTTTAAATTCGATTAAAGTGTAGAACCCATTCTTTTTCAATTGAATAGGGTAAGCCAATTTTTTTAATCCCCAGTTTTCTTTAGCAACGATTTCGCAGTTCTTTTCTTTGATTAGATCTTCGAATTTTTTCACTGCTTCCTCCACCTGTGCATCAGATAGAACGGGAGTTAAAATGAAAACAGTTTCGTAATTGTTCATAATGTTAAAAAATTTGTTAATTATTTCGAGGTGCAAAAGTAGAAAATATATTTCTTATATACAAGAGAATGGAGGAAATAGTTGGAAGTTACTGGTCAGATAATAAACATGAAATCTTATTTTTGTATTTTAGTGATCTGAAAAACTTTTAATTAATGAAAACTGAATTGTATCTCCTGCCACTATTATTAATGGGCACTGTTGGCTATTCCCAGGACAAAATTTCCATGAAAAACGGAACTTCGCTAGATGTTAAGCTTGTCGAAATCGGGACCTCAAATATCACCTATAAAGAATTGGATAATTTGGATGGGCCTACTCATTCTTTAGATAAGTCGAAAATATATAAAGTCACTTACAGTAATGGTAAAATAGATATTCTGGGAAAATTTCAAAGTGCTGATGAAGTAAAAAGTTTTATAGCAAATAAAATTAGTGAATACGGGGTGGATCGTGATAATGGTATGCTGAGGCTTACCGCTGAATTTGAAGGAAATAATATTAAAATAAATTCTGTCAGCAATAAAGGCCGTATTTATCATGAAGATAAGTATTGGTGGGACTTAAGTAGAGTCGTAGAATTTCATAATATTTCAAGAAGAAATAATGGTGCCGTATTTTTGAATATAGTGACCTATAAAAATAGAAAATCAAAAACAGAATTGGATAAATTGGTCATTAAGATGGTTGATTATGAAGCAGCAGTTGCATTATTAGATGCATTTAAAGATTTAAATCTTATGCTGAAAGAGAACTAAAAGATTAATTAATTTAATTGGATTTTAATCTTTCTCTCTCAATTCCGCCAGAAAATTCACCTTCAAAACATCATACAGGGAATGTCTGCTTACTAATATGGAAGCAATAGAGGATACCATTCCGGCAAGCATCAGATGGAATATTAATGAATGTCTGTCGGTCATTTCCAGAACAATAATTGCTGAAGTAAACGGCGCTCTGGTAATTCCTGTAAGAAAAGCAACCATTCCGGCCAGGACCACAACATTCGTTTCATTAGGTGTCAAATGAATAGCTCCTGAAATCACGGAACCTATACTGGCTCCTGCAGTAAGGGCCGGAGCAAAAATTCCACCTGCACCTCCGGAAGTAAAGGAAAGGGCAGGGCCAAGCATTCTTAAAACAGGAACATACCAGTCTTCATGTTTGTCTTTGGTAAAAAGGACCCGCTCCATGATTTCTTTTCCCGAACCCAGAATCTCTCTGTTGATGAAATAAGCAATCGAGGCAATAATTAATGCACAAATTACCAGAAATATCACATTCGCCTTATCTGTTTTCAGTTTTTTCTTTTTCCAGCCGTTAATTTTAAGCATGATGACCGAGAGCTGACTGGCCAGTATGCCTGCCGTTGCGGCAACAAGAATGATCGGGAACATCACCGTTAAAGAAACGTCATTGGTTTTCGGATATCCCAGGTATAGATAAGATCCAGCCAGTGTCTGTGCAGTAAGCCCCGCAATAATTACTGCCGTAAACAATGCTGTTTTAAAGTAATTGATATGGGTTTTTGACAATTCCTCTACTGCAAAAACTATTCCTCCCAGCGGGGTGTTAAATGCTGCCGCAAGTCCCGCTGCTGCTCCTGTCATAATCATGTTTTTCTTGGAAATCTTAGGCCACCATTCAGGAAGGTATTCATTGACTTTTCTGAAAACAGATCCTGCAATCTGAATTGTTGGCCCTTCACGTCCCACAGCACCCCCTCCGATTACCAGGATAACGGAAGACAGGATTTTGAAAAAATAATCTTAAGGCTAAGAAGGTTCCTGATTTTCCGGTGTTCTTTAGGATTGGCAAGCTCTACAGCTGCCATCACCTGCGGAATACCGCTTCCTTTGGCATTCGGAGCAAATTCTTTGACGAGCCACCATGAAAGAACAAATCCGATGGGAGCAATAATGAAAATCATCCAGGCATGCCAGTCAAAAATGAAATTCATCAGATGTTCGCCCCATGCAAATACCTGCGCATACATCACCGCAAAAAAACCTGTGATCACAGACCCGATCCAAAAGGGAATCGCCTGAAGCAGGTTATGCTTCAGCTGTTCGTTCCGGATATTGTCGAAGGAATTTTTGAGGGATTTCCGTATCAGGATGAAAATTTTCAGCATTTGCAGGTTTTGAGGGATGAATTTACGGTAAAATTTTGGAAATTATATTTCGTTTAAAAACTTTGAAATCATTTCAGCATTTTCAGCCGTAAGAATATCAGGTATACCAAAGCTTAAAATGCTGTTTCTGACTTCAAGCTTAAAGCCTTCATCAGGGAAGTTTTTTATCATTTCTTTTCTTTGTGTGGTCAGAAAACTCATGGTTTTAAATGAATCACTTCCCACAACATAAAAATCTTTAAAGTCATGATCTTTAAAATTAATGGTAAAACGGCTGAAGATTCCTGCAATCCTATCCATTAACTTCTTTTTATTAATGGAAATATATCCAAAGTCTTCTTCTAGGTTTTTGAGTCCCCAAAGCTGTATCGTGTCATATTTACGATCTAAACGTCCGCCTTTGGAATTTATCCCCACTTTGCTGACGATAAAAAGATAGAAAGGGGTATTGTTCACATCCTTTACCAGATAACAGATGCGTGGAATGAATAACGGATACATATCAAAAGAGCTGAACTGTTCGTAAGGAGACTCTTTAATATCAATAACTGAAATATCATAAGATAGAGAAAGCAGATCATAGATTTCAGTAATGAGCTTTTCATCCTGTTCCGTGAAATCAAAAAACCTTGTAACATCATATTTCCTGTAATCCGGATCCATTTTCTTATATATTATTTGTTTAAAAATAATGCTAATAAATTTAATTTCCAAAAACTTATTATAATATAAGATTGAATTTGGATTATTATTGTTTTGGTATGTAAATTTAAACTTTATTGATTATTTAATAATGATTTTATTTATTGTTTGTTCTTTTGGAATTTACTGGGCTTACCTAAATTAAAAACAAAAAAACCTCCGATTAAATCGAAGGTTTTGTATTTAAAATCTGCAAACTTACTTATTGCTGATTAGTCATTACTTATATTTCTGTGTTCAGATCCCAGTTTTCAAGGTAATCGTGAACATGCTTCAGCATCATTCCTCCCAAAGAACCGTCTACTACTCTGTGGTCATAAGAGTGAGACATGAACATCAGGTTTCTGATGGCGATTACATCACCGTCAGCGGTTTCAAGAACTGCAGGCTTCTTAACAATAGCTCCGATGGCTAAAATAGCTACCTGAGGCTGAGGAATAATCGGGGTTCCCATAAGGTTTCCAAAACTTCCCACGTTAGAGATTGTATACGTTGCACCTTGAGTGTCTTCTGGTCTTAATTTCTTGTTTCTTGCTCTGTACGCCAGGTCATTGATTGCTTTTGCAAGACCTGAAAGAGAAAGCTGATCAGCATTTTTAATTACAGGAACAATAAGGTTTCCGTCCGGAAGGGCAGTCGCCATACCAATGTTGATATTTTTCTTTTTGATGATGTTATCACCATTTACAGAAACGTTGATCATTGGGAAATCCTGAATTGCCTTCACTACAGCTTTTACGAAAATAGGCATGAAAGTAAGTTTTTCACCTTCGCGTTTTTCGAATGCTGCTTTGTTCTTATTTCTCCATTTTACAACGTTGGTAACGTCAGTTTCAATGAAAGAGGTTACGTGTGGAGCAATTTGTTTTGCTTTCACCATGTTTTCAGCGATGATCTTTCTCATTCTGTCCATTGGAATGATCTCATCACCTGCATGTACCGGAACCGTAGCTGCAGGAGCAGATACTGATACTGCCGGTTGTGGGGTAGAAGCTGCCTGTACAGGAGCGGCCTGCTGAGCCGGCTGATTTCCTCTGTTGGCAACGTAAGCTAATATATCTTCTTTTGTAATTCTTCCTTCCAAACCGCTTCCTTTGATGGATTTCAGTTCCGTTTCAGAAATATTTTCCTGTTGTGCGATAGATTTTACGAGTGGAGAGAGATAAAGATCTCCAGAGAATTCTACGTTTGAAGCAGCTGCTGTCTGCAAAGGCTGTTCAATCGTTTTTAAAGTTTCAGCATCCGGAGCAGCCGCCGGAGTTTCAGTTTTTGCTTCTTCTGAAGCTGTGCCTTCTCCTTCAATTTCTAAAATAGCAATGGCTTCACCTACTTTTGCAACTTCATCTTTTTGCTTTAAAATTTTCACGATTTTCCCCGAAACTGGTGTCGGAACGTCTGAATCTACTTTATCTGTTGCAATTTCTACTACGGAGTCATCCTCCTTTACGTTATCACCCTCATTGAATAACCAAGTGATAATTGTCGCTTCCATAACACCTTCTCCCATGGAAGGAAGCAATAATTTGTATTCTGCCATTTTTGATTTTTAGATTTTGACAAATATATAAAAAATCGGTTTTTTTAAGAAATATATAATCTTAGCTAAATTCGATGTAAATATTTTCTCCCACATTCAGTCCAAACAGGCTTTTGGCGCCGTTTTTCTTGCTTCCTTTGTAGATGGTAAGCTCCAATAGCTGGCTATCATTGAAAATAGCAGCAGACTGTCCGTGGAATTCCGTCTCTCTGTCCCAGTCCGAAACCACTTCCGTATGGCTGGAAAATATCCTTGAAAGGCTTAAATTTCTGAATTTTATGGTAAAACCATTGTAGCCTTTACTGATATTTTCGAAAAAATCTTTATTAATATTTGATATTATATTTCCGAAATTGTCAATATAGGTAACTTCTCCAATGATCATACCTTCCGATTCATTGTAAACAGCCCTCGGGAACATTAATTGTTTCGCAGAATGTATTTTTCTTCCTATCACTTCAGGAAGCCCGCCATTGGCAAGATGTACCGCTGCAGGAACAAAAATATCCGTAGAAGTAAAGTTGATGACATCATCAAAGCGGTTGTTCAGCGTAAGTTCATAGATCGCTTCGGGCTTAATGTCAAAAAAGATAAGGCTTAAAAGGCCGTTATCTGCTGCCAGAAAGTAAGATCCGTCAGCTTTATAAATGATATTTTTTCTTGATTTGTGGTGAAAACTGTCTACCGAAAGGATATGGATGCTTCCTTTAGGGAAATATTTGTATGCATTTCTTACAATATACGAAGTCTGTATAAGGTTAAACGCCTGGATTTCGTGGGTGATATCAATAATATTAACCTCAGGGTTTAGAGACAGAATTTTGCCTTTTACAGCGGCAACTCTGTAGTCCAAATTTCCGAAATCCGAAGTAAGGGTAATAATTGACATGAGTAATTTTAGAATAGTGTAGTATTGCAAAGTTATTTAAATAAAAAGAAAGCCCGAAAGATTGTTGAAAAGAATTTGATATAAATTTGAAAAAAGCTTTAATTTTAAAATCTAAAAATAAAAATACTGCATGTTTGAATTAACATATGATTTGGAAGATATCGACGCGAAAATCTTCTATGGAGTTAATAACCAATATTTCAACTTAATAAAATCAAGCTTTCCAACCATTAAAATTACAGGAAGAGATCATTTTATCTTTGCTATGGGGAATCAGGAGGCTTTAGACATACTGAAACAAAAACTGGATGATATTGTCAGTTTTATCTCCAAAAACAATTCAATAGGACTGAAAGACGTTGAAAATATATTGAATATTAAAGACGAAAACGAGAAACAGCTGGTGTTCGACCAGGATATTATCGTAAAAGGAGTCAACGGAAAAGTGATTAAGGCTAAGACGACCAATCTTAAAAAACTGGTGAAGGAAACGGAGAAAAAAGACATGGTCTTTGCCATTGGTCCTGCAGGAACCGGAAAAACATATACCAGTGTGGCATTGGCTGCAAGAGCTTTAAGAGATAAAGAAGTAAAAAGAATTATCCTGACAAGGCCAGCTGTAGAAGCAGGGGAAAGCCTGGGATTCCTTCCCGGTGACCTTAAAGAAAAGCTCGATCCGTATTTACAGCCATTGTACGATGCACTTCGTGATATGATTCCTCATGAGAAACTGGAAGGTTTCATGGAAAAGAAAGTCATTGAAGTGGCACCATTGGCCTTCATGAGAGGGCGTACGCTGGACGATGCTTTTGTGATTCTTGATGAAGCACAGAACACTACCCATGCACAGATGAAAATGTTCCTGACCAGAATGGGGATGAATGCCAAGTTCATTATCACAGGAGATCCAAGTCAGATTGACCTTCCGAAAAATCAACAGTCAGGTCTGAAGGAGGCTATGAGGATTTTAAACGGGGTGAAGGAGATCGGATTTGTACATCTTACAGAAGAAGATGTGGTAAGACACCCGGTAGTAAGAAAGATTATCCTTGCTTATAACGATGAAGAAAAAGATTGAGAAATGACTAATTCTGTATCAGTAAAAGTTTTGTTAACCTTTTATTAACCTTAAAATTAAGACAAAATTTGGTGTTTTAAAAAAAATAATTAGTTTCGCAGTCCTTAAATGTAAAACTAATTAAACATGAAAAAACTTTTACTTGCTGCAGCAGTCGCTGTAATGGGAATTTCTGCAAATGCACAAGAATTCCGATTTGGTCCAAAAGCCGGATACTCTTATTCTACAGTTAAATTAAAAGGAGATAATCAGTCTGAAACTTCAGATCCTTTGCATACATTTTATATCGGTGGTATCGCTGAATATAAACTGAGTGATAAATTTGCCCTACAGGGAGAACTTTTATACTCACCGCTTGGGGGAAAAATAAATGTAGCTGAAGCTGATCCGGAAGATCCGACAACCTTTTTAAATGTAAAAGCAAAGCAGACCTATCATACTTTATTGGTTCCTATTTCTGCTAAGTATTTCATTACAGAAGGATTATCAGTTTCTGCAGGAGCAAGCTTCGGATTTATTCTTTCTGCCAAGCAAAAGCTTACTGCTGACTTTGGATTCGGAATTCCTGGGTTCGAACTTGATGCCAATGACGAAAGAGATATCAAAGACCAGCTGAATACCTTGAACATCGCTCCATTCCTGGGTGCAGAATATGCATTGGAAAACGGATTGTTCTTTGATGCAAGGTACAATCTTGGAGTTTCTAACCTTGCTAAACATGCTGAAGGGAATGAAAAGTTAACCAACAGCTTCGTACAGGTAGGTGTAGGTTTCAAATTCGGAGGAAACTAATTCTGGAATTTTAATATCAATCATGATATAAAGCAGGGCAAATTTTTGTCCTGCTTTTTTCGTTGTAGACTGTTTTGTCTTAATGATGAAAATAATTAGTATTTTTGCAAAGTAAAATTTAAACTTAAAAAAAATGAAAAAACTATTATTACTAGGTGCTTTTGCACTTTTAGGAGGTGTTGCCCAGGCGCAGGAAGGTTTCAAATTGGGTGGACATATTGGTGTTCCTGTATCTGATGCAAGTGATGTATCTTCATTTACATTAGGTGTGGATGCTGCTTATATGTGGAATATTACTAAAGGTTTCGACCTTGGGGTAACAACAGGATATTCTCATTTCTTTGGAAAAGATAACTTTGATGATTTCGGATTTGTTCCTGTAGCTGTTTCCGGGAAATATAAATTTAAAGGTGCTCCTGTTTTTGTAGGATTAGACCTTGGATATGGTATTTCTACAAAGGATGGGGTAGATGGAGGCTTCTATGCACAGCCTAAATTCGGATACCAGATGTCCAAAGGAGAGTTGTATATCGGATATCAGTCTATCAGTAACAGACGTGATTATGGTTGGTACAAGCATAATTGGAACGTAGGAGCTGTCAACTTAGGATTTAACTTCTTTATCAAATAAAGACAGCTTAAAAATAACTGAACTCCGGCCGAAGGCCGGAGTTTTTTAATATATAATAAGCTATACGGATGTTTTTTGACGGAAGTTTTTAAATAAAATGGACGTTACAGCGGACACAAAAGCGAAAAACAGAACCGGATAATAAACATTTGTTTGAATTTTAAGAGTTAATAACTTAAAAATTAACAATTTAGGTTAATTGTTTTTGGCATTTTCCCAGAACTCAAAGTAATATAGAGAAAAAACAAAAATTTAAAAAATTAAATATATCTGGCTCTTGTTGATAAAATGTGATTTTTTTATTCATAATATTGTGAAAAACTCAAAAGTATCTCTTAGGTAGGATTTATTTTTATAAAACCCTAAAATTTAGTACTGATATTAATCACATTAACAAATTTTAATATTCGTGGCGGCCACTGTAAATTTGCCCTCAGAAAGTATTAAAATTTTTTACAATGAAAAAAATATTATTAGCGGGTGCTGTTGCACTTTTTGGTTTATCAAACGCTCAAATTGCTAAAGGAACTACATATTTATCAGGATCTGTTGGTTATTCTCAGGAAGAAACTAACAACGGTAACGATAAAAAAGAAAACTTCAACGTATTACCTACAGTTGGATATTTCGTAAACACTAACTTAGCTATCGGATTAGGAGTTGGTTACCAAACTGAAAAAATACCCTTACTAGTACTGTGGGTAACACAGTAAGCGAAAGCGTAACTAAGCAACCAGCTTTTGTTGTGGCTCCATTCGTAAGAAAATACTGGACTTTATCTGATAAGTTATATTTCTTCGGTCAATTAGCAGTTCCAATGCAGTTTGGAAAAACTGAAAATGAAACTAACTCTGTAACTACAGTAGGAAACACAGTTGTTACAAGCTCTACTTCTACTGAAGCTAAATACACTAAAATTGGTGTTACTGTGAAGCCAGGTTTAGATTATTTCTTAAACAAAAACTGGTCTATCGAAGCTACTATCGGTGAGTTCGGTTATAGCAACTACAAACCAAAAGATGGTGATGCTACAAACAACTACAACTTCGGATTGAATTTATCTTCTGTAACTTTCGGAGTTAAATATGTATTTGCAAAATAATAAACAAAGCATATAGCAAGAAAGCCCTGAGAAACTCTTAGGGCTTTTTTTCTGTAAAACTAATATAATAATCATGAAAAAAATCGTATTGATGGGCGCTGTAGCACTTTTCGGTTTATCGAATGCACAGATTGCAAAAGGAACTTCTTATCTTTCAGGTCAGGTAGAATATTATCATAATGAAAAGAATGAATTCGAAACCAAAACAAAGGATGATGTAATCAGAATTCTTCCTACAGCTGGTTATTTCGTTGGTAACAACTTGGCAATAGGGCTTGGTATAGGCTATAAGAGTGCTGTTACAAAATATAACGTAAGTGGTTTTGGATTCCTTAATACAATTGAAATTAAAAATACGGATAATGCATTTGTTGTTGCTCCCTTTGTGAGAAAATACTGGACTTTATCCGATAAATTATACATCTTCGGACAACTACAGGTTCCATTGGAATTCGGTAATGAAAAACTGGATTTTAACAGTGAAGGTGATGGCGGAGATCCTATACTTTCCGCTCCGTTTACAGAAAAAAATAACTACACCAACATCGGAGTGAATATTAAGCCGGGTCTGGATTATTTCCTGACTAAGAACTGGTCAATTGAAGCTACAATAGGAGAATTCGGGTACAATACTTACAAAAAAGACATTGAAGGAGCAAAAAGAACTGATAATTACAAATTTGGAATCAGTTTAAGTTCCGTGACTTTTGGAGTTAAATATGTATTTGCAAAATAATAGACAAGAATATACTTTAGCCCTGGGTCGATATTCCGGGCTTTTTAAGTTTGAAAACTATTTAATTAATAATCATGAAAAAATCTTATTAGCGTCTGCAATCGCTTTATTTGCAGGTCTGAATGCACAAACTACATTCGGTGTGAAAGCAGGTTATGCTTTATCAAAATTAAATTCCAGCGAGGGTGATTTCGAATTTGGAGGATTCGAAGCCAGTTTAAAATCCAAATCAGGGTTTTATATCGGAGGTTTGGTTGAGCATAAATTCAATAATAAGTTTGCCGTTCAGGGAGAGGTAGAATACGCTAATCTTGGCGGAAAAGCTGAAGTTGGAATACCAGGTACAGGTATTACTTTAACTGAAAAGATGAATCTTAACAGAATTGTTATTCCTGTATCTGCAAGATATTATGCAACGCCGGAACTAGGAATTTATGCAGGTCCTTATGTAAGTTTTAAAACGAATAATAAAGCAAAATTTGAAGTAAGTGGTCCTAATGCCGGTATGGTAGATCCTTCCGGGCTTAAAGAAGGAGAACGTTATTTGGAAAAAGAGCTGAATGACGGTTTGAAATCTACCGATTTTGGTCTATTCCTGGGAGCGGATTACAACGTATACAAAGGATTATTTGTAGATGCACGTTATAGCTTTGGTCTTACCAATATGATCAAGAATCCTGCGGATGGTGAAACATTAAAAATGAATTTCTTCCAGTTAGGAGTAGGATACAAGTTTAAATAGACAGATATCTATATAAAAACAAAAACTCTCAGAATTTCTGAGAGTTTTTTTATGAATGATTTTGTCTTTCTTTTTCTTATTTTCCGAACATTCCACCCATTCCAGGCATATTCGGCATTTTGCTCATCATCTGCATCATTTGTTTTCCCTGAGGTCCCTGCATCATCTTCATCATTTTACCCATCTGGTCAAATTGCTTCATCAATTGATTCACATCTTCGATTTTTCTTCCGGCACCTTTGGCAATCCTGTTTTTTCTTTGTGTATTGATAATAGAAGGTTTTCTTCTTTCTTCAGGAGTCATAGAGTAGATAATTGCCTCAATATGCTTGAATGCGTCATCGCTGATTTCTACATCCTTGATTGCTTTTCCTACTCCGGGAATCATTCCCATCAGATCCTTCATATTACCCATCTTCTTGATCTGGTTGATCTGCTTAAGGAAATCGTCAAAACCGAACTCGTTTTTAGCAATTTTTTTGTGAAGTTTTTTAGCTTCTTCTTCATCAAACTGCTCCTGAGCTCTTTCTACTAAGGAAACAACGTCTCCCATTCCCAGGATTCTGTCCGCCATCCTTTCCGGGTAGAAAAGATCCAAAGCTTCCATTTTTTCTCCTGTGGAGATAAATTTGATTGGCTTTTCAACAACAGAACGGATTGTTAAAGCAGCACCCCTCTTGTATCACCGTCTAATTTTGTTAGAACAACTCCGTCAAAATTCAAAGCATCGTTAAATGCTTTTGCTGTATTCACCGCATCCTGACCTGTCATAGAGTCTACTACGAAAAGGGTTTCCTGCGGTTTGATGAAATAATGTACGGATTTGATCTCGTTCATCATCTGCTCATCAATCGCCAAACGGCCTGCAGTATCCACAATCACAACATCATGACCGTTTGATTTTGCAAAATTGATCGCATTTTCAGCAATTGTAGACGGGTTGGTAGAACCTTCTTCAGTGTAAACGGGAACCTTGATCTGCCCTCCCAATACTTTCAGCTGGTCAATCGCAGCAGGACGGTATACGTCACATGCTACCAGTAAAGGTTTCTTATTTCTTTTTGTTTGTAAATAATTAGCAAGCTTTCCTGAGAAAGTTGTCTTACCGGATCCCTGAAGACCTGCAATAAGGATTACAGTTGGTTTTCCTGAAAGATTGATTCCCTCCTGAGAACCTCCCATCAGGTCTACCAGTTCGTCATGAACAATTTTTGTCATCAGCTGTCCCGGTGTAAGGGAAGTGAGAACATTTTGTCCTAATGCTTTATCCTGAACTCTTTTTGTAAGGTCTTTTGCAACTTTATAGTTAACGTCGGCATCCACCAATGCTCTGCGGATTTCCTTTACGGTTTCCGCCACGTTGATTTCAGTAATTTTTCCTCTACCGGAAATATTATGCAATGCCTTGTCTAATTTATCCTGTAAACTATTAAACATATTTATTGTAAATTATAGGTTTGCAAAAATAAGGAATTTTTAGCATATCCAAAGTGTTTGGGCACGTAATATTATATATATACGCAATATTATTATACAGAGAAAAATGATATATATCAAATCATATGATAATACGATAGAAAAAGTCTATTTTTGCGATCAATTAAAATATAGAATGAAGATCAATCCCAATATCCTTGTTGTCGTTTTATTCTTTCTGACTTTCCTGGTGCATTTTTCTCTATGGAAATTTGTTTTTCACCTGGATGAAATAGTGATCATAAAATTTTATCTTTTTCTGAGTGTCATGTTTATGATGATGATCACCCTTATCATTTTAATCAATAGGGTAGCGCCGGAATTTTTAGGGTTGTCCGTCATAGGTTTGATTCTTTTAAAATTCGGTTTGATGTACCTAATCAGAAAAAAACTGAACTTTGAAGTGATTCCAGGCTATAAATTTCATTTTATTATCCCATATTTTGTCCTGACAGCACTGCTTACATACTATGCCATCAAGCTGATTAATCATGATAAAAAACAGTAAAATAATTTATTGAAACTAGAAAAAATATCATATTTTTGCACAACGAAAAAACCTATCAATGTTTAAGAAATTCGCAGTTTTATTCTACAGTATTTTTGTATTAAACTTAGTGTCTGCACAGCACGGTGAAGCTACTGCTGGGGCAGCTCCTGCTCAAGAGCTTTCAGAGAAAGACAAAGTAAGCAAGGAAAACAAGGAGTTCATCGATCATCACTTATTAGATGCACATGATTTCACATTGATGGTTGATAAAGAAGGTCACCATATCGGTTTCCCTCTTCCTGTTATTTTCTATGATAATGGTTTCCATTCTTTCATGAGTAACAAAGAAGGGTTCATGCACGGAGAGCCTACGGAAGTAGATGGTTCTTATTATGTACTGCACCATGAGAAAATCTATAAGACGGATGCAAAAGGAACTTTAACACTTGGTGAAGATGGTCATCCAACTAATGAAAAGCCTTTGGATCTTTCTATTACGAAAAGTGTACTGATTATTTTATTGGTGTCAATCTTTATGTTTGTATTATTTGTTGGAATCGCTAAATCTTATAAGAAATCAGCTATCCCTACAGGTGCGGCAAGATTCTTGGAGCCTCTAATCATTTTTGTAAGAGACGAAGTTGCTATTCCTAACATCGGACATAAGTATAAGAGATTTATGGGTTATTTATTAACTGTATTCTTCTTTATCCTTTTCCTTAATGTTCTTGGATTAATGCCTTTCGGAATTAATGTAACTGGTAATATTACAATGACATTCTTCCTTGCGATCCTTACTTATCTGATTACAACATTCTCAGCGAATAAAGATTACTGGAAACACATTTTCTGGATGCCAGGAGTTCCGGTTCCAATGAAACTGATTATGCTTCCTATCGAATTATTAGGAACAATCACTAAACCATTCGCTTTGATGATCCGACTTTTTGCAAACATGACAGCAGGTCACATCGTAGTAATGAGTTTGATCGGATTGATCTACGTATTCAAAAACTTTATTGCAGGTGTTGCATTCCCGTTCCTTACATTGGTAATTTATTTACTAGAGGTATTGGTAGCGTTCTTACAGGCTTATATCTTTACAATGTTATCTGCTCTGTTTATCGGAATGGCAGTAGAAGAGCACGAACACGAACATCATGCTGCTCACTAATTGAAATTTAATTAAAGTAAAACAAATTTTTTAAAATTATATATTATGGAAATCCCTAAAATTGTAGGTGCTGGTATCGTAGTACTAGGTGTAGGTATCGGTCTTGGTAAAATCGGAGCTGCTGCTCTTGAAGCTATCGCTAGACAACCTGAGCAATCTGGAAAAATCCAAACAGCTATGCTTATCGCAGCTGCACTTGTAGAAGGTGTTGCGTTTGCTGCTCTATTCGCAGTAAACTAATTAAAATCAAACCATTATCTGTAACGGTTGGTTGCAGGTAATGGTTCTTTAAAAAGTAATAATTATTTATACATTTATATAATGGAATTAATTCATCAGTTTTCATCAGGATTATTTATTATCCAGTCTGTTATTTTTCTAGCATTATTATTTTTGTTAGGTAAATTCGCTTGGAAACCTATTTTAAAGTCTATCAATGACAGAGAAACCTCTATTGTTGACGCTCTTAATCAAGCTAAATTAGCAAGAAAAGAAATGGAAACTTTAAAAGAGGATAACGAAAGAATCATTCGTGAAGCTAAAATCGAAAGAGATGCTATCCTTAAAGAAGCTAGAGAAATTAAAGACAGAATCGTAGGAGAAGCTAAAGATGTTGCTAAAGCTGAAGGAGACAAAATGATCGAAGCTGCTAAACAGACTATCAATGCTGAGAAAAATGCTGCTATGGCAGACATCAAAACTCAAATCGGTACTTTATCTGTAAACATTGCTGAATCTATCTTGAAGCAAAAGCTAGACAACAGCGAAGCTCAAAACGAATTAGTTCAAAATTATTTAAACAAATCAAACCTTAACTAAGAATGCTTACATCTAAAGTAGCTAAAAGATACGCACAAGGTTTACTTGACTTCACCAACGAAGCAGGGCAAACGGCTACTGTATTTTCAGAAATGAAAGATGTAGTAAAGGTAATGGCTGAATCTAAAGATTTAAACAAGTTTTTCCTTACTCCTTACATCGATTCTAAAAGAAAATAGAAGTAGCAAACGAAATATTCAAAGGTTTATCTGTTTCTTCTCAAAATCTGATCAGATTGGTGATTAAACACGGACGTGAAAACCAATTGAAAAATATCGCTCAGGAATTCATCAACAAAGTAGAAGACCTTAGTGGTGTACAAAGAGTAACGCTTACTACAGCAACTCCGCTTTCAAAAGAAAACCTTGACCAGATTTTAAGATCTACAAATCTTGTAAATGCTGATTCAAACTTTGATCTGAAAGTAAATGTTAAGCCTGAAATTCTTGGAGGATATATTCTGAGAGTAGGTGACCAGCAGGTAGATGCGTCTGTGAAGACAAAACTGAACCAAGTTAAAAAAGATTTCCAATTAAATTAAGAAAAACAACCATACAATGGCAGAAATAAATCCGGCAGAAGTATCTGCGATCTTAAAACAGCAATTGGCCAACTTCGATACTCAATCAAACGTTGAGGAAGTAGGTACAGTTTTAACCATCGGTGATGGTATTGCTCGTGTATACGGGTTAGAAAACGTACAATACGGAGAGTTGGTGAAATTTTCTAGTGATGTAGAAGGTATTGTACTTAACCTTGAAGAAGACAACGTAGGTGTTGCTCTACTTGGTGAAAGTAAATTAGTAAAAGAAGGTGATACAGTAAGAAGAACAAACAGAATCTCTTCTATCAAAGTAGGAGAAGGAATGTTAGGAAGAGTAGTAGATACTCTTGGTAACCCAATCGATGGTAAAGGTCCTATTACTGGGGATTTATACGAAATGCCATTGGAAAGAAAAGCTCCTGGAGTTATCTTCAGACAGCCGGTAACTGAGCCTTTACAGTCAGGTATCGTTGCAATCGACTCTATGATCCCTGTAGGAAGAGGACAGAGAGAGCTTATCATCGGTGACAGACAGACAGGTAAAACTACTGTTGCGATCGATACGATCATCAACCAAAAAGAATTCTTTGATGCTGGTAAACCAGTATATTGTATATATGTTGCTATCGGTCAGAAAGCTTCTACTGTAGCACAAATCGTTAAAACTCTTTCTGATAAAGGAGCTTTAGCATATACTGTAATCGTTGCGGCTAACGCTTCTGATCCGGTTCCGATGCAGGTATATTCTGCGATGGCAGGTGCTGCTATCGGGGAATTCTTCAGAGATACAGGTAGACCGGCGCTTATCGTTTATGATGATTTATCTAAACAGGCTGTTGCTTACCGTGAGCTTTCTCTACTATTAAGAAGACCACCGGGCCGTGAAGCTTATCCTGGAGACGTTTTCTACCTTCACTCAAGACTATTGGAAAGAGCTGCAAAAGTAATCGCTGATGACGAAATTGCTAAGCAAATGAACGATTTGCCAGAGTCTCTTAAGCCAATCGTAAAAGGTGGTGGTTCATTAACAGCCCTTCCGATTATCGAAACTCAGGCTGGTGACGTTTCTGCATATATCCCTACAAACGTAATCTCTATTACAGACGGACAGATCTTCCTGGAGTCTGATCTGTTCAACTCAGGGGTTCGTCCTGCAATTAACGTAGGTATCTCTGTATCAAGGGTAGGAGGTAATGCTCAGATCAAATCAATGAAAAAAGTATCTGGTACGTTGAAGCTTGACCAGGCTCAGTATAAAGAATTGGAAGCGTTTGCTAAGTTCGGTTCTGACCTTGATGCTTCTACGTTGGCAGTAATCTCTAAGGGAGAAAGAAACGTGGAGCTTCTTAAGCAGCCGGTAAACTCACCGCTTCCGGTAGACAGCCAGGTTGCTATGATCTATGCTGGTACTGAGAACTTATTGAGAAACGTTCCATTGAACAAGATTAAAGAATTCCAGCACGAGTATATCGAGTTCCTTAGATCTAAGCACCCTGATACAATGGCTGCTATCAAATCTGGAAAAATCGATAACGATATTACAGGTGTTCTTAAGCAGGCAGCTAACGATTTAGCTTCTAAATACAACTAAAAAATTCAATGTTTAAGGTTTAAAATATAGCGTTTTAAGCCTTAAACTTTAGACCTTAAACTTTGAACCCAAATTAATGGCAAACTTAAAAGAAATACGAGGCAGAATTACGTCAATTTCATCTACGATGCAGATTACACGTGCTATGAAAATGGTTTCCGCAGCGAAACTTAAAAAAGCACAGGACGCAATCGTAATGCTAAGACCTTATTCTGAAAAATTACAGGAGCTTATCCAGAATGTAAATTCTAGCTCTGATCCTGACCAGGTTTCTGTATATGCTCAGAAAAGAGAGGTTAAAAGAGTACTTTTCATCGCTGTTACTTCAAACAGAGGTCTTGCGGGAGCTTTTAACTCTTCTATCGTAAAGGAGCTTAACATCCAGTTCCAGAACAACGCTCAGTATGAGATTGAAGTTCTTCCGGTAGGTAAAAAAGTATATGATGCTGTAAGAAAAAACCGTTCGGTTTATGCTAATGGAAGCTCTGTTTATGATAATCTGAACTTTGATACAGTTGCACATATTACTGAAGGAGTAATGACAAGCTTCAAAGAAGGAAAGTTTGATGAAGTTTATGTTATCTATAACAAATTCGTTAATGCAGCTACTCAGGAAGTAACCACAGAAAAACTTCTTCCGATCTCAATGCCTGAAAATACAGAGCCACAGGTTGAAACTGATTATATTTTTGAACCTAACAGAGCTGAAATCCTTGATAATTTGATTCCAAAGTCTATCAAAACTCAGGTTTTCAAAGCGATCTTAGATTCAGTAGCATCTGAGCACGGAGCGAGAATGACAGCAATGCACAAAGCAACAGATAATGCTCAGGCTTTAAAGAATGATCTTGTGATCTTCTACAACAAAGCAAGACAGGCAGCAATTACCAACGAAATCCTGGAAATTGTTTCCGGAGCAGAAGCTTTGAAAAATTCGTAAAGAATTATTTTAACATACAATTAAAGCACCGAACTGATCGGTGCTTTTTTTATTTTACAGCTTGAAAATGCCATTTAATGTCCAAAAAATGCCTTATTGATGTCATAATGAGAATATACCTCAATTATTTTTTTATTGAGAAAAACAGGCCAGATCACTTCAAATTCATCTTTCAAAATTCCTTCATCGAAATAATCTATCCCGGATTCAGGTTATTTTTATTTTACATATCTTTGTACTTAATAAAATTTATACAACTTCTAAATGGACTCGGACATAGTCAGGCTTTTGCTGGCCTTATTTCTTGTTTTACTAAATGGCTTCTTCGTAGCCGCAGAATTTTCAATTGTTAAAGTTCGTTATTCGCAAATTCAGTTAAAAGCTGCAGAAGGAAATTCTATGGCTAAGCAGGCAGAACATATCATCAAGCATCTTGATGAATATCTTTCCGCTACACAATTAGGAATTACATTGGCATCCCTAGCCCTGGGTTGGGTAGGAGAAAGTGCCCTGCATCATATTGTTGAAAATATTTTCCATTCCCTTAATATGGAAATGAGCCAGGCTTCCATTACTTCGGTATCACTGGTGATCAGTTTCGTATTAATCACCATCATGCACATTGTGTTTGGTGAGCTTATTCCAAAATCAATTGCGATCAGAAAATCTGAAGCAACGACCATGGCAACAGCAGTTCCATTGAGAGTTTTCTACCTGATCTTTAAACCGTTTATCTGGTTGATGAACTCGATGTCAAATGGCTTCCTGAGATTAATCAAAATCCATCCGGCTTCCGAACAGGAGATCCACTCTACGGAAGAACTCCAGCTTCTGGTAAAACAGAGTGCGGATAGCGGCGAGATTGAAGAGGAAAACTATGAGATCATCAAAAATGCATTTGATTTTACAGACCATTCTGCCAAGCAGATCATGGTGCCGAGACAGAATATTACTTCCATAGACTTTGAAGAAGATATCAATGAGATTATCAACAAGATTATGGACAGCGGATATTCCCGTATTCCTGTATATATTGATTCAATTGACAATGTGATCGGGATTTTCTATACCAAGGAAATTATAAGGGAATATGTAAAAAGAAAAGGAGACCTTGATCATGAAGACCTTAAAGATCTCATGAGGGATGCCTTCTTTGTGGTGGAAAGCAAAAAAGTTTCAGATTTACTGAAGACCTTTCAGCTTAAAAAACAGCATATTGCCATTGTTATTGATGAATTCGGAGGAACAGAGGGGATTATTACCCTGGAAGATATTCTTGAAGAGCTGGTAGGGAAATTCAGGACGAAGAAGATGATGAGGAAAAAATCGTTGATAAAATTGCTGAGAATACCTATTGGGTACAGGCTACCCAGCCTTTGGACGAAATCAATGAGTTCTTACCTAAAAAGCTGCCGCTTTCTGAAGAAAGTGAATATAATTCATTAGCAGGATTTATTCTTTACGAACTGGAAGAGATTCCTGAAGAAAATCAGGAGTTTGACCTGGCTAACTACCATTTTAAAATTCTGAAGATGAATAATAAAAGTGTTGAGCTGGTAGAGCTGGTGTATGAAGAGCCCAGCACTGTAGATAACTTGGCAGACAAAATCGGAGAAGTTTAAAACAAAACCGTAACAATGAATTTTTATAACAGTATAAAAGATTACGAAAACCCAAAACGTCAGTATGAAGAAGAAGTCCTTGTTCTGGATGATACGGATGACGTTTATAAGCTGGTACTGCACAATGACGATATTCATACCTTTGATTATGTAATTGACTGCCTGATCGAAATATGCAAACATACCCTGGAGCAGGCTGAGCAATGTACAATTCTTGTTCACTACAAGGGTAAATGTACCGTAAAAACAGGTTCAATGGATGTATTGAAACCTATGCATGAAAAATTAATTTCGCGCGAATTAACAAGCGAAATCGTATAAAAATAAAGTCCGGTAATAAAATTTACCGGATTTTTTTATGAAATCCAGAGAGTAAATTTGAGTAATAACAATAAATCATAAAGACTGGCCGGTTTCCTGAAAATATTTTAATCTTTAAAAGCTTTAATCTTTTAATTTCTCAACACACTTACATTGTCACATTTTATCTAAAATAGTATATTTGCACCAACTATAAAGAAACAAAAAAACAATGCTTGTAATAGGAATTGCCGGTGGTACAGGATCCGGCAAAACTACAGTTGTTGACAAAATACTTCAGCAGCTTGATATTGAGGGAATGAATATCCTCTCTCAGGATAATTATTATCACGACAACCAGGGTCTTACATTGACGGAAAGAGAGGCTTTAAATTATGACCATCCAAAATCAATAGACTTTGACTTACTGATAAAACATGTAAAAGCTTTAAAAAACAACGAGCCGATTGAACAGCCGATTTACAGCTTTGTTACTCATTCCAGAACAGGAGATCATGTCACTGTAGAACCTAAAAACGTATTGGTAGTAGAAGGAATTCTTGTTCTTACCAACAAAGAATTACTGAAAGAATTTGATCTGAAGGTATTCGTTCATGCTGATTCTGACGAAAGATTAATCAGGAGGATCAGAAGGGATACCCAGGAAAGGGGAAGAGATCTAAGTGAGGTGCTGCACCGTTATCAGACCACTTTGAAACCCATGCACCAGGAATTCATTGAGCCGTCTAAAAATGAGGCCGATCTTATTATCCCCAATATGAAGCAGAATTCCGTAGCGATAGATTTTTTAACTACTGTTATTAAAAACTCGTTGAAAAAACATTAAAAAAATGGAAGAAAACAACCTTATCAAAGACATTCAGCCGAAATCTGAAACATTCAAACTTATTCAGAAATATGTTTTGAACAAGTATACCATTACGATCTGTCTGTTTTTGGTATGGATGATTTTTTCGACAAAACCTCATTTCTTGTTATTAACGAACTGAATGGTGAGATTCATAAATATGAAGAGCAGCTGGACTATTATAAAAAAGAGTACGAGAAAAATGATGCTTTTTATAAAAAACTGATGAATAACAAATCAGAGAAAGAAAAATATGCAAGAGAAAATTATTTTATGAAAAAACCGAATGAAGAAATCTTCATTTTGGTGGTAGACAGTACAAAAGCCACTAAGAAATAATAAAGTTGAATAGAATTTCAATGTGAAATATATTTAATTTCAAAAATTCACTTGCCAAGCAAAATTCACTATTGACAATTCACAAATAAAAAACTAATGTCAAATACAGATATACTTTCAAACTGGGAAAATTTAGTCAGAAAACAGCTTAAAACAGAGGATATTTATCCTGTTTTAGAGAAACAGAATCTGGAAGGAATAGAGGTGAAGCCTTTTTATACAGAAGTGCAGAAGCCTTTGGCAAACCTGCCCAGAGTTGAAGAAAGTACCCATCTGGTAGCAAGATACCATGAAAGTCTGGAAGAGGAAGTATTTGCATTTATGCTGGACCAGAACGTAGAAAATCTGGATCAGAAGACTCTTTTTGTGAATAATAAAGATCTTGCAGGGCATATCAGTCCTAAAGAAGAAGATCAGTATTTTTCGCTGATCGATGTTTTTAATGAAAAAGAAGGAAGTATTGATGATCAGCTGGCAAAAGAATTGCTGGCAAAAGGTTTTAAAAGAAACATCTGTGTAGATATATCACTCCACCAGAATGCAGGAGCGGCGATTTATCAGCAGCTTGGTATTGCCCTTGCCAAAACCAAAGAATTGATAGAGGCATACGGTGCTGAAATTGTAAACAAACTTATTTTCAGAATAGCGGTAGGAGGAAACTATTTCTTTGAAATGGCAAAGCTGAGAGCTTTTAAAATAGTCTTTAACCAGCTTTCCAAAGAATACGGACTGGATGAAGTTCCTTACATCTTCGCAGAGACTTCACTGCGAAATAAAGCCATTTCAGACAATGAAAACAATCTGATTCGGTCTACACTGGAACTTGCTTCAGCCATGATTGGAGGAGCTGATGCCGTTTTTTCCAACAATTACCTTGTTGACAGAAGTACAGATAACTCGGAAGAAATTTCCTTCAAGCAACAGATTGTTCTGGCCTACGAAAGTATCATCAATGTATTTGAAGACGCATCTAACGGAAGTTATTATGTTGAAGATATTACCCGTCAGTTTGCTGAAAAAGCATGGGCTTTGTTCGTTGAAATGGAAGAAGCGGGGGATATCTTGAGTTATTAAAACAGGGAGTTGTTCAGAAAAAGATCTACGATCATGCGATTGAAGAACAGCAGTGGATTGAAGAAGGAAAAATAAAGCTGATCGGAGTAAATCTATACCCTAAATTAGACGTTAAAAAGTCTGTTGCTGATCTATACAACGAAAAAGAAATAAAAGCGGTTCGCTGGGCTGAAATGTTTGAATAAACTGTATTGTTCCCGCAGATTTCTCAGATGACACAGATTTTACAGGTAAACTGTAGAAACTAAATTATAACACAAATGAATGAGAATGAGATACGTTTTTACATCAGAAAATCTATTTTTTCTGTATATAGTGAACTGGGACCAGGTTTATTGGAAAAAGTTTACGAGAAAGTTTTGGCACTTGAATTGAAAAATAACGGTTTAAGCGTTAAAACCCAAGTCCCAGTACCCATTACGTTTAAAGGAGTTTTATTGATTCAAGCTTTATTGCAGATATAATTGTGGAGGATAAAGTTATTATCGAAATAAAATCAATTCCTGAAATAATTAATGTTCATCACAAACAGCCCTTAACCTATTTGAAATTGACCAACCTGAAATTAGGAATACTGGTTAATTTCAATACTGATTATATTGATAAAAGTATTATTCGAAAAATAAACGGAAACATTTAATAAGCATAATAATCTGTGCAATTTGTGAAATCTGTGGGAAACAAATTACTAAACAAAGAAATCCAAAACTACATCAATGCAAATCTGAATACAGATTTACACACATTACTGCTGAAAAAATCCCCGTTTCCGGAAGTATCCATGCATGAAATTGCTCAGCAGATCAAAGGAAAACAGGTTGCAGAGAGAAAATTTCCTTTTCTGTTGAAAGAAGGGATCATTTTTCCGCCGCAGCTTAACCTTGAGCAGTCATCATCAGAAAAAACAGCCCTTTACAAATCGGAAACTTTACAAGGAAATAAATTCATTGATCTGACAAGCGGCTTTGGTATTGATGCTTACTACCTGTCTCAAAACTTTGATGATATTACTTTAATAGAGCAGAATACAGAACTTATTGAGATTGTTGAACATAACTGGAAGATTTTAGGACGTCAGGCAAAATTTATCAACAGCAAACTTGAGGATTTCCTAAACGAAAATCAGGAACATTTTGATGTTATTTATCTTGATCCGGCGAGAAGAGACCAGAATAAAAACAAAGTTTTCCTTTTGGAAGATCTGTCGCCTGATATTCTTGAAATTCAGGGAAAATTACAGTCTTTTTCCAATCTGGTAGTCATTAAACTTTCTCCGCTCATTGATCTTAAATACCTTGTTTCAGTGCTGCCGGGTATTGTAAGAATTGATATTATTGCCCTGAAAAACGATGTGAAAGAAGTAGTTGTATTTTTATCCAACAAAAATACGGGCAAGATTCTCTGCAATTGTGTAAACCTTGATAACAATGAATCTGCTTTTACTTACACGTTTGGGGAAGAAGAAACTGCACAAGCTGAATACTCTGAGCCTGAAAAATACATTTATATCCCCAATAATGCTGTTTTGAAAGCGGGAATTTTTAATTTGGTTTCACAGAAATTCGGATTAAAAAAGCTTCACCCGAATAGCCATCTCTATACTTCCGGTGAAAAAATAGAAAACTTTCCGGGAAGAATTTTTGAAATGGTAATAATTGATTCTAAAAGTATTAAGAAAAAAGATCAGTTTAATATTATTTCAAAAAATTACCCTTTAAAACCCGAAGAAATCAAAAAGAAATATGGCTTAAAAGACGGAGGAGACCGGTATCTTATTTTTACACAATCCAAAAAAGGAAAAATTATATTAAAATCAGTATAAAAATGTTGCCGAAAAAAGCAGGATTTCTTACTTTTGGGCAATCAAAAATTTAAGCATGAGATCGCTTGCTGTTTGGAAGATTATACAGACTGAAAATAGTGCGGTTTCATATTACCTTTAAAAAATAATTTTACATATGAAAAAATTAGTGATATGTTTGGCGATTGCAACGGTGGCGGTAAGCTGTAAAAAAGTTCCGCAAGGAGGAAACAGAGGTGCTTTGAAACTTGAAGAAGGAGTAGAAAGATATTCTGATGATCCTCAGGGTGGAGCTCACGGGCATGAAGCTGCTGCAGAGCACAAAGAAGAAACTCCTGCACAACCGGAAGCTGCTGCTCCGAAAACAGACAGTACTGCGGCTGCAAAACCTGCTGAAGCTGAAAAAGCTCCAAAAGCTGAACACTAATTACAAGTACAAAATATATAATTGCCCTGTTTCTGCAGGGCATTTTTTATTAAAAAGAGTGCTATAGGGCTCATTAGCATGACGTTGGGAAAATCCTGCCTTTTTGTTTGTCCCTGCCGGCCATTTTTTTTAATTTTAACAAAATAAATTTTTACAATGCAAGAGACATTAAATTACATTAACGAAAACAAGCAGCGTTTCGTGGATGAATTATTTGAGTTATTGAGAATTCCTTCTATTTCTGCAGATCCCGCGTATAAAGATGACGTTTTGAAATGTGCAGACGTAGTGGCAGAACACCTTAAAAATGCAGGAGCTGATCATGTTGAAGTTTGCCAGACCAAAGGATATCCAATTGTTTTCGGAGAGAAAATTTTAGATAAAAATTTACCAACAGTACTGGTATACGGACATTATGATGTTCAGCCGGCAGATCCGTTGGAATTATGGAACAAACCACCTTTTGAGCCTTATATTGAGAAAACGGAATTACACCCTGAAGGAGCAATCTTTGCCAGAGGCGCTGCAGACGACAAAGGGCAGTTTTTCATGCACCTGAAAGCTTTTGAAGCCATGATGAAAACCAATGCTCTTCCTTGCAACGTTAAATTTATCTTGGAAGGAGAGGAAGAAGTAGGATCCGTAAGTTTAGGCGACTGGGTAAATGAAAATAAAGAAAAATTAGCCTGCGATTGTATCTTAATTTCCGATACACATATTTACAGTAACGAACAACCGACTGTTACAACAGGATTAAGAGGATTAAGCTACGTAGAAGTAGAAGTGGAAGGTCCGAACAGAGATTTACACTCAGGGCTTTACGGAGGAGCGGTTCCAAACCCTATCCACGTTCTTTCAAGAATGATTGCTAATCTGATTGATGAAAACGGTCATATCACCATTGACGGATTCTACGACAATGTAGAAACGGTTTCAGATGCAGAGAGAGCTGAAATGAATAAACTGAAGGACAATCCGGAAGAATTCAAAAAATCAATTGGATTAAGCAATATTGAAGGAGAAAAAGGATACACAACTTTAGAAAGAACATCTATCCGTCCTACCTTAGACTGCAACGGAATCTGGGGTGGTTATACAGGAGAAGGTGCAAAAACGGTAATTCCTTCAAAAGCTTTTGCTAAAATTTCAATGCGTTTGGTTCCTTACCAGACTCCACAGGAAATCACAGAAAAATTCACGAAATATTTTGAAAAAATCGCTCCGGATACAGTAAAAGTTAAAGTGACCCCTCACCACGGAGGGATGCCATATGTTTTACCAACGAATACCAAAGAATTTGCTGCAGCAAAGCAGGCCATGGAATCTGCTTTTGGAAAAGAAGTACTTCCATACAGAGGAGGAGGAAGTATTCCGATTACAGCGATGTTCGAACAGGTTTTAGGCGCTAAGTCTGTACTTATGGGATTCGGATTGGATTCTGACGCCATTCATTCTCCAAACGAACATTATGGACTATTCAACTTCTATAAAGGAATTGAAAGTATTCCGTTATTTTTTGAGAATTATTCAAAATAATTAAACAAAAACAAGATATGATAAGGTATTTCTGAGAAGAGATACCTTATTTTTTTGTTTTATTTTCTATCATAAAATACATTTGGAAGGCTGTTTTTAAAGGGCTGAAAAATTAAATTCCCTGATAATAAAAGCGTTATTTTTTATTTGCAATAAGTTATTTCACTATTCATGGAAAGTTTATATTTTTAATACAAAACTTGAATTACTATGAAAAAATACTACTCAATTGCATTTTTAATATCGTCAGTTTGCATTTTTGCACAGCAGTCCATATCCTTTGAGTCTACTGAGGGATTCAGTACTGGAGATATTAACGGCCAGGCAGGATGGATCAGTACTCCCACTGGAGGGGTTCCTCAAAATGTAACCCATCAGACCGTCAGCCTGGATAAAGCAAGCGATGGCAGCAGCTCCTGAAAATTGTTAAGGAAAATACTTACGGGACCCAGAGTGCACCCATTATCGGAGGGTTTTATAACTTGCCGGCGCCTCTTGCCTGCAACAATTTTTCTGTATCATTCGACATTAATATGTCACAGCTTAACGGCTCTGATTTTGGTTTTCAGGGAGTAAATGATATGGATGACCAGTTTGTTGTGAGGCTGGATTTCGAAAAAACAGGATTGGTAAAGCTCCTGAATACGGTATCAGGCATACAGAACCTGATTCCTGTACCTTCAACCTGGCTGCCTAATATCTGGTATCGGATTAAAGTAGTAGGGACCGCTACGGATGTCAGATATTACCTTAATGATCTGTTGATTTATACAGGCCCGCCAGCAAGTTCTTTGCCTATAAATCAGCTTCGTTTTGTGCATAATAATGCATTGGGTTCTGCCTATATTGATAACATTAAAATCAATAATCAAGCAACTTTATCTACAAAAGATCCGGTTAAAAATGAGGTGAAATTATCTGTTTATCCAAACCCGGCTACTGAGGTTATAAAGATCACAACTTCTCAAAAAATAAGGCATATTGAAGTATATGACCTGTCAGGAAAAAGAATGGATGCAACTGTAAGTGGTGATCAGGTATATGTGAAAAATCTGTCTTCCGGGACTTATTTACTCAATGTGGAAACAGACGGAAGAAATTTTACAGAGAAGTTCATCAAAAAATAATTCCTGATAAATTAGCATCAGCAAAACGTTCCGATTGGGGCGTTTTTGTTATTTTAGAGAATTAAAATTTTAATCATATGCCAGAAAATAAAACCGCTTATATAACAGGAGGAACCAAAGGAATAGGTTTCGGGATTGCGAAAATTTTGCTTGAAAACGGCATCTCTGTCGCATTTTCAGGAAGAAAAAGAGAGGATGTGATGAAGGCGGAAGAAGAACTCAGACAGTATTCACAAAACGTATTAGGAATTGTTTCTGATGTAAGAAACCTGGAAAGTGAACAGGAAGCGGTAAAATATACGATTGAAAAGTTCGGAAGACTGGATTATGTAGTGGCGAATGCAGGATTGGGGATTTTTAAGCCAGTAGATGAACTTACCGCAGAAGAATGGAACGATATGATAGAGACCAACCTTACAGGTGTTTTTTACACCTTAAAGCCTCTGTTGAAGAACTTAAAAAAACAGAAGGTTATTATATCACCATTTCCAGTCTCGCAGGTGCCAATTTCTTTGAAAACGGAACAGGGTACAACGCTTCAAAATTCGGGGTAGTAGGTTTCACACAGGCCGCCATGATTGATCTAAAAAAATATAATATTAAATCTACTGTGATTATGCCGGGCTCTGTAGCCACTCACTTCAATGGAAACGTTCCTTCGGAAAAGGACTGCTGGAAGATTCAGCCTGAAGATATGGGGAATCTCGTATTGGATATTCTGAAGATGAATCCACGGGTTTTGCCAAGTAAAATAGAATTCAGGGCAACAAAACCTTTGTAATGATAGCGCTGAAGTATCTCTGTAATAAATGCTTTTAAATTATCAAATTAACCTCTAATGTATTAATCAATACTATTTTTATTCGTACGCAGCTTTCAGGATGTCTGATTAGTCGTAATCTTCAGGAATACGGTGTCTTTATCGGTAAATCTACCTAATAATTGGTATTGATTTCATTTGTAAACTGAAGTAAGTTTGAATCTGAATTAAAAATAGTATATGAAAAATTTTCTATCAATTAATGCATTCTTGTTGATTCTATTTCAAACATTGAACGCCCAGACACTGGAAAGTGACAGTTTTAATGCTTATACCATCGGAAATGTCGGAACGGATATCACTGCATCTGTTCCAGGACAAGGAGGGTTTTATACAGATTTTCCCGGAGGTTCAAATTCAGATGCACAGATTGTGAATGTAGATGCTTCACACGGAAAATCTCTGCAGCTTACCGGAAGTGCGGGTGCATCAGCAACAAAATTTATATGGAAGAACGGGCTGGGAGCAGCCTGGGCGGCAAGAACCTCTGGAAATGATATTCTTAAACTGAGCTTTAGTCTTTACACAGGAAGTCCCACAGGAGGTGTAGGAAGAGGGACTGTTTTAATATATGACGGGACCACTCATAAAACGCTGCTTGGTGCAGGATACGAGTATGATACACAGAGAATTGTAGGAATTGCATATTACACTAAAATATCAAATGGAGTAACAGGCAACTATCTTTTTTATCTGGAGCCACCTGCCTATTCCTATCCACCTAATACCTGGATTACTCTGAACTGTACATTTAATAAAACTACAGGAGCAGTTACGTGGACAACGCCTGGAGGTGTTACTTACGGGCCTGCATCCACGCATGTTCCGGCAGCGGCGGGTGTAGATCCTTTTGAGCTGGATTTTGTATCAGTAGCTGGTGTAGGGAATACCGTAGCACATATCACTTCTTTTGATGACTATATGGTAACCGCAACAAATAATGTGACATTGGTAACCAGAGAGGCTGTGGCGGAAGAACCCAATGTTTCAGTCTATCCGAATCCTGCAGCTGATTTTATTCATATACAATCTGAATCCCCTGTCACTAAAATTGAAATTGTTGATATTGCAGGAAGAAAAAGGAGATGCATTTTGATCATGATAAAATAGATATCAGAAATTTGACTCCCGGAATTTATATCATCAGCATGGAAATTAAGGGAAGCAAATTTTCTAAAAAGTTCATTAAAAAATAAGGCCAATCATTATTTTAATAATCTGTAAACGCCCTGAAATAGGGCGTTTTGTTAATTTTAATGCTCTGAATAGCAAATCAATATATATTATGCATGCATAATATATTTTTTGCTTATATTAGCAAAATTAATTCAAACAGAATCTCTGCAAAAATCGTCATGGATTAATGCACCAAAGGGAAAATAAAATAGTACGCATGAAACCGTAAGGTGACATATGACAATAAAAACAATAAGCAACATATGAAAATATTAGTTTGTATCAGTAGTGTTCCGGATACTACTTCTAAAATTAACTTTACAGCAGATAAATCTGCTTTCGACAAAAACGGAATTCAATGGGTGATCAACCCTCTAGATGAATTTGCATTGACAAAAGCGGTTAAACTTCAGGAATCTCAGGGAGCAACAGTAACAGTAATCAACGTAGGGGATGCTGCTACAGAACCTGTCATCAGAAAAGCTCTGGCTATTGGTGCTAATGATGCAGTAAGAGTAAATCTAGATCCGAAAGACAGTTATTCTACAGCAAAAGAAATTGCTGCAGTAGCTCAAAACGGAGGATATGATCTTATCCTTTGCGGAAAAGAATCTATCGATTATAACGGAGGTTCTGTTCCGGGAATGGTAGCTCAGTTATTAAACCAGCCTTTTGTAAATGCATCAGTAGGATTAGACGTAAACGGAAGCGAAGCTACTGCAGTAAGAGAAATTGAAGGTGGAAAAGAAACTATTTCAGTGAAATTACCGGCAGTTATTGCAGGTCAGAAAGGGTTGGTAGATGAGAAAGATCTTATCATCCCGAATATGAGAGGAATTATGTCTGCAAGAACAAAACCATTGCAGGTAGTAGAGCCTTCTTCTTCAGAAGTAAAAGTGCAGGGTGTATCTTATGACAGTGTTCCGCCAAGAGCAGCTGTGAAAATGGTTTCTCCTGACAATCTGGATGAGTTGGTAAGATTACTTCACGAAGAAGCTAAAGTAATCTAATCTTTAAATTTTCAATCTTTAAATTTTTAAATGTAAAACAATGGCAGTATTCGTATACGCAGAAAATATAAACGGAGTTTACAAAAAAGCGGCTTTCGAAGCAGTTTCTTATGCTAAAGCTATCGCTGATAAGGCAGGAGATAGCGTTACAACAATCTCTGTAAACCCCACTGACTCTTCAGATTTATTATACAAATATGGAGCGTCAAACGTAATCAATATCAAAGACGAAGGTCTTAAGAACTTCTCAGCAAAAGCATTTGCACAAGCGGTAAGCGAAGTGGCAGACGGAAATATCATCGTTTTCCCTCACACTACTGATGCTTCTTCTGTTGCTCCTATGCTTGCTGTGATGAAAAACTATTCTTTAATCACTAACGCATTGGAAGCTCCTGAAAGCCTTTCTCCTTTCCAGGTAAAAAGAAGAGCATTCTCCGGAAAAGGTTTCATGCATGCTAAAGCTGAAGGAAACGGAGTAATCGTTACGGTTTCTCAAAATGCTTTCGGTGTTAAAGAAAATGCAGTATCAGGTTCAGAAGAAGTGAAAAACTTATCTGTAGCGAATGAAGATACAAAAGTAATTTCTCACGAGCAGAGTTCAGGTAAATTAGACCTTAAAGAAGCTGAAATCGTTGTTTCTGCCGGTAGAGGGATGAAAGGTCCTGAAAACTGGGGAATGATCGAAGATTTAGCAAACGTTTTAGGAGCTGCTACAGCATGTTCAAAGCCTGTGTCTGATATCGGATGGAGACCTCACACAGAGCACGTAGGACAAACAGGTAAAGCGATTTCACCAAATCTTTACATTGCTGTAGGGATTTCCGGAGCAATCCAGCACCTTGCAGGGGTTAACTCTTCAAAAACGATCGTAGTAATCAACAGTGATCCTGAAGCACCATTCTTCAAATCTGCTGATTATGGAGTAGTAGGAGATGCTTTCAGATTATTCCTGCATTAACAGAGAAAATTAAAGCAATTAAAGGATAAGAGAGTGAATTGTGAATAGTTAATTCCCTTTGCTCGTCAATTTTTAATTAAATAATTCACTTGCGAAGCAAAATTCACTATTGACGTTTGACAATCATCAACAATACAAATAAAAGCTCGGCTTTCCGGGCTTTTATTTTTGCGTAAAAAGTGAAAACACAACAAAAAATTAATCTATATTTGTAGCTATGGATTATAAACAGCTAATTATTCGCGGAATATCGTACAGCCAGACCCAATCAGGCGCGTACGCATTGTTACTGGAGCATGAAGAAACACACATAAAATTACCTGTTGTTATAGGAAACTTCGAAGCCCAGTCTATCTCTCTAGGATTGGAAAAAGATATTCATCCGCCGCGTCCTCTTACCCATGATTTATTCACAAAATTTATAGTTTCTGCCAATTATGAATTGGTTTCTGTCATTATCTACCAGATTGTAGACGGAGTATTCTTCTCCAATATTAACTTTAAAAATAAAGTGACTGAAGAAGAACTGATTCTTGATGCCAGAACTTCTGATGCTGTTGCAATGGCTGTAAGATTTGATGCACCGATATTTACAACCCAGCAGGTATTAAATGAAGCCGGAATTTTACTGGAGCTGGAAGATGTTTCAAAAGAAGACCAGTCTTTCTCAGAAACTGTACAGACAGAAGATAATCTAAAATCTCTTTCTATGGAGGAGCTTCAGAAACTATTGGATGAAGCTGTGAAAGAAGAAGACTATGATACTGCCCTTGAGATTCAGGAAGAAATCAAGAGGAGGAAAAAGAAAATTGACTAAAGAGATACTTTTTATATAAACTATGAATTTAAAATTACGACTGACCATCCTCAGTTTCCTCCAGTTTTTTGTTTGGGGAGCATGGCTGATTACGATGGCAAACTTTTGGTTTGGCACAAAACATTGGGACGGAACTCAGTTTGGAGCTGTCTTCGGAACAATGGGAATTGCGTCCATCTTTATGCCAACCATTACTGGAATTATTGCTGACCGCTGGGTAAATGCGGAACGTATATTTTCAGTACTCCACATCCTTTATGGGGTTATTCTTTTCATACTACCTCATTCTGCAGATCCTAATTCTTTTTTCTCGGTAATGCTTGTGGCAATGTGTTTCTACATGCCTACCATCGCACTGGCCAATTCAATTTCTTATACAATCCTGAAAAATAACAATCTGGATGTAGTGAAAGACTTCCCGCCGATTCGTGTATGGGGAACTATTGGTTTTATTGTTGCCATGTGGATCACCAACCTTAGTGGAAATAAAGCTACAGAAGGACAGTTTTATATCGGAGGAGCCGTAGCAATGTTCTTAGGAATCTATGCACTTACATTACCAAAATGTCCGCCGCAAAAACTGATTGATAAAAATTCACCGTTATCCGAGCAATTAGGTTTGAATGCCTTTAAGCTTTTCGGAAACTATAAAATGGCATTGTTCTTTATGTTTTCCATGCTTTTGGGAGCAGCACTTCAGCTTACCAATGCCTATGGAGATGTTTTCTTAAGTGAATTTGCCCATTTCCCCAAATATGCAGATTCATTCGTAGTACAGAGATCTACCATCATTATGTCTATTTCACAGGTTTCAGAAACATTGTTTATTCTTGCAATTCCTTTCTTCCTGAAGAAATTTGGAATTAAAAAAGTGATGTTGATGTCAATGCTCGCATGGGTTCTAAGGTTTGGATTCTTTGCTTATGGAGTTCCGGACGGATTCGGGCTTTCGTTGATTATTCTTTCCTGTATTGTATACGGAATGGCCTTCGATTTCTTTAATATCTCCGGTTCACTTTTCGTAGAAACAACTACTGATAAAAAAATACGTTCTTCAGCTCAGGGATTATTCATGATGATGACGAACGGTTTCGGGGCTGTTTTCGGAAGTTATATTGCAGGATGGGCCATCGACAAATTCTTTACCCATAAGTTTTCAACCGCTGCAGATCTGTCTGCTTATCTTGAAACCAGCCCTGATAATCCTACTTTCCTTGAAATTTTGAAGAACAGCTTCAATGCTGCTGTTAATTCAGATGGTACACTATCTTCTGTAGTGATGGTAAAAGACTGGCATCAGATATGGCTTTCTTTCGCAATCTATGCGTTAGTACTGGCGATATTCTTTGCTGTTTTATTTAAACACAAGCACAATCCGGAAGATGTTTCATCCGTAAAACATTAATTGAAACTTACATTGTATTAAGATATTAAATTGCATTTTGAAAAAATGCAATTTTTTTATTTTAAGGTGATTATGCGGAGTAAATCTGCTTGTTCATAAGTACTTTACTTCTGCTTTTAATAATAATGCTTCACTGAACAAAAAATATGGTCTTCAGATAGGAATAAGAATAGCAAATGGTAATTTAAAATTTAATAATAAATTCATTTTTTCTTTACATAATAATTAAAAATATCAAATATTTTTTATGTCTAACAAGTGTTCGGGTGCTAAACTTCTATTTTTAAAACACACTGTTTAAAAGTGTGTTTTTTTTTGTATTTTGGCACTTTAGTAAATATGAAAAATATTCAGTTATTAGGATTAATTTTAGTCATCGTAGGCAGCTTTTTACCCTTGGTACATGTGCCTGTCATCGGAAACTGGAACTATTGGAAGCTTGATCATTATCTGGCTATTATGTGCTGGATTTTTCTGCTTGTGCAGTTTTTGGAATTGTAAATAACAGTACCGGGGTCGTTAGATTTTTTGGTATTCTGCTTATCCTTTTATTCGGATTTACCTTAGTTGCAGTGAAAATGCAGTCGCTTCAATACTTTAGCTTTTTACCATTCAAATCTTGGCAGGAAACCTTTGCAGGAATTGTTAAGCTGAAATGGGGATGGGCGGTAGAGTTCTCAGGTGCTTTGATGATGGTTTTCGCAGGAGGAAATAAAAAAGTAAACAATAGAACACAGATATAAAAATGAATTTATTAAAAATATTTTCAGCTGGAATTTTGCTGACAGCAGCTATTCAGGTAGATGCTCAGGCAACAGGACAGAAAAAGCCGGATAATCCGCCTAAATGCGGCAATATAAAAGAAGGAAAATTTGTAAGACCCAATTATCCGGAAGAAATATGGCATATGACCATTAAGGATAATATTCAGACTGAATATTTGAATAATGGAAAAGATTACATCAAATCGACACTGGTTTTTGTGGATGACTGCAATTACAAGGTAATCGTGATGGAAAAATCAGATAAAAATAATCCTGCACAGATAGGAGATGTCTTCAATAATAAAATTGTAGCCACTCAGGACAACCTTCTGAAAGTGAATACTAAAATTGAAGGAACTCAATTTGATGTGGTGTACGTAAAAGTAAAATAAATTCAAACTATAAAAAAGGGAATTAAATTCCCTTAGCTAAAATAAAAATTATATACATGAAAGAAGTATTCATTGTTTCCGCAGTAAGAACACCTATGGGGAGTTTTATGGGAAGCTTATCAACAGTTCCGGCTACAAAACTGGGAGCAACTGCCGTAAAAGGAGCATTAGATAAAATCGGTTTAGATCCCAATAATGTTCAGGAAATCTATATGGGGAATGTTCTTCAGGCAGGAGAAGGCCAGGCGCCGGCTCGTCAGGTGGCTTTAGGAGCAGGTCTTTCAATCAATACTCCATCTACTACAGTAAATAAAGTTTGTGCTTCAGGGATGAAGGCTGTAACAATGGCTGCTCAGGCAATCAAAGCCGGTGATGCAGACGTAATTGTTGCAGGAGGTATGGAGAATATGTCTTTGGTTCCCCACTATTACAATGCAAGAGTGGCCACTAAATTAGGCGATATCAAAATGCTTGACGGAATGGTACTTGACGGTCTTACAGATGTATACAACAAAGTACATATGGGTGTATGCGCAGAAAAATGTGCTGCAGACTATAATATTACAAGAGAGGATCAGGATAACTTCGCTATAGAATCTTACAAAAGATCTGCAAAAGCATGGAGCGAAGGAAAATTCAATGAAGAAATTGTACCGGTTTCTATTCCTCAGAGAAAAGGAGAACCAGTAATCTTTGCTGAAGATGAAGAATACAAAGCAGTAAACTTCGACAGAATTTCAACACTTCCTACCGTATTCAAAAAGAAGAAGGTACAGTAACAGCAGCAAATGCATCTACTTTGAATGACGGAGCTTCCGCATTAATCCTTGTTTCCAAAGAAAAAATGGAAGAACTTGGACTGAAGCCTCTTGCAAAGATCGTTTCTTATGCTGATGCAGCTCAGGTGCCTGAAAACTTTACTACGGCTCCGGCAAAAGCGCTGCCTATCGCTCTTAAAAAAGCAGGATTGGAAATTTCAGATATTGATTTCTTTGAATTCAACGAAGCATTCTCCGTAGTAGGATTGGCTAACAATAAAATCTTAGGACTGGATGCTGCCAAAGTAAACGTAAACGGAGGTGCTGTAGCATTAGGACACCCACTGGGAAGTTCAGGCTCAAGAATCATTGTAACTTTAATTAACGTATTGAAGCAAAATAACGCAAAATACGGTGCTGCAGCAATCTGCAACGGTGGTGGAGGTGCTTCTGCTATCGTGATTGAGAATATCTAATATTCTGTTTCAGAATATATTACCATTAAGGAATCGATAATTTTTTTAAAAACTTATCCATTTCTTAATGGTTTTTTTATTTTTGTGCTACTAATATTTATTTGAAATGTCTGAAACTGAGAATCGACAGCCTAAAAACATAAAGAATAATCCGAAGATTATGAAGGCCTGGGCTGTGTATGACTGGGCAAACTCCGTGTATTCCCTGGTTATCACCTCTACCATTTTCCCCATTTATTATTCTATCCTTACCACTGCTTACGAGAAAAAAGAATATGTAGCAGAAACAAAATCCTGGATAGATGTCCCGGTAAGGCATACCATCAAAATTTTTGGAGAAGGATATCAGCCGGATGCTGTATATGGGTATTCACTTACCATATCGTTTTTTATTGTAGTATTGTTGTCGCCGTTTTTATCTTCTTTGGCAGATACGATAGGAAACAAAAATCTTTCCTGCAGTTTTTCTGCTACCTGGGGGCAACTTCATGTATGGGACTGGCTATGTTTACAGGAATGCATAATGTCTTTCTGGGGCTTCTATTCAGCATTACGGCCAGTGTCGGCTTCTGGGGAAGCCTGGTGTTTTATAACTCGTTCCTTCCCGATATTGCCACTCCGGACAGGCAGGATGCACTTTCTGCGAGAGGATATGTTTACGGATATATCGGCTCCGTAGTGTTAGTGGTGATCTGTTTGGTACTGATTCAGGTTTTTGCCAAAGGAGCTGCTCAGCAACTACTGTTTACAAGAATCAGTTTCCTGCTTACAGGAGCATGGTGGTTCGGGTTTTCTCAATATACGTTCAAACATCTTCCTCAGTTTGGGGATGTAAAGGATAAGCTTCCTAAAGATCTTGTATTGCTGAACTATAAAAATATCTTCAAAAAGCACGAAGAGCAGGGAGGTTTTTTTGAAGTATTTAAAGATAATCTTAGCTTTTATAAAGATATTGCAAAAGAAAGTTTCCATGAACTGTTCAAAGTAGGCGGAGAGCTTTTCAAAGACAAAAATCTGAAATTCTTCCTGTCAAGTTTCTTCTTTTACAGCGTAGGAATGCAGACTATTTTCCTGATGGCAACCTTATTTGGGAAAAGTGAAATCAACCTGGCTCAGGATAAACTGATCGGAACGCTTCTGGTCATCCAGATTGAAGCGATTATCGGGGCTGTTATTTTCTCAAGATTATCTAAGAGAATCGGTAATAAAAATGTTATTTCAATTGCTATTATACTTTGGATTATAGCTTGTATCTGGGCTTATTTCCTTAATAAAGAAAATCCTACAGTAGAATATCAGTTTTACGGGGTAGCCGCAGTGGTAGGCCTTGTAATGGGTGGACTTCAGGCAATGTCCAGATCCACATACTCAAAGCTGCTTCCGGAAAACTCTATGGAAAATACCACCTACTTCAGCTTCTATGATGTACTGGAGAAAATAGCCATCATCATAGGAACATTTATCTTCGCTACATTAATTGAACATTTCAACAATATGCGTATTGCCGCATTGTCAATGACCATATTCTTCGGCGCAGGGCTTATTTTAATCCGCTTCCTGAAGGTCAAAATGAGAAAAGACAGAGAAACATTATAAAATTGAAAAGGCGTTATTTTTAACGTCTTTTTTATTGCCTTTTTCTTTAAAATTATATTTATTTATCATATTTATTTCGTATTTTTAATAAAAAAACTGAAGAAAGTAAAATAGAAAACAATTCGGCCTGAGTTTTGCTTATATTCAGCGGAATAATTTTAACTTTGCAAAAAGATTTATTGTCAAAATGACCAACCCTTTATTTTATGCAAAAATAATCCTGTTTGGAGAATATGGAATGATTGAAGATTCCCAGGGGCTTGTAGTACCTTACAGCTTCTATAAAGGGACTTTAAAGTTTTCCGGTTTGGCTTCTGAATTTGAGCTTAATTCCAACAGGCATCTGCAGAAATATTCTGAATTTCTTACAAAACTTGATCTTTCCGACGATTTCAAACTGGATATTGAGAGTTTCAAAAAAGATATTTCAAACGGACTTTTCTTTGATTCCAATATTCCGCAGGGATATGGAGTGGGAAGTTCCGGTGCGCTGGTAGCTGCTATTTTTGAAAAATATTCAGTCAGTAAACTTAATCCTGAGAACATCTCCAAGGATAATCTTAAAAAATTAAAAGCTGTTTTTGGTGAAATGGAGAGCTATTTCCATGGCAAAAGCTCAGGAATGGATCCACTGATCTGCTACATGAACCTGCCGATTCTTATCGAAAATAAAGAAAATCTAGACCGGGTAAATATTCCCGAAGGTGAAGAAGGAAAAGGAGCTATATTCCTGATTGATTCCGGTATGACAGGGGAGACAGGACCTATGATTCAGATTTTCTTTGAAAAAATGAAAACAGAAGGTTTCCGAAAAACCCTTAAAGAAGAGTTTATCCGTTACAATAATGCATGTATTGATTCTTTCCTTAAAAAAGATATGAATCCTTTCTTCAGAAATCTTAAAAAGCTTTCTCATTGGGCATATGAGCATTTCCGTCCTATGATCCCTGAAAGTATCTTTAATATCTGGAAAAAAGGACTGGATTCTAACGCTTATTATCTGAAACTCTGCGGAAGCGGTGGAGGCGGCTATATCTTAGGATTTACCAAAGACTATGCAAAAGCAGAAAAAATGCTTGAAGGCTTCCAGAAAGAAGTGATTTACAGATTTTAAAAAGATTGGAATGAATTCTGAAAAAGAACCTTTCCAATCTAAAAACGATCTCTCAAAATCTCTATTTTACAGATTTTCACAATTCGTGGGCTTTTTGCTCGGAGCACGCTTTTTTGTAGCTGCCCTGCTGACATTTGCCCTCTATGTTTCTACTTTTTCCTGTTTAATCAGGATGAATCTTTCAGAAATTTCGTCTTCGATTTTAAAGTACACGGTATTATTTTTTGTACCGTCCTTACCATCCTGGCTGGCGGTATCATCAACCAGTTCTATGACCTGGAGAAAGATCATGTGGTAAAACCATTCAGAACAAGGCTTCAGAGCTTTATCAAACAAAAATATTTCCTGTATGCTTACCTGGCGCTGAGTGCTGTTTCTTTGGGTATTGCCTGGATGATTTCCCACAACGTTTTTGTTTTTTTATAATCTATCAGTTTTTTATGTGGTTTTACAGCCATAAACTGAGCAGAATACTGATATTAAACAACCTTACTTTTGTCAGTCTCACGCTGTATCCGTTCTTTGGAATGATGGTTTACTATGAGACGTTTTCCAAAAAGGTATTCCTGATGGCTGTTTTTCTTTTCCTTATCCTGTTATGTATTGATATTGTAAAAGATACCCTTACCCGAAGTGTAGATAAAGCATTCGGGTATATTACCATTCCTAATTATTTTAAAACCAGAAATACAAAAATCATTCTGACTTCCTTATTGATAATTACGATGGTAGTTTCTATGAAGATTATTACAAAAACCGGTATTACCGGATTCATGGCATATTATTTTGCCGGCGGCCTTTTTGTCATGATCGTATGTATTTATCTTCTTATAAATGCTTCCCGGAGAAGTAACTTCTTTACATTGAATATATTACGGTTCTGGGTTTTCATAGGAATCATAGCAATGCTCTTAAACGGAATAGAGCATAAATTATAAAAAAATTCTTTTAAATAAACTGAGGTTATTATTACCTTTGCATAACTAAATTTAATAAATAGGAATGCCCATTTTTAATGATACTAAAATTGCATTTGCAGACAAGTCTGATGCACAATTGAGAAAGGCTTACTGGATGTTTAAAATGATTGAACAGCCCGCTCTTACAAGCCTTGGAACATCTGTTCTGAATTTCACAGTACATAACAATTTTCCTTTCGTTACAGGAATTGTAAAGAATACCTTATTTGAACAGTTCTGCGGTGGAGAAACCCGTGAAGAAAGTATGAAAGTTGTGAAGCAGCTTTTCAAAAGAGGAGTCGGAAGTATTTTCGATTACTCTATTGAAGGAAAAGAAGATGAGGAAACTTTTGATGCAGTTTGCAAGGAAATTAAGGATATTGTAAGATTCTCAGTAGGAAATCCGGCAATTCCTTTTATCGTATTTAAGCCTACCGCTTTCGGAAGAATTGATCTTTATGAAGCCGTTGGGAAAGGGGCAGAACTTACTACAAGCCAGAAAGAAGAATGGGAAAGAGTGGTAAGAAGATTTGATGAAGTATGTGGTCTTTGCCATGAGAACGATAAAAAAGTAATGGTAGATGCTGAAGAAACCTGGATGCAGGACGCAGCAGACCACCTTTGCGAAGAGATGATGGAGAAATACAACCAGCAGAAACCTATCGTTTGGAATACCATCCAGATGTACAGAACCGGAAGGCTGGAATATATGGAAGCTCATCTTCAGAGAGCAAGAGAAAAAATTATTTCATCGGTTATAAAATTGTTCGTGGTGCTTATATGGAAAAAGAAAGAGCCAGAGCAGCAGAAAAAGGATATGCAGATCCGATTCAGCCGTCAAAAGAAGCTTCAGATAAAAACTATAATGCAGGAATCGACTTTGTAATGGAGCACCTGGATAAGGTTTCAGCGTTTTTCGGGACCCATAATGAAATTTCTTCGGAACTGATTATGGATAAAATGAAGGCAAAATCTCTGGAAAACGGTAACCCACATGTCTATTTCGGACAGCTTTACGGGATGAGTGATAATATCACCTTCTATCTGTCAGATAAAGGCTATAATGTGGCTAAATATCTCCCATACGGACCTGTAAAGGATGTTGTTCCTTATTTGACAAGAAGAGCCCAGGAAAACACCTCTGTGGCCGGGCAGACCGGAAGAGAGCTTGGACTCATCAAAAAAGAACTGGAAAGAAGAAAGAAACAATCATAATAATTGTTCTTAATAAATCAATAAGACCTGCAGTTTTGCGGGTCTTTTTTATTGGGTTAATTCCTTAAATACTGTTAATTGCTGAATCAAAAAATTAGAAATTTAAATTAATTTAATAATAACCAATCCATTTACTGTTTATATTGATTATATATTAAAATAATTATATTTTTATTGTTGATTTGATTTTAAATATTTATATTTGATAAAGACATAAAAACTAACAAATGGAAATGTTTTCACTGACTGTGATAAGTCCCATGGACATCTTACTCATATGATAAGCCACAGTAATTACCCCTAAAAAACCGGCATTATAAAATTATAAAACAGGAGCAGATGATTATAAGATAAATTCTATCAGCTGAGCTCTTGTCAAAAATTTTAAAAATAAAATAAAGCAATAGCTTTAGTTTTCTTCTTCAAATATTTTTTAACCTGATCATTTCTCTGATCAGGTTTTTTAAAACTCAAAACTTTCGAATTTTCCATTTTCGTAGAAGAGAACTATACGTTTTATTTTACTTTGCTGATTACCAAACAGTTGCCCTAAAATCTGATCACCGGAATTTTCTAATCGCTGAGAATCCGATATTTTTTCCTGAGCCTTATCCTTGTCCGTTATAAACGATTCTCCAGCACTTGATTTCGGAGCCTCTGCTTCTGTTTCTTCACTTCCGAATTCCTCATCATCATTCATCATCGTAAAAAGATCGGGTAGTGGAGTTGTTTTTATTTTCTCCTCTTCGGTATGTTCTTCGTTAATTTCTGATGCCGGCAGTTGGGATTTCAGCATCTCACCCTCACCGGTAACCAGCCAGTCCCATAAAAGTTCCGGGAAACGGGATTTTATTTTTATGATAAATTCAAGAGACGGTTTGTTTCTTCCTGATGTGATATGTGAAATGGATGAACGCTGCACATCAATCTCATCAGCAAACTCAGAAGGAGTAAGATTGGAATACTCTATAATTTTTGAAATTCTTTCATTTAAACTCATAAAAATAAGTCTTTAATTATTTTACAAATGTAACATATATAATTTACAAATGCAAAATACAATTGTAAATAAATTTACTTTTGTCTGTATACATTTGTAACCTGATAATAACTCATTGTCAATCAATATAGTATACAGTAATTACAATTGTATTAATAGCAAAATTGTTCTAAATCCTGCCATGAGTAATTTTAATAGGCCTATGGGTTAAACAGCTTATTTACTTAAAAATAAAGTTTAATATTGTAAATTTCTGCTTTTATTAATAACTATTTTGACCTTAAAATTCTCCTGAAAAACTTTATTTACATTATTAATCCATTTTTGATAGGCTGATCTGTTGTAATACCATATTTATATGATTAATAAGCATTTATTTATTATATACAAAAGTAAATTACTGATGTAAATACGGTTTTTAGCCTAAATAAGCATCAAATCTTGAGAAATTATCTTGTTGATAAACTACTTATTTTTCTACCTTTTAAAATTCATGGAAAACAGCGATAAAAAATAAAATATTCCATGGAAATTCTGATTTTTAAGGTATTTACATTTGTATACGCGAATAGATATCTAAGTTTTCCACAATTAGTATGTTTAAAAAAATAACGCTCAATCGCCCTTATACAGCATTATTTTTACTTCAAGTATAGTTCTAAATGTAATTTAAATAAATTTTATAACTAGTTGAATTTAAATATTTTAAATATAAGTAATTAAATTATTCGCAATCCACAATTTTATCCACAGACAATTTGTCCATATGTTTTGTTTAACAATGTTACAAATGTTAACGGGCTTACTTAACTTAAAATTGGTGTGGGTTAAATTTTGTAAATTCATCTTCAACCAAGATGTTAAATGTAAATTCGGTTATTTTATTGATGTTTACAAATGTTAAATTAAATTTTAACCCAAAAATGGCTAAATTTGATTCCTGTAATTATTTCGCAAAATGAATTTTGAACAAATCTATTCTCAGAACCCCGATTTCTCAAATCGCTATATTTCTCCTGAAAAATTATTTTCTTATCTACAGGCAAATCTCAGCGATTACATTCACCAGATCGGAACATCCTATTTAGATAAGCCTATTTATCAGTTAAGTATCGGAACAGGAAATATCCAGGTGCTGGCCTGGTCACAAATGCACGGCAATGAATCCAATGCGACTCATGCTATGCTTGATCTGTTGGTAAGTCTTAATAAAGCTCAGGAAATGAAAGAAGACTTATTCAGTAAAATAAGGCTTGATTTTATATTCATGCTGAATCCCGACGGATCTGAAAGATGGACCAGATTGAATGCAGCTAATATCGATCTGAACAGAGATTTTCACAACGAAGCAAGTAAAGAGATCAAATTCTTGAAAAAAGCAGCCGCTTCCAGGAAATATGATTATGCGTTAAACCTTCATGAGCAGAGAACCATTTTTACCACTGACGGTATTCATCCTGCTACACTTTCTTTTTAGCTCCGTCCGAAAATGTAGAGCGTACCGTGACTGAAAACAGAAAAAAATGTATGGCAGTTATCGGAAGCGTATACAACCATTTAAAAGAATTGATTCCTAACCAGATCGGAAGATATTCCGATGAATTCTATCCCACTTCTACGGGAGATAATTTCATTAAAGCCGGAATGCCGACTATTTTATTTGAAGGCGGACACTTTGTGGATGACTATACCAGAAAAGGAACCAGAAAATATTATACCATTGCCCTTTATTATGCCTTGAAGGCAATCAGTGAACTCAACTCTGATATTACAGGTTGGGAAACATACCTTGAAATTCCGGAGAACAGGGAAACTCATTATGATATCATTTACAGGAATGTAAAATTGAATACTGACCATGAATGTATTTTGGATATTGCCGTTCAATACAGGGAAATCAAAGAAGAAGGAAAGGATGATATTTCTTTTATTCCTTTCGTAATGGAAGCCGGAGATGTGAAACAAAAAAGGCTGGCTGGAAATAGACTGCACCGGAAAGAAATTTATTTCTGCAACCAAATATCCTAAACTGGATGCGGTTGTGGACTTTAAAATAGAAGATTAAAAAGACTTTAAATAATCTTCTTATAAAGTTTCGGCAGCCCTTCAGGGCTGCCGAAACTTTTATAACTAATTTCCAAAATTCAAATGGCTGTCCACTCAATTTATAATGTTATTCAATAGGAATGGGCTTAGCCAAAACTTAATTTTAGAATGTGATTCCTCTAAAGGTTAGTTAACCACTTTAATTCCGTTAGCTACAAACCTGATTTCCTCTTTTGGCTGAGTGATAGCATCAATTTCAGACTGAGGCTTTTTAGCGTCTTCCGCATAATGTTTCTGTTCATTCACAGAAGTTACTTTTCTTTCTGCATTCCCTTCCAGTACTACATTTTTTCCCTTTAAAGCTGTAGGTACAAAGAACGCATAATCTTTCATTTTTACAAAAAACTTGGAATTGTCTTCCGTCTGAATAGTAAGCCAGCAGCCTTTTTTGTCGCAGACATCAGTTACCTTTCCTTTAACAGCAACATTCTCAACTTTTTTATTGTCTTTTTTAAGCTTTTTATTCAATTTATCTGCTGTGATCGCTTTGGATTCAGCGGATGAACTTACCTGATCTCCATAAGTATCACCTACCAAAGCCTTTCCTTCCGGAGGACCGGATTGGGCAAATGCTAATGACGAAGCTGTTAATGCTGCACCAAATAATATTGCTTTGAATTTCATGTCTAATATTTTTTCCAAAAATACTAATTAAAATTGAATCATAACGGAATAAAGAATAACAAAAGGCAGTTGTTTTAAGGAATTTTCAACAAATTTGAAAATCAACGGCAGATTTGATTATATTTGATCCCTATACTTGACTATGCAGAAAAAACTGAAACTATGGGATGCCATCATGCTGGTGATGGGATCGATGATCGGAAGCGGAATTTTTATCGTAAGTGCTGATATGATGCGGAACCTGGGATCAGGTTTTTGGCTGATAATAGTATGGGTCATTACAGGAGTGATGACTGTGGCAGCAGCTATAAGCTACGGAGAACTTTCTGCACTCTTTCCGAAGGCCGGAGGGCAATATACTTATCTGAAAGAGATTTTCGGGAAAAAATGGGATTCCTTTACGGATGGGGACTATTTACGGTAATACAGACCGGAACTATTGCTGCAGTGGCAATGGCTTTTGGAAAATTTACCGCTTATTTAGTTCCGTCATTGAATGATGCTGCCCCGATTTTTCAAAGTGGTGAATTTAAAATCACATGGATCCAGATTCTGGCGATTGGTGTGATTTTGCTGCTTACCTACATTAATACCAGGGGAGTAGAAAGTGGTAAAATACTTCAGAATATCTTTACAGGCTCCAAAATTATTGCATTATTAGGCTTAATTGCTGCCGGTTTTATATTGGTAGACATCTCTCATTTATCAGGAAACTTCAGCTGGGGAACAGATTCCTTTAATAACCTTAAAAAGATCTGAGTGGCAATTTCCTGAAAGAAGGCTGGGAACCAATCGGAGGAATGACTCTTCTTGGGGGAATTGCCGCAGCAATGGTAGGTTCCGTTTTCAGCTCTGTTGCCTGGGAAAGTGTAACATTCGTTTCCGGTGAAATTGAAAATCCTAAAAAGAATGTGGTAAAGTCCATGATTTACGGTACTTCTGCTGTAATGATTCTTTATATCGCAGTAAATTATGTCTATCTCAATGCGCTTGACAGAGATAATATTGCGTTTGCAGCCAATGACAGGGTAGCAGTAGCAGCCTCTCAGAATATATTTGGAAGTGCGGGAACCATTATTATCGCTTTATTGGTGATGATTTCCACATTTGGATGCAACAACGGACTCATTCTGGCAGGAGCCAGAGTTTTCCAGACGATGGCAAAAGACGGTATGTTCTTTAAATCAGCAGTACAAAACAATAAAAATGAAGTTCCTGAAAATGCTTTATGGATGCAGGGAGTCTGGGCTTCTATCCTGTGTCTGAGCGGGCAGTATGGAAATTTGCTGGATATGATCTCTTTCGTAATCGTTCTTTTCTATATGATTACGGTTTTTGGAGTTATCTATTTAAGAATGAAACAACCGGATCTGGAAAGACCTTATAAGACATGGCTTTATCCGGTAACGCCTGTTATTTACCTTCTGATAGGAACCTGTTTTTGTATCTTATTGCTGATTTACAAACAGCAATATACATGGCCTGGCTTTATACTGGTATTACTCGGGCTTCCGGTGTATTATTTTATCAACCGTAAAAAGGCAGATCAGTAAAATACGATACAGAAGAAAAGGGATATAGAATATTCAGGGCTTTCAATTCAGGTTGAAGGCCCTTATTTTTCAATAATATTTTAAAGTATTGTAGCCATTATTTGCCGAAAATGCGTATTTTGGTATTTCGTTTTTAAACAGGACCATGAAGTAAAAACAATAAGTTATGGATACACCAAATTACAGAATGCCTTTCGTACCGTCTACTTTAATGACCGAAGGCGGAAGTATCGATACCTGCGATATGGGGGAAAGTATTGCCCACAATATTATGCTGCTGATCACTACCAAAAAAGGAGAGAACAGATACGATGAAAACTATGGAAATGATGTCTGGAACCTTGAATTCGATAATGGAGTTACAAGCGCCATCTGGGAAAGCGTTTTTATCAAAAGCCTAAGAAGACAGATTCAGGAATATGAACCAAGAATCGTAAACCCGCAGATTGATGCTCATATACAGTTTGTAGAGCACAGCTACGATACTAAAGAACACACCGAAATTAAAAAGAAAGTAAGAATTGCCATCAATGCAAAAATGGAGGAAACAGGAGAACGTTTCAGTTTTTCAACAGAACTGTTTCTGAGTCCAATGTCTATTGATTAATATTTTTAACAGCGAAAGAAAATTATGAATTTAGATCAGAATATTTATTCCAAAGAATCTGTAAAAGCAAGAATGCTGCAGAATGCAACTAAAGTATGGGGATTGAAAAGCCCGCAGTCTTTAGATCCTTTTGTAAAACTGCTGATAGATGCATTCAGTACAGAAGTTTTCAAGGCGAATAATGAAATACAGACGGTAAATGCCCGTATATTGGAAAAGCTGGCAAAACTGCTTACACCATCCATCTACACCCATCCTATCCCGGCTCATTCTGTGGCTTTTACACAGCCTTATGAGTCTTCTGAAATTTTACTGGAACATACAGAATTCTTTTTCCGCAAACAGATGACGTCCACTGTAAAATCAGAATCAGACAAGCAGCTGAACATTCCTTTTACTCCTGTAGGAAATGTAAGGATCAATAAAGTTCATACGTCTGTCATGTTTGTAGGAAATACCTGTTACAGTATTGATGACCGGTTCAATAAAATTCCTGTTGCAAGATTTCAGGGCAGGCCGGAAGATTACAGAAAAATCACAATAGGAGTAGATGTAAGCAAATATGTAAGTGAAAACTTTCCCAAATACCTGAGCATTTTCTGCTCCAATCCGGCTTTTGAGCATCTTGATTTTGTATATAAATTATTGCCTTACATCACTGTGTCAAGTAACGGTAATCCATTGTTTGTAAGGGAAGGATTAAGTTATCTTACAGAAAGTCATTCGGATGGTTACGAACAGATGTTCAAAGAACAATCCATCAGAAATAAGGTCATTGAAGATATTAAAAGCATTTACCGCCATAAGTTTATTGAAGTAACGGGAATCTCCCAAAGCCTTTTTCAGAACCGGGGAGCTTCCGCAGAACCTTGATTTCCTGGCAGGAAAAGAAGAAATCACTAAGTTCCTGGATAATAAACGTTACCTGTGGCTTACTTTTGAGTTTCCACCACAATTTTCAGCAGAAATCCTTGACAATTTTTCCTTTGTTCTGAATGCTTTCCCCATATACAACAGAGGCTGGAAAAAAACAGAATACAGCCTTGATATCATGGGAAATAATATTCCTTTGGTAACAGATGAAGGGGAGCACTTCCTGTATGTGGATGAAGTACAGGACGGTGACGGAAGAAAATATACTGAAATCCCTTTCACTCCGGCTGATGATCTTAAAAAAGGTTTATATACCGTAAGAAAAGGAGGCATGGAACGTTTTACCAGCAGAAATGCCGTTGATATGATTGCCAATGTTCTTGAACTGACAAGGGACGAAATTGCCGCATTTTCCCTTTTGAACAGAGATAATGTAAAAGGAGTTCTCAGCGAAATGTCCGATAAAATGAAATCCATGGTGCAGAAAGTAAACAATGCCAAAAGGAATATCAGACAGGAATTGAACTACGTGATTATGGAGCCCGTAGAAAAAACAGATCATACTTATGCCTCTTTCTGGGTAACACACTGTACCCTGGCCAATCACATGCGTCCGGGAACTGAACTTTCTAACCAGCTAAAGTCTCAAACGGTTGTACTGCTTACAGAAACATTGGGTGGAGCTGAAGAGCAGAAAGGTACTGACAGTATCCAGGCTTATAAATACGCGCTGACAACCAGAGATAAAATTATTTCTTTGGAAGATGTTAAAAACTACTGCCGTATGATTCTGAAAGATGAGGTAAAAGAAGTAAGGGTAAGAAGGGGGACAATGATCAGCAATAAGCCGAAAGAAGGTTTCGTAAGAACCGTTGAGGTAGAGATTGTTCCTCAGAATTATTCCTTCTATGGAAGAGCCTATTGGGAAAATATGGCCAATATTATCAGAAACCAGATTATTTCCAAGGCCATCGACGGAATCGAGTACATCGTAAGGATTACCAATGAAGATGTTGATTTCCAGGATATGTAATTTTTAAGGAAATTAACCAGTTTAAAATATAAATGCCGTCATTAATTAATACGGCATTTTTTGAATGATATCAATAGGAACGGGCTTTAGCCCGTTTTTTATTCAATAAAATTTTCAATCGGCTTTAGCCAAAACATAATATCTAAAACATATGAAATCAAATCAGGAAAATGTAAGAATATAAGTTCCGGTCTGTTAACAAAACCTAAGAATTTTTTATGAAACTTTTATCCCTTTTATATTCAAAAAAAGTCTATAAAATTTCGTATTTTTGCACGTTGTGATTTTCAGGCAAAATCACCCCAAATTATGAGTAAATCAACAGAATATATAGAAGTTTACGGGGCACGTGAACACAATCTTAAAAATATTAATGTAAAAATTCCACGCAACGAATTAGTCGTGATTACCGGCCTTTCCGGAAGTGGAAAATCATCATTGGCTTTTGATACCATTTTTGCCGAAGGCCAGCGTCGTTATATCGAAACATTTTCTGCTTATGCACGCCAGTTTCTGGGCGGATTGGAGCGTCCTGATGTAGATAAAATTGAAGGACTTTCTCCGGTTATTGCCATTGAGCAGAAAACAACCAATAAAAACCCGCGTTCTACCGTAGGAACGGTTACCGAGCTGTACGATTTTCTGCGTCTGCTGTATGCAAGGGTTTCGGATGCTTACTCTCTGTCTACAGGACAGAAGTTGGTGAGTTATACCGAAGAGCAGATTCTTGAAACCATCAAAGAAAACTATAAAGAGAAGATCATGCTTTTGGCACCAGTGGTGCGTTCCAGAAAAAGGGCATTATCATGAACTTTTTGTACAGATGGCCAAAAAAGGATACGGGCAGGCAAGAATTGACGGTGAGCTGCAGGATATTGAATATGATTTAAAACTTGACCGTTATAAAACCCACGATATCGATATTGTCATTGACCGTTGGATCATCGGGGAAAATGCTTCCGAAAGCAGAATGGAAAAATCATTGCGTACTGCAATGGAAATGGGAGAAGGAATTATCGGAATCCAGAAGCTGGGAAGTACAGATATTGAGTACTTTTCCAAAAACCTGATGGATGCAGAAACCGGACATTCTCTGGCACTGCCTGAACCGAATACCTTCTCATTCAACTCACCGAAAGGAAGCTGCCCGAACTGCAAAGGGTTAGGGACCATCAAAAAGATCAATACAGATTATTTCGTAGATAATCCAAAACTATCCATCAATCAGGGAGGATTATTGCCATTGGAAGATATCAAATCTAACAAATGGATACTGTCACAGATTAAAAATATCCTTGAGATTTTCGGATTAGGATTAACAACACCTTTAAAAGATATTCCGGAAGAAGCACTGGATTATATCTACAACGGATGTCACAAAGAGTTCAATAAAGACCTGAAATACGCAGGAATTACCAAAAAAATAAAAATAGGTTTTGATGGTCTGATTGCTTTCATGGAGGAGATTATTGATGATAGAGACTCGTACGAAGCTGTTTTATTGGAAAGACATTTTACCACAGAAGAAACCTGCCCGGAATGTGATGGCACCCGTCTTCAGCCTTCAAGTTTAAGTTTTAAAATTGATGGAAAAAATATTGCTGAAGTCAATGCTTTAAGCTTAGCGGATTTAAAAGACTGGCTGGCTGATGTTAAAGATAAATTCTCAGAAAAAATAAAATCATCGCTCATGAGATCTTAAAAGAAATTGAAACCAGGCTTCAGTTTCTGCTGGATGTCGGTTTGGATTATTTAAGTCTGAGCAGAAGCTCAAAAACCCTTTCGGGAGGAGAATCGCAGAGAATCCGTCTGGCAACACAGATCGGATCTCAGTTGGTGAATGTTTTATATATCCTTGATGAACCAAGTATCGGACTTCACCAGAGAGATAATGAAAGACTGATAAACTCCCTGAAAAACCTCAGAGATATCGGAAATTCTGTACTGGTGGTAGAGCATGATAAGGACATGATCCTGGAAGCTGATGAGGTGCTGGATATTGGTCCAAAAGCCGGGAAATTCGGTGGGGAGATCCTTTGGCAGGGGAAACCGAAAGATCTGGTGAAAGCAGATACCATCACGGCTCAATATATCAATGGTAAAAGAAAGATTGAAATTCCTGCAGAAAGAAGAGCAGGAAGTGGTAAAAATATTGTATTAAAAGGAGCTACAGGAAACAACCTTAAAAATGTAACCCTGGATATTCCTCTTGGAAAACTGGTTGTTGTAACCGGAATTTCAGGAAGTGGGAAATCTTCTTTGATCAACGGAACATTATATCCAATCCTTAACAAGCATTTCTACAGAGCGGTTCAGGAGCCGTTACCTTACAAAAAAATTGAAGGCTTAGAGAATATCGATAAAATTGTAGACGTAGATCAGACACCAATTGGAAGAACACCACGTTCAAACCCTGCTACCTATACCGGGATGTTTACAGATATCAGAAACCTTTTTGCAGAGCTGCCGGAAAGTAAAATCCGCGGATATAAGCCGGGAAGATTCTCTTTCAACGTAAAAGGCGGAAGATGCGAAACCTGTCAGGGTGGGGGATTGAAGGTGATCGAAATGAATTTCCTTCCGGACGTGTATGTTCATTGTGAAACATGTAACGGAAAACGTTTCAACAGAGAAACCCTGGAAGTCCGTTACAAAGGAAAATCAATTTCTGATGTATTGGATATGACGATTGATGAAGCGGTAGATTTCTTTCAGCCGATTCCAAAGATTTTTTCAAAAGTGAAAACATTGCAGGATGTGGGATTAGGATATATTACGCTTGGACAGCAGTCAACAACCCTTTCAGGAGGTGAAGCACAGCGTATCAAGTTAGCAACCGAACTGGCGAAAAGACAAACCGGAAATACCCTTTATATCCTTGATGAACCAACAACAGGATTGCATTTTGAAGATGTGAAAATCCTGATGGATGCCATCAATCAACTGGTAGAACTCGGAAACTCATTCATTATTATTGAGCATAATATGGATGTGATCAAATTAGCTGACCATATTATTGATGTTGGTCCGGAAGGAGGAAAGCATGGCGGACAGATCGTTGCGCAGGGGACTCCTGAAGAAATTGTGAAGTCTAAGAAAAGCCTGACAGGGAAGTTTTTGAAGAGAGAACTGGAGTAAAGATTTAAAAAATTATGCAGCATTTTTGTCATTCCAAAGAATCTAAATAATTTATTTCAGAATATTGATCAACTTTTAAATTAAAAATTGAGATAATAATTGGCTAAGCTTATCAGGTTTAGCCTTTTTTATGCTTAAAAACTACCTCTAATATTAAATTTTCATTTATTTTTAAAATTTATTTTACTGATAATCAATCAATTAAATCCTAATGTTAATTCAATGTTAACTGAATGTAAAATTAATATGAATTATTTTTAATAACTTTGGTTAAGAGATACAAAGATAGGTTAGTATAATATTTAAAACCAGTTAGTTATGAAAAATAGAATTCAAATATGCATTGCTTCACTTTTTGTTTGCGGATTTGCTGCTGTTTTAAACACTGCTAAAGCTCAGACTACAGATCATAGTACCATTCAGGAAATTCAACTGAATAGAAGTGAAACGTTTAATGATATCCGAAATAAACTGGAAGCCAACTTTGACCTTACCAATCCTGATTATAAACAGGGAACTGTAAACTCAGTGGTGAAATTTGATATTGCCAAAAACGGGAAAATCGTTAATGTTCATTCTACAGGAGACTGCAAGACCGTAAGCAGGGAAATTGAAACGGTGCTCAGCGATCTCGACTATAGAGTAGACCGCAAAAAACTGACTGAAAATATGGTTGCCTATACTTATGTAATGCCCGTGACAGTCGAAATTCACAGCAGATAATATTTATTGCATATTATTCAAAAATGTGTGAATAATGAAATCTTATCGTATTAAATTATAATAAAGAATAAACAGATATGTTTTAGTTTTGGGCTACCATAAAATTAAAACTATATGAAAAATTTAAAGAAACTGACAAAATCAGATTTGAAGTCAGTGAACGGAGGAGAGCCGGTAAAATACTGTACATTTTGCGAATGGGCAAATAAAGTAATTTGCAGCGATGTTCCAATCGTTCAATGCCCGTAAAAAACAAAGCCGCTTTTATAAGCGGCTTTTCTATTGTCTTGTACTTTTAACAAATTCTGTTAATCTTGCTTTAAGATCCCTGGAATTCCCTATTGTATCAAAAGCAATATTATCTATCTTCCATTCTTTCCCTGTATTTGTCAGATGTATGGTATCTGTCCATGTTACTTTCGGTGAAGAAAGGTTGTACTCAAATGCCACCGGTACTTCTGCAGTGGTATTGTTTATTCTGACCGATTTAATTTTATAACCTGTAAATCCTTCATATAAACTGGAGAAAAGAGCACCTTCAAAGATTAAAGGCTTTTCATCAGGATGATCACTGTTTTTTACCTTCTCTATATCTGCTTTTGAAGCATTGATAGCCTCTTCCAAAACTTTTTCAGATCTCCGGAAAACAAATCTTCCGGAATGGGTTGATTGTAAATTGCTTCATTAGACTTTCCATAAGCAGTATAAAGCTCATTTACTTTTGCATTGATGGCTGAATCCTGGGTTAAAGCTGGTTGTGCTTCATTTTTTTTACAGGATGCAAATAATAGAAAGATTCCTGAAAGGAGAAATAATTTTTTCATGATGTATTTTATAATATCGAAATTCACAGTCCAGATGTCAAAATTTATACCAACCGTCAATAAATTATTTTTTGCAAATCACAAAAATCAATATATTTGAGCAGATAAAAAAAATTGTGGATCCTATTCTTAACGTTGTTGTCCGTTCCCTCTGCGTTTACCTTTTCATGGTAATTGCCATCCGTTTATTTGGTAAAAACCAGCTTTCGCAGCTCAATGCAGGTGATGTAGTACTCTTACTGCTGATTTCAAATGCTGTTCAGAATGCGATGGTAGGGCCGGATACTTCTTTGCAGGGGGTATTGTTGCAGCACTCGTTTTGTTTCTTGCCAATTTTATTTTAAAAGACTTATGTTTTCCAGCCGTTCCTTTCAGACCTTTATGGAAGATGAGCCGGTTGTTCTTATCAGGGACGGAATAGCAGATCAGGCAGCTCTGAACCGCGTAAAAATTACAGAAAGCGAACTTGAAGAGGCAATAAGGGAACATGGAATTGAAAATATAGATGATGTAAAGCTGTCTGTACTGGAAGTAGACGGGAATATCAGTGTCGTTTCTCAGGATGAAAAAAGCAAGCAGACCCATTATTCAAGGATTAAAAGAAAAATCAAAAGAAAATATCACTAAAACGATGAATTACGAATTAAGAGAAATGCTTCCCACTGATGAAGCCAGGTCCTGGAAATTTTCCGCCAGGGAATAGACGGTGGAATTTCCACTTTTGAAACAGAAGTCCCAACTGCTGAAGCCTGGAGCATGGGATATTTTAACGATTGCCGCTGGGTATTGGAAAATGAAAATAACGAAGTTGTGGGATGGTGTGCCTTAAAACCGGTCAGTAAAAGAGAATGTTATAAAGGAGTTGCAGAAGTAAGCATTTATTTTGATAACGGATACCAGGGAAAGGGATTGGGTTCCGTATTGCTTAAAAAACTGATTTTAGACAGCGAAGATCATGGATTCTGGACATTACAGACCAATATTTTCTCCGAAAATGAAACTTCTATTAAATTTCATCAGAAAAACGGTTTCAGAATGGTAGGTGTCCGAAGAAAAATCGGTAAGCTCAACGGAGAGTGGAAAGACGTTATTCTGATGGAAAAAAGAAGTGAAATCATTTAGAATTATAATTGATGATTTTTGATAAGCGCTAATCTCCATAACAAAATTCACTATTGACTTGCGAAGCAAAATTGACCATTGACCATAAGACACTTTCATATTGCATCTTTAAACCCTGGACTTGAATTTTTGGCATTACCATTGTTATATTACATCAAGTTGAAAAAATAGAAATAATGAAAAATTTGTTTAAGATTACAGGAGTTCTTATCGTGATGTTTATGATGTCATCATGTATAGTTCATGACAACGGCCGTCGCGTTAAAACGATTCCGCCGGGACAGGCTAAAAAAGTATTTGGTGGAAGCGCAAAAGATTATGCTCCGGGACAGGTGAAAAAAAGATATGGTCACTAATCAGGAATAAAAGATTAACAGTTAATTTTTATCTGCGCAACGTTGATTTAAATATTTTTTGGCATCATCATTGATATATTTCGCTATCGAAATTGAAAAAGTGAAAATAATGAAAAGTATGTTTAAGATTGTTGGGGTAGGCGCAGTCCTTTTAATGCTGTCCTCTTGTATAGTGCATGAGCCGCATGGGAGAAGAATTCCGCCAGGCCACGCTAAAAGGTATTACGGAGGAAGTGCAAGATATTATGCACCGGGTCAGGTAAAGAAAGTTTATATTTATGAAGACCGTGGTCATCATCACAGAGGACGCGGTCACGGACATCACAGATAAAAAAGAAAGCACTGAATTTTTTCAGTGCTTTTTTATGATCATTATAATCTTGTTTTTTTCGGATTAAGGAAAGTATTAAAAACCATCACTTCCTGCCCGAACTTTTTCTCAATCCTTTCAGAAATATTCAAAAGCTCACTTTTAATAAAATCTTCACGAAGATCGTTATTATCAAAAATTAACAGAAGATTATAATTTTTTCCTTCCTCAATGAAGTCGCTGTGCACTTCAGAAAGAATATACTTGCTTACATCCATCAGGTTTTCAGTCATTAAAACCAGTGTTTCATCAATATAATTTTCCCATTCTTCTAGTCTGTCTTTTGTGCAGTGGAAAGTTATACTTAATACGCTCATATTTTTATGAATTTTTAAGATTTTTTGGATAAATTCTACAGCAAAAATCGGCATTTTTTTCGTAAATTAGCCCGTTAATAAAAATTGGAAATAAATAATTTTCAGACTTGCAGCTAAGGGTCTGAATATCATTACAATAAAATTTGTTTATGCAAAAAGAAGGAGAAAGACTGATTCCTATCAACATTGTTGATGAAATGAAGTCGTCTTATATCGATTATTCGATGTCGGTTATCGTTTCGAGAGCGCTACCGGATGTAAGAGACGGCTTGAAACCCGTTCACAGAAGAGTACTTTATGGTATGTATGGACTAGGGGTGTTTTCTAATAGAAAATATTTAAAATCTGCGAGAATTGTTGGGGATGTTTTGGGTAAATACCACCCGCACGGAGATTCCTCTGTATATGATGCTATGGTAAGAATGGCTCAGGACTGGAGCTTACGTTATCCTCAGGTAGACGGGCAGGGTAACTTCGGTTCTATGGATGGTGACCCTCCTGCAGCAATGCGTTATACTGAGGCAAGACTGAAAAAATCTCTGATGAGGTTCTTTCAGACCTGGACAAAGAAACGGTTGATTTTCAGAATAACTTTGACGACAGCTTACAGGAGCCGACAGTGATGCCGACAAAAGTTCCGAACCTTTTAGTAAACGGTACTTCAGGTATTGCAGTAGGGATGGCAACCAATATGGCACCGCACAACTTATCAGAATCTGTAGATGCAATCTGCGCTTATATCGATAACAAAGAAATTACGATCGATGAATTAATGCAGCATATCATTGCTCCGGATTTCCCTACAGGAGGTATTATTTATGGTTACGACGGTGTAAGGGATGCTTTCCATACAGGAAGAGGCAGAGTGGTTTTAAGAGCTAAAGTTAACTTTGATGAAATCGGAAACAGGAACGCTATTATCGTTACTGAAATCCCTTATCAGGTGAACAAAGCTGAAATGATTGCCAGAACAGCAGAGCTTGTTAAGGATGAAAAAATCCCTGGTATCCATGAGATCAGAGACGAATCGGACAGAAAAGGACTTCGTATTGTTTACGAATTGAAAAACGATGCCATTCCGAATGTTGTCCTTAACCTATTATATAAATATACAGCACTTCAGACTTCTTTCAGTGTAAATAATATTGCATTGGTACACGGAAGACCGGAGCAGCTGAACCTTAAAGATATCATTCACCACTTTGTAGAGCACAGACATGAGGTAATTGTAAGAAGAACTCAGTTTGAGCTTAAAAAAGCAAAAGAAAGAGCACATATCCTTGAGGGCTTCATGAAAGTGATTGGCACTCAGGATGCTTTAGACAGAGCTATTTCTATTATCCGTCACAGTGCGAACCCTCAGGCTGCAAAAGAAGGCTTGATTGAAGCTTTTGAACTTTCTGATATTCAGGCGCAGGCGATCCTTGATCTTAGATTAGCCCGTCTTACAGGGATGGAGCTTGATAAGATCCGTGATGAATACGATGCGATCATGAAAGAAATCGCGAATTTGGAAGACATCTTAGCGAACGAGCCAAGAAGATTCCAGATCATCAAAGAAGAATTGCTTGAGATTAAAGAAAAATACGGAGACGAAAGAAGAACTGAAATAGATTACTCAGGAGGAGAAATGTCTATCGAAGATATTATCCCGAACGAATCTGTAGTTCTTACTATTTCTCACGCAGGATACATCAAGAGAACTTCACTTTCAGAATATAAAATCCAAAGCAGAGGAGGTGTAGGTAATAAAGCAGCAACAACAAGGGATTCCGACTTCCTTGAATATATCGTTTCTGCAACCAACCACCAGTATATGCTGTTCTTTACAGAAAAAGGAAGATGTTACTGGTTAAGAGTATTTGAAATTCCGGAAGGCTCCAAAACAGCAAAAGGAAGAGCAGTACAAAACCTTATCAACATTGAACCGGATGATAAGATCAAAGCCTATATCAGAACCAACAACCTTAAAGATTCCGAATATGTAAATCAAATGAGCGTTGTAATGGTAACCAAAAACGGAACCATTAAGAAAACATCATTGGAAGCCTATTCAAGACCGAGAGTAAATGGGGTGAATGCTATTGAGATCAGAGATAATGACCAGCTATTGGGAGCTTACCTGACAAACGGAAATTCTCAGATCATGATCGCTACCAAAAATGGTAAATGTATCCGTTTCCCAGAAGAGAAGGTAAGAGAAGTAGGTAGAGGATCTATTGGGGTAAGAGGAATCTTGCTTGAAGACGGTGATGAAGCTATTGGTATGATTGTTGTGAACGATGTAGAGAACGAAACAGTACTTGTGGTATCTGAAAAAGGATACGGTAAGAGAACTGCAGTAGAGGACTACAGAATTACCAACAGAGGAGGAAAAGGAGTTATTACCCTGAACATTACCGAAAAAACAGGTAATCTGATTGCTATTCAAAACGTAACAGACGAAGATGGATTGATGATTATCAACAAATCCGGTGTTGCCATCAGAATGGGAATGGATGAGATGAGGGTAATGGGTAGAAATACTCAGGGAGTGAAACTGATCAACCTTAAGAAAAATGACGAAATTGCAGCCATTGCAAAAGTAGAAATGGATAAAGATGTAGAGGAAGATTCTGAAGAACCTGAAGAAACAGAAGAAGGAGTTGTAGGATCGCTATTTGATAACCAGGAAGACAATACAGTATCTCAGGCTGAAAATGAAGATTCAGCAGAGGAAAATGAGAATTCTGATTCTGAAGAATAAATTGTACAATTAATATAAAATAGTTATTATGAAGAAACTAATTTTAGGAATGGCTATCGTAGCGTCTGCTTTTGCTTTTGGGCAGAAAAAAGATGCCAATGCTCTGAACGCTCAGCTTCAGGAAACCAACAAGGCCGCTATGGATGCATACAATGCAAAAAATTATGCAGCTGCAGCCTAAGTTTATTGAAGTTTATGACTTATTGAAAGCTAACGGACAGGACAACAAAATATACATGTATTATGCCGGATTAAGCCACGCGTTAGCCAATAACAGTGACCAGTCTATCAAAATATATACAGATCTTGTTAATTCCGGATTTACAGGAGTAGAAACTACTTACACTGCAAAAGAAAAGAAAACAGGACAGGTTGTAAATCTTGATAAAGCGACATGGGAGCTAATGAAGAAAAATTCAGACTATACTGATTTCAAAACAGAACAGACAAAAAGTATAGAACCGGATTTATATGAGACCCTTGCTTCATTACTTCTTAATGCAAAAAAACCGGAAGCTCTTGCTGTTATCGAAAAAGGATTGGCAAAGTTTCCTAATAATGCAAAGCTTAAAGAAGCTCAGACTACAGCATACCTTCAGTCAGGAAATACAGACAAATTCGTTTCAGGATTGAAAGAGCAGTTAGCTAAAAACCCTAACGATGCTACAAACTGGTACAACCTTGGAGTAATGCAGGCTAAAAACCCAGCTACAGTTAACGATGCTTTAGAAGCGTTCAAAAAAGCAGTTGAGCTTAAACCTGACTTTTCTGATGCATATCAGAACTTAGTATACACTACTATCGGTGATGATGCTAAAGTAGTAGGTGAAATCAATGCATTGAGAAAAGACAAGCCGGATGAAGCTTCTAAACTGATCGACGCAAGAAGAGAAAGATTTGCAAAAGCATTACCATATGCTGAAGGATGGTATAAAGCCAATCCAAAAAGTCTTGATGCGGTTTCTGCATTAAAAGAAATTTATGTAGTAACTAAAAACATGGATAAAGTTAAAGAAATGAAAGCTAAAGAAGCTGAACTTACAGCAGCTGGAGCAAAATAGTCATTTTGATAACAACAGATATAAAAACCGGAACAGAAATGTTTCGGTTTTTTATTTTAAACAGAAAGTGGTGACTGAGGTTCTATAGGAGCTTTAAATCTGTTATAATTTTGAATTAAAATCTATAAACCTAACAGGTTTCAAAAACCTGTTAGGTTTAATTTGTTACCACCCGGCTATAGGGTTTCTGTTTAAAATTCTCCATGCCCAATTTATGCATTCAAAATTTCTGTTTTTAGAGATGAACCTTAAATTTCACCTTCAGAAATTCTCTGTAATTCCGTATCTTTGAGAAAAATTTTTATAAGATGATCGAGTGGAAAACCGCCAAGGAATACGAAGATATTACCTATAAAAAATGTAACGGGGTAGCAAGAATTGCTTTCAACAGACCTGAGGTACGTAATGCTTTCAGACCTAAAACAACTTCGGAATTATACGATGCTTTTTATGATGCCTATGAAGATCCTTCAATAGGGGTTGTATTGCTTTCAGGAGAAGGGCCAAGTCCTAAAGACGGAGGATGGGCATTTTGCAGCGGAGGAGATCAGAAAGCCAGAGGACACCAGGGATATGTAGGAGAAGATGGAAGACACCGTTTGAATATCCTTGAAGTTCAGCGTCTGATCCGTTTTATGCCAAAAGTAGTTATTGCAGTGGTTCCGGGATGGGCAGTTGGTGGAGGACACTCACTTCATGTAGTATGTGATCTTACGTTGGCAAGTGAAGAACATGCTATTTTCAAACAAACAGATGCTGATGTTACAAGTTTCGATGGTGGTTACGGCTCTGCTTATCTTGCTAAAATGGTAGGACAGAAAAAGCCCGTGAAATTTTCTTTTTAGGAAGAAATTATTCCGCTCAGGAAGCTTTCGAAATGGGAATGGTAAATAAGGTAGTTCCTCATGCAGAATTAGAAGATACAGCTTACGAGTGGGCGCAGGAAATATTGGCAAAATCTCCGACTTCTATCAGAATGCTGAAATTTGCGATGAATCTTACAGACGACGGTATGGTAGGGCAGCAGGTGTTCGCCGGAGAAGCTACCCGTCTGGCTTATATGACAGAAGAGGCTAAAGAAGGAAGAAATGCATTCCTTGAAAAGAGAAAGCCTAATTTCGGAGAAGATCAATGGATATCTTAAAATTGTAAAAAGTACAATGTAAAATGTATTAATGACATTCATTAATGTATTTACATTGTACATCATGCATTGTACACTATACAAATTATGAAGGATTGGATAAAAGCCGCAAGGCTAAGAACTTTACCGCTTTCTTTAAGCGGGATTATTATGGGAGCTTTCATTGCAAAATGGAGACTTTACGGAGAAGGAGGAACCTGGGACTGGAAGATTTTTGCCCTTGCCCTTTTGGTAACGCTTTTATACCAGATTTTATCAAACTATGCCAATGATTATGGTGACGGGGTAAAAGGAACCGATGCCAAAAGAATCAATGAAGCAGAAGCAAGAGCGGTAGCCTCAGGAAAAATTACGGCAAAACAAATGAAAAATGCAGTGATTCTTTTCGCAGCATTATCATTCATTGCAACCATTGCTTTACTGTACGTAGCTTTCATTCCAAACTATATGAATGAATTCTATATCTTCATAGGATTGGGAGTGGCAAGTATTCTGGCAGCCATCGGCTATACAGTAGGTAAAAAGCCTTACGGATACATGGGGTTGGGAGATATCTTTGTGTTTGTCTTCTTTGGATTGGTTTCTGTGTGTGGAAGCTATTTCCTGTTTACAAAAACTTTCAGCTGGGATATGTTATTACCGGGAACAGCCGTTGGAATGATGAGTATGGCGGTTCTTAACCTGAACAATATGAGAGATATTGAAAGCGACAGATTATCAGGAAAAAACAGCTTTGCTTTGAAAATAGGATTCAAAAATGCCATGATCTATGAAATGGTGCTGTTACAGCTTCCATTATTGCTTATTCTTACGTTTTTAGGAATAAACGGATTCATGCAGGAGCAGAACTATTATGTTTTCATTGTAATGATCCTGTTATTCCCGTTATCAAAACTGAGAAGAAAGATTTTATCTGTAAAAGAGCCGAAAGAATTAGATCAATATTTAAAGCAGGTAGGGATCATGACTTTTGTAATGGCAGTCCTTACAGCAGCCGGACTTAATTTATTTCACTAAAAATCCAAAATATTATATCATGAATTCTAATGCATATGTTGACGCTCAAATGCTTATCCGAAAATCGGTTGAAGATGTTTTTGAAGCATTCATCAATCCGGAAGTGACCACTAATTTCTGGTTTACCAAATCTACCGGAAGACTGGAAGAAGGTAAGACCGTTACCTGGGAATGGGAAATGTATGGAGTAAAAAATGTAGTGAAGGTTCACCAGATTATTCCGAACCAACTGATCAGAACAGAATGGGAGAGCCTTCAGTAAATGTAGACTATGAATTCAAAACCATGGAAAAAGGAACTCTTGTTATCATTAAAAGCTATGGATTCAGCCAGACAGGTGAAGAGCTGCTGAAAGTGATTAATGACAATACAGGAGGTTTTACAACGGTATTAGACGGTTGTAAAGCCTATCTGGAGCATAGAATAAAACTCAATCTGATTGAGGATAAGTTCCCATCGAAATAATGAGATTAAAGAAAATACGGATGGCACGAATGCTTTCACGAACGTCACCGATCTATTGTGCTGTTTGTGAAATTATTTGAGTCATTTGTGTTTAATAATATTTAATAATAATTGAAACTAAATTTAAAATGAAAATACAATTCTTAGGGCAAAATTGTTTCCTGTTCACATACAACGACAAAACAATTCTGAGTGACCCTTTTTACAACTACAAAAAAGCAGAATCAGGCTTTGATATTTCTGCGCAAAAATCGACTACATCCTGTTGACTCATGCACACGGTGACCACATTGCTGATGTAGCAGAAGTATTGCAGTACTATCCTGAAGCTACGATTATCGGAGTTCCGGAAGTATGCGGATATTTCAAGCAGGCTAAAAATACAGATGATGTGAACCTTGGAGGATCAGCAAAAATCGACGATCTTAAAATTTCCATGGTTCCGGCCCACCATACAAGCTCTTTCCCGGACGGAAGCTACGGAGGCGTTCCTGTAGGGTATATCTTCAGACTTCCTGAAGGTAAGAACATCTATTTGGCTGGTGATACAGGAGTAATGGCGGATATGGAGCTGTTCCCGAGATTATACGGAAACATCGATCTTTCTATCCTTCCCATCGGAAGCCACTACACCATGTGCCCGAGAAAAGCTTCTTTTGCAGCAGCAGAGCTTTTAAAAACACCGAAAGTAATCGGATGCCATTTTGATACTTTTCCTGCTATTGAAATCAATCATGAAAGTGCATTAAAGCATTTTGCTGATAAAAATGTAGAACTGGTTTTACCAAAATTAGGAGAGACGTTCGAATTTTAATCAATAACGGAACCGGAGGTAATCTGAAAATTAGAAAAATGAAAATGATGCGTAAGGTATTAAAAACAAAAAAGATAATTATCAAATTACCTCTCTTCTTACTTTAAATCAAAAAAATGGCAAGCTACCTAAATCACACCGCTACGACCGATTACCTTTGCTGCGTTCCCACCCTGGAGGATTCTCAGGAGCTGGTTGTTTAGGACTTGCCGTTGCAAAGGTAGGAATATTTTATAAACTTCAAAACTTTATTAGAGAAAATTAGTTGAAAAAATGCAGTGGTAAAGCTAATTGCCTGACATTTAGAGGGAAAATTTTTCAACTTTTTTCTAAAAATTTAAATATGACGAAAAGTCCATCAACACTAGGAATTATACTTTTTATCGCTACAATGATCGTTTTCTTTGTAGTATATGCTTTTTTCTCAGGAATCAATTATTTTGATATCTCACTGAAAGCCAATGCTTTTATTTTGCCTGTTTTGTATGCCGGAGCTGCTTTCTGGTCTGTAAAATCTTACTGGAACAAGCATCGTGTGGTAAAATTCAAAGAAGCTTTCAAAAGAGCATTCGTACCGATGTTCATCGGAGGAATTCTTTCCATCTTCAGCATTTATGCTTTCTTAAACTTTGTAGATCCTGCTGCCAAAAGCCTGCTGAACTATCAATATGTTCAAAGACAAAAATCAGAACTGGATACAGAATATACCTCTGCAAGAAAAATTCTGAAGCATCAGAAAGATATTGATGAGCTGGATCAGAAATACAAAGAAAGACTACAAAGCTTCACTCCTGAAGCAGTTAAAGGAAAAGATATGCTGACAGCGAGTCATTTTTCAGGATATTTTGCAGCAATTCTTATATTTTACGTAGTTTTGTCAGTGTTTTTCGGAGCGTTTTTCAGAACAAGAACAATACATCAGCCTGAAGAAACAAATCAAGCCTAATTTTTATTAAAATTAAATGAATTTATCTATAGTTATTCCGTTACTGAACGAAGAAGACTCTCTGGAAGAGCTTTTTCAAGAATCGATAAAGTATGCACAACCAGTAATTTATCTTATGAAATCTGGTTTGTAGACGATGGAAGTACGGATTTGTCGTGGAGCATTATTGAGAATATGAAAGTACAGCATCCTCAGATCCACGCTATTAAATTTTCCAGAAATTATGGAAAATCCCAGGCGCTTCACGCTGCCTTTGAAAGAACAAACGGAGATGTGGTGATTACCATGGATGCCGATTTACAGGATTTCCCTGAAGAAATTCCGGAGCTGTATAATATGGTGATCCATGATAATTATGATATCGTTTCCGGTTGGAAAAAGAAGCGTTTTGATAATGTGATGACGAAAAATATTCCGTCAAAACTATTCAACGCTGCAGCAAGAAAAGTATCAGGAGTTTATCTTCACGATTTCAATTGCGGTCTGAAGGCCTATAAAAGACAGGTGGTAAAATCGGTTGATGTATATGGAGATATGCACCGCTATATTCCGGTATTGGCTGCCAATGCAGGATTCAGAAGAATTACGGAAAAAGAAGTACAGCATCAGGCAAGACCTTACGGAACTTCGAAATTCGGAACGGAAAGATTTATCAGAGGATTTCTGGATTTGATAACCCTTTGGTTTGTAAGCCGTTTCGGGGGAAGGCCAATGCATTTCTTCGGAGCAGTAGGAACTTTAATGTTTATTGTCGGTTTTCTTTCTGCACTTTGGCTGGGAATTTCTAAACTGATTGATGTCGCCAGAGGAATTTACGGACATTTAATCACCAATAATCCATGGTTCTATATTGCCCTAACAATGATGATTATGGGAACGCTGCTTTTTATCGCAGGATTCTTAGGAGAAATGATTATCCGAACCAACCGTGAGCACAAGAATTATAATATTGATGAAGTGATATAATGGAAGAAAAGCTGCCGAAAATTTATTCTAAGAAAGCCATTTTAGGATTTTCTATTTTTCTTTCCGCACTTTTCGGGGGAGTTTTGTTATACCAGAATTTAATAGAGGTTAACAAAAAGAAAGAAGCATACACCGTACTGGCAATTTCTGTTCTCTTAACGATTATCACAGGAGTTATTGTCAATATTCCGGAAGAACCTAAAAGTTCACTTGCTTATATTTGCGGCCTTGGAGGGGGAAGTTTGCTCTCCTATTATTTTATGCCAAAGTATTTTCCGGACGAAGAAAAATACCCTCAAAAAGCGATATGGAAACCCTTAATTATTGGGGTCGCGATTGTTGCCATCCTTTTGACTTTAATCATTTATGGTGCTTCTGTTGAAAATGGTTAACCATAGAAAAGCTTTAATAGATCATCAATTCTTACAGATTTAGGAATAGAATATAACGAAAAAGCACTCTGTCAGCAGAGTGCTTTTTGTATTTTTATAAAAACTTTTACCTTAATGTTTAAAACCAAATCCATTCTTTTTCATTTTCTTTTATTATTAATGGCTTCATGTTCATCCAGCAAACTTTCCGGTTCCTGGGAGTTTATTGATATTTATGATGGTGAGATCAACCAGACAGATACATTGAAATCCCAGACAAACAATTCCAGGTACGGAACAGGAGTTCTCTCTTTTTATCGAGATCATACCTTCAGTTCTATGGGTGACAGTGGAACTTATCGTGTAGAAAAGAATCTTTTGGAAATGAAGTATGATGATGATGAAAAGGTAACTCCAATGAAAATTTCCTGCATAAACAAAGATCATCTGCTTTTATTTTCAATGGCTGGAAGTCCCAAAACATGGTTTTATAAAAAAGTAAAGAAGAATAGCAGATAAGTCTCTTCCTGAGAAGCAGAAAATTGAAAATTATCAGGTATTTTATTGTCAAAAGACAAAGATTTTTAGAAATTTTAATCCTATTTTTGTTCGGAGTAATTATTGAAGGTCCGGTGAGAGACAGGAAAAGCCTTTCTGAGATTTTCAGTAAAAATCGTTGCGATTGTAATGTAGAATATTTAAAATTAAATATGAAAAAAGTTGTATACACATTAATGCTGGCGGCACTGGTTTCCTGCGGAAAAGTTTCTCCAAAAGGAAATATTGAAAAGAAAGATGTGGATGTACCGGAATTCGTAAACCTTGATCTGGAAGGCAAATTCCGTGTATTTTATGCCAGAGGGCCTAAAAATTTTGTAGAAATAGAAACCTACCCGAATGTGGCCGGCAATCTGGATGTGGACGTGAAAGACAAAACACTTTTCATTAAAGAAAAAAGAGGGACAAAGGGAGTAGATTTTTATAATGTAACGATCTATTCAAAATATAACCTTGAAAAAGTAGCGGTTTCAGACTCTGTGGAAATGAATATTTCAAGCGAGATTAAAACCGATAATTTCAGGCTTGCTATGAAGAACAATGCCAGCTTCATGGGATCTGTAAACACCAGAAGGGCAGAAGTGGAAATGCAGAACAGAAGCCGTGCTAATTTTTAGGATTAACAAAAGAAGCGGTTATAAAAATCTCAGATACAGCGAGTTTAATTGCTCCTTACTGGAAGATCACCAATCTGAATATCGATTCTAAAAACGGGAATTATGCAGAAGTAAATGTAAAAGATTCTTTAAAAGGACACATTCAGAACACTGCAAAATTTGTCTATTATAACGATCCGATCAGGGCTTTTAAGATTGATAAGACGACGAAAGTCGAGAATAAGAAATTAGAGTGATTAGGCGGGAAGAGAGCTGGAAGCTGGTAGGAATGTAGTTTATCATACCTCTTGTATTCCAGATTAAACCTCTTCTTCCAAGTTTGAAAAATAAAAAATAGAAAAAATAAAACAAAGCCGGAATTTTGAAGCCAGGCACCATGTAACTTCCTGCCTCCAGCTTCCCACTTCCAGCTTCATAAACAAAATAATAAATCAAAAGCTGATGGCTGAGCTTGGATAAAAACAACTTCCATCTTCCTGCCTCCAGCTTCCAAACTAAATTAAATATGAATACACTAGAAAAAGCGAAACTTTGGTTAAGTGATACCTTCGATAAAGAAACGAGAGATGCTGTACAATTACTGATTGACAGCAATTCCCTGATCTGGAAGATTCTTTCTACAGAGAACTGGAATTCGGGACAGGAGGAATGCGCGGGATAATGGGAGTAGGGACCAACCGCTTGAATAAATATACGTTAGGCCAGGCTACACAAGGATTGGCGAACTATATGCTGCAGCAGTTCAAGGGAGAGGAAATTAAAGTGGCCATCGCTTATGATGTTCGTAATAACTCAAAAGAATTCGGGAAGCTGGTGGCAGATGTTTTGACAGCAAACGGAATTAAAGTATTGCTTTTCAAAGACCACAGACCGACACCTGAATTATCTTTCACTGTTCGTGATAAAAAATGTAACGGAGGAATTGTACTGACAGCCTCTCATAATCCGCCGGAATACAATGGCTACAAAGTATACTGGAATGACGGAGCACAGATTGTTCCACCTAATGATGAAGCGATTATCAAGGAAGTATATTCTGTAAAATTTGAAGAAATTAAATTCAACGGAAATGATGATCTGATTGAGTGGATCGGAGAAGAGCAGGATGATGTATATATCGATGCTTGTATTGAAAACTCTACTTATCAGGATGTTGGAAAAGAAAATTTAAATATTGTTTTCACATCTATCCACGGAACAACCTATACAACCGTTCCTAAAGCCCTTGCAAAAGCAGGATTTAAAAAAGTAGATCTTGTTAAAGAGCAGATGATCCCAAGCGGAAATTTCCCGACAGTAGATTCTCCAAATCCGGAAGAACCTGCAGCGCTTGAAATGGCAATGGATCTGGCAAGAATCACCAATGCAGACATTGTGATCGGAACAGACCCGGACGGAGACCGATTAGGGATTGCAGTAAGAAACCTTGATGGCGAAATGCAGCTTTTGAACGGTAATCAAACCAATACCATCCTTACTTACTATATCCTGAATGAATGGAGAAAGCAGGAAAGAATTACAGGAAAAGAATTTATAGGTTCTACGATTGTAACCTCGGATATTTTCTTTGACATAGCACAAAAATTCGGAGTTGAATGTAAAGTAGGCCTTACCGGATTCAAATGGATCGGAAAAATGATCCGTGAAGCAGAAGGAAAACAGAAATTTGTGTGTGGCGGTGAAGAAAGTTTCGGATTTATGACCGGAGATTTCGTTCGTGACAAAGATTCCTGCGGTAGTATTCTTTTAGCATGTGAAATTGCAGCCTGGTGTAAAGCCAATGGAAGAACTATGTACCAGTACATGATCGAGATTTATGAAGATCTTGGTATGTATTACGAAGGATTGATCAATATTGTTAGAAAAGGAAAAGAAGGTGCCGAAGAAATTCAGAATATGATGAAAAACTTCCGTGAAAATCCTCCTAAAGAGTTAGCAGGATCACCGGTAGAGGAAGTTAAGGATTTCAAGGAGCAGACAAGCCTTACCGTTTCTACAAACGAGAAAAAAATAATGAATGATATTCCTGCATCCAATGTATTGATCTATTACACACAGGATGGAACAAAAGTATGCGTGAGACCATCAGGAACAGAACCCAAAATCAAGTTTTATGTTTCTGTAAAAGATTCTATCACTTCAGAAGCAGATTTCAGAGATAAATTAAAATCATTGGAAGCTAAAATCGGAGCCGTTAAAACAGATTTGAAACTGGATTAATTTCCCGAAGCAGCAGATGGTCAAAAAAATAATAGCAGTTTGCTTACTCTCTGCAGCCGTAGTTTCCTGTAAAAAGGAAACTGCAGCTGCAGGAATAAAGCAGAATAACGATTCAATTGCCCGAGCTGAACCCCAAGAAGATCAGTACAAACCGATAGATACAGCCTGTTCACCTGCCAGCAAAACGGAGGATTATATCACCTCACTTCAATGGTACCGGACAAAAATCGAAAAAGAAATGGCCGGAAATAATCCGGAACAGAATGACAGAGTATATGAAGATTATTTAAAAATAAGAGATAAGTATACAGAATGTCTGATGAACTTGCATGCTGATATTTTGGATAAATATGTAAATTATTATGATCCTGATAAGGATCGGTACAACTTTCCGGACAATATTAAAAATATAGCTTCAGAACTGAAAAAAGCAGGTCTTGAATTCAGGGAAGTAGGAGAAGGAATGACTGAAATATGGACTGTTCCGGGATATTATTCTTCTTTGTTTAAGAATAAGGTAACTCCGGATTATGAAGCCTATATTTTACAGAATGACAAAGAAAGTGAATCCAATTATGCCGCGGACGCAGGACTGATGATTTCCTGGGAACAGCTGGGAGACAGATTGATATTCTGGGAGAATTTTATGAATAAATACCCTGGAAGTAAGCTTGTAAAGGATGTAAAACAGGGGTATAAAATGTATTTGTCTGATTATCTTTTAGGAATGGATAATACACCTGCCTTCGAAAGAGATTTGGATAAAGGAACCGGAAAACTGTACGATGAAAACAGAGCGGAATTTAACAGGATTATCACAAAATATCCGAATTCCAATACGGCAAAAAGAGCAAAAGAAGCAATAGCCCTTTTTGATGCACAAACACCGGTAGATCAAATATATGAGAAGATCAACAGCGAACGATAATATAAATTTTAAATAAAAAAAGTGAAAGTTTCAAAATTAGCAGCGAACCTGATCGGTTCTGAAATTGTAAAAATTGGTAACGAAGTAAATGACTTAAAAGCAAAGGGAGCGGAAATTGCCAATCTTACTATTGGTGATCTGAATTCTAATATCTATCCTATTCCGGCATTGCTGAAGGAAGAGATTCAGAAAGCTTATCAGAATAATCTGACGAACTATCCTCCTGCAAACGGACTTTTATCTTTAAGAAAAGAAGTTTCCAAAGACCTTAAAAAAAGATGGAACCTGGATTATTCTCCTGAGGATATTTTAATTACTGCAGGATCAAGACCTTTGATCTATGCTGTATACAAAACCATCGTAGATGAAGGAGATAAAGTAGTATATCCTACACCATCATGGAACAACAATCACTATGCTTACCTTACTTCAGCCAATGCTGTAGAAGTAAAAACAAAACCTGAAACCAATTTCCTTCCGACTGCTGATGACCTGAGACCTCACCTGGACGGAGCTGTTTTATTAGCACTTTGTTCACCATTGAACCCTACCGGAACAATGTTTACAAAAGAACAGCTTTCAGAAATCTGTGAACTGGTAATCGCTGAAAACAACAAAAGAGGAGCTGATGAAAAACCGTTGTACCTAATGTATGACCAGATCTATTCTTGCCTTACTTTTGGAGCAGAGCATGTAGATCCTGTTTCTCTTTTCCCTGAAATGAAAGACTACACCATCTACATAGACGGTATTTCAAAATGCCTTGCAGCAACCGGAGTCCGTGTAGGATGGGGATTTGGCCCTTCTCATATTCTTGATAAAATGAAGGCGCTTCTGACGCACGTTGGAGCATGGGCGCCAAAACCTGAACAGGAAGCAACCGCTAAATTCTATGAAAATCCGGAGAACGTGAATACTTTTGTTAACGATTTTAAAGCTAAGCTTGAAGAAAGTTTAAAAGTTCTTCATAACGGAGTTCAGGATTTGAAAGCAAAAGGTCTTTCTGTGGACAGTATCGAGCCGATGGGAGCACTTTATCTTACCATTAAGCTTGATTATATCGGAAAAACAAAACCTGATGGAGCTGTTATCGGAAACTCTTCAGATCTGGTATTCTACCTGATTAATGAAGCAGGTGTTGCTTTAGTACCATTCTCAGCCTTTGGGGAAGAAAAATCAGAACCTTGGTTCCGTGCTTCTGTAGGAGGATTGGCAGTGGATGAGATCAAAGTAATGCTTCCGAAACTGGAAAATGCTTTGAACAATTTAAAGTAACCTTCAGATAAATAAATGCTTCGACTCTGTCCGGCATGACATCGTTAAAACATGAATCAGTATTAGCATTGTCACGTTGAACAGAGTCGGAGCATTTTTATATAGAAAACCATGAAACTTCCACGAAAATCTTTTATTGAGACAAAATATTTGTTTTTTTCAACACTGGCAATTATAGCAATAGTTATAGTAAGCGTATGGCTTGCAGGAAAAGCAGACCATCGTTCATTATTTCAAAATTCTATTTTATCAACCTCCATTTTGGCTGGAGGATTCTTTCTGTTCATCACCCTGGGATTATATTCTGGCTTGAAATTAAAAGATAACGTCGGAAATATTTTAAATAAAGAAAGATTACAACGATATGCTGATAAAACACCTAAATTTGAAGGTTTTGATATTGATCTTCCAGATGCAGGTGATGGGATAGGAGGAGCTATTCTTGCCATTCTTTTGTGGATTATATTTTCTATTCTACTCATCTTCCTTTCCTATTTCCTGGGCCTTTTCTTTTGGTCAGCCGTATTATTGTTAATTGCTATTTTGTATTGGGTATTTTTCAGAGCACTGCGGTTAGTTTTCAGAAATTCAGGGAAATGCAAAGGAAATTTATTAAAAAGCCTGGGATTCGGGCTGTTCTATTCTTTTCTCTATATTGCCTGGATGTATGGAATTATTTTTCTGATTGAATATTTAAACTGATAACATAAAAATTAAATAAATATTAAAAGTTAAATAACAGCTTTGTAAGACACTCAGCCAGGAGCTATCTTTGGGATTACACACCTAAATATAAAAAGTTGAAAATTACAACGATAAGAAAACTGAGATTTCTATAGGAAAAACAAAATATAATCTCAACTTTGTGGCATCCCGCCAATGGGAATACAATATGATAGGGGTAAAACTCTCTTTTTAGGCTGCTGAAATCTCTGTTTTGTATAGTAAATAAGATACTTTTCACTACATTTGATCTCAATAAAAAGGAAACATTACAGCTTGGTATATGCTGAAATGGAAACCTGTTGAATTAAAGAGAATTACTTAATATTTTTACTGAATGAAAATAATCGCTGTTATTCCTGCCCGCTACGAAGCCAGCCGTTTTCCAGGAAAACTGATGCAGATTTTAGGAGAAAAAACCGTTATTACCACAACGTATCAGAATGTAGTGGAAACCGGGCTGTTTGATGAAGTATTTGTCGCTACAGACTCTGAAATTATTTTTGACGAAATTCAAAAAAATGGAGGAAAAGCCGTAATGACAGGCCGGCATGAGACCGGAAGCGACCGTATTGCCGAAGCAGTACAGCATATAGATTGTGATATCGTGATCAATGTTCAGGGAGACGAGCCTTTCCTAAAATTAGAACCTTTACAGCAGCTGATAGAAGTTTTCAGACATGATGATCAACAGGAAATCTCTTTAGCTTCTTTAAAAATACAGCTGCATGAAAAAGAAGAAATAGAAAACCCGAATAACGTAAAAGTGATTACGGATAACAATGGTTTTGCTTTGTATTTCAGCCGTTCCGTAATTCCTTTTCACAGGGAAGTTTCTTATGATGTAAGCTATTTTAAGCATATTGGAGTTTACGCTTTCAGAAAAGAAGCCTTGCTTCAGTTTTCAAAACTGGCTATGAAACCTTTGGAAATATCCGAAAAAATAGAATGCATCCGCTATCTTGAATACGGAATGAAAATCAAAATGATTGAAACCAATTTCATAGGAGTGGGCATAGATACCCCGGAAGATCTGGAAAAAGCCAGAAAACTGATTTAAAAATATTGAAGGCAAAAAAAGCAAATGATCAAACGCTCTTTTGCCTTTTGTAATTTTACAGAAATCCCCCTATATTTGAATTTATAAATAAAATTAATGAAGAAGTTATTATTAGTATTCGGACTGATATTTTCGCATGTCGCATTTGCACAGACCGCAAAGGAAATTATTGACAAAAACATTGAATTCTCCGGAGGATTAACCAATTGGAAATTATTGAATTCGGTATTGCTTCAGGGAAAAGTAATTTTAGGAATCAAAGATGAATATCCGATAAAAATCTATCAGCAACGTCCGAATCTTACTAAAACATTGATTACTACCGGTGGAAAAGAAACCGCAATTGAAGGCTATGACGGAACTAAAGGCTATGCCATGAATTATGCAGCCAATAAGCTTCAGGAATATCCAGAATATGTTCCGGAAAGTTTTGACAATGACTTCATTGATTGGGAAAACAAAGGTTTTGAGGCCAGATATCTTGGAAAAGAAAAAGTAGGAGAGATCTACTGCCATAAGGTTGAACTGACCAAGAATGTCAATAAGAACATGTATTATTTTGATGCAAAGACATATATGCTGATCAAAGAAGTGAAAAAAGATGAAACACTTGTATATTCTGATTTTAAAAAAGTTGGAAACCTTATCATGCCTTTCAGAATAGAATCATCAAGTGCTAAGAAAGACGGAGATTATGTGATGCTGCTCAACAGAATTGATATCAACAAAGTGTTTCCTGCAAATATTTTCAAGTTTTAATCAACTGCGGTTCGCTGCAAAAAATTATAAAAAATGAAAAAAATTTTTTACTGCTGTTTTCATTCATCGCATTTCTGCAAAGCTGCACCAACCAAAAAAGTGAAGTTTCTAAAGCTAAAACCAATGAACTTATGGGAAAAACAATATACGACTTCAAAGTAGAAAGTCTTGATGGTAAAGAAATCAATTTTGCTGATTTCAAAGGAAAGAAAATCCTGATTGTCAATACCGCTTCAGAATGTGGATTTACCCCGCAGTATGCAGATCTTGAAAAAGTATACGAACAGTATAAAGATAAGCTGGTAGTGGTAGGTTTCCCTGCCAATAATTTCGGAGGCCAGGAGCCTGGAACGAACACTGAAATCGGGGCTTTCTGCCAGAAAAACTATGGTGTAACATTTCCTATGGCTGCAAAAGTATCTGTAAAAGGTGATGATACAGCTCCTATCTTTAAGTATTTAACAGAGAAAGAGCTAAACGGAGTAAAAAATACAAGCATCCTTTGGAACTTTACCAAATTCCTGGTTGATGAAAACGGAAAACTGATCGATTCTTTTGTAAGCACTACAAAGCCAACAGATGAGGCAATTACAAAGTATCTGAAATAAGAAATATATATGGATTTTTTGGATCGGTTTGAAGCCTGTATTATTAGAGGAGCAATTGGAGATGCGTGGGGAAGCAGCTATGAAAATGAAATAGAAACCGATGATTCACATATTTATTATTTAGGAAAAAAGAGCATAAAGCGAAGAGTCTGGAGTATTACAGATGATACACAAATGACACTGGCAACCTGTGAGGTTCTGTCTGATAGCTTTACTCCTGAAAATCTTATCAATAGATTTATAGAATATTACAGAAGTCGCAAATTAACAGGTATTGGCGCTTCTACACTTAAGGCAATTTTAGATACTGAAGCAGGTCTTCATTGGAGTCAGGCTGGACGAATCGGAGAGTTTGCTGCAGGAAACGGAGGAGCGATGAGAATTGCTCCTTTTGCTTTTTCTCAGATATTACAAGACAGAATGTTTACGAAGCATGTAAATTAACACATAGAAATGATGAAGCCTTTGCTGGAGCTTTGGCTGTTTTTCTTTCTATAAAAGCTATCCTCAATTCTGACTGGAATGGAAAAAATAATCTTTTTGATATTATTATTCCAGAAATTCCTGATACAAATGTAAGAGACAGGTTAATCGAAATCAATTCAATTGGAAATAACGCTTCAATTTCAGAAATATCAAAATTGGGCAATAATGGCTATGTTGTTAATTCAGTTCCTTTTGCAATTTATTGCTCAACCAAAATTATTGATTTAGGTCTGGAAGAAATGTTGAAACAAATTATCTTTTCGGGAGGAGATACAGATACCAACGCTTCAATTGCCGGACAAATTGCCGGAACATTGATCGGAACTGAAAATATTCCTTATGAATTAATTTTAAAACTTAGGAAATTACCCGATTACAAATGGATCAAGCAGGTTATTGATACAACAAAACACAAGATAAGGTAAAATATTATTGGTTGCTTTTTTCCGCAAAACAGAAAATATTCCCCAGTTTTATACTGGAATAGCCGTTGCTTTTTATTTTCGAAGAATTAATCATAGCCTTTGCCAGGATATCAGTCGGCAGAGGTTTTTGACTTTCCAGCAGTCCAAGTTTATTGGCAAATTTTATAATGCGGCTGCCTAACACCTCTCCCGTTCTCTCAGAATTTTTTCGCTCAAGCATTCCCGGTTTGAAAATAGTGATCTTATTAAAATGTAACTGTTTTACAGCTTCTTCAAGTTCACCTTTCATTTTGGAATAGAAAATTTTAGACTGTGGGTTAGCTCCGTAAGCTGATACCAGAATATAATCTTCCACATTGTTCTCTTTCGCTGCTTTTGCAAACTCATATTGATAATCAAAGTCTACTTTCTTTTGGGCTTCCTTGCTTCCGGCATCCTTTAAAGTAGTTCCCAGACACGAAAAAGCAACATCCCCTTTTACCATATCTTTCCATTCTTCAGGTTTTTCAAAATTCACAACATGAACCTTAAGCTTATCATTTTGAATATCAACAGGCTTTCTGACGAAAATATCCACTTCATCAAATTCTTTATCATTGAGTAACTGATTCACCAGATCTTTTCCTGTGGCACCTGTAGCACCTATTACCAGAGCTTTCATAATAATTGTGATTTTGTGAGATTATTCTTTCTTAAATTTACTAAATTTGAATTAAAGAGTAAAGAACTAATTTAATCATTACTCATTATTGATCACTCATTACTCATATTGAATATGGATGCCAACGAAATTTTAGATTACTGCCTTGCTAAAAAGGAGTTACGGAAAGTTTTCCGTTTGATAACGAAACACTTGTAATGAAGGTAGACACCAAAATGTTTTTATTGATGGGGCTTGAAAGGCAGCCGCTGGCGATCAATGTAAAAACAGATCCCGAATGGAGTGCAGAGCTTCGTGAGCAGTATCCACAGATTACAGGTGCATACCATATGAACAAAACTCACTGGAATTCTGTAACAGTAGATGGATTGAAAAGAGAGCTGATCTTTAAACTTATTGACCAATCCTATGATCTGGTTTTTAAATCCCTGACTAAAAAAGCTCAGAATGAAGTCAATTCTTTATAAAGAATAAGAAATAACACAGGGTATGGTATTTGTTATCTTTCAGCAGTGAAATATGTATTTAATAATAAATAAATAACAAATGAGAAATCACCTTTTATTATTCGTAACGGCCGGAACATTGATGCTGGCAAGCTGTACCAAGCCGGTAAATAAAAACACTGACACAAAAACAAATCTGCTGTACCAGCTTCTGAAAAAACTCCCGGAACTCTTAAAATAGAATTTTCAGGGACAGATCAATTCACCATAAAAAGTGCCCTGCTCAAAGTAAGCTTATATGGGATAGATGAAAAGCTGGCTGATGCCCCTGCCACATTAATTACAGAACAGGAATATGAACAGAAGTCGGTACCTTTTACCATCAATCTGCCTATACCTGAAGATGCAGAAAGCAAGATTAATCCAAAGCCAACAGGTCCTGCCAAATATTATGTGGCGATAAGCTGGGATTCTGACGGCAACGGGAAAGCCGGCGAAAAAGGCGATATTGTTATAGACTATGACAAGCAGTTTCCGAATGTGAAACTGAATAATGAAACTCAGAAAATCTACTTAAAAGTATTGAAATAAATCAAAAGGCTATTCCGTGAGAATAGCCTTTTCTGTAAATAAATCTTTATATCCTAATGCTTTCTTTTCGATCAGATGCCAGGAAATATACCCCAGGAGAATTGAAAGCGGTAATGAAAATATAAACAGCATAGCTGTATCCAGTTTAAAAAGTACATCAGGGCCTGCTGGATCGGGAAGGAATAAATATAAATCCCGTAAGATGTATCACCAATCACTTCTCCTACCTTATTGAGATACCGGGTAGAACTCTTACCAATAAGTATGACAAGCAGAGGCAGGGTAATATAACAGGTATATCTGAAGATGTTTAAGTATAGACTCCCTACAAGAACGATAAAGGAAAGTATAATGAGAATGTTTTCTGTTCTTTTATTGGTGTTCAGATAAGTCAGTACCATTCCTCCGGCGAAAAAGCACATCAGATTGTAAAAATGATTGCTTCCCAATGCCAACTTGTGAAACAATCCGTAAAGAAAATAAGGATGGAAGATGCTTAAAATATAGCTTGATATAAATAGCAGAATGACAACAATTTTCACAAAAGTCTTTTCCCGGATAAAGAAAAGGAACGATACCATAACATACATACTGAATTCATAGCAGATCGTCCATAAGCTCCCGTTGATACTATGCTTATAGGGGTTGGTTTCAAAAACGCCATCAATGCCTTTCTGACGGAAGAATAAAGTAAGATTCTGAGGAATATAAGTATATACGGAAGTATTCTTTAAATACGGAACCGTACTTTCATACACAGCCGGGGCCAGTAATACGGTAAGGAAAAGTACTACCAGGAGTGCGGGAAAAGTCTTAACAGTCTTTTCCAGTAAAAATCCGGAAGACCTTTGCAGCGAAGCAGACTTTTAAAAATCAAATATCCGGAAATAATGAAAAAACCATGAACCCCCAGATAAGAAAATTCCATTTGTCCGTGGGTGAGTTGTGACAGAGGATCGCCTTGGGCAGCTCCTGAAAGAGCATAGGAATGGGTAATGACAACAAGACTTGCAAAAACCAGCCTTAAAAAGTCAAAATTATTACTCCTTGAAATCATATTCCTGTGTTAATCTTTTATCCTCATCCAGTCTTTCAATCAATTTGTCAAGACCTTCAAATTTGATTTCATCATGAAGAAAATCCCTGAAACTTACCGTAATCTTTTCGTCATAAATATCATCATCAAAATCAAGGATATAAACCTCCACAGTTAGTTTTTCTCCGTTTACCGTCGGATTGGTTCCAATGCTCAGCATTCCTTTGTATTGGTTGCCTTTTACAAACACCTCTACAATATAAGCTCCTTTTTTAGGTAAAAGCTTGATAGATTCCGTATCAATATTGGCTGTTGGATATCCTATAGTCCTTCCGATTTTCTTGCCATGCACTACAGTTCCGGAAACAGAATAAAAATAGCCCAGCATTTCGTTGGCTTCTTTAATATTGCCTGCTAAAAGCGCATTACGCACTTTTGTGGAACTGATGTTGTTTTCATGGATATTGATAGCCTCCATTTGTTCAACCTCAAAATCAAGTTCTTTTGACAATTTTTGAAGAAGCTCAAAATTTCCGCTTTTGTTTTTTCCGAAAGAATGGTCATATCCTATAATAAGGTATTTTACATTGAGCTTATCAATTAAAATCTGACGTACAAACTCTTCTCCGGTCAGGTTTCTGAATTCTTCATCAAATTCTTTCAGGAACAGATTATCAATGCCATATTTTTCAACCAGCTGTTTCTTTTCTTCCAGGGTATTCAGAAGCTTTAAATCTTCGTTAGGATTAAAAACAAACCTTGGGTGCGGCCAGAAAGTAAGGATAGCAGTTTCCAGATTGTTTTCTGTACCTATTTTAGCCAGCTCATCGATAATACTTTTGTGTCCGAGATGTACCCCGTCAAACATTCCTAAAGATAATGCTAAAGGCTTTTGTGAGGAATAATCTGTAAAATTCTTGAAAACTTTCAAAACGGAAAAATTTTGATTGCAAATATAGATATAATGTAACAATCTATCAATATAACGATGTATCAATATTTCGGAAGGCAAAATATGAGTGTGGGAGAGGTAAATTGCTGTATTGGTAAATTTGCAAAAGCATGATAAAAATCTTTTTTTACCAATTGCGGGTTTATGAAGAATCACTATATTTGCACCAAGAAAAAATTTAGCAATGGCAAACCAAATTAAAGGTAAAATTTCTCAAATTATTGGTCCGGTAATCGACGTTGTCTTCACAGATGTGGAAGCTGTTCCAGCAATCTATGACGCGTTAGAAATTACAAAAGAAAACGGTGAAAAAGTAGTTTTAGAGGTAGAACAACATATTGGCGAAGATACAGTAAGATGTATTGCAATGGACGCTACTGACGGTCTTAAGAGAGGACAAGATGTAATCGGATTCGGAAATCCTATTATGATGCCAATCGGAGAGGCTGTAAACGGAAGACTATTCAACGTTGTTGGTGATGCTATCGACGGACTTCAAGATATTTCTAAGGATGGTGGTCTTCCAATTCACAGACCAGCTCCAAAATTTGATCAATTATCAACTTCAGCAGAAGTTTTATTTACAGGTATTAAAGTAATCGACTTAGTTGAGCCTTATGCAAAAGGAGGTAAAATTGGATTGTTCGGTGGTGCCGGTGTAGGTAAAACAGTATTGATCCAGGAGTTGATTAACAATATTGCAAAAGGACACGGAGGTCTTTCTGTTTTCGCCGGAGTAGGTGAAAGAACGAGAGAAGGAAATGACCTTTTGAGAGAGATGTTGGAATCAGGTATCATCAAGTATGGTGATGATTTCATGCACTCTATGGAAAACGGAGGTTGGGATCTTTCTAAAGTAGATTTAGAAGCGATGAAAGATTCAAAAGCTGCATTCGTTTTCGGACAGATGAACGAGCCGCCAGGTGCAAGAGCTAGAGTAGCCCTTTCCGGTCTTACATTAGCTGAGTACTACAGAGACGGTGGAGAAAGCGGACAAGGTAGAGACGTACTTTTCTTCGTAGACAACATCTTCCGTTTTACACAGGCTGGTTCTGAGGTATCTGCACTTCTTGGTCGTATGCCATCAGCGGTAGGTTACCAACCGACACTTGCTTCTGAGATGGGTGCGATGCAGGAAAGAATTACTTCAACTAAAAACGGTTCAATTACTTCAGTACAGGCGGTATACGTACCTGCGGATGACTTAACTGACCCGGCTCCTGCAACTACGTTTGCTCACCTTGATGCAACTACGGTACTTGACAGAAAGATTGCTTCATTAGGTATCTATCCAGCGGTAGATCCACTGGCTTCTACTTCAAGAATCCTTGCTCCGGAAGTTATTGGTCACGATCACTATAACTGTGCTCAAAGAGTAAAAGAAATCCTTCAAAGATATAAAGCACTTCAGGATATCATCGCGATCCTTGGTATGGAAGAACTTTCTGAAGAAGATAAAGCGGTTGTATACCGTGCAAGAAAAGTTCAGAGATTCTTATCTCAGCCTTTCCACGTAGCAGAGCAGTTTACAGGTATCCCGGGATCATTGGTAGACATCAAAGATACCATCAAAGGATTTAACATGATTATGGATGGTGAATTAGATCACTTACCAGAAGCAGCTTTCAACCTGAAAGGAACTATCGAAGAAGCTATCGAAGCAGGACAAAAAATGTTGGCTGAAAACGCTTAATAATTAGACATAAAGATAACAGATACAAGACATGAGACTTTAAGGTTGTCTGAAATCTGAAATCTGAAATCTTCCAATCTAAATTAAAATGAATATAAAAATTTTAACACCAGAATACGTAGTTTTTGAAGGTGAAGTAGACTCAGTGTTATTGCCTGGAAAAAATGGTGAATTCCACATCATGAAAAACCACGCAGGAATTGTTTCTTCTTTGGTAGGAGGTGATGTAAAGCTTTTTGCTAATTCTATTGATGAGGCTTTTGCTAAAAACTTCACTAAAGAATCTGGAAAAGACTCTGTTTTTGCTTATGCTATCAAAAGCGGTGTTGTAGAATTTAATCATAATAAAGGCATTATCCTTTGTGAATAATTAAATGAAAAGCTAAATATATTTTCAAGAAAGTGTAACTTTGTGTTACACTTTTTTATTGATGTAAAAGTCTGATTCTATGAAGAAAAGTATAATCATATTCTTTACAGTTCTGAGTGTTTTCCTTCATGCTCAGAATATCAAAACCAAGAGGGGATTATTAATATAGACGGCATTCCGGTGGCTAAGCTATCCAACAAATCCAGCGAATATACTTTTATGGATCTGAAGGAGACCCCGATATACACGATAAAGTTTATTGATAAAAGTATTGTTGACTCTGTACGTGACAGTTATATCAGTATCAACAGGGTATACAACAGGGATAAAACTATTGAAGTAGACTATTCATCCCCTTCTGCATTTTCCGGAGAAGAAAAATCTGCAGTTTTTACTTCAGTTAAAGATCTTAAAATCATTGATAACAAAGGCATTAATGTCAAAAATCTTGATGAGCTTTTTTCCAATGTTCCGAAAAGGAAACTGGACGCTAAAACAAAAGACGCTTATGCGATCAGAAAGAAAATAGACAAGATGAATATTGAGGTCAATAAAGTGGGGAGATTCTCAGCAATGGTGTTCCTGTAGGCTATTTTACCAATTTACCTGTTAGCTTCGGTTCAGAAGATACAATCATGGATAAAACCCCTATAGATATTGAGATCTATGATGCCAAAAGCAAGCTTATCGGAAGATATATCACCACTACAAAACAGCTGAAAACAGCTGGAGGGAAGTCTTTTACAATCTATAGAGAAATGTCCGGCAGAGCTTCAATCCTGAAATTCCCAACCTATAAAGCATTGGCAGAGCGCATGGCTATTATGGATCCTAATTTTATTAAAGTTCAGGAGAAAGTATCTGTGGGTACCGTATCAAAAGAAACTCCCAATTAATTAAGCATTAAAATAAAAATATTAATATCAATAGGAACGGGCTTTAGCCCGTTTTTTTATTATGGATTAAATTCATCCGGCTTCAGCCAAAACCTATAGTATAGAAATCTTATTGATCATTTGCTGAATAACCACCCCGTCAAAAATTCTTTGAATTTCGACACCCCTCTGGAGGAGGGGAATATTTTGCCGTTTTATTTATGATATTTAGAAGTTGGATTTGATTGTTTAGGTTTGAAAAAGTAGAAGATTTTATTCTCTCAAATCAAAATCAAGATCTGTGTAAATCCATGAAATCTGTAGGAGATCATAATTCAATAGAAGCAGATGTTATTCGTTCAGAAAAAATTCACAAAATTCTGCAATCTCAAAAATCCCTGAGAAAAAGCGGTAAATTTTTATAAACTCAAAATCACTCCGTTTTCCTTCAATTGCTGTATCGGTTTTGAGAACCAAAACAGTTCAAAATCATCAAAATTTTCTTCAAACTGATTCTTAAGTTGTTGAACTGTAGGTTTTTTAGAATTTTCAATAGCATTTTCTTCCAATACATTCATCAGCCATTCAGCTTTTTCCTGTTCCAGCTCAATCTTTACAATATTGGTTTTTAAATGGAATGTAAGCAGCGTATACGTACCAGAATATTTCTTTTTATTTTTTATGCGATTCTCAGCGATTACATTTTTCGTAAGAAAGACAACTTTGGAATTGGCCTTCAATTGAAACTGTCCATCTTCCAAAAGACAGTCGTGAATATAATCCGGATGAATGGTTGTTCTTGGAATTTTAAAATCAAACCATTCCTGAAGCGGCAGTTCAAAATTGACTCCATGCATATAATTGAACAGAGATTTTTTTAATCCGAAGCTAAACTTGTTATGATCGATTCCTGTTTTATCTTTAAAATCCACATCATTATTGGCAAACAAATTTCCTGCTTTACGGGAACCACTCCAAAATCTTCCGGGCTCATTCCAACAGGCGAATGTGCCGTCATAGCAAACTGATGCCAGAAACCACTTTGTAGAATACCCATCTCAAACATCTGTCGAACCATTTCTAATGAATCAACAGTTTCCTGAACGGTTTGGGTAGGATAGCCATACATCAGATAAGCATGAACCATAATTCCGGCCTCCGTAAAATTTCTGGTTACTTTGGCAACCTGTTCCACAGAAACTCCTTTATCAATTAATTTCAGCAGCCGGTCACTGGCCACTTCAAGCCCACCGGAAACAGCAACACATCCTGAAAGTTTCAGAAGATAGCATAAATCGCGGGTAAAGCTTTTTTCAAAACGGATATTCGTCCACCAGGTAACCACCAGGTTTCTTCGGAGGATTTCCAGGGCCACTTCTCTCATTAAGGCAGGTGGGGCCGCTTCATCCACAAAATGGAATCCTGTTTCGCCGGTTGTCCTGATCAGTTCTTCAATCCGGTCTACCAGAATTTTAGCAGAGATGGGCTCATAGATCTTGATATAGTCTAAAGAAATATCGCAGAAGGTACATTTTCCCCAGTAACATCCATGTGCCATCGTCAGTTTATTCCACCTTCCATCGCTCCATAAACTGTGCATGGGGTTGGCGATTTCGATAACGGAAATATACTGATCCAGTTTTAGATCTGTATAGTCGGGAGTTCCTATTTCGGACTGTTTAAAATCATGTCTTTTAGAATTGTTCTTATAGACAACTACATTATTTTCGAGTAGAAAAGTTCTTTTAAATTCACCTTCTTCCGTAGTGGCTTCTAAATTCTGATGAAGTAATTCCAAGGGAAGTTCCCCGTCATCTAATGTAATAAAATCAAAAAACTCGAAGACTCTCTGGTCTTTAACTTCTCTTAATTCTGTATTGGGAAAGCCTCCTCCCATTGCAATTTTAATATGAGGATAATGCTTTTGATCCATTGTGCACATTTGAAACCTGAATACAGATTACCCGGAAACGGTATTGAAAAACAAACCAGCTTCGGCTGTATGGTTTCGATTTTTTCCTGAAGAATTTTTAAAGTAAACTCATCAATAAAGGTGGGTTCACCTGATAACTTAGAATGTAATTCATCAAATGAGTTGGCACTTTTTCCAAGACGTTCGGCATATCTGCTGAAACCGAAATCAGCATCGATATTTTCTACAATATAATCGGAAATATCTTCTAAATAGAGCGTTGCCAAATGTTTGGCTTTATCCTGAAGTCCCATATTTCCAAAAGCAAATTCCATATCATCCAGCTGGTTGAAGCGGGACGCTTCGGGAAGAAAATTCATGCTGCAGATCTGTCTTGCCAATGTTGGTGTTTTGCCCTGTAAAAAAGGAATAACCTGGTCTATCGTTTTTAAATATTCTTCTCTTAAAGCATAAATTCTCTGAGAGTTTTCAGAGGTATTCTGAAGATCAATTTTTTTATTGAAAACCTTCTGAATTCCGTCTTTTGAAAATAAATCCAAAATAACATCGATCCCCAGATCTACCTGATAACTGGAAATATTTTTGGTATTTAAAAACCCTTTAATATAAGCCGTTGCAGGATAAGGAGTATTAAGTTGGGTAAAAGGCGGAGTAATAAGAAGCAGGTCTTTCAACAGAAATTTTTGCAAAGTTATTCCAAAGTTTTTTAGAAAAAATTTTTCCCCTGATTATAAACAATGAGGAAAAGACTTTAGAGCTCCGGCTTATTGCAATTTCTGTCTCAAAACAAATCAGCAGGCTTAATAAATAAATTATCCGGAGGATTATTTTCAATAAAGCTTAAAAAGCATCTTCATCGAAATATCCGTCCTGATCAAGAATTGCAGGATTCAACAATGCCATTTCACTGGATTTTTCGAGACTGATATTCTCAATGAATTTTCCGGTTTTCCCGGTTATTTCATTATGAAAACTGATTAAATATCTGGAGTAAATATTTCCTTCAGCTACGGTGTAATGCCCGTTTTCTGCAATAAGCGCGGTCATAATACTGCCTCCGGTATAGGTTTCATTATCATTCCCCGATGCCCCGAACAATACTCTGGCAGTAATGGTTCCTGAACAGTATAAAGAACCGTTGATGATTATATTTTCTGCCTGTATATTACCGGTTACAATAAGAACAATATAGTCTTCCACATATAGTTTTCCGGATAAATGAAGATCACCCTCTATAAGAACAATTTTATATCCTTCGCCTTCTTTGGTAATCAGTTCGAGAGAAGTATTGTTTTCACTTTCTGTGAGGACAATTTCAGGGGCATCATTTTCATGATTGGTTTCCAGAGAGGCTTCTCTTATTTTCTCTGCAATTTCATCATCCAGCATTTCAAGAAATTCAGCAAGACTTTCTTCATCTAAGGGGCTTTCATTGAAAAAGTTGTTTTCAAGAGCTTCATGGGTGATATTGTATAATTTTTCTGAGTTTGCTTTAATTCTATTATATAATTGATCTTTAGTAAGTTTCTGCAATTCTTTCATAGGCTTTTATAATCAATGCATTTATCTGTTATAGAAGGGGAACACCTATCAATAGACACCTGCAATATAGTCAGATTAATTTTGTTATGCCAGAGGCCATAATGGATTGTTGAATTTTTTTCAATCGATCAATAGATATAGATGGTTACTTTTTAATTAAATGGTGTGATCTTATTGATATCATTTCAGGATAATATAGTCTAGGCATGATTCAGTTTTTTACGATCTGTAATTACATTTAAGGTAACTCCTAACAGGATCAGTGTAATCCCGATCAATAAGTTATTGGTGAATTTCTCATGAAACATCAGGACACTTACCAATACGGCTACTACTGGTTCCAGCGCACCCAGAATAGCAACAGGAGTAGATCCGATATATTTGATAGCATATACCAGACAAAGACTGGAGATTACCGTTGTGAGAAATGCAAAAATAAGAAAGTTAATGAAAATCTCAGCCGAAGGGATAGCGAAGGATGCATGAGCCATTGCAGCTTTGCTCATAAAGAACATGGATGTAAAAAGCATAGAATAGAAGGTGAGTTTAAACCCTGAAACCCTGATGTTTGATTTGTTGACAATCACCATATACAGAGCATAAAAAAGCGAACTGAGCATTACAATTCCCAATCCTGTAAAATTGATTTCCAGCCCGTTTCCTTTCGTACATAAAACAATAACCCCGGCAAAAGCAAGAAGTAAAGAAACTATGGATAATCCTGTAAGTTTCTCTTTATAGAAGAAAAACATCAGCAATGCGACAATAACAGGATAAATAAATAAAACGGTAGAGGCAATTCCTGGAGTAAGGAAATCATATCCTAAAAACAGAAACTCTGAAGAAAGCGCATAACAGATACCAAGGATGGCCAGAATTAAAGTTTCTTTTTTATTAATTTTAAAGCTTTCTCTGGAATACAGCAGATATCCTCCCACCATTAAAGCCGAAAAGAAAAATCTGTAAAACAGCGTAATATCCATTGAAAAGTGCGCCTGCTTGACAGGCAGGATAAAAATCGGAATCAGGCCATATGAAACAGCCGACAGAATTCCCAGTGTGTAACCTCTAAGTTTCATGTGCTTTATAGTTATTAAACAAAAAAGCCACTGAATCAATCAGTGGCTTTCTTTTATTTTGATGAATTAAATCGGTTTAAAACTTAATCCTTGTTCCTGCAGTAATTTTTGCTCCTGCTCTTTGTAGTAGCCACCTACCAGTTTATCATGAATAGCTTCAAATGCAGCCAGAGTTTCATTGATTTCTGCATCTGTATGAGAAGCGGTAGGAATAAGTCTTAAAAGAATCATTCCTTCGGAATGACCGGATATACTACCACAGATGTGAAGATACCATAATTCTCTCTCAAATCCTTTACCAATAGAGTAGCTTCTACCGGAGTACCCTGCATCATTACAGGAGTTACACAGGTATTGGTATCTCCAATATTGAATCCTCTTTCTTTAAGTCCGTTCTGTAGTTTGTAAACATTCTCCCAAAGTTTAGCTTTGATCTCTGGTCTTGATCTTAATAGTTCCAGTCTTTTCAGACCTCCGATAACCATTGGCATTGTAAGAGATTTTGCGAAGATTTGTGATCTCAGGTTGAACTTCAGATATCTGATGATTTCTTTGTCACCCGCAAGGAATGCTCCGAAACCAGCCATAGATTTGGCGAAAGTAGAGAAATACACATCAATCTGATCGTTGCAATCCTGCTCTTCACCCACACCGGCACCTGTTTTACCAAGTGTTCCGAAACCATGGGCATCATCTACCAATAATCTGAACTGGTATTTTGATTTAAGATCGCAGATCTCTTTGATTTTTCCCTGCTGGCCTCTCATCCCGAAAACCCCTTCTGTGATCACAAGGATACCACCTCCTGTTTCCTCAGCTACCTTGGTTGCTCTCTGAAGGTTTTTCTCAAGACTTGCCATATCGTTGTGCTTGTAGGTAAATCTTTTACCGGAATGAAGTCTTACTCCATCCACGATGCAGGCATGAGAATCCATATCATAAACAATTACATCATTTCTGCTTACCAGGGCATCAATAGTAGAAACCATTCCCTGATAACCGAAATTCAATAAATATGCTGATTCTTTTTTTACGAAGTCTGCCAATTCCCTTTCCAGCTGAAGGTGCTGGTCTGTTTCTCCGGACATTGCTCTTGCTCCCATCGGGTAGAACATCCCATACTCAGCAGCAGCTTTTGCATCCGCTTCAATTACTTCAGGATGATTACACAGCCCTAAGTAGTCATTGGCACTCCAGAAAATTACTTCTCTACCCTGAAACTGCATTCTAGGGCCGATAGGTCCCTCTAATCTTGGGAAAATAAAATAGCCTTCACCATAATCTGCAAATTGTCCAAGTGGTCCTGGATTTTCTTTTATTCTTTCAAAAATATCCAACATTGTATCGTAATTTTTAAGTAAAAAGCCTTTTTGTCAGAACACGCAAAAGGCTTTATTGTATCGTGATTTTATTCGTTCTTATTTGATAAACTCAGTTTTGAAAACTTCGTCATAGTTGTGAACACAGTTGTTGACAAATCCCTGTTCAGCCATCCATTTATCACTGTAAACTTTAGTGATATATCTTGAGCCATGGTCAGGATATATTAAAACAACCAGGTCGTTTTCTGTAAGTTCATGAGATTGGGCATACTGCATCAGTCCCTGTGTTACAGCTCCGGTAGTGTAGCCACCCATGATCGCTTCTTTCAAAGCAATTTCGCGGGTTCTGTACGCGGACATTTCATCATTTACCCTTACAAATTCATCCACCTTGTCGAAAAGCAGGGCAGAAGGGATCAGGTTTTTACCCATTCCCTCGATCTGATAAGGATGTACATCTTCTTTGTGAATTTCTCCTGTTTCGTGATAGCTCTTCAGAATAGAACCATCCGCATCTACTCCGATAATCTTGATGTCCGATTTTTTCCTTCAGAAACTTCGCTGAACCTGATAATGTTCCACCAGTTCCAGTGCAGGCAAAAAGGTGAGTGATCTTACCTTGTGTCTGTTCCCAGATCTCAGGACCTGTCGTCTGGTAATGTGCATCAATATTAAGTTCGTTAAAATATTGATTGATGTAAATAGAATTAGGAGTTTCCTTAGCGATTCTTTTAGCTACTTCATAATATGATCTCGGATCATCTGCCGGTACATTGGCCGGACATATATACACCGTGGCTCCCAATGCTTTCAGGTAAGCAATTTTTTCGGGTTTTGTTTTATCACTTACTGCAAGAATACATTTATATCCCTTAATGATACATACCATCGCAATAGAAAACCCGGTATTACCGGAAGTAGTTTCTACAACTACAGAATCTTCTTTTAAAAGGCCTTTTTTCTCTGCGTTCTCTATAATATGAAGTGCGATTCGGTCTTTGGTGGAATGTCCAGGATTATATGATTCTAACTTGGCATATACGGTTGCTGGAATATCTTTTGTAACAGTATTTAGCTTCACCATAGGAGTATGTCCTATCAGGCCAAGGATATTATCGTAAACATTACTCATTATTTGTTATTTTCAATAAAAATCTGACTGCAAAAATACAAAAAAATAAATAATTACTAAACTTTTGTTTGATTTCTAGGGCATAGTTTGTAAAAAATTATTTTCGTATTTTCAGTTTTGACACGAGTATAATCGCAAATACTACGCCAAAATTTTTAAATTTTGTTAAAACCCGCATAAAATAAGATAAAAGCCTTATTTTCGCATAATTGATTTAATACTATGAAAAATTGGACTTTTAGGCAATGGAACACCGTCTCAGGATGGGTGATTTTCGTCATTGCGTTTTTCACGTACTTGTCCACCATAGAACCCAATTTCAGTTTCTGGGATTGTGGCGAGTACATTTCTTCTGCAGTAAAACTTGAAGTAACGCATGCTCCCGGAGCTGCTTTATTCCAGATAGTGGGTGCCGTGGCAGCCATTTTTGCATTAGGGAAAGGCGAAAATTACTCCATCGTGATCAACGCGATGTCTGCATTGTTCAGTGCGCTGACTATTTTATTTTTGTTCTGGACGATCACACATTTTGTGCGAAGACTTTTGAACAAAGATTTTGAAGAAATTACGAAACATCAGGAAATCTCTATTTTATTTGCCGGAGCAGTAGGAGCCCTGTGCTTTACGTTCTCAGATACATTCTGGTTCTCAGCAGTAGAGGGAGAGGTTTATTCTATGGCTTCTATGTTTATCGCGCTTTTGGTCTGGTTGATCACCAAATGGGAAAATGAGTATAAAGCGGGAGACAGTGAAAGATGGATTATTCTTATTTTCTTCGTTTTAGGACTTTCTGTGGGAGTGCATATGATGTGTATGCTGGCGATCCCTGCAGTATGTCTGGTATATTATGCAAGAAATTATAAGTTTACCTGGAAAAACTTTATCTGGGCAAACCTTATCACACTGGGAATTTTGATTATTGTTTTCAAAATTATTTTCCCTCTGATTATGACGATGTTTGGAAGACTTGAGATTTTCTTCGTGAATGGTCTTGGACTTCCTTTCCACTCCGGAACAATTGCGGCTTTTGTTTTGATGGTAGCAATCTGCTATTTCTTAATCAAGTATGCAAGAAAAGCAAAAAGAAAGATTTATCAGACGGCTGCACTATCTGTAGTTTTCATGATGATCGGGTTCTCTTGCTGGATGGTTATTCCAATCAGAGCAAATGCTAACCCGCCGATGAACCTTAATGATCCTGACACTGCAATTGGTATGCTGGATTATTATAACAGAGAGCAGTACGGTGACTGGCCAACAATCTACGGGCAGAATTATACTGCATTCCTTGATGCTAACGGAATTGAGAAAAATGAGGATGGAAGCTTCAAGACACAAAAAACCGGTGAAATCTACGAAAAAGATGAAAAAACCGGAACGTACAGAAAAACCGGAGACCGTTTCAATTATGTATTCAGCAAATCTCAGGTAAGCTTAATGCCGAGAATGTTCAACGAAGATAAGGATGTAATGGCAAACTATATTTCTATGTATGGTGCTCCTGATTTTACATTCAATTATGCTAACGAAGATGTGGCAGACAATCCGCAGGCTAAGCAGATCTTTGACGAGCTGAGAGCAAAATATGAAGATAAATCGATTACTGCCTCAGATTATCTGAAAGTAAAACCTTATAACCTGATCAATGTTCAGAAGCCTTCGTTCCTTCAGAATATGGATTATTTCATCACTTTCCAGAACGGATATTACTTTGTAAGATATCTGATGTGGAACTTTGTAGGAAGACAGAACGACCTTGAAGGAAACATGGAAAGTACAAAAGGAAACTGGATTTCCGGAATTCCTTTTATCGATAATGCAGTGGTAGGAAATCAGGATAAAATGCCTGCCAAATTCAAGAATGAAAGTACAGTGAAATTCTTCTTCCTTCCATTAATTTTAGGTTTGATCGGATTCTTCTTCCAATTAAACAGAGACTTCGGAAGATTCTATGCGCTATTATCTTTATTCATTTTAACAAGTGTAGGAATTATCTTCTATACAGGAGTAAAGCCTTTCGAGCCGAGAGAAAGAGACTATGCAATGGTAGGTTCATTCTACGCATTTGCCATCTGGATCGGTATGGGTGCCGGAGCAATTTTATGGTTCCTGCAGTCTAAAGTAAAATCAAACGGAGCTAATATTGCTCTGGGAGTGGTTTTATTAGGAGTACCTTTCATGATGGGCTTCCAGAACTACAACGTTCATGACAGAAGCAACCGATACACAGCATATGATTATGCGTATTCCGTTTTAAAATCATTACCGAAAAACGATATCCTTTTCGTGTACGGTGATAACGATACTTACCCGGTTTGGGCAATTCAGGAAACAGAAAGATTCAGAGATGATGTGAAGGTGGTTAACTTTACCCTTGCTTCAACTCCATGGAACCTTGACCAGATCAAAAGGAGAACTTACAATGCTATGGGAATTCCCAGCCAACTGACACACGAAGATTACAGAGATGGGGTAAACGACCAGATCTATATGATGAAGAAAGAAGATTGGGAAGGTGTATTCTCTATGCTGAAAGAACAGGGAGCTCCGGAAACAGAATTCCAGTCTTTCAGAAAATATCTTACCCAGGATTCTTTAACACTGAAACAGGCGATTGAATTCATTAAATTTAAATCTCCTGAAAAAGATGAATTGTTGAAAATGTATTTCGGGGAAGAGAAATTTGAAAAATACAATATCCTTCCGGTAAACAAATTCATCCTTCCGGTCAATAAAGAAAATGCTTTAAAAGCAGGAATCATCAACAAAGAAGATCTTCCGAATGTTGCCAATCAGATTATGATTACTTACAAAGGAAACACGCTTTATAAGAATAACCTGATCCTGATGGATCTTTTAGCAAACTTCGACTGGAAGCGTCCGATTAACTTCTCATCAGGAGGTATCTATGACAGTGAGAATATTTTCTATCTGAACGATTATCTTCAGTTTGACGGATTCAGTTACAGATTGATTCCTATCCAAACGCCTCCGACGGCTGATGGAGATATGGGAAGAGTAGATGCCAATTCTCTTTATAATGTAGTGAAAAATTTCAGATGGGGTAACTTCAAAAACTTAAATGCTCACTTTGATGAAACGGCTACTTCCAATATCATCAGCTACAGAATGTCAGCGAGCAGAGCAGCAGCAGCCCTTGCATTAAGCGGACAGAAAGCTAAGGCATTGGAAATTCTGGATCTTGCAGCAAAAGAAATTCCGGCAGAGAAATATAATGATCCACGTTCATTAAGTTCAATTGTATCAGGATACATCATTGCAGGGCAGGAGCAGAAAGGTCTTCAGATTGCTGAAGTGCTTAAAAAAGGAATCTTTGAAGAGTATGATTACTATTTAAGCCTTTCCAAAGCAGACCAAAGCTACCTGAGAAGACAGATGAGAACAAAACCTATGGAATATTCTCTTGTTGTTTCTGCAGTAACAGATGCTTATACGAAGATAGGACAGAAAGAAAAAGCATATGCTTATCTTGTAAAATCCATAGAGCCGATTGACAAGAAATTCAATGTGTTTATCAAAGATCTTCAGGAGATGGGCAGAGATAAGGCGATGAAAGAATCTGAAAATGTACAGCAGATCACGCCATTCTATCAATATTTATTTGATGTGATGGAGCCTTATGATTCTACGTATTCAAAAGAAAAAGAAAGTCAGATTACGAACGCGATTATCAAAGCAACAAAATAAAATACTTTAAAACGGAACTTCGGTTCCGTTTTTTTATTATTGGGAATCCTGAATTTAAAGGTTATATTTGTGAAAGTAAAAATACATAATGTCCGAAACACAAAATAGCAAATTCCCAATGTATTCCGTCATTGCTACGGTTCTTTTTAAACTTCTTTTTTATTAACGCACTATATCCAGGAAGATGCGTTTATCACCTGGAGAGTTGCCCAGAATCTATTGGATTATGGAGTAATCGGCTTCAATGGAGATACTAAAATCTCTGCATCTACAACACATCTGTATGTTTTTGTATCTTATCTTTTCAATCTTGTTCTCGGGAAAGAGAATTTTATTGAACCCCTTTTGATTTTTAACTCCATATTGTTTACCATAGGAACTTTATTGCTTTCTCATCTGGTTCTTAAAAATCCATGGCATAAAGCGATTTTCATATTTCTGATCGGTATTTTACCTCCGGCTATTAAAATTTCAATTCTCGGAATGGAGTACGGAATCCTGTTTTTCCTGGAAATGTCATTGTTATATTATGGCTTCCACAAAGGAAAAAAATGGGTGTTGACACTCCTTCCGGTTTTAATTATGTTTACAAGAATCGATACGGTAATATTCCTGGGAATTGTATTTCTGGTAGATGTATTCTGGAACAGAAAGGTCAGATGGAATTATATTTTTGGTGGAATTCTGGGCGTTTTATCAACAGTAGCTTTTAACTGGTTTTACTTTGGTGAGCTGGTGAACAATACCATTACTGCAAAAAAGCTTCTTTACAGTGAAGACCTTACGATCCAACAGCATATCGGTTACTTTTTTAAGAGTTTCGGAAACTTCTGGGGAATGCTGAAAGTTCCCGGAGATTTTAATCCTATCACCATCGTTGTATTGATCTTTGAACTGCTTTGCTTTATTTATCTGATCAGACAGAGAGAGAAAAGAAACTACTTTTTGTGGATGATCTTTATCTTCGGATGGGTAAAACAAATCATCTTTATTTCTCAGAAAAGTTTATTTGACTGGTATTACTGGGTTCCGCAGATTTTACTTTTCGTTCCCGTTCTTATTTTTGTACTGGAACAGAAAGAGAGAAGAAATCTTTGGCTGTCATTATTGATTATATTCTACATTTTCCCGATGCTTGCCTTTCAAACCGTTCATTCTATTGCAACAGGAAACGGGGAATGGAATTACCGAAGAACCATTGGTACTTTTCTAAATCAATATGAAAAAGATAAAAACCAGTGGATCCTGCTTGAGCCGGCGGGGTATGTTCCTTATTTTTCAGGATTAAAAACGATAGATGAGGTTGGATTGGTTGATAAACAGATTCAGGAGGAAATTAAAAAAGATAAAGTAAATTACTGGATCAATACAGTCAGAACAAGAAAACCGAAATACCTTCTTTCCTATAAAAACCTGTATGAAGGGAATGATGCCAATTCAGTCTATTATCAGACCCATTATAAACTTTTAAAAGAATTCAGGGTGAAAGATCACCTGAAAAGCGATAATAAGATTTTAGAAAAAATTTACCATCTGAAACCTTCCGGTACAGACTATAATTTGTACATTAGAGTTGATTAAAATATTTAAATATTTAAGCATTTAAAAAGTAAAAATAGCAAAGAAAAACTAAAAGAAGTCCGAGAACTCTTTACTTTCAAACTCTCAAACTTAAAACCTGCAACCTATTATTTAATCCCTAATCCCTAAAGAAAAATGAAATACTGTGCTTTTCTCCGCGGCGTCAACGTAAAAGGAACTAATATGAAAATGGCGGATGTCTGCCAGGTTTTTAAAGATGCCGGCATGAATGAGGTAAGCTCAGTACTGGCGTCCGGAAATATTGTGTTTTCTTCCGATAAAAAGAGTGAGGAATTAAAGGCAATTCTGGAAAAAGCAATGTCAGGGCATTTCTCTTATGAAGCATTTTTGTTTGTGAAATCTCAGGAGGAAACAGAAGTTTTATGGAACAGTGTTCCTTTTGAAAAGAATGATACATTTCACATGTATGGCTTTGTAGGAATTCCGGGTGTGGAAAAGGTTCTGATGGATGAGTTTCAGAAAGCAGCTCAGGCGGAAAATGAAAAAGCAGCGATTGTTAATGATATATTTTACTGGCAGGTTCCGAAAGGAAATACCCTGGATTCTACCTTTGGGAAAGTACTGGGTAAAAAGAGCCTTAAAGATCAGCTTACCAGCAGAAATGTAAATACGTTTGAGAAGGTTTTGAAGAAGATGGGGTAAAATATTTCACAGGCGGATTTTATATTTTCTGATTATTTTTAGGTTTTGGCTGATGCCGATGGCTGTTTGTTTTATTTGTAAACGGGCTAAAGCCCGTTCCTATTGTTTTTTTAATCTGCAAACAGTAGGGTTTTCCTCAAAAATTACATTATTCCTTGTTTTAGAAATGTTAGAATAAAAACATAGAGTTTGTCATTCCCGGAGGAATCCCGACATAGTATAAAAAATTCCTTCGGAATGACAAGATACTGCCGGGGTAAGAGTTTCTAGACAAAAATAGACATTCGTTTTCCGGTTTTTGGTTAAAGCCTAAACCCATCCGTAAATAATTTCCAAATCTGAAACTTTCTCAGTATTTTTACTGAACTTTTTAATGACAACAAAAATGATTCAGTATTTAGATAATATTTCGCACAAAGATTCAAAAACTTTTTCCTTATTGCCGGACCTTGTATTATTGAAGGGGAAGATATGGCACTAAGAATCGCTGAAAAAGTGATCAGCATTACGGATAAATATAATATTCCATACATTTTCAAGGGAAGTTTTAAAAAAGCAAACAGAAGCCGTGTAGATTCTTTCACAACCATTGGGGAAGAGAAATCTCTTGAAATCCTTAAAAAAGTAGGTGAGACCTTTAATATTCCTACTACAACAGATATCCATGAGAATGAACACGCGGCATTGGCAGCACAATATGTAGATGTTCTGCAGATTCCTGCATTCCTTGTTCGTCAGACCGATTTATTGATCGCTGCGGCAAAAACAGGAAAATGTGTTACCCTGAAAAAAGGACAGTTTCTTTCACCGGAAGCGATGAAGTTTGCCGTTCAGAAGGTGACAGATTCCGATAACCAGAAAGTAGCCATTATTGAAAGAGGGAATTCTTTCGGGTATACAGACCTTATCGTGGATTACAGAGGAATTCCTACCATGAGAGAATATGCTCCTGTTATTTTGGATGTTACCCATTCTTTACAGCAGCCTAATCAGAACTCAGGGGTTACAGGTGGAAGACCGGATCTTATTGAAACGGTTGCCAAAGCGGGAATTGCAGTAGGAGCAGATGGAATTTTCATCGAAACACATCCTACACCGGAAACCGCATTATCTGATGGTGCCAACATGTTAAGATTAGATTTATTAGAAGATTTGTTACAAAAATTAACAAGAATTAGAGAATCGATTTTGTAATTGTTAAAAAAACATTAATTTTAGAAATTCTAAAACATTTCTTTTGAAAAAACTAGTTTTACCGCTAAGCCTTATGGTCCCGTTTCTGATTTTCTCCCAGCAAAGAAAAAAGATACAGCGACCACTAAAGTGACCGATATAGAGGAAGTTGTCTTCCAGAAAAAGCAACAGGAAGAACCAATGACCTTACCAATGTAAGAATTTCAGCGAAAGAAGCAAAATCCGTAGCTTCTATTAATGGTGGAATTGAAGGACTGCTTAAAACCTTACCTTCTGTAAACTCCAATACCGAGCTGTCTTCCCAATATATGGTTCGTGGCGGAAACTATGATGAAAACCTTATCTACATTAATGACATTGAGATTTACAGACCTTTCCTGATCAGAAACTCTCAACAGGAAGGGATGAGTATCATCAATCCCGATATGGTTTCTACAGTGAATTTCTCTGCAGGAGGATTTGAAGCTAAATATGGGGATAAAATGTCTTCGGCTTTAAATATCTATTACCGGGAACCTGAAAAATTTGAAGTTTCAGGGGAGGCCAGTTTAATTGAGGAAGACTGACAACAGGTTTGGCTTCCAAGAATAAAAATTTACAGCCTTATTTTCAGGAAGGTACAGAAATACCAATCTTGTTCTTAACACTCTGAAGGAAGATACAGACTTTAACCCGACCTATTGGGATTTCCAGTCTTATCTGAACTATCATGTCAGTGATAAGTTTTCCATGTCATTCATCGGATATTATTCCAAGAATGATTATGAGATGATTCCCAGAGCAAAAGTGTTACATTCGGAAGCCTTCAGCAGCCTATAACCGTGAACATAGGATATGCGGGTAAAGAAAATGACCAGTACAAAAATATGATGGGTACATTTTCCATGAACTATAAGCCGGCCGATAAATGGAAACTTACATTGGATGCATTTGCTTATCAGAACAGAGAAAGAGAATATTATACGATCAATTCAGGATATGAATTGCAGACCTTTGATCCTGTGACGCAGCAGCCTGTAACATCATTTGATGTGGGCGGACAGATAGAACACGCAAGAAATGATTTGTTTGTAAGAACCTACGGAACCCAGTTCAGAGCCAAATTTTCTCCCAATGTAAATACCGACTTTGAGGTTGGATTTAAATATGAGAAAGAAAATCTCAAAGATCTTACCAATGAATGGAAGGTTGTAGATTCTGCAGGTTACAGCCTGCCAAGACCTGAAATTATTGATCCGAGAACAGGAATGACAGGAGATCTTAAGCTTGCTTATTATATTGCCGGGCAAAACAATATTGAGCCTACAAGACTTTCAGCATACGCACAATATTCACAGAAGTTCTACTGGGGAGCCAGTAAGGTATTTGTGAATGCCGGAGTACGTGTTGCCAACTGGAGTTTCAATAAAGAAACAATATTCTCTCCAAGAGCCCAGTTTGCGATAAAGCCTGATTGGGACAGTGATATGCTGTTTAAAATTTCGGGAGGAATTTACTATCAGGCTCCTTTCTACAAAGAGATCAAGGATTTAGATGGTAATTTTAACGCTAATATAAAATCGCAGCGTTCTATCCAGGTTATTCTTGCCAATGATTATGAGTTCCAGATGTATGACAGACCATTTAAACTGACTACGGAACTTTATTACAAGAAAATGGATAACCTGATCCCGTATTATATGGATAATGTAAGAATCCGGTATTCCGGGCAGAATAATTCCAAAGGATATGCGTATGGTATTGATACGAGATTATTCGGGGAATTTGTGCCGGGTGTAGATTCTTGGTTATCCGCGAGTTATGCGAGGGTGTATGAAAATATAGATGGAAGAGGAGATATTCCGAGACCTACAGACCAGAGGTTGAGGTTTGCCATGTTCTATCAGGATTATATGCCGAGCTTCCCGTCAATGCGTGTCAATCTTACCTTGGTATATGCTATGGGATTACCTACAGGAGCTCCCGTAATGTTCAACAGCAACGGACAGCCGGACTTTGGTTCAGCGTATAATTATCAGCAGACCCTTCCTTCCTATAAAAGGGTAGACTTAGGATTGACAAAGGTATTTATTGATCCGAAAGAGAAAAATAAGAGATCAGGATTCTGGGGTAATTTCGAGGAGCTGACATTAGGAGTTCAGGTTTTCAACGCATTCAACATCAATAACACGGTAGCGAACCAATGGATCACTGATTATAACAGCAATTATATGTATCCAGTTCCGGTACGTCTTACAGGACGTTTCTTCAATGTGAAGTTAGAATTTAAACTGTAAAAAATTAAAAGATGAGGTTGATGTTAATCTCTCAAAAAATAAATAAAAGCTTTCGGAGAAATTCGGAAGCTTTTATTTTACCCGAATTTTGTAACAACATTACCAAATTTTATAACAACGGTCTCAGAGATATTTTTATCTTTGTCCTACCAATGAAAAAGATTCTTGCCATATTGTTTTCTATTTTCTACTTCGGGTTTTCTTCCGGAGCAGCTTTTAGTATTCATTATTGCATGAAGGAATTTGTTTCTGTAAGCCAGAAAACAGATGGTATCTGTGCAAAATGCGGTGTTAAAGACAAAAAAGGATGCTGCAAAACAGAAATCAAAGTAGTAAAAGTAGATGATTCCCAGAAATCAGACCTGCTTAAAATTGACTTTTTAGGCCAGATTTCAGAAATTCCGGTGAAACATCAGTTTGCTGTTATTGATAAGTCTTTTTCAGCCACCAAATTTACTCAGATCCGGATTAATGCACCGCCTGAATACCGGCCGGTACCTATCTACATCAATCATTGTAATTTTAGAATTTAGAATCCGTCCGTCGTTTCCGGTATCATGAATTGCATACCGTTACGGGCGACATGTTCTGACGCACTTACTGATGCGTTACCATTATTCTTTATTAAAATTAATTCTAAAATGTAAAACAATGAAAAAATATATCATCACAGCAGCCTTATCTGTATTCTCAATCATTTCACTATCAGCACAATCTAAAAAGGATGCTCAGGTTTCTAAGCTGTATCAGAACTATATCGCTATCAAATCAGCTTTGGCTTCAGATGACGCTGATAAAACATCAAAAGCAGCAACAGAATTTATTAAGACAGCTTCTGCCATTGACTATAAAGTAGTATCTGAAGGAAATCTTAATATTCTCAGAAAAGATGCCTCTGCTATATCTGAAGCAAGAACCGTTGCAGCACAAAGAGAAACTTTTTTCAACCTTTCGGACAATATGATTGCTTTGACCAAAGAGTTTAAGCTTTCTGAAAAGCCGGTATATGTACAGTATTGCCCAATGGCAGATGGCAGCTGGCTGAGCGATGAAAAACAGATCGCTAATCCTTACTATGGGAAGTCTATGCTTTCCTGCGGAAGTGTAAAGTCAGAAATTAATTAATTATTGTATTTTTCTTAAAAACAATAAGTTGTATAGCTTAAGTTATAATTAAATTTAAGCTGTGCAGCTTCTAAAAGTTCGAAATATTATGAAAAAATTAATAATGTTTCTGATGCTTTTATTCTCTGTTTTTACTTTCGCACAAACTACAAAAACGTATTATACCTGCCCGATGCACCCGGAAGTGGTGTTATCAAAACCCGGAGACTGCCCTAAATGCGGAATGACTCTGGTGAAAAAAACAGCAGTTATAAAATCCAAAGTAACAGCAAAAGCGGAAACGAAAGCTATCCCTGCAACAGAGATTAAAAGAAAATCTTTAGAAACAAAAATAAATAAAGTAAAGGAAGCAACTAAGGTTGAGAAAGCAAAAGTAATAAAGCCTTCTGTTCAGCCAGAGAAAAAAGTCTTAACTCAAGCTCAAACTGTTTACACCTGTCCGATGCACCCCGAGGTGACTTCAGACAAGCCTGGGAAATGTCCCAAATGTGGAATGGACCTGGTAGAAAAAGAAGATCATTCCCATCATGCAGACGCTGAAAGTCCAAAAGAAGAAAAGTCTGTTTTAAAACGTAATTCAGAAAACGGGAGAATTACTTTTGGAGGAAAAACAGTTCGTTATGACCTGTATGTAAAAGATACTATTGTCAATTTTACAGGAAAAAACAGAAGGGCCATCGCAATCAACGGGAAACTTCAGGCTCCGACCCTGTATTTTACAGAAGGAGATACTGCTGAAATTTACCTGCACAATATGCTTAAGGAAAATACCGGATTGCACTGGCATGGAGTAATTCTTCCCAATGAACATGACGGAGTTCCATATCTTACCACTAAACCTGTAAAACCGGGAGAAACCCATCTGTATAAATTCAGAATCTCACAAAACGGAACCTATTGGTACCATTCCCATGAAGCCCTTCAGGAGCAGATAGGAATGAACGGCATTCTGGTCTTCAAAAGAGAAGGCGAACCGAAAACGGAGTACAATGCTGAAATTCCTGTACTATTGGGAGATTGGAGTGATGATGATCCGATGCAGATTGCAAGAAGGCTTCATATGGCGAATACAGACTGGTATGCTGTAAAGAAAATGCAGTACAGAGTTACTGGGAAGCCATTAAGTCCGGAAATTTAGGAACAAAAGCACTGAATGAATGGAAAAGGATGGAAGCGATGGACGTAAGTGATGTTTATTACGATAAATTTCTGATTAACGGTACTCCAAGTTCAGATTATTCCCAATTAAAAGCTGGTGACAAAGTAAGGCTCAGAGTGGCCAACGGAGGCTCTTCCACCTATTTCTGGCTGAATTATGGAGGGGGAAGATAAAAGTAGTGGGAAATGACGGGAATGACGTGGTACCTGTAGAGGTTGACCGTCTGATTGTAGGAGTTTCCGAAACCTATGATATTGAAGTTACCATCCCTGAAAATAAAAGCTTTGAGTTCCGGGCAACCTCAGAAGATAGGATAGGACACGCTTCTCTTTGGCTGGGTTCCGGTGAAAAGATAGAGGCTCCCAATCTTCCAAGACTCATGCTTTTTGAAGGAATGAAAATGATGAACGGAATGATGGAGATGAGCGGCAACATGAAACCGATGAATATGACGATGGGGAATCAGATGATGGATATGAACGAAGTAATGTATCCGGAATTATCTGAAAACCAAAGAAAAACTACAGCAAAACACATTAATGAGATGATGGGAGTGAAAACAAAAGAAGATAAGAAAGAGGATCATTCCCAACATTCAGGTATGGATATGAAGGAAGAAAAAACCATCAGGAGATTGTCTTACAATATTTTAAAATCCCCTGAAAAAACCATCCTTCCTGCAGACAGCATCCGTGAAATGAAATTTACGCTGGAAGGAAATATGAACCATTACCTGTGGACTCTGGATAATAAAACCGTAACAGAGACGGATAAAATTCTGATCAAAAAGGGAGAGGTTCTCAGAATCAAGATGTATAATAATTCAATGATGCGTCACCCGATGCACCTTCACGGTCATGATTTCAGGCTGATCAACTCAAAAGGGGAATACTCTCCACTGAAGAATGTAGTGGATATCATGCCGATGGAAACCGTAACGATAGAATTTGCAGCGAATCAGGATGGAGACTGGTTTTTCCACTGTCACATTTTATACCACATGATGGCAGGAATGGGAAGAATCTTCAGCTATGAAAATTCAAAACCCAATCCGCAGCTTCCGAACAGAAAGCTGGCCTGGAAAAACTTTTTACAGGATAATAAAATGACGAGTTCTATGGCAATGCTGGATGTGGCAAGCAATAAGGTCCATGCAGAAACCATGACGATGTTCGGACCAAGATGGGCTAACCTTAACGAGTTTCACTCCAACTGGAATTTTGATCATTTCGAAGGAAGTGCGAAAGTAGGACGGTTTTTAGGAAAATTCCAATGGGCACTTCCTTATGCAGGGATCAGGGTCCAGAAAAATCATGAGATTATGGAAAGACAGATGGCAGAAGATATAGGGATGGATTTTCATGGCAAAAAGACCTGGTTCGGACAGCAGAAAGCTTCCAAAAACAAGTTTGCATTTATAGTGGGTATGCAGTATGTGCTGCCAATGCTGATTACTGCTGACGCAAGTGTGGACCAGAACGGAAAAGTATTACTGGAGTTGAGCCGTGAAGATATACCGCTTTCCAGAAGGCTGAGAGGAAATTTCAGTGTCAATTCAGACGGAGAGTTTACAACCGGAGTGAGATATATTCTTCAAAAGTGGTTATCCGTTTCCGGAAATTATGATAATGAAATGGGCTGGGGAGCAGGTGTCACTTTAACGTATTAATTTTTTAAAACCATATTATTGAAGAAACAATGAAAAATATAATAACCGTACTGCTTGTGGGAGCCACATTATACTCTTGTAATAAACCCGACAGTACAATATCTGAAAAGAAAGCAGAACCGGAAATTAAAAGGACGGATAAAACTGAACCTGATGAAAGTTCAGATCGGGAGGTAAAAGAAAGCCCGGAAGGAAGTAAAAAAGAAACAGGCCAGCTCTCAGCTTTTCCAATCCGGCAAATTATCAAAAGCTACCTTCCTCTAAAAAATGCCTTAGCTCAAGATGATTCTGAAAAAGCTTCCCATGCGGCTAAAAGTCTGTTTTCTGTATTAAAGAAAATAGATATCAGTAAAACCGATGCAAAAAGCAATTCTGAGTTGCGTGATATTGTAGAAAGTGCATCGGAAAATGCAGCGCATATCGGAGAAAACGCTGATGATATAGCACACCAGAGAGAGCATCTGCTTTCCCTCAGTAATGACATTACCGATTTAATAAAAGAGCAGGGAACAGGAGGGCTAAAGTTATACCAGGATTTCTGTCCTATGTATAATAACGGAAAAGGAGGAACCTGGATCAGTGAATCAGAAGAGATTATCAATCCGTATGAAGGTCAGAAAATGATTAACTGTGGTTCTGTAAAAAAAGTATTTTAAAACATAAATAGGGATGAGCCGGAACATTAGAAATATATTTTTGGGGGTTGTTCTCATTTTTTTGCTTATTCAGTTCATTCAGCCTGTCCGTAATACTGATTACGGGCAGGTACCTTCAACAGATATTTCAAAGGTTTACAAGCTTCCTCAGAATGTGCAGTCTGTTTTGAGAAATTCCTGTTATGACTGTCACAGTAATTCTACTCATTATCCCTTCTATTCTTATATACAGCCTTTAGGATATTTTATTGAAAAGCATATAAAAAAGGGAAAAGAAGAATTGAATTTTAATGAATGGAGTAGTTACAGCCGTCGTAAACAGGCTCATAAATTAGAATCTGTTGCGAATCAGGTACAGCAGAAAAAAATGCCGCTTACCTCTTATACTTATCTTCATCCGGAAGCTGCCCTTTCTGAAAGTCAGATAAAAGAAATGGTTCGCTGGATAGAGTTGGTGCAGACTGAAAATAATAAAGCAAATAAGAACTAAAAATAAAAAGCCATCCGTTGACAGGGTGGCTTTGTTTATAGAGATAAAAATTTAAGGTTGAAGCTGGGTTTAATTTAAAATGATAAAATATAACTCTCCGACACCTTTTTGAAACCGTATCTACTGAAAAAGTTGTGAGCACCATGATTGTTGACTCCACTTTCTAATAAGATAAAACTGATATTCCAGCTTTTAGATTCATGAATGGCTTTCTCCAGCAGTTTGCTTCCAAGGGATTGTCCTCTCACAGACTGATCCAGGAGCATATCTTCCAGAATGGCATATTTTTTAAAAGGACTGTTGATCACGTTAAAAACCATCATGCCGACAATTTCCCGGTTTTCATTTTCCGCAATCAGAATATTCAGTTTGGAACTGCCATCGGAATTAAAATCGGTGATCAGCTGCTCTGTCAGAATCAGCTCAAGATCAGGATTCCAATGGTGTGGATCTATCGCTCTGCCGGACATCATTTCGCCATGAGAAATATAAGCATCTGTTTTGTGGGTAATAAAAAAGTCGACGAGTTCTTTCACGCGGCTTTTATCGGTAAGCCATTGGGTAGTATATTTCATGAGGTGTAATAATGTGTTTATTTTAATTTTTTCAATTCTTCCAGCAGTTTATTCTGCTTGTTGATAAATTGATTGAGACTGTCTGTTTTCAGAGGATGCGCCTTTTGGTATTTTTCAATTTCAGGAAGCGTTTTTCTTATTTTGAATGCGGAGTAAATACTGTAAATGCTTTGCTTATTCCTGTTGATCTGATGTTTAAGTTCTTTTATTTTTTGAACCTTCAGATCATAGTTTTCTGAACTCTCTTTGATAAGTTCAGCCATTTCCTTTTCCGAATCGTTAATGGCTTTTGCCTCATTTTTCGCAATCAAATAATAATCTTCTGAATTAGAAATAATACTGTTATATATACTTTGCATTTTATGAGCATCTTCTTGCATTAAAGATATTTTCTCATCTATTTTCCTGAGCGCCTGATCATTTTTGATTTTTTCATAGTAGATGCCATCAAATATATTCTGGGTTTTACTTAGCCGTTTTATAGGAATACCGGATTCTGTGTTCTCAGCTGCTTTTTCTACAATATTATTGTTTTGCGATTTATTTTCTCTGCAGGAAAGAGTAGATAAGGCTAGAGCAGAAGCGAAAAGTATTTTTTTCATAGTCTGTTTTATTTTGGTGTATAATCAACGTCATATCCCTTCTACTAAATAAATCATTTAGATTTATCATCAGTGATGAAAGGATTCTAATTAGTTGAGCAAACTTTGAAAAATGTTACACCAATAAAAAACGGAGCCTGAAACCAGACTCCGCCTATAAAATTTTTACGCTAAAATTATTTACCCAGGTAAGATTTAAGGATCTTGCTTCTGGTATTGTGTTTTAGTCTCTTAATTGCTTTTTCTTTGATCTGACGAACTCTCTCTCTTGTAAGATCGAAAGTCTCACCAATTTCCTCTAAAGTCATTGGGTGTTTTCCGTTCAGTCCGAAGTACAATCTTACCAAATCAGCCTCTCTTGGCGTCAAAGTATTCAATGCTCTTTCAATCTCAATTTGCAGAGATTCAAGCATCAGATCTTTATCAGGACTTGGAGATTCTCCTGAACGTAATACATCATAAAGATTAGAATCTTCACCTTCTACCAAAGGCGCATCCATAGACAGGTGTCTTCCGGAGTTTTTCATAGATTCTTTAATATCTTCCTCGCTCATGTCAAGAACTTCAGCCAATTCTTCCGGAGAAGGTGGTCTTTCATTTTCCTGTTCAAGGTGAGCGTATGCTTTATTGATTTTGTTGATAGATCCAATCTTGTTCAATGGTAATCTTACAATTCTTGACTGCTCAGCCAATGCCTGTAAAATTGATTGACGGATCCACCATACTGCATAAGAGATAAATTTGAAACCTCTAGTTTCATCGTACCTTTTGCCGCTTTCATTAATCCTAAGTTACCTTCATTGATCAAATCGGGTAAAGAAAGACCCTGGTTTTGGTATTGCTTAGATACGGATACTACGAAACGAAGGTTGGCTTTGATTAATTTCTCAAGTGCGGCTCTGTCGCCGGCACGTATTCTTTGTGCCAATTCTACTTCCTCGTCCGCAGTAATCAGTTCCACTTTACCAATTTCCTGCAAATACTTGTCTAATGAAGCAGTTTCCCTGTTGGTAACCTGCTTAGTGATTTTTAATTGTCTCATTTATTTTATCCTCAAAAAAGAGTTACTATAATATATACGTATGAAAAAGTAAAAAGGTTACACAGGATTTAGTTTTTTTGTACAATGTACAATGTAAAAAAGTATTAATGATTTTTAATAACAGGCTATATTATTGATAATTAATTTATTATGTGTTTTTACTTATGATTAAAAATATATCAATTATAAAAGAGGTAAATTCGTTTACAAACTTTATAATTTCCCTAAACCCTAAACCCTAAACCCTAAACCCTAAACCCTAAACCCTAAACCTTGAACTCTAAACTTTAAACAAAAAAAAAACGAAACCGAAGTCCCGTTTTTATATCTAAAGTACTATTTCAGGTTTATTGAGTTACCCCGCAAACCCAAAACTCGCAATTCGTAACCTGCAACTAAAAAAGCTCGTTCAGCACTTTCGCCAGTCTCAATCCTCCGTACAGTAACTGTCTTTCCATCGTTTCATTAAACTTGTACTGGTAGTCGTAAGATAACTTAGAATCGTTAGGAGTCTGTGCATAGATCTTATTGGCAATTTTATGAGAATCGTACAACCAGTCCTCCAGGGTTCCGGACTGAATCTGTGCTACTTCTTCTTTGGATTTGATATCTAAAAGCTTGGAATATTCAGTATAGCTGTATTTTTGAGAATCTACTAATTTTCCGTCCCATACGGAGTGTAAATTTGTTTTTTCCCCGAAATAAGTAACATTGATTTTGTTTCCGCCTAAATCCTCTGCTCTTCCTACGTGGAGCGGCTGTGCAAGGTCTCCCATGATGTGAATAAGGAAAATCAAAGCAATTTTTCTGTCTTTTTCGGAAGTGTTTTTATCTTTGATCTGGCTGGACAGGGTGTTTACCTGAGTATAAAGGCTTGGTCCGGCCTGTGCTTTTAAGTTTTGTTCAAAAGCCTTAAAATCAGTCATTGGATCAATGTTTACATAGTGCCATGATGAAGCCTGCTTCCATGCGCCTGTTGTATCAGATTTGATAAAATCCGGCCAGTTCGCCCAGTAAGCCAGGCGCTCTTTCCCCATGATTTTTTTAATCTCTCTTCTTGCTTTACGGGAAAGGTGGTTTTGTGCAATGTCTGCAATCACTCTGTGTCCCGTTAATCCCCACGCATAAGAATAAAGTGAAGAGGCCATGAATGCTAAAATCAGAATTTTAGAATAAATACTTTTCATTTTAAATAACAATTTTCAGTCTGCAAAGATACGGCCCGCTTTCGGAATGAGCATGCATTATCCTGAATTTATTCCATAAAGATGATGTTAATAAAATTTAATGTAAATAAAAGTGGTAATTATGGTAGGTTTGAAGGCTTAAAAATCCAGAAAAAGTATAAATGACAGGACTGATAGAGATAGACTGTAAAGTTTTTTTAGAGATTAAAATAAAACTCCTCCCAGCTTTAAATTTAAACATTGAACCTTAATCGTCTGATCCTGAAAGGATAATTTTAAATTTAAAAAGCAAATAAACTCTTTAATTACCGTATTTTTACGGAATTTGCCGGAAATTATTCCTTTTAATGTCAATAAATTAGTATTTTTAAAATAAAATTATTGCCAAAATATTTTTTCAAACTTATGAGATATATTATCTTTACAAGTCATAATCAGAGGAAACACTATGTATGAGAATAATATTGTAGATATGCATTACAATAAGCTGCAGACAGACTTTAAGGCTGAAGCTGTGGCGGTTAATCTCTTGAAATACCACCGTGCGGTAAGCAATATATTCATAGAGCGTGTCGGCGTAAATGACCGTGCATACCTGAAGGATATCAAAAGTATTTCAAGCAGTTATTTAGGATTTGATGAAGAAGTATTTACCATAGAGACTTACAGGGAGGGCATTTATGACTACCTTCCGGAAGGTTTGTTCCATCCGCCGTCTCTTGGAGCTTCCAGAAAAAATGTAGATTCTGTGGTAAGGGAAATCCGCAGGCAGAAAAGAGTGGAAGATGATGCGCGCAAATTTTTCCGTCCTTTTGAACTGGAGGTCTTCTTTACGGAAATCAGTGCCCTGCTAAAGGAATCTGAGTTTGATATTACAAGCGATACAGATTCTTTACTGGAAACGATAAGTGAGCTTTGGCCTCTGATAAAGATGCTGGATAAACAGAATGCATATATCTTTATGCATATTTTACCTTTTTTCATCAGATCAGAGGGGACAAAAGATGGTTTGAAAGATGTATGACCGCTTTTCTGCAGGTACCGGTAAAAGTAACTTTTTCTCCCAATATTATTGATGAAATCGAGAAAAATGACGACTCCATGCTATTAGGAAATTCACGATTGGGAGTTACCTATATTCCCAGCGGTCCTCACATGGACGGACAGCGGAACTGGGTAGTGAACATTGGTCCTATTCCTCATAGAGATATGAAGAGGTATATCCCGGGAAGTCCTTTCAGAAATGTACTTCAGGCTCTTTATGATTATTTTCTTCCGGTAACTGTGGATGTGGAAGAGAATTTTGTTACAGAAAAGGAAGAATATTCCTTCAGTCTTGAAGACGATGAAAGAAATGCCAGCCGCCTAGGATACTCTACATTCCTCTAAATTATTTTACTATATTTACAACTACCAACAAAGTATAAATTCGAAAAGAAAAAAATGGAAATTTCTTCAGTAAAAGGTATTTTTTTAAGGTATATCTTAATGCCTTTAATCGCTATTATTATGATGGTTATACTCGGTGTAATCAGGAGAAATAAACCTGCGATAAAAATTAAAGTAATTATTGTATACGTATTGCTGTGCAGCTTATGTCTGGCTGTTCCTGGCTTTTTCGGATTTGCCGGAAACCTTTTTAATCCGTACTGGTATCTTATTGCACAGGTTATCTACCTTATTTTGGGGATTATTCACGTGAACCTTTTACATAAATATTTCAAAAAACATATTGATTCCCTTGCGATGAGCATTTTGTTTGAGTCTATACTGTCTCTGACATGTATTGCTTTGGGAGGGTATCTTTTTACCCTGATCTTTAAGTGGATGAGTAACGGATTGGGAAATGGAGTAATGGCAGCAACAAGTATGCTGATTTTTGTCGTTCCGATGGTATTTTACTACTGTTACATCCAGTTTATCAGCATTCCTTTTGATATTTACAAGACATGGAGGTATTCTCCGGAGCAGAAACTGCCTGATTTTGAAGGAGCAGATTTTGACAGATTAATGGTATTGAATGTGGAGCTGAGCAAAAAATTAGAGGATACCAACCGCTTCAGAATTAAAGCCAAAACACTTCCGACAGGAGTGACTTTCGGAGATTGGTTCTACAGGGTGGTAGATGATTACAACCATAAGAATCCTGGGTCTGTCATTCATCTTTCAGACGAAGGAAATGAGCCGTATTACTGGATCTTTTACACCAAAAAATCGTTTTTCAGCTTTAGAAAGTATATAGATTTCGACCACGATATTACCACAAACAACATTTCTGAAAATGAAGTGGTGATTTGTAAGCGGGTTATTCAGCATGAAGAGGAAGGAATTGCAAGAAAATCATAAACACAAAAAAATTAAAAAGTATTAAACATGATACAGCCTATTAAACATTTTGCTATCAATTGGGTGGACGGGATGAAAGTTTCCCAGAGACACCTTAATGATCAGGATAACTTCTTAATTGATACCATCAGAGATTCCAATTCCCTTGGAATTACTACATATAATTACGGGCTTTTGCCTATTTCCAACGAATTTACAGACCGTACCATCTTTGATGTCCATAATACGGCAACCAATGATGTACAACTGGTAATCAAGCGATGCAGTGCAGTTACCATGGCCGGCTACCGTATTGAGCTGACAGACAGGAGAATCAGTGTGAAGTCTCTGGCAAAATCAATGAATGAAGAGCAGGCAGATGGTGAGTATTATATTCTGATCTCTGTAAATCCTTTTGATAAAGTACCTTTCGGGGATATTGACCCTGAGGAAATTCCGCCGCGCCATCCAAGTGCACAGCCGAATCATCATATTGAGCTGCTTCCCGTAACATCTTTGAACAGCAGTTATTCAGGAGGAAATTACCTTATTATCGGAAAGGTAGATTTAAAGGGGAATATTGCCCAGGTGGATTCCAACTTTATTCCGCCATGTACTTCTGTACAAAGTCATCCGGCTTTGGTAGATTATTACAGCAGCTATGCAAAGTCTATCGGAAACCTTCAGCAGTATGCCTTTAAAATCATTCAGAAAGCGTCCCATAAGAATCAGAATACAGCTTTGGCACAAAACGTCAAGTTCCTGTGTACAACCATGATCAATACTTTTGGAGATATGTATTTCCAGTTCAGAAATATTACCCCTTGGCAGCCGCCTGTATTTTTGATTGAGTCTTTTGCAAGACTGGCGCTTCATTTATACAACTCAACCCAGCTTCTTGTTCCTGCTGAACTTGAAGAAATGCTGAACTACAGTTTAGAGTGGAGCGAAATTGCCCCTCATACTTTACTGAACCAGCTTTCTATTGTAGCGGAGACCAATTATGACCACCATAACTGTGGTGAGCCGTTGCTTTACATTCAACAGATGCTGAGAAGCCTTGAAACCATTTTCTCTAAGCTGAGCGAGCTTGATTACATCGGTCAGAGAAAAGAAAATATCATTGTTAATGAACAGGAAGTTTCTACCAACACCAATCCTAAGAGAGGCTGGAGTGTTTTAGATTAAATCACTTATCAAAAATAGAGTCCCGGGTGAAAATCCGGGATTTTTTATGTCCTGTATAGAAAAAATTAAAAGTAAATTTGTTATAAGGATTGATAGAAATGAATTTAGAGATTATCAGACAGGAGACTCCGGGGTGTTCGGATAAAATATTTTTAAACAGTGCAGGGGCGTCATTAATGCCTAAGACCGTTACAGATACTACCGTTAAGTTTTTATATGAAGAGCAGGAGTTTGGAGGATACGCTGCTTTCACGCGGAACTCAGATCAGATCAGCAGGTTTTATGAAGAGGCTGCAAAGCTGATCAATACAAAACCTTCCAATATTGCATTTGTAAGCAGTTCTACCGATGGCTATGCCAAAGCGTTGTCCAGTATTGATTTTAAAGAAGGAGATTGTATCATGACGACCAATGATGATTATATATCCAATCAGATTGCTTTTATTTCTCTGCAGAAAAGATACCATATCGAAATCATCAGGGCCGCCAATCTTTCTGACCATGAGCTTGATCTGGAGGATTTTGAAAACTTAATCAGAAAGCATAATCCTAAATTAATTGCAGTCACGCATATTCCTACCAATTCCGGATTAATCCAGAATATAGAAGGAGTAGGGAAGTTGTGTAAGCAATATGATATTCTTTATCTTGTAGATGCCTGCCAGTCTGTAGGGCAGATCGTGGTAGATGTTGAAAAAATCCATTGTGATTTTCTGACAGCAACCGGAAGGAAATTTATGCGCGGACCAAGAGGAACAGGCTTTCTGTATGTTTCCGATAAAGCTTTAGATAAAAATATGTACCCTTTATTTTTAGATAGTATCGGAGCCAGATGGTCTTCCTTTGATGATTTTCAGCTTAATGATACCGCCAGAAGGTTTGAACTTTTTGAAAGACCGTATTCAGCGTTGCTGGGATTTGCAGAAGCTTTGCGTTATGCGAATACGATTGGTATGGATAAGATTGAGCGTTACAATCGTACATTGTCAGGGACTTTAAGGGCTCATCTTCAGAATAGTGGTTTCAGAGTTTTGGATAAAGGGAATAGATTAAGCAGTATTATTGCCTTCTGCCAGCCGGACGGAAAGGTGGAAAAAATTCACAAAATTCTGAGTGATAACAATGTATTTTTTAAGGAAAACCGGAGAGGAGATGCATTAATCGATTTTACTTCTAAAAATGTGGACCATGCGATCCGTTTATCACCTCATTATTTCAATACGATGGAAGAAATTGAAATCGTATCAGAGCTTTTAAAGAGTATCACTCAGTAGCATTCTGTTTTAAATATTGCGGGCCCCGGCATTTGCCGGGGCCCGCAATATTTATTTTTTATTTAAAAGGTCAAGCGTGTGCTCTACATGGCCGCCGCCTTTCCATTCATCATGGCCCGGAATAATCAGGGTTGCCTGTGAATATTTGTTTTTCAGTTTTGTCATGGTTTTCGGCCATTCTGCAACATTGGCTTCTCCGGTGTAGCCAAGATCAGCTGCTGCTTTACTTTTACAAGACAGCCTCCGTCCAGAATTTTATATTTCGGGAACCATACCACTACATTGTCGGCTGTATGTCCTTCACCCAGAAAGTCTACTATAAATTCTTCACCACCGATACGGTAAGGTTTTCCTGTTTTGATAAGTTCGGTAGAGGTAGCTTTTCCCTCTTTTTTTAACAGTTCATTGGTTTTTGCCGTAGCGTAGGTTTTGATTCCTTTGTTATTATAAAAGCTTAAATCTCCGGCTCTGTCTTCATGCGAATGGGTAGCAAATACCGCAATCAAAGGAAGGTTATGGCGTTTCTGAATAGTATCCATCAGGCTTTGGTATTGTGTTTTCTGCCATGGAACATCAAACAGGACAACTCCTTTTTAGTCACCAGATAAACGGCATTGGTAGAATATTCTTTTCCACCGAATACCCCGAAAGTCTTGTAAATATAAAAGTTGGGTTTAATCTGTGGTTCAATCACAAAATCCCGTACCTGAGTGTCCTGAGCGTTTGCCAATGGACTCAGCAACATCGAAATAATAAACAACGGAATGCTTTTTTCATAATTTTTTGGGTAATAATTAATGTTTGTATTTGTCAGAAAAGACAAAGTCTGTAGATTGTTTTGCAAACCTAACTAAAAATAAAGCTTTCGACTTTAAAGAGAAGGAGTTTAACCGTTTTTTAACAGTTTAAGGAATACGGTAAATGCAGATTTGCATAAACATCAAACCTAACAGGTTTTAAAATCTGTTAGGTTTATTTTTTCAGTTTTAACGATTATTTTTTAACGAGTATCTTCTCAGTTGCTTTTTTACTTAAAATTTCAGTCTTACCATCAATTTCTATTGTCATTGACATATCAAAACTTTCGATTTTAATAATTTTTACCTTACTGTTGAGGAGAAGTTTCCTGTCATTCAGGTACGACAGGAAAGCATCATCGGAAAGAGTAACAGATGCAAAAGTTACATTTTCTCCCGGTTCACAGCTGCTTAATTTCTGCAGATCCTGAGCAATGATATTACCATCTTTGTCAGGAATAGGTTCTCCATGAGGGTCGAATTTAGGATGATCCAGAATTTCATCCATTTTATCAAAGAAAATCTGGGAATGCACGTGCTCAAGCTGTTCCGCAATCTCATGAACATTTTCCCATCCGAAATTCATTTTTTAACCAGGAACATTTCAGTAAGCCTGTGCTTACGCACAACAAGGGCAGCTTCCCGTCTTCCTTTTTCTGTAACGATTAATGGTTTGTATGTTTCGTAAATCACCCATTTTTTCTCGGCAAATTTCTTCATCATGTTATTGACACTCGGCATTTTTACATTCAAAAATTTGCTGAGCTCATTAATTGTAACCTTTCCTTCATTGTCAACTAAATGAAACAAAGCTTTCAGGTAATTCTCTTCTGTTAGGGTTGTTCTCAAAATGTTAGATGATTTTCATTACAAATCTAACAAAATAATATTAAATCCATTGTGCTTATAAACCAAAAGTTTATTTGAACTGATCAATACATTTTTTTAAGAAAAATATATTATTGTGACAATTTAATAAGAATAATATTTAAAAGTAGTTATAAATGAGATTTCTACACAAACAATGGAAGGTTTTGATATTTTTACTTTTTGTGTTTTTTGTGAATATTATTTTGATAATTGTGATTATGCATATTTGTTTTTAATGAATATATAATATATGTATGTTTTTTTCATTTTTATGTGATTTATTGGATAATTACCTATCTTAACTCACAAAAATTATAGCAATGAAATTAAAAATTACTTTTCTTTCAATCTGTGCCTCTTTTTTTATAAATGCACAGATATTGAGCCCCAATGGTTTAAGCAGTGATGATCTTCCGGGGGCCACCTTTAAACTCGATATTGATAATTTTAAAAGAAAAGTAAATATTAACAGAAAAAACTCTGAAAAGATTAGCGGTCAATCTATTGTTTTACCACTTATTGATGGTAAGAAAAAGGAGTTTATTCTATCTGAGAATAATCTTTTAAACAGAAAACTTGATAATATTGTCACTTTTGACGGATATTCAAAGGACAGACAGGATAAGATAAAGCTTACCCTTGTTGGAAATGAAATATCTGCAATGATAAAATCAGGAACAGGATATTATATTATTGAACCTTATAAAACTAAAAAGGGAGAATATCGTATTTACAACTCTTTTGAAATGTTTGGTGAAAAATTTACGTGCGGAACTGATGAAAATGATTTTAAAGAAAGTCTGGAGGCTGTAGCCAAAGGTTTGAATGTTCAGAAGTCAGTAACAGGATTTCCTTATGGCAGCTCATTGAAAACTTTCAGGATGGCAGTGGCAACAACCGGTGAATTTACAACTGCTTTAGGGAATCAGGATGCAGCTCTTGGAGAACTGGTTGCAATGATGAACCTTATCAACCAGATATATGAGTCGGAATTATCTATTTCTTTTACATTAATTGATAAAACAACCAATAAAACCCTGATTTTTACTGATGGAGTCACAGATCCTTTTACAATAGACCCATCTTTTGCTTCGGCGGCAAATTCACAATCAGGATTTGACTTGATGAACACGAACGGAACGTTGCCTTATGCAGATTACGATATCGGCCATACCTTTAATATTATGCCGGGAGCCGGAGGAAGTGCTCAGGGGCAAGCCGGGCCACGTCCTTGTACAGCCTCACTTAAAGCAAGAGCCTGGAGCCAGTGGACACTTTCTATGCCGAAATCTTTATCTGCCAACCTGATCGTTCACGAAATGGGACATCAGTTTGGGGCAGGGCATACGTATAATGCTGTTGGAGGGACACCTTCAAGCCCTACATTCTGTACTTTCGGATGGAATTCAGCGGCAGCTACAGAACCTGGCTCAGGATCTACTATAATGGCTTATAAAAATAACTGTACAACTCCTAATGATCAAACCAATACAGGGAATAACGGGTTGAATTATTTTCATGCCAAAAGTATTGATCAGATCTTGAATACCCTTACAGTGTCCTCTACCTGTTATACTTCTGTAGTGGTTAATAATACACCGCCTTCTGCCAATGCAGGGAATACTGCTGTCAGCATTCCAAAAATACGCCTTTTAAACTGAAGGGGATAGGCAGTGATGCTGAAGATATAAACCTTTCATATACCTGGGATCAGGTAGACGTTGCCACTGCTAATGATAAAGGTGCTTTTGGCAGTACTATTAACGGTAGCGGCGGATATACAGCCGTAAACAGTACTACAGCTCCGCTATTCAGATCTGAACAGAGTACAATTACCACAGAACGTTATTTTCCAAAAATGAAATTTGTTCTGAACAATCAGAATAACCCTCCCGTTAATGAAGCGGAAGCGCTTCCTTTGGTAGCAAGAACAATGAAAATGAGATTTACTGTAAGGGATAACAGTGTGGTTTCAGGCGGAGCAGATTCCGATCAGGTGGTGGTAACCGTAACCGATCAGGGACCTTTAGCGGTGACCTATCCTAATTCAAGTATAACAGTGAATGCTGAAACAAGCATAAATGTAACATGGGATGTCAACCAGACCAATGTTCTGAAAAATACTGTAAATATCCTTCTTTCTACTGACGGCGGAGATACTTTCCCATATGTACTTGCATCAAATGTTCCTAATAATGGGACCGCTGCTGTAACTTTACCGTTTGTTCCCTATACAAATAAAGCCAGAATCAAGGTTGTTGCAGTGATCAATGATTATGCTGAATTTTTTGATGTTTCTGATACTAATTTTATTATCAGTTCAAACTGTAATGCTTTCCAAACCATTATGGTGGAAAATCCGAAGGTGATAACAGCAATACAGGGTAGTCCGGAATCAAATCTCAATCTGGTACCTCAGACACCGTCTAATGATATCTATACCGCTAAAACACTGACTTTCGACGCTGCAAATATGAGCCCAAACAGCTGGTATATATTTAATCAGACCCAGACAGCTCCCTATCTGCTTAATTCAAGCTCAAGTATGCTTCCTTTAAAATTCAAGGCAACAGAAACCGGAAGTTATACATTAAGCTATCCTTCTCCAAATGGAGTGGCTGTCACTCTATACAAAGGAAATCAGACAGGAACGGCTAATTTCATGACTTCCAATGCAGTGCATTCCGGAACCGGTACCAGCTTTACCTACTACAGAACATTCACTGTAAACCTTGAAAAAGGAGTGGAGTATTTTATGACTGCAAGAAACCTGAGCAATACTCCTATAGGATCAAGTGTTGTACTTAGCATTAATGGGCCAGGACAGTTTTATGATACTGTAAATGCACCTGTCGGCGTTAGCTTTACCTATGGAGCTATCAATACGGCTACCAATACAATCGCTGCCACAAGTCCAACAGCCAATTTTACGACTTTACCGATAGGCACCTATATTGTACAGGGGATTTCATTTACCGGAGCAGAAAGTGCCTTACTAAACAAGTCTATTGCTGATCTTAATCAAACCAAGGTTTGTTACCAGTTAAGCAGAAACAATATTACTTTAAATATTACATCTGCATTAAGTACCAAAGAGTTTTCCAGAAAGGCTGTTGGCCTGGTTCCGAATCCGGTAAAAGACTTTCTTAAGATATATAGTGATGAGAAAATAACACATTATGAAATTTATGATATTTCAGGAAGGTTAATGGAAAAAAATACGATGGATAATTCAGTCATCAGCTTTACTAAATTCAAGAGCGGTGTTTATATGTTAAAATTATTAAATAATAAAACATTGATCCATCAGTCAAAAGTTATCAAAGAATAACAGATCATTATATATTTAAGGGGGCTATAGCAATATAGCTCTCTTTTTGTATAGTATTTGTATAAGTACAATAATATAGTATCAGGAAGATGAAAAACATTTTAATATTTCTGCTTTTTACACTGTTCTGCAATGCATCCGGCCAATCCCGAAGCTTTACATTTAACTTTAATCCTAAAAAATTTATAAAGGAAAATAAGCTCACTGAAGGCAGGAAAAAAGAAATTTTTTTAATTTATATGATATAAACGGAAAGGAAACAAAATTTATAACAGCAGACAGAACAACAGAAGCATTAAGGAAAGAGCAGGTATACAGTTTTAAAGGGAAATCTGAGGATGGTAAAAAGCTTATTACCTTAACCATTGCCTCAGGAAAACTGACAGGAGCTTATATGGAGAACGGATTATCTTATTTTATTGAACCGCTGGAAAAAACTGCAAAAAGAAATACAGAATATATGCAAGTCCTGAAAAGGGATTTCAGGTAGGGCAGCCTGATGATGTTATCAGGTAAATGTGATATTTGCAGATAGTGTGTTTTTTTAATAGCCAGTTGTTTCATAGGAAGGATTTTCTATTTAATTTTACTCTATGAAATTTTCATTCAAAAACGACTATTCTGAGGGATGCCATCCCGCTATTTTACAAGCCCTTTTACAGTATAATCTTGACCAGCAGGCCGGATATGGCGAAGATGAATATTCTATGAGGGCCAAAGCTTTAATCAGGGAGAAAATCAATAATCAGCATTCGGATATTTATTTTGTTTCCGGAGGTACGCAGGCTAATTTAATTGTTATTTCTTCAATTTTAAAACCTTATCAGTGCGTGATTTCAGCTTCTTCCGGGCATATATTGAATAATGAAACCGGAGCTATTGAAGCCACGGGGCACAAAGTGCTGAGCATTGAAACAGCAGATGGGAAGCTGAGACCGTCGGATATTATTCCTGTGCTGGAAAATCATAGGAATGTGCCGCATCAGGTGATGCCTAAACTGGTTTATATTTCCAATTCTACAGAGCTGGGAACAATTTACCTTGCGAAAGAACTGGAAGAACTTTCTGCTTTCTGCAGGCAGAATAATTTATTCCTGTTTATGGATGGAGCAAGATTGGGTCACGGCCTGACATCTGAAATCAGTGATCTTACATTGGAAAAAGTAGCAGCCTTTACTGATGTTTTTTATCTTGGAGGGACTAAAAACGGAGCTTTGATTGGTGAAGCGATTGTGATTAATAATCCCGTTCTGCAGGAAGATTTTGCTTTTAATATCAAGCAAAAGGGCGCATTGCTGGCAAAAGGAAGACTTTTGGGAATCCAGTTCCTGGAACTGATGAAAGATAACCTGTATTTTGATCTGGCTCAGCACGCCAATCAGCAGGCTATGAAAATCAAGAAAGCATTACAGAAAAAGGGAGCTGCTTTTCTTGCGGATACCTATACCAACCAGATTTTTCCCATCTTACACCATCATCTTATTGAGGTATTGTCTGAGAATTTTGAATTCTATGTCTGGAAAAAAATAGATGAAAATTTTTCTGCGGTTCGTCTTATTACTTCCTGGAGTACAGGGGATGAAGCGGTAAATCGTTTTATTGAAGTTATAGAAACAGAATTAAAATAAAAAAACAGCCTTGAAAGAAGGCTGTTTTTATTTATAATCACTTGTTATTTTAAAGCTTTGCTGACTGTTTTGCAGTCTGCCGTAGTGAGTTTCTGTCCGTCTTTATAGCTGATTTTCTTTTCGTCAGCATATTTGGATTGCCCGTCTTCTTCTTTATGGTCACCAATTCCTTCCGTTAAAGTATTGTCTTTCTGGATGAAGTAAATATCTCTTTTGCTTTTCTTGCCTTCAGAATCGAATTCATAAGTAAGCTTCAGGGTATCTCCTGATTTAAAGCCGGTAACATCTCCTTTTGAACTGTCTTTTTCACTGTTTTTATAAGATAATTTCCCGGTGATCGTTCCTAAATTATCATCAATAGAAGCAAAAACACTGTCTTTTCCCGTAACCCCGATATAACAGAATGATTTTGGACCAAGCGTATCTATTACAGGTTCTTCTGCAGCAATTGTATCTGCTGCTGCTTTGGGAGCCGGTGCTTCAGTTTTTTTATTACAGTTGATTAAAAAAGCTGACACAGCGCCCAATAAGATTAATTTTTTCATATCCTCAATTGTTAAAATCCAATTTTTGTCTTCCAAAAATAGCAATAGTATTTATATATTAAAGAATATTGTTGATAAATAAGAATAATTTTCAATGGGCTTGAACATGATGCATTTTTTTAGGCACGGAAAATGATTTACTTTTTTAAATTGATTTAATGAAAAAGCTGACTAAAGTGTTGGGTCTGGGACTGTTTATTTTAAACTTATATTTTGTGACAGGACAGACCCCTCAGAATTATATTTACACTTCTTCGGGAGACCTGCATGGAATTGAAAAGATGATTACCCGTAAAGATATTGGCGGAGTCCAGATTGTTTATAACTGGAAAGCACTGGAAACCTCGAAAGATGTATATGATTTTTCTGTTATTGAAAAAGATCTCAATTATCTGACGAGCCTCAATAAAAAATTATTTATCCAGCTTCAGGACCGGTTTTTTGAGCCACAGGCACAATATGTTCCTGATTATATATTGAAGGATAAAGAATATAACGGGGGATTGGTACCTCAATATGACAATCCCGGGGAAAATAAACCTACAGGAAGTGGCTGGGTAACCCAGCAATGGAATCCAGCTGTGCGGGAACGGTTTCAGAAGCTGATCACAGAACTGGCGAAGAAGTTTGACGGAAAGATCCAGGGAATTAATCTTCCGGAGACCTCCATCGATATAGAAATGAAAAAGGATAAAACAGGTTTCAGCTGTGACCGTTATTTTCAGGCTGAACTGGAAAATCTGAAATTGGCGAGAAGCGCTTTCCGTCAATCCCATGTTTTGCAGTATGTTAATTTCTTTCCCTGTGAATGGGAAAATGACCATCAATACATGTCCAGGCTGTTTGATTTTGCTTACCAAAATAATATAGGATTGGGCGGACCTGATATTGTTCCGGATAAAAACGCACAGATGAAAAATTCTTATCCTTTTTTCAATCAATACAAAGGAAAGCTTTCTTTGGTAGCTATGGCAGTTCAGGAGCCGACCTTAACGTATACAAACCCGAAAACCCAAAAACCTTTTACCAAAGAAGAATTTACAGAATATGCTGAAAACTATTTGGGCGTAAAAATTATATTCTGGAGTGTGGAATCTCCCTGGCTGAGAGATTCCTGATTGTTCTGATGAAAAGCTGGGCCAATTCTCTGCCTATACTTTTAATATGCCTCTGAATCCTCTCGCAGCATAATAAGAATCTGCACCATTGTGATACATAAATACGGTATTGTACCGTCTGTCGCAGAAAACAGCCCCTCCAAGTTCACGGATTTGTGGCGGTGTTTTGATCCAGCTTGAAGTCTTTTGGTCAAATTTTCCCAATTCCTGAAGATGACGGTATTGTTCCTCTGTCAAAATCTCAATACCCATTTCTTTAGCGGTGTCTACGGCATTGCTTTCCGGTTTATTGGCTTTTCTGGCGTTCCAGGCCTGATAATCATAGCACAGGCTTCTGCGTTTTGGGCTTTCCGGGGAACAGTCTACGAAAGAATATTCATCTGTTTTTTTATTGTAATCTACAACGTCCGGTTCGCCTTCAGTAATTTCCATTTCGTATAAAGACCTGATTTTTTCGGGACTGGCTTCCAATTTTTGCTGGATGTTATCCCATTTCAGGTCTTTATGACGGTTCATATTTTTTTCAAAACGGATTTTTAATGTTTTTAACAGCTCGTTGATGTGTTCCGGGGTTAGTTTCTTTTTCATGTCAAATTTTGTTTTGTAGTGTTGTTGGAAATCGCAAAGACACAAGTTTTGTTAATGAGGACTGTTGAAGGCGCAAAGATTTTATCTTCGATAAAATTTCTTTCTTTTTCACCTTAAGTATGATTACTCAATGATAGTGATTTTCCTTTCTGCAGGTCTGAAGTACCAGGAAACAATGACCAGTACTAATAATAACACTGCCGGAAAAGTTCTGCCGGCTGTATCACCAACGATAAGATGGGAAATGACAGCGCCGGACATCACGAAGAAAAATCCCGCATAAGCCCATTCTTTTAAGAGCAGCCGTTTAGGAATTAAAATCGCAATAACACCAAGTATTTTCCATACCCCAATGATGGTCATCAGGTAAGAAGGATAGCCGAGATTGGTAAAATTGGCCAGTTCATCTTTGTTTTTTATTAACTGGACAATGGCCGTTGAAACCATTCCCAGAGCCATCCAGAGGGTGAATATCCAATAGATGATTTTTGTTCTTTTTGTTGAGGGTTGTGGTGTGTTCATGATCTGTTTTTTTATAGTTAGTCATTTAATCCTATTCCGTCCATGATTTGTGGGATGCATTTTTCAATGCGGGTTTCACGGGTTTTGGACTGTTTGGCAGAGGAGAAGTAGAGCAGGTAAGCCCTTTGCCTTCCGGGAGTTAATGCTTTGAAAGCTTCCTGTAATGCAGGATCTTGATCCAGCTTCTCCTGAAACTCTTCAGCCATTTCAAACTCTTTTGTTTTCTTCATTTCCACTTTAGCGCCTGATTCTTCTATTTCAACAGCTTCAAACATATACTGGCGAAGAATGTCTTCCAGATCATTAATTTGTTCCACATCGGTAAAGCGGATCTGTCTTGCAGCCTGCACATTTTCAGTCTGCTGAATCAGGATATGGTCCGGATCTTTCATCAAGGCACCTTTAAAGAAGAGCAGCGCACAATATTCCTTAAAACCGTGGATCAGGAAAATGTTTTTCCCTTCATAGGTATAGCAGGGGCAGCCCCATTTTAAATCTTCTACCAGTTCGGTGCTTAGGGCGATTGTTCTTAACTTTTCAAATTCTTCTTTCCACTGTGTGGCTTTTTCGAAGAAAAATTCACTTTTGGATTCATTGTGTGGTATGTTTGAGGGTTTGAGGGTTTGAGGGTATTAGAGTGGGAGAGTTCTGAGTTATTCAGGGTAGTATATAAACCTCAAACCCCGTATCTCGTATCGTTTCTCATCTCTTCGTACATTATCTGCTTCCTGTAATCTGCTACCTGCTGCCTAATATCTCCTGCAAACGGTTATGCGCCATATTAATTCCCTGGGCAAATGGCATTTTCAGGTGCTGGTCTCTGAAATCTACAGATTTATAAATCGTCTGGATGGTAATTGTACTGGTGGTATCTGTTAATTTTTCAAATGTTAAAAACTCGATCTGAACGGGAAAAGGAGTGTTTTCCATCTGAAAAGTTCTTATAATTTTCTCATTCTGAACAAGGTCATGAATGGTTCCGTTCGCACTGAAAACCACATCGCCCTGAGGATTTAAGGTTTCAAAACGGTAACCTCCGTGCTGCTTGTTTTCGAATTTGGTTACTTTCGTTCCCATCCATTGCTCGAAAAGTTCAGCTTCTGTATAGGCTTTGAAAAGCAGTTCTACAGGAAGGTCAAATTCTCTGGTGATGAAGATTTCCTGTTTTCCGTCTTCTGCGTGAATTTTTGTTTTAAGTTCCATATTTTAAGTTTGGTGTTTAAGTTTGAGGGTTTGAGGGTTCGGGTGCTGGATCCGGGTTTTTGTGTTTACGAGGTTCGGAGTAAGAAATTCGAGGTATTTTAGATTTTAAATTGCAATTCATTTATCCAATCCATCTCGGAACTTTGAACCCCGAAACACATATCTCCCACCTCGCATCACACCTCTTTATTCTGATACGCTTTCATCACACTTTCCAGCTTGTTGAATTTCTCATCCCACATTTTGCGGAAAGGTTCTATAAAATCGGCTATTTCTTTCATTTTATTGGGATTAAGGTGATAGATAATTTCTCTGCCGTTTTGTTCAGATCTCAGCAGTTCGCATTCTGTAAGGATCTGGAGATGCTTTGAAACGGTAGGTCTTGCCGTATCAAAATTGGAAGCAATGGCTCCCGCCGTCATCGACTGTGCCGCCACCAACATCAATATAGACCGTCTCGTAGGATCTGCTATCGCCTGAAATACATCTCTTCTTAAATTCATCGTGTAGTTATTTGACTACAAATATATGTGTAGTTATTTAGCTACGCAAGTTTTTTATTGAAAAATTTTGATTAAATAATTAAAACCTGCCTATTAAAAGAAAAATGGAGAACTTAAAATTCTCCATTCTATTTAAATAATGCTTGATTATATAGTTTCTGTAAAATAGTTTTATTTAATTTTTCTCAATCAACCTCTCCAATTTCTCAATCATCTCCTTCTGCTGCTGAAGCATACGCTCATAAAGTTCTACCATTTTATCAAGAGGATTGAAAGTACAATGAAAATTAGCTTGTCCACCATCAGTAAAGGTATTGGCAACAGCACTATCGTGGAAAGTATTAGCAATAATATTGATCGCTGATTCCTCATCAAAATTCTCAATCGCTTCCGCAGGAACTTTCAAAATCTTCGCTACCTGTGCCAGAATATCAGAATCTACGGTTTCTTTTTGTTCCAGAAGGGAGATTTTCTTCTGGTTCCAGTCGTCACCCAGTTCAAAAGCTAAGGCTTCCTGTTTGATGCCCAGCATTTCGCGGAAACGCTTTATATTTCTACCCTGATGTATTTTTTTATTTTGCATATCTGTGTAACTCATAATAACAAATATAAAGCTTTAGAACAAAAAAATAATGCTCTGTTTTAAAATAAATACTATTCTAAAATATCCTTCTTTATGAATAAAATATCCTTTATCCGGATGGTTTATCTTTCTTATTATACCTTGATTTGTAAAAAAATAACAAAGATGAAAAGAAAAAGAAGAATGAACAGCAGCAAATATAATGAGCTGCACAGCCGTAACCTTACGGTTTTCCTCAAATCGTTTTCAAGGGCGTATGGCAAAATAGTATACTTCCCGGAAATAAGAATAGCAGGGAAGTGGGTAGAGCAATGTGGTTTTCAGGCGGGAGATAAAATATTGGTTACCGTAAGCAGAAACCAGATTATTTTAGAAAGGGAGATGAATTATGAGTGAGTGTATTTTTTCAAACCATTAAGGAGGCTTAAGTTTTTAAGAACTATTAGGGGTCAAGTAAATCTAAATGCAGATACGCTGAATGAATGTCTTTAGATATTCTCTTACTATTCTTAATTTCTAAATAACTTCTTAATGGTTTAAAAAATATTTTGCTTTTTGATGTAAGTTTTAGATCTGTGATGACTATTGTTTTATAAAAACGCCGATGTATTTTCCGCTGTATTCCACAACAGTAGTGGAGATATTCATTTTATTACAAAAATCCTGATACGCGGAGTTGTCACCAATATCATCACTGATAAAGACTGCACCGGGCCTCAATCTTTTATAAATCTGATGATAAGCCCACATTCTTCCGTAGTAGCTTTTATCAGAATCATAGTGGAAGACATCAAAAAAGGAAACTTCTTTGAAAATTTTAGGTAAAGATTCTCTGTCTGCAAAACGGAACAGCTTCCAATATTTTTTAAGGTTTTCCGGGACAACATATCCTACATACTGATCGCCATCCTGGGCAAGATAAGGCATATCTGAACTGTACAATGTGCCGTTTCTTTTTTGAAGCGAAAGCAGTATTGCTAAAGAAGACCATCCATAGGCTACACCTGTTTCAAGAACGTTTTGTGCTTTGGTAAATTCACATGCATAATATATAAGCTCTAATGCACCGGGACCCCCATTTTAATAGGGCATTCTTTTTCTTTTGAATCGGCTTTTTCCAGAATATCAGCATATATTTGTCTGAAACCGTCAGTATCCATAGAAAACAATCTGGACACGGCCTCTTTTTGAGAAACTGCTATTGATGCGGCCCAGGCATTGGTTTTTAATTTTCCTCTAAACGGACTTCTCCGGTTGAATGTATTCTTAATAATCTTTCTGCCCAGTTCAGGATAAAGAGCAGGTCTTTTAAGATAAGCTACAAATGTTTTAAGAACTGTTGACATTTCGTTATTATGTTAAATTGTTTAAGACAAATATAATTTTTTTAATTCATATTGTATTGAGATAATATGAATTTTGAAATTAAATCTGTTTAAATTTTTTTAATAATACGATTTACGGTTATTATTTTTTCAACGCAAAGTTTTTATAGTTGAGATGCTTTATTTTAGGGAGCTAAGAATAGGCAAGCTTGCTTGCCTGATGGAACGGGAAGAATAGTTTCGGCCGCCAAAGGCGGCCGAACACACAAGATTAAATCCTTCTCTTATATTTAATTGGAATTTTTTGTTTTTTCTTTACAAAAATGTCTGTCCAAAAATATATGAAGTACGGTCATAAAAATGGAAATACTTTTCTGCTTTTTCATTAGGGTAGGAATTTTCTCTTTATTAACACACTAAAAAGTGTGTTGTTTGATGATTGCAAATGTATAAAATAATTGTATAAACAGAAAGGTAAATTGATGAAATTATTCTAATAAAGTTTAATGGTTTGTTGCTGTCAATGGATTATGATGATTCTGTAGAGATATAACTGAAAAGCTTTACTCAGGAAATTGCCTTATCTTTGAGGATCTGATGTTTTCAAAACTAATCAATATATCATAGATGAAATTTCTACTGGACCTTTTATTTCGTGTTTTACAGCTTTTTACAGAACCTTATTTCTTGCTATTTCTTGTGATCGTGCTCATTGCTCTGATGAAAAAAATAGTAAACATAGAAAACTGAGAATGGGAATGGGCATATTTGCCGTTTTGGTGGTCATTTTTATAGGAAATGGTTTTCTGGGCAAACTGATTTCAGGATATCTGCAGAAAGGCTACCTCAATGTTTCTGAAGTCAGGAATACTACTTCTCCGCATCCCGTTATTGTTGTATTGGGCGGAGGGGTTGTAGATATAGACCATATAGAAAAGCTGCATACAATGTCTTATTCAAGAATGGTAACGGCCTACCAGCTGTATCATGCATACAAAACAGATCATAAATCCTGTAAAATATTAATTTCAGGAAAGGGAAGAGGGAGTATCAGTGAAGCGGAATTATTTCGGGAGAATTTTAAAAGAATGGGAGTGGCAGATACTGACATTATTAAGGAAGATAAAAGCATGAACACGTATGAGAACGCAAAATATTCCAGCGGGATTTTGAAGCAGATGGCTCCTTCCAGTATAGATCTGGTGACCTCTGGCTTTCATATGAAAAGATCTGTTTCTCTGTTTCAGACATTTGGATTACATCCTGTCCCGAACGCATCAGATTTTATTGATACTGAAATTACGCTGATTCCTAATAGCTACAATGCTGCTTTTACTTTTGTCATGCTTAAAGAGGTCCTGGGAATATGGCAGGTGCAGTTGTATAACAGTTTGGGATTGAATGGATAACAACCTGAAATTATAAAACCGGGCACTTAAATAACTTTTAGTGTCCGGTTTTGTTTAAAAACAGTCTGGTAATTAAAACTGATTGACTTTTTTTTAATGGAAAACCTGTGTTTTGCAACATGTTGTATATCAGTAAATTATAATAAATTAATAGGAAAGGCCAAATAAAGCCCTGTTTTTCAAACCAGTAACTATGCTATCTGACTGAAAATAGAGTGGATATATGGGCAAAAATGCTTTCAGGTCTAACATCTGAAAATATGGGTTAAAAGCTACATAAAAAATACATTAAACTTGTGTCCATCAGGATCCGCAAATACAAAACCATAATAATTTTCCCCAAAACTTTCAGGTTCTGAGACGATGGTTCCGCCTGCTTTTTTGACTTCATTGGCCCAACTGTTTACCTGTTCTTTACTTTCTGCAGAAAGGGTAAATATGATTTCGTTGGAGTTTTGCGGATCTCCAAAGTTCATGGTATTTAAATTTCTTTCGATGATTTTTTTAAGAAAAAGTGGATGACGAATTCATTTTCTCCGAAAAAAAGCTGACCAGTTCATTGGAACTGTGCGGATTATTAGGCTTGAATCCCAGTTCTGTATAAAATTTCTGTGTGCGTTCAAGGTCGGTTACAGCCAGATTGGCCCAGATCATTTTAGGTTTCATATTATTTATATTTTGGTTAGGATAAAGATATTATGTTTAGCTATCATACAAACTGTCATGTGGCAAGATTTTGTATTTTTAAGATGTAAATGAAAAATTATGGAAAATACTCTTCAGGAATTAGATATTCATCTCAAAAGAATAAGACCTGATTTTTACAATAGCTTACAGGATTCATCCGGGGAAAATGCTATAAATAAACTGGAAGAGAAATATAATATACGGATTCCTCAGGATTTGAAGACATTATATCTGTGGAAAAACGAGCAGGAGAGTAGCTCTTATGATGCCTTTGTGAACAATTCTATTTTTATGCCGTTGGAGCAGGCGCTGGATACTGCTCAGGAACTTACCTCAATGATTGGGACAGATTTTGACCTCGAAAACTGGTGGAGCCGCCATTGGATTCCGATCTTTCATAATGGTGGCGGAAGCTATATCTGTTATGACTCAGAAGGAACTTTTACCGGGAATAAAGGTCAGATTCTTGAATTCTGGAACCGGGACGCCGACAGAAATGTAATTGCTTCCAGCCTTGAAAACTTTTTAAGAAAGCTCAACGATTATTATAAAGGATTATCTGCAGATCATACAGATGAATTTTTTACTGTGGAGAAAGAAAATGGTTATCCTTTAAATTTCCCGTTATTGTGATTTAACATAATATATAAATGGAAAATAATGAATAAAAATATCATCTATAAAATCAATGCATTAGGAGGAAATGCGGAGACTAACAATGCTTCTGAAAATTTTGCGGAGAACTGGAAGAATATAAGGTTCAGCAATCATCTTTATCATAAAGACTGGCAGCTGTACGGGATTGATGAATTTTATGAATCCCATAAAGGGCTTTATGACCGGGATAAGCAGAAATTTTTTGAAAATCTGTTGGGACATTATTTTTCTGATCATGATCAGGCATATGGACAGCATTTTTACAAGAAGATCCTGATCAGGCGAATCCGACCGTTTACAGCACAGACCATGAAGTATATTTCCAGGAAATTGAAAACAGGGGAAAACTGGAAGATTTTCTGGATAGATTCATGACCCAAGAAGAGTTCTCAGAAACCGTTACAACATATCTGGAAGAAAAAAGTAAAGAATAAGGGATTCTCAGGCGATTAATACTCTATTTCAGGATTATTATAAAAAGTCCTATAATTTATATTATGTTAAATTGCATAGTATTTTAGTTTCAAAGATTCAAAGCACATCTTAGATTGCATTGTTTTTAAGTTCTTGATTATTGCATCAGGTTTTCAAGTAATAATCAACTCTATTCCTGGTTTTCCTGAATAGCTTTTGTTCATCTATCTGTGTTGATGTTTTTAGAAATGGCGGATTAAGGAATCTTTAAATGGAACCTTAATCCGCCATTTTTGCAAACTGCTGTTAACAGTCGTATTTTCTATTTATTTTTATTTAATTTTTCTAGTTCTGGTAATTCACTTTTGTATTTTTCAACATCCCAAACCAAATCCCAATTTTTAACGTAGTCAGAGATTGGACCTAATCCAACTTCTGTTCTTCTTTTATCCACATTGTCAGGATCAATTAAAGGTAAAACATAGTAAGTTTTATTATTCTGATTGATTCCTATCTGACTTCCGTATATTTGTTTTCTGCCTTCCCGGATTTCTATTCTGTCAATTAACAAAGCTAAAGAACCTGGACTTGCATTTCCTTTTGTTACAGCCTCTTTCATCATCGGCAAATATTTTTTCTGCGTTTCCAGATCTGAATGTTGAATGACAAGAAATAATGCACTGTTGGCTTGTGCGCCTACTTTGTCTTTACCAACCCAGCCTTTTTCATCCAATATTTTCTTTACTTTTATTAAATTAAGCGAGTCTTTCTGCATTGTTATTTTCCAAAGGTCATTCATTTCCTTAGATTGTGGACCGAATTTTTTTGCGTTTCATCCATTTGCATTCTGTATTTTTGGTCTTCCTCAAGAATTGCCAATAATTCAGCCTGCAGGGGTTTGTCATAATTGGCTTCTATTGCCGCTACTTTTTTCTAGCTTTTCAATAGTTTTCCCCCACTCCTTTTTTGAATGTAAATTTTCTAAATCAGTATCAGAATTTAAGTGCTTTAGATTGGTCCAGCCTTTATCTATTGACAGGTTCAGCCATTTAAATGCTTTTTTTGTATTTCCTGCTAAAGCAGATGAGCATGCGCCATTATATAAGTCACTGGGATTTTCGCTTTCAATTTTAAAAGCTTTATCATATACATCAGCTGACATTTTATAATTTTTTGCTCTGTATAATTGGTCGGCCTCACTTATTAATTTTGAATATTCCTGAGCATTAATGCCTGTGAATAAAAATAATAATAACAAAGTATAAATCGTGTTTCTCATTTTTTCTGTATTTAATTCTTAAGTTTTAGATGGTTACATTTTGTTTTCAAATTTACATATTAGGTCGGTTTAATTTATATGACTTAACTCCATTATTTGAAATTATTTAAGTTTATATATATCTTACCTGTTGAACGGATATTCATTAACCCAATGAAATCCTCTTTTTTAACGGGTAATCTTCCTTTTTCTTTCTTATTGTTTTTATTTTCACAGAATCCCGGCCTTTATTTCCTGTAAAAATAATACTATCTTTTTGAACACTGTAATGCAGGTAGGCATATATGTTCTGTTCATATGTTTTGCGAAGCATAAGTGTTTTTTTTCCGGTATCTAAAACACTCTGAAATATTTTAGTACTGTCATTATTAAGAATTATATTTGTCTGCCCCGGATAACTGATTACTATTTTTTTCCAGCCCAGAGAATCATTGCAAGGTATTTTCTGGTTATTGATAATATACTGATCAACAATATATGCCCCTTCCATTGAGACTGCCGGCGGTGTATAAAACAGCGCAGATGAAGAGCTCGATATAAAAAAAGCTATTACAAGCCATTTGAGTGTAGTAAGTGTAATTCTCTTCCATTTTTTGTCGGATGTTCTTTTTTGAAAACGTAATTGCGATGGCTGATGCAGTACAAAAACGATATAAGGCGATGGCATCACCGCTTACAATAAAGACACAAAACAAAACAATATGGCTGGAAAATATTTTTACCGGAACGTCATAAAAGAAATTCAACAGTGCCACATTGATCATCACCGTCATGGAAAAAAGTGCGCCAAAAGTTTTGGTTCTCCTGAAAAGAAGCAAAAGCCCCCCAATAACTTCCAGCAATCCGGAAACAAAGGTATAACCAGTGGAAGCTCCCATCATGGTCCATACCACACCCATTGGCGACATATCTCCAACTCTTTCTTCCAGCCTGCCAATTGTGTTAGCGGGAAACTGCCCGTCGTGAAGTTTTGCAAAACCATACGAAAGCATGACCATAGCAACATAATAGCGTGCGATTACTACCGTAAACCCATGAAAGTCTTTAAATGTTCGCTGTTTTTTATCCGCAAGAAGTATAACGACTGCAGTTATTACAGCCAAGCCTACATTTACAAGCACTACCCAATAATCCAATGTAGTATCGCCACTGCCGGTCATTTCAATATATTTCACCTGCTTTTGGTGAAAAACATTTTTACACAACCACAAAACGCTACTCTTATAGACTCCCCCAAAGGGTGAAAACTGTGAGGTAAAAATAAAAAGGTACACATAAGAAATAACACACAAACGCAGGAAACGTACTACAGCATTATGCTTTCTTTGATTGGAAAAATTGATAGATTTTGTATCCATTTAGTAATATTTATTTTAAGGAAAAGAGTTCTGCATTTAAGCACATAATTTTAGATCATTTTTTGAGATTGATACTCTTTTTAAAAATATTTTAGTTTGCTCCTCTTCTCTTCCCAGAATCTGTTCATGATTGCCTTAGATTCATTATTTGTATTAATCTGGTTTCTCTATGATCTTCACTGATTTCGATTATTTATTCTCTGCATCAAAGCCAAGTTTATTTCTAAATTCGAGAATTAGCTTATAATTTTCTTCAATTGAAATTTCCTTTTTTGATACTGTATTGATGTCTTTACCTTGTTCCGTCCATAAGTAAGGATAAAAGCTGAATACCTGGTCTCCTTTAAGTTTTGCTACATCTTTTTTCCAATTTAGCCATCTGTATCCATTGTAAAATTCATCAAGATTTTTATTAAAGCAAAAATTCAGAAATTCAGTGTAAGTAAGGTCGAGAGGTTCATATTCCAAATTATCAGGAGCCAAATAATAAACTTTTCCTAAATCGCTGCCAAGTCCGCCACCATTCAGAATAAAAATGCCTCCTATTGCATCATCGGCAATTAAAAGATATGGTATTGGCTTTCCATAATCCTCAAATGTTTTTCCTCTGTTCCATTCCGGCAATGACCTGTTTAACTTATCACTACCTGAGCCAAGAATTCTTATCCATCCATTATCAACTAAAATTCCCCTGTCATATAAACAATTGAGCCCATTGGAGATCTTGTGGTGACTTGAGTTTTAAATAAGGCATCCTTTGCTTTTTTTGTATCTACAGACAATATTTCCACTTTATTTTTTGCGGAGTCTATCCATTCTTTTACAAGAATCCAGCCTGGATCTTTTTCATTTATTAATTCATCAACAGAGAGCATTTTTGTTTGTCCGTAAGTTGTTAAGGAGAATAAGGATAATATAATAATTGCTAAATATTTTATCATGCTGTACAGTTTTGCGTAATTACTTTATTTTAATTTGTAAGCAATCCATTATTTTAAATTACCCACTTTTTATATGGTCTTCATTTAGGAAAATATGGTCTAATATTCTTTAGTTCATATTTTTCTTAAATAAGTTTACCGGGTTCATTGGGCGAAAGTGTACTGTTTATTGTAGGAAATTTCTTTGGCATTAATTTTTAGTTTATCATTGGTTATTCTTCTTTAGTTTACACAAATATAACACAGTTATTTGTATTTAGAATTAAAGCTCCAAAATCCGCAGATTTTGGAGCTGAATTTAAAAAGGTAATCTTTCGGCTAATCTGTTATTGCTTGGTAATTTTATTGAAAAAAGTATCACCTTTAAAGATATAGTCTCCTGAAGGATATTCAGTAAGATCGACGGTATTTTTCCCTTTTCTGAACAATATATTTTTAATGAGGTTACCGTTATTATCATATAAATAAACATTTTCATCTGCTGAGGATTCCACATTGATCACTCCTGTCGTTGGATTAGGATAAGCGGAAGTTTTCGTTTTTGGGAAGCTTCTCTTGTTGACAGAAAGCAACCTGAAATATAGGAATCTCCAATAATATTAAACCCTTTGTTGATCAGCTGGGCTCTGGCCAGCATCGCTTGCGGTGTAGAATAAACCAATCCTGCTGCATCTATAGTTCCTGACGTTATTGTTGAGTTCGCCCATGTAGGATTATTATTCAGAGCGATGAGAAAATTGCTGTAATTCGTACATGATAAGCCCACATTTTTAAATCCGAAATAGATTGAATTCCAGCTGAAGTTCTGAAGCTTGGTATTCCACGCAGAAATATCCTGGTCAAAATGCGAAGCACCTGCAAACATATTAAATCCGGCGAAATAATCAACCTTACTTACATCCCAGTTTCCGATGGGCTGATTGAATGATACTGCATTTTCAAACATATGCTCAAAATCTGTTACTTTACCTGTATTCCAGTTATCAAGTGGCTGATTAAATGCTGCCGCATTATAGAATGTATAGCGAAAATTGGTCGCATTTTCTGTATTCCATGAACTTAATGGCTGGTTGAAAGCTATGGCATCTGCAAACATGGAGGAGAAATCAGTTCCGGATGTTGTGTTCCATGCTGAAATATCCTGATTGAAAGAAGAGGCAGAAGAAAACATGCCGCTAAAATTGGTTACTTTTGAGGTATCCCAGTTTCCGATATTCTGATTAAACAGTGTCGCTCCGCTGAACATACCGCTCATGTCCGTAATACGGAATGGATTCCAGTAAGAAAATGAAGTATGGCCTGTCAAAGATGAACAGTTAAGGAACATTTGTGATAAACTGGTTATCTGTGTCAAATCAGGAGTATCTGCAGCCGTTACGTTAAGATTGGGACAGTTGGCGAATGCTCTGTCGAATTGCTGAAGCCATGTCGTATTTCCCCACTGGCTGAGTTCTATGAGTTCCTGATTTCCACCTGGAGGCATGATATCGGTATTGGCCCTGAAACCGTAAAATAATCCGTTACCACTGGATACTTTTAATTCGTAAGTGGCCTGAAGAGGATCTGGATGGAATGATGGGCCAAAATATATGAGTAAAGGTTCATTGCTGCTAGAGGTTACATAATCAAACATCCCGTTATGCTCAGGATATCCTACTTCTTCCCAGTAAATGGTATAATCGGTTCCTGTGCCGCCGAATTTTATTGAATGATCAATGATGCCGTTTGCATTGGGTTTCCAGATGGTAGTAAATTCATTCTGCGCGTAGGAAATGCAAAATAAAAGGAGAAAAATGATTATTAGTTGTTTTTTACACATAATTTAAAAAGTTGTTTTAAGGTTAAAATTGGGTTAAGTAAGACAATTAATTTTCCCGGGATTCTTTATCTTATCTCTGATACAAAGGTACTGGCGCACAGCGACAAAACTCGTCGTGTTATAATTTAATGGCTTGTTTTTTTAAGTTTTTTTTGATGTAAAAACCCTCTGAAAATTACCCGGAAATGGTAATGACACAATTTGTTTTGTAATGCTGATTTTGATAAGAAAGGATGCCATAGAAACATTGGCAAATGCAGACTAAGTAAAGGAAAAAGAGGGTGTTATTCAGATTTACAGATTACAGCAAATACAGACCTGGTTATAACTCTTCATACCTGCCCTGTTGATAATAAGTTGCTGAAATGGTCGGAAATAAAGAAATAAATAGGAATAAATATTCTTAAAGAAATTATGGACTAAGGGCATAAAAAAACCGCTCTGAAAAGAGCGGTAAATTTTTTAATGTCAAATTGTTTGCTGATTAGCAAGTAGAACCGCACTCAAGTAATTTGATGTGGATTACACCGTTAACAACACATTGTGTCTGGCATAAAGCGTTAGTTACAACAGTGCTTACACCGCCTACTACTCCACCTACTGTAGATCCTACGCCAGTTACAACACCACCAACGATAGTACCTACACCGCCTACTACTCCACCAACTACACCTCCTAGTCCACCTAGAAGTCCGCCGATTGGATCTAGTAATCCGTTACCTGAAATAGCTTTTAATTCGTTTCTGTCCAATTTTTTTAAGTTTTTCATAACTATAATTTTATATGATTATTACATCACGAATATATGAATAATATTTATACCATTGCAAATTATTTTAAATAAATTAATTATTTGTTTTTATTGTTTAATATTTCATTAATATATGGTTATTTTAATAAAAATATGATTTTCACTTATATGTGATTGATTTTCTAAATGTTAAAAAACATAATTCAATTTATGAAATTTGGAGTTATTATTTTTGTATTAAATTATATTTATTGTTGTTTATTTTTTAATTCATGTAAAATCATTATTATTCCTCTTAAATAAGGCTTGAGAGGATGGGAAATGAGTCTGTAAACTGCTGCCATTCATTCATTTTGGAGGAGATTGTCAAAATAATAGATAAAATTTGCTCCCTTCTGATAGCAAAACCTACCTGAATCATTGATAACGGAATCAAATTTTGTATTTTTGCTGACATACTTTAATCAATGTCAGTTTTTTCAAATAATATACGCTTTTTAAGAGCCAGAAGAAAGCTCTCCCAACAGAATGTAGCCGATGAATTAATGATTTCAAGAGTACGGTATTCAAAATATGAAAACGGAATATCCGAACCTCCTATCGAGCTGCTGGTAAAAATCTCCAAATATTTTCATGTAAGCATTGATCTTATGCTGTCTGTAGATCTGGAGAAACATCCGGTGGATGAAATGCTGAAACTTCCGGATAACAGGATCGTTCTTCCGGTAGCGGTGGATACTCATGGAAATGATACCATTGAAATTATTCCTCAGAAAGCTTCCATGGGGTATCTGGAGGGATACAGCGATATCGAATACATTGAAAGTCTTCAGCGTATTGCACTTCCTTTTCTTAACAACGGAAAATACAGGGCTTTTCCTGCAGATGGTGATTCTATGCCGCCGTTCAGAAACGGGTCTTATATTGTAGGGAAATATGTAGAGGGCATCAGTGAACTGAAAGAAGGTAAAACCTATGTTTTTGTTACGCTGAATGATGGTATTACTTACAAGCGTTTTAAAGAAAGGAAAGAAAATGCAATCTGTGTAAGTGCTGACAATTCATTTTATGAGCCTTATGATATTCCTTTTGAAGAAGTAGTAGAAATCTGGCAGTATGCTTCAGGAATTTTCCCCGAAGATTTTGAACCGGGTGATTATGAAAACTATAATTTCAAAGAAATGTTCCGGGAACTGAGAAAGGATATCAGAGATCTTGATAAAAAGATCACAGGCCGCCGTCGTAAACAGTCATAAAATCAATATCTATTATAAAAATGCTCCTGGTTTTATACCAGGAGCATTTTTATATAGTACGTTTATGGTATTATAACTCCTCAGAAAGTTCAATCCATACGGGAGCATGGTCGCTGCTTTTCTCCCAACCCCTTACATGACTGTCTACTCCACCGCTTTGTAACCGGGACTGCAGATACGGACTTAATAAAATATGATCCAGCCTTATCCCTGCATTTCTGTCATAAGCTTTGTATAAATAATCCCAGAATGTATAGATTTTTTCGTTCGGATAGAGGCTTCGTATAGAATCCAGCCAGCCTTTTTTCTGAAGATCTTTATATGCTTTTCTTACTTCTGTCCGGTATAATGCATCATTTTCCCAGCGTTCGGGTTTATGGACATCAACAGGCTCCGGAATAATATTAAAATCGCCGATAAGAATGGCAGGAAGTTCCATTTTAATGAGCTGATCGGTTCGTTTTTTAAAACGTTTGAGCCATGATAATTTATAATCAAACTTAGGTCCGGGATAAGGATTTCCGTTAGGAAGATACAGACAGCATACCACTATCTGATCTATAATAGCTTCTATATAACGGCTTTGAATGTCCTCAGGATCACCCGGTAATGACCTTTGCACTTCTGTAATTTCTTTGTTTTTTGCCAGTATGGCCACTCCGTTCCAGCTCTTCTGTCCATTCCAGATGGCCTGATATCCGGCGTTATTGATGTCATGCAAAGGAAAACGTTCCTGAGGTGCTTTTAATTCCTGAAGGCAGACAATATCCGGTGAAGCTTCTTTCAGCCATTTCAATAAAACAGGCAGGCGGCCATTGACTCCGTTTACGTTATAGGTTGCTATTTTCATGATGAAGGTTTTTGGAAAATCAATTTTTTTAATTACGACAATAATTATTCCATCATAAATATCTATTAGGTGGTATTTTATGAAATAATAATCTAAAAAAATAAGTTTTGATGAATAATCTCTGGGCTGTGAGGTAAAAGTTCAATATATTTGTGATACAAGATATAGCTCATTAATACTAAATTCCCCGATGAAAAGATATCCAGCCTTTTTATTAGCATTACTTTTTCCTGTTACAATGTATGGACAGCAGAGTCTCACTGCTGACGAATTGTTTGCTAAAGCCCGTACCACGGCCTTTGAACAGAAAGACTATACAACTTCTATAGCGCTGGCTAAAGAAGCATTGGAAAAAGCGCCGAATTATACGGATATTTCAGTTTTTCTTGGGAGATTATATACATGGAATAAAGATCTGGCTGCGGCGAGAGCTGTATTTGAAGACCTTGGAAAAAGAGGTGTTCAGGATGAAGATTATTTTCTGGCCTACGCCTCATTGGAATACTGGAATGATCAGAATACAAAGGCTATCGAAATTATTGATAAAGGACTTTCCTATCATCCAAAATCTGAAGCACTTTTGCTGCTGAAGGCGAAAGTATATTTTGGGATGGATCATTATGAGGAAGCTGATCAGGCTGTAAAGACTCTTTTATCCATCAATCCTAAAAATACGGAAGCAAGGGCTCTTGCTGTGAGAATAAATGATCTTTCTTCTAAAAATGCGGTTGGAATAGTTTATAATTATTCCCATTTTGACAAACAGTTTGATGACGACTGGCATATTGTGGGAGTAAGCTATAAGAGAGTAACTCCTATTGGTTCTGTGATTCTTCGCGGGAACTATGCCAATAAGTTTGCGCAGGGAGGAACGCAGATTGAGCTGGAAGCTTATCCGAGACTTTCGAAAATGTTTTATCTGTATGTTGGCGGAGGATATTCTGATGATGTCGGTCTTTTCCCGAAATACCGTACCGGAGTTTCCCTGAATGCCAATCTTCCCCACAGCTTTGAAGCTGAACTAGGTTACCGTCAATTGTATTTCAGCAACAGCATCTGGATGTATACTGCTGCTGTAGGGAAATATTATAAAATTTCTGGTTCAATCTGCGTACTTATATTACGCCGGACAGCAAAAATATTTCGCATTCTTATACGGCAACGGTACGATACTATACAAAAGGTGCTCAGGATTATTTTGCTTTTCAGGCCGGAACGGGAATCAGCCCTGAAGAAAATCGTAATAACCTCCTGGAAAATGAAACTTTTAAGCTTAAAACCTTTAAAGTAGGTGCTGAATATAATTTCTCTTACCGCACCAATCTGTTTTCTGTAGGAACCATGTATTATAATCAGGAATTCCGTCCGGGTGAGAAAGGAAATCAGTTTGATATTACTTTGGGCTACACCAGAAAGTTCTAAAACTTTGATTTCATTTTTTTCTTAAAGTTAACCATTACCGAATCAGGCATCAGTTTTTTAGTAGAATAAAACTTTGCATTCATACTTTTATACTGATTGAATCTGCCATTGATTTTAGTCATGGCTGCTGCATCACTGGAAGGATCTTCTTCCAGGTTCTTAAGCGTGAAAAGCTGTCCGTCATGGATATAATACTTTTCAGATACGAAATCAATAAGCTGGTTTTTACTCTGCATCATAGGAATTCCGGCCTTGCTGATTTCAGCATCTGCAGAAAAGCCTCTTCCCACCCATGTCACGGTAGAAGGTGTTTTGATTTGATAATTATTCCTGTAATAGGCCAGAATGGAAGGTGCAATATCAAAATGGCTCACTGTTTTATAAAAACGTTTTGGTTCCTTTAATAAAGGTGAATAGATTAACAAAGGAACATGGTACCTGTCAATTTTAGACTGTAAAGTAATTTCAGGCATACTGTGATCTCCTGTAATGACAAAAATTGTATTGTTATAATCCGGGCGTTTGCTGTAATTTTTGAAGAAACCTTTAATCGCATCATCGGCGTTCAATACTGAAATGAGCTGATCTTTATGAGCGGTTGCCCATTTTTTCTGCTCTGGAGTTAGAATCCCGGAATTAAGCCTTTGATTGTACAACTTTTCATAATAACCTTTATTATTGATTAAAAAAGGATTATGGGTTGAAAGCGTAAGGATCATATTGAAATACGGTTGATTCCATGGTTTTTGCTGCTCCTGCATTTTACCAAAAACGGCCTGGTCTTCATATCCCCAGCTCTCTCCGTTGCTGGCAGGAAGTTTACGGTACGGACTGCTGAATAATGCTTCATCCACAATATGATCTACTCCACTGTATTCCAGAAATTCGCGATACCGGTCGAATGATGTATGGCCTCCATAATAGAACCCTGTTTCAAATCCGTTCGCTTTAAGAATATTGTAAAGATTGAAGTTTTCTGGTGTTTTTTCTATTTCAAGAAATCCGTTTTTCCCGAAAGGAAGTGATCCGGTCAAGGACGGCAATGCTCCGAATGTTCTTCCTGCTGAACTTAAACTGTTTTCCCAATACAAACTTTTATTAGACAGAGAATCAAGGTAAGGAGTAAAGTTACCGATGTATCCTTTGGGCGATGTATACGCATGTCCGAAGCCTTCCATTATAAGGAAAACAAGATTGGGAACCTTCCCGGATCTGTTAAAATATGATCCCAGGAAATCCGGGGTATTTTCTTTTCTCCAGAACGGAAAGTTTTTATCAAGCATTTCCGCATTGGCAGCATAGTCTTCATTTTCGCTTAGCAATTCAGTAAGCTCCGGATGATCACTGATGAAATTATCTTCGTTGGATTTAAAGAAATAAGCCCATTTACTTTTGCTGCATTCTGATTAAACTCACTTTCAGAGCTCAGAATTTTGGATCCTACGATATCGGAAGGAATAAAAAAGGCTGCTAATCCCAATACCATGATTATCAATCCCGGATATATTGTTTTTAAAGCGGTTTTCCCGGCAATCCATAAAGGAATCAGTGAGCCGGCTATTAAAATTCCCAGTAATGCAAAGTTCTTGAAGTTGAGCATTCCGCTGGCCTGTAAGATTTGCTTTATTTCTTCTTTGCTGTAATATAAGACATCTGCCCCCAATACATTACGTGTTTCAGAAAAATACAGGAATAAGATATATTGGGTAACAGCTACAATGAGCAGGGTTACTATCCCCAGAATCCTTGCCCAGCCTTCTTTGATAAAATTGATGATCAGATAAATAAATCCGATACAGAAGGTCAGTCTAAGAGCAAATAAAATATTTTCTGTGAAAAGATGGCCAATGATAGCCGGAGTTTCAAATTTTGGAAAGACATACTTATACCATAATGATTCTGCAACTATGCCAGCCAAAAATAAGGCAAGGAAAATCAATGCCAGTATTCCCCACTTTTTAAGCCCCACCTGAAGAATAGCGTATATTCTTTCTTTCAGAGGTAAATTTTGTGTACTTTGATTAAAGCCTTGTCGGGTCATTTCACCCCAGCCGTGCGATTTTTTAAAATAATCTATAAACCCGTTTACACCCGCTTTCACCACAATAGGATGGAAATAAAAAGGTTCGGAAAAGGCGGTGAAGATTAATCTGAGAAAGTCTTTCCTTTTGGTATAAACCTGATGGCTTACAAGATCCACCAATATAGCATAGATAGAATACAGAAAGCCCATTGAGATCACAAGAGCGAACAGAATTACAAAAAACGGCCAGTTGATAATTCCCAGCAATAAAAAGATGATAAAGATAATATACCCTGAAAATTCGATAAGCGGTCCCAAAAATTCAAAGAAAACCAATACGGAAGACTGATCATTCCTAGTTTTCTGTATTTCGGATTGAACATCAGCTTCCTGTGTTTCCACAGGGTTTCCATCGTTCCGCGCATCCATCTGTTTCTTTGTTTTCTGAGAATATCTTTGGACTCGGGAACTTCTGTCCAGCACAAAGGATCCGGAATGGTAAGCACTTCATAAGGTTCGTTCCTTTCTTCCATGTATTTCCTCATTCTTACCACCAGCTCCATATCTTCTCCCACTGTACTTTTATCATAACCTCCACATGCCAGCACAATTTTTCTGTCAAATACGCCAAAAGCACCGGAGATCAGAATCAGACCGGACGCACGGGACCATGCCATACGACCGAGTACGAAAGCTCGTATGTATTCCAGTGCCTGTGTTCTCCCCAGCAGGGTTTTCGGCATGTTGACACTTACTACTTTTCCGTTTTCAATGACACAGTTATTGGCCAGACGAATTACTCCACCGCAGGCGATGAACTTTTTATCGGTCTGCTCCAGCATGGGTTTTGCCAATTTTAAAATCGAATCCTGCTCCAGAATACAATCCACATCAATGCACACCAGATATTCCCCGGAAGAGATATTGACTCCCACATTTAAAGCATCTGCTTTTCCACCATTTTCTTTATCAACAACAATAAGCTTTTTAAAGGCCGGATTTTTACTTTTATAAACTCCTCTTACGGCATTGGTTTCTATTTTTCCCTGAATGAAATAAGCCACCGATTCCAGTTCATAAGCTTCGATCAGCTTTTGTATGGAATCATCCTTACTTCCGTCGTTTACAATAATAATTTCCAGATTATGATAGTAAAGGGATAACAGGGAACGTACATTTTCCACAATGGTCATGCCTTCATTATAGGCCGGCGCAATAACGCTGAATACCGGGGCATTGGGATTGGCCGCAATGATACTGTAATCTGTAAATGTATTTTCTTTTTTGTAACGCAGCACAGCGCCCAGTGCATATATTCCTATCCACCCATAGATAAGGGTTACTGCTGTTCCGTAAATTAAAAACAGCCAGATAACAACTTCATAGGTGATGTGTGAGAATTCTAACATACTTTTTCCTGTAATGCGTATTTAATGATTTGAATTAATTCTTCAGAAGAAGTTTCCTTCTGTAATACTTCTGCCAGATACTCATGCTTTTCAAGTGCACATAAAGCTTCTGCGGCATACACTTTCAATCCTGAATCACTGCCATTCAATAACTGATCTTTCAGAAAATCCGTACTGCGCTGGTCTTTTGACTTTTTCATGACTTTAAGGATCTCTTTCTGAACTTCAACCGGCTGGTGCGGATAGATTTCTATAAGATGGGCAATCGTAGAGGAGTTTTCCAGTGATAATAAAGTCTGTACCGCCTGTATCCGTATTTCAGGAGAAGAATGGTTCAGCAGATTAATAACAGAAGGATAAAGCGATAATATCTGAAATTTCCTTAACAGTTTAAGGGTGAAAATAACTACAGAATCATTAGATCTTTCCATCCAGCTTTTAATATGATCTCCTGAGTTATCAGGAATCTGAGTAATTGAAATTAGTAAACGAAGCTGCTGCCATTCTGATATGGTGGATGTAATGCTGCTCAGGAAATGAAGGCCTTCAAATCCTTTAAAGTGAACCATTGCATATTGTGCTTCCTGATATACCTGAGCTGAAGGATGGCTTAAAAATGGAGCTATTTTAGGCAATGCTTCTTCTACATTCATAGCGGTAAGTTCCTGTATCCCTCTTGCAATTAAGTGCACTTTTTTTGACAGAGCTTTTTTAACGCTTCTTCCTGAAGTCCATATTTCCGGAATAAATCTTTCAGTTTGTTTTGAGCTGCTCCGGAAAATTTCTTCTCGGATTCTGCCAGCTTCTGAAGGAACAAATTTCTGAATATAGAACTGCCTGATGCTGACGAGAAATTATCATCCGGAGACATTTCGTCTTCACCATATACAATCACTTCTGAGATTCTTTTATTGATTACTTCTGACCATCTGAAAGCCTGCACGGATTCTCTGTACTGGTAAAAACTGTAGATCAGCACTGCAATAATCAGCAGTAGAACCAGAGACAGCATCCCCAGAAAAACAAGAAAAAGAAAATGTACAGAAGTGGTGAGAAACATGGTTATCGTTTATTTTGAAGAAAATCTTTTTATTCTTAGTATCAATTCATTGGGACTGAATGGTTTTACAATAAAATCCGCTGCTCCGAGGTCAAAAGCATTCAGTACCACTTCTTCTGTCCCATGCTGGAAAGCATGATCACCGGGATCTGCTTGCCCATGGTTTTAATAGCTGAAAGTATTTCAATTCCGGAAGCAAACGGCATCATAATATCTGTGATGGCCAGGTCTACATCTTTTGTTTTAAGGGTTTCTATAGCGTCTTTTCCGTTACGGGTAAGAATCACTTCGTGCCCTTCTTTTAATAATTTGTGCTCAATCGTTTTTAGAATCAGTTCGTCGTCTTCGGCGATTAGAATCAGCATAATTTTATTTTTTTATTGTATTAAATTTTTAATGAATTGTAATCCTGTTGTGATCTCCCGGATAATTTCTTTTTCCATGGAGGTAAAATCCATGCCAGGTTCTGTTTTCTTTTCCCAGTCAGCTGTACGTTCAGTAAGTTTTATCAATCCTGCCGTTCCTGCCGTTCCTTTAAGCTTGTGAAGGATCATTTTCAGGGCTGTGCTGTCTTTTTCTGCAGTGCTTTTTCTGATATTTTCTTCAGCCTGAGTAAGTTCCTGTATCACAAGGTTCAGAAATATTTTTTTGAAATCTTCATCATCATCACCCATATGTTCATTCAGAAGTTTTATATCAAAATATTTTTCCTTATCTGATGATTCTTCCGAAGGAATGTCATTTTCATTAAGAATGTATTTTTCCAGTATTGCCAGCAGATCTGCCTGTCTTAAAGGCTTAGGCAGGAAGTCATTCATCCCGGAATCCATACACTTTTCTTTTTCTCCCAGTACATTTCCTGCAGTCACACCAATAATCGGAACACCGGCATACTCCGGAAGTAACCGGATTTGTTTCGTTGCTTCAATACCGTCCATTACCGGCATCTGAACATCCATTAAAATGATATCAAATATTTTTCTTTACACTGCTCCAATGCCTGAAGACCATCAGTAGCTTCTGTGAGCTGTGCATCAGGGATTAATGAACGTACCATTTTATTATTCAGCACCATATTCACAGGATTGTCATCTACAAGTAAAACCTTAGCAGACTGCATTAACTTTGGTGCTTTTGTTTCCGGCTGCGTGTTACTGTTTATCTCTTTTTCAGTATTTTTTACAGCAAGCTTCAGCGTTTTATAAAGCTCTTCAGATTTGATCGGTTTTAACAGGAAGAACGAATTGTTTTCCTGGCGGAAAGAATTGATCACGTCATGCTCTTCAGAAGAGGTATGAAGAATAATCAGAGGAGATGATTCATTTTGTTTATCAAACAACTCCCTGATTTTTTCTATGGTTTCCAGTCCTGAAATGACCGGCATATGATAGTCCATCAGAATCACATCAAAACGTTCTCCTGCAAGCAGTATCTGAAGGGCTTCCATTCCGTTGGCGGCAAGCTTTGAGTCCACATTTTTATAAGCGAGCATATGCTGAATAATGATCCTGTTGGCCTCATTATCGTCTACAATCAGTACCTTGTTTATCTTCAGATCTTCATCTTCCTGGCGTTCAGACATCTCGTAAGGAACCTGGATGTCAAAATAGAATGTAGATCCTTTATGAAGCTCACTTACCAATGACAGACTGCTTCCCATATAGTTCAGGATATTGTTGGAAATGGTCAATCCAAGGCCGGTTCCTCCGTACTTTTTGCTGATAGAGCTGTTTTCCTGGGTGAAAGCATTGAAAATATGCTTTTGTTTTTCTTTAGGAATACCAATTCCGGTGTCTCTTACAGAAAATCTCAGGGTAATATTTTTACTCTCAATACTCAGTTTTTCTACTTTAAGTTCTATTTCCCCTTCCTGGGTAAACTTCACGGCATTTCCAAGAAGATTGATCAGAATCTGTTTGAGTCTCGATTCATCCAGCCAGATGGTTTCGGGAAGTCCCGGTTCTATATTTAAAAGTAATTCTATATTCTTTTTCTGAGACTGATAAAGGATTACATTGATTACCTGGCTGACAATATCATATACATTGGCTTTTTCAATGGAAAGATCCATTTTTCCGGATTCTATTTTGGAGAAATCAAGGATATCATTGATAATGTTCAATAGATTTTCACCGGATTCATTAATATAATTAAGATACTGAGTCTGTATTTCGTTCAATGGTGTCTTTAACAGAAGATCCGAGAAACCGATAACACCATTTAACGGAGTCCGGATTTCATGGCTCATATTAGCCAGAAATTCTGACTTCGCCCTGCTGGCAATGTCTGCCATTTTCTTGGCATTTTTAAGTTCCTTATTGATCTTCACAGAAGCTGTAATATTCTGTGCAGAAACAATAATCCCACCAATAACATTGCTGGAAAGATACCAGGGAGTAACCTCCACATTATAATGCTGAATAGATTCCTTGCCGGGAATTTCTATCGCCATATCTTCATTCTTGTAGGCTTTTCCTGCCAGGGCATCCCGGTATATTTTTATTCTTTCATCGGGTACATCCGGAGAAATCTTAAACATGTTCTCCCCGATGAGCCTGATGTCGTTCATCTGGAATTCATCTTTCCAGCTGCTGCTTACTGACAGATAATTAAGATCCTTGTCAAACATGGCTACCGTAGCAGGAACATAGGCAACAAATGCCTGAAGCATAGCCTCTTTTCTGGCCAGTTCGAGGTAAACTTTTTTGAAGTTGTCAATATCCTGTATGATTCCGTAGACTCTGGTACATACTCCTCCTTCAAATTCCGGTATTCCTTTTACCCTTACCCAGATCATGACGCCGTCATTTCTTATCAGCTGTAATTCTTCATCGTAGGGAACGCCTTCTTTCACAGCTCTCTCGAATAAGGATTCCAGCTTTTCCCGGCTGTTTTCACTGTAGAAGCCCAGCGCATTCTCAAAATCCGGCTGGAAATTTTTATCTATTTTATGAATTTCTCTGGTAGACTGTGACCAGATTACAGTGTTGTTTTTGAGATTGACTTCCCAGCCTCCCACCTGGGCAACGGCACTGGTCTGTTCCAGCATCTTTTTGGTATGAACCAGATCTTTTTCCAGGGTCACTCTTTCGGTAACATTCAGTGCGGTACTGACTACGTACGGTTTTCCTTCCTTATTGATCTCCACAAGGTTATGGTACATCCATATTACTTCATCACCTCTTTTTGTTTTCAGGATCATGGTCCCGAAATCTTCACGGTTTTTGTTGATGCGCTCCAGATATTGTTCAAGAAGATACCAGTTTTTTCAGGAACCAGGTCTTTTAAATTCAGATCTTCCACCTCTTCGGCAGAATATTGAAGAGTTTCTCTTCCTTTTTCATTGACGGCGATGATATTTCCTTCCATATCATGCATACTCATCAGTCCTATTGCATTTTCGAAGAAGCTTCTGAAACGGCGTTCGGAGCTTTCCAGTTTTAGTTTTTCTTCAATACGCTGGGTAATATTGATTCCGAAGCAAAAAATATCTGAATGGCTCTGGTTCAGTTTTAAATACCATTCAACAATAATGGTTTGGGTATCACTGATATTGGTAGAAGTGGTAAAAGTAACCTCTTCATCCGTATCAGGAAGATTTTTAGAGAGCAATTGCAGCTGGGAATTATGACTGCCTACCAGGTCAAGGAAATTCTGATTAAGAACCTGGCTTTTATTTATTTGAAATGCGTTTTCAAAAGCAGGGTTAATGTCTTTCAGGAAAAAATCTTTGTCCAGCACACAGATCAGGTTATTTGAAATGCTGAAGGTTTGCTGAAAATATTCGGCCTGGATGTTTTTCCGTTTCCCCATCAGAAGTTTCGTGACCGCTTCCCCTATTTTTTTAGGGTAGAGATCTGGTCTTCCGTAATAGTTTTAGGCTTATAATCAATTACGCAAAGCGTTCCCAATGCAAATCCTTCGTCATCTAACAGGGGTACTCCTGCATAAAACCGGATTCCGCCTGCCAGTATGAGTGGATTATCAGAAGATCTTTCATCCAGTAAAGTGTCATTAATGACTACGATATCCCCACTTGCGATAGAATACTGACATACTGTATTTTTCCTGTCTACAAAATCCAGGGCAATCCCTACACAGCTCTGAATGGTTTGGGTTTCGCTTTCCATCATGGCAATAAGCGCTGCCGGGCAGTCGGTCACCAGACACGCTGTTTCTGCAAAAACGTCCAACTGGGGATCTTTTTCCAGGTTTAAAAGATCAAAAAACTCCAGTTTTCTCATTCGGTCTTCTTCATTCGCAGGAATTGGGTACTTCTTCATATGTTATTTCAACGGTTAGAGATTTTTCTTTTTTGATTATTAAAAAATGATAATCAAGTCCTTAAAGTTTATATTTTTAATATTTTTAAGTGCTTTAAATTATTATTTTAATAAGTAAAGCAAAATACGAAATAATTTTGTATTCCGTTGCAGTTAATTTGTTAATAAAGGAATATGCATGGTTATTTTAAAAGATTTAAAGAAATTTTAAAGATATAAAGAAGTAATAAACAATATAAAATAAAAAGTACCACATGTGATCATATGGTACTCAGTGTTTGAATCAGGATGAAAAGTAATGCTTTAACAGTGTTTTTTAAGGCCTGACGATTGATTTTAAAGTCCATTTCCGGATGAGCCCGGAAATGGACACACCACTTATCATCATCCAAATCACAACTATACTATGAACAGAGAGGCAATAGTCTGTGCATCGCTGCCGCTTAAAATCTCATCATAAGCTGCAGAACCGGCTGCAGCTCCAAATAAGGTTCCTGTATTGAAACCCGCCTGATTGGTATTATCTTCTCCTGCATAAACAGGATTGGTTGCAGAAGGCATACTTCCCCCATCGGCAAGCTCTATCCATCCTTTGTTTGCTCGCATTCTTCTTACCTGCGAAGCATGTCTGGCTTCTACAGAATGAATCTGTAAGGCTGCCTGAAGCACAACCTTATTGGACATTACATTTCCTGCCTGTCCTTTATATGCCCTTACTCCCGTATCTTCAAAGGCCTGAGCAAGAATCAGAAACTGATTATAATCTGTAAAAGGAGTAAAATTTCCCCCAGCGGTAAAATCAAAAGTCGGTTTGTTTCCCGGAGTCGTTCCTAAGGAAGTCAGTGTACTTTTCAGAAAACCTACATGAGCAGATTCATGCTTTGAGATCTGCATAAAAACGGTCCTGTCTGCATTCGGAATAAGTCCCGGTGTAGACAATCCTATGCTGTAATATTCATTTTCAAGGTATTCCAGCACCAATGCCAGCTGCAATGCATCTGTGAGGGTACTTTTTAAAGCCATACCTGTAAATGCTGTTTTTGAGGTTTCTGCTTTAGCCGGAGTTGCCATCAGTGCACCCAGTCCAAGCGGAACTGCTGCTACTGCTGCTTTTTTCCGAATAGAGACATATTGGTAATGGCCTCAAGTCTTGATGCTTCCGTTGTGAAAAATTTATCATGGGAAAGCTTATCCAGTAATCTAAGAATATTCATAATGTGAGTTTTTAAGGTGAATGATTAGTTGATGCCTCTTTCTTTCCAGGTAAAAGGTGTTTTGATGAATGCTCCGGCAGCCATTACGACATCTTTGGGCTCTTTTGCGAGGTCAAGTCCATTGGCATCTATCACGTCATCTCCTGAAAAATCTGCAGAGCCGGGATTGATGATATTTCTGATAGCGGAAGCATGTCTGGCTTCTACAGAAACTATTTTACCGGCAATAACAAGGTATGCCGGGTTGGAAATATATTTTCCCGCGCCATTATAAGCGGCTACCCCCGTATCTTCCAATGCTTTTGCTGTGGCCAGAACTGAGCTCCTGTTATTAAAATTCACATTCGGATACTGGAATTCGAGCTTAGGCAGCACATGATCTGTAGCTCCGCTGATGGCAGCTTTGAAGAAATCCCTGTGTATCACTTCATGATGGTACAGATCTGTGAAAAGTTCTTTTTCAATACTGGAAATTCCCGCATAGAAATTGTTAACTACTTTCGTATAAAAGTCGGCTTCAAGCTGTTCAAGTGCATAGGCGTAATTTAATACTCCTACATCCCCTGTTCCAAGGTCATACTTGGATTCTTCTATCATCTGGAAATCATCATTATCATCACAACCGATAATGGTAAGGCCTGCGATGGCCAATCCTACTCCACTTAATTTTAAAAAGTTTCTTCTGCTGGTATCAAGGGTAGCTCCCTGATTAGAAACGTGAATGGTTCTTTTCATACTATTTATTTTTTAGTGTTGGGTTTAAGAGCAAGAAAACAGCATACTGATATGCTGTTGAAATCTCACAAGTTGTTATGGCATCAGAACTGTATCGATAACATGAATCACACCATTAGACTGGTTTACATCCGCAATGGTTACTTTCGCGTTGTTTCCTTTAGCATCTTTTATATAAAGGTCTTTTCCTTTGGTCCAGAAAGTAAGTTCCTCTCCCTGTACCGTTTTCATCATACTTTTTCCTTTTCCTGCTTTTACGGCTGCCCAGATTTCTTTAGCACTGTATCTTCCGGGAAGAACATGGTACGTTAATATGCTGGTAAGTGTTGCCTTATTTTCAGGTTTTACAAGGTTTTCAACGGTTCCTTTGGGAAGTTTTGCAAAGGCCGCATCTGTAGGTGCCAGTACTGTAAAAGGTCCTGCCCCCTCTAATGTTTCTACCAATCCGGCAGCTTTCACTGCTGCCACAAGTGTTTTGTGATCTTTGGAATTCACAGCGTTTTCAATAATATTTTTGGATGGATACATGGGGGCTCCTCCCACCATTACTGTTTTTTCTTTCATCATTTGTGCAGTTACCTTCCTGCTGAAAGCAAATGATAGAGCTACCATTGCCAAGACTGTGATTTTTGATTGTGTGTTCATTGTATTGATTTTTTTATTGATTATATTTATTTGTGCTTTAATGTCATTTACGAGGTTGGTTTTATTTTAGATTGAAAAAGATTGAAATTTATTTCATCTATTTGATTTTCAGCTGGTTATTTTTTTATATTGTAATTTAATAAGTACATCAGGACGTTTTCTGAATTATCTTTCTATTCTTTTCTGAATGAAATATCTTGTATTGAATATTTTTAAATGATTTCTTTAAAATTGTGTATGAAATAAAAGATGTTTAGGATTTTGTTGACTATATGTTTTATTTTATTACATTTGGACAGAAAAATAAAAGCTATTAAAACAACCTATTCTGAAGAAGAGCTTATCGTTTTATTAAAAGAAAAAAACGAAACTGGTTTTCATTATCTGTATGACCACTATTCTGGTGCGCTGTACGGAATTATTCTTCGGATTGTTCAGTCTAAAGAATATACTGAAGAAGTTATTCAGGATGTTTTTGTTAAAATATGGAACTCCATTCATCAGTATGATGCTTCCAAAGGGAGGTTTTATACCTGGATGATCAATATTGCAAGGAATACCGCTATTGATTATTTAAAGTCTAAAGGATTCCAGAATGAGCTTAAAAACCAATCACTTCCGGATTTCGTATATAATACTGCAGAACTTTCAACAACGAATAATTCTTCCGACTATATCGGATTCAATAACGTTCTGGAAGGGCTGGAAGCAGATAAGCAGGAACTTATTGATCTTGCTTATTATCAAGGATATACCCAGCATGAGATATCTGAGAAGCTGAAGATACCCCTGGGAACCGTAAAAACAAAAATGCGGAATGCACTGATGAAATTAAAGGATTTGCTAAAAGATTATCAATAAATTGAACACTAAAGAATACATATCATCCGGAATTATAGAATCTTATATTCTTGGCCATGCTTCTCCCGAGGAAGCAGGGATTTTGGAGTGTGTGATGAAGAACAATGCTGAAGTAAAAGCAGCTTTTGAAGAAGCGCAGAAAACTTTGGAAGATCTTGCTACGGCACAGGCGGTAGCACCTCCGGTTGATCTGAAATCTAAGATATGGAACAAAATTCAGAAGGAACAGACTGTTGAGGAAGTTATCCCTGCCCTTTCAGCAGATATTCCGGAAGCAAAAGATCAAAACGAAGATATTCCGGAGTATAAAGCTCAAGTAAATACCCCTGGAAAACGTATGCAGTAGCAGCTTCTGTACTGTTTCTGGTAAGTGTTGCCGGTAACTTGTACTGGATGAACACTCAATCTGCGAATCAAAAGAGATGGCTCTGCTGGCAGCAGATAAAAAGCATCAGGATGAGGCCATGCAGAAAATGAATCAGAAACTTGAGATGTTCTCCAATCCTGATATGAAGATGGTTATGCTGAAAGGAGTAGAAAAGCATGCGGATGCCAAAGCAATGGTTTTCTGGGACAAAAAAACAAAAGAAGTCTATCTGAATGCTGAAAAGCTTCCGAAAGCTCCTGAGGGAATGCAGTATCAGCTTTGGGCTATAGAAAACGGAAAGCCGGTGAGTGCAGGAATGTATACCGAAGATAAAGACAGCAGAATTGCTTTAGCCAATATTCCCGATGCCCAGGCCTTTGCCATAACTCTTGAAAAGAAGGAGGCAGTAAAGTGCCTACCATGGAAAATATGTTTGTAATGGGGGAAATATAGCCTTCTTATAATAAAAACAAGGCGGACACAATCAAATCCGCCTTGCCATCTCCCAAATAATTAAATATGAAAAAATATGAATGTTTTGTTTATACAGGGCATGCTTTCAGCATCAGATCATGCAGATCTGTATTTTTAATAAACTGCTGTAAAATTTCATTTCCCGGGCCATAAGCCGCTACCTCCACGTAATCTCCGGAATGGTCCATACTGATCCATCCAACAGAATTCCTGCTTTTCTGAATTTCCGAATATAGTTTGAAAGGCAGCTTTTTATAATTATAAAGACCTCCTTCTTCCCCTTTTTCAAGACCGTTGTAAAAGCTCAGCAGATGTTTGGCTTCATCATCATTCAGGATAATTTTGTTACTTTCATAAATCCAGTCTTTAATATCATTCATCGAATAGTCTTTCTGAATCTTGTTCAGAATATATTCATTGGTATATTGATACCCTGAAATACTGTTAAAGTTTTTGGTGGCATCCGTACCATAAATAGTTCCGGGATTGGCATTACCATGATCTGTAGTGATGATTACCAGGGTGTTTCCATCTTTTTCAGCAAAATCCAAAACCGTTTTTACGGCTTCGTCAAATGCCAGCTGATCGTGAATCAATGCAGCAACGTCATTGGCATGGGCTGCCCAGTCTACTTTTCCGGCTTCTACCTGAAGAACAAAACCCTCCGGATGATCCTTCATCTGGTTAATAGCTGTATCGGCCATTTCAGCAAGAGTTGGAGTATTTTTATATTCCTGCAGATGAGCCCTGTCAATACTGTACGGCAGCGCTCCTGTACTGAAGATTCCTAACAGCTTCTCTCCTTTTCTGACTTCTTTCAGGTCATTTTGTGTTTTCAGAATCCGGTATCCCTTTTGCGATAAACAGAATAGAGATCTGTCTTGTCTTCTCTTTTGGCAGGATTGAAAAACTCGTCACCTCCGCCTAAAAGCACATCCAGTTCCAGGTCGGCATAGATCTCAGCGATTTGAGGTTCTGCATTTCTTCTGGAAGAATTTACACAAAAACCAGCAGGAGTTGCATGGGTAACGGTAACGGTAGTCACACAGCCTGCTTTCTTGCCTCCTTTTTTATATTGCTGCCATATCGGAAGATGCTTCTCACCGTTAGGTCCTATATTCAGTGTCCCGTTTTTACTCTTATCCCTCCTCCAAAAGCTGAACTTGCAGCAGCAGAATCTGTTACTATAGAGCTTGCTGAGGCTGTATCCATCAGGGCACGGGTTACTTTTTTCTCATGATACAGATTGAGCCAGTTACTTCCCCTTCCTAAAATATTCCGGGAATACAGGTCTGCCATTGAAAGTGTTCCCAGACTCATCCCGTCACTGACCATAAAGATGATATTCTTTGCCTCTCCGGTCTTCGTTTTTTCACTATTCTTTCCGAAGCTCCAGAGATCAGCGGGTGATAAGGTTAATAATCCTGAAAGTATTGCAGAACCTTTTAGAAATTTTCTTCTGTCCATATTGTTTTGAATAATGTACCAAGTTATCGCATTTAACTTTTTACCGATACATTGTTGCATTAATTAAAAGTTAATTTTAAATATCCTTTGGAAAGGGATCTTCAAAGCTTTGTTTTTTATCAAACAATTCTTTTTCCCTTTCATTGATAAGGCAATGCTGAAGATCAGACAGCATTTGATCTTTATCCAGATTCTGCCCGATAAAGACCAGTTCATTAATCCTGTCACCCCAGTTTTTGTCCCATCTTTTTTCAATAAAACTTTGATTTTCCGTAAATGAAGAATACTGTACTCTATGGCTTAGCGACATGCTGCACCACCATACCCCTGCCTTTTCCAAACGGAAAGATCCTCCTGCCTGAGAAAAGTTCAGGGCATCATCAGGTCTTGACGCCAGCCAGAACAGACCTTTCGCTCGTATTGTTCCTTCAGGATAATGATGGTTCAGGTATTCCCATAATCTTACCGGATGAAAAGGCTTTCTGTCTCTGAAAACGATTGAACTTATTCCATATTCTTCCGTTTCGGGAGTGTGGTGCTCCGATTGCAGTTCTTTTTGCCAGCCGGCAGATGATTGCGCTTTGTCGAAATCAAAAAGCCGTGTATTTAAAATCTGCTGAGGATCAATTTTACCAAACTCTGAGTGTAAGAGAACCGCATCCGGATTTAACTTTTTTATGGCAGCCTGTAAAAAGCCAAGTGTTTCCGCATCTATAAGATCTGTTTTGTTTAAAATAATCACGTTGGCAAATTCGATCTGATCGGTCAGAAGATTAACAATTGTCCGGTAATCGCCTTCCATATCCGTAAGATCACGGTCCATCAGCAGTTCATTAGAACCGAAATCTTTTATGAAATTAAAACAGTCTACTACCGTTACCATGGTATCTACATAACTGAAACGGGAAAGGTCTATTCCGCTTTCTTCATCAATGTAGGTAAAGGTTTGAGCCACAGGAACCGGTTCACTGATTCCTGTACTTTCAATAAGAAGATAATCAAAACGGTTTTCGCCGGCAAGGCGTTCCACTTCTACCATCAGATCTTCACGAAGTGTGCAGCAGATGCATCCGTTGCTCATTTCTACCAGTTTTTCTTCTGTTCTTGAAAGGGTATTTTGATTTTCAACAATACGGGCATCAATATTCACTTCGCTCATATCATTCACAATGACAGCTACCTTCAGTCCTTGCCTGTTGTGTAAAATATGGTTCAGTAATGTGGTTTTACCGGCTCCCAGGAAACCGCTCAGTACCGTTACAGGAAGTTTTTTTGTCATTTTTTAATGTTTGTGATTTTTAAAATTGATAAGGTGGCCGGTTATTAAGCCTGCAGTTCCGATATAGATCAATGGCACATGAATCTCCAATAGTATATCGGTGAGGATGGAAATAGAGATGAGAGAAACAGAAGTCCAGAATAAAATCTTTAGCCAGCGTTTTTCTATCTTTTTGGTTACCCTGAAAACAACAACAGCCCCAATACAAAGAAACGCGAGATCAATATAAGGATTGTGTGATATTCCTAAGGGAACAATTAATAATAACGGGAAAACAATACAATGAATCAGGCATAGAACAGCAGCGGAGATTCCTACAGCATCAAGAATTTTTGATTTCATAATAGTCCAGAATTAATTTTCTTATTGTAACTTTGTTGCAAAAGTAGAAATAAAAAATTAAATATCGCAACTTTGTTGCATTAAAATATGAAACAGGTCAGAAATACGCATGCCAAGACTGAAATTTTAAACCTTATCAATGGTTCGGATGTAGCCCTTACGCATTCTGATATTCAGAAGAAATTAGGTGATCTGTGTAACAGGGTAACCATTTACAGGGTATTGGAAAGGCTTGAAAACGAAGGTGCCATACACAAGATCGTTAATATTGACGGGGTGGTAAATTTTGCAAAGTGCAGCGGAAAATGTACACATGAACAGCATTTTCACAATCATGTTCATTTCAACTGCAAAGAATGTCATTCTGTAACGTGTATTGAAAATGCGATTCCGGAAATCAGTTTGCCGGAACACTTTATTGCACAGGAGTACAATTTTATTATCAGCGGGATATGTCCGAAATGTGCTGATGCTTAAAGCGAAAAGGTAAAAAAGCGTATTGATCTGCTTTTTTACCTTTGTGATTTGTTATAAGGAAGAGATATAGACTTCTATTTTGGTTCCATCATAATTGAAGGTACCGTCAGCATTCTTTTTACCTAATACCCATTTCATGTCTACAGGTACAGACCATGCAGATCCTAATGAAAATCCATTAACGGATCTGATTTCATTTCCTTTTCCTGTAGTAACTGCTGAATGAAACCAGCTTTTATCAATCAGTCTGTAGAAACCGATTGCTTTTCCTGCCGGGATTGGCGAATATCCGTCCCATTTTTCCCCTGCCGGATAGTTAAATACGGTTAACCATTTTTGTCCGGCTGATTCTGCCAGTTGAGAAGGGCTTATAGATGCACCGCGCATATATAATGCATACGCTACAGCATCATGACATACTCCACTGTTGTATTTCGAAATATTTTCTGCTCCTGAAAGAAGAGCATGCGCAACGGGCGCTCTTTCAGATAAGGATAGCTGAGCCTTCCTGGCTCCTTCCGGTGTGATAAATGACATATAATAATATTTTGTTTGGTGTGGTAAAGATACACCTTTCAAATTTAATCACTTATGTTGGATAATATTTTAATTTTTGGCTGAAGCCGTTGATAGGGTCATTAATCAATAAGCGGGTTAAAACCCGCCTCTATTGATACATAAACCTGGTATTATATCTGAGAATGGTATGAATATTCAATAGGAACGTGCTTTAGCCCGTTCTAACAATTGCATACAGATAGTTCGGCTTCAGCCGAAACTTAATATCGTATAGGTTTGGCTGAAGCATTTGAAATGGCGGATGATGAAATAAGCGGGTTAAAACCCGCCTCTATTGATACATAAACCTGTATTATATCTGAGAATGGTATGAATATTCAATAGGAACGTGCTTTAGCCCGTTCTAACAATTGCATACAGATAGTTCGGCTTCAGCCGAAACTTAATATCGTATAGGTTTGGCTGAAGCATTTGAAATGGCGGATGATGAAATAAGCGGGTTAAAACCCGCCTCTATTGATACATAAACCTGGTATTATATCTGAGAATGGTATGAATATTCAATAGGAACGGGCTTTAGCCCGATCTAACAATTGCATACAGATAGTTCGGCTTCAGCCGCAAACTTAATATCGTATAGGTTTGGCTGAAGCATTTGAAATGGCGGATAATAAAATAAGCGGGCTAAAGCCCGCTTCTATTGATACATAAACCTGGTATTATATCTGAGAATGGTATGAATATTCAATAGGAACGGGCTTTAGCCCGATCTAACAATTGCATACAGATAGTTCGGCTTCAGCCGAAACTTAATATCGTATAGGTTTGGCTGATGCATTTGAAATGGTGGATAATAAATAAGCGGGCTTTAGCCCGCTTCTATTGATAAGTATAATTAAGGATTCATTTAGCAATAGTACATACATTCATAGCTGAAAAGCTTTCCGTCTTTAAAGGTAAAAATAAAAGTCCTGCATCCCCATTCTGGATATGATATTCGTGTGGAGAGGAAATCCAGTGTGATGAAAGCAGATCCCCAAAACGGGTTACAAAACTCCTTTCATCATAATTGGAATCCATACGCTCATTTCCTAAAACCAAAGCTTCACCGTTGGTAAAAGACATTTTGTAGATGCTTCCGGAAATTTTTCCTTTATATTCTTCAAAAGCAACGATGATGTCAGGTGTTTTATAGAAGTATTGAGGTTCCCATCCGCATTCCGGCATATCGGGAATATCATTCACTCTCTGCATTTCCAGTTTTTTCATCTGGGAGTCTGTTATTTTGCCGTCAAAAAGTGCGGTTTCTTTCCATAAGAAATGCATGTTCAGAGTTTTTAATTTCTTTTCATAGTCCTTTGTTCCAGGTTTTTTTGCAAACTGCTCTGCCAGAAGAAGTTCAAAGTCGATATCTGTTTTCGTGTTTTCTATACCGGCATTGGATTCTTTCCAGTACTGTAAAGCCTGTTTAAGATTTTTATCCTCCATCCAGGCGATTTCACGTAACCTTCCAGCCTGCGTCAATTCTTTTTCTTTGTTTTTACCTTTTACTGCAAGATAGTCTTTCAGCACTTTTTCGTAGGTAAGTTCAGAACCAAGGTACTTCATCTGGATATATTCCGGATTTTCATGGAAATGATCACCAATATAAACCCAGCCATCCTGATATAAAGGAACATAATCAATACAGACCAACTCATTTAAAGCAGCTCTCCGTACCGGCGTACTTTCTGTTGTAGGACCTTTTCGCACCCGAAGTTCCGATACCTGTATATAGAAATGCGGACATTGCTGTCCCTGCGGCCCACGGTAGAAATACTGGGCTGGTTCGCCGGAAGATTTATTGCCGTGCATGGTTTTTTGTAAAGGCTGGCGGTCTATGAAACCGATATCCCCGTTGCTTACCTGTACTTTGTATTGTGTCTGGGTAGAATCCAGAAGATAAACAGGTGCTTCTGTAGAAAAGATTCCTAAAAGATCTTTATTATTTCCTTTTTCACGGAAGAGATGTCCCCATTCTGATGTATAAACCGGCTTTTCACCTGGTTTCTGAGCCATAGTATTGTAAAAGCAGCATTGAATGATGCTGGTTCCTAATAATATCTTTTTCAACATATTGTCATTGGTGCAAACCTTTTTAGAAAAGGTTTTGTTATTATTATACTGTTATTTCCTTCAAAATTACTGAAAAATCAAGGGCTTTCCTACGATTATTGTTATTCAGAATCGGTATAAATTCCATGCTATTCATCATCTCCCATTGGGTAAAGTAAATAAAAATACTATTTTTATCGGCCAAAAAAAGTAAAGACTAATTATGCCGACTGATGCTTCTCATAAGCTGATTCCGATGACCACTTTCGTGCTGGAGTATTATTCTCACGAAGGGTATGCCGATCTTCAGATTTTGAATCTGATGAATAATTATGCCAATTTCTTAAAGAAGCGCTTGACTCTTGGAATGTTTGTTCCCGTAGACCGTAAAGGGAATATTCTGAAAGAACCTAAAAATTATACGGAATGGAAATCCCTGGGGCATAATGACGGGAAAAGAACGGATGTTGCCGGATTTGAAGAATATGCAGAATATCAGAAGGCAGAACAGAACTGTATGTTTGAGGGCTTTAAGGTAGATTATAACGGATATTCAAAGGTGAGAATCATCGCTGCATATGATCCTTCCATTGAATTATCTTTTAATAAAAATGATCTGATCCCTACAGGATATAATGATGTGGAATCACTTACAGTTTTTGATGATATTTTTTTAACATCCAGTGCATTAAAAGCGATCGGAATAAAAAGGTAAAACTTTGAGATATATAAAATAAAACGTTTATCAGGCTGATAAACGTTTTATTTTTTGATATATTACCGTACACATTCTCCCGAATGGCAGTGATAACCTGAAGGACACAACCCGTTAATGCAGGGACCTGCAGCATCAGGATAACATCTTTCATCTGCCCGGCAATGGGAATGGGGCGGGCATAGAGAAAGCAGGTTCCCAAGGCAAACGCCTACGGGAAGAGGAAGATTAAGCTCAATACCGATCTCCCCGATAATGTTTTTCAATGTTTTTCTGTTTAATTTTTTCATGGTTTTGTTTTAGGTGTTATTGATTCATTATATGTTCAAGTTCTGTGATAAAATCTTTCTGCGCTGTATTGATGCGCTGCTGCGCTTCTTCTGAAGGGAACCATTGCCATTGATCTACTTCCGGAATTTCCATTATATTACCGGATTTGGGAGGCCATTCCAATGGAAAACTATTGCTGTAAAGACCTGAAGTGTCAAGATCGCTTTCTAAGGCCCAGGCATAAACGGTTTTTCCTCCTTTCTGCCTAATGGGTGACAGTTCGATAAACTTTCCGTCTAGGGTTTTACCCGTTTCTTCTTCAAATTCTGTCAGGGCGCGTTCCAATGGATTTTCATCAGCAAGAATTTCACCTTTGGGAATAGACCATGCTCCAAGGTCTTTATTTTTCCAGAAAGGACCACCGGGATGTACCAAAAATAATACAGACTGTTTTTTTCTTTTTTAAAAAGCAAAATACCAGCACTTGTTTTCATGGACGTAAGGATTTGATTATTAAAGATATGAAAAATATATAACCGGATGGTCAATAGGATATACTTTTCTTTTTAAACCCAGAGGGTGACATTTGTTTGTATGTTTTGAATATTTTATTGAAGTGGCTTGCATCATTGAAGCCCAGTTTGTCGGCAATTTCACTGATATTATAACGGCTTTGAAGCAAGAGCTTTTCAGCAGTTTTCATTTTATGCTGCATAACGTGCTGCTGTATGGAAAAACCTGTCTGTTTTTTGATATAAATACTGATATAATTGGGTGAAAGCATAAATTCTTCAGCCAGGTTCTCAATTTTCATTTTATCAGCATCCAGAGCGTTGACATTGATATAGTACAGTATCTTTTCAATTCTGCTCAGATTTTGGGTCATCCATTCTTTGGCAGTACTGGTATGTATTGTATTTCGGATCAGAATTGTAATAACGGATGAAAAAAGATCAGCCGTGATCTCTTTATTGTACATGTTTTTATGGCTGAATTCATATAGAAGAATCCGGGCCAGCCGTAACAGGTGTACTCTATCTGTTTTATTTTTAATCACGGATTCATATACAAAAGAATGGTTTTCCATCAGAAGCTGAACCATTTTTTTAAGCTCATTATTTTGGTGGGACAAATGGTTCTGCCAGATATACTGTTCGGTAAATTTTATATAAATGAAACGTGTTTTACCTGTAATGGTGAATTCATGGGCATCACTTGGCCTCAAAAGGAAAACATCTCCTTTTTTGTAGGGAAAAGTTACGTTGTTGAGGTGATGAAATCCTTTGCCATGCTCTATAATAATCAGCTCATAAAAGTTATGGTTATGATATTCAACATCCCATATTTCCTTTTCAATACTGAAAACATTAAAAGAATTAAAATTAACAATTCGCTTCATAAAAAATGGATTTTTACAAATTTACCATTAATTTTTACAATACAGACTGAGTGATTATTGATGAATTTTGCCTTATCAATACATTCAAAATGAAATATATAAAACAATCAGTATTGTTGCTTGCTTCAACAATCGTTTTAATGTCCTTTTCCGACCATCATGATAAGGATAAAAGAGAGAAAAAGGAGCTGTCTCAGGCACAGGTTCCAACCAAAAAATACTGGCCGAACGGGGCTCAGCTGGTTATTTCCGTTTCTATGCAGTTTGAAACAGGCGGACAGCCTGAAGGTGCTGAAAGTCCGTTCAGCGGTACTCCCTGCCCAAAGGACAACCTGATCTTCCCGCAGAAAGCTGGTACCGGTATGGCGGGAATGAAGGAATTTACAGGATGCTGGATTTATGGAAAAAATATGATATCAAAGTAACTTCTCATGTGGTGGGAACTGCTGCTGAAAAGTATCCTGATGTGGCTAAAGCTATTGCAAAAGGAGGTCATGAAATTGCCGCTCACGGCATTGCCTGGGATAATCAATGGAATAAAAGTTATGCTGATGAGCTGAATTTTGTAAAACAGGGTGTAGATGTAGTGGAAAAGATTACCGGGCAGAAAGCGGTAGGTTATAACTGTAATTGGCTGAGAAGAGGCCCGAATACCCTTAAGGTATTGCAGGAGCTGGGTTTTTTATATCATATAGACGACCTGAGCCATGATGAGCCTTTTATTACAAAAGTAAAAGGGAAAAATTTTGTGGTCATTCCTTATACGTTACGGAACAATGATATCGTTACTATAGAAGGAAAGCATTGGAGCCCGGATCAGTTTCTGGCACAGCTGAAGTTTGAATTTGACCGCCTGTATGAAGAAGGAGCTTCTAAAAGAAGGATGATGAGCATCAGTTTTCATGACAGAATTGGCGGGACGCCGGCAATGGTACATGCCATGGAGGAATTCATCAGATATACCAGAGAAAAGCAGGGTGTTGTCTTTATGAGAAAAGATGATATAGCAAAAATGGTGATGAATGATCCGGATACTCCGGTTGATAACAGTGAAGAAAAGTTTAATAAGTAAGGAAGCTGGAGGCTGGAGGAAGGAAGTTATTGAAGACCTTAAAAACAAGTTACAGCATAATTGATAAACACAATAAAGTGAATCATAGCAGACTTATACCTTCCCGCTTCCATCCAAAAATACCTTTATGAATAATACAAAAACAGCCTATTTTTTCCTTCGTGTGTCGATGGGAATCAATTTTTTAGGACACGGATTGGTCCGACTGGTAAAATTACAGGATTTTGCATCAGGAATGATGAAAGGTTTTGAAACAAGCTGGCTTCCACAGCCGTTGGTTCACCTTTTTGGCATTACGCTCCCTTTTCTCGAATTTACAATTGGTGTGCTGCTAATTATTGGATTTAAAACCCGTATTGCTGCCATGGCCGGAGCCTCCTGATTATCCTGCTCCTTTTCGGAAGCAGTACTGTTGAAAACTGGGAAGCAATGGGGATTCAGATGATCTATGCAGGTCTGTTCTATATTCTGATCAGCAGAATTGAGGATAATTACCTGGCTTTGGATCGAAAATAAAGATCAGTAAGGCTGAGAGCGTAAAGAATTATACCTGATTATTATAAAGTTGTTTAAACTTTACCAAACCACAAAAGTCACAAAAGGCTTCATTTTAAAGCACCTAAGCTCATTTAAGTAAGTTTAAAATGATACCGCAGGAAAGTACACACTAAGTGTTGTATGAAAAATTGAAGTGTTTAAAACTTTTGTGCCTTTTGTGGTTAAAATAATGATTCATTGCTGTATTTTTACTTACTCAGCCTGATTATTTTCCTGCTTTTTTACATTGTTCAGAGATTATGTTACAACTTCCATAGATTCAGCTACTCTGTTTTTATAATTATGCCCGAATTTTGTATCAGAAATAAAAGCAACTGAAAGTATTCAATTGATTTTCAGTGAAACAGCTAACCCTCAAAATAAAAAACGATGCAAACTATATTAGGTGCCAATGGGCAGATTGGTGAAGAACTGGCAAGAGAACTGAAGAGAAATTATACTTCAGACATCCGCATTGTGAGCAGAAATGCCAAAAAAGTGAATGAAACTGATACTCTGTTTTCAGCAGATTTATCAGATAGAGAAAAAGCAATAGAAGCCGTGAAAGGAAGTGAAATTGCTTATTTTACCCTTGGCCTTCCTATGGATACAGATTTATGGGAAAGACAGTTTTTGACCATCATGAAAAATGTTATTGAAGCCTGTAAAATCAACGGAACAAAACTGGTGTTTTTTGATAACACGTACATGTATCCTCAAAATAATGAGATTCTGACGGAACAAACCCGTTTTGCTCCTGTAGGAAGAAAAGGAATCGTAAGAAAGCAGATGGCAGATATGCTTTTGGAAGAAATGAAAGCCGGAACAATAGATGCTGTTATCTGCAGGGCCCCTGAGTTTTATGGCCCGGGAAAAACCCAAAGTATTACCAATACCCTTATCTTCAACGCCATTAAAGATGGTAAAAAACTAAAGGTTCCTTTGAGGGATGATAAGATAAGAAGCCTTATCTGGACCCCTGATGCCAGCCGTGCAACTGCTCTCATTGGAAATACACCGGATGCCTATGGCCAGACCTGGCACTTACCGGTGGATAGCCACAAGATGAACTACAAAGAATTCATTGCTCTGGTTTCTCAGGTCTACGGGAAAGAATTCAGGTATTCTGTGATTCCGAAGCTGGCTTTTAGTATAGGATCACTGTTCAGTAAAAATGCAAAAGAACTAAAAGAGCTGCTTCCAAGATATCAATATGATAATCTGTTTGATGACTCAAAATTCAGGAAAAGATTCCCGGAGTTTCAGGTAACGGCCTACAGACTGGGAATAGAACAAATAAAAAAAGAACAGCAAAAAGCAAAATAATCCTGTTAAAATAAGTACCTTAGAGACGCCATCACCGCAACCGAAGGGCAAAATATTCCCCTCCTTTGAGGGGTGGCAAAAATTCAAAGAATTTTTGACGGGGTAGTAAAAAGAAATAAAATGAAAGCTCCCGAAAAAGTAACCTCGATCACAGCATTGCATAAGTATCTGAACCTGAAAAGGCCCTCACATCCTTTGATCAGTGTATTTGATTTTAATGAGGTGAATATTGATCCTGAAACGATCCTGAGTTCAGTAACCACCGATTTTTACGTAGTTTCCATTAAAAAAGACTGTGCGGGAAGATGCAAATACGGACAGCATTATTATGATTTTGAAGATGGGATCATGTATTTTATTGCTCCCCATCAGGTACTGCAGTTTGAAGATATACTGCTTGCTGAGGTAAGGGGAAATGTATTGGTTATTCATCCGGATTTTCTGCAGGGATATCCGCTGGCTTCCACAATAAAAGATTATGGCTACTTTTCATATACCACCAATGAAGCGTTGTACCTCTCGGAAAAAGAAGAAAAATCTGTGACGGATATTCTGGATAATATCAGCAGGGAAATTGAAGCCAATATGGATGGCTTTACCCAGGATTTACTGGTATCCAATATCGATTTGCTGTTGAAATACTGCGACAGATTCTACAACCGCCAGTTTTTAACCCGGAAAAAGTGAACCATGATCTCTTGACCCAGCTTGAAAGTTTACTGGACGATTATTTTAAAAATGGAAAACTGCTGATCGACGGGATTCCTACGGTACAATTTGTGGCAGCTCAAATGAATATCAGCCCCAACTATCTGAGTGATATGTTAAGGGTTCATACGGGACAGACCACACAGCAGCATATTCAGAACAGAGTGATTGAAAAGGCTAAAGAGCTGCTTTCCACTACCAGTTTATCTGTTTCTGAAATTGCTTATAATTTAGGATTTGAACATGCTCAGTCCTTCCACCGTTTATTTAAAAATCAGACTGCTGTTTCACCGTTAGAATTCAGAAAATCTTTTAATTAACATTATCATGATGAAAAAATATTGCTAGTCGTAACGAACGTAGATCAGTATGCCAGCGGTCATCTTAAAACAGGTTTATGGCTGAGTGAGCTTACCCATATTTACCATGCTGCAAAGGAGCTAGGTTGGCAGATGGCCATAGCTTCCCCTAAAGGCGGAAATACTCCTGTTGATCCGGAAAGCCTGAAACCTCTGGTCCTGGATGGGATTTCAAAAAATATTATGAAAATCCTGAATTCATGGATGAACTGGCCCATACAAAGAGCCTTGATGCGGTAAAGAATGAATCTTTCGATTGCATTTATCTGGCCGGCGGACATGCAACGATGTATGATTTCCCTGATAATATAACTTTACAGACGATGCTCAGAGACCAATATGAAAATAGTAAAATGGTTGCAGCGATCTGCCATGGAGTCGGAGGATTATTGAATGTAAAACTTTCGGATGGTGAATACATGATTAAAGATAAGAATATCACAGGATTCGACTGGTTTGAAGAAACTTTGGCAAGAAGGAAAAATGAAGTCCCTTTTAATCTTGAAGCCGCCCTTAAAGAACGGGGGGTACATTATAAAAAAGCTTTTATTCCGATGACTTCCAATGTTGTGGTTGACGGGCATCTGATTACAGGACAAAATCCTTTCAGTTCCAAAGAAATGGCTAAAGTAGTAGTTCGTGAACTTGAAAAATAAAAACAGGCAATGATATGATAATAGCTTTGGCTATACATCCGTTCAAAAAGAATCAATTTATTGATTCCTGTCTTTGCTTCCTTGAAATGGTAAGTTAATAAATTAGATTCTTTACGTTTTAAAAAGCATTCAAAAGTAAAAAAACGCAAAGTTTTAATGGTTTCAGATTTTTACTGAAAATGAGTAATAATACTATCAATAAATCCTAATTATTGATTTTTCTCCCTATGATTCCTCGGATTAAAGTAAAACATTAAAATCTTCGCGTTATTTATGATGCTGTTCCTTATGATAAAAAGGATTTTATTATTGTCACCAGACTCATCATGATCACCACTATTCCCACTACCACAAACATTTTCTTTGTCGGAAGCTTTGATGTAAGCATTGCTGAAAACGGAGCTGTAAAAACACCACCCAGCAAGAGCCCTAACACAATATTCCAGTGATGGATACCAATGGTAAAGATGAAGGTCACTGCACTTGTTATAGTCAGTAAAAATTTGGCAACAGTAGAGCTTCCCACAACATAACGGGGAATTCTTCCCTCTTTGATCAGCGTTCCGGTTACCAACGGGCCCCATCCTCCTCCTGCAAAAGAATCTATAAAGCCGCCAGCCAATCCTAATATTCTGAGATTGGTTCTCCGTTTGGTTCTGATTAGCCCTGACTTTTTATCTCTGAATGCATTTTTTAAGATATTAATTCCAAGATACAGAGTGTAGCAGGCAATAATCGGTTTTACAATGTGAGCATAATGTTCGCCATAATGGGAAAGTGTTAAAGCACCGATGACAGAACCTACAATAGCCAGCGGAAACAGTACCCAAACCATTTTCTTATTGACATTTCCCAATTTATAATGACTGAAACTTCCGGCAGCAGTAGTAAAAGATTCCGCAGAATGAATGCTTGCACTCACAACAGGTGGCGGTACATTCAGCAGTAAAAGGATGGTAGTACAGATTACTCCATAGCCCATTCCCATAGATCCAGCAACAATTTCTGCCATGAAACCGGCAAACAGCATCCAGTAAAAAATATGGCCGTCTTTGTTCAGAAAATATTGGATATCTTCTGAAAGATTAAATTGATAAACTACAAGTCCAAATAATCCGGAAAGAAGTAAAACACCTATGATGGCCAGATAGATATTGGCTTTTCTCTGGGCTGTTTTGGTAATGCTGATCAGTTTTTCAATTTCTTTGTCCGGCTTTAAATAAGTTTTTCCATCCGTCAGGTATTCTGTCGTGATTTTGTTGAGTTCTTTCACTTTATAGTTGAAGTCTCCGGTCAGCTGATTACGGATATGCTGCATATTGTCCAGTACATGATCCATTTCATCAGGGATAACCTCTGTGAAGGTTTCTCTTAATCTTTTAGCGATAGTCGGAGATTTCCCGTTGGTGGAAATAGCAATTTTAAGACTTCCTTTTTGACAATGGAGCCTAAATAAAAATCACACAGATCAGGCTTATCGGCAATATTCACCAGCACACTTTTTTCCTGGGCTTTTTCTCTGATCTCCCCGGCCAGTTCTATATCATTTACTGCGATAATAGCAAGATCCGTATCATTAAAATCATGATCACTATATGCTCTTTCATGCAGGGTAATATTGGAAAACTGATTTTGTAAGATTCTGACTTCAGGGATAATTTCTTTCGCCACCAGCCTGATGGATGTATCCGGAGAGTTTCCCAGTACTGACTCTAATTTTTCAAGGGCAACCTTTCCGCCGCCAATGATCAGCAGTGAAAGGTTTTCAAGTTTTAAAAATACGGGATATAAAGAATTGCTCATCCTGATTACAGTTTTAAATCATAAGTAAAAGCGAGATAATACAGTCCTCCGATTTCGGGACCTGCTGCATACTGGAAGTAACGGCGGTTCAGCAGATTGGTCGCTCCGATTTTAATATTGGCATGAATTTCAGGCAGCTTCCATGTAGCCTGGGTGTCAATCGTATAATAGGCCGGAATTTCTCCGGATGCCAAAGGACTTTCCCACATAAAACTGCTCTGCCATCTTGCAACAAGCGTAAATCCGATGTTTTTGATAATCTCTCTGTTTCCTACACTTACATTCACCATCCATTTCGGAGTGTTGAAAGCCGTAACAAACAAGTCTGAAGTATTATTGGAAGCCAGATCATTATAAGAAACATTGGTATTAACATTATAATTTCCTGTAATATTATAACGGATTCCAAGGGATGTCCCATAGCTTTTGTAGGTACTGTTGCTGTTGGTATACACCCTGTAACGATCCTGCTTGCTTCTGTCGAGCATTGCAAGGACTGCTGCATTGCTTCCTACCTGGCTGTTTCTAGGCACCGCCACTTCTACCTGTCCAAGGAATCCTTCGTAGATATTATAATAGAAATCCCAGTCCAGCACCAGTTTATTATTGAAAAAAGCAGACTTATACCCTACTTCAAATGAATTGATTTTTTCCGGCTGTAACTTCTGCAGATTGGCTACTGTTAAAAGCTGTTTGTTATCCTGAGCTGCCTGACTTTGGGTTTTTCCTGCATCTACGTCTGCATTTACCGCTGAAGTAAATTTATCGATGGAAGCCAATGTGTAGGAATTTTCCAGATAGCCTAATCCGTTATTTACTTTTGAAAGGCCTCCTACTCTTCTTACGTTTCCGTTGTTGACGAATGAAAGTGCTTCAAATAACGAAGGGAAACGATATCCGTTTTGAAAAGATGCCCTGAAATTATGCTGTTTTACCGGAGAATAAACCACACTTATCCTTGGATTAAGTTTGGCTTCAAATTCCGGATTTCTGTCGATCCGTAAAGCGGCATTGATTTTTAATTTATCATCAAAGAGAAGTTTGGTAATCTGTGCAAAAGCTCCATATTTCTGATAGATAACATCTTTTCCGAAGGTACTATCAGCTAAGAGAATATTCCTTTCATTGACAGGACGGTTGAAATCTACAAAATTGTTTCCATCAGGAGTAATGCTATATAAACGGTAGTCCACACCTGCGAGAAGGTTGAATATCTTCACAAATCTGCTGAAATCATAAGTAAGTTCACCCTGATAAAAGCGGGATTTCTGTTCAAGCTTGGCTCCTCCAGTTGCTGGTGCTCCTGCAATTCCCGCATTCGCTGAATCCCAGTTATTGATGCCTATGATGGTGTTCTTTAACTGCTCAAAAGCTGCAGTTCCCGGTACAGCCCTGTTTTTATCGGCGTCCCGGCGGGCAAGGAGGAAAGCATCATTAAGATTGGTTCCGGCATTCAGGCTGTTCTGAAGTGCGGTCTGGAATATATTTTTCCAGTTGGCATTGGAAAGATTGGTCAGATCAAGATTGTCTGCTAAAGGCTTCAGGTTATAGGAATCTCCGGTATTTTCTATGGATACATAAGCTCTGAATGTTAATTCTTTTCCTGTCAGTTCCACTTTATGATTCTGAACCGTGGCATTCTGCAGACGGATTTTGTTTCCTCTCTGAAAAGTTCCATCCAGCAAGCCGTAACGATATACATAGGATGCTTTCCACTGATCTCCGAAACGGTAATATAATCCTGCATCAAGCTTAATGTTCTTCACATCAGGACTCACAAGATCTTTTTCAAGATATCCTGTTCTGGAAACATTGAACGTGGTTGGTTTGCCGTTATAATCCACTTTTACGGCAACACGGTTGTTTCTTTCGTCACCGTATTTATTCCAGAGATCTTCAGCGGGATTATTGGGCAGAGAAAAATTTGGATTGGCGGTAACTAATGATCCCGGGTTCTGATCGGTCTGGTTATTGGAAATCCAGTCTGTTCCGCTGAAATAGGAAGCGTTTACCTTTACGGCAAAGTTTTTATTGAATACTTTTGCAAACCGTATGGCGCTTTCACCCAGGGAGCTTATTTTGTGGCTCACATTATCTACATGGTTAACTCCGCCACGGAAATAAACGCTTATTCCTTCGGAGGTAAACGGATCTTTGGTCTGTAAGCTCGCGAGTCCGTTAATGGCATTCATTCCGTACAATGCTGAAGCGGCTCCGGGAGTTACTTCCATCGACTGAATATCCAGTTCTGTAGGCCCTATGGCATTTCCCAGCGGTACGCCCAAGGTTGCTGATTGTACATCAACGCCATCAACCAACTGCATGAAACGGAAGTTGTTCGGTGAATTGAAACCTCTTGAATTCGGAATTTTCAACGTAAGACTGGAAGTTAATAGCTGTAATCCTTTTACGTTTTCCAGGGTTTCATAAAACGAAGCAGCCGGACTTTCTCTGATGGTTTTAATATCTATTTTCTCAATAGCTATTGGTGATCTTAATATCTTTTCCGGAACTCTGGAGGCTGAAATCACCACATCATCAATGATGGTATTCTGAGGATTAAGGCCTACCGTTATTTTGTTGGAAGGTGAAAGTATTTCTACAGTCTGGCCGGTGAACCCATCTTTCTGAATAACCACCCGGAACGGAATGGTAACCCTTGTTCTGAGCTTAAAATTACCCGATTGATCGGTTAATGCAGTATCCTGTGTGTTTTCGATCTGTACTTTTACAGAATCGAGACCTTTATGCGTACCTGTATTTTTGATGCTACCGCTAAGCTCTATGAGTTGCTGCTGTGCTTCTGCCAGGTTAAAAAATAGAAATGTAAATGCAATAATGCCTGCTTTTGGTAGAAAATTTCCCTGCTTTTTGTTTTTCATTTTTTCTTCATTTTTTAGGTTGAGAATGAAGCTGTCTGAATTTTTACCTTTAATGATGAAAATCTTCAATATGGTTTCATATTACAATTGAAGGGCTTAGAATTCCCTCCTCCGGAGGGGTGGCAAAAATTCTTTAATTTTTGACGGGGTGGTTTAAGCCGTTAATAGAATTCTGAGATTGCTTCACCTTTGGTTGCAATGAAAGAATGTGTATTAACTTTTCCTCGTGGTTCAAAAAGTTGAAACAGCTTTATATGTATTGTTACTAGAGCATCAACAACACATACACATTCGTCTGCCTAAATGAAGAGGTTGATTTTTTTATTTTTTTCAGATCATCATGAAAATTAGCCATATAATTAATTTAGGTTAAGTAAGTAACGGTATGAAAAATCACCAAATGTTTCTTCTTCCAGTCTTTTCTGCACATAAATCCCGAAAAGTTCATCCAGCGTGGTCAGAATTTCTTCTTCACCAATGTTCTCTTTAAATTTTGTATTCAGCCGCATTCCCAGGCGGTCTCCTCCGATGTGGAGATTATATTTCCCGTAGGCTGTTCCCACAAATCCTATTTCAGCATTGGGAGATCTTCCGCAGCCGTTGGGACAGCCGGTCATACGGATCGTGATATCTTCTTCCAGCAGACCATATTTTTCAAGAATAGGTTCTATTCTCGTGACCAGAGAAGGCAGATAACGCTGGGCTTCAGCCAGTGCCAGTGAACAGGTGTTTAAAGCTACACACGCAACAGAGTTTTTGCGTAAAGCACTTGCTCCATCGGTATGTTCTGAAATTCTGTGTTCTTTTAAAATAGCTTCAATTTCAGCTTTATCTTTTTCATCAATATCAGCAAGAATAAGATTCTGGTTGCAGGTAAAACGGAAATTGGCTTTTCCTGTCTGCGCAATTTTTAATAACCCCGATTTTAAAGAATATTCTGCTGTATTAAGGATTCTTCCGTGCTCTACAAATACGGTATAGAACCATTTACCTTCATGATTCTGTATCCAGCCGTAGCGGTCTTTTCTTTGTGTAAATGTAAATTCACGGGCCGGCTCAAAACTGAATCCGGTTCTCTTTTCCACTTCAGCTCTGTACTGGTCGATACCCAATTTATCAATCGTATATTTTAATCTTGATAATTTCCGGTCGCTCCTGTTTCCGAAGTCTCTTTGTACCGTGATGATTTCGTACACGGCTTTTAATACTTTTTCTTCCGTATCTAAAAATCCAAGAATGGAGGCGAGACGGGCATAAGTAGCTTCATTTCCGTGAGTGGCACCTAATCCCCTCCGGCAGCAATATTATAACCCACAATTTTATCGTTTTCGGTAATGGCGATTAAAGCGATATCATTGATGAATACATCCACATCATTATTGGGCGGAACGGCAATTCCTATTTTCAGTTTTCTCGGAAGATATCTGTCCTGATACAAAGGATCTTCTTCTGCTTTACGATCTACAAGAAGTTCATCATCAATCCAGATATCATAGTAAGCTTTGGTTTTCGGAAGACACATTTCACTGATTTTTCCTGCCAGTTCATACGCTTCCTGCTGTAAAGGAGATTCCGAAGGATTGGCTGTACAGGTTACATTTCTGTTCACGTCCCCACAGGCCGCAATAGAATCCAGATGCTGCAGGTTGAAGCTCTGAATGGTGGGTCTTAAATGAGATTTCAAAATCCCATGCAGCTGAATCGTTTGTCTTGTGGTTACTTTAATGGTTCCTGTGGAATGGTCTTCAGCCGTTTCATTCAGGCCTACCCATTGTTCAGGAGTTAAAAAACCACCGGGAAGTCTTAATCTGATCATATAGGAATACAGCCATTCCAGCTTTTTGGAAACACGCTCTTCCCTTCTGTCTCTGTCGTCCTGCTGGTACATTCCGTGGAACTTGATCAGCGTCTGGTCATCTTCCCTTATGGCTCCGGTGAAGTTGTCTGCAAGGCTTTCCTTTAAAGTTCCCCTGAGTCCGTTACTACCGGTTTTAATCCTTTCTACCGGTGAAAGATTTTCTTTATCGTTGTTCATAACTGTTACCTTTGATTTTTGAGTACTTCTTTTAATACACATCTTTAGCATATCTGCCGCTTAATTCCATTTCTTCCAAATAGTTTACAGCGTCTTCTTTGCTGCGTTTTCCTTCATTCTGAATAATGTTAAGGAGTGTTTGTTCTACGTCCCTGGCCATGGGCTCTTTGGCGCCGCATACGTATACTGACGCGCCTCCTTCCAGCCAGTAAAATACTTCCTGAGATTTTTGTTCTAATCTGTGCTGAACATATACTTTCTCAGCGGTATCTCTGGAAAAAGCAAGATCCAGATGGGTCAGACCGCCTGTCTTAAGGAAGTCCTGAAGTTCAGCCTGATAAAGAAAATCTGATACAAAGTTTCTGTCTCCGAAAAACAGCCAGTTTCTTCCCTCTGCACCTGTTGCATCACGTTCCCAAAGAAAAGACCTGAATGGTGCAATACCTGTTCCCGGCCCTATCATGATGATATCCTGATCAGCTTCCGGCAGTTTAAAGTGTCCTGCATCCTGGATGTAAAATTCCAGCTCTTCCCCTTCTTTAAATTCACTTAGAAATCCACTGCATAATCCATTATGCTTCTGATGATCAATAAAGAATTCTGATTTTGCAACGGTAATATGAATTTCGGTATCACCGTGAGCCTCCGGAGAAGAAGAAATGGAATAGAGACGAGGTGCCTGAGCGGTTAATATCTGTAAGATTTCTTTAAATTCATCTGCATTTTTTACAGGATAAATCCTAAGAAGGTCAAGAAGGCTCAATCTGACTTCCGGAATGGAATGTCCCGTTATTTTTGCATACTGGGCAACAACTGATTTCAGTAAATAGCTGATGTTAAGATGCTTGCATAGTAGTTCTTCAACAGGAGCTGTAACCTTCGGTGTTTCTATCTGCTTTTGAGGATCAATCCCGGTCAGCGTAATAATTTCATTGACTATTTCTTTAGCATTGAAAGGGATTACTCCCAACGCCGCACCTGGCTGATAACTAAGCGCTTCTTCTGTTTCAATTTCAATATGATAGGTTTCTTTTTCAGACGTAATATCGTTCAGATTGATGATGGCGGAAACTTTTCCCTTATATTTTTTCTTCCGGAAGAGACTTTTGGTTTTGAAACACTTTTTGTACTCTGACCAGCATTTTTATTAACCGTTTCAAAGACATGTTCTATCCAGTGGGAAGCTTCCTGTTCATAATCTATATCACACTTTTTCAATGGAATAATGCGCTGAGCACCCAATATTTCAAAACGGGTATCTATATCTTCTCCGGTTTGGCAAAACAGCGGATAACTGCTGTCTCCCAATGCCAGCACTCCATATTTAAGTCCGCTGAGATCAATTTCATTTTCATAAATATAATCATAGAATTTTTTGGCAAGTGCTGGTGGTTCGCCTTCTCCCTGGGTACTGATGACTATAAAAAAGAATTCTTCTTTCACAAGATCTTTAGGCTTGTATTGGGAAAGGTCTGCAAGTTTTACCTGAAGCCCTTTTTTCTTTACGATACCTGCCAGAGCAGTAGCCAGTTTTTTACTGTTTCCGGTTTCTGTACCGTAAGCCAGTGTTATTTTCTTTACAGCATTCTGTGCGATATCATTTGTTTGCTGTGGCGGCAGAACGGCTGTAAGTGAAGTTCCTCCGGCAATACCTGCAAGATATCCGCTTGCCCATATGGCTTCATCTCTGGAAAAGTCTATGGAGATTTGTTTTAGTACATTTAATTTAGTTTCAGACAGCATATTCAAAGAAATTTTGAGTGGTAGGGATCAGACTTCCGTTTTCTACCGATTTAAAATAAAGACCTTCCTGTTCCGTATTTTCAAGCCACGAAAATTCTTCATGGAGATTCACAATTTTACCCACAATCACCAATGAAGGCGAAGCAAAATTTTTGTCTCCGAATTTTTCATCAAAATCATCAAATGATGACGTGTATACCTTTTGGAAAGGGGTTGTAGCCTGTTCAATGACTGCAATTTTTTTATCACCTGAAACCTGAAGTTCTTTCAGTTTTTCCACAAGAGGGTAAGGTTTCCTTTAGACATATAGAAAACAAGGGTATCATTGGTGCAAGCAAGTTCTTTCCAATACTCTTCCGTTACAATTTCTGATTTATAATACGTCAGAAAACGAACGGAGGTAGAATAACCTCTTGCCGTTAAAGGCATTCCTGCAAAGGCTGCTGCTCCTAAAGCCGCTGTAATTCCCGGGATGATCTCGTAAGGAATATGATTTTGCTTTAAAGCCTGCAGCTCATCAAGAATATTGGAGAATATGGAAACATCTCCTCCTTTCAGTCTTACAATGGTTTTATTCTGACGGGCATATTCCACCATTAAAATATTGATATGAGATTGTGGTGTAGAAGCATTTTTGCTGCATTCTTTACCTACATAGATAATTTCTGTGTCTTTATTGACGTAGGTTTCCAGAATCTCGGGACTTACAAGACGGTCACATAAAATGATATCTGCTTCTGCAATCGCTTTTACTGCTTTTACCGTGATCAGTTCAGGGTTGCCGGGCCCTGCACCGATAAGGTAAACCTTTGGTGATTTTATATTTGTTTTCATTGAAGTAGGTGTTAATTAAGGATTTAGAAGAGTCCCTCTACCGACAGGTATCTTTCTCCGGTATCGTAATTAATCGTCAGGATTTTAGTGTTAGGGGGTATTTCCGGTAAATGTTTGGCGATGGCGGCTAAAGCGGCTCCTGTGGAAACTCCGACAAAAAGACCTTCTTTTTTAGCAGCTTTAAGAGCATATTCATACGCTTCTTCTTTGCCTACTGTAATCACTCCATCTAAAAGGGTAATATCCAGAATAGAAGGAACAAACCCGGCTCCTAATCCCTGCAATGGATGCGGTGCAGGATTTCCTCCACTCAATACAGGGGATAATTCCGGTTCTACGGCGAAAACTTTTACGTTTGGATATTTTTCTTTAACCACTTTTGCTATTCCGGTAATGTGTCCTCCGGTTCCTACTCCGGTAATGATGTAATCCAGACCGTCCGGGAAATCTTTTAAAATTTCCTGAGCCGTAGTTTCCACATGTACTTTTACATTGGCTGGATTATCAAACTGTCTTGGAATCCATGAGTTGGGAGTTTCTTCCGCAAGCTCATTGGCTTTTTCAATGGCGCCTTTCATTCCCTTTTCTCTTGGGGTAAGTACGAATTCTGCTCCGTAAGCTTCCATAATCTTGCGGCGTTCTATACTCATGCTTTCCGGCATGACAAGGATAAGTTTGTATCCTTTTACGGCGGCTGCCAAAGCGAGGCCTATTCCTGTGTTTCCGCTTGTAGGTTCTATAATGACACTGTCTTTATTTAATAATCCTTTGGCTTCTGCATCTTCAATCATCGCCAGTCCGATTCTGTCTTTAATGCTTCCGCCGGGATTGCTTTTTTCAAGTTTGATCCAGATTTCATGATCTGGACTGAAGAGTTTGTTGATTTTCACGACGGGTGTATTCCCAATCGTTTCTAATGCATTCTGAAATTTCATATCAATGTACTTTTTATTTTTGTTTTTTTAAATCACAAAGGTTAATGATTCCGGTAATGAAGTATTACCCTTTATTTTTATTTCACTTTTGTGGTAGACCAGAGAGTTGGCAGGGACATCCTGTGTTACCCATACATTTCCGCCGATAATGCTCTCTCTGCCTATGGTAGTTTCGCCTCCAAGAATGGTTGCCCCTGAATAGATAATGACATTATCTTCAATATTGGGATGCCTTTTCTGATGGGCTTTTTCTTTGGAAACATTCAATGCTCCGAGGGTTACTCCCTGATAGATTTTGACATTATTCCCGATAACCGTTGTTTCTCCGATCACAATTCCTGTTCCATGATCAATGAAAAAGGATTTTCCGATAGTGGCTCCCGGATGAATGTCAATTCCTGTTTTGCTGTGGGCATATTCTGAAATGACACGTGGTAATATTTTCACTTTCTGAGTCCAAAGCTGGTGCGAAATACGGTAGACATACGTGGCAAAAAAGCCGGGATATGCCAGGTATACTTCTTCCAGAGAGTCAGCGGCAGGATCAAATTCCAGAATAGATTTTGCATCCAGAACCAGCTGGTCATAAAGTCCCGGTAAAGCTTCAAAAAACTGAGTGACCTGTTTTTCTGTAAGGCCTTTGTCTCCTGTTACTGTATGGATAAGGTCTGAAAGTGTCGCCTGGAGTGCTTCGAAATTTTTTTCAGCTGATCTTCAGTATTGTCATGCTTAGGCAGGAAGAGTGTTTCGTACAAATCCTTGACCCATTTTTTGGTTTTTATCTTATCAAAGAATCCATGAATACTATTTTGTTTGGTCTGATGAATTCTTTGAATCAAGTGATCGGAAATTGCCATTTTTCTATTGAATTATACAGGCTGCTACCGTTGAATTGGACGTTTCATCCACCAGAATGGCAGAGCCCGTTGTTTTATTATTGGTAAAGCTGTCATAGACCAAAGGCTGTGCCGTTCGGAGGGTAACTTTCACAATTTCATTCAGTTTAATTTCACCATCGGCCTGTTCCCGGATGAGCGTATTAACATTGATCTTGTAATCTACCTCTTTCACCACTGCTTTCACCAGTCTGCTGTTCTGCTGCAGAAGATATTTATTTCCTGGCTGCAAAGGTTTCTGATCAAGCCAGCATAATAAAATTTCAAGATCTTTTTCAACAGCAGGAACATCTTCTTCTGTGGCAAAAATATCACCCCTGCTGACGTCCAGATCATGAGCAAGATGAATCACGGCGGGTTGCCCTTCATATGCTTCTTGTTTTTCAACGCCATTGATCTCAATCTTAGTGATTGCTGTCGTCAGATCTGCAGGAAGAATATGGACTTTGTCTCCTTTAGTGAATTTTCCGCTTACTATTTTTCCGGCATATCCTCTGTAGTCATGCAGCTCTTCAGTCTGAGGGCGGATCACATATTGCACCTGAAAACGGTTTCCGCTATTTTTTTCTTCATTGATTGTTACTTCTTCAAGATATTCCAGAAGGCAGCTTCCTTGTACCAATCTGTTCTGGAAGATTTTGAAACGATATTATCTCCTTTTAATGCAGAGATCGGAAAATAACTTACGTCATTCAGTCCCAGATTTTCTGCAATTTTTGCATATTCTGATTTAATGTTTTCAAAAACTTCTTCGGAATAATCCACCATATCCATTTTGTTGATAGCTACAGCAACTTTTTCAACTGTAATAAAGAAGCGATGATGGAATGTCTTCTGGTCTGTTCAATCACACCTTTTCTTGCGTCGATAAGAATAACCATAAGGTCAGAGTTTGATGCTCCGGTGATCATGTTACGGGTATATTGTACATGGCCAGGTGCATCAGCAATGATAAATTTCCTTTTTGCGGTTGAAAAATAACGGTAGGCAACATCAATTGTGATTCCCTGTTCTCTTTCTGCACGCAGACCATCTGTTAAAAGAGCAAGGTCTACCCCATCTTCATTTTTGTTTTTGGAATGTTTTTCAAGGACTTCCAACTGGTCCTGCAAAATGCTTTTGCTATCGTAAAGCAGTCTGCCGATAAGGGTACTTTTACCGTCATCCACGCTTCCTGCTGTTATAAATCTTAATATATCCATCCGATTTTAATTATAAATAATGAGTAATGGGCAATGAGTAATGTTCTGTCGTTAAGAAATAAAAGCTGTCTGTTCTATTATTTATTACTCATTGCTAGAAATAGCCTCCTTTTTTCTGTCTTCCATAGCGGCTTCTGTCACCCTGTCATCAATTCTGGTTTCGCCACGTTCTGAAATTCTGGTGGCTATGATTTCTTCGATAACGGCATCTATTGTAACAGCGTCAGATTCTACTGCAGCGGTACAGGTCATATCTCCTACGGTCCGGTAACGGATTTTCTTTGTAGTAATGATATCTTCCGGATCCGGTACAACATGTAAAGAATTGGCCAGCCATTGTCCGTTGAAGTCGATTACTTCCCTTTCATGCGAGAAATAAATGGAAGGAAGCGCAATTTTCTCTCTTCGGATATAATTCCAGATGTCCAGCTCTGTCCAGTTGCTGATTGGAAAAACCCTTACATTTTCTCCTTTGTGGATTTTACCGTTGAAAATATTCCAAAGCTCAGGACGCTGAAGTTTAGGATCCCACTGCCCGAATTCATCACGAACGGAGAATATTCTTTCTTTTGCTCTTGCCTTTTCCTCATCTCTTCTGGCTCCCCCGATACAGGCATCAAACTCAAACTCTTCAATGGTATCAAGAAGTGTATAGGTTTGCAGCCAGTTTCTGCTTGGGAATTTCCCTTTAGCCTCAGTCAGCTTTTTACTTTTTATGGTGTCTTCCACTTTTCTGACTACAAGATTGACATCTAACTGCTGTACCAGCTGATCACGGAAATCCAGAACTTCCGGAAAGTTGTGCCCGGTATCAACATGAACAAATGTAAACGGAATTTTCCCATGAAAGAATGCTTTTCTCGCCAGATGCGCCAGTACAATACTGTCTTTTCCTCCACTGAATAACAACGCCGGACGTTCAAATTGGCCTGCGACTTCTCTTAATATATAAATAGATTCGGCTTCTAACTGATCCAAATAGTTTAACTGATGTATTGACATTTTTTCTTTTTTATTGATGAATATGCAGACCGCATTCTTTTTTATTGGCATCTTCCCACCACCATCGGCCTGCCCTGAAATCTTCTCCTTCTTTAATTGCTCTGGTACACGGTTCACATCCTATGCTTACAAATCCTTTCTTGTGAAGGTGATTGTAAGGTAAGTGATGATCTTTTACATAGGCTGTCACCTGTTCTGTCGTCCAGTGAAGGATGGGATGGTATTTTATGATCCTATTATCCGGATCCCATTCCAGCTGCGGCATATTCTGTCTGCTGGGAGAATGCTCAGCTCTTAGTCCTGTAATCCATACCTTATACCCCTCCAATGCTTTTTTTAGAGGATGTACTTTGCGGATGGTACAGCACGCTTTTCTTTTTTCTACAGATTGGTAGAACGAATCAGGGCCGTTTTCTGTGACAAATGCTCTGAGCTCTTCCGTGTCCGGATAATAGGCTTTGATATTCTTTTTAAAGAAAGCTTTCGTAGACGTCCAGGTTTCATAGGTCTGTTCAAAAAGCCTTCCTGTATCCAGGGTGAATATTTCAATATTTAAATCTTTTATCAGATGAGTGATAACCTGATCCTCGTAACTGAAGCTGGTGGAAAAGATTACCTTATCCGGGAATTTTTCAGCCAGCATTTGCAGTCCATTAGTTTGAAAAGAAGCTTCATTAGCCTCTTTTACAAGATTTTCAAATTCATTTTCCAGACTGTTTTCCATTTTGAATTGAGATTTAAGTCTTGCAAATATATATAAAATTCTATAACTCCTATCAAAATAGTAGAATTTAAATAAAAAATTTTATTCTTTATTGATGAACTTGGTTAAGGTAGCTTCCATCATGCTTTTTCTGGTCTTTTCACGCACGATCATCAGTTCTTTTCTAAGGTAACAGACTGCTTCATCGACACAATCATCGCATGCTTCGTAAAAGTTCAAAGAAACACAAGGTGTAAGAGCAATAGGACCATCAAAAATACGGTAAATATCTGCTAATGAGACCTCATCGGGAGATTTCAGAAGATAATACCCACCTACTTTACCCTGTTTGCTGTTGACCAGTTTGACCCTTTTAAGTTCAAGAAGGATTTGTTCCAGAAATTTCTTGGGGATGTTTTCGTCTTGTGCAATAACAGAGGTTGGCAGAAAGCCCTGGTTATAATTCCTTGCTAATCTGACCATTGCTTTAAGCGCATATTTGCAACGTTTTGACATCATAATTTCTGCAAGTTATGATAAATTATTGTATAAATGAAATGTTTTTATGGCTGAAGACCTTGTATTTTAGCCACAAAAGATAAAAACACTTAAGTTTATTTTAAGTTAAAGATAAACAGCTGAGAACTTCACTTAAGCTTAAAATCAAAGATTTTTATTGATACAAAAACCTCTGTGTAAATCTGAAAAATCTATAGTGAAAAAATATTCGGCAAACTATCCTTTCTGTAATATAAAGTAAGCCAGTTCCCTATCTTCCCGTTTTAGATTTTCAACTCTGTTGAAACCGCTTTTCAGAAGTACCTTTTGGGATCCGATATTATCAAGATCAGTTACAGCAACAATATCTTTCTGATGAGTCAGCGAAAAACAGTAATCAACAAGGGCTTTACAGACTTCGGTTCCGAGGCCTTTTCCCCAGTAATTTTCTCCTAAAGTATACCCAACTTCCAGCTGCTCCGGATTGTCGAGAAAGATTCTGGCCAGACACATTCCTACAAAATCATTGTTTTGAGTGTTGAATATTCCCCATCTGCTGAAGGGTCCTTCTTCATAATCAGCTAAAGCTTTTTCAAACATTTCCTTGTATTCTTCAGGAGTTTTGTAAGGCAGATACCGGGTAACGTTTTCATTTTCAAAAAGAATGGTAAATAATGAAAATTCTTCAGGGGTAAATTCACGGATGATGATCCTGTCGTTTTTAAAGTGCATTGTAATAGAATCTAATGATGTAATAAAATTACACAAAAGACTAAAAAGTGCGTATAAAATTTAAACTTTATTTTAATAATTAAAGTCTGCTAATAATACAAAATTGTAAATTTAAACCTTTAAAATAAAAACTATTCATAATATGTTTTCAGCACAAACCTATCAAGATAGAAGAGCCGTGCTACAGAATAATGTAGCGGACGGAATTTTATTATTTCTGGGAAATATAGAAAATCCTGTGAATTTTGAGCACAATCCTTATTATTTCCGCCAGGACAGCACCTATTTATATTACTTCGGGATCCAGGAGCCCCGTATAGCAGCCATTATTGATATTGATGAAAATAAAACCATCATTTTCGGCGATGAGCTGAGTATAGATGAGATTGTATGGATGGGAAGGCAGGAAACCCTTAAGGAAAAAGCCTGAAATCCGGTGTCCAGGAAACGTTACCTTATGCAGAGCTTGCCCGATATATTGCAAAGGTACAGAGCTTCGGCAGAAAAGTACACTATCTTCCTCCGTATCAGCCTTCCAATAAAATTTTGCTGTCGGATCTTCTTGGAATTAAAATTTCGGACCTGCAGCCTTCTGTAGAAATGATCAAGGCAATTGTAAAACAAAGATCAATCAAAGAACCTCAGGAAATAGCACAGATAGAACAGGCTGTGAACGTCTCCAATGAAATGCATCTGCTGGCCATGCGCCTTGCGAAACCGGGAATGAAAGAATATGAAATTGCCAATGCAATCCAATATCTTGCTGCGAATAAAGAGTGCCAGATGTCCTATCCTCCTATCGTTACTATAAACGGCGGTATCCTGCATAATCATTACCGTCTTAATACCATGAAAGAAGGAGATCTTTTCCTCAATGATTCCGGGGCGGAAACATCAATGGGATATGCGGGTGATCTTACCAGAACATTCCCTGTAGCCAAAGCATTTACCACAAAACAAAAAGAAATTTATGAGGTAGTTCTGAATGCTTTCAATAATGCCCAGCAACTTCTGAAACCGGGTGTTCGTTTCAAAGATATTCATCTGAAAGCGGCTCAGTATCTTGTTGAAGGTCTCATTGATCTTGGATTGATGAAAGGAAATGCTGAAGACGCTGTAAAAAACCATGCCCATACCCTGTTTTTCCAATGCGGACTGGGGCATATGATGGGATTGGATGTGCATGATATGGAAGATCTTGGAGAGCAGTACATCGGGTATACTGAAGAAGAGCCAAAAGATACCAAAACATTTGGTATTAAGTCTTTACGCTTAGGAAAGGCTCTTGAATCCGGATTTGTAGTTACCGTTGAGCCAGGTATTTATATGATTCCGGAATTAATTGACATGTGGCAGGCTGAAAACAAAAATGCAGACTTTATTAATTATGATAAAGTAAAGGAATACAGGAATTTTGGAGGAGTCCGCGTAGAAGATGATTTCCTGGTTACAGACAATGGCTACAGACTTCTTGGAAACGGACTGATCAAAACCGTAGAAGAAATTGAAAATTACAGAGCTGAACATTTAGCTTAATTCAAATATTATTTATGAAGAACATAAAAAAACTAACAGCCATTGCACTTTATTTTCTGTGCTTATCGCCATTGGCAGCACAGAAGACCCAATGGACTCCTGATGGCAATGCTTATTACTCATTTACTGAAAAAGGGGTTGAGATTGTGGATGTGCTGCATCCCGGAAAAGACCAGACACTTTTAAGCAGCAGTGAACTGATTCCTCCCGGAAGTTCTGAAGCGTTGAAGGTGCAGAGCTTTCAGGTTTCTCCGGACGGGAAAAGTTTATTGCTTTTTGCCAACACAAAAAAAGTATGGAGAGATAATACCCGTGGAGACTACTGGATTTTTGACAAAAATACCAAAAAGCTTACTCAGCTTGGGAAAGGCTTGCCGGCTTCATCATTAATGTTTGCAAAATATTCGCCGGATGGTAAAAAAGTAGCCTATGTATCGAAGCATAATATTTACATTGAAGATCTTTCAAACAATCAGCAGACTAAGATCACTACAGATGGTACGGACGGAATGATCAACGGTACTTTTGACTGGGTGTATGAAGAGGAATTTGGAACCCAGGATGGCTTCAGATGGTCCCCGGACGGTAACAAAATTGCTTACTGGAAACTGGACGCTAGAGGGACAAAAAACTTCCTGATGATTAATAATACCGACAGTTTGTACTCATTTACCATTCCTGTAGAATACCCGAAAGCTGGTGAAAACCCTTCCGGATGCAGTATCTGGTTTTATGATCTTGCTTCCGGATCTACAAAGAAAGCGGATATTGCAGGTGATGAAGTACAGCATTATATTCCGAGAATGGAATGGGTACTGGATTCTAAATCTGTTATCCTGCAGCAGCTGAACAGAAAACAGAATCAAAGTAAAATTATCTTAGCAGATGCCGGTTCCGGAAGCAGTAAGACGATCTACACGGAAACAGATGCTGCATGGATTGATATAAAATCCCGCTGGAATGATAATGATCCGAGTGGATGGGACTGGATTGATAATGGAAAAGAATTCTTATGGCTTTCTGAAAAAGACGGATGGAGACATATTTACAAAATAGATATGAACGGTAAAGAAACATTAATTACAAAAGATACCTTCGATGTAATAAAACCGGAATTTTTTGATGTTCAGAATAAGCAGATCTATTTTTTGGCTTCACCAAACAATGCCACACAGAAATATCTGTATAAAGTAAGCATGAAAGGAGGAAAAGCACAAAAAGTAACTCCTGAGACCTATACGGGTTCTAATGAATACACGGTTTCCCCTAACGGAAAGATCGCAATGTTTACCAATGATAACATCAATGCCCTTTCAATAGGTTCCGTAGTATCTCTTCCGGAACATAAAGAATTGGTAGCTGCCAAAAGATCCGCAAAAGCAGATCCTGCAATGTCTAAGGCAGAGTTTTTCCAGGTTACCACTCAGGACGGGGTTACATTGGACGGATGGGTAGTAAAGCCTAAAAACTTTGACCCCAATAAAAAATACCCTATTGTTTTTACCGTATATGGAGAACCTGCAATGCAGACGGTAACAGACAGTTTCTACACAGGCTGGAATGGATTATATACAGGAAATATGGCTGAAGACGGCTATTTATATGTTTCCCTTGAAAACCGCGGAACCCCTGCACCGAAAGGGCGTGAATGGAGAAAATCGATTTACCGTAAAATAGGGCAGCTGAATATCCGTGATCAGGCAATGGGAGCTAAAGCTTTATTCGCAAAATGGCCGTATATTGATACATCAAGAGTTGCCGTATGGGGCTGGAGCGGCGGTGGCTCTTCTACCCTGAACCTTTTAGGACAATATCCTGATATATACCAGACGGGAATTGCGATTGCGCCGGTTGCCAACCAGTTATTCTATGATAATATCTATCAGGAACGTTATATGGGGCTTCCCCAGGAGAACAGAGAAGACTTTGTTAATGGTTCCCCGCTCGCTTATGCTAAAAATTTAAAAGGAAACCTTTTACTGGTTCACGGGACAGGTGATGATAATGTACATTACCAGAATACAGAAGTGTATATCAACGAGCTGGTAAAGTACAACAAACAGTTTCAGCTGATGTCTTATCCTAACCGTACCCATTCTATTGATGAGGGTGAAGGAACATCACTGCATCTTGCTACCCTGTTTACAAAATTTCTGAAAGAACACTGCCCTCCGGGAGCAAAATAACTAAACTATAAGAGTCTCACAGTGATGTGGGACTTTTTATTTTATGTACGTTTCCAACAAAAATTCCCCGGAGAAATCCGGGGAATTAAAGTGTCAAAACCTATATTTTTATAGTGGTGTGAATGATGTTGAATTAAAAGAAACAATGGATATGCCAAATTAATCACTATTTTATGAAATGTGAATTTTTGTGGTATCTTTTGTTAACTCCGGAGATTTCGTTTTTACAGGATTATCACTAAATTTGAGTGAATAATTTCTAAAATCATTCATGAAACTACCACTCTCCTATTATTCCAATCCGGATGTTCTTTTTTTGGCTCGGGACCTTTTAGGAAAAGTACTTTTTACTGAAATCGACGGTGAAACTACAGCGGGAATCATTGTAGAAACCGAAGCCTATTTCGGAGCTAAAGATAAAGCTTCCCATGCCTATGGAGGCAGACGCACAGACCGTACTGAAACTTTATACAGCCATGGCGGAGTTTCCTATGTTTATTTATGTTACGGTATTCATCACCTTTTCAATGTGGTGACCTCTGTTGAAGACGAGCCTCATGCAGTTCTCGTAAGAGCTGTTGAGCCTTTGATCGGTAAAGAAATTATGGAATTCAGGAGAAATATGCCGGCTTCCAAACCTTCTATTTCTGCAGGACCGGGATCTGCAGCCAAAGCTTTAGGTATTGACCGCTCATTTAACAGGAAAAAATTAACGGAAAATGAAATCTGGATTGAAGATCATGGCATTGTATATCAACCGGATGAAATAATCGCAGGACCACGTATAGGTGTTGCTTATGCAGAGGAAGACGCCCTTTTACCGTGGCGTTTCTTTGTAAAAGGAAATAAATATGTGAGCAAACCGAATAAGGCATAATCTGTCAGCATAATTAAATAAGCATTATAAAAGATATATTATTTCCTTTTAAGTAAAACGGGGTAAAAATAAAGAGCAGTATAACTTCTGCTCTTTAGGGTTATAAAAAATTCAGTTCTGTATTAAATTTTTCTTTAAAAATTCTTCCAGGTCTTTGCCATGAAGATTCTTAGCTAAAATGGTTCCCTCACCGTCAATGATGATGTTAAAAGGAAGTTCATCCACTTCATAAAGCTTTGCGACAGGGCTTTTCCAGAATTTTAAATCACTGATCTGTATCCATTTGATACCGAACCTGTCAATTGTTTTCTGCCAGCTTTCTTTATTCCTGTCCAAAGAAATCCCGAGAATTTCAAACTGATTGTTCTTTACCTTATCGGAGTACGTGTCGTACAATGCTTTCAGCTCAGGTTGTTCTTCAACGCATGGAGCACACCATGTTGCCCAGAAATCAATCAGGACAATTTTCCCTTTTAATGCTGAAAGAGAAAATGCTGTTCCATCTGCTTTGGCCATCGTAATTTCAGGTGCTTTTTTTCCTATTTCTATTGCTTTCTGGGCATCAACGGAACCTGAAAGAAACAGTAAAAATAATATTGTAAAACAGGTCTTCATATTAATCATTTGCAGGATAGTTTTTATCCAGCCAATCGGTTTTGATATTTTTAGGAAGGTTTAAAAGCTTTGCATTTTTGAAGCCCAGTTCCATCAGTAATGCAAAAGCAGGACGGATATTGGGACATTTTACAAAAGGACAGCATCCACAATAGATCACAATTTCTCTGCTTTTCGGGACATCTTTAAGATAATTTCTCAGTTTTTCCAGATTTTCAGGCTCACGAGTGGGTCCAATGTCTACAGAACCTTTAATAATCGCTTCAGGACCTACTGAGATGATTATGAGATCTTTGGCCTTATGCTTTTCAATTCTGGAAGCCAGTAACGCCGGATCCATCAGCTGGCTGTCTTTCCATGGATCCTGTTTTTGCTGTGCCTGGCTGAAAAAGGAACAGACAAGGCAAACCACAATGAACAAATACTTCATACTTCTATTTTTCACAAATATAAGATGAAAAGTTCAGAGTTCAGTCCGGCATTATACGCTGCATGCTTTAATTTCTCTTATTTTCAATCTGATTCCGAATAATTTTATACATTTATGCTTAGTATCATTCAAACATTTTAACCCATGGAAGAAACATTCCGGCCTGATGCCATTATCATTGGTGCAGGATTGGCAGGACTTACTGCTGCAATGGAAATTACCAATGCCGGAAAAAAGTACTGCTCCTGGACCAGGAAACCGAACAGAATATCGGCGGACAGGCTTTCTGGTCATTCGGAGGGCTTTTTCTGATCAATTCACCCCAGCAAAGAAGAATGGGAATCAAAGATTCTTATGAGCTGGCTTTACAGGATTGGAAAGGAACGGCCGGCTTCGACCGGCCGGAAGATTATTGGCCGCGTCAATGGGCTGAAGCCTATCTGAAATTTGCTGCCGGTGAAAAGTATCAATACATTTCTAAGCTCGGGATCAAGCTGATGTTTATGGTAGGCTGGGCAGAGCGCGGTGATGGTTCGGCGACAGGCCATGGGAATTCTGTGCCCCGTTTTCATGTGAGCTGGGGAACCGGTACAGGAGTTGTGAAGCCTTTTGTGGAGAAGGCTTATAAAGCCAGGGACAAAGGTTTGCTGCAGATGAAATTCAGACACAGAGTAACGGAATTTATAACAGAAAATGGAAAGATAAAAGGACTGAAAGGAGATATTCTGGAAGATGATACTAAAGAAAGAGGTGCTGCTACCAACAGAAATGTAATTTCATCATTTGAATATGCCGCCCCGAACATCATTATTGCTTCAGGAGGAATTGGTGCCAATCATGAACTGGTAAGGAAAAACTGGCCTGAACGACTGGGGAAAGCACCTGAAAATATGGTTTGCGGTGTTCCTGCTTATGTAGATGGTAAAATGATCGGTATTGCAGAAAATACGGGCGCTCATATCATTAATCCTGACAGGATGTGGCATTATACAGAAGGGTTGCAGAACTGGGATCCCATCTGGCCGGATCATGGAATCAGGATATTACCTGGACCTTCGTCCTTATGGTTTGATGCAAAAGGTAAACGCCTCCCCGCTCCTTTTCTTCCGGGATTTGATACGTTGGGAACCTTAAAATACATACAGAAAACCGGTTTTTCCTATTCGTGGTTTATCCTGACACAGAAAATTATCAAAAAAGAATTTGCGCTTTCGGGTTCAGAACAGAATCCTGATATTACCCATAAAGATTATCCCCTTTTTCTGAAAAGGATCTTTGGTAAAAAAGCACCGGGCCCTGTGGAAGCATTTAAAGAACATGGAAAAGACTTTATTGTATCGGACAATCTGGAAGATCTTGTTAAAAGGATGAATGAACTGACCGGAAATAACCTCCTGAAATATGATAAAATAAAATCGCAGATCGAAGCCAGGGACAGGGAGCTGGATAATAAATTCTCAAAAGATATCCAGGTTAATTATATCAGGAATACCCGGAACTACTTAGGAGATAAGCTGGGCCGTGTCGCGGCTCCCCATAAAATTTTAGATCCTGAAAACGGACCTTTAATCGCTGTACGTCTCAATATCTTAACCCGTAAAACGTTAGGCGGAATCAAAACGAACCTGAACGGACAGGTCTTAAGGGATGATGACAGTATTATTGAAGGATTATATGCAGCAGGAGAAGCAGCAGGCTTTGGCGGCGGTGGAATGCATGGCTACCGGGCGCTGGAAGGAACATTTCTCGGAGGCTGTATTTTCTCCGGAATGAAAGCGGGAAAATATATTGCAGGACTTAAATAAAATAATGAGCAGATATGAGCAGTTATTTCGATCATAAGGTCATCTGGATCACCGGAGCATCATCAGGTATTGGGGAAGCTTTGGTAAAAAACCTGGCAAAGAACAGCAATGCCGGAATCATTCTGTCTTCCAGAAAAGAAGATCAGCTGCATTCCGTAGCTGAAAAAGCAGGATTGAGTATTGACCGGTATGCAGTGATTCCTTTAGACCTCAAAAATTATAAGGATATGCCTGATATTGCAAAAAAAGCGGCGGAACAATTTGGAAAGATCGATGTTCTGATTAATAATGCAGGACTGTCACAGCGTTCTCTGGCGATGGAAACGGATATTGAGGTAGATAAGCAGCTCATTGATATTGATTATATCGGAACAGTAGCCCTTACGAAAGCGGTTGTTCCTTATATGATCAGGAATAAAGGAGGACAGATTGCTGTAGTCTCCAGCCTGATGGGAATCTTCGGAGCTCCGATGCGAAGCGGATATGCCGGGGCAAAGCATGCACTGCATGGTTTTTTCGATGCTTTGCGGGCAGAACTATTCAATCAGAATATCAGAATTACCATTATCTGTCCGGGTTTTATACAGACTGACATTTCTATTAATGCTGTCACCGGAGACGGCTCATTACAAGGGACCATGGATGATGCTACAAAAAACGGAATGCCGGTAGATATTTTTGCAGGAAAAATGCTGAATGCCATTCAGAAGCAGAAAAAACAAAAAGCAATAGGAGGAAAAGAAGTGATGGCTGTCTATCTTAAAAGATTTTTTCCGGGCTTGTTGGCCAAAATAATCCGTAAAGCAAAAGTGGTATAAAAAGCTCTGTTCAATAAAGAGCAGCGCTTTTTAAGAATGTTTATATCAAAAGGTTTTCACCAGTCCTATTCCCACTGTGTTATTTTGATAAAAAGGCATGACCATAGTAGATGATAAGGTCTTTTTATTTTTATTCCCCCTCAGTAAATTGTCAATTTTTGGGAATAGCCAGTAAGCCAGTTCTGTAGAAAGGATTCCAAATCCGGCTCCTGCCACAACATCTCCCAGCCAGTGTTTATCATTCAGCATCCTGTATACAGCCGTGAAAACAGCGAACGGATATCCTGAAAGGCTCAGCCAGAAATTGGTGTCTTTATACTCCCTGAACATAAACTGTGCTGAAGAAAATGCTGTAGCAGAATGTCCTGAAGGAAACGATAAGGTATTGGAGCCGTCAGGTCTTTCTTCTTTTACAAGATATTTTAAAGGCATGGTAAAAGCTGCTGCGATCAGTTGTGAAGAGGCATAAATAATGGTGCGGTCTCTCAGATTGTGTGTTCCTTTTATACCCATGGCATTAAACCCGTATACCATTACTGCCGGAGCATATTGGGTATAATTATCCAGTTTTATCCGTGCAGGCTGATGCTCGTTGATTTCAAATCGTGTCGATTGATTAAGGTTTTTCAGGTTTTTCATGCTTAAACCTGCTACTCCATAAGCAATGAATGCTGCAGGAATAATCAGGCTTTTATAATTCAGAGTGCTTTTTCGGGCATCTTTAGTGATAATACTGTCCTCTACAGGTTTCTGAACAGATATCGTATCATTGGTATTCTGAGCGTTGATCCTGCCAATGGCTGAACTTAAAACCACTACATACATCAGTGTTTTTTGAAAGTACTTTTTCATCCTAAATCACATTATAGTTATCCAATTCTGTATTAAAATTTATAGCTGTATCCTAAACGGATTACCTGGGTTTCGTAATAATCATTGTTTGTATAGGCAAATCCATTCCCCTGAACAGACTTCCTGATCACCATTGTGTTGAGCAGATCTGAAGCATTCATAAACAGTTCGCCTTTTCCTTTCTGAATCGTTTTTTTCACTCCTGCATCCATTGAGAATCTTGACTTTGTTTTTCCCTGGGGGATTATGTCCGGTGCCAGATATACCAGGGTAAACTGCATGTCCAGTCCTTTTGGAAAATGGAAAACGTTATTCATCTTGATATTCCCTGAGATAGCAGTCTGCCGGCCGGCTGAAAAAGGATTAGGCTGAGGATACAGGTTTTGTACAGTAAATGCGTTGATCTGGTTACGGTATAGATTTCCATTAACATTGAAAGAATATACATCTGATATTTTTTGGTTCCATATTGTTTCCAGACCGGTATTATAACTTTTTCCAGCGTTCTGGAATATTGCATAGATAAGCGTGCTGCCCGGGACAATACTTGAAATTCTGGTGATGGTTCCGTTGGCAAAACGATGATACAGTGCAGAATACAAATATCCGTTATCCCAATTGTGTTTGTAGCCCAAATCAACAGAATTCGTAAACTGAGGACGTAATGCCGGATTTCCTACCTTAATGATCTCTGCATCATCATATTTCGGGAAAATTCTGATATCCACTTCGTTGGGACGGTCTACCCTTCTGTTGTAAAAAACAGAGAATTTATTGCGGGCATCAAGTTTGTAAGCAAGTCTGAAATTCGGGAATGGCTGGGTATAATTGTAGCCGTCACTTTTATAGGTTGGATGATTAGGATCGACATTATATTGAATTTTTACATATTCCAGTCGCAGCCCTAATTCCGCTTCCCATTTTTCATTTTCAAAGACATAATTTCCATATACAGCAGGAATCAATTCTTTATAATCGGCTTTTCCTCCTGCAGAAATATCCAGAACAGAGTTGGCGCCCGGAATAAAATTCATATTGGTAGGAATACTTCTGTTTCGAAGCTTGATTCCGGTTTCTATTCGTCCGTATTTTAAAGGTTTTACATAATCTACATTGAAATCATATACCTGTTCATCGGATAATAATTTGAAGGCATCAGTTCCCGTAGAAGCAGGAAGGTAGTTATCATAGAAATACTTTTCATCTTCCCTGTGAAATGTATAATTGAATCCAACATTCAAAACATGTCCGGCTTCTTTGAATTTATGCTGATAGGAAGCTGTTCCCATCACTGTTGTTTTCAGCTCATCCTCCAGAAACTGCCACAGACGAAGCCGCTGAGACAGATCTCCGTTGAAAAATGGCTGATCACCTCTGTCTGTAATTTTTTCACTTCCGTACATTCCTGAGATGGTTAATGTATTTTGGGGATCAATAGTCCAGTCGATTCCTGCTTTGGTGGTGAAGAAATTGGTATTTCTGTTTCTTTTCAGCTGGGAATTGATAATGGTTCCGTCATCATAAGTACGGGTTACAAATTCATTTTTATTAAGAGTCTCTGTATATAAATTGTCGGCCTGTAAAAAAATATTGATCTTGTTTTTTCTGTAATTAACAGCCAATGAAGGGTTAATTTTGGGAGTGAGCGTATATTGCGGTCTTATGCCGGGCAGATTTTCTTTTCTTACCCAAAGTGAGCCTAATCCTGTGGTAAACCCGGCTTTTCCGTTCCAGCCATTCTGCTTATTCTTTTTCATGATAATATTGATGATGCCGGCATTCCCGTTAGCGTCATACTTCGATGAAGGGTTGTTGATGATCTCAATTTTATCAATAGCAGAAGCAGGAATATTATCCAGTCCTGTCTGGCTTCCAAAACCGGTGAGAGCAGTCTGTTTACCATCAATCAATACAGTAACCTTATCATTTCCTCTCAATTGTACTTTACCGTCCTGTACAGTAATTCCGGGCAGATTTTGCATGCTTTGCAGCACAGACCCTCCGCTTTGGCTGATGTTATCTGCGACGGAATAGGTCTTTTTATCAAGGCGGCTGTCTATTTCATTCTTTTTGGAGGTTGTAATGGTAACCGTTTCTATTTTGGTCTCATTTTCCTGTTCTTCAGTCAGTTCAACAACGGGAATTTCCAGAAACTCTGACAAGCTGCCTATAAAAACCGGTTGTGAATATTTTTTATATCCGGCGAGTGAAGTTTCCAGAATATAATGATCAGGTTTTAAACCGTTAAGAGAAAATCTTCCGTCTTCATGAGTAATAGTTCCGGCAATAAATGTGCTGTCTTTTTCTTTTTTAAAATAATATGGGCATAAGGTAATGCTGTTTTGTTTTTATCGGTAATTCTACCTGATGCTGTCACAGAAAGAGCCTGCGCAGAAACAAGGGATGAAATGACCATACATGGGAGAAAAAACAGGGCTGTTCTATTCATTTTACTATTTTATTTTCTTTTAAAAAATCTATTGTTTAACTATGATTTGTTTTGAAGTGATGGTAATTCACGGGTATGTTTTCTTTGGGAAATAATAATCATCAGAACCATCAGTGCAAGGGATATCAGTGATGCATTAAGTGTTCCCAGGTCCAGTCCTCCTTTAACCAGGGGCTTGGTTAAAAGGTCCCCAAAGGTTGCTCCAAAAGGTCTGGTAAAAACAAAAGCGATCCAGAACAGGAGAACATGATTGATTTTTGTGAAATAATGAAGCAGGACTACAGCCAAAATAATAAGTCCTGTAATCAGAGCTCCGGTCATATATCCAAGTCCCAGATTATCGCTCAGGAAATCTCCGAAAGCTGTTCCCAGACTATTGGAAAACAATATTGCTGTCCAGTAATACAATTCTTTATTTCTCTCAGAAATCGGATATACTTCAAGGTTTCCGTACTTTTTATACCATAAAAACAGGGAGAGTAAAAGCCCGGAGAGTAAAATGAGGCTTCCGGTAAGGTATCCTGTTTTCAGCGTTCTGTCTATAAAATCAGAGATTTCTGTACCTAAAGTCGTTGTTCCGATGATCACCATCCAGTAAATTGCCGGGATATATTTTTTTACACTGAGCTGCACAGACAAAATAATGATGAAAAATACCAGGGCGATCACAATTCCCGCAACATATCCTAAATTCAGGGTCATGGAAATAAAATCTCCAAGCGTTTCTCCTAACGTGGTGGCTGCAATTTTCATTAACCAGAAAAGAAGCGTAACCGCTGCAACTTTATTAAATATTCTCATTCTCATGTAATTTTATAAAGGATACTGCAGAACTAAAGCATGGAATGTTTCTGAAATCATTTCTAAATACAGTTAATTCCTCAGTATATTTTTATACAAAGGTGCAATCCGATTTAGAAGAAATTTTGAATTGTTGGGTACGGAAATTCTTTTAACTAAAATTTAACGGTGAAAATATGGAGACCGTTTTCAAATCTGTAGCTGATCATCCATTGGTGCAGCCTGCATATTTCCTGTATGATAGACAGTCCCAGGCCACTTCCGTTGTTGTCCGCTGAAAATTTAGAAAATCTTTTAAACAATGCTTCTGTACTCAGTTTTTCCGTTCCTGAATTGGAAACTTCAAAAAAAGATTGATTTAATTCTATAGAAACAGAACCTCCCGGAGAAGTATGCCGGATAGCATTGATGATGAGGTTGTTGATCAATATCTCTGTCAGAATACTATTCCCGTTTACTTTTACATTATTTGAAATATTTTCAGCTGCTGAAATGTTTTTTTGTTCAAAATGCTCCTCGAGAATCTCAATGCTTTGATGAAGCAGCTGGGCAAAGAGAATTGTTTCCGAACGGTCAAACTGGTTATTGTCAATTTTAGCGAGAAGCAAAAGATTTTTATTGATACGGGAACTTCTTGTAAGCGCTTTGTTGATGTCTTCTGCAATTCTGTATTGCTTTTCAGTGAGATCCTGATCCTGAAGTAAAATATCCAGTTTGTTTTTAATAATGGCAAGCGGGGTCTGCAGCTCATGAGATGCATTTTCAGTGAACTCCTTCTGGGCTTTATAAGTAGAAATATTTCGTTCAATCAGTTTGTAAAGGGATTGATTAAGCTCTTCAAATTCTGAAGTATCGGAAACCGGAAATTCTATGGTATTCTGACTGTTAAGATTAAAAGTCTTCAATTGATCCAACGTATCCCTGAAAGGTTTCCAGATGGATGAGGACAGCTTTCTGTTCAGGAATAAAAGTCCGACAACAATAACCACAAAAAAGAATATCGTGATCATCGCAATCACAGCTATGGTTTCATGGGATTCTTCAATGTTCGTTTGTATGGTAAACAGATAGGGCTTGTTGTGCAGGTAAACTACTTTTTTAAGACATCTGTAACGTTCCTTTTTTTGTTCTGAAATAAAAGGCAGCTGCTTTTCATAAGTATAAACTGTGTCTTTTCTGATCTGGCCGGGAGAAATTTTTTCAATATTGGTATCAGGCTGAATGTGATTCCATAATTCAAGACTTTTTCCAGCGCTTCATCAGAAAGCTTTAACCGGTTAAATTCATAAGCTGTTTTCTCTATAATAATCTCGTTATGCTCATCGAGCTCACTTTTCCAGATGGTATCTACCACAATGTAATACACAGGGATGCTTATCATCAGAACAATAAGTACATAGATGAGAAAGGGCTTTGTGGTTTTTGTTAATAGAGGCTTCACAATAGTTATGAATTATGAATTATGAATTATGAATTTTTGTTTTGTGCTTTTGTATTTATTCTTGGTTGTAATAATAATACTACGGAGTATTTTTAATATTTCTGTGGATTCATTACTGATACTTTCATATTCAGTGGATGATAAATAATCTGTGTGAAATAAAAGCTCAATCCGGTAAATAGATTCATCACATTCTTTTTGGGCAATAGCAAGTTTATGGATAAAGTCTGCTTTACTTTCTGCATTCTGTGATTCTCTTATTAAAGCTCCTACTGCTGTTCAGCTTCTTAATAACTGTTTACTCAGAACATATTCATTCTTAGAAGTAAAGATATTTATAAAGATTAATAATCCTAATTGCAAAATCAAAACTTTTATCTTTCAACACATTTCTCTTTTCACTCATGGTTAATCATCATTAATAATTTATCATTCATCATTCATCATTATCTTAGTTTTCCCACTTATACCCTGTTCCGTACACCGTTTTAAGATAATGTCCGCATCCCGCATCATACAGTTTTTTCTTAAGGTTTTTTACGTGAGCGTAAACAAAATCATGATTATCAAGCATATCTGCCAGATCTCCGGAAAGGTGTTCTGCAAGTGTACTTTTAGAGATCACTTTATTTTTATTTCCGATAAAATAAATCAAGAGATCAAATTCTTTTTTCGTTAATGAAATCGATTCATTATTTACTGCCACTGTTTTAGCCAGCAGATCTATCTGAAGCTCATTTTGCTTCACTACGTTGGAGCTGTTGAACTGTTTCCGGCGGATCACAGAATATACCCTTGCCATCAGCTCAGAAAGATGAAAAGGTTTGGTAAGATAGTCATCGGCTCCCAGCTTCAGGCCTTCAATTTTATCATCCAGCGCGTTTTTGGCAGAAATAATAATGACACCGTCCTGTTTCTGCTGTTTCTTTAATTCTTCCAGAATTTTCAGACCATTACCGTCCGGAAGCATGATGTCCAGCAAAATACAATCATAATCAAAAGCCTCTGTTTTATTCATGGCTTCATCAAATGTGGGGGCATGTTCACAGAGGTAATTTTCTCCGGACAGATATTCGGAAATACTTTGAGCAAGCTCGGCTTCGTCTTCAACAATCAGAATTTTCATGCGATAAATCTATCATTAAATTTTGAAGAAATTTTGAATATAATGCATCTGCAATATAAATTTCTGATTACGATATGCAAATAAGGATTTTGTCTCTGATAAAATCCTTATTTGTTGAATATTTTACATACAAAACTCTTTTCTTCATTGCATTTCCCAACGCTATTTGATTTTCTATCCTGTTATTTTTATCCCGGAACCTGGGCTTTTTCATAGATCAGCTTTTCACTTTTTAATTCTTTCCAGAATTCAGCAGGAATAGCAGTGTTAAGGGCATACATATTATCTTTTACCTGTTCAGGCTTGCTGGCTCCCGGGATAATGGATGCAAATTCATCAGCTGCCAGTACAAAATGGAGTGCCGCATCAACAAGACTTATAGTATACTTTTCAGCAATGGAAGTGATTCTTTCCCGCTTTTCACTCATTCCTTTCGGGATGACGTCTTTATAATTGTAACGTTCCCTTCCTGTCACATATCCTGAATTGTATCCTGCGCCTGAAACCAGTTTTACACCAGCTTTTCTTACAGCAGGAAGAAGACGGTCCACAGCATCTTCATGCTCAAGGATAGAATATTGCGTTGCGGAAAGACAGATATCCGGATCAGCAGATTCAATACAGTCTAAGATAGGTTCTATTTTGTTAACACCCATTCCCCAGGCTTTTATGACACCCTGATCCCTAAGCTCGGAAAGAATTTTAAAAGCACCCTTTCTTGCCTGTTCCAGAAAATAGGGATAACGGTCTCCTACCTGATCTTCAGATAAATCATGAATATAAACGATATCAATATGGTTCAGTCCGGTCCTTTTCAGGCTTTCTTCAATTGACCTCTGTACAGCATCAGCAGTATAATCATGACGGAAATCATAATGCAACGGATTTTTCCACATAGTAGGCGGTACCTCAGCTTCAGGCACTTCACGGAAAAGTCTTCCCACTTTGGTTGAAAAAACAAAATCATTCCGTTCCTGTTCTTTCAGGAAACTTCCAAATCTTCTTTCGCTTTTTGTTAATCCATACCATGGAGAAGTATCATAATATCTGATGCCTGTATTCCATGCTGTCTGCAGAATTTCATGAGCCTGCTCATCTGTGATATTTTCGAAAGCAGTTCCGATCGCTACTCCACCAATTCCCAGTCGGTGTTTTTCTGTTAAAATGTCTGTTTTCATATTGAAATATTTTATGGTGTTGGTTATAAACAGGCTGCAAACATCGTGCAGATATAATGGAAACGTTAAAGGTAAAGATAGCATTCAACCTTTTGAAATCCTTAATGGGTAATGATATAAGGCTTCTTTTGATATTTTAAATATTATGTTAAATGTTTTTTTTATCGCTTCTTTGGTCCTGTTATTGAATGAAATATGATACACCATTTCAATAAATTACTTCATATGAAAAAGCATATTCTAATCGTAGGAGGAGGATTTGCGGGTATTAACCTTATCAAATCTCTCAAAAATGATAAACGGTTCAAAATAACGCTGGTCGATAAGAATAATTATCATTTTTTTCCACCCCTTATCTATCAGGTGGCCACTTCTTTTATAGAGGCTTCCAATATCAGCTACCCTTTCAGAAAGCTGTTTTCAAACAATAAAAATGTGAAATTCCATATGGGCAGCCTGCTTAGGGTAAATCCTGAAAATAAAACAATAGATACCGATACCGGCACCCTGGGTTATGATTATCTGGTATTGGCACTGGGAACAGAATCCAACTTTTTCGGAATGGAAAATGTAAGAAAATGTGCACTGCCGATGAAAAATATCGAAGAAGCGCTCTACCTGAGAAATCATATCCTGCTGACCCTTGAAGAAGCTGCCCGAAACAAAGATATCAAGGAAGCCGAAAAGCTTCAGAACATTGTTATTGCAGGCGGTGGCCCTACAGGGGTGGAATTGGCAGGAATGCTTGCAGAGATGGGAAGGTATATTGCTCAGAAAGAATATCCGGAAATTAAGTTAGGCCTTTCCAATCTTTATCTTATAGACGCACTGCCTACCCTTCTTTCCCCGATGAGTCAGCTGGCTCAGAAGACAGCTTATGAAAAACTGAAAGAATTAGGTGTAAAAATTTTATTGAATGTTTCTGTAAAAGATTATACAGATAACAAAGTCATCTTAAGCGACGGAAGCATTATTGAGACAGAAACGCTGATCTGGACTTCGGAGTGATCGGAAAAGAAGTCCCTGGATTACCGGAAAACAGTATCGGAAAAGGAAGGAGAATTCTGGTGGATGCCTATAATAAAGTAGAAGGAACCAGTAATATTTATGCGTTGGGAGACATAGCACTGATGCTTTCAGAGGAAAAATATCCGAAGGGGCATCCTCAGCTGGCTCAGGTTGCCATTCAGCAGGGTAAAAATCTTGCCGCAAATTTCAAGCGCATAGAAGATGGAAAAGTCCTGGAGCAGTTCCATTACAATGATAAAGGAAGTATGGCTATCATTTCAAAATATAATGCTGTAGTGGATCTTCCGAAGCATTCCTTTAATGGATTTATCGCTTGGCTCACCTGGCTTTTTATTCACATTATTCCTCTTGTAGGGTTCAAAAACAAAATTCAGCTGGCAGTGGACTGGTTCCGTTTATTTATCACCAACAATCCATCCATCAGGCTTATTCTTTTCCCGAAAAGAAATACAACAGGCAACGGATAACTACATAACAAATACCAACACTTAAATCTTATAGTATGAAAAATCAAAGAAGACCTCCTTTTTCGGAGAAACAGTGGTTATTACAGGAGCTTCAAGCGGAGTTGGTAAAGCCACGGCAGAAGCTTTTGCAGAACAGGGTGCAGATCTTGTTCTGGCAGCAAGAGGTGAAGACGCACTTAAAGATACGGCAGAATTATGCAGAAAGCTTGGTGCTACCGTGATTGCAGTACCTACAGATACTTCCGTAGCTGAAGATGTTCAGAATCTTGTCAGGGAAGCCCTTGAATTCAGTGGTAAGATTGATTATTGGGTAAATAATGCCGGAGTGCTCGCCTTTGGTAAATTTGAGGAAGTTCCGGCAGACGTTACAGACCAGATTGTTAAAACAAATCTTCTCGGATATATGCATTCTGCTCATGCGGTACTTCCTGTTTTTAAGAAGCAGAAAAAAGGAGTACTGCTCAATAATATTTCTATTGGCGGATGGATGCCTGCACCGTATGGAACAGCCTATACAGCCTCAAAATACGGGGTTCGTGGTATGGTGGAAACATTACAGGGAGAGGTCTCAGATTTTCCGGATATCCATATCTGTGCGCTGTATCCCGGTTTTCAGAAATCTTCCGGAATAGAGCATGCTGCCAATTATTCAGGAATAAAACTGAGTACCCCTCCACCCTCTTTTGATCCCCGGGAACTGGCTGCGGCTATTGTAAAGACGGCTAAAAATCCAAAAGAAGTTATCTATCCGGACTGGTCTGCCATTGTTTTCAAAAATTTATATGAAATAATTCCCGGAATCATCCGGTATCTATCTTCAGCAGGGATGCGTATGGTGATGAAGAATGCTAATAAAGATAATAAAACCGGAGGAAATGTTTTGGAGCCGTCCAAAGGAAATATGGGAATAGATGGAAAAACACTGTTTTCTTTTCCTAAAACTTTGCTATGGGCTGGGGCCGGAATTATAGGAGCCATGGCTGCAGGCATACTTTTATCAGGAAAATCCGGTAAGACAGAATAATCATAAACAGGGAGGAAATTGACAGGACAGACGTTGAAAAAGCTGTTTTTTGTAAGATATTTCATAAATTTACGGAGCTGTATCTGTTTCATAGCAGCATAAAAATGTTTCCAAGGTGAAAATTCACAACAAAAAAAGTACCTGAGCTTCCTTAAATTTAAAAGAGATTTCCAGAAATACGGATTGGAAAAAGCACGCAGTTATGAGCTTATTCTGCATTGGCTGAACAACAGGCTCAGCAGAAACCAGTTTCTTGTGCTTTCCGGGATTCTTGTAGGCTGTACTGCCGGCCTTGCAGGGGTGATCCTGAAAACGCTGGTACACAATATTCATTATTTTATTACCAATAAGGTACATTTTGAATATCAGATTTTATTCTATATCGTTTTTCCTTTTTTAGGGATTGTCCTGACTACCATGATTGTTCTGACACTTTTCAAAGGGCAGGACCGTAAAGGGATCGGGGCTATCCTGTATGAGATTGCACAGAATTCCAGTATTGTGGCTTCCGTTAAAATGTATTCCCAGGTGATACAGAGTGCCGTAACTGTAGGATTGGGTGGCTCTGCCGGACTGGAAAGTCCTATTGCTGTGACCGGAGCTGCTATTGGCTCAAATTATGCGCAAACCTACAGGCTAAGTTATAAAGAACGTACTTTGCTGCTGGCCGCCGGTGCTACTGCGGGGATTGCTTCAGCATTCAACGCGCCTATTGCAGGGATTATGTTTGCTTTTGAAATTCTTCTGACCGGAGTGGTTTTTACAGACTTTATCCCTTTGGTGGTAGCAGCAGTCTGCGGAAGTCTTTTGTCAAGAATTTTACTTCAGGAAGATGTGCTTTTCAGGTTTTATACCAGAGATGCTTTCAATTATAAAAATGTACCCTATTATCTTATCTTAGGAATTGTTACAGGTTTATATGCCCGTTATTTTGTGGTTATTTCTCAAAAAGTGGAACATTTCATAAAGGGACTTCAGCTTTCAAGAATGCGCAAAGCGATGTTTGGAGGGGCTGTTCTTTCGCTTTTGTGTGTTCTTTTTCCTCCTTTGTTCGGGGAAGGGTATGAAACCGTGAAAGCCTTTACCAACGGGAATACCTACTCTATTATTGAAAACAGTTTTTTCAGATATTTTGAAATCGGTGACTGGACGATTATCATATTTTTAGTTCTGGTTCTGCTTTTAAAAGCTTTTGCTACTTCTTTTACCATATTCAGTGGTGGAAACGGAGGAAATTTTGCCCCGTCTCTTTTTGCAGGCGGAACTTTAGGGTACTTGTTTGCACTGGTGTGCCAGCATCTGGGATTTACAGATGTTCCTGTGACTAATCTTGTTCTGGTAGGAATGGCGGGAGCGATGAGCGGTGTACTGTATGCCCCGCTTACTGCAATATTTCTGATCGCAGAATCCAGTTTCGGGTATGATTTGTTTATTCCGCTGATGATCGTTTCCGTAATATCTTATCTTATTGCCAAATGGTTCTCCCCGATTTCTCCTGAACTGAAATCTTTGGCAGATCAGGGCAAAATATTCACCAATAAGCATGATAAAAACCTGCTCTTTGCTTTAAGAACGGAGGATTTTATTGATCAATACTCTCAGACCATCAATCAGAACGCTTCTGTTACGGAACTGTTTGAAATGGTTAAAAACGGAGATAAAAATATTTTTGCTGTTGTGGATGATAACAGAAAGCTCAAGGGCGTGCTTACCCTGGACGATATAAGACCTTATCTCTTTAATAAAGAAATTGAAATTTCCCAATCGGTTACCCAGATTATGAAAGCACCGCCGGCAGTCCTTCACCGCGAAAATAAACTACTGGAAATTCTCCAGACTTTTGATGATACCGGTGTATGGAACCTTCCGGTAGTGAGTGGTACCAATGATTTTATCGGTTTTATTTCAAAATCATCGATATTAATGAGCTACAGACAGCTTCTGAAAGAATACTCTGATTAGATATTGACATACAATAGGACAACTGAAGAACTCAATTCCCTTCCGCCGGAGGAGTGGCGAAAATTCAAAGAATTTTTGACGGGGTGGTCAGTATCGTCGAATCACAAAAAATCCGTTCAATTGCTGAACGGATTTCTTTTTAATCTGTAATGAAAGTCGAAAAAATTAGCTGCTTGCGTTATTCAGCAGATCAATATCTTCCTGATCCAAAACAAGGCTCGGCGCATTGAATATTGTTTCCAGCTGTGATGCACTCGTAGCACTTACAATAGGTGCCGTGATCAGTGGATTTGATAAGAGCCATGCCAGAGAAACAGTTCCCTGGGTGGTGTTATGCCTGGCACTTACCTGGTCCAAAGCTTTTAAAACCTTAAGTCCTTTGTCATTTAAATACTTTCTTACGCCTTCACCTCTCGTACTTTTTGCAAGATCTCCCTCATTACGGTATTTACCAGTTAAAAAGCCTGCTGCGAGAGACCAATATGGAAATACACTTAAATCTAGCTGTTCCGCCAGAGGTGCATAATTTTGCTCAAAACCTTCTCTTTCCATCAGGTTATAATGCGGCTGCAATGCAACATATTTAGGAAGGTTATTCTTTTCTGCCGCGTCAAATGATGCTTTCAGACGTTCCGGCGACAGATTGGAAGCTGCAATATAACGTACTTTTCCTGCTTTAATAATCTCATCATAAGCGGACAGTGTTTCTTCTACCGGAGTGGTATCGTCATCAAAATGGGTATAATAGAGATCAATATGATCAGTCTGAAGTCTTTGCAGCGACTCATCTACGGATTTTAAGATATGCTTTCTGCTGATATCGAAGCCATGTTCTTTTGTTTGTGAACCTACTTTTGTTGCCAAAACAATATCGTTACGGTTGTTACGGCTTTTCATCCACTTTCCGATGATTTCTTCAGATTGTCCCCTTTCCCGTTAACCCACCATGAATACGTATCTGCTGTATCTATAAAGTTGAATCCTGCTTCCGTAAAACGGTCCAGTATATCAAATGACTGTTTCTCATCCAGGGTCCATCCAAAAACATTTCCTCCGAAATTAATTGGTGCAATCGTTAAATCAGTGTTTTTGATCTTTCTTTTTTCCATAAAAATAATTTTACTAAATGACTTCTAAGGTAGGGAATATTAAGCCCTGAGAATATTTAAAATAGCCATTTCTGCTATAGTTATTATAAATGAGTATAGTTATTTTTCAACCTGTGGAATCTCAATGGCCATAAGCTGAAGTTTGTATTCCTCCAGCTGAAGACTGATCACAGATAATTTATTTCTGAAATATGAAGAGTTTTTAAAAAGATTATGATAATATTCTATACCTTCGAGTACATTTTTCCTGAAAGTATTCCATTTCCTGGTTTGCGAATGGGTGATCTGTACTGCTGAATCAGTAATTTCCTTTCTCAGATAATCCACATACATTTTCAGTTCGTTAATGAACATATTCGGACGGTGGTTATCGGGAAGAATATTGGTATTTCCATAAATATGTTTCACCATGTCTGAAAGAGACACTTCCTTGTCAAAAAAGGCAATGTTCGGTCCGGGACATATCACAACACCTTGCTTTTCGCCTTTGATTTCAAGGTTTTGTTCCATATAAGCGGCATTCACAAGTCCCACACACAGACAGGCTTTATCGGTGATTGCAGCCTTTCTTTTTTCAAATTCCGCCTCTGTCAGCGTTTCTTTTTCACTATAAAGTTCTTTCAGTTTGATATCCTGATACTTTCTGGAAGCTGTGCAGGTTCCTTCCGGAGAAAACTCTTTACTCAAAGCGAGAAGTTTCTTCGGGCATGAGCTTCCATATTTGCCTTGTGATTCTTTTACATATCTCAGTTTTTCATTGGAGGTTCCTTTTACCGTGTTAAAGGGTACTCCCAATGGCGACATATTACTGAGGTAAAAATCCTGTTCTTTTGATTGTACAAGCAGATTACGGGTTTCGGCATCTACAGAAGTAGCTTCAGGTACCAGTAAAAGGGTGATCCCCACCTACGCTGTCAACATTATAATTGGTTAATAAGAACTCATGTTCTTCGGAAGTTCCTACTCCACCCTGAACGGTAATTTTCATTTCTAAAGGCTCAGACACCACAAATTTTCCTTTTGCTTCAAAGCTGTTATCATTAAGGAATGAGCGGATTGTATAAGATCGTTTTTTCTGCTTGAATTCTTCCATAATCGGTCCGAGAAGCATTCCTTCGGTAGCAAAGGCATGTCCCCCGCAATTCAGTCCGGATTCTATCCTGTATTCCGAAACCCACAATCCTTTTTAGCCAGAAAATTTCCCTGGATCATGGCAGAACGGAAGTCACTCACTTTAAGGATGATTTTCTTTCTGAGCTTTCCGTTTTCATCCGGGAAAAAATCTTCAAATTCTTCCATATAGCTGTACAGACGGGGATTCATTCCTGCAGAAAGCACCACAGATGATGAAAGTTTGCTTTTGGCAAACCCCGAAGGAAGCGTGAGCGTCGTTATACATGACCGGCAGCTGTTGGTTCTGATGATAATTATCCTTATCTACTTTCGTCATGATGTTAACATCAATACTTCCGGGATTTAAATTGGATTCAATGAAACTTTTAATATGGGAACTCCAGTTGTCTTTCTGATGGATAAGGTTTTGAAGGCTGTTTTTGAGGTCTGAAGTATTGGGAAGCATAGCTATGAAGTCTTTCAAAGCCTCTTTATTTCTGCTGATTTCCTGTTTGAAAGATTCAAATTTTTCATTCACGATATCATCCACCATATCCAGATAGGCTGTAATTCTTCTGGCTCTGTAATCTTCTGTTTTTGCAGAGATACCGAAATAGTCAAGATTGAACTTTTTATTGTAAAAGTTCTTCATCTTCTCAAGGATTTCATCATCAATGATGGAGATCACAGAAGATATTCCATACTGCGCAACACGAATCGGGCTGTCTATCGTATAAGCCAGTCCCATTACCGGAATATGGAAATTGTGCAAAGTTTTTTGTCATAAAGTTTTGATAAAATTTCTTTTTATTTTATCTAAAAATCCTTTACAACTATTCACTGCTATAAAAATATTATTTTAAAATGAATTATGCGTTAAATAATACTTTGGATGTGAAAAACATGTCAAATGTCATTTTTAAGTTGTTTGAAATAAAAAAGATCAGTTGGATAACTGATCTTTTCTTCTTGTATGTTTCATAAGAAGCTTGCTTAAACATATAGTACACCTAAGTTTTTGAAAATCTTTGATTTTCGCTTATGAAAATTTTCTGCGTCATTATTAAGTGCACTAAAGTGTTTCAAGATAAAAGCTTTGTGACTTTTGTGGTTTCATTTTAATTATTCCGCTTTGTTTTTAAGCATCATCAGAAGGCTGTAAGCACCTTTCCGTACAATCTTTTTATCCTTTAAGGGATCTGCTTTTAAAATCTCTGTAAACTGATCATCTGAAATTCCGGCTGCTACGGGAATCATTTTATAATTGGATTTTCCAAGGTCTTCAAAAACATAATTTTTGTTTTCAAAAGAAACTACTGCTTCGTTGGGAAGTCCCTGGGTAGAACGGCTGCTGATATTGACTTCGGCATTCACATACATACCTTTTACAAATTCCGTATTTACAGATGATAATCTGGCTACTGCAGTTGCTGAACCTCCGTTTTCGATGCTTGGAACTACACTGACAATTTTAGCACTTGATTTCACATCCGGATTCTGATTGTTGTAAACCAAAATCTCCTGCCCGGCTTTCACATCATTTACATCATTTTCAAAAACCTTTAATTCTAACAATAATCCGGCTGGATTAATCAGCTCAAATAAAGTATCTGACGGGTTGATATATTGTCCGTTATTCACAAGAATTTTGCTCACAAAACCTGTAAACGGAGCATAGATATTAATCTTGCTTCTGATATTTCCCGTACTCAGCCTTTGGCATTGATTCCGATGATTCTGAGCTTTTCCTCAAGACCTTTTAAGGTCGCATTCAGGGTGGAATATTCAGCCTGAGCGGTCTGCATCGTTTTATCACTGCTGGCCTTGCTGGTATTAAGATCTTTCTGCCGGTTATAATTCAATCTTGCCGCTTCGAGCTGGGCTTTTGTCACCAGATAATCCTGCTGAAGCTGTATAAACTGCGGATCCTCTACCACAGCAAGCACCTGTCCTTTGCTGAAATGACTCCCGTTAATCACATTGATAGACTTGATATGCCCTCCCATAATACTGGAAACCAAGCTGATGTGAGATGGTGCAATTTCTGCTTTCCCATTCAGTCTCACGAGCTTTTCCATATTTCTGTCCTGAACTGTGGTGGTTGTCAATCCTACAGACTGGATCTGTTTTTCAGTAAGATGGACTGTATTTTCATTGTTTTTAGCAAATTTTGTGTTTTCATAAACTGTTTTTTCTTCCTCTTTCTTTCCTGAGCATGAAGATAAAGTGAGCGTTAAAGCAAGGCTGTATAGTGATATATTCTTGAAATGCATGACGTTATTATTTTGAAATTAAGAATTGAAGTTCCGCTCCGGTCTGATTGAGCTTTTCCAGCTGGTCAATATAATCTGCTTTGGTTTTACGGCCTGGTTCACGAGGATTACCCAATCCAGGTAATCAATTTCTCCCACTTCCATCTGTTTCTGTGCTGTTTTTAAAATCGTTTCAGATTTTGGAAGCTGTTTTTGTTCATAATTTTCAATGACCTGCTGTTGATTCATATAATTGGCCAGCTGTTGGTTTAACCTGTTTTTAAGCTCAATTTCTTTTCTCCTGTACTGGTTTTCAGAGATGGCAATTTTTGTCTGTGCTGCTTTTGCCAAGCTCTTTGCCCTTTTGTAAATAGCGGAATTCCCACACCCACCTGAACCGAATTGAAGCGGTTATTATTGATATTTTTCATGCTCTGATTGGTATATCCTACAAGAAGATCCGGAAGCAGTCTGCTTTTTTCCAGCTGTACTTCTGCTTCTCCTACTTTGATCTGTTGCTGCAGATATTGTAACTCCGGATGCTGCCTTACCATTTCTTCAGAGATCTGAAGACCCATATTTATCGTTGGTTTATCAGCTATAGGCTGGTAAGGCGTTTCGGATTGAAGTAACAACTGAAGCTGAAGTTTTGCTATGTTCAGGTCATTTTCAATAGTATTCAGCTGTACTTTTACCTGTTCTTTCTGGATTTCTGCTGTGGATTCTTCCAGGATATTGGCTTCTCCTTTTTTAATCTTAATCCTGCTTTATCAGCAAAATTATTGTACAGCTGGCTGATGTATTCCAGCACTTTTTCTTTTCCTGAAGGACCAATATTCTGTAGAAAACATCTGTCACTTCTTTGGTAAGCTGTGCCTTTGTCAGATTCTGATTGATAATACTGGCAGACCATTCGGCATCCAGCATCTGCTTTCTTTTTGAATATACTGTCGGAAAACTGAATCGCTGAGAAATTCCGAATGAATTATCGGTTTCCTCACCCTGAATCTGTCCAAACCCTCCGGTAACTTCAAGCTGCGGGATATCCAGATAGCTGGCTTTCAGCTTTTCTGATAATCTGATACTAATTTTGAGTTTTTAAGAGTGCCATTTTGCAGGTATGCTTTTTCCAAAGCCTGGTCGTAAGTAATATTTTCCTGAGCCTGATAACTTCCAAAGGTGATCATCAGTAAGAAAACAGACAGTTTTTTATAGTTGGATTTTTTAGAAAATTTCATTTTATTTTTATTAATATGTTCAAAAAGGACGTACAGAATAGGAAGTACAAACAAGGTTAAAAGGGTTGCAAGCATCAAACCACCGATTACTACGGTTGCCAAAGGTCTCTGTACTTCCGCTCCCGCACCATTGCTGATGGCCATAGGAAGGAACCCTAAAGAAGCAACAAAAGCTGTCATCAAGACCGGGCGAAGCCTGATTTTTGTTCCCATCAGTACAATTCTGCTGGTGTTGGTTATTCCGTTCTTTTTCAATCGGTTAAACTCTGATATCAAAACAATTCCATTAAGCACTGCAACTCCGAATAATGCTATAAACCCTACGCCTGCACTGATGCTGAAAGGCATCCCTCTCAATGCCAGAAAATAAACCCCTCCGATGGCAGATAAAGGAATGGCTGTGTAGATCAGTAAGCTGTGTTTTACAGAACCGAAGGCAAAGAATAACAAAAGGAAAATCATTACTAATGAAATAGGAACTGCAACTCCAAGCCTTGCTTTAGCTTCATTCAGGTTTTCAAAGGCACCGCCGTACGAAACAGTATATCCGGGTGACAGTTTAAGGCTTTTGCCTGCTTTTTGCTGAAGTTCTTCCACAATACTCTGAACATCTCTTCCTCTTACATTAAAACCTACAATGATTCTCCTTTTGTATCTTCCCTCTGAATCTGGTTCGGACTGTTTTTAAGTTCTACTTTAGCCAGCTGTGATAAAGGAATCTGTTCTCCCGAAGCGGTAGGTACCAGAAGATTTTGAATGCTTGTAATATCTTTTTTATGTTCATTATCCATCCGGACCACGATATCAAACTTCTTCTCACCTTCATATAAAGCGCCTGCGGTCTGGCCTGCAAAAGCCATGTTGATCACTCTGTTGATATCTGCTACTGAAATATTATAACGGGACAGTTCAGGACGGTTATAATCGATAACAACCTGTGGAGCGCCCACCACAGGCTCAATATAAAGATCCTGGGCACCTTTTACCGTATTGATGATGCTTCCCATCTTTTTTGCATACGAAGCAAGGCTGTCCAGATCCTCTCCATAAATCTTGCACACTACATCCTGTCTTGCTCCTGTCATCAGCTCATTGAAACGCATTTGTACAGGAAACTGGAAGCTGGTTGTCAATCCCGGAATAACGCTTAGTGCCTTACTCATTTTATCAGAAAGCTCCGGAAATGTTTTGGCAGAAGTCCATTCCTTTTTAGGTTTCAGAACAATGATAATATCTCCGGCGTCCATAGGCATGGGCTCTGTGGGAATTTCAGCACTACCGATTTTGGTCACTACTTTTTCTACTTCGGGAAACTGTGTTAAAAGGATGTGCCCGGCCTGTGTAGTTGCTTTTTTGTTTCGTTGATGTTGCTTCCCTGAAGGATTCTCATTTCAACGGCAAAGTCACCTTCTTCAAAGACGGAATAAACTCTCCTCCCATTCGGGAAAGGGTAAACACAGCACCTGTAAAAAGGATCAGCACACTTAGGATTATTGTTTTTCTGTATTTAAGTGCTTTCATCAGGAGCTTCTGGTGGGCTGTTTCCACTTTACCCATGACACGGTCTGAAATGTTTTCTTTTTCTTTCTTTTTTCTGCTTAATACCAAAGAACTCATCATCGGAATATACGTCAGAGAAAGTATAAATGCACCGATCAGCGCAAAAGCAACCGTCTGTGCCATAGGCTTGAACATCTTTCCTTCAATCCCCTGAAGTGTAAAAATCGGAAGATATACAATTAAAATAATGATCTGTCCGAAAACAGCACTGTTAACCATTTTGGTAGCAGAGCCTGAAACCTGGTCATCCATTTCCTTTTTGCTGAGCATATTGTCTTTCCCGAAATGCTTTTTGTGGGCGAGCTGGTGCAGCACTGATTCTACAATAATAACGGCCCCGTCTACAATAAGCCCGAAATCAAGCGCTCCAAGGCTCATCAGGTTCCCTCCCACACCAAAGATGTTCATCATGATAATGGCAAAAGCATAGCCAAGGGAATTACAGAAGCTACCAGTAATCCTGCCCTGAAGTTTCCTAAAAATAAGACAAGGATAAAAACCACGATCAGTGCGCCTTCCATCAGATTTGTTTTTACAGTACTGATTGTATTGTTCACCATTTTGGCACGGTCAAGGAAAGGTTCAATTACGACTCCTTCCGGTAATGATTCCTGAATTTTTTCCAGTCTTTCTTTAATATTTCCGATCACTACATTGGCATTCTCTCCTTTCAGCATCAAAACGATAGCTCCGGATACTTCTCCGGTATCATTATAGGTCATAGCACCATATCTTGTCGCATAACCTATCTTTACGGAGGCTACATCTTTGATATGCACCGGAATGTTTTCCCGGGTTTCCGCTACCTGAATGTTCCCGATATCTTCCGTACTTCCCAGAAGCCCTTCACTTCGGATGAACAAAACAGTTTCCTTCTTTTCAATATAAGCTCCTCCCGTATTCTGATTGTTTTTCTCAAGGGCAGCAAAAACATCATTGATATTGATATTAAATGCCTGTAACTGATTAGGATTAATAGCAATTTCATACTGTTTCAGTTTCCCTCCGAAACTGCTGACATCTGCTACTCCTTTGGTTCCAAGAAGCTGTCTTCTGACTACCCAGTCCTGAATTGTCCTCAGCTCCGTTTCATCATATACATTTTCATAACCTTTTTTGGCTCTTACCACATACTGGAAAATTTCTCCCAATCCTGTTGAAATAGGCCCTAATTCCGGCTTGCCAATTCCTGCCGGGATATTGTCCTGAACAAGCTGCAGGCGCTCCTGTACCTGCTGGCGTGCCCAGTATACATCTGTATTGTCATCAAAAACTACGGTCACTAATGAAAGTCCGAAACGTGAAAAGCTTCTCAGCTCTGTAATTCCGCTGATATTGCTGGTAGCCTGTTCAATAGGAAACGTAACTAGGCGTTCTATATCTGCCGCACCGTAAGAAGGTGCCGTTGTAATGATCTGAACCTGATTATTGGTGATATCCGGCTGAGCATCAATGGGAAGTTTCGTGGTTTCGTAGATCCCAAAAAGCACAAGCCCCACTGTAAACAGAGCAATGATGAGTTTATTCTTTACAGAAAACTCAATAATTTTATTTAACATGAAAAAACTATTAATGGATAACCTGACGGCAAAACCGTTCCTGAGTGAAATCTTCATTTGTTCACAGACAGCGACTGGAAACCTTCCGGCCTCATCAGCATATCGTAAGAAAATAAAGGTAGTACTACATCATAAACAACGTTATCATGCACAACAGGTTAAGTTGATATATAATAATAAATGGAATGCTTTAAGAATAAAGCAATTTCAGTATAGAATCAATTAAGAAAACCGCGGAGGCTGGAAAATCTGAGAAAGGTACTGATGGGAAAAATCTTTTTCCTTGTAAATACTGGTTTTCTTTGAAACCGTAATTTCTTTAGGTTTTTTTATTTCGAATATCAGTTCCGGAAGCTGGGCATGTACAGTCAGTACAATAGGAGGATTGATAAACGGCAGCTTCTGGTCTGTATCCCAGTCAGAATCCTGCTTATGGTTATCATAATGTTCCATGACAAATTCCGAAAGACTTCCCTGGTATTCCATGAAATGTTCAACAAACATAGGTACTTTCAGTACTTCCCCCGCATTGGTGGTAGCCAGCACATACATCATTGAGCATAATATGGAGAACCATTTTAACATTGATGCAAATATAAGGCTTAAATTTTTCCTGAGAAGGCTGTAGTATTAAATTTTTGAGAATTTAATCTAGTTTAAAAATGGTTTAAATAAATAATAGTTATTTCAAATAATGTTAGATTCATCAAACAAAAATTAAAGCCTGGATTTCAGTCTGCTTAGTGTTTCCTGTGAAATATTAAGATAGGATGCCACCATTTTATTAGAAAGCCGACGTACAATAATCGGATTTTCTTCCAGTAGCTGTTTATATTTTTCAAGAGCATCCTGCACCATAAACGACATCAGTCTTTTTGTGTTGGCTATACAGGCAATTTCAATATAAATTCTGTAAAATTTTTCCCACTGGGGAATAATGTCCAGTAAATGATAAAAATCCTGGTGGGTAATGTAATATACCTCCGAATCTTCTACAGCCTGAAGAAGCTCATCAGAAGGTTCTGAAGTAATAAAGGTATGAAGTGCTGTGGCAAACTGATTTTCAAAAGCAAAATATCTTGTAGAATCCTGCCCCTCCTTATTAATATAAAATATCCGTAAACAGCCTTTTACAACAAAGAATGTTTTCTTAGGAGAGTGAACATTGGTAACGAGAAGCTCGTTCTTTTGTAATTTGACAGGTTTGAAATAAGAAAGAATAACTTTCAATTCTTCATCTGTTATTGATATTTTGCTTTTAATATATGAAACTAATACGTCTTCCATTTATTTAAATCAGTCACAGCAAATTTAGCAATAAATATGTTAAAAAACTTACTGCTATTCCGGCTTCTTATGTGCTTTCGGATGATTTCCCTTCCGCTTGCCCTGCTCTCCAGTAGGAACAGGCATACATGGCACGGGCGTCCCGTTTCAGATTTGTTTTAAAATAGATGCGAAGCTCCTGCACCGTTGTATATTCTGCTGCGATATAAACATATTCTTTCAGGACTCCGGGTGGAAACCGAAACGATTTGACTGTTTCTGAAAGCCGGCTTCCGTTCTCAGGGTGAGGATTGTGAAGCCATTCCACCGAGATATCCGCGGCAGAACACAGGATAAGCTCATCTTCCCTGCCTGCAACTTCCAATATGAATTTTGCTGTTACATAAGACGGAAGCTGTTCTGCTATGGCACAAATGACCGGTAATGCTGTAGCATCCCCTGCCAGCAGATAAAAATCAGCATCGGGAACCAAAGGTCTTGTACTTTCTTTCATCCCTATTTCCAATATATCACCCTGCTTGGCTTTCAGTGCCCATGCAGAAGCAGGTCCTTCATCGCCATGAGCAATGAAATCTATAGTTAATTCACGCTTTTCCAGATCAATTTTTCTGTTGGTGTACGTTCTTATAAAAGGAATACTTCCCTTTTCTGCCGGTATAAATATTTTGTTATTTGAACCGGAGCGTACATTAACCAATGATTCAGCCTGTTTATCATCTATTTCAAATACCACACGGATAAGATGAGGAGTAAGATATTGTTTGTTTTTAACAATAAATGCAGAGCGTATTTTCTTTGTCTGCTCTGCCAGAGCAATTATAGAATTTTCCATTTTTATTTTTTATTTATTAGTAAAATCACAATAGACACTATACAGCTGATGCCCCCGAAAAGATACACCGTCTGATAATCAAACCAGCCTGCGATTAATCCTGCAATGGGTCCTGCCAGTCCTAATGAAAGGTCAACGAAAGCCACATACGCACCCAATGCTGTTCCTCTCATCTGAGGATTTACTTTTGGATTGCAAGCACTCCCAGAGCAGGAAAAACCAATGAAAATCCAACACCCGTTAATCCACATCCGATGATGGCCAATATTTTGGATGCAGACGTCCAGATCAGCAGCTGTCCTGCTACTTCGATCATCAGAGAAAGTAAAGCAATCTTAAAACCTCCGTATTTATCAGGAAAAGAAGCAAATAAAATTCTGGTCAGAACATAGCATGCTCCGAAGATCATAAAGGCAAGTGAAGCATCACCCCAGTTTTTCTGTGAGAAAAATAAAGCAATAAAAGAAGCAATACATCCAAAAGCCATCGATGAAAAAGCAAGACTCAATCCCTGTCCGGATATAGCACCAATTACCTTGTAGAAAGGAGTTCTTACGTGCTCTTGATCTACAGGAATAGAAGGAAGTTTTGCGGTGGAAAGCCAGCTTATCACCGGAAGTAAAGCAATAAGAACAAAAGCAGGCAGAATATTATATTCTTTGCTTAGCCAGATGCTGACAGGTGCTCCGACAGCAATTCCCGCATACATAGCGATACCGTTCCAGGTCATTACTTTTCCGGAGCTGGAGTGCCCTACGAGACCTATTCCCCAGGTTAATGCTCCTGTAACCAGAAAACTTTCACCTACACCATGAATAATTCTTGCCAGTAAAAGAAAGGCAAGTGCCAGCATTGGATGAGCCTGAAATAATACAGCCAGTACATAAACTGCTCCGGCAATCACTGCCAGTATCACACCGGACATTTTACTTTTCTTGGCTCCTTTTGTATCTGTGATTTTGCCGGAATAGGCCCGCGTTAAAAGTGTCGACAGGAACTGAAGGCCAATGACAAGTCCCACCATTATACTGTCAAAACCTAAACTGCTCTGGACAAAGCTGGGAAGTACCCCCAAAGCAATTCCTATCGTCAGGTAAACTCCGAATACCGAAATAATAATCGGAGCGGTCGCCTGGTAGAAATTAATAGTCTGCCCTTTTTCTAATGTTGTACTCATAAATTTTGTTTAAAATATTCGGGTGCAAAGGTCTCCGAACAGCTAACACAAAACTTTGATCTAGATCAAAAAAGGTACAGGGGTTTTAATCAAAATCTAAAAAACCATCAGTAAGCTGTTTCCATTGTATTTTGGCAACTCCGAACATTCCGGGAATGGCAATGAAAAGATTTCTTATTACATCAAAGAATTTTGCATTAAAATTAGGCCTTTCATTTCGTCCGTATACTGCAGCTTTCAGATGATCAGGGCTTCTGGATATCATGAAGGTGGAAGTAGCTCCTGAACCGTAAAAATGGGCAATATGGCGGTTTTTTTTATTCTGGGGATTTATGGAAGGTCTGCACGTCATGGATATACTTTCAGAAAAGCTGTCCTGATAGAAACAAATATCTGTAACTTCCACCCAGTCATATCCCCTGGCTTCAGGTTCTCCCGGCCCCGGAATGTCAATCCGGATAAAATCACCTTTCTGAGGTTCCCGGTTGACCGCATTACCATCGGAATCGTACAATTTAAATGCTGCAAATGCTTTCCCGCTGTAACTTTCCCATTGATTCACTGAGAAAAATCTTTCTTTTAACAGGGTGAATTTCAGCGGAATCAAATCCTGCTTAAATGCCTTTCTGCTTTCCGTATCATGGAAACCTCCGGACTTTTGTGCAGGAACGCCTTTGAATATCTTTGGACTCATATGATAAGGTTTTTAAGCAATTTAATCCAAAAACCATTCTGAATTTTATGAGCAGGGTCACAAAAAAGGTAAACACATGTTTGATTATGGACTTAAATAATCCATTTTCCAGTGATCATTCTTTTTTATAATTCCTTATTTTGGATAGAAAACAGGCACACAATTCATATAACAGCGAATTATATTTTACAGGCTGTGTATTTATATTGCCAATTCATAAATCCTAAAGAAAATAAAAAACAATTAGGAAATAATTACTTTTATTTAAAATAAATAATTTTTAAAAAAAATGCGCTTACGATGTTTTGCATAATATGATTTTTGTTTATATTTGTGAATCGAAATAATTTTTTTCATCATTTGTGTTTTTTTAAGGTCTCCATTCGTGGAGACCTTTTTATTTTCAATTATATCATAATCGAATATTGGCTATTGAAATGGAAAAATAATTGAAATGTGAAATATTTCTTTTTTTAATATAGCTAATTGCTTTTATATAAAGGAATATATGAAGTTTTGCGATGTTAATAATTCCCTTTTTTGTTGAATATTATGCGCTTATTGAATGGTCTTAATGAAATCTGTGGGCCTGAACTGCATCACAGCCTGAAAACTTCTGGTGAATGCCTGAACACTCTTATACCCTACTTCATAAGCTGTTTCTGAAATCGTAAGAGTGCCAGAGCTTAAAAATTCCAGGCTTTTAATAATGCGAAGCATCTGCTGGTATTTGCTTAAAGTAAGTCCTGTTTCTTTTTGAAAATTCGTTCCAGTGTACGGAAAGAAAGAAGAGCTGTGTCACTGAGATCTTCCAGCCTGATCTCATTCCGGTAATGGCTGTGAAGATGTTCTATGACTCTGGTAAGGCGTTTGTCTTTCGGAAGACTGATGTGAAGGGTCAGCGAATGCTCTACAAACCGTGGTAGTTCATTGAACAGCGCTTTCAGAAAAAGGTTTTCATTATGATCTGAATTCATCAGCTTTGACCATTTTTCGGAATATTTGATCATTTCTTTTAAAACCGGAGGGACGGAAAATACATTGATCTCCTGATAAAAAGGATTATCCGTACTGATATTGATATCTGCAAACATGATCATCAGCTTGATTTTTTCAGAATGTGAATTCGTTTTGTGAACGGCATTAGGGGGAATCCATACAGCGTGATTCTGCGGAAGAAGATAAATTTTTTCTTCAATAGTGATATACTGGAAGCCGCTTTCCACATAGACCAGCTGCCCTTTCTGATGGTGGTGAAATACATCATCGTGAACCCAGTTTTCTTCAAACCAGACGAAATAAGGTTTCTTCAGTTCATCTATTTTTATGCTGTCGTTCGCGCTCATGTCGTTTTAGGTTAAAATTTTGGCAAAATTAAACAAAATTACTACGCTAATTTTGCGCAAAAGTTTTAATTATGATGAAGAATGAAGTAAAAAAGAATACTTCGTATGTTTTATTAATCATTAATGTTCTGGTCGTTATATTGATTTCCGGCAATCTCCGTTCCCCGATTGTTGCAGTTGCGCCTGTGTTGGGAGAAGTGAGAGATGCCTTGAATCTGGACAATTTTCAGGTGAGTTTACTGACTTCTATCCCACTGTTTATGTTTGCGGCCTGTTCTGTCCTGGTGAGCAGATTTTCCAATAAGTTAGGAATCAGTAAACTGCTGATGTATTCACTGGTAATTTTAAGCTTTGGTTTATTTTTAAGAATCAGCGGATCCCTTTGGCTTTTATTTTTAGGTTCTATCTTCATTGGTTTGGGAATAAGCATTGGAAATGTAGTTACTCCCGGATATGTTAAAAACAATTTTCCGAAACAGATTGGTCTCATGACAGGGATTTTTGCTGTATCCATGAACCTTACAGCGGCTCTGGCTTCAGGGTTTAGCGTGAAAATCGGAGAATGGACAGGATTCGGATGGAAAGGCTCTCTGGGAATATGGCTGGCGATTGCAGCACTGGGTTTTCTTGTTTTATCATTGGAATCCGTATTCAATAAAAGAAACTCTGATCAACCCAAAACGGCGCTCAGCACTTCAGATTTTAATATGTTCAGATCTGCTCAGGCATGGAATATCAGTGTTTTTATGGGGCTGCAGTCTTTATTTTATTATTGTCTGGTGGCATGGCTGCCTTCATTTCTTGCTGATTTTCATATGCAGGGAGAAAATTCCGGCTGGGTATTTTTTGTGATTCAGGTTACGATGATTCCCGTGACGTTCTGTTGTCCTATTATTGCCAGTAAAATGAAAGATCAGAGAGCTATGATCCTTTTTATCTGCACGCTGATGTTCGGAAGTACCATGATGTTTGTCTTTCTGAAGTCTCAATGGATTTACGTAAATGCTGTACTCATAGGGATTTCCAATGGATTGTCTTTCAGCTTATCCATTCTGTTCTTTTCCACGAGAACGAAAAGCAGCATGAATGCGGTTAAAATATCAGGTATGGCACAGTCGGTAGGGTATCTGATTGCCGCTTTTGGTCCTCCATTATTTGGTAAGCTGCATGACTGGGATATTTCCTGGAACAGCTCATTTTATTTATTGAGTTTGGCAGTATTGTTAATGCTCTATTTTGGAATGAAGGCTGCGAGAAATAAATATGTAGAAGATGAAGACATAAGGTAAAGAGACTGTCTCAAAAGCCAAATTATTTGACTTTTGAGACAGTCTCTTTTTTTGTTTTTTCAAACAGGTTTACTAATTAAAATTTTAATTCAGCTTCTTCACCGTTATCAAGTACAAGACATCTCTTCTCTAGGCCGTTTTCATTGATTTTCTCCTTAATAAATTTTCTGTCTTCCGTACAATGGCTTACGGCTTCAAGGTGAGTTACCCAAACAGTAGACTCCGGAGCATATTCACAGACTTTCAGTATGTCTTCACTGGTCATAATAATGGGATCCCCTATGGAAAAAGTAGCGGCTCCCCCTGCTACAATGATGTGTTGTGGCTGATGCTGAGCAATTTCCTGAGCAATTTCATCATACCAGATGGTATCTCCTGCGATGTATACTGATTTATTGTCTGTTTTAAATACAAAACCATTCACGATTCCCATTTTTTCTCCGATTTCTCCGGTTCCATGCTGTCCTTTGGTGGTTGATATCTCAATATTTCTGAATTGAACCGGATCATTATTGACAGCAATAATGTTTGTGAAACCCTGGCCTGCAATCTGTTCCGAAATGATAGCCGGGCAGATGACCGGAATATTTTTATCAAGAAGTTCAATAGCAGCAGCGTCCCAATGATCAGGGTGAAGGTGGGTTACAGCAACCGCATCTACGCTTTTTAATTTTTCATTTAATTCTTCTTTATTAAAAGGCAGGTCTACGAGAGGATTGAGTAATTCGCTGTCTGTCATTGGCATTTTCCCTCTGGAACCTTTCTCTCCCAGCATGGGATCTACCAGAATAGAAATTCCATCAATATTCAGTAGTAATGTTGCATTGCGCCACAATTGTAATTTCATTTTGGGTATTTTTGTTGAACAAAGGTATTACTTGACCATGGTAAAACAATCGAAGGTTACCAAAAGGTTAACCATAAATATTCAATTGACTTATGAATTTTGAAGAATTTAAAAACTGTGGATTAAGACGAAGCCTGGATGTCCTTTCTGGTAAATGGAAACCGTTAATTCTGCAAAACCTCTTTGAGGGAGACCGGGTGCGTTTTGTGGAGCTTTGGCGGAATATGCCCAGGGTTTCCAAGAAAGTATTGGCAGAACAGTTGAAGCAGCTGGAAAAAGATCTTATCATTGAACGGACCGAAGTGTATAATTTTCCACCGGAAGTTTATTATAAGCTGACAGAAAAAGGTCAAAAGCTGGGGCCTATTCTTTCTGAACTTCATTCATGGGGAGACGGATTGAGATAAAGCAGCTTATTAAATTGCCAATTTATATGTGATTTACAGTAAAAGTATACTATCAGGAGAAATGATAAGATCCTGAAATAGCTTTTTACATAGTGAAGCTTTAGTTTTTTATTAAAAAAAATCGCGATAAGTAATACTTACCGCGAAATAGTATAAAGATTTTAGAAAATAAAATCATGTTTACATCTTTTTGGGATGTTTAGTTCATTGCTATAAATTTGAACTTGAACAGTTGGCAGGATGTACCATAATAATCCCAAAGCTGTAAATTGGAATTGCCGTCCATGGTACAGCTTGGAATATCCCAGCCACGGGTAGCATCCACTTTTGACAGGATTTTGTAATAACCATTGGAGACAGCAACTACCTGCCATGCCTGCGCGTCATTGCCATAGTTTTGCCAAAGCCGGATTGATGTTCCCAGTGTGTTGCTGTTACTTGTCAGATCAATACAACGGTTAGATGCACTCGCTTTGGATACAAAACGCCAGTATCCATTTCCGGCATCAATGGCAACCCATCGCTGCGCGTTGGCACCATTCCTTGTCCATGGTCTTAGCACTGCGCCGTTGGCATCCTCACCTGACTTTAAATCAAGTACTTTGTTGGTATCGGTTTGAAACTCAATCTCATAAATACCATTATTGACCAGGCTGCTGGTTGTGTTACAGTTTCCAACAGGATAATTGGAGGATGCATATTGCTGAAACCACTGTTTGCTTGGGGCCGCACACGCCTCCCAGTCGTTATTGAAGGCTGTTCCTGCATTAGGATCTCCTTGTGAAGCAGATCATCAGGGGCAAGGAGGTTCCAGCTCACATTGCCCGACTGATCCACAATATATTTTAAGTTTGCGCCAAATCCGCTTCCTCCTGCAGTACCGGTAGTAGCAACACCGAAGGTACCATACCCCTGAGGTGCCCAGTCGGTTTCTGTAATCGCGATAGGTGCAATGTCTGCGATTGGTTTAACATTGATATTCCATGCATTTTGAAAGGATTGATAGTTGTTAACCCCACCCCAGTAACCTGGGTAAATATGAACAGCATAGCCAATATTACCCCCTGTGATCTGGTTATTGACATAGCCCTGATAATGCGATTGCCATCCTGTGCCCGGTATCCAGCAAACATTATTGGCTCCGTTGTTACGGATAATATTCACTAAAGGCTGGAAGAAGTTTTTAAGTGCTGCAAAGTGCTCGTTCCCTGTAGATCCCCATGTGCCGTTTGTTCCCAGGATTTCAACAGGTTCATTAGCTAATTCGAACATTACGTTGTCGGCATTCTTTAAGCCAGGATGCTGTGACAAAAAGGTCCATACAGTTTTAAGATAGCTGTGATAAGCATCGTTCACGGCAATACGGTTTGGACATACACCCGGCGGACGCAGGATGACATACATTCCCAGACTGCGGGCATGGTTGATCAGTGGAATAATCACCTGATCCGTATAAGTTACCAGGCGGTTATAATTGAATCTTGAGATATCGTTCTCAGGGATGGCCGGTCCGGGATCATTGGTCCAATACGGATCAATATGAAGGCGGATGTAATTGAGATACCAGCCATCAGCAGCGTTGCTGAGTTTGGTCATGACAGCCTTGTTATAGTTCAGGGCGCCCTGAACATTGTAATTGTCCCAGGTACAGTAGCCTGAATTGGCACCATACTGACATCCGTTAAACCAGGGGCTGGGTGTTATGGCAACACCATGTAAGAGAACCTTATTGCCGCAGGGATCCTGAAGGTATCTGCCTCCGACATGCAGCATGGGTGTTGCCGCGAATGCTCTTGCAGTAGCACTTAGATTAGCTTCAGGTTCTTCGAGTAAATTTTTTCATCCATCGTAGAACAGCTGGAAAGAATGATTAACAGAAAGGCCAGTAGCCACATTTTGTTTGTTTTCATAGTTTAAATATTAATATTAAAGGTGATTTCTCAGTTTTACTCCTAGTCATCAATTTTTCGACTCGCTATCTTACGTAGGAGTTTCAGATGTTCGGATAGTAAAGTAATGTTGCAATAATGTAACTCTGCTCAACAGAATTATGTGTTGATCTTCGTTACTTTGTTTGCTTTCAGATTTAGCAGAAAAATGAAACCGTTTCTATTCCATTTCAGACTGAAAGACTTTCTTCTTTTTCCGGATTTTCCACATGTAGATGTGTGATGTTATGAAAATCCAAATTATCGCTGATTAGGATTGTTAGTTTATGATAAAAATAATCATATTATTAAATATAAAGCAATATTTTAATGAAATTTATATTAAAAATCAATATCATAAATAAAATAATTAACAAATAGTCATAATGTTTTTATAATAAAGAAAATAAAAAGAACCTTATCATAAATTTTCATTTAGATGTTTATGAAAAAAGAAGAAAATGATTGTTTACATTCCTGAAATTTTCCATTTTAAGCTCAAAAAGCCCTCACAAAAAGCGTATTTATTGATAAGCTGTATATTTAAATTGTAACAGAAATATATTAATCAGAATTTCAATAAAGGGGACAGGAAGAATTATAGTATTTTGAAGAAAACGGAACAAAGAATAGATTAAGATATGAATAACTCTTATCCTTTAATACATTAAAACCTTATAGGTTTGAAAACCTATAAGGTGCATTAAAAAATTAAAAATAATTATTACCGGAAGGGATCGTTCAATCTTTAAACTGATCCAGAACTTCCATAATATTCTGATAGACAAAATCCAGTTCTCCGGAAGTAATACAATATGGTGGGACCAGATAGATTACATTTCCCAGCGGCCTCATGATTATTCCTTTCTGTAAAAACTCATTGTAAAGCTTCTTCCCTATTTCATTGAAATAAGAAGTCCCATTCCCGGTTTTAAAATCGAAAGCCAGAATAGTTCCGATCTGGCGAACTTTTTCCACACGAGGATGTAAAGCAAGTGTCTTCACAAACTCTGAATGTTGATGAGTGATGCGGTTGATATTCATTTGAGTTTCATTGGTCAATAGTAGTTCCATACTGGCAAGAGCCGCTGCACAGGCTAAAGGATTAGCTGTAAACGAATGCCCGTGGAATAAGGTTTTATATCGGTCTTCAGAAAGAAATGCCTTGTAGATGTTATTAGAACAGGTAGTAATTCCCATAGGCATGGTTCCGCCGGTAAGCCCTTTTGAAAAGCACATGATATCTGGTTTTTCTGTAAGATAATCCGCTGCGAAGAGCTTGCCTGTTCTCCCAAATCCGGTAAAAACTTCATCCTGAATCATAAGAATACCTTCTTCTCTGCAGAATTTCATTAGTTGGCTTAGGTCTTCAGTTTTATACATCAGCATTCCGGCTGCTCCCTGAACCAGTGGTTCATAAATAAAACATGCTGTCTCATCGGCCAGTTCTTTAATCTGTTGCTGCAGTCTTTCGAGGTTTTCAGCATTGGGGGTATCAATGAAAACGACTTCAAAAAGCATGCTTTCAAAAGGTCTTGTCCAGAAGCTTTTTCCGCTTACAGACATCGCTCCGAAAGTATCCCCGTGATAGGCATTTTTAAAAGCTAAAATCTTTGTTTTCTTTTGACCTTTATTATATGCATATTGAATACACATTTTCAAGGCTACTTCTACCGCTGTAGATCCGTTATCAGAGTAAAAAACTTTTTCCTGACCGGATGGAAGAAGTTTCAGTAAATTTTCTGAAAGCTGTACAGCCGGTTCATGAGTAAAGCCTGCAAAAATAACCTGTTCCAGTGTATTTAACTGTTCAGATACACGTTGTGCTATATAAGGATGAGAATGCCCATGCAGCGTTACCCACCATGAAGAAACCACATCCATGTATTTTTTCCTTCGGAATCATACAGATAAATTCCTTTTCCTTTTACAATGGGAATGGCATCATCAGCGGTTTTCATCTGTGTGTACGGATGCCAGTTGACTGCTTTGTCTCTCTCCTGCAGGCTGATTTCTTTTGTTATTGTATTCATATTGATCTAAAAAGGTAATGAGTGATAGAGATGGATTTAACAATAATTTAGTTGAATATGTTGGCGTAAATGTTGGACTAATCGCAAAGACGCAAAGTTTTATCACAGATTGCGTGGGATATTTAAACCTATATCAGATCAGTTTATAAAAATTCAAAAAGGAATTTTACAATAAATGTTATAATACTCATAATCCAGCTCATCACTCATTATTTTATCATTCATTAATTTTCTAACAGCATGTTTCTTTTTCATCATGGGTTTCAGGCCTAAGGTCTGCAGCATCTGCATATCTTCAGATACACCCGGGTTGGGTGTTACCAGTAACGTTTCTCTTTCTCCTGTGAAAATAGAATTGGCTCCTGCCATAAAGCACCAGGCCTGTTCTGTTTCAGACATTTCTATACGGCCTGCGCTTAATCTTACCATAGAAGAAGGCATTACAATTCTTGCCGTAGCGATCATTCTTACCATTTCCCAGGTGTCTACTTTTTCGTTATCAGCCAATGGTGTTCCTTCTACTCTTGCCAATGCATTGATGGGAACAGATTCCGGATGTTTTGGCATTGTTGCCAACGTTAAAAGCATTGAAATCCTGTCTCTATGGGTTTCACCAAGTCCGATGATTCCTCCGGAACACACTGTGATTCCTGCTTTTCTTACGTTGTTGATGGTATTAATTCTGTTATCAAAAGTTCTGGTAGAGATAATCTCCTCATAATACTGCTCAGAGGTATCAAGATTGTGATTGTAGGCATACAATCCTGCTTCCTGAAGTCTTACCGCCTGTTCTTCAGTAAGCATACCTAGTGTACAGCAAACTTCAAGACCAAGTTCGTTGACCCCTTTTACCATGTCAATTACCCTGTCAAAATCACGGTTGTTACGAACTTCACGCCATGCTGCCGCCATACAGAACCTTGAAGATCCGGAATCTTTTGCTTTTTGTGCATGGGCAATAACAGTTTCTGTAGGTAATAAAGCCTGTACTTTGATATTGGTGTGATAACGGGCAGCCTGTCCGCAGTAGGAGCAGTCTTCAGGGCATCCGCCGGTCTTGATCGATAATAGTGTTGAAATCTGTACTTCGGAAGGATCATGCCATTCGCGGTGGACAGTGGCTGCTTTATAGATCAGTTCCATCAGAGGTAAATGATAAATTTCCTCAATCTCTTCTTTCGTCCAGTTGTTTCTCAGTGTTGTTTTTGTATCCATTATCCTAATTTTGTATTGTTAACTGCTTTGCAGCATCTTGTATAGACTCCTTATCAGTGATGGTGATTTCGGGAATCTTTATAATTTTTGTTTCTTTTTCAATAAAGCTGCAGATCACTCTTTCTGTATCTTCATGGAAATTTCCGTTAAGAATTAAATACTCCAACGGTATTTCTCTCTGTTGTAAAGCTAAGATTGAAAGCAAGCTGTGATTGATGCAGCCCAGATAGTTTCTTACAACCAATGCTGCCGGAAGGTTTAATTCCTCAATCAGATCAATCATAAATGTTGTGTCTGAAATCGGTACCATAAGACCTCCGGCCCCTTCTACAATCAGTGAATTTGCTGTTTTTGGGAGTTGAAAATCATTCAGACTGATAGTGATATTTTCTTCTCTTGCCGATTGATGTGGTGATGCAGCCAGCTGTAACCGGTAAGTTTCCGGATGGCAAAAGCCGGTATCTGTCCATGCCTCGATTTTATGACTGTCCGTGTAATGAAGATCTCCGGACTGTATCGGTTTCCAGTATTCTGTTTTAAAATGCTGAACCAAAACAGCTGAACAAACTGTTTTTCCTATTTCGGTTCCTATTCCTGTTATAAATAGTTTCATGTTTTGATTTGGGATTCGTGCTTCGTGTTGCGGGGTTTGAAAAATTATATTTTACCTAATTCTTTAATAATTCCTGTCAGTCTCATAATTTCTTCTTCTGTATTAAAGCTGTGAAGACATATCCTCAGCCGTTCACTTCCTTCTTTTACCGTTGGGCTGTATATCGCATAAGTTAAAAACCCTTCCTCTGATAAAGTATGCTGAACTGCTTTAAGTTTTTGGTTATCAGGGATGAGAATAGCCTGAACCGGACTTGTTCCTGATGATGGTGATTGGAGATTTTGGCTTCGGAAAATTGCAATATTGTCCTGAAGTTTTATCGCCTGATCATGGCTTTGATCTAAAAATTCATATCCGGTTTTTATGCTTATCCATTGGAAATCCTGTGCTGATGTTGTGTAAATGAACGGACTTGCAAAATTGACCAGATAAGATTTCACCGTTTCATTACAAAGAATTGCTGCTCCATGAGCTCCAAGAGCTTTTCCGTAAGTGACAACGGCTGCTGAAACCTGACCATGTAACTGATGTTTTTCAATCAGTCCATATCCAAAAACGCCGAAAGCGTGGGCTTCATCAACAATCAGAGAAGCTTTATACTGCTCCGCAATCGCTGCAATTTCCTGAAGAGGAGCAAAATCTCCTTCCATCGAGTACAGACTTTCTATCGCGATATAGCAATGACCTTGCTGTCTTTTTAAAATATTTTTAAGATCTTCAATGTCATTGTGTTTGAACTTCAGTTTTTTAGCATTCGAAAGTTGACATGCATCATGTACCGACCGATGAATCTGTTCGTCCACAATGACGACATCATGACGGCTCGGAAGCGTTGAAAACAAAGCCAGATTAGCATTGTATCCGGATGGGAAAAGTAATGCCGATTCAAAATGATGTTCCTGAGCAATATATTTTTCCAAAGAAACTGCAATATCGCTGTTCCCGCTGATTAACCTTGAGCCTGTACTTCCGGAAAGCAGTTGGGGATTTTCCATAATGGCCTGCAACAGGATGTTTTGAAGCTTTTTGTTTCTCGCAAACCCCAGATAATCATTGGAATAAAAATCAACTCCATCAGAGCGAAGTCTTAAACGCCTTAATGTTCCTTCCTCTTTTCTTCTGTTAAGGGATCCCTGAAAACGGGAAGTATTGCTAAGCATGATGTAACTGGGCTACTTCTTCTGTAATCGCATTCATCCACTCTTTATGCAATTCTTTTTCTATGGTCAGAATATGGTCTGCATGGTGTTTCCAGTCTGGCGAAAATTCATTCAGTTGATGAATCATTTCTTCTAAATGTCCTTCTTCTTCAAGAATAATAGATTTTACCATGATTTTAGAAGAAGCTTCAGTAAGTGCCTGCTGATAGACAGGATAAAGTTCATCTGCCCGGACCTCAATAGCATAGGTTACAAAAAGATAGGCAGCATATTTAATATCTGTTTTATCAAGATTAAAAGCTTTCTGAAGGTAGCGGCAGGCTTTAATATCCAGTGAGTGAAGATATTGGCTTGTTGCAATAGGAGCCAGAAGCTCTGTGCTTTCGTAAGTTTTGCAGAGTCCGGGATCTATTTTCCCGATCTGCTTTTTCAGGTAATAAGCGTGGCGGTGCTCTTCAGCAGCGTGTTTAAGTTGAATCTGCGAAACCAATGTTGGATGTTCACATTTTGATATTTTTCTGGCACCGGCATTCTCCATAAAAGAAAGTGTATTGAGCCATTTGGCATGGGTACTTCCGTCCTGTACAATTCTTTTTAACAGATGATGAAATTCCATTAGATTTTTATTTTGATGCCAAAAGTAGTATATTGCCGGATGGTTACATGGTGCCAGTTTTGATATTATGGATAGTCCGGTTAGAATTCCCTATGAAAGTTTTATAAAGATTGACAGAAAATCTGAGACTTCCATCTATCTGCAGATTGCGAATCAGCTGATCAATGCCATTCAGCGAGGTGTTTTACCTTTTGGAACAAAGCTTCCGGGAACAAGAACCTTCAGTGAAATGCTGGAAATCCACAGGAATACAGCGGTTGCAGTGTATGATGAACTTTCTGCGCAGGGCTGGACAGAGAGTTTTCCGAATAAAGGAACTTTTGTCATTGGAAAAGATCAGGAAAAACCTGTGAAAGTGAACGATTTTGAGCGGAATAACCTTCAAAACTATCCAATAACGACTGGTTTTTCATTCAAAACATCCAATATCTTAGATAATCCCTTTGAACATTCGGATTGTGAATATGTCTTTAATGATGGCGTTCCGGATATCCGTTTAACGCAAATCGGACAGCATTCCCGGTTTTACAGCTCTATTCTGAAACGTAAATCCAGCCAGAAAGCTTTTGGACATTATAATCATGACGGGAGTGAATTTTTAAAGAACATTTATCCCAGTACCTGAATCTTTCCCGGGACTTCCTATTTCCAAGAACAATCTGCTGATCACCCGAAGTACGGAAATGAGTATCTATATTGTTTCCGAGATTCTTCTTTCTGCCGGTGACACCGTATTGGTGGGCGCTTTGAGCTACTTTTCAGTCAATATGATCTTTATGAAAGCCGGTGTTGACATTGTTTCGATTCCTATTGATGAAGAGGGAATTATAGTGGAAAGTGTTCGTGAAGCCTGTAAAAAACAAAAAATACGGATGCTTTATCTCACTCCGCATCACCACTATCCTACTACGGTTGCTTTGAGTGCTCAAAGACGTTTCGAGTTGCTGGAACTGGCCAATGAATACGGATTTATTATCCTGGAAGACGATTATGATTATGAATTTCATTATGATAAAAGTCCAATTCTTCCCTTAGCCAGCGCCGATACCAACGGAATGGTGATCTACATCGGTTCTTTTGGAAAGTCTTTGGCTCCGGGATTCAGGACAGGATTTATTGTAGCTCCGGAAAATCTGATGACAGAAATGCGGAAGTATCTGGGAATTATAGACCGTCAGGGTGATATTCTGATGGAAAGGGCGCTTGGAGAGATGATTGCTGAAGGGGAAATTAACCGTTATCTGAAGAAATCTTTAAAGGTCTACCAGGAAAGGCGCGATTATTTTTCCGGGCTGCTGGAAGAGAATCTGGGTGATTTTATCTCTTTTGAAAAACCTTCCGGAGGGCTTGCTGTATGGCTGGAATGGAATATTCCGCTGAATCTGATGCAGCTGAGCAGGAATTGTGGAAAAGACAATCTTTTTATACCCAAAACATTGTTGTATCAGAATAAAGCTCTTACGGCAATGCGTCTGGGTTTTGGTGATCTGAATGTTGAAGAAATGAATAAGGGGATTGAGGTTCTTACTAAAAATGTGAAGGGCTTGATTGGTTGATTTATAATCAATTGCATATTTCTTGGTTGGAAAACGCAAAGGCGCAATTGAAATGAAAAGAACTTGTTTTAAGGCGCGAGGATTTTATCTCCGATAAAATTGACATTGGATAATATGAGGTTCTGACCTTTTAAATTGATTTTTTTAACCAAAAAAGTAAAAGCCCCTTTACTGAGGCTTTTGTTAATGATGAGAAGGAAAAACTATTTTGTTTGTCTTATGTTTTGGTTTCTTTTTTTCTGTTTAAATAGATGATAAACCCGGTGATGGGAAGTGAAGTTGCGATAACAGCTGCCAGAAAATAAATAATCCTGGTGGTTAATCCCAGGATACTTCCGGTGTGAAGGGCATAATTTCTTTCTCTTAATGCGGTTCCATATCCGATATTTTTGTTTTTATAAGATTGGGATTTTACAATAGTCCCTGAATACTGATCAAAATTAAACTGTTCATTTCTGTATTGTCTTCCGTCATAAGCGAGCTCGGCATAATACGTTCCTTCTTCCGACCTGGGAAAATTGATAAAGGCTGATTTCTTATCTTGAAGTCTGTTTTCCATGGTATTTCCAATCAGATTGAGAATATGCTCCCGGTTTGAAAGTTCTTCGGAAGGAATCATGCTTTTGACTTTCTTCTCTGTGGGGATGTTTCCATTTAATGTGTTCTTTACCCATTTATCTGCATCCTCAAAATTCCATATCAATGCGGAATAAGAAATAATAAGCAAAGGAATCACGGAATAAAATCCCAGCACATTATGAAGATCATAATTAATTCTTTTCCAGTTGGCTGATAATTTAATGAAAAACATTCCTTTCAGCATACTTTTGCTCATTTTACGGGGATACCATATCACAAGCCCCGAAAAAGAATAATCGCCAGTACCAATGTGGAATAACCGGTAATTGTTTTTCCTATTTTCTCACCCAGCAGAAGTCTTCTGTGAAGATCCAGCACAATTTCAAAAAAATCCTTTTTCGCATCTTCCACTTCCTGTACTTTTCCGGTGTAGGGATCAACATATATGCGGTAATAATAAAGGTAGGTTCCCCAATACGTCCATGCTTCGTTGTCCATTTTGAGGGTTCGGAATACATAGGTTTGCGCAGGATCAGAAGGAATTATTACCCTTTTGATCTTCAGCCCTTCAGGAAGTGTTTTTTCTGCTTTTTCCGTAAGCTCAGACAGTGAAAGTCTTTTTTGGCCGATATTTTCAACAAAATATCTGTTGGGGTGAACAATATGTTTTAACTCTTCTTCAAAAGACAGGATACATCCGGTAGCTGACATAATAACAACGATAAGCCCGGACGTGAGTCCGAGCCATAGATGTAGCTGATAGGCAATTTTTCTCAATTTTAACTTCATCCTTAAAATTTAAAGCTTACCTCAGCGACGAAATTGCGGGGCATCTGAGCTACGATAACTCCCTGCCCTGCAAAATACTGTACATTACCCAGGTTATTCATTTTAAATCCTAATCTGTATCTTTCTTTTTCGAGGGAAATAGAAGCATTCACCAAAGTATAGGCAGGAAATATAAACTGTCCGGTAACCACTTTGTTTCCGGTAATCTGTTTTCCAACACGGTCTACCCCGAAACCTACTCCTAATCCCTGAAGTCCTTTGATCGGAAGGATATAACTGATCCATGAATTGAATACATTGGCAGGACCTGCAGAGTCCGGACGGCGCCCGTCTACAGCAGGATCAGCTTTTTCATATCTGCTGTGGTTATAGCTATATCCGGCCATAATGTTTAGCCCCTGAACAGGATTCATGATGGTTTCGATTTCAATTCCTTTGCTTCTTTGCTTTCCGTCCTGAACAACAATATTGTACTCTTTTCCGTCACGAATCACTCCGGTTCCTCTCTGGATATTGTCAACAAGGATGTCATAATAAGAAACAGTAAAATTAATCCTGTTTCTCCAAAGGTTTCCTTTCACTCCTACTTCCCACTGATTGGCCATCTGAGGTTTCATTTCTCCGCTATAATCTGCCAGCTGCTGTGTAACGGGTGCTGTATAGCTGAAACCGTTCATATAATTCCCATAGGCAGATAACTGATCTTTAAGAATCTGGTATACAATCCCTACTTTCGGAGACCATGCGGTCTGCTTGAAGTCATCTTTACGTTTGTTATCATTTAAATTCAACTGTCCTTTACTTTCGTAATGATCCATACGTAAGCTTAAAAGCGTAATTAAACGGTCTGTAATATAGGTTACATTTGAAATATAGGCTCCATAAAGGTTTGATGAAGAATTATTTCTTACCAAAGGTGTCTTACCTGCCTTGATCGCTATATCAGTAAAGGCCTGTATTTTCTGAAGTGCCAAATCTCTGGATATGTTACTATATATTCCTGTCACTGGTCCTGCTACAGGCCTGGTAAGATTTGTACCGTCAATAGTATCAAATACCACAATTGGAGAGTGGTTATTATTGATAGACTGGTTGAGATAATCCAGGCCGATCAAGACTTTATTTTTAATTTTGCCGATTTTAAATTCTCCATTAAAGTTCTGCTGAATGCTCGTAGAAGAAGCTTCCGTGTTCTGCCATTGTACATTACGTTCCAGCATGGCATCACTTGTATTTCCTCTGATGAACTGGTACTGATATAACCCTTCTGTCTTTCTGAAGTTTCTTGAAAGCAAGGTTTGTGAGGTCCATTGATCCGAAATTTGGTAATTCGCCTCAGCTTTTACATTGATAGACGGAGCTTTTAGCTTCATGTCATTATTGGAATACGACTTTTTCCAGTCGAATCCAAGTTCATCAGGATTATGAGTAAAATAAACTCTTGATCTCGGAAGGAAGATGATTGGGGTGTTTGTTCCTTCATAATTGTAAATCTGGGCTTCTAAGTTAAATTTAAGCCTTTCATTGACCTGATAACTAACTGTAGGGGCTACAAAGAATGATTTTCTGAATTCGGAATCCCTGAAACTATTCTGATACTGATAGGCTGCATTCAAACGGAACAGCATATTTCTGGAATCGGTAATCGGGCCGTAAACATCAGCGGTGACACGGTTCAGATTATAGCTTCCCATCAGATAAGAAGCTTCGCCTCCGAAATAGTCTTTCGGTTTTTTGGTTACAGCGTTGATCAAACCTCCAAAGGAAGTTACCGCGCCTCCATACAATGTTCCGGATGGGCCTTTGACCACTTCCAGACGTTCAAGATCGGCAGGATCTATTTCTCCGTTGGTAGTTGCCGGAACACCGTCTACCATAGATACTTTAGTAGGAAAACCTCTGAGGCTGTAGTAGAAACTTCCGTCTCCGGAACCTCTTCCCGGACTTCCCTGCATTTTTACCATCCCCGGAACATTTTTCAATACTTCCGAAATATCGTAAGTAAGCTGTTCTTTCATGATCTGCTGGTTGATGCTTGTGTAGGCCTGTGGATTTTCAAGAACTTTCAAAGGCATTTTGGCCACCGAAGTGCTGTCCTTATCCAAAAATTTATTTCTGCTCACTGCATATACGGTAATCCCCTCAATCACATTATTGTGTAACGGGGCGTAGATTGCAGGAATTTCATAAACATCTTTCTGAATGTGGATAGGTTCCCTCATCAGTTCAATGTCATTTAAAACCACCTGAAGCGTATATTCTCCAGGCGGTACATTTTCAAAGTAATATTCTCCTGAATTATTGGTTTTTGCCTGATAAGATGTATTGACAAGTCTTAAAACAGCGTTTTTACCGGTGTTTTTTCAGACAGCATGATTTTGCCATGAATTCTGTCCCCCTGCTGTGCAGAAAGCGGGTTGGAAGATAAAGCAAGACCAAGAAGTAATATAAGGGTTTTAGATGTTTTCATGCTGTAATTTTTGTAACAGGGGATAGTTTATTTTACCGTTTTGTGATAATGGGAATGAGTCTATACGTTCTGTGCATACATATTGTGGATTGATACGCAGTTTATCTTTAATGGTTCCGGTGATGATCTGAGGATCAATGTCCGGATTGTCATACAGCACCACGATTTTTTTATCATTGGCATTCAGGCATACGAAGGTATTGCCCTGCATTTCATTTTTAAGAATGAATTCTACCTCATCCAGATTCAGGCGTATTCCGAAAAGCTTCATGATACGTTTTATTCTTCCTGTGATATAATACATTCCGTTTTCACCTTTTCTGGCAGTATCTCCGGTATGCAGTACAGGAGGCTGCTCATATGCTGTCAAATCTTCCAGCTTATTGGCGTAACCTCCGAAAATACTGATGTGTGAAAAGAGAAGTTCATCGGTTTCAGGATCAATTCTGAAACTTCCGTTGTATACAGGTGTTCCGATAGAAGTTTCCCCTTCCAGCAAACCTTCTGTAGTAAGATACGCCATTCTTCCTCCTGCTTCAGTCTGCCCGTATTGTGCAAAGAATTCTTTTTAAATTCATGGCAGTAAGAGAAAATAGTCTTTCTCAATTCAGCATTGATTACACCTCCGGTGTGGGTAAAATATCTCAGACTTGGAGAATCTTTTCTGAAGAATCCTATTCTGTTCAGGTTTTCATAGAGAAAAGGTACTCCACCCAAAGTGCTGTAGCCGTACTCCTCCATTTCGTCCCAGAATGCTTTCTGCATAATGTCTTTATCCGTACAGACAATTCTTCCGGAACGCATACAGTTGGTCGTGAAAATAGAGAATCCGTATACAAAGTTGATAGGAACGTTTAAAGGAACCACATCGGATTCCTTAATGGGCATGTATTGAAGGATGCTCAATGCATTCTGATAAAGACTTTCATCAGATAATTTAACCAGCTTCGGAACACCTGTAGTTCCTGAAGTACTTAGAAGGATTTTAATTTCAGGATGAATGGTAATCTCAGGTTTATAATCATCCTTTGCAAAAATTCTGATATGGTCTGAGAATTCTTTCAGGCTGTATCCTTCAATGGTTTCTCTCTGTGGATCAAAGATATATTTTGGACGGTATTCCGCTTCAATACGTTCTTTGAATTCCTCATGCAGTTTCTGTCCAAGTAACGCAATGGTGTGTGCTGTTCCGTAAAAATTGAGGAGCACCTCAATACTGGGTAGCTGATTGTCATTGTACAAAAAGAGCAGGCCTTTTTCTACGGGGTTTAATCCTAAAGACCGGTACAGTGTTCCCACCGGTATTGTTGTACCGGTGGAAGCATCTGTAAACTCCAAGTTTTTATTGGCAATTACATTTTCTAAAATTTTCATAGGCTTAGTTTTCTACGAATACTTCATATTTTTTCATTTTTCCCGAATCTTTCCGACGGTTCCCATCTCCAGAATATCATTAAAATCAAATTTGATCTGATAAAACTGTTCAAGTGCTTCTACAATCAGAAGATGAGACATAGAATCCCATTCCGGGATTTCCTGATACGTTAGTTTTTCGTCTACCAATTCTTTTTTTATGGCGATGGCAGAGGCGATAATTTCATAAAATTCTTCTGTAGTGTTCATTTTAAATTTTTATAGTTTTCCATTTTCCATTTCTAAAAATCATTAGGAATAGCACAGCTAAAACAATTTCCGAAGAAACGATAGCGGTAAATACTCCTCTCAGCTCCCATTGAAACCTTACTCCTAAGAGATAAGCCAGAGGAAGCTGTATCACATAAAACATGATGATATAAAGCAGTGTGACCTGCATAATATTTCCGGCTGCATTCAATGCACGGCTGATCACCATTGTGAATCCTAACAGCAGATAAGCCATAGAAACCACATGGATGTATTGCACAGCATATCTTGCAACTTCAGGTTCGGTAGTGAAAAATTTCACCACATATTCAGCAGCAATCTGCCAGAATAAGGCTACAATGACCAGATAAGCCATATTGATTGTTCCTGCTCTCCAGACTGTTTTTTCTGCACGCTCCGGTTCTCCGGCACCCAGATTCTGGCCTGTAAGCACTCCTGCTGCATTTCCTATTCCCCAGGCAGGCATTGTTGCGACCGAAGCAATACGCTGGGCAATAATGTATCCTGCCAGCGCTGTTGTTCCGAAAGTAGAGATAATTTTTACCATAATCAGCCAGCTGGATGTTGGAATGATATACTGAACCAATCCTCCAAAGGCGAGTTTCAGAATCTTCTGCAACAATGGAATATCAAGCTGAAAAGGAACTCTGATGCTGATGCTGGTTTTTCCGGACAGAAATATAAAAGCCTGATATAAAACTCCCAGAACCCTTGATAAAACAGTAGCATATGCCAATCCCATCAATCCGAAAGCAGGAATAAATCCTAATCCGAAAACAAGGATTACAGCCAGTATGATATTGGAAATATGACAGATCCAGAGTGATTTCATGGCAATATCGGCATCGCCGGCACCTCTGAAGAGTCCATTCACCGAAAGGCGGAGAATCACAAGCCCGATGCTCAGAAAGACCAGTCTTGAAAAAGAAATTCCATCTGTTACCGTACTGGCATTAACACCAAGGAAATCAACAATTTCAGCAGAGAAATAGCAGGAAATACCACCAATTAACAGGGCAAAAAACAGGGCGAGCAGGATAATGTACTGAGCCGTTCTGCCCATTCCTTCCTGATCTTTTTCTCCGGCTCTTCTTGCAATAAGGGTTGCTGCTGCGATGCCAAGTCCTACGGCAATGGCATAAGCGAAATTGATGTAGTTATCTGTAATTCCCACAAGACCAAGAACCTTGTCTCCTAATTTTGCAATAATCAATAGATTGACACTCACAAAAACAGATTCCATGACAAGTTCCATCACCATGGGAATGGCAAGGCTAAAGATGGAACGGTTGATGCTTCCGGAAGTCAGTTCCACTTTTTTCCGGCGATAGCTCCATAGGCAAAAACCACCCCTCTTTCAGGATATGCAGGAATTTCCTCATACTGCTGCTACTGAGTTTTTATTGGCAATCTGATACAGTGGATTAGGCAGTGCACCATCTTTTCTGGGAATGGCAAATGCTTTATTCTCACTGTAACCATTGTTTTTCAGACGCAGACTGTTGATATAGAATCTTTTGAATGCAGGCACATACAGGTCGTACTTTTCAAATCGTTCCTGAAGGTGAGTGTTCTCCGCCTTATAATTTTCTACACAGTTGTGAACAAGCTCCCAGAACTTTTCTTCATTAAAGTCAGAATACGTATGTAATGCATTAGACAGATATCTGAAAAAGGCATCAAAAACGCCAAGCAGAATAAATAACGGGATGTTTTCTTTGTTGGAAGACTGAATCAAACCGTCTGCAAGGTGTGCAGGAAGTTTTTCTCTTGCTTCAGTGGTCAAAACAATATCATCTACGAAGTCTTTAATCACAATTCTCTGCGGAACTCCGTTTTTCAGAACAACCATAATATTTTCTCCGTGCGGCGTTACACATAATGAATGCGTGTAATAAATATGTAATAATGGAGTAAGATAAGCATCGAGATAGCTTTCAATCCATTTTTCAATACTCAGACCTGCTTTTTCCGCAAATGCCTGAACCAATGGAACCCCACTTTCGTCTACATACAGTAATGAAGCCATGGTTACCATTTGCTCATCTTCTTTCAGATAGTTTTCAGCACTTTCTCTCCATAATGCCCCTAGGAATTCATTATATTGGTAAGGAACGCTGGCAATAGCTCCGTATTGAGGATGCAGATAAGTAATAGCAGCTTCTTCTCCTAAGAAAATAGTTTCTTTATTTTTCAGATAGACATCATCTTTTATTAAACCTTTTACCCAATCTGTAATTGCAGGCGCAATTTTCATCTGTTTAGGCGATAATCCCCGGATATTTCCTGTACTCAGAATGGAAACTGCTGTTTTCAGGTATCTTTTCTTCGGATGATCCATATTGAATAAAGTACGGATACTCTGCTGCGGGCTGTAGGTGTCACTTCCCTCTCCCAACCGGATTAAAAGTCCGGAAGCAATATCCCCGGCAAAATGAATCTGAAGCTTATGCTCCCACTGCCACGGATGTACAGGAATAAAGTGATAATCTTCTCTGTTTTTACCTTCACTGATAAGTTGCTGTTGAAAATTATTATATAAATCTTCTCCTATTTCAGAACGATAAAACTGCTCTCTGTCAATATGTTCCAGAGACTGGAATGAAGACCTGCTTGTATGTGAAGCCAGCCAGATTACTTTTAAGTTTTCATCGGCTTCAGGGGCAAATGTTTTCAGATCACGCGGCGAAAAACCTAACCGGCTTTTGTTCACAATAACCCACGGATGGCCGGTCATATTGTGCTCTACAGTCTGGTAGTCCGCATCCGCAAGGTCTTTTGAAGACATTACTCCTTTGGATAAAATTAAAGCATCACAATACAGCGTATGCAGTAATTCTTCCGTGTATCTTGCAATTGTATAAGGATCTAAGTCAAAAACCGACTGCATTTCCAGGAAGAAAGCCGCTACATCTACTGAAGACAGGTCTTCACCGTTTTCGGTTTTTGTAATGCTGTTCTTATCAATATGCCAGTAGTCCATCATTCTTTCCTGTCCGCGGAAGCGGTATGAAATATTTTCAAATCCTGTTTCAAGGTTGAAAACGGTATATCCTTCTTTATCTTCAAAGGTTATCACAGGTTTCAGAAGCTCTTCATGCATCAGTTCTGCGATGGTTTTGGCCATTAGGTTTCTGTTGGCCTGATTCCAGTTTTCCTGGCTTACTGTATTTTTTAAGTTGGTGTTCATTGTATGATTAAATTTTGGCAATTGGTAAATCAGCATATTTTTCCACATCGAAATCCTGGAAAGCAATTTTCTTTTCAATTGTATAATGCTCTCTTCCCAGAATATCATTGATGATATAGGAGTTACGGTAAGCAGCCATTCCTAAGTCGGTAGAAATATAGCTGTGGGTGTGTACTTCAGCGTGCAGCACATAAATTTCGCCTCCGTTGTGGTCTATTGAATAATTCCTGCTCACATCAAACAATCCGCTGGAATCTCTTTTGATTCTGGACTGGATATTCTTAAGGAATGCAGGCTCGTGATAACGATATCCGGTCCCCAGAATCAGATAATCCGCTTCCTGGTCATAAGGTACCTCCTGTTCCAGCTGTGTGAATTCAAGGTTGATGAAATCCGGATTACTGTTGTCTACTCTATTCAGCTGGCTGTTAGGAATAATTGTAAGATTGGGATCTTCATTATCAATATTCAGATCATAGATAAAATCGTAGATATCATTGATCAGATCGTAGTTGATTCCTTTGAACTGAGCTTGCTGTTTGCTTAAAATAATTTTTCTTGCAGACTCACTTCTGTTATAAAAATATTCTACATAATCCGGAGAAGTAAGTTCCAGTGTCAGCTTAGAATATTCCATAGGGAAAAACCTGTCCGGACGGGAATACCAGCCCAGATGCGTTTCTTCTTTTCTGTTTTGAAGCAGATCATAAAAAACCTCCGCAGCACTCTGCCCGGAACCGATAATCGCAATCTTTTTCCCCTGGGATAACAATTCTTCTTTTCGATACAGATAAGAACTTGTGTGAATAATTCTGGAATCATCTTTCGGAATAAAAGAAGGAATATGAGGCTGTGTTCCCGTTCCCAGAATTAGTCTTTCCGTTTTAAAAACAGTGGTTTCTTTGGTTTTGGTGTGAACTGTAGCCACATGATATAATCCTTCTTCATAAGTGATATCCACTACCTGCATTGAAAAACGGCATTGCGGAAGCTGTCCGATGACCCATTGGCAGTAGCGGTTGTATTCTTTTCTCGGAATGAAAAAGTCTTCTCTGATAAAAAACTTATACAGTCTTCCGGATTCCTTCAGATAGTTCAAAAGGCTTAAAGGATTTGTTGGATCCGCCATGGATACGCAGTCGCATAAAAATGGAGTCTGCAGGGTTACATGGTCGATCATTAGCCCCGGATGCCAGTCGAAACCATCCCGCTGGTCCAGGAAAAGAGTTTTCAGTTCTGAAATCGGATTGGATAATGCGGCAAGTCCCAGATTGAATGGTCCAATACCTATGCCTATTACATTGTATACGGCTTCGTTAGTCATTTTTTGTGATGTTTGTGGTGATTTGTACCTCTTTATTCTGTGGGAATTTTTCCCAGTACCATTCTCTGTAACAGAAGTTCAGATTGGCTTTTTTATGAGGCATTTCAATTACTTTTTCTACCTTGAAGCCTACATGGGCTTTGTTCATCATAGAAGCGAGAGAGTCTACGGATCCTTCTCCTACCATTTTTCCTACCTGTGGCTGTGCAAAAACATAATCAACCATAGATTGTGTGGATGGAGAAACGAATTTTTCTTTGGATCTGTAGGTGCAATAAACTGGTGCGTTCCGTAATCCGTGGGTAATACGTCATAATAATCTCCCACGATATCTCTGCATGCCCAATACACCTCGATATTACAGGAAGGTTCATCATTTCCGGCAATGATATAGCTATGAGCTTCATCACCTGGAAGCATGAGCCTGTAATAGGTTTCCAGTTCGTCAATAGGCCAGTTCATCTGCCAGATTTTCACGGCATGTTCACGGTTGAACCATTCATGAAGCATTTCAAGGTCATTGTCAAGATCTATAGGGCGCATACTCATGGTCACATCTTCTTTCTGGAAATACCTTGTAAAGAAAACTTCTGTTCCCTGAGGATGGATCAGCTGATCTGAGAAGAAATGCCTGTGAAGAAGGTTCGGAACTTGAGCATAAGAAATCGAAGAAGCATTCACACCTCCGTCTACATCAGACACGGCCGACTGAAGATTTGATTTTACGGCCCAATATCTTTGATTCAGTGCATAATCCGTTAAAGATGATGGCTCAGACTCATGAAGATTTTCAAATTCCCTGTACAGAATATGGATCAGTTTTCGTTCTTTAACCAATCCTGTTTTACCTATGGAAGCGATCAGTGCGCTCAGATTACTCACCAGAAGATGGTGGGAAATAATGTCCAGAAGACGCTCATCCCTAATGAAAAGATCTTCAATTTCAGGATAATTTTTGACCAGAGATTCATATTTCCCTTTAAAGCTTTCTTTGATCAGATATCCTTGTCCGTCTCTCACATAAATAGATTGAGGAAGAAGTTGATGATCCAATTGTACAAGCAGATTCTGCTGATGCACTTCCGGAGCCATTCCCAATTGATTGTACAACCTGTTTAAAGGCGAAAGCAACAGATTTATATATTTTTCAAACCAGATAATTGCTGCTTTTTCCGCATCCAGCCCCAATTGATTCGCAACATTTTTAAAAAATGGGTTGTGAAGTTGAACCCGTCTGTAGATTCATCCTGGCAAAGTCTTGCTAATAAAATGATTTTATCTTCATTTGTAAAAGGATTTTCACGAAGCAGAATGTTCAGACTGTCTAAATTCTTTCCTTCATAATGAACACTTAATGTTGAAGGTTCCAGCAATAATTTAAAATCCGGGAAATTTTGTTCAAAGGAAGCCTTTACATTTTGCCACCAGATGGCAGAAGCATACCCTCTGTTAAGGTCTTTTAAACTGTTGGTTCTTACAGAGCCTGTCATTAAAATATGCAGAGAGAATTTCAACATCCAGCTGAAATCAGGATTATACACCGTTCTTATGGAAGATGTTGCATAAAAATCCTCACCCAATGGTCCTATATGAATGATTTTCCCTGAACCGAGCATTTCAGGATATTCTTCTGTAGACAGAAGATATTGTGCTTCCCATGGATGACATGGAACAATGTAAAAATCATTGATATTTTCAAAATCGTAACTTTCCGGTATTGATGCCCATTTTTCGAAGATTTCTCTGGCGGAAATGCCGGGAAGAGATTTTTCCATAATGCAGTCTTTATGAATCAGGAAATAGTCCAGCTGAAATCCTTTTCCGAGCTCAGGACCGTATAACAACTGTTCTTCCTCAGAAAATCCCATTCTTGATTTGGTGAAAGGATGCAGATTATGTCCGGCAGGAAGCATTTGCTCAGATTCAAGAAAAGAATAAGTTAAAAGCTGATCATCTTGCAGACATGCTTCTGTGGTCAGTTCCAGATTTCTTAAACTGCTTTGAATTCTTTCTACAAAGTTTCTGAAACCCGTATCGTTTGTAGTTTCAGAAAATTCTTTGTAAACCAATTCTGTCAGTTTTTGATCATTAACTTCAAAACTTCTTGATTTTGATGGTCTACAGCCCATAAAACAGGTCCATATTCATGAAAAAGAGTTTCTGAACGATAAGAAACCGGAGCAAATAAAAACAGTCCGCTTTTTTTCATTTCAAATCTCATGAACAGTGGATAATCACTGTTCTGAAGAGCTTTTGCTGTGAGAAGATCATATTTCGGAACGCCCTGATAGAATTTTCCGTTTCCCAGTTCTCTCAGCATTCCGTTCAGCAGAATTCTAAAAGTAATTTCCCGGGCTTTTTCTCCTGTTTTATTTTTCTGTATTAAAGTCTTTTCCATGATTTTTGATTGTGGTGAGAATCTGATGAATGTCTTCTGTCGTGGTAATCGGGTTCAGGAAGGTGAATTTCAGATAGAAATTTCCGTCAACCTTTGTACTGGCTACAAGGATTTCTCCGCTGTAGAACAATTTCATCTTGATGTACTGATTCAGGGCATTCAGATCACTGATTTCCGGATTTACATATCTGAAAACAAGAACACTTAAGTCAGAATCTGAAAGAAGTTCAAAATCGGCATCTTCAGTGATCATTGCTGCGGCGTCTTTGGTAAGATCAATGACGGTATCCGTGTACTCTGCCAGCTGTTCTTTGCCCATCATTCTTATGGTAAACCAAAGTTTTAACGCATCAAATCTTCGGGTACTTTGGGTAATGGATTTATTGATTTGTGCCGGAATTTCCTCTTCGTCCATTTCTTTCGGATTCAGATAATCGGCGTGATGTTTTAGAATCAACAGTTCTTTCTTGTTCTTAACAATAAAAGCACTGCTGCTGATAGGCTGAAAGAATGACTTGTGGTAATCAATCGTTACAGAGTCTGCTCTTTCAATACCGTTGATCAGATCACGGTATTTTTCGCTCAATAATAATGCACATCCATACGCTGCATCTACATGCATCCAGATGTTATAATGTACTGCAATATTGGCAATATCATCCAGTGGATCAATGTTTCCAAAATCTGTAGTGCCGGCTGTTGCTACGATTCCGATAGGAATATTTCCCAGCTGTTCTTCCCTTTTAATATATTTCTTTAAAAGAGTGATATCCATACGAAAACGGTCATCAGTAGGCACTTTAACAATACTTTTCTCACCTAATCCCATAATGGAAGCATTTTTAAGATTACTGAAGTGAGATTTATCCGAAACAAATATTCTGAAACGGCTGGCTTCTGCCGGCAGACCATCCATTTTAATATTGTGATTGTATCTTTTCTGAGAAAAGCAGTCACGCATCATGACCAATCCCATTAAGTTGCTCTGTGATCCTCCTGCTGTGAAAACGCCATCACTTTCATTAGTGTTATATCCAATCTGACCTGCAGTCCAGTCGATCAGTTTTCTTTCCATGAAAGTTCCTCCGGCACTCTGATCATAAGTATCCTGAGAAGAATTGATCGCACTTACAAGGATTTCTCCTGCCAATGCCGGAATCACTACAGGACAGTTAAGGTGAGCTACATATTGTGGAAGATGAAAAGCGGTGGCATGTTTCACATAGATTTCATCTACTTCAGCCAGAAGCTCATTATAATTGGAAAGTTTTTGATTAAGATCAATCTGTTGTACCATTCCTTTCATTGTTCTGGCTTCTATACCACTGAAAGGCTTGTTGTTTCTGTAAAGAAATTCCCGGACAAGGTCTAAAGTACTGTTGACAGCATTACGATAATGATCATAATTGTCAGGGTGAAAAATATTCCCAAAATTCCCCGAAACATGAGGTGAAGCTGTGCTTGTGAGCTCTTCCAGGGATATTAAATTGTTGTTCATAAATGTTTTGTAATGTGATTTTTTTAATCTGTGAATTGTTGTTTTTTTCAGATATATAATTATATATATCTGATAGTCAGGTTTTTAATTTTTACATTTTTTATTATATTTAATTTGGTGGTTGCGAAATTATTACTAAATTTGACCCGGTTATTGTTATTTAGAATAATTAAAAACAAAGATAAAAATTATTATTAAACACCAAATTTTTTTTAATGAATTCTACAGAAATTTTAGATAAAGACTGTTTAACAGCGGTAAAACTGCTTCCTACGGTCATAGAAGTTACCCCGGAGGAGAGAAGAATGATAAAAGATGCAGCAGTACATCTTCAGAAAAAATATGACACTTATGAAAACCGTGATTTTATAAAGCATGTGCACCAGCTGGCCTCTTATTTCTTACCGGAAAGAATTTTAAGCATAGCAGCTGATTTTGCGAGTGACTTTTCTGAAAATCAGTATGGGGCGCTGATCTTTACAGGATTAATGGATATAAACCAGGAGGAAATAGGTTCTACCCCACCGAACTGGCAATCGGCAGATTATTCAAAATTTAACTTATATGGTTTTGTATGTGCTCTAATTCATGGAGCACTTCCCTCAAAGCCCGTACAATATTATTCACAGCGTAAAGGCGGCGGATTGATCCATGCCATCATTCCTGATGAAAAAATGAAGGAAACACAGACAGGATCAGGGTCTTCAACTGATTTATATGTACATACAGAAGATGCTTTTCTGAAACATCAGGCTGACTTTTTAAGCTTTATGTATATTCGAAATGAAGAGCAGGTACCTTCAACGCTATATTCTATCCGTTCTCATGAATCGATTGGGGAAAATTATAAGCCTCTTTTTGAACCAATTTATAAAATCCCGAAGGACGCCAATCTTGAAACGGGAGAAAATGAAGAAGAAACCCTGGATTCTGTCTTGTACGGTAATACCAATCTTCCTTTTATGCGATTTGATGCGGCGGAACAGCTTTTCAATTCCAGCATAAGACAATCTGATGAAGCGCAACATACACTGCATGAATTCTGGGAAGAAGCCAGACATTTGATTTATTCGGGATTTACTCCTCAGGCCGGTGATGTTATTTTGGTTAATAATCACTTATGTGCTCACGGAAGATCGGGCTTCCGTGCGGGAGTAAGAAATATTGACGGTGTAGAACAGCCATGCGAACGAAGAATCATGCTTCGTATGATGAGCAAAGTAAGTCTTATCGATATGAGAGCACATACCCTTACGGAAGATCCGTTCTTTGTGATCGAGGAACATCTGGGGAAAAACTTTCAACATTTTTAATAGAATGCCTGGTTAGTTGGCATTTTTGAACATTCAATCAATCGAAAACCTTTTTGGGCATTGCTCAAAAAGGTTTTTTTCTGGTTAACCCTTTTTAAAGGTTAATAAGGTAAATTTCGGCTAAAGCCAATGGATTTGTTATCTGATTATTTAAACGGGCTAAAGCCCGTTCCTATTGAATATTGATAGTTTTTATATCAATAGAAGCGGGCTAAAGCCCGCTTGTTTTTTTATTAATAATATTGGCTTCAGCCAAAACTTAAAAAAAGGTTTATTGTTTAAAAAATCTGTCAAACAAAGACAACTGTTCAGATAATGATCTGCTCCAATATTCCGGAACATGTCCTCCCAAAGATTCCGTGTAGAGGTGCTGGATCTTCATTTCAGTCAGCTTTTTATGAAAATTCCGGTTCATAGTGATCATTTGTGTGTCTTCCGTTCCGCAGTCGAAAATGTATTGCTGATCTGCTCCGGCCATCAGTTTTATTTTGCTGTCAGTAAGGAAAGCAGGATTAATAGATTCCAGTGGGCCTAAAACCTTATTCACCATATATTTCTGATATCCTTCCCCGAAAGAATTAAAATCCAGGGCACCGCATGAACTTCCCACAATACCGAATGTTTTGTTATAAGTAACTCCGATATTCGTTGCACCATAACCTCCCATGCTCCATCCCATAATTCCGCGGAATTTTTTCTCAGCTTTCACAGGATAATGTTTATCAATGAATTCTACCAGTTCTTTTCCGATAAAAGTCTGATATTGCGAATCTTTAACAACCGGACTGTCTACGTACCACGAACTGTAATGGCCATCAGGAAGTACATAAATGGTTTTAAATTCCTGAACTTTTTAACCAGATCCGGAATATCCTGTTTGATAATTCTGTCCGGATTACCGCTGAAACCATGAAGAATATAAACAGACGGATATTTCATATCAGGCTGAAGGTTTGGAGTGATGATCACTGTTTTGATCTTTTTATTCATTTTCGGACTGAAAATTTCCTGATGAATAATTTTTTGTGCGGATAACTGTACAAATGCAGTCATTACAAATGCAATGTTGATAAGCTTTTTCATACTGAAAAGTGTTTAATTAATAATAGCTACAGGTATATTTTCTTAAACATATAATATACCAATGGTCTTTAGACAGGACAAAATTGTGAAATTAAAAAGGGAAAGCCTCAACATATGTTGAAGCTTTTGTAATTTATTTTCCGTTTATATTTATAGTCTCAGCTGATTTCTTTTTTTATGCGGCTGAGCTGTGTAGGTGTAATTCCCAGATAAGAAGCAATGTGATGCTGTTTTAACCTGTTATAAAGAGAGTATTTTCAAGCAATTGCAGATATCGTTTTTTGGCTGTTTCGTATTTGAGGGAAACTTCCAGAGGTTCTTTGTTTACCACCCAGTTTTTCTCAAGATAGTACATATGAAAAAGGGCAAGGTCATGATGCTTTTCAAGCAGTTCCCGATAGGCTTTTGCAGGATATTGTATTACAGAACAATCTTCCAAGGCAATGATATTGAAATCACTGGGTTCATTTTTAATAATAGCAGCAGTGGAAGCAACAAAACTATTTTCTTCAAAGAAGATTTTGTAAATGGTATTTCCCTGTTCATCTGTTGTGTAGTACCCTATTAATCCAGACTTAAGAAAATAATAATATCTGGCCATGGCACCGGATTCCAGCAGAAGATCATTTTTATGGTAGTATTCTTCCGTACAGATATACAATAAATCTTTAATTGTTTCATCAGATAAAGGGTAATATCGGTTGATCTGATTTACAAATTCAGAGTTTTTCATTTTAATATTCAGAAAGTATAAGAATTATTATGTAATCATCTGGAAAAATCTGTGCTATTTGTGGGTAAAAAATTAATCCAGTATCTTTTTCATCATCAAATCGGTCTGTTCTTCTTCTCCCAACCTGAAAATATGTTTGTCAAATTCAACAAATCCGTTTTTACTGTAGAAATTGATAGCCCTAAGGTTTTTCTCCCACACTCCAAGCCAAAGGTATGATTTACCCAGCTGTTGAGCCGTTTCCAAAGCCTGGTTATAAAGAAGCTGCCCCACTTTTTTCCCGTGATGGCTTTTCTTTACATAGATCCTTTCAATTTCCAGGCTGGTATCGTCCTGAAGCTCGGTCTGCGCCTTCCCGGAATTCACTTTCAGATAACCTACCGGATTGTCTTCTTCCCAGGCAATATAGAAAAGAGAATCAGGATTATTCAGCTCTGATTTCATCTTTTCCGTATTAAAGCTGTCTTCCAGATATTTTCTCATTGCCTCTTCAGTATTATCTTCTGCAAACGTTTCCTTGAAAGTCTGTATACCAATATTTTGTAATATTTCAAGGTCTTCTGTTCCTGATTTACTAATGATTATCGATGACATAATAAGTATTTATTGTTCTAATTTATAAATAAGATTTTTTATTTCAGGCAAGGTTAGTTCTGTTTTTGTTTCTGATGTTATTATATTTTTTAAAATTTTGATGTGAGCCGTCTTTAAAGCATCTTCACTTTTTACTTCCTGATCAGGAATTATACCTGTATGTTCCCAGTTCTTACCATTTGCTAAAGAAGTTATTTTTCCTGCCGGAACAAGCAGTAAATATTGATTTTGAACAATAAAATGATCTACAGGGTTGGCTGCACCACCTGTTTTTTCACCAATTACTTCTGCAAGTTTATATTGCTGCAAAAAATAGGCTACAGCTTCTCCGGCTGAAAAAGTCTTTTTACTGGTAAGAATATAAACCTTTTTATGAAGATATTTCTGTCCTGAAACTTTGGATTGAGTACTGTCGGTAACCGTTTTCTGATCATGTCTGAACCAGGTGGTATAAAGATCTTTTTTCTGATCAAAAAAATAGCTTAAAAATAAAAGAAGCATCCCGTTTTCTCCACCTCCGTTTTCTCTGAGGTCAATAATCAGAGAATGGGTATTGGCAACAAAGTCCATGGTGGCTGCTAATGTTTTTTCACTGGCTTCAGGAGAGGCAAAACCTTTATAATTGATGTACCCGATATTCCCCGGAAGTCGCTGAACTGTTTCAAATCCGAAATTTTCAAGACTATTGTGTTCATTGTTCAATTTCTCTTTCTCTTTTTCACTCATCTGTTTTTCAGGCGTGTAGTTTTCGAGATATTTAACAAAAAAATGTTCGTCTTTAATGGTTGTTCTTAACTTTTGAGTAAGAAGATCCGCAAAATCTTTTTTATTGAGGGCTTTAAAAGTTCCTTTTTTAAGTTCACTTTGAAATAAAGAGTCCACTTTTTTATAAGTTTCTTTATCAATATAATGACTTTTTACTTTTTCTGTAATATCAGAGAGTACTGCTGAAACATCATTTTTCTGGGCAGCAGTGAATAAGGAGATAAAAAAGCAGGCCCCAATGCATATTTTTTTCATTGAAATAAAGATTTAATATTTCAGCAAATGTATTTTAATGAAGTCTGTGGGAATTGTAAAAATGGAAACTCAGATAAACAGCCAGATATTATTTTTCCCAGTATCTACATCATCAAAGAATTTTCCGGGATTTATTCTGGTAAGTTCTTTAAAATCTTTAATAAGGTGGGACTGGTCATAAAACAGGTTCTCATAAGAAAGTTCCGTAAGGTTTCTGAAATTTTTGTTGGTGATCAGCACATTTCGGAAACGCTGGATTTTTCTGAATTCTGAAGCGGGTTTAGCAAGATAGCGCCTGGAAATCTTATTGACATATTGCCTTGTTATTTTGTTTTTGACTGCAATTTCTTCAATGCTCAACTCGGTTTCAAAATCATTCAAAATTGTATAAGCCAACTGTAAATCTTTCTTTATGAATTTTGAAAGCCAGTAATTTTCCAGCATTTCAATTTGTATATTTCTGTCAGATTCTTTCAAAATGGTATTCATCGTTTCTTTAAAATCTGAAATATGAATTTCCTGCTGCAGATCATCACTTTTACCGGCATTATAAAAATGATAAATTCCTAATGGTTTAAAGTAAACGGTAACTTCATTAACGGATTGCTGATAAAGAATTTCAGTTGGAACAGAGCATCTGAATACAAAATCAATCACGATATTCTCGGATAGAGACCTTCTGATTTCAACCCATCCTTTATTCTGGATAATAGAAACATCCTGACAAGCTGACACGATAAAATAATTATCCGGAAACGTAAGGTATCTGATTGGCTGATGACTGTCATCTTTTTCCACAAAATAATATCCTTCAATATATTCTTTAAGAACGGAATGTAAAGGTTGATAAAAAGTAACTTTCATACTAAAGGATTGAAGATAAAAAATAAACAGAAAACAAAATCCTGAATGGTGTTCAGGATTGTATTATTTTATGAAAAGAGTATTTTTTTAAATGCTTCAGAAGCCAGATGCACCTGTACACTCCAGTCTTCTGCGGCATCACTTCCTGCATCATCAGAGATGTATTTCAGGCATAGGAACGGAATGTTTTCCTTTTGGGCAATCAATGCCAGTGGATAGGCCTCCATGTCTACAATATTATAATCTGTTTCTGAGTGGTTCATTTCAAAACTGTCACCGCTACCACAGATTCCTTCTTTTAAGGTATCCATCTTAAGACCGTATTCCAGTACAGGAGGCACTCCGGATAATGGAGTTTCATACAGTTTAAATCCAAGCCCTCTTACATCCATATCTCTCTGGATAAACTTTGTACAGCACACTACTTCTCCTTTATGAAATCCTTTGCTTCCTGCAGAGCCTAAATTCACGATCAGTTTAGGTTTCCTGATATGAATTTCTTTGGTTAGTTCTATAGCAGCATTCACTTTTCCAATGCCTGTAATTAATTTGTTTTTATCATCGAATACAGTTCCTGCTTCAGAATCTAATGCAAAAACAAAAAGAGTATCATCAATTGAATAGTGAGTGTTGTCGTTAATTTTTATCATTGAGAAATCAGATTTACACAGCTATTGGCACTGTATGGCAAAGATACGATACTCTATTAAATTAAAAACCCCAAAACAAATATTTGTTTTGGGGTCCTCATATCTTAAATACTGCATCCGTCAGCATCGCATGCTGCTCCGCTGCCACCGGAAAGATCCTTAAACGGACTCACTGTTTCTTTATAGGTCTGCTGAAGTGCATTTTCAAATACCTCTGCAGGCTGAGCTCCGGAAACGGCATATTTACCGTTCAGCACAAAGAAAGGAACTCCGGAAATCCCATTGTTTCTTGCTTCCTGAATATCCTGATTAACCTCATAAGAGAGCTGATCTGTAGTAACGGCTTCTCTGGCTTCATCTTTATCAATTCCAAGACTTTCTGCAAGAGCAATTAAAACTTCAGTATCACCTACGTTTTTGCCATCAATGAAATGGGCAATAAATAATGCTTCTTCCATTTCATTGGATTTGTTGTGCTTCTTAGCTAAATGAAGCAGCTTATGAGCACTGAAAGTATTAGTGATGAGTGTTTTTCCGAAATTGAAATCAATTCCGGCTCCTTTTCCCATTTGGGTAACCTGCCCCAGCATTTGACTGGCCTGGGCTTCAGCGACTCCTTTTTTCTCTCTGAAATACTGAATGGTATCCTGTGTTTCATTGGGATCTAAAGTAGGATCCAGCTGAAAACTCTTCCATTCCACTTCTACTTCATCTTTGAAAGGTAGTTTACTTAGAGCCTGTTCAAAATTATTTTTTCCGATATAGCAAAACGGACACATTACGTCCGACCAGATTTCTATTTTCATTGTATTTAATTTTAAATCAAGAAACTGTTTAAACTTATATTCAATATATATTAAAACCATTAAGAATCATTCTGATTTTTAAGCCTTATGTGAAGCTTATCTTAATACGCTCATCAACTTACTACAATCTTAATGTTTCAGAAATAAAATTTAAACACGTTTCAAATTAATAGTACAAAGTTACTAAAATTTATTCAATGTAATAAAAATTGTTACAGTTTAATTCTGACAAATGGAAACAACCTGGATTCGTTTTTCAACTCTGCTTTTTAAGATCATCATCAGAAATGCAAGAATCCCAAAAACAACACCTATCCAGGGAATATATGCGACTCCTTTTGTCACAATGATCCATCCTCCTATCGTAGTTCCCAGCGTTACTCCCAGATTTCCGAAAGATGTAGCCAGGCTGTTGGCAAATTCCAGTGAATCCGGTGCGGAAGAGATCATATAAGCTGATGCATTCAGAAAACTTGGTGAATACAGAAAACCCCAGATCCCGATTACCAGAATTGTTGCGAATAAATTTCCATCAGAAAAATATAAAAGTACAGGTACTAAAATGGTTCCCGAAAGAAAAATAGCTGTAGTACCCGCAATATTTTTATTAAGCATTTTTCCGGCAACTCCATTGGCTGCAACTCCGATAAGCCCAAACAGCAGCAGCATATAGCTTACCATTGATGTATCCATTCCTTTGGCTTTATTCAGATAATCAGCAAAATAACTGTAGGTAGAAAACCAAGCCGTAATCATGAAAAAGTTAGTCAGAGTACTTAGAATAAATGGAGGCTGCTTCAGGATTCTAACCTGGTTTCCATAGGATTTCTTTTCTTTCACAGGCATCGGAGGAAGAAGGAAGTAAATGACCCCTAAAGCAATCAGACTTACAGCAGTCTGTATCATAAATGAATATTCCCAGGACCAAAGTCCCGCAATCCATGTTGCAAAAGGAACCGTTGTAACCATCGCAATGGCTACTCCATTAAATACAATTCCCATCAGCTCATTTTTTTCCGGTCATCTGCCTGGGAGACTGCCACAGATAAAGCTGTTGCAATATATACAGGCTGTAGAAATGCCGGTAAAATCCTAACCAGCATCAATAGCCAGAAAGGAGGTGAAAAGAAGATACAAAACCTGTAATCAGAAACATAAAAATGGCTGCAAGCATTATTTTTTTACGGTCAAAACCTGAGGTAAGTAAGGTCATAAAAGGGCCTGTAAGAGCAATAATTAATGCAAAAGCACTCAAAAGATACCCTGCTTTGTCTATACTTATTTTGTAATGTTCTGCAACCTGCGGGAGAATTCCAATGACGCCAAATTCTGTTGTAATAACGGCTATAAACCCCAGACATCCAATATATGCGTATTTTTTCATTATACTTTTTCTTCTACAGAATTTAAATTTCGGTGAGCAAAAACAGCCATTTCATCTATTGCAGATTGTACTTCTTCCAGGATTTCTCCCATATGCATAAATCCGTGGACCATATCTTTGTAAAGACTTGTTGTAAGTGTAACGCCTGCATTTTTCATATTTTCAGAAAGCTGTTTCCCGTCATCAAGCAAAGGATCATGCTCTGCAAGAATTATTAAAGTGGGTGGAGTTTCTTTAAAATCTTTGATTAAGACAGGAATTGCCAAAGCATTATCTTTTTCTTCTTTGGGAAGATACCAGTCCCATGCTTCAATCCCGCCCTGCTTATTAAGAACAGGCCCGTTTTCATAAGTTTCCCAGGATTTTGAATTGAGCTGATTATCGGCTGCAGGATAAATTAATACCTGAAATTTCAGATGCTTTCCTATCTGAGTAGAAACAGCCGCAGCCAATGCTGCGCCAGCGCTATCTCCTATTATTCCTATTTTATCAGGATCAATTCCTAAAGATTCTGCCTTTTCTATGACCCATTTTATGCTGTCAAGAGAATCATTTAAGCCTGCAGGAAAAGGATGTTCCGGAGCAAGACGGTAGTCTATAAAGATAACCGCAGATCCGGTTTTATTAGCCAGTTTACGAACTACAGCATCATGGGTTTCATATCCTCCAGCGATGAACCATCCTCCATGAATATAAATAATGGCCGATGAATTCTGAATATCTTTTCCGTTAGGACGATAAATCCGAACAGGAATCTGATGGTTTTCTCTTTGAATCTCCAATTCTTCAATCATTGCAACGGATTCTTTTTTTCCGCTAAGCTGAAAGGACATTGTTTCAAGATATTTACGGGTTCCGTCTAAGGAACTCTGAGGATTGAAAGGTTGTATTTTTTCTAAATGATTTAGAATCTGTGTTATTTTAGGTGTTAATTGCATTATTATTTTGATTTGAGTTACTATTATTTTACAGGGAACGTGAGCGCTATTGTTCCTTACTGCCGCATATTTTCTGCTTTCTGTGTGTAAAATTAAATCTCAAACCTTACATTTGCATTGTATACAGCTAAATGTATGGTACTAACAAATTTGTAAGTAATGGGAAAGCTAAAAGAAAATTCGACGAATAATATCAACAGACAATATATACAGGGATGTGATTTGAGCTATGCTGTATGCAAAATCGGAGGCCGGTGGAAACTGATTATTTTAAACAAACTAAAAGATGAAAAATTACGTTTCAGCGAGCTTAGAAACTCTATTTCAGGAATCACGGAAAGAATGCTTACCCTGCAGCTGAGAGAGTTGGAGAAAGAAAGCTTGGTAAAAAGAACTGTTCATGCAGAAGTTCCCCCAAGAGTAGATTACGAGCTTACTGATATTGCCCGGGAACTGATTCCTATATGGAAACTGCTTGATGAATGGGGAGGAAAACACAGGGAAATGATGCAGGCACAGGAAACAACCGAAGCATAATAAATTCTGCGGATTTTGAATCTGAATAGACTTGAAAATAAAAGGAGCGGGATTTTATCTTTGATAAAATCCCGCTCCTTAAACAAATCCGAAATATAAAAATTTACATCTCTGCGTTTGCTTTATTTACTCTTTTTGAAAACAGAATATGGGCGATCAGAGCCAATACTCCAAATGTAGTTCCTACGAAGCATACACCACCCCATTGAGCTTTCTGCCATGCAATAGAAGCCAGCCAGGTTCCCAGTGATCCGCCAATAAAATAAGATACCATATAAACTGTATTCAGCCTGTTTACGGCATTGGATTTAAGTAAAAAATAATTGGTCTGGTTCATAATATGACTGGACTGTACTCCCAGATCAACAAGAATTACCCCGACAATAAGTCCCCAGTAGGTTTTTCCTGCAAAGTAGGTGAATCCCCAGCTCCCAATAACAATCAGCAGGGAATACAATATAATCCGGTTAATATCAAGGTATTTTTGCAGTTTCCCTACCTTTGCAGCTGCCAAAGCTCCTACCGCGCCGGCCAGTCCAAAACTTCCCACTACAGAAGAACCTGCGTTGAAAGGCGGTTTCTCCATATGGAAAACCAATGTGGTAAACAAAGCACACATGGATCCGAAGGCCATTGCCCCACGGAAAGATGCCAGCTGAAGAACCGGCTGGGTTTTCGCAAGATGGGCAACAGAACGCATCAGTTCTTTATAAGTCCCCTTAAAGTTCGGAGATAACTCAGGCAGCATTTTATACACAGCCAGCCAAACCAGGATCATTAATCCTGCCGCGATACCGAACATAGCTCTCCAGCCCCATACTTCGCCAACAATTCCTCCGACAAAACGGGATAAAAGAATTCCCAGCAGCAATCCTGACATTACCAGCCCGATATTGCCCGATTTTTCTTTATCTGATGAAAGTTCTGCCGCAATAGGCACAAAAAGCTGCGGAATAACAGACGTTGCACCAATCAGCAGACTGGAGGCATACAGCATCCATAGCTGAGTGGCAAAAGTCATCCATAAAAGTGATCCGAAAACAAGAAATAAATCAATTAAAATCAATTTTTTACGAAAAAACTTATCTCCTAACGGCACAATCAGTAATAATCCCAATGCATAACCGATCTGAGTAAGTACAGAAATTTTACTCGCTGAACTCTCAGGAATCTGAAGCTCTTCTGAAATGAGGGCTAACAGCGGCTGATTATAATAATTATTGGCAACTACAAGTCCGGAAATAATAGCCATAAGCCAGATAACCGTCCGGGAAATACCATGGGTAGAACTCTCCTGCATTACGTATAAATTTTTATTTGAAATGAAAACCATCTGACCGTTGATATCGCCAGATTTTTAAGAGTTCAAAGATAATCATTAAAAAAAGAAATTCCCCGGTTTACATTTTTACATTTTTATAAAATAAGGCAGGAACTGCTGTAAGTAAAATGATTTCAATAAACTGCCGGATCATTGTTTTTATTGATGATGTATATCGATGAAAAACCTTTTACATATTGGAAATATTAAAGAAATTTGCAGCATGAAAATCATTCCACTTAAAGAAGGCAATTTTTCGGCAAGCAAAACCAAGGATTTTACACTTTTAACCGATGAAAACTTTGAACAGGTTGGAGGAATTAAAATGTCTGTACAGCCTTTTCTCATCATTACTGAAAATGATTATATTCTTCTGGATGCAGGCATTGGCTGGAAAAACAAGTCCGGGACAACTGTAATTTCCGAAATTCTGGAAAGGGAAAATATTCATCCCGGCCAGATCACTAAATTATTATTTTCCCATCTTCACAAAGATCATATCGAAGGAGCAGTGACACTTACGGATAACGGCTTTGAGGCAACTTTTCCCAATGCTCAGATGTATATACAAAAACGTGAGCTGGATTTTGCTATGGAAAATAAGGGTAATCCTTCCTTTAATTTTGATATGCTGGAAAAATTGATTCAACTGCCTGATATCATCTGGATGAATCAGGATAAAGGACAGATTACAGATGAGATTTCATATGAAGTGGCGGGCGGACATACTCCGTTTATGCAGGTATTCTGGATCAGAGAAAATGAGGAAACGGTGTTCTATGGCGCCGATGATCTTCCACAGGCTTCCTATCTGAAGTATCATCTGGCTTATAAAAGCGATTTTGATGGCAGGAAAGCAATGGAATTAAGGCTTAAATGGGAAAAAGAAGCACAGGAAAACCATTGGAAAGTTCTTTTGTATCATGACCTGGATAAAACCGTTATAGAATTTTAAATAAAAAAATGGTTTAAATTTCATTAAACCATTTGTAGATATCAAATTCCGAAGGAATATTGAGCTTTTTCTTATCCTGTTTTTCCTGTTTTGTATGGCTTTGGGCGTTACAAAAATACAGGTTGCAATTTCCTTGGTGGTCATATTGAGCTTAAGATAGATACAAAAGATCAGTTCAGAGTTTTTTAACGAAGGCTGTATAGCTGATAACTTTTTAAAAAATCAGGATAGACAAGTCTGAATTTATTCAGCAAACGGGGAGAATTTGCTTTGGCAAGTGCCATAATTTCGTCTTGTACAAGAATTTTCTGATTCAAATCCTCTATATTCGGTTCAGGGTTTCTATTTTTCATAATACTTTCTCATCTCTACTTATTTCAGATACGGCATCTCTTGCGCATCAGTACAAAGTCTTTTTTTCTCTGATATCTGTGTTTTGCTGATTAATATTGGAAACAGGATAGTTTTTATATGTTTAAAATTTTATTGTTTTTAATTAATATAATGTAATGTTTCATAGTGTATAGGTTGTAATTATTGAATAAATATGTTAAAAAATCATACATGTGAATTTTATATCATTTTTACATTGGCAAAGAAAGAAAAAATGATTAAAATTTTATTAAAACCGCGTACCACATAGATACCACGTTATTTTTTTCAGTAAATATCATAATAGCTTTTATCAGCCCGTTTCCCACTATTTGCAAGGGTACTTTCTGACAGGCTGTAAATGTAGCAGATTGGCAGTATAACTTTTTATGATCTCAATCAATAACCTGCAAAAGAATTTCTTCAAAAAAAGCAAGTATGTGTGGTATATGAATGGTACCACGTTCTTCAGAAAATAAATAAAATCCATGTTCCTTTATTTTAAGAAAGTTTTTATACAAGAATAGTACAAATGTTTATTTAAAATATTGAAATAGAATATGATCATTGAAAGTTTATTAATTTCATTTGGAGCCGAAATTAAAGATTACAAGGCAGAAGATATTATTTTCCGGGAAGAAGAGTCTCCAATGTATTATTACCAGATTGAAAAAGGTAAAGTTAAACTCAATAATTATACGGAAGACGGAAAAGAATTTATCCAGAATATATTCTCAGACGGTCAAAGCTTTGGAGAATCCCTGTTGTTTGTAGACAGACCATACCCTATGAATGCCGTTGCAATGGAAAATTCAAGTGTATTCAGAATGCCAAGACAGAATTTCCTTGATCTGATCCGGAATAATCCCGAAATTTCATTAAGCGTTTATGAATGCCTCGCGGAAAGGATGTATTATAAATATATCATGCTGTATAATCTTTCTTTTCAGAATCCTGTATCCAAGCTGAAATTGCTTATGGACTACCTGAAAAGCTACCATGAGGAAAAAACACCTTACTCTTTCCAGGTTCCGCTTACACGGCAGCAGCTTGCTTCACTTACCGGATTACGGGTAGAAACAGTGATAAGAACCATAAAACAAATGGAAAAGGATCAGATGGTAAAAATAGAACGCCGGAAGATCTATTATTAAAGTAAAAGCTGGAATAATCCGGCTTTTACTATATTTTGTCTGACAGTGTTCTGCTCACTCCTACTGATCAAGCTGTCTTTGAAATTCTTCCAGGTATCTGGCAATATGAATCCCGTCTGCCAACCCGTGGTGCGCCTCAACAGAAACCGGAAGGTATTTTCTGCCGTCACGGATATTAAATCTTCCAAAGGCAACTTTAGGAACTGATTCCTTCGTATTAAAATCAGTAGGCTGCAATATAGCACTGAAAAAGTTCCAGGGAATGGTGGTATGTCTCACATGATCTTTTCCCAGCCTTTCATTGCTTAGTCTCAGTCCCGAAGTCTGGTGAACCCCTTTTATCTCCTCCTGCAAAGCTGCATTAAACGTTTCAAAATCTTCTGAATAATGAGTAAAAGAAAAACCAAAAGTACCATCCGGTCTTCCGATTGTGCTGCCGGCATGAACCGTATCAAACTGTACAACCTGTCCGTCAACGATTCTGAGTTTTAATTCATCAACTGTATTAATCGCCACCATAGACTTATGAAAATAGTAGGCAAAAAAGAATATCCTTTTTCTTTGGCTGTCTCATATGCTTTTGTACAGTCTACTTCTGTCGTAAATCCGAAATAAGGACTTGCCATATTAGAGAAAAATTCAAAATGTTCTTTCCTGTTCCAGTTATCTATGTCTACAATCTTCATTAACTCTTATTTTGTGCAAATTTCTGAAAGTTTCTCCGGTTTAAAAAATTTATGACTGAAAATATAATTAAAACTTAACTTTATAAGACCATGATTTGGTAGGCATTTTGCAGCAAAATAACGTATTTGCAACTTACTTATTTGTACGTAACTCCTTTTTCATTCAGGAGATAAACTGTATACAATCTAATTAATAATAAAAATAAAATATGGCAATGGAAAAAATCGGATTCATCGGATTAGGAAATATGGGACATCCTATGGCCAAAAACCTTGAGAAAGCAGGCTTTCAGTTATCCGTTTACAACAGATCTTCTGAAAAAACCAGAGACTTTGAAGAAAAATCATCAGTCTGCACTCAAATTAAAGACCTTGTACAAAACAGTGATATTGTATTCACGATGCTTACCAACGACAGTGCCGTAAAAGCAGTATATGAAGAAATTATTCCTTTAAATATTCAAGGGAAGCTCTTCGTGGATATGAGTACGATCTCTCCCGAAACCTCTACAGAAACTGCAGCCGCTCTGAAAATAAAGGAAGCTTCTTTTATTGACGCTCCTGTGGCAGGAAGTACCGTACCGGCACAGGAAGGACCCTCATTATTATGGCAGGAGGTGAAGAAAAAGACATCAGGCGAGCCATGCCCTATCTTTTAAAAATGGGAAAATCTGTAAAACATTTGGGGGAAAACGGAAAAGGAATCGCAGGAAAACTATCCATCAATTATTTTCTGTCTGCCATTTATCAGGGGCTGGCGGAAACTGTATTGCTGTCCGGGAAATTAGGTATTGAACGGTCCGATATGCTTGAGATAATCAATGAAAGTGCCAGCGGAAGCGGTGCAACAAAGGTAAAAACACCTCTGTTGATTGCGGACGAGTACACCCCGGCATTTGCTCTTGATCTTATGCTCAAAGACATTCTTCTGGCTAAAAATGCCGGGGCTGATTTCCCTTTATCCGGAGCATTGATTAAAACCTATCAAAATGCACATGATAAAGGATTTGGTCAGGATGACGTGATAGGAATCATCAATTATTTAAAAACAATAGAATAATATGGAGATCATCAATTATAAAGGAAAACATTGGTCTGCAAGAAAAACAGGTCATATTTATATCGTAAGTATTGACAATCATTCCAATATTGTAGAGGTTTTAACGGATTTTATCCGGGACCAGAAAATTCAGGCGGGAGAAGTAACAGGAATTGGAGCGGTGAGTGAAGCAACACTCCGTTTCTTTAATCCGGCTACTAAAAAATATGTGGATAAAGCTTTTAAAGAACAGATGGAAGTCACCAATATTTCCGGAAATGTTTCGGAAATAGAAGGAAAATTGACGCTTCACCTTCATATTACGCTGGGTAGAGAAGATTACACCGCTTTGGCAGGACACCTTTTAGAAGCAAAAATTCAGGGAGCCGCAGAATTTATTTTCTATCCATTGAATACCAGAGTGGTAAAAATTAAAAACGAAGAAACGGGCATCAATCTTTATGATTTTGAAAAATAGAGTGCTGGCAACTGTTGATTGCGTATTGATGCTGTATTTAAATTTCAAAGCTGTTAAAAATGCAAAGACACAAGATTTAGTTCCTGTGCCTTTGTTCTTTTTATCAGCAGCTATACTTATGCTCGAGTTTGTGTTTTTTAGCGGACTATATTAAATTTCAGTAGTGGTCATCCCGAATTTCTTTTTGAACGAAGAATAAAAGTGCGATAAATTCTCAAAACCCAGATCAAGATAAATATCCGAAGGTTTTTTATCCCTGTTTTTTATTAAATAATAAGCTTCCTTCAATCTTTTTTCTTTCAGCCATTGTTTGGGCGTCATCTGAAATGTTTTACTGAAATCTCTCTTAAATCCTGAAAGACTACGGCCTGTAAGCTTTGCAAAAGCATTTACCGATACATTGAACATAAAATTTCTGTTCATAAATTCTTCAAGATCAATCTTATAAGGTTCTGAGAAATCAAAAAGAAGGTTTTTAAAATCAGGATTACTCAGTAAAAGTAGCTCTATAGCTTCCTTTACTTTTAAAATGGCCAGTTTTGGAGGTATCTCTTTAGTCTTATTGATATAGGGAATAAGAGAAGTAAAATAGCTATTAAAAAAATCATCAGGTTCAAAAAATAACCGCTGATCCCCCGGAAATCCGGTGTGTACCGTTATTTTGTTTTCAGCAGCATATTGTCTCAATGTTTCATCGTCAAGTGTAATGGATATAAACTGATATTTTTCCGTGGCTGAAGGATATTTGACCGTTCTGATCAGCTGGTTTTTCCTGACCAGAACTACTGTATTTTCTTTAATCACTGTTTTTCCGTGTTCATGAAAAGCATGTGTTTCCCCTGAGATCTGAAACCCCAGAAAATAATCAGGGATGAATTCTTCATGACCTTTGTAAGATTCAAAAGCACATGAATAAACCAGTTTGTCAAATATGATCTCAGTAGTATTTTCCATGATACAAATATCTGAAATTTAAGCTATAGCCTGCACTCCTGCTTCTGCTATTTCCTTATCCTGTTCCGGAGTTCCACCTGAAGAGCCTATGGCACCAATAATCTTTCCGGCTGTACTTTTTATGACAACACCCCCTGCAATTGTCAGAAGTCCCTCATTTGAGTTCAGCATTCCATAACCATGAATGCCTGTTTCAGAGATAATTTCTCCTAATATATCACTGTTCACTCCAAACATCACTGCCGTTTTTGCTTTTTTAACAGCAAAATCCATCACTCCGCAGACACTGTCCAGTCTTGCCAATGCAACAAGATGACCTCCGGCATCCATCACAGCAATACTTACAGGAATATTCATAGATAATGCCCTTTCCTTTGCTGCATTTAAAGCCTTTTCAGCAAGTTCATAATTCATTTCCATAGGATTAGCTCTTTGTGTTCCACGCTTCCGCCTGAAGCTGTTTTACAAAATCCTCAGTTTCTTTCGGATGGACATTTCTGAAATTACAATGGTCATCTAAAGCTACATTTACAATCACTTCAGCCATAGACTGCGGATCAAGTTGATGTGCTAACGATTCAGCAGCACCGTCAAATGCAGATTCCGGTGTAAAATTAATTTTAGGATCATACCAATGGAAGATAGAGTCTACACCCCTGTCATTAAATCCAGTTCCGAATACACCCGGATTGCAGGTTGCAATTTTAATATTAAACGGAGCGAGTTCGGTTCTTAACCCTTCAGCAATAGATTCCAGCGCATGTTTGGAAGAACAATAAGCTGCAACGTAAGGAACGGTCCACAACCCTCCCATTGAGGAAGTAAAAACAATCTTACCACTCTTCTTTTCAACAAACTTTCTGATGAAGCCCTGCGCAAGATTCAATGCACCAAACACATTCACTTCAAACATAGCACGGATAATATCTACCGGCTGTTCAGCAATTGGACCGCCTTCCATAATTCCTGCGTTACTGATTAAGATATCTATTTCATACTTTTTCAGGATATAATCAATATCTCTTTGGCTGGTTACATCCAGCTTATCCACTGTAAGATCAATCCCGTGTTCCTTAGCTTCGCGGATTAAATCACTCATCTGAGGATAAACCTGCGCAGTGGCAATTACCTTATGTCCTTTTTTAGCAAGATCAAAAGCAGCAATCTTTCCGAAACCACTTGCTGCCCCTGTAATTAAAATTGTTTTACTCATTGTATTCTTTTTAAATGATGGTACAAATTTCAAAGATTCCCACAAGGATAATGTTGCCTGAAAGTTCATTTTTATATTGCTGGAAAGTTCAGAAAAAAACGATCAGAGGATGAATAATTTTCTAAATAAGTCCACTTTCACATCATAAAAAAATATATTTATCGTTAGATTTGTAATATAAAACTAAAACCAGTATATGCTTAAAATTAAAACGGTTCTTTTAATTTTTATCTCTTCTTCTTTCAGCTTTGCTCAGAATTGTAATTGTGAAAGTAATTATCAGTGGGTAAAAAAGACATTTGAGGAAAATGATGCCGGCTATCAATATGTGATTGATCAAAAGGGAATTCCTGCTTATCAGGCTCATAGCAATGAATTTCTGAACAAAATCAAAAATGTAAAATCAGATACTGAATGCCAGCAAATCATTTATGACTGGCTTAAATTCTTCAGATCCGGCCATTTTTCAATCTCAAAAATTGACAATGCCAGTCAGCAAAATCCACCTGCAGCTGTTGAAAATTTAAAAACAGAAATGGTAAAAGTTGATCTTGAAAAATTTAAAAATGAAGTTCTGACTAAGAAAGATTCGGAAATTGAAGGGATCTGGGGAACCGGGCCTTACACGATAGGAATCAAGAAATTTGGCGACAGTTATAAGGGTTTTATTATTACATCCGGAGCAGAAAACTGGAAACCTTATGAACTGAAACTGGTTATTAAAGCTGATAAAACCACAGGAACCTTTTATTTGAGAAACAAATCTGCCCAGGAAATAAACAATATAAGGTTCATTGGAAAAAATTATCTTGGATTGGGTGAGTTTACCCTGAAAAGAATTTCGCCCCAATTTGGAAAAGAAGAAGGCGTTGAAACGTACTTTGAAACAATAAACGCACAAAAGCCTTTCCTGAAAGTGCTTAATAAAACTACACTGCTTTTAAGAATTCCTTCTTTCAACGGTGCTTTAAAAAAAGATATAGACAGCGTTATGGCAGCCAATCAATCTAAAATTGAAAGTACAGAAAATCTGATTATTGATATCAGAAATAATGGCGGCGGCAGTGACAGCAGTTTTGATAAAATTATCCCCTATCTCTATACCAATCCTATCAGAAGTATCAGGACACAGTTTTATTCTACAAAACTGAATAATCAGCGAATGCTGGATCTGTATGAGAATTACCAGAAATATGGAATACCGGAGCAAGAAAGAGAATATCTGAAGAAGGCCTATGATAAACTCACCAGGAACTTAGGCAAGTTTGTCAGCCTTCAGGACGACGGAAATATAGTAGGAATCAACAAGCTTGACAAAATTTCGCCTTATCCTGAAAATGTGGGAATTATCATCAATGATGGTAATGGCAGTACTGCCGAAGAGTTTTTACTGGCTGCCAAGCAGAGCAAAAAAGTGAAGCTTTTCGGGACAACGACAGCGGGAGTTCTTGATATTTCCAATATGTATTTTATTAATTCACCCTGTAACGAATTTAAATTAGGATATTCTCTTTCTAAAAGTTTCCGCATTCCGGAAATGGCCATTGATGGAAAAGGGATTCAGCCGGATTATTACATAGACCGAACAATCCCTGATTATCAATGGATTGATTATGTAAGTGAAGTTCTTAATGAAAAATAAAATAACAGGCTGTTTCGAACCGAAGCAGCTTTTTTTAAGCTCTTTTCATACTTTCAATAATTAAAAATAAACAGTTTGTTGTAAATTGGTTAAGTTTTTGAAGTTATTCTACAAAACCAGTCACACCATTGAAATTAATCACATTTACAAAAAAGGAATTTACTGTCCGCAGGGAAAATTTTATATAGACCCCTGGCGGCCGGTAGATATGGCGGTCATTACCCATGGCCATGCTGATCATGCCCGCTGGGGAATGAAAAAATACCTGTGCCATCATTTCACAAAACCTATTCTTCATCAGAGAATCGGAACAGATATCGAATGCCGGAGCGTAGAATACGGAGAGGTTGTTACCATCAATGGGGTAAAGCTTTCCCTTCATCCTGCCGGACATATTATCGGGTCTGCTCAGATAAGACTTGAACATAAAGGATATGTAACCGTAATTTCGGGGGATTATAAAGTGCAGAATGATGGACTCAGCACCCCTTTCGAGCTGGTAAAATGTAATGAATTTGTGACGGAAAGTACTTTTGGCCTACCCATTTACAACTGGCTTGAAGTTTTGGATTTAAATAAAAAACTTCAGAACTGGGTACTGAAAAATAAAGAAAACAACAAAACGTCAGTCTTCATCGGGTATTCTCTTGGGAAAGCCCAGCGTATTATGAAGGCGGTGGAAGAACTGGGGAAAATATATGTTCACTATTCCATCGGAAAACAGAATGAAGCCTTTGAAACTGTGGGAATTGATCTTCCGGATTACACGATTGCAGATTTCAGGGAACGTCCCAAGGAAGTGCAGCATGAAATTGTCATTGTACCACCTGCCCTACTGGACAGTAATATCATCAAAAAGATTCCTGATCCTGCTACGGCCATATGCTCTGGGTGGATGCAGGTGCGCGGGGCCAGAAGATGGCGGAGCGCAGACGCAGGATTTGCCATGAGCGACCATGCTGACTGGAAAGGATTATTACAGACTGTAAAAGCCACCGAAGCCGAGCTTGTACATGTTACCCACGGGCAGACAGAAGTCTTTTCAAAATACCTGAATGAGATCGGAGTCAAATCAGATGTTGTGGAAACATTGTTTGGAGACGACGAAGAAGAATCCGAAAAAGAAACCCTTCAAACCCCGGAATCATGAGACACTTTGCAGAACTTATCAACGCGTTGGAAACCACCAATAAGACCAATGCTAAAATTGATGCTATCATTGATTATCTGGAACGCGCTCCCGATGAGGATAAAGTGTGGTTTATTGCCTTGTTTACCGGAAAAAGACCCAAGAGAAATGTGAATACCAATTACATGAAAGAATGGGCACTGGAGATTACGCAGCTTCCCTACTGGCTGTTTCAGGAATCTTATTCTTCTGTAGGAGATCTTGGGGAAACTTTATCATTAATACTGCCTCCTCCGCAGGAAAAAATAGAACGTTCTTTATCAGAATGGATGAATGATATTGTTAATTTAAAAAACAAAACAGATACAGAGAAAAAGAATTTGTACTGCAGTCATGGAATGGTCTGGATTATACTGAGCGTTTGATTTTCAATAAATTAATTGGCGGAAGCTTCCGTATCGGAGTATCAGATAAAACATTAATCAATGCGCTGACCAGATTTTCCGGTCAGGAATCCAGTGCTTTGATGCACAGCCTGATGGGAAAATGGCTGCCGGATGAAGTGTCTTTCAAAGAACTTATTGATGCAGAAAATGTTAATCCTGATAATTCAAAACCTTATCCTTTCTGCCTTGCCTATCCTTTGGAAAAAGGACCTGAAGAACTTGGAAGCCCTGATGAATGGCTGGTAGAATATAAATGGGACGGAATACGCGGACAGATCATACGGAGAAACGATGAAGTCTTCATCTGGTCAAGGGGTGAAGAACTTGTGACAGAACAATTTCCGGAAATCAGAGAAGTTGTACAGGAAATGAAAGGCAATTTTGTACTAGACGGAGAAATATTGGCAGTAAAAGACGGTAAGGTTTTAAATTTTAATGAATTACAAAAAAGATTAAACAGAAAAACTTTAACTAAAAAAATGCTGTCGGAAATCCCGATAGAAGTTTTTGCCTATGACCTGCTGGAGCTTGAAGGTAATGATCTGAGAGAGAAACCGATCTCTGCAAGACGAGCTTTGCTTGAAGAACTGTTATTGAATGAAAGTCCTCAGAACATCAGCATTTCCAAAAGTCTGGAGTTTGAAAAATGGGAAGAACTGAATACCCTCAGAGAAAATTCACGGGAAGTAAACAGTGAAGGATTGATGTTGAAGCAGAAAAATTCTCCTTACCATTCCGGCCGGAAAAAAGGTGACTGGTGGAAGTGGAAAATCAATCCGTTTACCATTGATGCAGTGCTTATTTATGCCCAGAAAGGAAACGGCAGACGAAGTGCTTACTATACTGATTATACTTTTGCCGTGAAAAATGGTGATGCTTTAGTAACCATAGCCAAAGCTTATTCCGGACTTACAGATAAAGAAATTATGGAAGTAAGCCGCTTTGTAACCAAAAATGCTATTGAGAAATTCGGTCCTGTAAGAACGGTAAAAGCAGAGCTGGTCTTCGAAATTGCTTTTGAGGGAATTGGTTTCAGCAACCGCCATAAAAGCGGTGTGGCGCTCCGTTTCCCGAGGATTGTAAGATGGCGGAAAGATAAAACAGTAGATGAAATAGACACTCTTGAAGAAATAAAAAAGTTAATACAATAATATTGTAAAGTATTTTAATTCATTAGCAATGATTCGCAGAGTAACTTTGCCCAGCAATAATTTCATACCAGCTCTCAGCATCTTTTGCATTAAAACCAAATCAGATTAAAGTTGGCAGCTTTCGAACATACAGACGGATTTAAGATCATTCAGCAATGGATGAGCGATAAAGGTATTGCCCCTTTTAAATTCCAGCTTGAAACCTGGAAAAAATTCGGAAACGGATACAGCGGAATGGTAGTTGCTCCTACCGGGTTCGGGAAAACTTTTTCTATTTTTTTAGCAATGGTTTCAGACTTCCTGAATCATCCCGAACAATACAAAAAAGGGTTAAAAATGATCTGGATAACGCCTCTCCGTTCCCTTTCCAAAGACATTGCGAAGGCGATGCAGGAAGCTATTGATGAAATAGGGCTGGATTGGGCCGTAGGTGTAAGAAACGGAGATACTGATCCTAAAGTGAGACAGCAGCAGGTAAAAAAAATGCCTGAAATTCTTGTTGTAACTCCTGAAAGTCTTCACTTGCTTCTGGCTCAGAAAAATAATGAAGCTTTTTTCAGGGATATGAAATGTGTGGCTGTGGATGAATGGCATGAATTACTCGGTTCAAAGCGCGGTGTCATGGTAGAACTTGCCATTTCCCAGCTCAGAAAATATGTTCCTAAGGTTAAGATCTGGGGAATTACCGCCACTATCGGGAATCTGGACGAAGCCATGGAAGTGCTTATTCCTTATGATATTAAAAAGACAAAGATTACGGCCAAAGAACATAAGAAAATAGATATTCTGCCTGTTTTCCCGGACGAAATTGAAATATTGCCATGGGCGGGACATCTGGGAAACAAGCTTGCAGATAAAGTCGTTCCTATTATTCTGGAGTCAAAATCCACAATTGTTTTTACCAATACGAGAAGCCAGAGTGAAATGTGGTATCAGCTTCTTTTGGATGCGTATCCTGATTTTGCCGGCCAGATCGCCATCCATCACAGTTCCATTGATGCACACCTGAGAATCTGGATTGAGGAAAACTTAAGTTCCGGAAAATTAAAAGCCGTGGTTTCTACATCCTCCCTGGATCTTGGGATTGATTTTAAGCCTGTCGACACCGTTATTCAGGTAGGATCTGCCAAAGGAGTTGCGCGGTTTCTGCAGAGAGCCGGACGCAGCGGACACTCCCCTTTTGAAACCTCAAAGATATATTGTGTTCCTACGCACTCTCTGGAGCTGATTGAAGTTTCAGCATTAAAAGAAGCGGTAAAACAGAAAGTTGTTGAGCCCAGGGAACCCCAGGTTCTTTGCTTCGATGTATTGGTTCAGTTTCTGATGACGCTGGCTGTAGGAGACGGTTTTTATCCTGATGAACTTTACGAAAGAATCAGAAAAGTATATGCATTTCAGGAAATACTGGATGAGGAATGGAAAAGTATCCTGGAATTCCTTACCATCGGCGGAAGTGTTTTAAAAAGCTATGAGGAATTCCATAAGGTTGTCATTATGGAAGACGGGCTTTATAAAGTAACTTCAAGAAAAATCGCCATGCTTCACAGGATGAATATGGGAGTGATTGTAAGCGATGCCATGCTGAAAGTGAAATTTATATCAGGAGGTTACATTGGGATGATTGAAGAATATTTTATTTCAAAACTTAAAAAAGAGGAAAAATTTATTCTTGCAGGGAGAACGCTGGAAGTCGCCATGATCAAAGATATGACGGTGTATGTAAGAGCTGCCAAAGGAAAAGCCCTGGTACCAAGCTATCTGGGTGGAAGACTTCCTTTAAGTTCCAATCTGGGACATTTTTTAAGAGAAAAACTTTCCCATGCCTTAAGTCCTAAAGCATCAGAAAAGGAACTTAAATTTCTTCATTCTTTATTGATTAATCAGGAAAAAAACTCCCACATTCCCAAAGAAGATGAATTCCTGGTGGAAATGATTAAAAACCGTGAAGGATACCATTTATTTATGTATCCTTTTGAAGGGCGGCTGGTACATGAAGTAATGGCCGCATTAATTGCTTACCGCATCTCAAAGCTGGCGCCTATTTCCTTTTCAATGGCAATGAATGATTATGGATTTGAGTTATTCAGTGATAAGGAAATTCCGCTTAACGGAGAAAATCTGCAACAGTTCCTAACCCGTGATAATCTGATGAATGATGTGATTGCCAGTATCAATTCTGCCGAAATGGCCAGACGAAAATTCCGGGATATTGCCGTAATATCAGGAATGGTAATTCAAAATTATGCAGGACAGCAGCGTTCCAATAAATCACTGCAAAGCTCTGCCGGATTAATTTTTAAAGTGCTGGAAGACCATGATGCCGGTCATTTTTTAATAAAGCAGGCCTATACTGAAGTCTTTAATATGCAGCTCCAGGAACAACGTCTTGTAGAAGCTTTTAAAAGAATTGAAAAGTCTGAAATTATTTTAAAACATTCCCGTTCCTTCACTCCGCTCAGCTTTCCGATTAAAGTGGATAGCCTGAGGCAGACCCTTTCCAGTGAAGGGTTGGATGCAAGAATTAAAAGGATGCTGAAACTCTCCAATATAAGTGATATTTCATAAATATATTTAATACATTTTCCTGTCTTTTTAATCTTATTCATAGCCTAATATTCTGTGTTAATTTTATTGATAATTTTAAATAATCACCGTAACTTAGAGTATAGCTTCTCAGAAGTTTAAATCAATGTAAATAATGGAAAAATTGTTCTTGGTCCGTCACGGACAGTCACTCTGGAACCTTGAAAACAGGTTTACAGGCTGGAAAGATATCGATATAACAGAAGCCGGTATTGAAGAAGCAAAAAAAGCAGGACTTGCTTTAAAAGGAGAAAGAATAGATATCGCTTTCACTTCTGCCCTCATCAGGGCACAGCATACCCTCTCCATCATTCTGAATGAAATAGGAAATCCCAATATCCCAGTTGTAAAAGATAAAGCTCTGAACGAGCGTTCTTATGGAAATCTTGAAGGGTTAAACAAAGCAGAAACAGCACTTAAGTATGGTGATGAACAGGTTCATATATGGCGCAGATCATATGATGTGGTTCCTCCGGGTGGCGAAAGCCTTAAAGATACGTACAACAGGGTAATTCCTTATTTTGAAAGCCAGATAAGGCCGTTATTAAAACAGGGTGAAAATGTATTGATCGTTGCTCACGGGAATAGCCTCCGTGCACTGATCATGTATCTGGAACACCTTTCTCCTGAAGAAATTCTGGAAAGAGAAATTGCCACAGGATATCCCCTGACGTATGTTTTTGATGAAAAATTTCACGTAAGCCGGAGAGTAGGCTGATTCGATTAATAAAGCTTACCTTTGAACATTAAATTTTCAATCCATACAGCGTGTTTATAGCTACCAAAAGCATTTCTATTCAGAACGAAATTTTTATCCTTACCAACCAGCGTGCTGCATTCTGGGAAAAAGAAAAAGCGCTTGTTCTTTCTGATCTTCACATCGGGAAAACTGCTCATTTCCGGAAAAACGGCATTGCACTGGCTAACCATATTATGAAAAGCGATCTGGAAAGATTATCTGCGCTGATTGAGTTTTTTCAACCTGAAAAATTCGTTGTGGTTGGAGATTTGCTTCATGCAGGAGACAATTCTGATGTAGATGAGTTCTGTATATGGAAATCCCGATATCCTGGAATACAATTCTATCTTATTGAAGGAAATCATGACCGGATATCACAAGCTTTGGAAGAAAAATTATGTTTCAATCATAAGTCTGAACTGCTCGAGATAGCAGGCATTACTTTTATTCATGATTTTGATACAACAAGAGCGGGATTCCAGGTTACCGGACATATTCATCCCGGAATTGTACTGAATTCTTCAGTCAGGAATATCAGGCTCCCCTGCTTTGCTCTCAGCAGCAACCAGTTATTATTACCGGCTTTCAGTGAATTCACCGGACTGGATACGAAAAACCTGCCTAAGAAAAGTACCTTTTTTGTCTTCACAGATGCGGAGATTTATGAAATCTGATTTTCTGCTTATCTCTGACAATATATCCGTGTCAAGTTTTTAAACCTTGACACAGATGATATATCAGATAGTAAAATCTTACCCTTTCTTACTCAAACGGATACTGTACAGTGTGATCAGGACTGTAATCACCAGAAATAATGCTCCGATCCATGGTGTGCTTGCCAATCCTAAAGATGATGTTACAATAACCCCTCCTGCATAGGATCCGATGGCAATACCAATATTAAATGCTGCAATATTGATCCCGGAAGCGACATCCTCGGTTCCGGGAAGTTCCTTTTCTGCTATCTGTACTACCAGCAGCTGCAATCCGGGAACAGACGCAAATGATAATGCTCCCAGAAGAAAAAGCGTAATGATGCTTAAAACAGGACTGCTTACCGTAAAGTAAAACGCAAATAATACCAATCCCTGAGCAGCAAACATCCATAGAAGGGCTTTAAGAGGGTTTTTATTCGCTACCTTTCCACCAAGAAGATTTCCCAAAGCAATAGCAATTCCGTAGATCAGCAGGATGAAGGTAACTGTTGATTCCTGAAAACCTGTGATTTTCTGTAAAATTGGTGACAGATAAGTAAAAACTACAAATGTTCCTCCATATCCCATCGCTGTCATTAAAAACGCAAAAATCAAACGTCTGTTTCCCAGTACTTTAAACTGACTTTTTAAAGAAGCTGATTTCCCGTTTTTCAGGTTGTTGGGAACCAGCAATAAGCTGGCCGCTAATCCAATGATTCCCAGGATGGAAACGCCTATAAAAGTTGCTCTCCATCCGAAATGCTGCCCTATGAAAGTACCCAGCGGAACTCCCGTTACAATTGCCAGTGTGAGCCCGGCAAACATAATGGAAATAGCAGTAGCCCTCTTTTCTTCAGGCACCAGAGAAGCCGCGATGGTAGAGCCTATGGAAAAGTAAACCCCATGAGCAAAACCTGTAAGTATTCTTGCCAGCACTAAAGTTATAAATCCGGGCGCTATAGAGGCCAATCCGTTTCCGATAACAAACAGCAGCATGATAGATACTAATAGCATCTTACGGGGAACTTTTCCTGTTAATGCCGTTAATATCGGAGCTCCTATCGCTACTCCTATCGCATAAAGGCTCACTAATAATCCTGCTGAAGGAATGCTGATTCCGAGATCAGAAGCTACTGTAGGAAGCAATCCGACAATTACAAATTCAGTTGTTCCTATTCCAAAAGCACTTATCGTTAATGCCCAAAGTGCCGCAGGCAAACCTTTTTTAATAGTTTGTGATGCTGTATTGACCTGTATTTCTTTTTGATAATTCATTGTCTTGTATTTTGTTGATATTGACGAGACAAATTTCCGATGAATAATTGTATTATAAAAATTATTTAAATTGTAACAAACTATCAGAATAATGATAGTTTTATTTTACACTTAAAATTTGTTCCTTTGCAGAATAATCATAAGTTTTAATGAAGAAATCAGAAGCAACCCGTCTTACTATTCTCCAAAAAGCGTTCGAATTGATCTATGTAAAAGGTTTTCAGACCACGAGCATTGATGAAATTATCGCAACGACTCAGGTGACCAAAGGAGCTTTTTATTATCATTTTAAAACCAAAGATGAAATGGGTCTTGCTATTATTACCGATCTGATGAAACCTAATTTCAGAAAAACTTTTATCGATTCTCTTCAGAACAGCAAAAATCCTTTGGACAGCATCTATGATATCATGCACCATCTTCTGATGGAAAATGATTTTCTGAAAGTTGAGTATGGCTGTCCCACCTCCAATTTCGTACAGCAAATGGCCCCATGGCATACTTCGTTTACACAGGCCTTGCACGATCTTTCAAAAGAATGGGAGCTGGCTCTTGCAGAAAGTATTCAAAAAGGGAAGGAATCTGGTATCATTAAAAGAGAAGTCAGTGCAAAAGAAGTCAGTGTTTTTGTTATTTCAGGCTATTGGGGCGTTAGAAACCTTGGTAAACTTGAGCATTCAAAAGAAGTGTATCTCACTTATTTAAAAGGACTTAAATCGTATTTTAAAACACTTCAATAATTTTTTTGATTAAAAACATACTACTTAGTATGTTTTTATTATACCTTTGTTGTGTTCAAAAAAATAAACGATGTATCAGACCCTTACCTTTTTACATTCCCAAACCCGGTGGCTGGTTTTAATAAGTTTGATCTATGCAATTTTTCGCGCTTTTAAAGGATATTTTTCAAACCGTAAATTTACAGGAACAGATAATTCAGTAAGGCATTGGACCGCTACCATTGCTCATATACAGTTGATTATAGGAATGGTATTCTATCTCAAAAGTCCGGTCATACAATATTTCTGGAAAAACTTTAATGAAGCAAAAGAATCTTTTGAACACCTGTTTTTCGGGATGATCCACATTTCATTGATGATTACAGCCATTATTGTCATCACAATAGGTTCCGCACTGGCCAAAAGAAGGCTTTCTGACAAAGAAAAGTTCAAAACCATGGGAATCTGGTTCTCCATTGCACTGATCATTATTTTTATTGCGGTCCCGTGGCCTTTTTCTCCTTTTGCAAACAGACCTTATTTCAGATAAATTATGATAGACTTATTGAAAACAAAAATCGGCCGTTTAAGAATTCTGGCAATTCTGGAAGGCATTTCATTACTGAGCCTGGTATGCATTGCCGTTCCTGTAAAATATTGGATGGGAAATCCTTTATTTGTGCGGTTATTAGGCCCCGTTCACGGAACATTATTCCTGCTCTTCCTTTTCAATACGCTGAGTGTTGGCGTAGAACAGAACTGGAAGTTCAGAGAAATAACATGGAAGGTAATCCTTGCCTGTTTCATTCCGTTTGGAACATTTTATATTGACAAAAAAATTCTGAGCAAACTATGAAGAGTCTTTTTATCATCTGTGGAGTGGCCTTTATGCTGTATGTAGTGTATAAAGTGTACCGGTTTCAGACTTTAGATGACGGTCTTCCGCAATTGCTCAAAAAAGGAGCTGTTATCCTGGACGTAAGAACTGAAAAAGAATATAAAACGGGACATATTGAAGGTTCTGTCAATATTTCACTGGGAACCATCAGGGAACGGTATACAGAGCTGGACCCTGAGAAGACATATATCACGGTCTGTTCTCACGGGCTGCGAAGTGTAAAAGCTGAAAATATACTGAAAGAAAGAGGCTTTAAACATGTTTACAACGGCGGTGCCTGGAGTGACCTCCAGAAAACCATCAGCAAGTAAAGCAATTCAATCCCTCTAAGAGATATAGAGGGATTGAATTTTTAAACTGTTTTATCATCCAGCCATGCTACTTTCTGATCAGATGAATGCTCCTGCCCTATTATATCCCTGTATAATTCAGGCTTTCGGGCTTTAATATAACGGTATCCTCCCGCCTGGATAAGCTTTCGGGGAATCATCACTGCAGATGCAAAACTGTCTTCCCACGAGCGGCATTCTGCAATCACATCTCCGAAGGGGTCTATCATCATGGAACATCCGTTTTTCAGCTGGTCATCATCCATCCCTACAGGATTTGAAAAAACAATATAAGTTCCGTTATCATAAGCTCTTGCCGGCAGCCATTTCATTAACCAGTCTCTACCCTTCATCCCGTCGAACTCAATGCGTAAGGAAGTAGGATCTGCTTCTCTGTTTTCCCAGAGCTGAGGATCTACAAAACCGGCTCCGGGCCTGGTAGAAGGGGTACACATCGTTACGTGGGGCATAAAGATGATTTCTGCTCCAAGCAGCCTTGTAGCCCTTACGTTTTCAATAATATTGTTGTCATAGCAGATGAGAATACCGCATTTCCAGCCCATGATATCAAATACACAATACTCATTACCGGGCCTAAGATGAGGATTGATAAAAGGATGGAGTTTTCTGTATTTAGCCTTCAGTCCGGTTTTATCAACACATACATACGCTTTAAAAAGGTTATCATATTCATCCTTCTCGAATAAACCTGCCAATATCGTAATGTTATTCTGAGCTGCAATCTGCTGTAATTTCCGGATACTTTCGCCTTCCGGAATACGTTCTGCAATATCCAGAAGCTGCTCTCTGGAAAGCTTTCGGGCAAATGTATAACCTGTGACGGAGCATTCATGAAATGCAATAACATCAGATCTTTTAGCAGAAGCCTGCTGAGCCAGTTTTTCGATGACAGAGAGATTGTAGGCTTTATCTCCACTTTTATTTTCAAATTGTGCGGTTGAAATTTTAATATTCATTGTTTTTTAAGCAAAGCTAGATGCTATCACTTTTAAAAAATTGTATAAAACCGACATGCTTTTTACAACTCAATGAAATTAACTGCCATTTTATTTTCTGTGTTCAGATATTGTTTTGGAGTAAGCCCGGTATTGTTTTTAAACTCTCTGATAAGATGTGACTGGTCAGAAAATCCTGCTTCATAAGAATGTAGAGTCATATTTTTATTATCAACACTTCTATTTATCAGTCTCAAAAAGGAATGCAGCCTGATAATATTGCTGTATTTTTTGGGAGACATTCCCATATAATATTCAAATTTTCTTTCCAGATGGCGTTCAGAATATCCTGTGAATTTTTCCAGATCTTTGGATGATACCAAACCTTTGTTCTGAAGAATATATTGTTGTGAAGCGGCAATAATTTGATGATCTGTATTCATCCTTTCAGAAAGAAAGTGAGTAAAAAACACATTCAGATCATTGATAATATGCAAAGGGTTTATTTTATTAAAAAGTTGTTCCTGAAAACTTTGCAGTTTGTTCTTCAGCACATCTTCCACGGAAACAATCTGATTAGAAATCTCTCTGGCGGAAGTATTTAAAATAATATTCAAAAAATAAGGCTGAAATACAACAGCAATAAGGAAAAATCTGTCCCTGGAATAAAAATCTTTATATCCGTTTAAAACGCCGTAAAAAAAGGAAAGCGGCATCCTATCGCCGGAAATACCGGAATACAGACTCATATCTCCGGATAGAATAAGCCCTGAGCTGCCATCAGTAAACAGCCTTAGACTTCTGACTGTTTTTTCAGAATTCTCCAAGAAAATGTAATGCCTGATAAAAGCAGCTAAATGTTTAGGAGGCGGAATCTGCATGCATCAAATGTACATCAAACTTGCCGGCAGAAAAAGAACTGTTTTTTAAATTCCGGCAAATACCTATGAATTTTTGAAAGAAATCAATCTAAGGTACCACATTTTATTTTCTTTTGGTCAGGTATTTGAAAGACTTAATGAAATTATCTCCCATTCCTGAATAAAATCAATACCAATCACTTAAAATATTTAATATGTCAACACAAAATCTTACCCATCTTGAAGCGATCAAAAAGATCAAAGAACTGTCGGAAAATGCCAGAATATGTATGTTCTGTACCGAATTGGAAACCATTCCTGTCAATTCACGACCCATGACCCTTCAGGAAACAGACGACAGCGGAAATCTGTGGTTTATCAGCAGTGGAACCAGTAATAAGAATTTTGAAATCAAAGAAGACCGCAGAGTACAGCTGTTTTTTATGAATAATGGTGATTCCCAGTACCTTTCGGTATATGGAGAAGCTTCGGTTTATAAGGACAAGGCAACCATAGAAGATAAATGGTCTCCTTTGGCTAAAGCGTGGTTTGATGGGAAGGATGATCCCAATGTAACCATTATCCGCGTAGAACCTAAAGAAACCTATTACTGGGACACCAAAGCAGGAAAACTGGTGAGCCTTTTCAGTTTTGTTGCCGCTGCAATTACCGGGAATAAAACCAATAATTCTGACGGTGTAGAAGGGAATGCAACGATTTAGAAAGTTTGGGTAGCAATGAACTCTATCACAGATGTATTGCGGGAAAACAAAAACGGCTCAAGAAATTGAGCCGTTTATACAAGATTAATAATGTTAATTTTTCACCTCTTCCATAGAGGCTCCAAAATTAATATGAAGGACATTACCGTTCGGCGTTACTAAAGCCGGTACAGACTTTACCCCTGCATGTTCAGCCTCTTCAATTTTGTTTTTATCATTTCCCAAATGGATGATTTCAACATTTTCCAAACCTATAAGAGTAATGATATCATGCTCTGCGCTGATGCAGACCGGGCATCCTGCATGATAAAAAATGGATTTTTTCATAAGATTGTATTAATTAATAAGTGTTTTCATTATATTTTTTAATTCTTCCGTTTCCTTTTCGTGTAGTGGTTTCAGAGGGCTTCGTAAATTCCCCCATCTTCCCCGAGAATATTCAACCCTGACTTCACCGCTCTCGGCAACCCTTTGCTGACAATAAATTTTAAAAGGTCAAACTGCTGATAGAAAATTTCTTTTGCTTTTTCAAGATTTCCTTCTTCCACTGCATTATAAAGACTGATATTCAGTTCCGGGATAAGATTGGGAGCTGCTGTACACCAACCTCTTGCTCCGGCAGAAAATGCGGCCAGGGCCAAAGGATTTGAGCCGTTATAGAATGCAACTTCTTCACCTAATGCTTTTCTCAGATAATGCATCCTCTGAATATCTCCGGTACTTTCCTTAATCATTGTTACATTAGGAATTTCAAGCAGCCTTTTCAACAGGGCCGGTGACATATCCACCCCGCTTGTTGCCGGATTATTGTAGGCCATAATCGGGATAGAAATCTTATTGGCGACAGCATCATAATGGGAAACAATTTCATCGTCAGTAAGCTTCCAGTAGCTCATGGGGATAATCATCACTGCATCCGCTCCTGCTTTTTCCGCAAACTGCGCATGGTGAACCGTTTTTTCTGTTGTAAGATTGGAAACCCCTACAAGCGTTGGAATTCTTCCTTTTACCTGCTGCAAAGTAGCTTCTGTAACTTCTTCTTTTTCTTCATCAGACAGATAAGGCATTACCCCTGTGCTTCCTAATGGCGCAATGCCGTGGCTTCCGGAAGTGACCAGCCTTTCTACCAGATGTCTGAAAAGAGGAATATCTACTTTCTCATTTTTGTCAAAAGGTGTTATGGGATAGGCAATAATCCCTTTGAATGGAACATTTTTCATGTTTTACTGATTTAAAAATTGAAAATAAATTTAACCTTTTGCCTTAAAGGTCTCTGCCTTCCTCTTCTCTCAATGCGACTCCCAGGTTCTGCAGCTGAGGAGCATTTTCGCAGGCAATATATTTGGCAGGCTCGGTATCACTAAGGTTCTGATGTTTATGCCATGCCCAGGAAGGAATATATACCGCATCTCCTGCTTCCCAATGTACCCTTTCATCTTCTACTTCTGTCCAGCCTTTTCCCTCAATGACAAATAATACGGTTTCATACGTATGGCGATGTCTGTTGGTCTGCTGGCCGGGAAGAAGTCCGCCGATCGTCATGCTGACATTCTTGCTGGGAAGATCCACAAAGAAAACCGGATGTTTCCTTTCTGTTGAAAACTGATTGTGCTCACCCGCGTTTTCTACATTTTTATGAATCAAATGGCCAGGCTTTACATACTTTGGTCTTGCAAAAGTTTCGTGAAAGTCTTTGGAACTGAATTGTTTCTTGTCCATAATTTAAAATTATTAAGGTTTTGTGCTTTATTGCATGACAAAATTATTTTATATTTGGACTGTTTAAATGATTCAGTTTTTACATAAACAGATAGTCCAGATGCTGCGACCTTGGAAATTAGAATTAGAAATTGATAAAAAGCTTGATAAAGCCGTTTATCTGCAGATTGCCGATACCATTATCACTGACATCCGTTCAGGAAGACTGAAACCCGGTGATGCCCTGCCTGGTAGCCGGAATCTGGCGCAGACTTTAAAGATTAACAGGAATACCGTTGTGGAAGCTTATCAGGTTCTTATTAATGAAGAATGGGTGATTTCCAAAGAACGGAAAGGAATTTTTGTATCAGAAAATCTTCCTGCTTTACATGAGAAAAAACAGGTAGAATACAGGATTCTTTGAATCAGCAGATGATTTCCAACGGAATGCTAATCAATTATGATGACGGGCATCCTGACAGTAAGATTGCACCTGTAACAGAGCTGGCAAGAGCTTACAGACAAATTTTCAGCATTAAGGCCAAGTGGCAGATGATGGGTTATGGAAATGAACATGGCGATGTTGAATTCCGTAAAATGATTTCTCAGATGCTGAATCATCAGCGTGGAATGCATATTCAGGAAAATGAAATTTCTGTTACCCGAGGCAGCCAGATGGGCATGTTTCTGACAGCTCAAACTCTTTTAACTTCCGGCGACCTTGTTATTGTAGAAGATCCGGGATATCAGCCTGCATGGCATGCTTTTGAATATGCCGGTGCCGAACTGTTACCCGTACCTGTAGATCATGAAGGAATCAGTATTGAAGCTGTTGAAATGCTTCTGACAAAACATCAGAATATTAAAGCCATTTATATTACGCCTCACAGGCAATATCCTACAACTGTCACTTTAAGCCTTTCCAGAAGATTAAAATTAATTGAGCTTTCAAATCAGTATAATATAACCATCATTGAGGATGATTATGACAATGAGTTTCATTTCGGGTACCGCCCCATCCTTCCTGTTTCAAGTTTTGCGGAGCTACAGCATTATGTTTATATCGGAACACTGAGTAAAGTGGTAGCCCCAGCTTTGAGGATTGGTTATCTGGCCACTAAAAACCAGGAATTACTGAAAAAAATCGGCGCTCTGAGAAAAATTATTGATGTGCACGGAGATGTCATCATGGAACAGGCTGTTCTCCAGCTGATCAGAGAAGGTGCGGTAAAAAAGCATATCAGAAAAGCAACCATTTATTACAGACATAAAAGAGATTTCGTTTATGAGCTGCTAAAAAAGCATATGGCAGCTATTGCAGATTTCACACTGCCTGAAGGTGGGCTCGCCTTTTGGATTGTTCCTAAAGTTCAATTGGATTGGGATGGGGTAACCACTCTTCTATTGGAGAAGAATATCAAAATAATCCATCCGAAACAATACAGTCAAAATAAGGTCAACGGCTTCAGATTAAGCTACGGAGCCCTTTCTGAAGAGCAGCTGGAACAAAGTATTCCTTTGATTGCTGAAATTTTTTCTAACTCCTTTTAACCATTGATTTCACAGACTACAGATGTCCCACAACCAAAATCAAATAAAAATTGAAGATTTTTAAACTTAAGTGAACTTCTCAGCAGTTTATCTTTAACCTTAAAATCAACTTAAGTGGTGAAAGCTTTTGTGACTTTTGTGGTTTAGTAAATATTTTCCCACAGATTTCACAGATTTGCACAGATGCTTCTGTATATTTAAAATAATTTCAGGTAATAAAAAATCTTTGATTTTTAAACTTAAGTGAACTTCTTCGCAGTTTATTTTTAGCTTAAAATCAAATTAAGGCATTTGAATTATAGTACTTTGAAGTCTGAATTCATTAAAATCACTCTACTTCAAAAACTGCCTGAATCTCTACAGAAGACCCCACAGGAATTGATGATGCCCCCAGAGTTGCCCTGGCATGTTTTCCTTTGTCTCCGAAGATTTCTACGGCCAGGTCAGAAGCTACATTCATAAGGTCTGCATGCTTTGTATAATCCTCTTTTGTATTGAAAATTCCTGTTAGTTGAACACATTGTTTTACTCTGCTCAAATCCCCTCCTACAGCTTCATTCAATACCGAAATGACGTTAAGCATGGTAACTCTAGTAGCTTCTTTTACCTGCTGTTCATTTACTTCAACACCTAATTTCCCGGGATTGAAGATTTTACCGTCTTTCAAAGCAACCTGATTAATGAATACGAGATTTCCGGAACGTACAAAAGGCTGATAATTTCCTGCCGGTTTTGGGACCTGCGGAAGGGTGATATTTTTCTGTTTAAGTATTTCAGCAAAGTTCTGATGATGTTCTGCAGCAGGTGCAGCTCTTTTTGGGCGGGTATCCTTTAATGCCAGCGCTACTCTTGCAAAGTTTTTCCCTTGTAATTCGGCAATATTACGTTCTCCTTTGGTAGGTCTTTCAACATCTTTTAAAGAAGCCATACTCGTTACCCCTAACACGGTATTTCCCTGTGGAATAGCTTTGTTCAGCTCTTCCGTCCCACGGATGCCGTTAGGGACCAATATCATTCCGTGAACCGCAAGACTGTTCCAGAATGCCTGCATGGCCAGCTCTTTTCCGGCACCGCTTCCTGCTGACATGAAAACCGAAGCCGGAACACCTTCTAAAGCATGAGTGGTCCAAAGCTGGACGGTTTTAGCTAAAAACTCACTCATTCCCGTACTGATATTTCCGAAATAAACCGGTGAGCCAAAGACAATCCCATCGTAATCTGCCAGCTCGTCTATAGTTGCCACCGGAAGGTTTTTAAGGTTAGGATTTTGTGAAGATTTGACCATTTTGATATAAGGAACTGCATTATTTTCACTTTCAATTCCTTTAGCGATTTCTTTGGCCAGTTCATAAGTCCCGCCATTATCTGAATGGATAAGGACCAATATTTTTGCTTTATTTTGTGCCATAATGGTGATATTAGATAATACAATTAAAATAAAAAAAGACATCGTTTTTTCATTCTGAACAGGATATAGTTTATTTTTAATAATGTTACTTTATTGACAGTACAAAATTAGTATTGGCGTTTTTATTAAATTTGCCAAAATATATATGCAAAACGACAATATGAAATGCGGACTGATTGAAAAAACGGAAACCCACTTTATTGATTCTATTGAAAAAGAGGCTTATGTCTGGTGCGAAAAAACTGGAAACATGATGATTATGAACATAGGCATAGCCGTGCTCAGCTGACTTTTGTAGAAGATGGTTACCAGTATTTCCATATCGGCAGGAAAATTTATCTTGTCCCGCAACACCATGTCATATGGATTCCTTCAGAAAAAGGCCATAAAATAACTTCTGAAGCACAAACGGTGAATCTGATGGTATTTCTCTTCAAATCAGTTTTTGAAGACGGATTTTATCAGAGTGTTCAGGTGTTTGCTGCTCCTCCTGTGTTGAGGGAAATGCTTTTATATGCCTCAAAATGGAATCAATCATTAGATAAAAATGAAGAACAGGACGTGTTTTTTAAAGCTATTTTAAAAAGTCTTCCCAATTTCTGTAAGGAAAGCAGCGGTCTGGAAATTCCTGTACCTGCAGATACAAGGCTGATTCCTGTATGCAACGAAATCAATACCCATTTTAAGTATAATTTAGACATTGATGCGCTGGCTGAAAAAGCACAAATGTCTGTCCGGAACCTCCAGAGAATTTTCAAAAACGAAACCGGAATTACCCTTCAAAAATACCTTCAGCTGACAAGAATTTTAAAAAGTATTGAACTGATCGACACCAGACAATATACTTTAAGTGAAGTTGCTTATAAAGTTGGTTATCAGAGTCTATCTGCTTTTACTTCATCCTATTTTGCCATCATGCAGGTAAAACCAAAAGTTAAAAAAGGTCATGGTGTTTCATCATGAGGCATGTCAACCGGTTTTGATTCGGGCGAGCCTTTTTCGCGAAGCCATATGGATAAAATAACCAGTGAAGCTACGGCGAGAAATTCACTCTGCCAGTTCTGAAAAGACTCAAACCAGAATCTTGATTCTGAAATATACTGCATTGCCGATACAGCCGGTTTACTGTTCATCAGCTGTTCATCATTAAAATCCTTAAGGCTTCCATAGAAATGTAAGATAAAACTGGCCAGAAAGAGAACGGCAAAAGCAATGGATAAGGAATGTTTATAGAGTTTCAGCCATATTCCTCCTTTTTTGACGGGCCATGGCGCTTTGGGATGCGGTACAGGCTCTTTGTCAACATCTTCCTCTTCAGTCATAGATTTCGACTCACTGGAGCCCTTCTGCCTCAGAGAAATCGTTAATAAAACATAAAGCATCATCTGAAGAAATTCGCTTTCCCAGTTTTCAAAAGTTGCCTGAATAAAATGGCCGCTGTGAATATATTCGCCGATCTTTAAAGCAGGCTGTCCGTTTTCAATGAGTTCTTTGTTTTCTGTTTTCCAGCCCATAAAAAACTGTCCTGCAAGAAAAATGATCATCAGGGTAATCAGAACAATACTTAAGCTGTTGCGATACAAGAAACTGGTGCGTGGCATATTTCTGAGTTTAAAGTTTAAAATTTAAAATTCCAGGTTTAAGGTTTGAGATATAGCGTTTTATGGATCATGTTTCTGATAAGGGAATACTTTCTGCAGATTCCTGGTTGTGGGTCCTGTAAGAATTTTTCCATTCACATTGAATCTGGAGCCATGGCACGGGCAGTCCCAGCTCAGCTCTGCACTGTTCCACCGTACTTCACATCCTGCGTGCGGACAGGTACTTCTCAGGAGATGTAATGTGCCATCAATCTCTTTGTACAGGGCATAAGATTCTGATTCGTACCGGATGACTTTCGCCTCTCCTTCTCCAATTTCTGAAAAGGATTCTATTTTATCTTTAAAAATTTTATCTTTTACGAAGTCAAAGGCTACCGCTGCATTTTCTTTCACAAAATCCGAGAATCCGGCAACAGGTTTGATTCTTGAAGGATTGAACAAATCTCCGTATTTGCTTTCTCCTGTAACGATCAGATCATGCAGGATCTGTGATGAAAGTGTTCCGAATATCATTCCGTTTCCTCTGAACCCTGTGGCAACAAAAATTCTTTCCTTACTGCCGGGAAGCTTTCCAATATACGGAAGGCCGTCCACCGACTCATAATATTGGCTGGACCAGCTATAATACACTGTTTCCACATCAAAGTATTCCCTGACATAGTTTTCAAGCCTTGAAAAACATTCTCCGGTGTCTTCAGCATGTCCTGTTTTATGATCTTCACCACCTGCAATCAAAAGGTTTTCACCTTCGATATTCTGAATACGGTAATAATGATAAGGCTCACAGAGATCATAACCCAGTGCCCACGGATAGCGGTCGTTTTTCATGGTAAAAGCCATTGCATAGCTTCTGTAAGGTGCATTCGTAAAATGAAGAACATTGACTCCCGGCGGTATGTGAGTTGCATAAACAACATTTCCGGCCTTTACTTCTCCTTTTGAAGTTTTTAAAGTAACGTATTCTTCCTTCTCATCGTGATCTTCACAGAGACAGTTTTCCTGAATGGAACCTCCCAGCTTTATAAAAGCCTCACAAAGTCCTTTGATATATTTTATCGGATGAAAATGGCCCTGTCCGGGAATAAGTACAGCTTCCCTGAAGGGTATAGGAAAAGGAATTTCATTCACATAGTTCATTTCATGGCCAACTTTATCAGCGCCTTCTACAATATTCTTCAATTGCTCCTGCTGTTTTTCATCCAATGCAAAAAGGTATGCTGATTTTCTGGCAAAATCACAGCTGATATTGTATCGCTGAATGCGGTCTTCGATAATTTCAATGGCATCAACTCCGGATTCGGCATAGAGTCTGGCTTTTTCAAGACCAAAATCCCTGATAGCTTCATTGAAGGTGGTGTCAAAAAAATCATTTAAATGGGCAGTTGTTCCCCCTGTTGTACCGAATCCGATATTGGCAGCCTCCAGAATGATACATTTTTTTCCGGATTCCTGCAGCTTCAGTGCTGTTGACACTCCTGTAATTCCGCCGCCCACTATGGCAACATCAAATATCTGGCTGAGATCAGTTTCTGCAGAAAATTTTCTGATCTCTTCCTGCCATATACTTTTTCTTGCACCGTCTCTGTACATAATTATATTTTTTGCAGTTAAACTTACCTGATTTTCAGGGTATCACTTTCAGCAATTCCTGTTTTAGCAGTGTTGGCAGGATTGTTCTTCTGATCTCTTTTCCTGTTTTCGTCTTCATCAATATTGCATCTGCAGGAAGTAAAAGTAAATAGACTTAGAACGCCTAAAATAAGTGTTGTTGTTTTCATAATGTAATTTTTTTAGTGTTGAATATCTATCCGTTCACAATTAATCCTCCGTTGGGGTGTAGTACCTGTCCGGTAATCTGCGAGGCATCTTTACTGGCCAGAAACAGAAAGCTGAAAGCAATTTCTTCAGGAGTAGCATTTCTCTCGAACGGAGGTTTGTTGGGATTTTCTTCTTTTTCGTCAAACGTTTCTTCAGTAAGCGGTGTTGCTACAGGGCCGGGTGCAACGGCATTGATGCGGATTCCTTTTGGTTTTGCCTGTAATGCCAGTGAACGGGTAAAAGAAACAATAGCTCCTTTTGTAGCGGAATAGTCGATAAGCTCCGGATGACCCTGGTATGCAGAAACCGAAGTTGTATTGATGACACAGCTTCCTTCTTTCAGGTAAGGGAATACAACCTTCGTCAGTAAGATCATTCCCACAATATTGGAATCAAAGGTTTGTCTTATATTCTTTTCCTCAAGATCTTCGATCCTGTCCGCAGGAAACTGAATTCCGGCATTATTGATGAGAATATCAATTTTTCCGAATACCGAAATCACTTCTTTTACCGTTTCTTCACAGAATTCATAGTCATTAATATCTCCTTTGAAAATGATGCATTTTCTATTCAGCGTTTCAATTTCTGCTTTTGTTTTTCCGGCATCATTGTCGCTGGAGTGATAAATAATGGCAATATCGGCACCTTCCAGGGCAAAAAGGAGCGCTACCGCCTTACCGATTCCACTGTCGGCACCGGTAATTAAAACAGTTTTGTCTTTTAATTTTCCGATCATACCGTTATTTATTATTCTTCTGTTGTGGGTTTTTGCATTTCATACATTCTGTGGGCAGCCATACTATCACTTGAAATATTAGCCATGGCTACGGAAAGCTTATTTTTTAAGCCCGATACTATTTTATCATCTCCGTTCATCAGAGCATTATAACCGTCAATGGCCACTTCTTCAGGTGAAGCGAGATTATCCCTGTCTTCAAGTATTTTACTTCTGTTCATATCCGCTTTATTAAAGAAATCTGTGTCTGTAGGTCCTGGTAAAAGCGCAGTCACCGTAATTCCGGAATCTTTTAATTCTTCGCGAATAGCTTCAGACCAGGAGAGCACAAATGCTTTGGTACCATGGTATACCGATTGCCATGGACCAGGAGCTTTACTGGCGACAGAAGCCAGATTTAAAATTTTTCCTGATCCTTTGGGCAGCCGGTCCTTCAAAAACAGTTTGGTCAATATGATGACAGAAATGATATTTAACTGTATAATGTCTACTTCCCTGTGAATATCAGTATCCTGGAATTTTCCATAGACGCCCTGTCCGGCATCATTAACCAGGATTTCAGGGCTTATTCCATTCATTTTCAACTCTGAATAAAGGGAATAAGCTTCTTCTTCCAAAAAAGATTTTTGGAGATACTGATCACATTCACTCCAAAATTTTTAAATTCATCAGCCTTTTTTTCAGCTCTTCATGATCTCTGGCCACAATAACAAGGTCATAACCATTCTTGGCAAACTGTTTGGACAGTTCGTAGCCTATACCGCTGGTAGCACCTGTAATGAGTGCAAATTGATTCTTGCGATCCATAGATTTATTTTAAGATTAAGAGTCTGTTCAGTTCACTTTTAAAACAGCCCAAAATGAACTCCGTATAATAGAGCTGAGCATTCAGAGCTTGTGTTTTGGGATGAAGTTCCAGTTTTTTAGTCAGGATAATCTCACCTTTGTAGGAGAACGAGAAATAGGCGAAAATTTTATATCCTGAATTGCGGATTGGTGTGCAGTAGCCTGTTGTGGCAATAGACCAGTCGGACTCATAAAGCCTGGCTACATTCAATGCCATGGTTTCTGCAATATTTTCTGAAACACAATCGCATTCTTCGGCTTCCTGCCTGTTGACCTTTAACAGTTTTACTTTTTCCTGCAAAGAATAAGCTGTCATGCCTCCTTTATAAAACATAGAGGCGTTCGGCATCTGAGAAAAAGCCAGCTGTAAACATCCTGAGGTAACACTTTCTGCCACCGAAATGGTTTCATCTGTGGTCATCAGTGACTGGCTTATATATTCGAGAAGATTTTTTTGAAAATCCATACTATTAAGTTTTAATGGTTTATAAGTGTATCAAATCCGGTTTATTTCCACGGGTCAAGAACGACCTTTACACATCCGTCTTCTTTTTTATCAAAAATTTCATATCCTTTGCTTACTTCATTAAGAGACAGGCGGTGGGTAATGACATCATCAAGCGTGATTTTTCCGGTCACAACATAATCCATGAGTTTATCTATGATGGGATGAACGTTACATTGTCCTGCTTTAATGGTGATCCCTTTGTCAAAGATCTGCCCGAGTCTGAAATTGTCATAATTGACAGGATAAACTCCCAGAACGGAAACGATACCCCCTCTTCGGACAGCGCTCATGCATGCTTCCAGGACCTTGATTGAGCCTTTTTCAAAGTTCAAAACAGCTTTTGCACGGTCTATAAAGCTCCTTTCCGGCTCAAAACCTACGGCCTCAATACAAAGATCAGCTCCACGTCCGTCCGTCATATCCCTGATCTGTTCTATTGTGCTTTCCGCATCTTCCCACAAAATGGTTTCGCATCCTGTAAGCATTTTGATACGGTCCAGTCTGTATTGAAGAGTATCAACAACAATGATTTTTTTGCATTATACAGAACTGCGCTTTTAGCAGCCATTGTGCCTACAGGGCCTGCCCCAAAAACGACAACGGTTTCCCCTCCTTTAAGTTCTCCCCACATCACGCCTGTATAACCGGTGGGGAAAATATCTGTAAGAAATAAAACCTGTTCATCTGTTAAGTTTTCAGGAACCTTTCTGGGACCAAAATGGGCGTAGGGAACTCTTACATATTGTGCCTGTCCGCCGTCATATCCCCCATACAGATCCGTATATCCGAACAAAGCTCCGCCTTTATCTTTAAAAATGCCTCCTTCCGGGCCATAATAATCCGGGTTACTGTGTTCGCAGGCAGTAGGAAGATCGTGCTGACAGAAGAAACAGCTTCCGCAGGCAACGGGGAAAGGAACTACTACCCGGTCCCCTTTGTTCAGATTGATAATGTTTTTTCCGGTTTCTTCTACAATACCCATAAATTCATGTCCCATTACCATTGGCCTTGCCTGGGAATTCCTCCGGAATACATGTGCAGGTCACTGCCACAAATAGCGGTGGAGGTTACTCTCAGGATAATATCATTTTCATCCAGAATTCTGGGATCTTCTACGGTGTCACAGGTAATGTTACCCGGTGAGTGAAAAACGGCAGCTTTCATAATTTAAATATTTAAAGTGATTGGTGGTGTGAAGGGTGTTTTTATGATTATGCGTTTCTCTCCATTTCAAGATCCCAGACTCTGTGCTGAGCAATAGCCTGGATGAATTTATTGGCAGGATCTCCGTCTTCCCATGTAATGATTCCCGGATCCTCATGTTGTTTTGTTGCTACATTGGAATTCTGATACAGTACCTCTGTATCTTTTCCGAAATAAATGGCTTTGCAATGTTTATAGGCTTCATTGATGAAATGCAGTACCTGATGTTTGTTTTCTGAAGTCATAAGTTCCTTTACAGCATCTTCTCCCGGGCAGATGGCAAGAGCATCAAAACATACGCTTGCAATACTTGTAAGAGAATGTTTTGGTACAAGCTCAGAGCCGTCATTCAGCCTTACCGGGGCAACACTTGGGGCAATCAGTTCCACTCTGGCGCCTTCTGCTTCAAGCTTTGTTTTAAGATCATTCACCGCACCTCCATCAGCACCGTTAGCCAGGATAAAACCTATTTTACGGCTTTTGATCGTATTTTTTACGGTATGCGCCATGCTCAGTGCGCCGGAAGTTTTTGTGTGAGGTTCCCTTTCTTCGCTCTGAAGTTCTATAATATTACTGTCTGCAGGCAAACTTTGATTAGGCCATTCCAGCTTTTTGACTTCAACACCTAATTTTCCTGCAACGCTCCATGCGAGGGACATATCAATATAAGCCAGCTGGCCTACCAGTCTTTCTCTGATTTCCGGACGGGTTACTTTTGACAATTCAAAGACCAATGCATTCTGAAGGTGCGTTTTTTCCGGTGTTGACTGGCTGTTGTAGAATAATTTAGCCTGAGAATAATGATCTACGAAACTCTTGCTTCTTTCTCTGATCTTCACTCCGGAAACTCTTTCCTGCTGGGAGGTAAATCCACCTTCAGACATCATCGCCTGAAAAGGGCATCCTCCACCGATGGAATTCGGTTCATAACTGCTTTTCCCTTTGACGATCTGCTGTCTCATATGACCGTCCCTTTGGTTATTATGAACGGTATTAAGGGATCTGTTAATCGGTATTTCATGGAAATTGGGAGAGCCCAGCCTTGACAGCTGAGTGTCGGTATATGAAAATAATCTTCCCTGCAGCAACGGATCATTGGTAAAATCAATTCCCGGAATAATATGTCCGGGGTGAAAAGCAACCTGTTCTGTTTCTGCAAAGAAATTATCAGGATTTTTGTTCAGTGTTAAAGTTCCTACAATTTCTACGGGAACTTCTTCTTCAGGAACTATTTTGGTAGGGTCAAGAAGATCAAAATCAAATTTATGTTCATCTTCTTCAGGAATCAGCTGTACACCGAAATCCCATTCAGGATAATCACCGTTTTCGATAGCTTCCCAAAGGTCTCTCTTATGGAAGTCAGGATCTACCCCTGAAATCATCTGGGCTTCGTTCCAGGCCACAGAGTGTACGCCTAATCTGGGTTTAAAATGAAATTTTACAAAATGGACTTTTCCTGCCTCATTGATGAATTTAAAAGAATGTACCCCGAAACCTTCCATCATTCTAAAGCTTCTCGGAATGGCTCTGTCACTCATCAGCCACATGATCATATGCATGCTTTCGGGCATCAGTGATATAAAATCCCAAAATGTATCGTGGGCCGATGCAGCCTGTGGAATTTCATTGTCCGGTTCCGGTTTTACAGCGTGCACGAGGTCAGGAAATTTGATGGCATCCTGAATAAAAAATACGGGCATATTGTTGGCTACAAGGTCATAATTTCCCTCTTCGGTATAAAATTTTACGGCAAATCCCCGGACATCTCTTGCCAGGTCCGTACTTCCCTTGCTTCCCGCAACGGTTGAAAATCTTACAAAAACAGGGGTTTCTTTCCCAAGTTCTGTTAAAAATTTTGCTTTGGTGTATTCTGCAAGGCTTTTGGTAAGTTTAAAAATACCGTGAGCTCCGGATCCCCTCGCATGAACTACTCTTTCGGGAATTCTTTCATGATCGAAATGGGTAATTTTTTCCCTCAGAATAAAATCTTCCAGTAATGAAGGGCCCCGTTCTCCCGCTTTCAGAGAATCCTGATTGTTATTAATCTTTAAACCCTGATTGGTGGTCAGTTTTTCATTTTCATTGGAAGTACTGTGCAGGTCAAGTTGTTCTGCTTTTTTGTTGTGTTCGTTGGTTTTCATATTCATAATCTTTTTTGTGGTTGATCTTTTTTCAAAAGCAGTTAAATAAGGGGGTGGCAGAATTAATCTTTTTTATTTTCCAAAATCTCAAGGAACCTGTTGATATATTCTTCTTCCTTCAACACCTTATAATAAGCCGTTTTGGCATATAGAGTGAAAGAAGGAGACTCAAATTTTATCTCAGCATCCATTGTAGTAGTTTCCATGGTATTTTTAGTATGGAATTCCCGGATATGAAGGAGATATTCTTTTATATAGGTGTCAATTGTATGTTTCAGGATATCACATTTCGCATTATTTTTAATCTTTTCCAAAGACTTGATCAGAAAAGCAGTCACTCCGTAAGAATTGATAATTGGCGGAAATAAAGACTCATTCTCTATCGCATTATTTTTATCATTCAGCCCGGAATGTTGTAAAGTGTCATTTTCAAATATCATATTCAAAAAAATGGTATTAGTTGTGAGGAGCTTTTAAATATTGCTCAAAATAATGGAGGTCGTTTTTATCTTTAATGGACAGATAAAACATGATCTGTTCCGGTTCTTTCAATCCGATACTGCTGAAGCCATCGAAGTGAGCAATTAATGCCTGAATATTTTCAATATCAATATCTTTCAGGATAATGAACAGAAGAAAAATATTTTCTCTGATCTCTTTGGCATATACTGCTGCTCCGTCTTCAAAGCATTCCCCTGTATGAGGTATTTTTATAAAATCTTTGTGTCTCAGTGTTTTTATTATGCTCTGACAGTCCATATATTTTGATTTCATAGTTAAAATAAGCCACATAGAACTACCTACATGGCTTATTGCATGCTTTAATCTTCCTGTTCTGCATCAAAATTGATGTATGTTTCTGCTATATCGGTAAGCAGGGAATCCGTATCTTCTTCTTCCTGAAGTGTTCTCTCGAGAAGATCAGCGGCTTTATCATGTCCCATGGTAATGGCAAGCTGTGCAAGCCCGCCGTAGGTGGCAATTTCATAATGCTCCACTTTCTGTGCAGCAATGATAAGGGCAACATCTCTTGTTGCGGAGCCATCTTCTGTGGCTTTAATCACTTCTTCGCCTTCTTCTATGATTCCTTTGATGGCCTTACACTCTTTTTCTCAGGCTTTTCGTCAATAAGCTGGAATACTTTTTCCAGACGTTTCACGTGTTTTTGGGTCTGAAGATGATGATCCTCAAAGGCATCTTTCAGCTCTTCAGTAGTGGCTGCCTCCTGCATTTTCTCCAGGGCATCCAGGATCGCATTTTCAGCAAAATAAATATCTTTAAGCGCACTCACAAAAAATTTGTGAAGCGGTGAACTCTTCATTTCATCTTCTTTCACAGTTGGCTTATCTGCAGTTCCTTTTTTAGTAGCAGAAACAGCACTATTGGTTTCTAATATTTTATTTGGCATGGTATGAATGGTGTTTTGATATTAAAAGGATTACCTCTTTATATAGGTCTAAAGAGGCAATCCTGGAAAAAGAATTATGAATTACGTCTGCCTCCGAATCCGGAACGACCTGAAGATCTTCCGCCTCCGTGGGAAGCCTGGCCTCCCATTCTGGCTATTCTTGTACGTTCAGCTTTGCTCATAGATGCGAAACCTCTTCTTGAAGTTCCTGAACCAGAATTTGATCCGCCTCTTCCTGAGCTGCTGCCATTATTTCCTGATCTTGCTGAGCCTCCTCTTCCTGAGCCTGAGTTAGAAGACCTTCCTCCACCATGGGAAGCCTGACCGCCCATTCTGGCAATTCTTGTACGCTCAGCTTTACTCATAGAAGCGAAACCTCTTCTTGAAGTACCATCTCCTGATGATGACCTGCCTCTTCCTCCTGATCTGGAGCCGGAACCAGAATTTGAACGTCCACGGGAACCACCACCGGAGTTTCCTCCACGAGATCCGCCTCTACCGGAAGTAAATCTTCCCTGGCTGTCTCTTTGCTGGTTTCCGTTTCCTCCTCTGGAACCTCCTCTTCTTCCGCCGCTGCGTCCTCTCTGATCATCATCGTCATCTTCTTCGTCATCATACTCTTCATCATCCTCATCATCGTAATCATCATCGTATTCATCATAGTCATCTTCATCATAATCATCGTCATAATCCTCATTTTCATCAAAATAATCTTCATATTCTGAAAAATCATCATCGTAATCTTCATCTCTTGAGGCATCATTAAAACCATGATCATAGCCTAACTGGTAAACTTCTTCTAAGTTTTCCGGTGAATGTGACTGTCCTCTTGAACTGCGGTTTCTTGAATTTCTAGTGTTCATAACTGAATTTTTTATTATTAATATTTAGTGATGTGTATTGCAGTCCGTGACTAGTATTAGACGGCAACAGTTGGGTGTCGGTAATTTAAATGATAATAAAAGCAAATGCTTTTTACGTTCCTTTTACTAAGGTCTTAAGAATTGGATTGAAAATTTATATTTCAAATGTACATCATAATAATTCACTTTTTTATGACCTGAATCATGTTAATGTAGATTAATACAAAACTTTCTGTTTTTTTATGATAATAATGACTTCTTTTTTGTTCTTTATATGCTGGGCCTTCAGTCTTGTGAATATTTCCTGATATGCCAAAAAGAATTCAGACTTTTCCTAATTCAAAAAGCATTTCTTATAAAGAATCTTACTTTTTGCTAGTATTCTCTGAAAAAATCTCTTTAGTCTGATGTATTAGTCTTCTGTACATCTTGAACAGAAGACTCTATACATTCACTCAGCTTATTGTTCCTATAATCTTATGAATTTAACAGAAAAAATCACAAAATCATATACGAAACTATTTCTAATATAAAATTTTGCGATTTTCAATTCTCAGGATTTTATTCTTTTCCATATGTTTGATGGTCCTTATTGCGGTTTCTACACAAAGACCTGTAAGACTTGCCATCTGCTGCCTCGTTAATGGAATCAGGAATGAATATGGACGTGCGTCTTTCTGAAAGCTTTTCAAATAATCCATAAGCCCCTTAAGCCGTATAGACGGATTTTGAGATGAAAGATTCTGCATCATGATAAATTTGTAGTAAAGACGCTCAGAAAGAAAGCTGCTTACTTCCATGCATAATTCCGGGTTCTGGTTCAGCAGATTTAAAAAATGGATTTATGAAGCCTTAAAACAGTGCATTCTGTAATGGCTTCAGCACTCATTGGATAAGGCTTATCTATGAATAGTATAGATTCGCCACAGCTTTCTCCATCGGATAAAATGTTTTGGATAAATTCTTTCCCTTCCTCATTATAATTATTAAGTTTTACTTCTCCCTTAACAATCTGGTAATAATAGGTAGGGATATCCCCTTCAAAGAATATAGTTTCTGAAGGTCTATAGTGTCTCGTTTCTGCTCCCGCTGAAATCAAAATATTTTCGTCGATAACCATAATAGTTGTTTTTGGTGTTGTTTTCTTCTTCTCCTCTTCTTTAGTCTTAGTAAAAATATCATTGGGAACTGACAATAACATGAATGCAAAAACTGCACCTTTATGATTGTTTGTAAAGTTAAAAAAAGTTAAAAAATTTAATAAATGTAAATATATTTTTAATTATTGTTTAATTATTTTTATTAAAAATTGATTTAAATTATACTTTTGATACCACATCTTGAAGTTATAATTTCAACTACCTGAAAAAAATATTAGAAAATAAAACCCGTTTAAGAGATTAAAACGGGTTTTTTCAAAGGAATAACAGAAAAAACTGTTATTTTTTTGGAGATTTATTATTAGGGGTTCTTGCGGTATCTGTACTTTTTTTTGTAGAAACTGTATCTGTACGCATTGTATCTGAAGGAACCGGAGCCATAGGGGTAACATTGGAAACGGTATCTGCCCTCATTGTATCTGCAATGACACTATCAGTGGTTACAGATGTTTCTGTTCTTTCTTTTTTACAGCTCAGGACAATGACTCCCATGAGCAGGATTGACATAATGAATTTCATAATAGTATATTTTGTGGTGATGGTTCAAAAGTAGGCCATTATGAATACGCTTTCTTATGACTTAAATCATAATGCTTTATTTTTAATTATTTCGCAAACTTTTTGGTTCCTGCAACGCATAAGATAACTCCTGCTGTCACCCCCAGCATTCCCAGGCTTACCTGTTCATCGAGAAGCCAAGCAGCCAGTGCAAGGCCAAAGAACGGCTGCAGCAGCTGCAATTGTCCTACAGTAGCAATACCACCCTGCGCCAGGCCTTTGTACCAGAATATAAAGCCAATAAACATACTGAAAAGAGAGATATAAGCCATTCCGGACCATCCCTGGAAACTGACACTTCCGATATCATCAGGAAAATAAATAAAAAATAAGGGAATCATAACAGGTAAAGCCAGCACCAAAGCCCAGGAAATCACCTGCCAGCCGCCTAATGTTTTAGAAAGTTTAGCACCTTCCGCATAGCCCATACCACATAAAATAACAGCAAGCAGCATCAGAACATCTCCAGTAGGCGAAGCAGATATTCCTTGCGAAACAGCATATCCGATCACTAAAAGACTTCCTACAACCGAAAAAAGCCAGAATACAGGATGAGGCCTCTCACCACCACGCATTACCCCGAATACAGCAGTTGCCAATGGGAGCATTCCCAGAAATACAATAGAATGTGCGGAAGTAAGATATTGAAGGGCCAGCGCTGAAAGAAGCGGAAAACCTATCACACAGCCCAGGGAAACCAGAAGCAGAGGGACTAAATCTTTTTTGACAGGACGCTTTTCTTTCCCTATTCCTAATACGATAAAAGCCAATACTCCTGCCACCGCTGCACGGACTATGGTTACAAAGATCGGACTCATTTCCATTACTGCCAATTTGGTGGCAGGCAATCCCCCGCTGAACAGCAGTACTCCTATAAAGCCATTGATCCATCCACTGATACTTTCATCTTTTGATATTTGTTTTGTCAACATTGTATTCAAGCTTTTAATTGATTTCCAAAATTAGAAAGGATAAACAGATAAACACAGTATCAGTTTTGTATATTTGCATGAGCACAGTTCAGCATTATGGGTAAAGAATTTTTATATACAGAAATTGCAGACGGCATTGCCAGGCAGATTAGAAACGGAATTTTAAAGGCGGGAGATAAACTTCCTTCGGTAAGAATGCTGTGCCAGGAACATCAGGTAAGTATGAACACGGCCAAGCGTGTTTTTCTGGAACTGGAATCACAATCTTTGGTAGAACCCAAGCCGCAATCCGGGTATTTTGTAAGCCAGCTTCTCTCTGCCAGGCTTCCTTTGCCTGAAGTAAGCCGCCCGTCACTCATTGCCAATAATGATGAGCCGGATGAGCTGATCAGTAAAGTATATGAAAATATGGGAAAAAACGGCCTTACTTTTTTCTCTATTGGGATTCCGTCAGGCGATCTTTTGCCCCAGGCAAAACTGAAAAAGAAATAGTAAACGCTACCAGGGAATTAAAAGACGGCGGAACGGAATATGAAGAACTTCAGGGAAATCTGAAACTAAGAAGAATGATTGCCATACGTTCTTTACAATGGGGAGGAAACCTGAGCGAAAATGACCTGATCACTACCAACGGCGGTATGAATGCCCTTTCTTTCTGTTTAATGGCCTTAGGAAAACCCGGAGATACCATTGCTATCGAAAGCCCCTGCTATCCCGGAATTCTACAACTGGCCAACGGATTGGGTCTTAAAGTCCTGGAACTTCCTACGCATCCCACTACCGGAATCGAAATTGAAGCTTTAAAAAAAGCAATCCCCAAAATCAATATCTGCCTGCTTATTCCCAATTTCAACTCACCTTTGGGAAGCTGTATGCCTGATGAAAATAAAAAGGAAATTGTAAAAATACTTTCTGAAAACAATATTCCTCTGATAGAAGATGATGTGTACGGAGATCTTTATTTCGGGTCCAGCCGTCCGAAATGCTGCAAATCTTTTGATAAAAACGGAAATGTGCTGTATTGCAGTTCTATTTCAAAAACACTTGCTCCGGGGTATCGTGTAGGCTGGATTGCTCCCGGAAAATACAAAGACAGGATTATGAAGCTTAAACTCCTTCATTCTACTTCATCGATTTCCATTGTTAACGAAGCGGTAGCTAATTTCCTGAAATCCGGAAAATATGAAAAGCATCTTCAGCAGCTCCGCAGAACATTGCAGATCAATTATCAGAACTATGTTCAGACCATAGCAGAATCTTTTCCGGAAGGTACCAGAACCAGCCGTCCGCAGGGAGGGTTGTCTATATGGATAGAATTTGATAAAAAGATAAAAACAACAGAATTATATGATCTGGCCATCAAACAGAACATAAGCATAGCTCCCGGAAGAATGTTCACCTTACAGGAACAGTTTGAAAACTGTATGAGGCTCTGCATAGGGCTTCCATGGTCGGAAGATACACAGGCAAAGCTGAGGCAGATTGGACAGCTTGCCCAAAAGATTTATTTAAAGTAAGGAAGATGGAGGCCGGAAGATGGAAGTTCTTATAGTTTTAAGAATACTTTCTCAGTTCTTTTACAAGAACTTCAGGCTTCCCTCTTCCAGCCTATTATTTATTATCCGGAACGAAGTTTTTTCTCGCCAGTTCTTTTCTTACACGGCTCAGACTCTCAGGAGTGATCCCCAGGTAAGAAGCGATCATCCATTGCGGAACTCTCAGCAGTAAATCCGGATACATTTTAATGAATTTCATGTATCTTTCTTCTGCCGTCTCTCCCAGCAGGGAATTGATCCTGTTTTGAAGGCTTCTGATGTGTTTCTGAAGAAGAAAATCACTTCTCTCAATACTGTTCGGAAATTGCTCTACAAGCTTATTGAAAAAATCAGGATGTAAAAACAGAACTTCTGAATCTTCGACAGCTTCTATATAGTAAATGGATTTTTCATTGAAATAAAGACTGCTTCGGTCCGATATCAGCCAGCTTTCCGGAGCAAACTGTATAATATGTTCTTTTCCGTTCTTGTCAATAGAATACATTTTCAGCAGACCTTTTTCCACAAAGAATATATGACGGCATATTTCGCCATACTGAAGAAGAAACTGGTTTTTGGGAATTTTCTTTACTTCATAATGCAGACTGCAGGTGTTCACGTTCTGAAGCGGAACATTTAAAACTTTGGCTAAATAATTATTTATATTCTTCATGGTACAATCTGGCTTAAGGAAATATCCTGGTGTGAAGCACTGTTTACAGGCTTTCCGTTCTCTATTACAATCAGCTGAGGACTTTCATGTCTGATCTCAAAGTCTGCTGCTATTTTGTTGGAAACAGGTCTGTAAGCCAACAGGTCCAGATAATATACATTAACAGGCTGGTCTGAACTTTCAATCTCTTTTTCAAAGTTTTTCAATACAGTTCTGCTGATAAAGCAGCTTGTAGAATGCTTGAATATGGCTGTCCTCTTCTGAAAAGAATCTTCTATCGCTCTGGCCAGATCCTCTTCAGATTCTATCTTTTTCCAGAATGTTTTTTGTTCAGGGCTTTCACTTTTTCCACCGAATATTTTATCAAAAAACTCATACATTAAATTGTTTTAGATGGTGATCAAGATGTTTGTATTCTAAAAATGTCCAGTCTTTTTCAGTCATGTTTCCGAACAACCTGTGACGGCCGGGCAGCCTGGTATTACAACAAACTTCCCGGAATTCTTCCAGCGTTTTCAGCAGATTGGCTTTTGATTCATCAAAATCACACTCAAAATTAACGATTAGTTTTTGAAAAGTAGGCATGTTTCTGGGAATTCCATTATTGAAAACATACATTTCTATTTTAGTACAGATTCCTATGGTCTCAAAAAGGATATTGATACGGGGAAGTTCCAGCTTTTCCAGGGCCACCTGAAGAACGAGATCACAATGCTTCAGCATCTGGCACACGTTCATTTTCCCCCATTTTCTCTGGGAGTTTTCAGATAACATGGAAATTCTGTCTACAATTTCCTTATAGTATATGGGATTATTAAGACTCTTTCTTACCAACCTTTTTCTAACTTCAGATTTTCAATATGAGCAAAATGATGATTACAGTGCCACACATATAAAGCAAGGCTCTCCCTTAGATTATAGTTTTTGTTATGTTCAGGATGATGAAATGTTCTTTCAAACTGTTTATTCGTGAGGCTTTTAAGAAGAACAACCCATCTCTGGTGTGTTCCTTTCAGCATTCTCATAGCAGGTTTTACGGGCATATGAAAACTATCCTGAAGCTCTGCCCATTTTGCTTCATCATAAGGTTTTATGGTAGGATTATCTTCTGTAAGTGCCAGTTTAAAACGGATAAAACTGTTCATATGGCTGTCTGAAAGATGGTTGACGAGCTGTCTGATGGTCCAGCCGCCTTCCCTGTAAGGAGTATCCAGCTGTTCGTCTGTAAAATGTTCAATGAGATTTTTTAACCTGCCGGGAAAGTCTTTGATTACTTTAATATAAGTGTCCAATGTAGTATCACAAATATTTTCAGGGGCTTCAAACGGCCCTATTGGAAACTTTTTCTTTTCTAAATCACTCATTGTTACGGTTTTAATTTTTAAACAGTTCCGGTTTGTCCGATTATATTGTTAAGGACAATTTTTCAAGTATCACTTGTGTAAATTTATCAAAATTTCAAGAATATAAAATGAATAAAGCATTAATTGTAGAGATAACAATTTATTGAACAGTATATTTTCATTAAAAACGGCCTCAGTGATGATACTGAGGCCGTTTTTAGAAATTATTTAAGAAATTAATAACCATGCAGATCAATTCCTTCCGTTCTCTGTAAAGGTACTTTCTTACCCATTTTCTTTTGAATTACTCTGAAATGCTGTAGCTCATCATCAGTAAGAATACTGATTGCCGTCCCCTTTTCATTGGCACGGCCTGTTCTTCCGATACGGTGAATATAATCCAAAGGGGAACGTGGCAATTCGTAATTGATAACGCATGGCAGGGACTCGATATGAATTCCGCGACCAATCAAATCTGTGGCAACCAGGATCTGCGCTCCGTTTACTTTAAATTCTTCCAGATTATTTCTTCTTGCCCCCTGAGACTTCTGGCTGTGAATAGCCACTGCTTTGATTTTATTCTTTTTAAGCTTTTCCACCAGGTTATCTGCAGATCTGGTAGATGAAACGAAGACCAAAGCTTTTTCTACTTTCTTTTCTTTAATTAAATACCGCAGAAAAGGGCCTTTATTTTCAGGAGCAACATGGTATGCCAGCTGCTCAATATTATCAATTTCAACTTCTTCTTTTTTAATTTCAATAATGACCGGATTAATAGACAACCGCTCTTTCATTTCAGACACCTTATCATTTAATGTGGCAGAAAATAAAGTCGTTTGTTTCACTACAGGCATCAGAGCAAAAAGTTTATCCATTTCTTCCCCAAAACCTAACTGAAACATTTTATCCGCTTCATCAACCACCAGATGCCGGATTCCTGAAATACTCAATGCATTATGGTCAATCAGATCCAATAAACGTCCGGGCGTTGCTATCAGAACTTCCACTCCAAACATCCCTTTCATCTGTGGATTAATGGAAACTCCGCCATAAACTGCCATGGTACGGATCTCTCTTTTCAGGTTTCCTGTAAAAGCCTGGAAGACTTCATCAATCTGAATCGCCAACTCCCTTGTAGGAACTAATATTAATACCTGAATATTACGTCCTTTTTTAACGTCTGCATTCTGAAGTTTTTCTAAAATCGGCATCACAAAACAAGCCGTTTTCCCGGAACCTGTCTGTGCAATTCCCATAAGATCTTTCCCTTGTAAAATAACAGGCACAGCCTGCTCCTGTATCGGGAATGGCTTTAAATACCCCAGTTTGTTGACAGAACGAATAATATTGTGTGATAATCCTAACGATTCAAATGACATAAAATACTTATTTCCTGCAAAGATAAACTATTGTTATTTGGTTTATCTCTCAAAATCCCATACTATTCTTATAAAAAATCATTATTCCGGTTTCTAATCCCTTCATTTTATAAGTATTCAAAATTTATGTTGCCGATTTGTCCGATAATTCAGTTTTGGACAAATTTTTGCGGATTAGTTTTGTAAATTTATCAAAAATTCGAGAATTCAAAATATGAAAAAAGCGTTAATAATAGTCGATGTACAGAATGATTTTTGTGAAGGCGGAGCACTTGCAGTCCCTGGAGCCAGCGAAATTATTCCATACATCAATCTCCTGATGGAGGAAAATGAATATGACCAGATTGTTCTGACCCAGGACTGGCATCCCGCAGGTCATAAAAGCTTTGCAAGCAGCAATGGAAGAAAGGTAGGAGAAAGTATTATTTTAAATGGGGTACCACAGTTTATGTGGCCGGATCACTGCATCCAGGGAACTTTCGGTGCAGAGTTCCATAAAGATCTGAACAGAGACAAAGTAACCCATATCGTACAGAAAGGAAAAATATTGAAATAGACAGCTACAGTGGTTTCCAGGACAATAATCATTTTATGAAAACCGGTTTGGATGACTTTTTAAAATATCATGATATTCAATTGGTAGAAATCGTGGGACTGGCATTGGATTATTGTGTAAAATTTACGGCATTGGATGCTGTTGCCAACGGCTATGTAACCTGTCTGCATTTCAACGGCACACGGGCTGTTAACGTAAAACCTGACAACGCCAGGGATGCCATTTATGAAATGATTGAGAAGGGAGTAACCGTTTTAGGGTAATTCTTTTTAATGATGAGTTATGAATTTTAAAATTTATGACTGACTCATAAAAAAGCGCAGAATTATTTTCTGCGCTTTTTGTTTTTTATTCTAAAGATACTTTTTGAAAGAATGAAGGAAGTTAAAAACCTGAATCTGTCATTCGTCATTTATAACTCATCATTCATTATCATTCTAAAGCATTTTAAGATTGTTCACTTCCAGTTCGGTAAGGATTCTCCAGTGTCCTCTTTTGATGTTTTTCTTCGTTAAACCTGCAAACATCACTCTGTCCAACGCTTCCACTTCATAACCCAATCTTTGGAAAATTCTTCTGATGACACGGTTCCATCCGATATGGATTTCAATTCCCACTTCATTCTTTGGTTTTCCTTCAATATAAGAAATCTGATCAACAACAGCTACACCTTCATCAAGACGAATACCTTCTGCTATAAGACGTAAATCTTCACCGGTAAGCTTTTTATCCAATGTTACATGATAAATCTTTTTCGCATCAAAAGAGGGATGCGTCAGTTTTTTCGTCATGTGTCCGTCATTAGTTAATAAGATCACTCCTGTTGTAGAACGGTCAAGCCTTCCAACCGGGAAAAGTCTGTACGGAGAAGCATTGGCTACAAGATCCATAACCGTTTTTCTTGCTTTATCGTCTTTTGTAGTGGAAATATACCCTTTGGGCTTATTCAAAAGTACATACACAGGCTTTTCAGGCGTAATGTTTTGTCCGTCAAAAACTACCCTGTCTGTTTTCTGTACCTGATATCCCATTTCAGTTACCACCTTTCCGTTTACTTCTACCAGCCCCTGGGTAATCAGCTCATCAGCTTCCCTTCTGCTGCAGATTCCTGAATTAGCAATATACTTGTTAAGACGGATGCTGTCTTTATGAACGTCCTTTTCAATTTTGTTCAGTCTTCTTTTCTGTACAAAAGATTTTGCTCTGTCTTCATTTCTTTCATCACCATTAGATGGCCTTCTTCCGTATTTCAGGCTGCCTCTTTCATACTTATCTCTTGTATCAAAATTTCTCCCGCCTCTCTTAGGCTTTCCAAAGATTTCTTCTCATAGCTCTCACTTTTGTTCGTGATATAAGGTTTTCTTTCAGATTTTGAACCAAAATCATCATTGGAATTTTCGAAACTGTCGGTATTTCTTTTGAAAGGTTTCTTTTCAAATCTTGAGTTGGATCCTTTATGTTCCGGCCCTTTTTTCCTCCGTCTTTAGAGAAAGGCTTCTTAAAAGGTTTTGATCCTGAAGAATTTCCAGATCTGGAAGCACGAGAATCATCAGAACTTTTCTTGGTTGAAATTCTTGGTCTCTTTGGTCTGTCTGAATTATTATTATCTCTGCTCATTCTAAAAATTTCTGCAAAGATAGTAATTTAGTTACGAGTTAAAAATTAAGAATCATAACTTTGCACTATAGTTTACATTTTTAACTTTACATACAATCGAAGATGATAACAATATTAAACGATAATTTTTCACAGCTCAACGAGTTTCTTCACGAGAGATCTTTCAGTAAAATTTTCATTATTGTAGATGAAAACACCCATGAATACTGCCTTCCTGTTCTTTTAGGAAATATGGAAACAGATCTTGGCTTTGAGATTTTAGAGATTGAAGCCGGAGAAGAAATGAAAAATATCCGGACAGCCAATCAGCTTTGGGAAATTCTTACGGAGATGAAAGCCGACAGAAAAGCATTGGTTATCAACCTTGGTGGCGGTGTCATTACGGATATGGGAGGATTTGTTGCATCTACTTACAAAAGAGGAATTCAGTTCATCAATATCCCCACTACCCTTTTATCCATGTGTGATGCTTCCATAGGAGGAAAAACGGGTATCGATCTGATGCATTATAAAAATATGGTAGGAACTTTTGCTTTCCCGAACAGATTTTTATTTTCCCGAAATTCCTGGAAACATTGCCATTTAAAGAATTAAGAAGCGGTTTTGCTGAAATGCTGAAACATGGATTAATTGCCGATAAAAACCATTGGGACCAGCTGATTCAGATCCGTAAGCTGGAAGTGGAGACTGTAATTCCGCATATTCAGGCCTCAATGCATATCAAACAGAATGTTGTAGATCAGGATTTCCATGAGCAGAATATCAGAAAAACACTGAATTTCGGACATACGATCGGCCATGCTGTGGAAAGCCTATGTTTACAGCAGGAAAATCCTATCCTTCACGGTGAAGCAGTAGCCATGGGTATGATTGCTGAAGCGCATCTGGCTTTTCTTGAAAATCTTATTTCTGAAGAAGATTCAAAAATGATCATTGAAAACATCCAGAGATACTATCCATATCTTGATATCAGTGATTTTAAAGATGAAGATATCACAGCTTTATTACTGAATGATAAAAAGAATACAGACAGTAAAATCAATTTTTCCCTGCTTTCAGGAATCGGCTCTTGTACCTATGATCATCAGTGCAGCCAGAAAAACATTATCGAATCAATAGCTTTTTATAGAAAACTGAACGATGCTTAACTATTTTTCTGAAAAAACACATTAGTTTTAAAGCCATTTTTGACAAAATTGTCAATTTAGACGCTTTCTAAACAAACGTTTATTTGTGTTATTAATACATTGAAAATCAAATATATAATTATAAAATCACTTAAACACTAAGTGATTTTTTTATTGATTTTAATCATAAAAAACTTTTTTGGCAAGCAATTTGGAAGATACTCTGCGTTCAGCTGAAAACTGCTGAACAAGTAGTAAAATTTAAAATTAAGAAAGAGTAAAATTAAAAAATTAAAGTTATGAAAAAGTTAATTTTAGGATTAGCGTTAACTGCAGGAACATTCGCATTCGCTCAACAGACAGGAAATACATCTTCTAATCCGGTAACATTCGGGGTAAAAGGAGGAATGAACGTATCTTCACTTTCAAAAGACAGCGGTCTTGATGATCAGAAATCTAAAATAGGATTCAACGCAGGTGTGTTTGCCAATATTCCTTTAGCAGCTTCATTCAGCGTTCAGCCAGAGGTACAATATTCACAATATGGTAATAAATCTGATTACACTTTAGCAGGAACAAAATATTCAGCTTCTACTAAGTTAGATTATATTACAGTACCGGTAATGTTCCAGTATAACTTAATCCCTGATTTATATGTTGAGGCAGGACCAGAATTCGGTTTCATGGTAAGTGCTAAAAACAAGTTTAAAAATGAATCAACTGGTCAGTCAAATACTAGTGATAACTACAAAGACAATTTAAATACTTTTAACTTTGGTATTGGTCTTGGGGCTGGATATTACTTTACTCCAAACCTTGGTCTTACAGCAAGATATGTTGCAGGTTTAACTGACGTAGCGAAAAACAGACCTAGTGGATCTGATGCGGTGAGAAATAACTTATTCCAGGTAGGATTAGCTTATAAATTCAAATAAGCTTATACATTCAATAACAAATTTTATATTCAATAGAAAAGATCAGATTGTTTTAATCTGGTCTTTTTATATCATAATTTTTAATCCGGCTTTGTTCTAGTTGTACTGATTAACAATTGATTTTAACTTTGGCACAACATTTGATAGTTAAAGAAATGTTAAATAAAACTTAAAAACTATTAAATAATAACTTATGAAAAAGATTTTTTAGGTCTTGCATTAGTAGCAGGAACTTTCGCATTCTCTCAGAAAACTTCAGCATCTGCTTCTTCAACTTCTCGGTTAGATTTGGATTAAAAGCAGGTCTTAATATTTCAACCCTTACTGAAAGCGATTTCAACTCTAAAGCAGGATTCTACGGAGGGGTATTTGCTAATATTCCGGTAGCGCAGGACTTCTCTTTCCAACCGGAAGTATTGTACAGCGGAATGGGAGCAAAATTAAAGGGGCTGATGATCTTAAAGTAAATTTAGATTATATTTCCGTACCATTAATGCTTCAATATAATGCTCTGCCTAACCTATATTTAGAAGCAGGACCTCAGTTCAGCTTTTTGATTAATTCAAAACTTAAATCCGGCTCTAATTCTGCAGATGCCAAGACTTATTTAAAGGGTTTGACTTCGGAATCGGTCTTGGTGCAGGATATTATTTCACACAGAATATCGGGGTTACGGCAAGATATGTTGCTGGTTTAACAGATGTTGCTAAAAACAGACCTGATCTATCTGATGATAAAGCTAAAAACGGAGTATTCCAGATTGGTTTAGCTTATAAATTCTAAACAACTTTATGTTCAATACAAAGCCGGATTATATTAAATCCGGCTTTTTTGTTTTATAAATGATTTTGGCAAGAAATTTGCCTATTGAGTAATGATTGTACTCTATTCGGAATTTTCAATTTACAGTTCCTGTTTTACAATGAGTAAGCGTAATTATCTGATTAATTCAATTGGATTTAAAGCTGAAATCTGACTATTACCATAAACTTTTAACGAGAACTGCATTGGGTTGACCGGAACAACAGAATACTGAAAAGTATTTTGTTCAACGATGAAAATACATTTTGATTTCAATAGAAAAAGTCAGGTTTATTAGTTTAAGCCTGACTTTTTCGCTTGCTGTGTAATTGTGTGACAGCCAGATTTACGGCAGGTATCACAGACATTTTTAAACATGATTATTATAATAATAAGGTAAGAAATAATGCACTTCAGGTTGGAGTGGCCTATAAGTTTACATAGAGATATTTATTTTTCAAAAAATGAATACCGGGCACACAGTCCGGTATTTTTATTTCAGTTCTTAAAATCAATCCAATATTTCTATAATTTTTGAAAGGAGGCTTTCATTTTTTTTGAATTTTCATTATTTCAATGATCAGCAATAAAGTATTTTTAATATTAAACTCTTTTCATACATAACGGGTTTGGCAGCACATTTATTCAATGAAAAGGGATAAATGTTCAGGAAAAGTCTTTAGAAAAACCGCTTGAAAACCCTTATAAACAGGCGTTTTTAAACTTTGGCAAGCAATTTGCAAAATAATTCGGGTCTGATTGAATGATCGACACACAAATAGTAAAATTAAAAAATAAAATTATGAAGAAGTTATTTTTAGGATTAGCATTAACTGCTGGTGTATTGGCTTTTGCTCAGGAAACAGAAACAAAGACAGAGACAAAAACAGTAACTGCATCACCTCTAAAAAAGATGTTCAACCGGTTAGATTCGGGATCAAGGCAGGGGAAATTCATCTTATTTCAGCCAGCAGAAATTCGGGATCAACTCTCAGCAATTAGGTTTCCACGCAGGTGCATTCGTTAATATTCCAATTTCAAAACAATTCAGCTTCCAGCCAGAGGTATTATACAATCAAATGGGAGCAAAAGATGTGATCTCATCTACAGAAACTGACAATGGAGTTACGAATGTGAAGACAAAAGTTGAGGACAGAGTAAAAATGAATTACATTTCAGTTCCGTTAATGGTTCAAATGAGACCTGTAGATAATTTTTATATTGAAGCAGGACCTGAATTCAGTTATTTCATCAATGGAAAAAACAAAGGTGAATCAACTGTAGCGAGCACTACCGGAGGTGTTACAACCACTACTACAAGCTCTCATTCTACAGATATCGACAAAGATCAGATCAACAGATTCAATTTCGGATTAGGTCTTGGTTTAGGCTATGATATCACGCCGAACATCGGTATCAATGCAAGATATGTAAACAGTCTGACAAAAATCGATAAGAGCAGACCGGCAGCTGAGAATAACAACAGAGTATTTCAGTTAGGCCTGAACTATAAATTTTAATTAAAGAACCAATTTTTTAACCCTAAGTGCATTAACCAGCACGCATAAAATCGCCGGAAGAAATTCTTCCGGCGATTTATTATTTATAAGTAAAAAGCTGATGTTTATTCAAATATTCTGGGATCGTCACTGATAACGCCATCTATTCCCATATCTTTTAATTCTTTTAATCTTTCTTTGGTGTTTACGGTCCACGGGATTACTTTCATACCCAATGAATGACATTCTTTTATCAATTGCGGTGTTACAAGAGTATGTTCAGGGCTGTAAACTGCAGGAGTGAAGCTCAGGAATTTCATATCTCCGGCTATACCATTCAGGTGATCAGGATACATCTTAAATTTTTTCAGAGGAATATGTTTAAAATAAGCCTGCTGCTGTGCCAGTTTTTTATCATCTACCCTTTCTACAAGCAAAGCAGTCATGATGTCAGGATATTCTTTATGAATTATTTCCAGTGTTCTGGGATCAAAAGACTGAATAATCACTCTATCCTGTATCTTTTTTCAACAATAATCTTCATCATCAGATCAACAAATTCTTTAGGCTCCGGATGAAATATATTGTCTGAGAAAGGACGCGTTTTGGTTTCTATATTATAATACGGTAACGGTCTTTTCAATTCACGGGCATACGCTTCACAGGCATCTATTACGTCTGAAAAAAGAGGTTTCTGAGCCTTCATTTTCTTTTGATCAGGATATCTGTCAAGCTTTTTAAGCCTACATCAAAGGTTTTGATCTTCGCATAAGGCATTTCATAAATTTTATAATAAAAACCTGAATCTTTGGGAATATAAGTTCCATCCGGTTTTGTAACCAGTTCCGGCGAAAGGAAAGCATCGTGGGAAAGAATAACCTTTTTGTCTTTCGTGATGGCGAGATCCATTTCCAGTGTCGTTATATTCATCTGTAAGGCGTTTTTCATGGCCGGAATTGTATTTTCCGGATAAAGGGATTTTCCTCCGCGGTGAGCCTGCTTATCAAAAGATTGTGAAGAGTAAAATTGAGCCGCCAGCAGAAAAATACCGGTAAAAAGTATATTTTTCATATCCTGAAGTTTTAATCTGACAAAATTAAAACTCCGCTGTATATTCTATGATACGAGAATATTAAGCTTTTGCTACATTTATAAAGCAAAAGAACCAGGCTGATACCCGGTTCTTTTATTATTTCAATAAAGAGATTAATTGAATAAATCTGTTTCTTCTCCTTTTCCTACAGGATATTCTTCTGTAAAACATCCGAAGCAGTGATTAGCAGAACCTAAAATTTCTTTCAGGTTGTCTATGCTCAAAAACTCTAAAGAATCTACTCCCAAATAATTTTTAAGTTCTTCTGTAGTCATATTGGCAGAGATCAGATCATCTTTGGATGGAGTATCAATTCCAAGGTAACAAGGAGCAATAATTGGCGGAGAAACACTTCTGAAATGAATCTCTTTCACTCCTGCATCTTTCAGGATTTTAACCAGCCTTTTTGATGTTGTCCCACGAACGATAGAGTCATCAATGATCACAACTCTCTTATCTTTCATCTCAGAGATAATCGGGTTCAGTTTAAGGTTCACTACCCTTTCTCTCATTTCCTGTGTAGGAACGATGAAACTTCTTCCGATATATCTGTTTTTGATCAGAACCGGACGGAAAGGGATTCCGGAAGCTTTTGAGAAGCCAATGGCAGCAGGAACTCCGGAATCCGGAACTCCAATTACTAAATCAGCTTCTACAGGAGCCTGTTCCCAGATTTTTTCACCGGATTTTTCTCTGATCTCATAAACATTGATGTTTTCAAGTGTAGAGTCAGGTCTGGCAAAATAAATATATTCAAAAGAACAGATTCTCTGCTTTCCTTTCGTCTCATCCATCATATAAGAATGAAGTTTTCCAGGTTCGTTTTCATTGGTATAAATGATCTCACCAGGAAGGATATCACGTACATACTGCGCTCCTACAGCATCTAATGCAACAGATTCCGAAGCTACAACATACGATTTCTCATCAATGGCTCCCAATACCAGCGGACGGATGCCATTAAAGTCTCTGAATGCAAAGAATTTATTTCTCGTCATTCCAACTACGGAATAAGCACCTTCAATCTTTTCCATTGTAGCTTTAATAGCTCCACGAAGACCTAAATCGAGATTTTTCTGGATCAGTCTCAGGATCACTTCAGAATCGGAAGTCGCTCTGAAAACAACCCCTTCGGCTTCCAGTTCTGCTTTTAATTCTTTGGCATTGGTAAGGTTTCCATTGTGTGCTATAGAAAGTATAATCTGGTCATATTCGTTTTTGCGAAAAATGGCTGGAAATTATATTTCTTTTATCTCCTGCAGTGGTATAACGGGTATGCCCGATTGCAGAATTTCCCATAAAAGTTTCAGGTTCGTGAATGTCTTTATAAACATCCAGAACAAGTCCTTCGTCTTTCATATTGGTGATTCTTCCATCTTTTAAAACGGAGATACCACAAGCTTCCTGACCTCTGTGCTGCAAAGCAAAAAGTCCGAACTGTGAAAGAGAATGTATCCAGATCATTATCCGAATACAATCCGAAGATCCACACTCTTCATTAGGAGCATCCAGTCTTTCCTCTTCCTGAGTTCTGAAAAGATTTCTTCCGTAAGTCTGGGTTTCAAACTGTTTTAAATATTCCTTTTATGAATGTCTAAACTTTTCATTTCTATTTTTTCTAATGATTAGAAGTTAGATATTAGATGTTAGAAATTAGTCTAAGTTAACTTCAATTATAATTTTAAACTTGCTTTTAATGAATAAAGCATTTTCTGAATTTCAGCTAAAAGTTCTTTTATTGGAGCAATTTGCTTTCAGAAACAAAATTCAAATCAATCAATAACTGAAGTTGAGTTTGTAATTCATAAGTAGAACCAAACGCAATTCCGAGAAACTGATAGAACTCATTTTATTATTTCTTCCGGCTCCTTCAGCCATATTAGAAGGTATTGAAACAGCACATCTTTTGTTTTGAGATTGCAGCCCGAATTTTTCTTCCATTGGTAATCAGCTGAGATCAAATAAATCTCTTTAACTAAAACCATTGATGTATTCTAAACTTTCAGATCTTCTATCCGATGTGATTTCATATTAATTTCTAATATCTAACTTCTAATTTCTGAAATTATTTTGCAAGTAAATTCTTAAGACGGTTATAGATTTCCACATAAGCCTCAGTAACTTCTCCTAAGTCTCTTCTGAATCTGTCTTTGTCTAATTTCTTCATGGTATCTTTATCCCAAAGTCTGCAGGTATCAGGAGAGATCTCGTCTGCTAAGATGATTTCACCGTCTGAAGTTTTTCCTAATTCGATTTTGAAATCCACCAGAATGATATTGATTTTGTCAAACAGTTCGATAAGAATGTCATTGATATCTGAAGACAGCTCATACATTTCGTCAAGCTCTTCATAAATAGCTGCTCCTAAGAAAACGGCATGGTGATCATTGATAAGCGGATCTCCCAGCTCATCTTTTTTATAGCAGATATCGAAGATGGTTACCGGAGATTTAATTCCTTCTTCCACTCCTAATCTTTGTGCCATGCTTCCAGCCGAATAGTTTCTTACAACCATTTTCAAAGGAATGATAGATACTTTTCTTACCAGCTGCTCTCTTTCGTCTAGTTTTTTGATGAAATGAGTTTTAATCCCTTTTCATTTAAATATTCAAAAATAAGGGTGGTGATCGCATTGTTCATTTCCCCTTTAAGGTCTACCTGACCTCTTTTTGAGCGTTAAATGCTGTAGCATCGTCTTTGAAACGTACTACTACTTCATCAGGATTATCGGTTGCAAATACCTGTTTTGCTTTCCCCTCGTACAACATTTCTTTCTTTTGACTCATAATTTTACTTTCTAAATTGTAGTTAGATTTATTGATTTATTTTATTATTATTCCTGTTAAGACAGCCAGTCCGAAACTCAGCAGTGTACAATTAATACATATTCTGTTAGTTTCTCTGTTTTGCCTGCGCAGGTCGCTGAACCTGAAGACAGATTTGGCAGCCACCATGAAACCTACGCCTTCCCAGTGATTCACCATGATAAAAGTGAAGACCATAAGACGTTCTAAAATTCCGATATATTTTCCGGCACTTGATAAAGATTCGGTTTGAATAGTGTTGGGGCCATCGGAGCGGGTGTCCATGATGACAATAGGATTTTGATAAAAACAGAAGCAGGAGTTGTAGAAATAACGCCGCCATGATTATCTTTAAAAATTCCTGATTCTGTAAAAACCCGAAGCCGAATTCCTGAAAATAAAAGAAACTCCTGCAATCACTAAAATGTGCAGCAGCTGGTCAATGAAAAACCATCTTTTCTTAGTCTTTACATTTTGAAATGTAAGCTTGGCTGCATCAATAATAAAGTGAGTGATTCCTACTAGAACGGCTACCCACCAAAGCTGAAGGTCCCAAAGAAAAATAAGGCTTAAGCGGTGTGTATCAGAACGTGAAGGTATAAAAACTTACTTTTCAGTTTATAGTTCTCCTTATCTGCAACCCATGAATTTGGCTGAAGTGTAAAATCTCCGAGTAGATGTGCCAATATGAGTTTGATGAAGATCATGCTTATAGTTCCGAGATTTTCTTTCTGAAATACTGATTGGTTTCCACGATGAGCTCATAGTTGGCTCGTTTCAGCCTCTGGCTTACCGAAGACTGTGAAATGGCAAATCTCTTGGCAAGATCTTCCTGGGTGATATCCTGATTCATGATCATTTCATGAATAATCTCTGCCGTTGCCATCGTCCAGTTGTCAAAATCCTTGGACGACCATTTCAACAGAATATTAAGATCTCTGTCTACCGGATCACTGGATGTTTTGATAGCAACGGTATGTCCGTCACTTTTAAGGTCATTCAGCAGTCTGCCGGAATTCACATAAGCAGTACCATTAGATTCCGTAATTTTCTCAGAAGAGAAACTTTCTTCACCGATACCTATGGCCATCCTTACATCTAAATTTTCAACACTTTTAATAAGAGATTTTATGGCTAGAAAACGCCAGAAAACGTCATCAATCCTGCACTTGAACTGAAACTCATCTCCCCTGTAGATTTCCCATGTGTGAGGAGCGCTTCCCCATTTTTCGAGAAGATGTTTAAGCCTGGTAATCCAAACTTCAGTGTCCGCATGCTGTGAATTTATAATATCACCGTAATGACCGCTATCATACTGCAAATATAAGCATAATTACTTATATATAAAAAATATAAGCAGAAACCCTTATAGATATTGATTATTAGTGAATCTGCTTATATCGATAATGTGGTAAACATAAGGTTTTTAAGAATTTATATTAAACTAAAAAATCAGTAAAAGCAAAAACAAGTAAAATCTTTACAGTTACATTTTATTTTAACTCTACTTTTTCAGGTTTTTTACAGGGAGCTTATTCCTGTTATCACTCCTGCTTTAAGAAAATAACCCTAACAGGTTTTAAGAACCTGTTAGGGTTGACATGATCATTTAAATCTGATTTTATTTACTTTTTAATAAACTGATGTGCCTTTTCATCAGCTTTAAGAAGTAAATTCCAGTTGGAATATCTTGTACAGAAATATCTTTCTTATATCTGAAAGGATCTTTTTCAGTATAAATCACTTTTCCGAAAGATCTATGATCTGGGCTGTTTTCACTTTGTCAGTCTCTCCGTTCACATAAAGATGATCATCAACCGGATTGGGATAAATGGTAAATTCATTATGATCAGCAATCAATTCTGTGGCAGACAGTGTGCCCAGGTTCTGACAGTAATTGGATGGATAAGAATCCCACTCACTGATAGTAAATGTACTGTTAGGCTGATTGATCGTACTCTTTCTGTATAAAGATACATTACCATTGTTATTGATGGTATATTTTACCCCGATAGCATCTACAGTAACCGTTTTATTATAAGCAAGCTCTACATAATTCTCCCCAGCAAACATCATAGGATCAGAAGCTGTTACAAATCTTGCCTCAGCATTCGTATAGCATGATAACGTTGATTTAGGGTTCAGAATAACAAAAGTTTCATTGTTACCTACTTTCCCTTCCAGCTCATAGGTATCTCCATTATAGATAGCATTTGTAGTGTTATTTTTAAACTGAATATTGATTCTGTAGTTATTCAGATTAACCTCATGTCCGGTTTTATTAACAATTTCCAACGCATTATTCCTGATGAATTCCGTATTTGTTCCGGATATATACTTGGTGATCATAAGATCCGGGCATAGGTATCAGAAGCAATGGTTGAAGCTGTAACAGTATTGCTGAAAGGTGATTCCAGATATCCTTTATCAAAGCTTTCACCGTAAAAGTATAATTTGTTGAAGGGTTCAGATGATCTATGCTGACAGAAGTTCCTTTTGTAACCGCAACAGGTGTTGCTGAGCCATTCATATACACTCGATATCCTAAAACATCCGTATCAGGAGAAGCGGTCCAGCTCAGGTTGACAAAATAAGCATTCTGCTGTGTGGAAACCAGTGATCCCGGTGCTGCAGGGGCAATATTGTCAGGACTTTCTGACCAGATCATATCAATCCATTCTGGATGGTCAATAAAAGGATTTCTGTTTTTTTGTATGGTGTAAATGGTATTATTCCGGTCGATTTCTCTTTGTGAAACCGGATCTGAGGCACTCCACTGTTTCAGCATTGCAATATAGGCCAGATCAACAGCCCTTTCTTCAGTTCCATCCAACGGACATTGGTCTGTAGCAGGTGTGATGTTCGCTGATGTACTGTAAGCCGTATTGAATGAACCCAGTTTCCCTTCATATCTCACGGCAAAATACAGAAGCGTCCTCGCAATATCACCTTTAAACTCATTAACAGGCTCGTAAACTCTTCCGGTATAAGGATAATTAGGGATGGCAGCATTGGCTATCCGGGATCCGTTGGTAAAATTATAAAAATTAGTATTACCTCCTACTCCATAAGGATAATTGTTTCTCAGCTGATTGATCCTTGCATCAGCAGGAATAATAAAATTAAGGTCCGAATACATCGGATAATCACTAATGGCTGAGCTGGTACTGAATGTACTTTGTGGCATCATATGTTCCCTGTTGTACCCCATGCCTTCCGTGCTGCCATTACCAATGAGCTGATTTATCTTATACTCATAAGCATCCGGCCCGGCCGGTATTTCCGAATAAATATCCAGCAGATATTCAGTATTGGAGGCATCATGATCATAATATTTATCAAGATCTGTCTGCCCATACAGTCCCGGAAGGTCATTGTAGTGCCAGTTGATCATTTTTCCGAAATAATAGCATGAAGTTTAGATTTCAATGCATACCCGGTCAATCCGGCAGTACCATTATAATATCCTGGGGGAGCCTGCGCAGAAATATAAGAGGAAATTAAGATAACAGGAAGTAGAATTTTTTTCATGCCTTAAAATTGGGAAACCAAAATAGTAAAATAAAAAATGTAAAAAACTGAATATTTATTAAGAAACTATTAATTCTCAAAATTATAAAAAATTGAAAATTAAACGCATTGCCGATGAATATTATGAATAAAATAATTTTTTTTAGCATTCCATCAATTTGGTTATCTTTGGGAACTAACTATTATTATATGAATACAGAGACTATTGACAACATCAAAATGATAGCGGAGACGGCTAGAGAATTTGCAGAAAAGAATATCAGACCGAACATTATGGAATGGGATGAAAGCCAGACATTTCCAAAAGACTTATTCCACCAGTTAGGTGAGATGGGCTTTATGGGAATCGTAGTTCCTGAACAATATGGGGGTTCCGGATTGGGTTATCATGAATATGTTGCTATTCTGGACGAAATTTCTCAGGTTGATCCCTCTATTGGTCTTTCTGTAGCAGCACACAATTCACTTTGCACCAATCATATCTATGAATTTGGAAATGAAGAACAGAGACACAAATGGCTTCCTCAGCTGGCTTCAGGAAAAGTAATCGGAGCCTGGGGACTTACTGAGCACAACACAGGTTCAGATTCAGGAGGAATGTCTACTACCGCTGTAAAAGATGGTGATGAGTGGATCATCAACGGAGCTAAAAACTTCATTACACATGCTATTTCAGGAGATATTGCCGTAGTAATGACAAGAACAGGAGAAAAAGGAGCTAAAAATAATTCTACAGCCTTTGTTTTAGAAAAAGGTATGCCCGGATTTACTTCAGGAAAAAAGAAAATAAACTGGGAATGCGTGCTTCCGAAACAGCAGAACTCATCTTTGACAACGTACGTGTACCGGATTCTCACCGTTTAGGAGAAGTAGGTGAAGGTTTCAAACAGGCTATGAAAGTTCTGGACGGAGGTAGAATTTCTATTGCCGCATTAAGCTTAGGTACCGCAAGAGGAGCTTACAAAGCTGCTTTGAAGTACGCAAAAGAGAGACATCAGTTTGGAAAACCAATTGCAGACTTTCAGGCTATCAACTTCATGCTGGCAGATATGGCTACGGAAATTGATGCTGCCGAACTTCTTATCCAAAGAGCTTCTACGCTTAAGAATGCAAAACAAAAAATGACAAAAGAAGGCGCTATGGCGAAACTATACGCTTCTGAAGCCTGCGTAAGAATCTCTAATAATGCTGTTCAGATCTTCGGAGGATATGGATATACAAAAGATTTCCCTGCTGAGAAATTCTACAGAGACTCTAAGCTTTGTACCATTGGTGAAGGTACTTCTGAAATCCAGAGACTGGTAATCGGAAGAGATATTACAAAATAATTTCAAATCTCAATACAAATGATTAAACAGGCACTCTTAGGTGAATTTCTGCATGAAGCCGAAAACACCAGAAAAATTTTACAGGCAATCCCGGACAGCGCACTGGACTGGAAACCTTCTGAAAAAACTGGACAACCGGTCAGCTTGCCTCCCACATTGCTGAAGTATACAATTGGTATGAACCTACTTTTAATCAGGATGTTTTTGATATGGGTACATACAAGTATGACAAAGGAGACATTTCCAAAGCGGAAAATATCCTTGCCAAATTTGAGGAAAATGTTGCCAATGCCCAGAAAGCTCTGGAAAACTCTGATGAAAACACGTATTTCAACGAGTGGAAAATGGAAATGGACGGAAATGTATTGTTTCCTCCTATGCCAAAGGTTCAGGTGATAAGAGGTTTTCTTTATAATCATTTGTACCATCACAGAGGTGAGCTGGTGGTTTATTTAAGATCAACCGGAAATAAAGTCCCCGGACTTTACGGACCTACTGCTGATGATAAAATGTAAGTAAGAATTGAATAAATATACTAAGCTGTTTCAAAAATGAAACAGCTTTTTTTGTAAGCAGAATATAGAATATACAGCAACATTTTCGACCATTTAATTTACTAATATCATTTACATTGCATTAAATAATTAACAAATTATATTGTCTCATTTTAGTAAAATAGTAAATAAAATGATAATATTTTATTTATTTAACAAATTAAATTCATTTCAGCATTCTTACTTTTCTTTTATTAATAAGCTTTTTCAATTATATCCAATGTCTCGCATAATATTTTATGTTAAAAGTCTAAAATTTCCTTAAAAATTCTGTTTTCGATAATATATTTTTTATTAGATTTGGTATTCCACAATCAAATTTAGTATTTAATATGAAAAAACAATTAACGCTGATTGGAATGCTCCTTATTTCGGGTATTTCTTTCGCACAGACTGACCGTCTTTGGACTGAAGGTTCCAGAAAAGCTTCATCAGAGATCTTTGAAAACAAAAACAACATCAGCAATCCTAAGGTTTACAACCTGGACATCAACGGATTGAAAAATGCTCTGGCAAAAGCTCCCAAAAGATTGGCTGCAGGCGAAAAATCAGAACTCATTATCTCTTTTCCGAATTCTGAAGGCAGAATGGAAAATTTTAAAGTGAGGGAGAATTCCAATTTTGCCCCTGAGTTGGCAGCAAAATATCCGGATATCAAATCCTATGTAGGACAAGGTCTGGATGATCCTAATTCCACAGTCTACTTCAGTGTTTCTCCACTCGGGCTGTCATCAATGGAAATTTACGGCGATAAATCTGCTGTATTCATTGAACCGTACACAAAAGACCTTTCTTCCTATGTTGTGTACAGAAAATCTGACAAAAAAGACGATCTTAACAAATTTGAATGTACCGTAGTAGAAGCTGCACAGAAAGGCGTTTCAAATTCTTCACTTGCAGCAAGACCAAATGCTGATGATGCCAAACTGAGAACATTCAGACTTGCATTGTCTTGTACAGGGGAATACACCACGTACTTTGGGGGTACCAAAGCACAAGCTCTGGCCGCAATGAACAATACGATGACCCGTGTAAACGGTGTTTTTGAAAAAGATTTTGCAGCAAGAATGGTTCTTATCTCCAACAATGATTCTGTAATTTACACCAATGCTTCTACTGACCCTTATTCTGCAGCTTCAGGAATGAGCAACTGGAATTCTCAGTTACAAAGTACTCTTACATCCGTAATTGGTGAAGCGAACTATGATATCGGACACCTGTTCGGTGCTTCAGGGGGCGGTGGAAACGCAGGATGTATCGGCTGTATCTGTACAAACGGATCCAAAGGAAGCGGATACACCTCTCCGGCTGATGCCATTCCTTCAGGAGACAATTTTGACATCGATTATGTAGCTCACGAGATGGGGCATCAGTTTGGTGGTAATCACACTTTCTCTATGAATAACGAAGGAACAGGTGCCAATATGGAACCAGGTTCAGGATCAACCATCATGGGATATGCAGGAATTACAAGCCAGGATATCCAGCCGCATTCCGATGCATTCTTCCATGCAATAAGCATTCAACAGATTACCAATAACATTAAAGCTAAAACCTGTTCTGTCAATACCAATACAGGAAACTCAATTCCTACTGCCAACGCAGGTTTAGACTATACTATTCCAAAAGGAACTCCATTCGTACTGACAGGTACCGGAACGGATGCCGACGGAGATTCTTTAACGTACATCTGGGAACAAATGGACAATGCCTCTTCTTCTCAGACAGGTGCTAGCTCAGCAGCAAGCGCAACAAAAGCTTCAGGGCCTAACTTCAGATCATGGACTCCAACAACTGTACCTGTAAGATATTTCCCAAGAATGGCTTCTGTTCTGACAGGCGCAACCACTACAACAGGTTCTGAAATCACCGTAGAAGCGCTTTCTTCTGTTGCCAGAACATTAAATTTCAGATTTACCGTTCGTGACAACAAAGCAGGAGGTTCAGGAAATAATTCTGACGATGCTGTTATCACGGTAAACGGAACTGCCGGTCCATTTAATATCACTTCCCAGAATTCAGCAACAACATATGCCGGAGGAAGTTCTCAGACCGTAACATGGAATGTTGCAGGAACTACAGCAAATGGTGTAAATGCAGCTAACGTAGACATCCTGTGGTCAACAGACAATGGAAATACGTGGACTACGCTGTTGGCAGGAACTCCGAATGACGGCTCACAGGCTGTAACGATTCCTAATGTCAATACAACTACTGGAAGAATTATGGTAAAAGGATCAAACCACATTTTCTTTGATGTCAACAATGCCAATATTTCTGTAAATGCAGGTTCCGGAACTCCTGATACCGTTGCTCCTACAGCGCCTACCCTTGCCGCTTCGGGAACAACTTCTACTACAACCAATCTTTCATGGTCCGGCGCTACAGATAATGTAGGAGTTACAGGCTATGATGTATATCAGGGGACTTCATTAATCGGCTCAACGGCTTCTACAACGTATACTGTAACAGGACTTACTCCTGCAACTACTTACTCTTTCTCTGTGAAAGCAAAAGACGCAGCAGGAAATGCTTCTGTTTCCAGCAATACAATAAGCGTTACCACTCTTTCAGGCGGAACTGTTACTTACTGTTCTTCTTCAGCATCCAATACTGCTGATGAAAGAATCGGAAATGTAACATTCGGATCTATTAATAATACTTCTACAGGAACTGCAGGTTATGAAAACTTCACTTCAGTTTCCACAAATGTTACAAGAGGAAATGCCTATACAATTTCCATCACTCCGGTTTGGACATCTACAAAATACAGCGAAGCATATGCTGTTTATATTGATTACAACGGTGACGGAGATTTTACAGACAGTGGAGAATTAGCATGGACAAAAGCGGGCTCTACAACCAGTCCGGTAACAGGCTCTATTACGATTCCATCTACAGCAACTGTAGGATCTACAAGAATGAGAGTAATGATGAAATACAGCTCTATCCCTACTTCATCTTGTGAAGCATTCACCTATGGCCAGGTTGAGGATTACACGCTTAACATTGTATCTTCCGGAAAAGGAGATATTCAGAATACCAAAGATCTGATCACAGATGTGAAGCTCTATCCAAACCCTGTGAGAGATATCCTTTATATTTCCAATACGACTTCAGAAGATTATAAGATCTTCGATATGGGTGGAAAACTAATTGACTCAGGAAAACTTCAAAGAGGCTCTGTGAACGTAAGCAATCTTATCAAAGGTGCTTATATGATTCAAATTGGAGAATCTTCTAAGAGATTTATTAAAAATTAATAACTTTAAAATTAAACGATGTGAAAAACTGCTCCGTAAAGGGGCAGTTTTATTTTTAATATAAAATATCATATCAAAAACATTTATGACTGCTATTAATCCTGCATAATTATTTTATTTAAATAAAAATCACCAGTATTTGAGTTTTTTGATTTAAATTTACCAAATAATAATATTTTTTATTGTACCGTTTACCCAGTTTGTATTTAAGGGAGCTCCTAAAACGCTTTTAACACCTGATACCGTTGCTTCTTTTGACTCTGTTTTGGGATAATTTAGTACTTGAACAATTCCGGTTCATAAATCCAATTATATTGACTGCAAAGTATTACTGCTATTCACCTTAGCATTTCCAAAGGCTTATGTAAAGAAATAATGTTTCAAAAAGGCAGCCCTTTAATACCTAATCGTTTAAAATAATTTAATTTTTTATATGAAACATTTATTTAAGTACTTTTTTATCTTAACGATCACCACCTTCTCCATCGCCTGCAGTTCTGACAGAGATGACGAGCCAGAAACCAATTCTGATGTCACCATTGTATTCTATAAAAACGCTGATGAACTGGCGGTAACTTACGATCCGAATAACACTGTAAGCCAGTCTGTCAGAAATCAGGCCTACGATCTTTACAAACAGGGCAAATGGAACGAGCTGGAAGCACTTTTCAAGGCAAACAATTTAAATGGAGGATGGCCTCCTGCCAACGGTGGCTACAACATCGTTGATGATGTTCCTTTGCAGGTTGGACAGAAATTTGACAGATACAGCGGAGCCGTGGGCAATTATACCGGCAATGGAGTTCCTACTTTAGGGGAAGCTTTACAAGCCCGATCATCAACGGTTATACTTATACTTTCACACAAAGAGCTTTAAATCAGCCTGAAAACAAATATGATTTTTATTACGAAATTGATGTTTTGAATAATTCAATGCAGTTTAAAACCCAGACCGCAGATATTATTCCATGGTTTGGCCAGGCCGGAAAAGGAAAGCAAACCATGTGGAAAATTCCGATTGATATCAATACCGGCTATCAGAAAACCTGGAATAAACTGGCTGAAGAAGGCTATATAAAAGTAACCATTAAGAAAAGCCCCAGCGGAAAATATAATAACTTAGCAGGCACAGTTATTCAGCCATAAATCAGCCCAAATGTATTCAATATCAGAAAAAATAAGCATTACCGGAAAAACTTCTGTTGAAAAAAGCTCTTTCATCAATGATGAGGCTCTCCCTTCAGCAATAACCACTTTCAGCTGCTGTGATTGCGGGAACAAAAACACGATTGCAATAGCTCCCTACGAATCAGGATATCCCATCTTTCAGCTTTATAATGAAAATAAAGTATTATCCAAAGATGAATTATTAAAACAGGGAATTGTCAACGAAACCTCTCAAAGAGTGCTTCATTTCGGAGAACTGACAGTCAATGATCTGCCAACATTATACTTTGGTACGGACTGTACTTCATGTCATTCAAAATACATCTGTGTATTCAGCTATGGAGAAAAACAACCGGGTCTGGAAATATTAACGATTTCCGGTATCTGGAAATACGAATAACTGAAATCATTTCCATTAATATTATAAAGGTCTACAACTTTAAAGTTGTAGACTTTTTCTTAACTTAGCAGACAAACTAATTTCAACCATGAAGCACGTCTACAAATGAGAAAAATAGCCCTATTTCTTTTTGCACTATACTTTGGATCAGTATTTTCACAAAAAACACTGTCTAAATATCCTGAAGGTCAGTTCCCTTATAAAGAAGGTCCTGTCCAAATGTCTGCAGACATGCAGAACTATTTTCTGAAAAGCGGTGCAAAACCTTGTGATAAAAACCAGATGTATTTTGTAACCTTAAAAATTGATAACACCGGTAAACCTTCTTTGGTAAAGAAAAAGAGTGATGATGCTATTATAGAAAAAAATAAATGTGCATTCGATCTCGCTATAAAGTCTATAGGAAGCCTGAAAAACTGGCATCCTGCGGAAGAAAACGGAGAAAAAGCCATTGCTTATTTTGATTTTCCTTTTTTCCACAAGACTTTTTTGAAAATTATAAACCCGATTACGACCTTTCAAAACTATACCAATATCCTGACCTGCCTGGTGGATCGCATGAGTTGAGAAAACAAATCCATAAAAAACTGGAAGGATATTTAGATCCTACATCATATAGTGCGAACGGAAAATTTATTATTTCTTTCACCATAGATACGGACGGCAGTATTTCTACCGTAGATATCGAACCTAAAATAGATAATAGCGAACCGTTTTTTGAGGATATAAAATTTATTTTGAAAAAAATCAAAGTAAAATGGGATCCCGGAAAAATTAAAGGACAACCTATAAAATCAAAATTCAGAATGCCATTTAATTTTAAATCAAGAGATTTAGATTAAGATTCTCAAAAAGCAGTTCTTTTGTGCTTTGCATTTTATCCCTGTATATTTCACATTTTACAAATCCTTTTCTATCTTTGTGGGAAATAAAAAATTCATGGATAAAATTGATAGTCTGAACCAAGTAGCAGAATTCCATACTACTTTCAAAGCCCCTATTTTAGATACCCCACAAATTCCTTCTCCGGAAAGATGCAATCTCAGAGTAGAACTTTTACAGGAAGAACTTAATGAGTTAAAACAGGCGATTGCCGATAATAATATTGTAGAAATTGCAGATGCACTTTGTGATTTACAGTATGTTTTAAGTGGTGCGGTGCTGGAATTCGGACTTGGCAACAAATTTGTAGAGCTATTCAACGAAGTTCAGCGTTCCAATATGTCGAAAGCATGTGATAATGAAGAGCAGGCAAAAGAAACAGTTGAATTTTACAAGGAAAAAGAAGTAGAATCTTTCTATGAAAAGTCCGGAGAAAAATTTAATGTTTACAGACAGGCAGATCATAAAGTATTAAAAAACAAATACTACTCTCCTGCTGATTTAAAATCAATTATCGAAAAATAAAATATGAAAAAATTTATTACCAATATTGTTGCCGTTTCAAGCTTATTTTTAGCTGCACAACAGCTTAGCGCTCAAAAAGTAGTGGTAAACCGCGAGGTTGACACTCAGAATGACGGCAAAATGCTTTTGGGAAACCAACTGAAAGAGCAGTTTTTAAAAGCGCCTTATGCAGATTGGTACGTAAAAGAACATGATGAATATGTCCTTGACCAAAAAGCAGTCAGTGAATTAAAAAAGAGAAAATCGGGTCTTATGACATCCTTGTTTTCATGGGAACATGGTGTGAAGACAGCCACAGAGATTTTCCGAGACTGATGAAAATATTGGAAGCCGTAAATTATCCGGAAAACAAACTGACTATCATTGCAGTAAACCGCAAAAAAGAATCTCCTACCGGGGATGAAAGCCTTTACAATCTTCAGAAAGTTCCTACCATTATCCTGAAAAGGTATGGAAAAGAAGTGGGAAGAATTGTAGAAATGCCTACCAGCGGATATATTGAAAGAGATTTAGCTGAAATTCTTAAAAAGAATGATTCATCTGTTATCAAAGAAATTTTTAAATAGATTTTGAGAAATTATAGAACCATATTATCCTTTGCAGCCGGTGCCGGCGCTATGGTACTTCTGTTCTTTGGTCTGAAGTCCTGCCTGAATCTTGGAAATAAAACGGAACAGTCGGATTATTATATCCTGACCAATCAGATTTCCAAGATGAATAAAATGGTGGTATTGGAACAGAATACTTCCAGCATGCAGAAAACCAAGATGGGTTATGAAGTTTTTGGAAAAGAAATCTCCAGCAACAGTATTATAACCTATACCAAAACTAATGCACAGGTTTCCTATGATCTTAATAAAATGAAGATTGAAGTAGATTCCATCAATAAAAAGCTGGTGATTACTGAGCTTCCTGATGCTGAGATCCGAATTACGCCAAGTGTTGAGATTCAATCTCTGGATGATTCTTTCATTAACAGAATTTCAGAAAAGGATATTAAAAACGTTACAGCAAAAGCTAAGGAAACAGCAGAAAAATCAATTGACCAGAATCAGCTGAGAAATGAAGGCCGCAAACAATTGATGGAAAACCTGAATAATATTTTTGTTTTGGCAAAAGCCCTGAATTATACCATAGAGGACAAAACCGGTAAAATTGGTATTTTGGGACTTTAAATTTTCCCCTTTGGCAAACCCTTTGAATAATAATTTACATGTTCTTGGAACTTAAAACGTAAAGTCATGGATACAAAAGGAAACACCAAAAAGAAAGAATCTGCCAATACAGCAGAGACCAAAAAGCAAAATCAGGATTTTCAGAATATTCCTGCTGCATCGAAAAAGACCAATCCGCCTGATATTGACAAAGAAGATATACAGAAATCATCAAAGAACAAATCAGGAAAAACGGACAATACAAAAGACAAAAAGTAATAAGACTTTTTATAATTGAAAAGTTCCGTCTCATGTGAGGCGGAACTTTTCGTTCTAACTATCTAACTGAACTTTTGTTTTCTATACAATGGTGGATTTCCCGATCTTTACATTTTCAAAATTATAATATGATGTTTCGGAATATCTGATATGGTCTGCAATAAAGCTTCCCACTTCACTTGTGGAATAATATTGTTTCGTATTAAGATCAACGGTAACATATTTATTTTCAATAGCATGTTCTACAGACTGTCTCAATTTATCAGCTGCAGCCTGTAAATTAAGATGATCCAGCATCATAGCCACACTTAAAATAGAAGCAACAGGATTTGCAATACCTTTTCCTTTAGCCTGAGGATAAGACCCATGGATAGGCTCAAACAGAGCATTCTTCTCTCCTACTGAAGCAGACGGTAACAACCCGATAGAACCACCGATCACACTTGCTTCGTCTGAAATAATATCGCCAAACATATTTTCCGTTAAAATAACATCAAAATGCTTAGGATTAAGAATCAGCTGCATGGCGGCATTGTCTACAAACATATAATCAAGCTGTACATCAGGATATTCAGGGGCAATTTCCTGGCAGGTTTTTCTCCACAACCTCGAAGTATCAAGAACATTTGCTTTATCAATAAGCGTAAGCTTCTTCTTTCTTTTCCGGGCTTCCTGAAATGCCATATGCGCAATCGGAATAATATCTTCACGGCTGTATTTGCAAACGTCATAAGCATATGCTCCATCCGGGTCAGTAAATTTTTCACCGAAATAAATTCCGCTTACCAGCTCTCTGAAAATCTGGATATCAGCACCTTCAATAATTTCCCTTTTCAGCGGACTCTTATCGATCAGTGACGGATATGTCTTCAATGGACGGATATTGGCAAACAGTCCCAGCTCTTTACGAAGTTTTAACAATCCCTGTTCAGGCCTTACTTTTGCTTCCGGATTATTATCAAACACCGGATTGCCGATAGCTCCGAAAAGTACAGCATCTGATTCTTTACATATCTTTAATGTCTCTTCAGGCAGAGGATTTCCTGTCTTAAAAATAGCTTCTGCTCCGATTAATCCGTAGTCAAAATGAAATTTACATTGAAAAACTTCAGCAATAGTATCTAATATTTTAATGCTTTCACTGATAATTTCCGGGCCGATCCCGTCTCCTGGAAGAACCGCGATTTTAAAATAATTGTCGCTCATTTGTTTTTTGTGTTTTTAGTTCAAATTCTGTAATGGCCTGTTTTCTGCTGATTAAGAAATCAATATCATCATAACCGTTCAGCAGGCATATTTTTTTATAAGAGTCCAATTCAAAGGTTTCTGTGGTATCCTTGAAACTGACAGACTGTAATTCTACGTCAATAGCAATTTCCTGATCAGGATTTTCATTGATTCCTTCTAAAATTTCTTTTAAAAACCCTTCGGAAACCTTTACAGGAAGAAGTCCGTTATTCAAAGCATTTCCTTTGAATATATCAGCAAAATAACTTGAAATGATGACTTTAAAGCCATAATCTGTTAACGCCCAGGCCGCATGCTCCCTGCTGCTTCCGCAGCCGAAATTGTTTCCGGCGACAAGAATTTCACCACTGAACCTAGGATTGTTTAAAACAAAATCAGGATTCGGTTCTCCTGTATGAATATTAAACCTCCAGTCTCTGAACAGATTCTCTCCGAAACCTTTCCGGTCTATACTTTTAAGAAATCTTGCAGGAATAATCTGATCTGTATCTATATTTTCTGCCGGTAACGGAACCGCAGTGGATTTTATAATAACTAATTTTTGCATGTACTTTTAAGGGGGTTAGTTTAAACTTTCAAAAGCTGAAATTTTACCTTCTATGGCTGCTTTTGCTGCAGTGAGCGGACTGGCAAGAATAGTTCTTGCCCCCTGACCCTGCCTGCCTTCAAAGTTTCTGTTGGAAGTGGAAACACAATATTCTCCTTCCGGAATCTTGTCATCATTCATTGCCAGACATGCAGAGCATCCCGGCTGACGGATCTGAAAACCTGCATCATTAAAGATTTTATCCAGTCCTTCCTCATAAATCTGTTTCACCACCTGCTGAGATCCGGGAACGATCAATGCTTTTACCGCTTCCGCTTTGCTTTTTCCTTTGATGTACTGAGCTGCAGAACGGAAATCTTCTATCCTTGCATTGGTACAGCTTCCTATAAAAACATAATTAACCCTGATACTGTTAACTGCTTGTCCGGCTTCCAGTCCCATATATTGTAATGCCTTCTCTTCAGATTCATTCTGCGGCGCAGGAATAAGTTCACGGATTGAAATACCCATTCCCGGATTGGTACCGTAAGTAATCATCGGATAAATATCTGATGCATCAAAACTTAGTTCTTTATCAAATACAGCACCTTCATCGGTTTTCAATGTCTTCCAGTACTCTACTTTTTCTTCCCATTCTTCTCCTTCCGGTGCGAATTTTCTTCCTTTTACGTATTCAAAAGTGGTATCATCCGGAGCAATCATTCCTCCTCTGGCCCCCATTTCAATACTCATATTGCACACGGTCATTCTTCCTTCCATCGACATTTCTTCAAATACATTCCCTGCATATTCACAGAAATATCCCGTTCCTCCGTCTGTTCCTATTTTTGAAATGATATAAAGAATCACATCTTTAGGCTGAACATTTTCGTTCAATTTGCCATTGACTGTAATTCTCATTGATTTCGGTTTATTCAGCAATAAACATTGGCTGGCAAATACCTGAGCGACCTGGCTTGTTCCTATTCCAAAAGCGATAGTTCCAAATGCTCCGTGGGTAGAGGTATGACTGTCACCGCAAACAATACTCATTCCTGGCTGGGTAATTCCCAGTTCCGGAGCGATAATATGTACGATTCCCTGATACTGATGCCCTAATCCGAAAAGTTCGATATTATTTTTCTTACAGTTTTCCGTAAGCTGTTCTACCTGATTTCTTGAAAGTTCATCTCTGATAGGCTGCTCCTGATGCAAAGTGGGTACATTATGATCCGCGGTGGCAACAATCTGTTCCGGTCTGAATATTTCCAGGTTTCTGGATTCCAGTTCTGCAAAAGCCTGAGGACTGGTTACCTCATGAATCAGGTGTTTGTCTATATAAATGATCTGAGGTCCGTCAGGAATGGTTTCTACCACGTGAGCGTCCCAAACTTTATCAAAAAGTGTCTTTTTACTGTTGTTCATTGTTTACTTTATCTTGATTTTAAATCAAACCTATCCTATTTTTCTGGCGAAAGAATGCATCATCATGTTGAGATCCTCATTATCTATTTCTTTTTTAAGGTCAGCGATCTTCAGAAATTCCTGGTACAGGTAATCAAGTTCATTCTTGGTAACTTCATACCCGATATGTTTAAAACGATACGCCAAAGCCGAGCGCCCGCTTCTGGCCGTAAGGATAATGGAAGAGGCGTTCACTCCTACTTCTGCAGGATCAATGATTTCATAGGTATCCCTGTTTTTGATCACTCCATCCTGATGAATTCCCGAGCTGTGGGCAAAAGCATTGGCTCCTACAATAGCTTTGTTGGGCTGCACTGCCATTCCCATCAGGTCGGATACCATGGCACTCATCTCATTCAGCATTCTGGAATTTACATTAGTATACAGATTCAGGTCTTTATGCTGTTTTAAAATCATTACAACTTCTTCCAATGCTGTATTGCCAGCTCTTTCTCCCAGCCCGTTGATGGTACATTCAATCTGGCGTGCTCCGTTAATTGCCCCGGCAATAGAATTGGCAGTAGCCAATCCGAGATCGTTATGACAATGGCACGACAATACTGCTTTTTCAATACCCTTTACATTTTCTCTCAGATATTTTATTTTCTGACCGTATTCTTCCGGCAGACAGTATCCTGTTGTATCGGGAATGTTCAGTACTGTAGCTCCGGCTTTAATAACGGCTTCACAAACCCTTGCAAGATATTCATTATCTGTTCTTCCTGCATCTTCAGCATAGAATTCTACATCTTCCACATATGTTTTGGCATACCTTACTGCTTCTGCCGCTCTTTCAATAATATCTTCCCTTGTTGAGTTGAATTTGTATTTAATATGAGAATCCGAAGTTCCGATACCGGTATGAATTCTTGGTCTTTTTGCAAATTTCAATGCTTCCGCTGCCGTATCAATATCTTTTTTATTGGCTCTTGTTAATCCGCATACCTTCGCATTTCTTACCAGTTTTGAAATTTCTGAAACCGATTCAAAATCTCCCGGACTGGAAATCGGAAACCCTGCTTCAATGATATCAATTCCCAGCTCATCAAGCTTTTCAGCAATAATCAGTTTCTGTTCCGTATTCAGTTTACATCCCGGAACCTGCTCCCCGTCTCTCAGTGTCGTATCAAAAATTTCAATTTTTTCGGAATTCATAAATGAAGTTTTTTACTTAATTTTGATTCAAAACTACAGCTTGCAATATTTTTTCATTTTCACATTTTTTGAAAATTACAATATTCAACAGTTGAAAAAACAATCTTATTTATCTATTAATCAGTAATTTAATTTATAAAAATTTACAATGGCAGAATTGCAGAAAGATTTTTTGTTTGTATTAGTAAAGTCATTGACTACTTCTGAAAAGCGACAGTTTAAGCTGTATGTAAACCGTCTCGGAATTAATGTTGATGCTAAATTTCTTCTGCTCTTTTCTGAGATGGATAAAATGAAGGAATATGATGAAACGGTGATTATTGAGAAAAAAATTTCTACCAAACAACAGCTTTCCAACCTTAAAGCGCATCTTTATAAACAGATTCTGGTAAGCCTCCGTATGAACCCGAGTCATCAGAATTATAGAATTCAGCTTCGGGAACAGCTGGATTTTGCCAATATTCTGTACCAGAAAGGTCTTTATAAGCAGGCTTTAAAAATATTAGATAAGACTAAACAGACTGCGCTGGAGCTGGACGAAAAAAGTATTGCTTCCGAAATTATTGACCTTGAGAAAGTAATTGAATCACAATTCATTACACGAAGTATCGAAGGCCGCGCTGAAGAGCTTATCAAACAGTCTCAGGAGATCAGTAAACAAAACCGCTACACCACAAAACTTTCCAACCTTTCGTTGAAGTTATACAGTGAAATGCTTACCCATGGTTATGTAAAAAATGATACAGACCGGCAGGAAGTCATGGATATTTTCAATGCTGAAATTAAAAATATCAATCCCGAAAAACTGAATTTCACTGAAAAATTATGGTATTATAAAGCTCATGTGTGGAAGAACCAGCTCTTGCAGGATTATAAATACACTCTGAAATATGCTTATCAGTGGGTAGATCTCTTTCATAAGAAGCCCGAAATGATTTACAGTCATCCGGTTTGGTATATCAAAGGAAATACTTATCTTCTCAAGATCCTTTTCCTGTATGGAAATATTGATATTCTGGAGGAGCATTTTGAGAATTTTAATAAAATGGTACATGCGGAGAATTTTGTTCAGAATGAAAATCTTCAGTCCCTTATTTTCCTTACCCAATACAATACATTGATGAATATTCATTTTGTAAAAGGAGAATTTTTACCGGTACAAAACTTATTCCTGAAGTGGAATTGAAAATGGAAAAGCTGAGAGAGAGAATTGATGAGCATCATTTTATGATTCTTTACCTTAAAATGGCTGCCATGTTTTTCGGCAGTAAAATGTTTGAGAAATCAATTGAGTATTCAATGAGGGTAATAGAATCCAAAGGTAATGTACAGGAGGATCTCCTGTTCCATACAAGAATTCTGATCTTAATGGCGAAATATGAATCGGGTAAAGATGAAGATTATGATGAATTTATTGCTTCTACACTGAAGTTTGCCAGAAAAATGAAAAAACCGGAAGAATTCCATTTTGAAAGCATTCAGTTTTTTAAGATTCTTAATAATCAGCTGCCGGATCAGAGACAGAAAGCCTTTGAAAATTTTGATAAAAAGCTGGAAGAATTCTCAAAAAATGAATATTACAGACGTTCATTATTCTATATTGACATTCATGGATGGATCAAGTCTAAAGTCCAGCATGTGGATGTTATTGAAATTATCAAGCAGAAAGTAAGGTATAAAAGAAAACATTAACCAGCACAAAATAAACACCTGTTTTTAAGCATATTAAAACACATTATTTAATGTAAAATAAAACAGTAAAAAATCCCGCAGATTTAGCTTATGATCACAGATGAATATAAATCTGTTTTAATTTCCAAATCTGCAGGATAATAAAATTATCTTAACGGTATCCTACTTATACATATTTTCTATAAAATTCAGAGCATTTCTGTGGCTGATTTTTTCTGCCAGCTCAGATGAAAATCGTTTTTCAATTTCTTTATTGATTGCAGGGTATCCCGAAGCATTGGAATGTTCAGGAAAGAAAAAGGATGACGGGATGTCTCAGGATGATCCTTCCAATAGAAATAGTCTGCTCCATAGGCGATACTGTTTTCTCCGCCAAGATCTAACCCATATCGGATATGCTCGTAAACTCTATCCGGGTTTTCCGCATCTACATAATCTTTGATAAAATTCAGACCAATCAGCCCTTTCCTTTTAATTACTTCCTTTACAAGTTCATCAGGAAGATTTCTGTTGTTCTGATAAACAGACCTGTAGTTGGAATGACTTGCCAGAACCGGAATTGAATAGTTTCTCTGATCAATATAAGTGAAAATATCGTAGGCCAGCTGATCACTTGTATGAGCCAGATCAATAGCAATATTACGGCCAGCAATATAATCAATCAGGACTTTTCCATCATCCTTTAAGCCGGCGGTGGCATTATTTCCCCCTCCAAAACGGTTTTCAAGGTGATGCGTTATTCCAATGTAAAAGACTTTTTCTACATTATCAATCATCGTTTCCAGATTTTTGAATCCGGAGTCAAGACTTTGATTTTCATCACAGAAAGCGGATGCATTTTCAATGGAAGCAGTAATTCCTATCCGGTTTTCATTGCCAGCCTCTTTGTAAATGTCCTTATTAAATAGAAAAAAGTTCTCATTTTTAGTAAGACTTGAAAATAACCGGCTTTGTTCCAATCCATAATTGGTACTGTTTGCTCCTGTTCCTGCATACATGGCCATCACCTGAACTTTTACATTTCCTTCCTGCAGATAAGGAAGAGAACAGCCCAGCTCTTTATCATCCAGAGTGGTACCTGATCTTAGCAGATAATAAAGTAAATCGCAGTGAAGGTCAATATTCATTGTGCTCATATTAAATTATAATTCGTTCATTATTAAAGTTTTAAATCAGAAAATAAGCTTTACTATTGAGATACTGGATAACAAAAAAACAGAAGATATTTTTCTGTAAAAAACTGATTATAGAATCTGACGAAACAAAAACAGTCCTGATCTTTTTTATTTTAAATATTAATTCTCATTCTAATTGTAAGCTAATATAGTATTTTATCTAAAAAATGCGTATTTTTGCATCTTAAAATTTCTTAGTAAACAATGATAAAAATTACACTTCCAGACAATAGTGTCAAAGAATTCGAGGGAGCAGTTACTCCCCTAGATGTGGCAAAATCTATAAGCGAGGGATTGGCTAGAAATACCATTTCCGCAATTGTTAATGACAAACAAGTAGAAACGACCACACCTATAACCACGGATTCTACGGTACAGCTTTTGACCTGGAATGATGATCTTGGAAAGAAGGCTTTCTGGCACTCTTCTGCCCACCTTCTGGCGCAGGCAATCCTTGAATTTTATCCTGATGCTAAGTTGACCATTGGTCCTGCGATAGAAAACGGATTCTATTATGATGTAGATTTCGGAGATGAAAGCTTGTCTGAAAAAGATTTTGAAAAGATCGAGAAAAAGATCCTGGAAAATGCGAAAAAGGATCTACCTTCTCCTTATATCCGGTTTCTAAAGAAGAAGCTTTAAAGACTTATGCAGACAATCCGTACAAAGTGGAGCTGATCTCTAACCTTAATGATGGAGAAATCACTTTTGTAACGCATGATAACTTCACAGATTTATGCCGTGGTGGTCACATTCCGAATACAGGAATTGTAAAAGCGGTTAAAATATTAAACGCAGCAGGAGCCTACTGGAGAGGAAATGAAAAGAATCCGCAGTTGACCAGAGTATATGGTATCTCCTTCCCTAAGCAAAAAGATCTTACTGAATATCTTGAAAGATTGGAAGAAGCAAAAAGAAGAGATCACAGAAAATTAGGGAAAGAACTTGGAATTTTTGCATTCTCTGAAAAAGTAGGGGCCGGGTTACCGCTTTGGTTGCCAAAAGGAACTGCCTTGAGAAGAAAACTGGAAAATTTTCTTTCTGATGCTCAGAAAAAGGAGGTTATGAATTTGTAATGTCTCCACATATCGGAGCAAAAGAATTATATGTAACTTCAGGACACTGGGATAAATACGGAGAAGACAGCTTCCAGCCGATTAAAACTCCGAATGAAGGAGAAGAATTTTTGCTGAAGCCAATGAACTGTCCTCACCACTGTGAAATTTACAAAACTTCACAATGGAGCTACAGAGATTTGCCAAAAAGATATGCAGAATTTGGTACGGTATACAGATACGAGCAAAGTGGAGAGCTTCACGGATTAACAAGAGTTCGTGGATTTACCCAGGATGACGCTCACCTTTTCTGTACTCCGGATCAGCTTTCTGAAGAATTTGAGAAAGTAATTGACCTTACGCTTTATGTTTTCAAGTCGTTAGGGTTTGAAGATTTTGTAACTCAGGTTTCATTAAGAGATCCTGAAAACAAACAAAAATATATCGGTTCTGATGAAAATTGGGAGAAAGCAGAAAGTGCCATCATCAATGCTGCAGAAAAGAAAGGTTTAAAAACAGTTATCGAGTACGGGGAAGCTGCATTCTATGGCCCTAAGCTTGACTTTATGGTTAAGGATGCTTTAGGAAGAAAATGGCAGTTGGGAACCATTCAGGTAGATTATAACCTTCCGGAAAGATTTGATCTTCATTATATCGGAAGTGATAACGAAAAGCACAGACCGGTAATGATCCACAGAGCACCTTTTGGTTCTATGGAACGTTTTATCGCTATTCTGCTGGAGAATACAGCTGGTGATTTCCCGTTATGGCTAAGCCCTGATCAGTTTATTATTCTACCGATCAGTGAAAAATATGTAGATTATTCAAAAAAGTTTCACAATTTTTGGAAAATCACGATATTAGCGGTCAGATTGATGACAGAAACGAGAAGACCGGTAAAAAAATCCGTGATGCGGAATTGAAGAAAATTCCTTTCATGCTTGTAGTAGGAGAAAATGAAGAAAAAGAAGGCACGATTTCTGTAAGAAGACGTGGTGAAGGAGATCTTGGAGTGATGAAGCTGGAGGATTTTGTAGCTTACTTTAAAAAGGAAGCCGCCATATAAAATTGAATTAAAAGATTAAAAAAATTAATAATTAAAAGCTTGATTTACACTTAGTAATTTTTCAATATTTTATTCTTTAATCTTTTAATTTAAAATAAAATAGTAATTAACCAATAAAATTATAATACAATAGCACAAAGATTTAACAACAGGGGCCCACAGAGACGTCCGGTACAAGAGGACGCTCACTTGATCAACGATAAAATTCGTGTGAGAGAGCTTCGTTTGGTGGGCGATAACGTAGAGCCGGGAATTTATCCAATCGACAAAGCAAGACAGATTGCTGCGGAACAGGAATTGGATTTAGTAGTCATTTCTGACAAGGCAGAACCATTTATTGCAAGAGTATTGGAATACAAGAAATTCTTATACGAGCAAAAGAAAAAACAGAAGGAACTTAAAGCCAAGCAGGTAAAAGTGGTAGTAAAAGAGATCCGTTTCGGACCTCAGACGGATGACCATGATTACGAATTCAAAAAGAAGCATGCTGAAAAATTCCTTGAAGAAGGTTCTAAATTAAAAACCTACGTATTTTTTAAAGGACGTTCGATTATCTTTAAGGATCAGGGAGAAATCCTGCTTTTAAAGCTTGCCCAGGAACTGGAGCATGTGGGAAAAGTAGACCAGCTGCCTAAACTTGAAGGAAAAAGAATGATTATGATGATGAGTCCTAAAAAACCGGCAAAATAATTAAGTCATTATTTTACATACAAACCTCAAAGCAATTTGAGGTTTTTTTATTGCTTTTTGAGAAAAAAACCGTTGATCAGGACTACTGAATCAACTGTCAATCCTTTAAAAGATATTTATCCTTCGAAATCTCCGCAATCATGCTCTTTAAAAAGAGGTAAAGCTTTTTGAGTAGTGAAATATTTAGAAACTCTTTTGTTTTTTAATTCCAGCTTCTGGCCTTCTATCACCAGTTCGTAGACCGGAGCCTTATCAATTTGGGTTACAATATATGTTCTTTCCGGAGTTGTAAAGACCGCTTTATTTCCAGCTCCGTCAGAGAACGAAAAATCGTGAATTTCAAAGGTGTCCTTTTCATCACAGACATTTGTCCATTTGATGGTCTTCTTTGTGATAGACAGCCTTGCCAGGTCGCACGAATAACAGTTTCCGGAGAACTCTACCCCATATTTTTCATATACATTGGTGCTCCTGATATTCAATACATCAATAGGAACCAATGATGAAAAATCGCCTGGAATCTCCAATTCCGATATATTCTTTTTTACCTGGGCAGGAGCAGAAATCTGCTTTACGTTTGACTTTGCAGAATCTGTTTTGTCCATTTTTTTATCTGCTGCAGGTGAACAGGAATCTAACAGCATGATCAAAACTGAGAGGCTGGTTATTATGTTTTTCATCTTTAAAATAATTTACAGTATCTGGTTTATCTTTTTGTAAAATTCTCCAAAATCCTTCGTTCAATATATCCCTGTTTTCAGCCATTTCTTCCTATTACAGGCGGTTTTGCTGTATACCGTCTGAATACAGATACACTCACGGCAAAGAATATCTTCATTTATTAATTTATTTTCCACAGATTTCAAAAATTACGCAGATCAGTATGTTTATTAAATATTGCCGTCCGGATATAAGATTAAAAATAGACATTGTGAAAACATAAAATCAGAAAACGGCAATTCAAAAACCCCTGAAACCAGCCAGTGCATATGGATATAAAGTCCAATATCTTTGCAGCAATTATTTAAAGAGATACAATGAAAAAATTAAGTTTGACCATCCTTTTTTGTTTGTTAAGTTGTATGGCTTTTGCCCAATCATTAAAAGTCGTTATCAAACAGGATGGAAAAGTTATTGAGCCGGTAAATGATGTTTATGAACTGAAAAAATCACCTTTCCTTTTTGAAATTACGTCAACAAATCTGGAGGGCTTTTTAGTGGGTGCCACTACCAATAAGGATATTTATGCAGGAGCTCTTGGCGTTTTAAATACTGAAGTTGAATGGTTTCAGAATACGGGTATGGCAGAGGAATTATATAACAAGGACAAAGAAATGTTTCTGATGGATTCAGCGCCTTCCTACTGGTACTATACAGACGCGAAAGATCACAGGTTTGACAAAAACCCTAAAGGCAATGCCAAGCAATGGACTGCTACACGTACTATTACAAGGTTTTATGATATTATGGTAGATCAGCCAATCAATTTGAAAGATTTTAACGGCAGCGTTTTCATGCTGATGTATCAGCCTGTATATAATGACGAGTATGATTTAACAGATAAGAAAAACCTGTTTCAGGCTGCGTTGAAATTCAGAGATTAGTCAATACACACCAAAATTATTTGATTATATAAGAAAAAGGCTGCTTTCATTATGAAAACAGCCTTTTTTACGATACCTGTTTTATTCAATAATCAACCCGTATTCTATAGCTAATCTGATGGCTGAACTAAGATTGGATGTCTGAAACTTTTCAATAAGATTTTTCCTGTGGCTTTCTACGGTGTGAGGACTTATAAACAATTTTTCTGCCATTTGATTCGTAGTAAGTCCTTTGGCTGCCTCAGCCAGGATTTCCTTCTCTCTGCGGGTCAGTTTCGGAACGTGGTTTAATCCGTCAGCTGATTTTTTCTTCAGAACAGATCGGGTTTGTGAACATAAAAACTGTTCTCCTTCATATACGGCAGTAATACCCTCCAAAATCTCGGAAACAGACGCATTCTTTTGAATATATCCCAAAGCACCTTCAGCTAAAGTACTGTTGATTACAGGCAGTTCATTGTGTACGCTTAGGATTATAATCCGGAGATTTCTGTACTTCTTCTTTAGAGGTTTAATAAGCTCAATGCTGTTGGTATCAGCAAGGTTGATGTCCAGTAATAAAATATCTACAGCCTGTTTTGCAAGGCCTTCATTCATTTCCGAAACATTTTTGAAGCAATCTACCACATCTATTGTGCTGCTGTTTCCTAAAATATTCTTCAATCCTTCCAAAAGAAGTGGATGATCGTCTGTTATGGCTACTTTTATCATGTTTAATGAATAGGGATTTGAATTTCTATACTGGTACCAATATTCAATTCGGACGTGATATTCATCATTCCTTTTAAAAACTGGACCCTTAATTCTATATTGTGAAAACCTGCTGTTTTCCTCACGTCCAGGGCTGCGAGGTCAAAGCCTTTACCATTGTCCTCTACCGTAACGTTCAGCTGGTTTTGTTCTTCGCTTATCTGAATAATAATTTCCGAAGTATCGGCATGTTTTATAGCATTGTTTACCAGTTCCTGAATGATTCTGTAAACGATCAGCTGTTTTTCCTGGGACAACGAATTGCTGTAACTGATAAATTCGGTATGGATATCCAGAGCATTGTTGGATACACGGGAAGCAAACTCTTCAATAGCAACCTCCAAACCGTATTTCATCAGTAAATCAGGCATTAAATTATGTGCGACACGTCTTAACTCTTCTACAGCGCCATCAATCTGTTCAAGTGATTTTGAAATTCCTTCCTGTAAATTTTCGGACTGCAGAGGATTTAAGTAAGACAGCTGATGTTTGGTTCCGGAAAGCAGTCCGCCCAGTCCGTCATGGAGATCACGGGCCAGCCGGCCACGCTCCTGTTCCTGTCCTTCAAGCAAAGCCGTAAGTGTAGAAATCTTTGAGTTCTGTTTCTCCTGCTCCATAGCCAAAGCATGCAGTTCCTCTCTCCTTTTAATGGCCCTGGCACGCTGTTTATAGGCATAAAGCAGCAAGAATATCAGAACGATAAAAAAGATGATAAAGAAGACATAATAGGTATTGATCTTTTCTTTAAAAGCGAGCAGCTTTTTGTAACTGTTGATGTCATTATTTTTTTGCCGGGTCTCTAACTTTGCCAAACGAAGCTGCTGTTCTTTTTTCTCTGATTCAAGTTCTGAAAACTTCAGTCGTTCACGCTGGTTTTCTTCTACCAGTTTTAAGTTGTTGTACACCTGTTCGCGCTGTGCCCGGACTATGTTAATCAACTTGATTTCCTGCGCTTTCTTATCACTTTCAAGCTGCAGCTTGATATACTTCTGTTCCTGCCTTTCTTTATCAAACTGAGATTCCAGTCTTTTGGTAATATCCAGCTTTTCCTGATCGTAAACGCTTTTGTATTGATCAACATAGCTTTTATAATAAGTCAGAGCTTCCTTGTAATTCCCCTGTTCTTCACTAATTCTGGATAAAGATTCAAGAACAGCCAGTTCAATCCTCTGATCTCTGACCGGACTTTTTCCAATTTCCATAGAAGCTTTCAGAAAGTAGGACTTCGCCAAATCATAATTTTTATCCTGTATGGCCAGTTCAGCCAATATTCCGAATGAAGAAGCAATGTGAATGGCATCTCCTGTTTCCAGGCTCACACTATTCGCCAGCTGGGCATACTGCATTGCTTTCTTGCTGTCAAAACCGGTATATAAATTGGCTAAATTGATTGCGGCATATGAAAGACTGCTCCTGCTGAGCATCATATTTTTATTCTTGTTGAATGTAGTAATGGCCTGCAGATAATACTGTTCTGTTTTATTTCTAAACTCCGTATTGGACGGATATTGGGTATATTTTTGTTCATATACATAGCCCATCCGCATATAGGCATCGAAAATAAGATTGGGATCGTTTTGTTTGGATGCCAAGAGCAAAAACTGCTTGCTGTATTTCTCCTCCAGCTGGTATTCATTGAGGTTGGCATAAATAGCAGACAGCTCTTTAGCTGCATTGCCAAATCTTGCATACAATGTAGAGGTCGTTGGTGAGTTTTCGAAATAATCAATAGCTTTTAAATAGGCAGCAACAGCATCTGTTGTTTTATTATTACGTTCCAGAATCCAGCCTTTTGCATAATAGTAATAGCCTTTAGTCTCGGTACTACCCGTTTTTAAACTATATACCCTTGCCATATCGAGGCTTTTCAGGGATTCCGCTGTTTTATTATCCAGCCGGTAATTCATGGCCTGCACAGCATATAAAATTGTGGCATATTTTCCATCAGGCTGCTTTCTGGCGATGGAAATATTGGTCTCTAAAACCTGATAAGATTTGGGTTTGAGATCATGAAAAAATAAGGCACTTGCGTATTTGGGAGCAAGATTAAGCTGCTCCGGTATATTTGACGCATGGCTGTATTCCTTTTCTAATTTGCTTAAAACGTCCTGTGCATGAACAAAAAACGGACTGACAAGTAAAGTAAATATAAATAATAGCCTGCGTATCAAATCTTTTTCTTTATAAGTTGTAATATAATAAAGACTGTAAATATAAGTAAATACCTGCTAATCGATCTTAGTCTGTTTCCTGAACCGAAAAGTAACAGCAAACAATTACTTTTACAGCTTCTTTTCCTCCCGATTTTACCTGGCTGTTGTTTTTACCCATATTTTGTTGTTGTGTCCGTTCGAAATAAGAATTTATCATTCAATCGGGTATGAAAAAGAAAGCTATAAAAGTTATACATTCATATTTATCTGAGAAAACAGCTATCAGTAATCATTATAAATCATGAATTTTAAGCGTTTTATCCCTGACAAATTTTTGGATCAAAGATAGCAATAGTGGCTGTATGAAAATATCCCTGATAACAGTGGTTTTTAGTCTGTTCCGTTTCGGTTAGGCTTTATGAAATTCTTTATGGCATATAGGTTCCGCCTTGTTCAAATAACATCATATAGCAAAAAGAAACAGCCAGAACAACTCCGATAAGTCCGGAAATAATAAATAAAAGAAGATAGTATGAAGCCTTTTTATTGTTCTTCTGTAAAGAATTAATAATCAAACTAATGAGTGTACACATTAATCCTGCTCCGAAGAATATGATTAACACAGCAAGGAACAATGCTCTTTCAAGGTGTAAATCTGCGGATGAAAGCATAAGTAATTAAATTTATAGGTTAGAATAAAAGCTCCAAAACTTATTTATCGTATTAAATTTCAATATTAGAGAGAATTACCGGATATGACAATCCCGATTATCAGGTATATTAAAATAGTATGTGCAACATATCGGAGAAACCGTTTTATTTAACGCCATTTAAGATTTTTCGAGAGAGATTTCAAAGAGTGATCATTTGGCCAATGAAAAAAGTATTCACACTTCCTCAAAAAACTGAAATTTTATTTCTAATCTCCATTTTTATACGAGTTGCCACTCTTAAGCCGAAACACTTCCCAGATATTATCCTTTCAATCATAATTTGTTTATAGTACAATATTACAACACTAACTGCAATTCAAATCAGTAATACACATATTAATATACACTAATTAGTGTATTATATTAAATCGAAAACACCATTAAATAAAGCGTTCAACAACAATTATTTAATCTCAAATTTGTGATTTAATATATTATAACTTACTTTTGCCCCGTTAAACCGTAACATATGAAAATTAAATTATTGACTTTATTAAGTCTTCCGATGCTGCTTGCATCTTGTGCTCAGGATGATACTCTTGACAATGTGAATGTGAATGCACAGAATGAGAGAAACCTTACTACAGAAGGAAAGAATTCTACAAATAGAGGGATTTTCGACCTTACACGTTACACGCTTTTAAAGGAAAGTACTAACCACCCTCAAGTATTAGAAGCCGGGCAATCAATCAGTATGGAATATAACGGAAGTACTTATAAATTTGTTATGCAGGCAGATAACAACCTGGTCCTATACAGAGAAAGACCGGGAATCACAAATGTTTTATGGCATTCCAACACGTACAGAAGTACAGGAACACCAAGACTTATCGTACAAAATGATGGAAACATGGTTATTTATAGAGATGGAAGTCCGCTTTGGAGTTCTAATACTGCAGTAAACTATTATGTGGCAAATCCACACGTAAAACTTCAGCTGTATTCAAGAGCAGGAGCTGCTATTCAGACAGGTTTTAGAATTAAGGTTGTTCTTGGTGGAAATAATGAAGAAAGAAATTCAATCATTGTTGAAGACTTCCTGTAAAAACAATACTTTTAACTTATAGCCGTTTCTTTGAGACGGTTTTTTTATTGGATGCGATAAAATCAAACATTATAAAAGTTTGAATTGATTTTTTTGTATCTTTGCACACTATTATTCCTAATGTCTTCAGGAGTAGCCAAAACAGATATTGATAACAAAAACAATAAAAAAGCAGAACAATGCCAAAATTAAAAACGAAATCAGGTGCTAAGAAACGTTTTGCTCTTACCGGAACAGGTAAGATCAAAAGAAAAAACGCTTACAAAAGCCACATCTTAACTAAGAAAGAAACTAAGCAGAAGAGAAATCTTACTTCTACTTCTTATGTAGCTAAAGTGGATGAGAAAAGCGTTCAACGTCAATTAGCAATTAAGTAGTTTTTATAAATCTATATTCGGTTTATAAGAATTCAAACAAATTCACAATTTTAACCCTGAAACGGTGCCAATAAAGAGTAACATCTGTTACCGCCCTTTTCAAAAAAACAATTTAAATTATGCCAAGATCAGTAAATGCCGTAGCTTCAAGAGCTCGCAGAAAGAAAATTTTTAAGCACGCTAAAGGTTATTTCGGAAGAAGAAAGAACGTTTGGACTGTAGCTAAAAACGCGGTAGAAAAAGCAATGCAATATGCTTACCGTGGTAGAAAAGAGAAAAAGAGAAATTTCAGAGCACTTTGGATCACTCGTATCAATGCGGGAACAAGAGAGCACGGAATGTCTTACTCTCAATTTATGGGAGCTCTTAAAAAGAACAACATCGAACTTAACAGAAAAGTTTTAGCAGATTTAGCAATGAATCACCCTGAAGCTTTCAAAGCTGTTGTAGATCAAGTAAAATAATGTAGAATAGATTTTGTTATCAATATAGTCCCGGGATTTCCCGGGATTTTTTTGTGGTATACTTTTGCTTCAGTTCAAAGTTTAGCTGGTTTCAACAGTGCAAAATTTTAAGAATAATTGATATAGCACTACTCACATTTATTGGATCAAACATAAAATTGCAAAATATGGAGTTCAAAACAATAAACCATAAGAAAAACTTACATATAAACGACTCATTAAGTTAAATTCAGCCTGGCATAATGATAAATTGTATAAAAAGATAGATCATTATCAAAAAAACAAGAAAATACACATTAACCCGTATGATTACTAACCATAAATTATCATTTATTACTATATTAGCAATCCTAAAGAAAGTATAAAAATGAAAAAAGTTGCAGCTTTTTTACTCACTGCCATTGCACTGCAAAATACGGGTGCTCAGAGTTTTATCCAGGCTTATAAAGACAGGGCGGATATGGTGACTCAAACCAATATTAACACCAACCTTCAGGAATTTGCAGGATTTGGAGTTAAAAAAACAGGTACAGCAGCCAATACCAATGCTCTGAACTGGCTTAAAAACAAATATGCCTCCTATGGATATACCGCGAATGATATTTCTGAGGACACTTTCACTTATGGCAGTAATACTTCAAAAAACCTGATCATTACTAAAACCGGAACTTTATATCCCAACCAATACATCATCATCTGTGGACATTATGATACAATTACAGGGCCGGGAGTAAGTGATAACGGAAGCGGGACTTCCATTATTCTTGAAGCTGCAAGGATTCTGAAAAATGTTCCTACTGAATATTCTATCAAATTCGTCCATTTTTCCGGTGAAGAACAGGGACTTGTGGGAAGCAGTCATTACGTCAATAATGTTGCTTATCAGTCAGGCACAAAAGTTCTGGATATCAAGCTTGTTTTAAATATTGATCAGGTAGGTGGATTGCTTGGAAATAACAACAATACAATCAACTGTGAAAGGGACACAGGAGGAATGTCCGCCAACAATGCGGCATCGGATGTTGCAACACAGGAGCTTATGACGTGTACAACTCTTTATTCCCCTCTTCAGACCAATCTTTCTTATGCTTACAGCTCAGATTATATGCCTTTTGAGGCTAAGGGGTATACTATTACAGGGTTTTATGAAACTATCGAAAGTAATAATCAGCATACCGTGAACGATACTTTTGCCAATCTGGATCCGGTGTATGTTCTCAATGTAGGGAAAGCAGCCGTGGGGGCTTTACAACATTTTGCCGTTGCTTCTACGAGCAATAACCTGCTCAGCACAAATGACACCTCTTTACAAAAATCAGGTGAGATTATCAGGCTTTATCCTAATCCTGCTAAAGATCTGGTAACGGTTGAATTTGCGCAAAAAGTAAAGCAATTCAAAGTTGAAGTGATTGATATGGCAGGAAACCTGGTTTTAAACCTTGAAAATCAGGAAAAAATTAATACCTCAGGATTAAAAAACGGAGTATATACCTTTACCATTAAGACTGAAAAAGGAAATACTACCAAAAAAATAATCATTACTAAATAATATCAGGACGGATATTTTGATCGGGACTGCATTCAAAAGGTATCCATATTACGATTATACAATGAAGAAAATCACTACTTTTTTATTTGCTGCTGTCGCTTTGCAGACTGTTGAAGCCCAAAGCTTCATTCAGGCTTATCAGGACAGAGCGAATATGGTGACCCAGACCAATATTACAACAAATCTTCAGGAGTTTGCCAACCTGGGAGTAAAAACCACAGGTTCAACGGCCAACGCCAACGCCCTGACATGGCTCAAAAACAAATACCTTTCCTACGGATATTCAGCCAGCCAGATTGCAGAAGATCCTTTTACTGCAGGAAGTTATAATTCTAAAAACCTGGTGATTACCAAAACAGGAACTGTATATCCCAATAAATATGTGATCATATGCGGACATTTCGACAGTATTACCGGCCTGGGAATCAATGATAACGGAAGCGGGACTTCCATTATTCTTGAAGCAGCAAGAATTCTGAAAGATGTACCTACAGAATATTCAATTAAATTCATTCATTTTTCCGGTGAGGAGCAAGGACTTCTGGGAAGCCAGCACTATGCCAATACGGTTGCCTATCAGAACGGAACCCGTGTTCTGGACATTAAACTGGTTTTCAATCTGGATCAGGTAGGCGGAGTGATGGGCAACAATAACAATACCGTTTATTGTGATCAGGATCTTGGAGGACTTACTTCCAATAATGCAGCTTCAGCAGCTGTAACCCAGGAGCTCAGAAACTGTACGGCACTCTACTCTCCTCTTCTGACAGCCGTGGATCCGGCCGCGGATACGGATTATATCCCTTTTGAACAAAAAGGTGAAGTGATCACGGGTTTCTTCGAAAGAATCAGAAGTACCTATCCACATACTGTGAATGATACTTTTGCCAATACGGATCCTGTATACATTTACAATATAGGAAAGGCATCTGTTGGAGCTTTACAGCATTTTGCCGTTGCTACCGGTACATTAGGAACACATGAAGCCACTGTAAAAAACACATTGGAAACTGTAAAAATTTATCCCAATCCTGCAAAGGACATCATCAATATTGAACTTCCCGATTCCGGAATTAAAAATTTCACTTTTGAGATAACGGATTTCCAGGGACGCTCTGTTTTCAGGAGAACGGATGAGACAAAAATTAATGTTTCAGGTTTGGAAAATGGTGCTTACCTCGGTATTTTAAAAACAGGTGATCAAAAGGCCGTAAGAAAAGTAATGATTGAAAAATAGCAGCATGGCTATAAAACTATTAACAGAAACCTCTGAAGTCATTCAGAGGTTTTATTTTTTACTGACACTACAGTTGAAGCATTTACAACACACCATCAACATTAGTATGATATTCATAATAAAATTCATGCCATTTTGAAATATTAAACACTTTATTGTGATTTATTTACTACATTCGTGATACCAAAAATAATATCATAATATGAAAAAATTAACAACCCTTTTATGCACTGCACTGATGATGCAGAGTATCGCGGCACAGAGTTTTATCCAGGCTTATAAAGACAGAGCGGATATGGTAACCCAGGCTAACATCACTGCAAATCTTCAGGAATTCGGTAATTTAGGCGTAAAAACTACAGGGTCAGTTGCTAATGCGAATACCCTAAACTGGATCAAAAACAAGTATCTTTCTTATGGCTATACTGCCAGCCAGATTGTAGAAAGCCCTTTTACGTTCGGAAGTACAAGTTCAAAAAACCTGATCATCACCAAAACAGGGACGCTTTATCCTAATAAATATGTCATTATCTGCGGGCATTTCGATACTATTTATGGTCCGGGAGTTAATGATAATGGCAGCGGAACATCTATCATCCTTGAAGCCGCAAGAATCCTTCAAAATGTTCCCACAGAATATTCCATTAAATTCATTCACTTTTCCGGTGAGGAACAGGGTTTGAGGGGAAGTACCCATTACGTGAACAATGTCGTATACCAGGGAGGCGTGCGTAAGTTAGACATTAAACTGGTCTTCAATCTGGATCAGGTTGGCGGCGTAAAAGGAAATAACAATAATACGGTATACTGCGATGAAGATCAGGGAGGTCTTTCCAGTAACAATGCGGCTTCCGCAGCTGTTACCCAGCAGCTGAGAAACTGTACGGCACTCTACTCTCCTCTTCAGACTGCTGTAGACCCGGCTGAAGATACCGACTATATTCCTTTTGAACAGAAAGGCGAAGTAATCACCGGTTTTTTTGAGAGAATAAGAAGCAGCTATCCTCACAGCTCAAAGGATATTTTTACCAATATGGATCCTGTTTATGTGTATAATATCGGAAAGGCTACCGTGGGAGCATTACAGCATTTTGCAAGCGCTTCAACAACGATGAGTAAACCGGTTACTAAAAATACCCTGGAAACTGCGAAAATCTATCCTAATCCGGCTCATAACGTACTTAATATTGAATTACCGGATGCTAAAACAACGAACTTCAGTTTTGAAATCAGTAATTCTATGGGAAGATCTATGCTGAAAGTAAATAATGAAAGAAAGGTTGATGTTTCCAGTCTTCAGAATGGAGTGTATATCGGAGTTTTAAAAGTTGGCGAAGAAACTCTTGTTAAGAATATCATGATCGAAAGATAGAAGATTGATTGTACCATAATAACAAAACAGCGGGATATTCCTGCTGTTTGTGTTATTGTAAAGCTATTATTTTTGTATTTCAGATTTTATCCGTTCTGTGATCCAGTCATGGTCTTCAGGAGCCAGATCTTCGAGCAGATTCCCATTATTTTCATTAAAATCTGTAAAAACATCCTGTAAAAACTCATGCTGAATTTCATTAAAACGATCCGGATTGCTTTTATCAAGCGCCCCGACTTTAGAAGTTACACTTTCAAACCGGTTTTGAGTCACATAAGTTCTTAATTCTTCTGTAATAAAAGAAAGACTTTCTGCTTTTGAAGAGATAGCCGGAACAAATGACCATTTTTCTGCTTTGTGAAACTTTTCTTCTTCGTCAAATTCAGAGTTTTTCAATTTGATAACCGGGCGGTTAGAAAGCAATTCCTTATTTTTTAAATTATAGGGTTTAATAACAACACCTTCAATCAGGTTATGTTCCAGATCAGGAAGTCCAAGCTCTTTTGGGACCTGAGAATTTATTCTGGTATTGAAATTCAAAGCTTCATTGAATTTTCCTATGAATAATGGTTTTACATATGATATCCCGAATTGTTCAAAATAGGAAGCTGCAGTTTCATAATCCATATAGTTTTTCAATCCTGATTCATCAACAACAGCAATATCAAAAGCATAGAAAAGAATGTCAGGCGTATAATAAACCCCTGTCTGTACAGCCTGTATATTTTCAACAGCAGATACCTCCGGATGCGGATAATGTCCTCCGAATAATTCTCCGTATACAATATACCTGACGCCAGGCAACGTTGTATTCAGATGCTCAAATAAAGCCAGCATACGGTCCTCAAGGGCATTAACAACAAGCTGGAATCCAAAGAAATCATCTTTCCAGTCAAGGTATTCTCTTCTTTTAGCATATCTGAGCATACCCTTTTCATAGGCAAAACTGAAATTGGCACCATGGATTTTCTCGGTAACCACCCATTTCAGTTTATCCATTTTTGACAATTCACTTTCATTGAGCCCGAGTTTCTTCAATGAATCAGGCATTTTTCGTATCCGGAAAATTCAGTTAAGGCTGTATTGTTCATATCAATTGCCAAATATATTATTTTAGTTGAGAGAAACCATATACTTTATGCTTTCTTACGGCTCTATTTGTCTCTGTTCTGAAGAATCTCTTCAATCGCTTCCATCGAAAAGCCTTTCGCTTTCAATAAAATCAAAAAATGATACAGCAGATCTGCAGCTTCATTTTTAAAGAGATCATCATTATTATCTTTTGCTTCAATCACCAGTTCTACAGCTTCCTCTCCTACTTTCTGAGCCATTTTATTGATTCCCCTCCGGTATAATGAATAGGTGTAAGAACCATCGGCTTTGGTATCTATTCTCTGAGCTATTTTTTCTTCCAGTTCATACAGAAATCCTTTGGCATTCTTTTCTCCGAAACAGCTGAAACTTCCGGTGTGACAAACTACATTCTTTGGAACAGCTTTAATCAAAAGGGTATCCTGATCACAATCTATATCCATACTTTTTACTGTTAAAAAATTACCGGATTCCTCACCTTTTGTCCAAAGTCTGTTTTTGGAACGGCTGAAAAAGGTAACAATTCCTTCTTTTTTTGTTTTCTCAAAAGCTTCTTCATTCATGTAGCCGAGCATCAGTACCTGTAATGTTCTGCTGTCCTGGATAATCACCGGCACAAGGCCGTTATCTTTGTTAAAATCTATTTTCATCGTACTTCAATTTTTTGCGTTTTTAACTGTTGTTTCAATTCCTGAATCCCTATTTCATTAAAATGGAATATACTGGCTGCCAATGCACCTGTAGCTTTTGTTTCATTAAACACTTTAACAAAATCATCTGTTGTACCTGCTCCTCCTGATGCAATAACAGGAATAGTGATACTAGCTGAAACCAGCTTTGTGATTCGAAGATCAAAGCCGTTTTTAGTCCCGTCGCCATCCATAGAAGTCAGCAAAATTTCTCCTGCCCCTAAACGTTCCGCTTCCTGCGCCCATTCTACAGTATTAAGTTCTGTTGCTTCTCTTCCTCCTCTGATATGGACCAGATCCTTATCTCCCACCAGTCTTGTATCAATAGCTACCACAACGCACTGGCTTCCAAATTCTTTGGCAAGATCAGAAATGAGCCCCGGATTTTTTACCGCTGAAGAATTAATACTTATTTTGTCTGCACCTGCTTCCAAAAGCTTCCTGACATCTTCCACAGACGAAATTCCGCCTCCTACCGTAAAAGGAATACTCAGTTCTTTAGCAATTTCTTTTACCAGCTGTACAAATGTTTTTCTATCCTCAATGGTCGCTGTAATATCCAGAAAAACGAGTTCATCAGCACCTTCCTGTTCGTATTTCTTAGCAAGTTCTACAGGATCTCCTGCATTTTTTAGGTCCTCAAAATTGACTCCCTTCACGGTAGATCCGTCTTTTATATCCAGACATGGAATAATTCTTTTCTTAAGCATTTTCAATAAAATTTTGAAGTTGTGGCAAGCTTATTTTTCCCTCATAAATTGCTTTCCCGATGATTGTTCCGGTACACCCGATATCTTTCATTTTATAGACATCGGTGATACCTGAAATCCCACCGCTTGCTACCAGCTGAACTGATGTTTTATATAGAATCTCAATATATAAGGCTGTTGAAGGGCCTTCCAGCATACCATCCTTTGCAATATCAGTACAAATAGCGGTTTGTATTCCTTTCTCCTGATACTGGAGGATAAAATCAATGATGTCATTATCACTTTCTTCCAGCCAGCCGGAAGTTTTAATTTTTCTGTTTTCGCAGTCTGCACCCAGAATAATCTTCTCAGCACCATACTTTTCAATCATTCCGAAACAGAATTCAGGATTCTGAACTGCAATACTTCCTAAAGTAATCTGTTTTGCCCCTGAATTAAAAGCTGTTTCAATATCTTCCTGAGTTTTTAAACCGCCTCCAAAGTCGATATGCAACGAGGTAGACCTGGCAATATTTTCCAGAACCTTCTGGTTGACAACATGTTTCGATTTCGCCCCATCAAGATCCACTAAATGAAGATATTGAACCCCAAAGCTTTCAAACTCTTTGGCCACTTCTACAGGATCTTCATTGTATATTTTCTTTGTATTGTAATCTCCTTTTGATAAACGGACACATTTCCCGTCGATAATATCAATAGCCGGAATTATTTTCATCATTATAAATTTATAAAGTTTTTAACGATCTGATTTCCTACCGTCCCCGATTTTTCAGGGTGAAACTGTACTGCATAGAAATTGTCTTTCTGCAAAGAAGCGCTGAATGGCAGGATGTAATCACAGACAGAAGTGGTAAAGTCAGAAAGCTCACAATAATAGCTGTGAACGAAATAAACATCACTACTTTCTTCAATTCCTGAAAACAATGGCGAGGTTTGCCCGGAAACGGTATTCCAGCCCATATGCGGAACAATATCCTTTGATGGAAATTTTCTGACATTGATATCAAAAATTCCCATTCCCTCCGTATCTCCTTCTTCATTTTCCCCGCACATCAGCTGCATCCCCAGGCATACTCCCAAAACCGGCTGCTTAAGGCTTGGAATCAAAAGATCAAGCTCTTTTTCTTTAAGCAGTTTCATGGTTGATGAAGCTTCTCCTACGCCGGGAAAGATAACTTTATCAGCTTTCAGGATCTTTTCAGGATCATCTGTTATTATAGAGTCAACATTCAGTCTGTTGAGGGCATTCTGAACGGAATTTACATTTCCTCCGTTGTATTTTATTATGGCAATCATATTTATAAACTTCCTTTTGTAGAAGGCAGACTGTAATTAGCATCTGACTGATTCACTGCCATTTTAACAGCTTTTGCAAAGGCTTTAAAAATGGATTCAATCTTATGGTGTTCGTTATCCCCTTCTGCTTTGATATTCAAATTCGATTTTGAGGAATCTGTAAATGATTTGAAGAAGTGAAAAAACATTTCCGTAGGTACATCTCCTATTTTTTCTCTTTTAAATTCTGCATCCCAAACCAGCCATGATCTTCCTCCGAAATCAATAGCCGCCTGAGAAAGGCAGTCGTCCATCGGAAGCAGAAAACCATACCGCTCAATTCCTTTTTTCTTTCCTAATGCCTTTAAAATGGCTTCCCCGAGAACAATTCCGGTATCTTCTATCGTGTGGTGCTCATCTACAGCAAGGTCTCCTTTTACTTTGATGACAAGATCCATATTTCCGTGCCTGGCAATCTGATCCAGCATGTGATCAAAAAAGTGAAGTCCGGTTGAAATATCTGACTTTCCGTTTCCATCAAGATTGACCTCAATTTCTATATCGGTTTCATTGGTTTTTCTGGATACTTTAGCCTTCCTCATTCCTGATTTTAAGAACTGATAGATCTCTGACCATTTTGAAGTAGACAGCTCAGCTTCGTTATTTAAGTTTTGATTAAGATAAATAGCTTTAGTTCCTAGATTTTTAGCAAGTTGTACATCAGTACTTCGATCACCGATTACATAGGAATTTTCAAGATCGTAATTGCCATAAATATATTTTCCCAGCATTCCTATACCTGGTTTTCTGGTAGGAAGATTTTCGGATTCAAAGCTTTTATCAATTAAAATATCACTAAAAACGATCCCTTCGTTTTCAAATGCCTGGAGCATTTTTTCCTGCGGTTTTATAAAATCTTCTTCAGGGAAACTTTCTGTTCCCAATCCATCCTGATTGGTAACCATCACTAATTCGTAATCCAGTTCACTGGCAATTTTGGCAAGGTTTTTAAAAACTCCCGGATAAAACTCAAGCTTTTCCAGAGAATCTACCTGAAAATCCGTAGGAGGTTCAATAATTAATGTTCCGTCGCGGTCTATAAAGAGTACTTTTTTCATATGTTTTTATAAATTATTTTTAACCATTAGGCTTTTTTAAGTGGTTAAGAAGTAATAACATAGCTGAAGCTATTAATTTAGCTTTACATTTTTATTCATCTGAATCTTAATTTTCTTAATGGTTTATATTTAAGCAAGCTGTATTATATTCCTTTTAAAAGATTAATTAATTTTTCATTTTCTTCACGGCTTCCCACATTGATCCTGATACATCCGGGAATTGAAGGATCTCTTCTGCTGGTTAAAATTTCTTCTTCAAGCATTCTTGTATATACTGAATCAACATTTTCCATTTTAATCAGAAAGAAATTGGCATCCGTTGGAAAGACCTTTGAAATGCATGCAATTCCTTCAAACTGCTGCTTCAGCCACGTTCTCTCTTCCAAAATACGGCTCACGTTTCCCTGAAGTCTGTTTTCTTCCTCCAGTGTTCTCAGAATATGTTCCTGACTCAGAACATTTACATTATAAGGTGCTTTTACGGTATTGATAAGCCCGATGATTTCTTCTGACGCGTAAGCCATTCCTACCCTTGCTCCGGCGCTTCCCCATGCTTTGGAAAACGTTTGCAGCACAATCAGGTTAGAATATTTCTCCAACAACTCCAGACTTGATTTTTTTCCTGAAAATTCGATGTAGGCTTCGTCCACCACAACAATTCCGTTGAAATTCTGAAGGTAAAATTCAATATCATCCACACTGTTTCCGGTAGGATTATTAGGAGAGCATAAAAAGAAAATTTTCAGTGAAGCATCTTCCGCTACCTTTAAGAAATTGTTTCTTAGGATTTCAAAGTTTTCATCTAGATCCAGCTTCAGTACTTTATTTTCATTGATTGCTGCATAAAAACCATACATGGCAAAAGACGGATTCATCATCAGAATGGCATCTTTTTTAGGCTCACAGAAAATTTTAATGATAAGGTCTATCAGTTCGTCGCTTCCGTTTCCTATGGCGATCTGTGAAGGCAAAAGGCTTTTAAACTCAGCAAGCCTGTTTTTAAGCTTTTTCTGAGTAGAATCCGGGTAACGGTTGCATTCTCCAAAAGGACTTTCATTTGCATCCAGCATTACCGGGGAACTGAATTCATTTTGGTCCCTGAAACTGACGTAGGGCTGTAATTGCAATATATTTTCTCTAACCAGAGCCTTGATACTGTTATTTTTCATTGTATTACTTTTCATTTTAAATTACTTCAAACCATTAAAACCTTCATTTAATGGGTCAAACTCTTTCTTTTTGGATGGAAAGGTTTATTTTAGCCTTATGGATACTGCATTTTTGTGGGCAAACAGCCCCTCTGCTTCTGCCATAATTTCTATGGTTTCTCCTAAATTCCGGAGACCTTCTTTTGATAGATGCTGGAATGTTATTTTCTTCACAAAACTATCCAGGGATACTCCGCTGTAATTCTTTGCATATGCATTGGTTGGAAGCGTGTGGTTCGTTCCGCTGGCATAGTCTCCGGCACTCTCGCAGGAGTAATTTCCAAGGAAAACCGAACCTGCATTCTCAATCAACGGAATATATTTTTCAAAATCAGCGATAGCCAGAATAAGGTGTTCGGGAGCGTAAAGATTGCTGAATTCCAAAGCTTCTTCAAGAGAATCCACTAAAATAAAAGAGCTGTTTTCCAAAGCCTGAGCTGCAAATTCATTTCTTGGCAAGTCTTTGATTTGCTGATCAACAGCTTCTACCGTTTCTTCCAGCACTTTAAGATCTGTCGTAATGAAAACCACCTGACTGTCGCTTCCGTGTTCTGCCTGTGAAAGAAGATCTGCAGCACAAAATCCGGGAACAGCCTGCTCATCTGCGATCACAAGAACTTCACTCGGGCCGGCAGGCATATCGATGGCAACTCCATACCGCTGGGCATATTCTTTGGCCGCTACGACAAACTGATTTCCGGGACCGAAAATTTTATTGACAGCCGGAATGCTTTCTGTTCCCACAGCCATTGCTGCTACAGCCTGTGCCCCACCTGTCTTAAAGATTTCTGAAACCCCGCAAAGATTTGCTGCATAAAGAATTGCCGGATTGATATTTCCGTTCTTATCCGGTGGTGTGCAAAGAACAATCTCTTTACAACCTGCAAGATTTGCAGGAACCGCGAGCATTAATACCGTAGAAAACAAAGGAGCGGTTCCTCCCGGAATATAAATTCCAACTCTTTCTACCGCACGGTTTTCACGCCAGCAAATAACCCCTTTCACTGTTTCCACTTTCTGAATTTCCTGTTTTTGAGAAGCGTGAAATTTTGAAATATTTTCTTTAGCCTGCTGAATAGCCTGTTTCAGTTCATTACTAATCTGTTTTTCTGCGTTTTCAATTTCTCCTTCAGTCACTGAAATGCTTTGAGTATCTGCTTTATCAAATTTTTTATTGAACTCTGCTAAAGCTTTATCTCCGTTTTTTTCAACTTCTGCAAAAATGTCTGTAATAAGTCCTGAAATTTCTTTCTGCTCAAGAACAGGGCGTTTTACCAGGTCTTTCCAGCTGTCTTTTGTAGGATATTGGTATATTTTCATTGTATTATTTTGAAAGGATTTTTGAGCCATTAAGATTTTTTAAGCTGTTAAGTTCATTAAGATCATAGCTGAAGCTATTTATTAAGCGGCTTATTCTTTCATCTTCGATGAAGCTCAACGATTCTTAATATCTTTATTGTCTTAATGGGTTATATTTTTAGATAACCATTTTATCAATCGGGATGATTAAAATATCCTGCGCTCCGTTGTCTTTCAGTTCGTCAATAACTTCCCAGAAACGTTCTTCATCAATTACAGAATGAATACTGCTCCAGCCTTCTTCTGCCAACGGGATGACTGTAGGGCTCTTTAATACAGGAAGCACTCCGGCAACCTTCTGAATTTTTTCATTGGGAACATTCATCAGAATGTATTTTGAATTTTTTGCTTTTAAAACAGCTTTGATTCTGAAGACAAATTTTTCAAGAATCGTTTCTTTTTCTGCTGATAATTGAGGCGTTTGAGCCAAAACAGCTTCCGATTTCAGTAAAGTAACCGTTTCCCTTAATCCGTTTTTGAATAAAGTACTTCCGGAGCTGACAATGTCACATATTCCATCTGCAAGACCGATATTGGGAGCTATTTCCACGGAACCCGAAATAACGTGAATATCTGAAGAGATTCCCTCTTTTTCTAAAAAGTTTTTGAGTGTATCGGGGTATGAAGTGGCAATTTTTTTACCCTGGAAATAAGAGAGTTCATCAGTTTCCACTTCTTTGGGAACAGCCAGTGAAACACGGCATTTTGAAAACCCAAGCTTCTGGATTGTTCTGATATTCTTACCTTTCTCAATCAGAAGATTTTCGCCCACAATAGCGACATCTACCACTCCATCTTCCAGGTATTGCGGGATGTCTGAATTCCGGAGGTACATGATTTCCATCGGAAAGTTATCTACTGAAACTTTAAGCTGGTCTTTACCATTATTGACAAAGATTCCGCAGTCTTTGAGAAGCTGTAAAGATTCTTCGTAAAGCCGGCCGCTTTTTTGGATTGCAATTTTTAATTTACTCATTTTGCCTTTTTTGGGTCCGAGCAAATAAAAACTGATCTGTTGAAATTTCTGAGGAGAATTCAGGAAACAAAAAAACCGTCTATTTACTCAGACGGTTTTAATTATTTTTGATTTTAGCACATACTTATATCAATCAATTCCGTCTAGCAGAGATGATGATGATAATGATGTAAAGCTAAAAATGTTGGTTTCATTGTTTTGAATTATGATGCAAATGTAGGATTATTTTTTAATATGCAAAGTTTTTTCAGATAATTTTTTGATAAAAATTCATCAGTTCCTTTGCAATGGGTTTATCATTAAACTTCTGAACAAACTCAAAACCCTTTTCTTCACGGCGTTTTCTCTCGGATTCATTTTCCCAGAGAAATTTGAGTTTGGCCCGAATATCAAGATCATTATCCGGATTAATGTACACAGAGTCTTTTCCTCCCGCTTCCGGAAGGCAGCTGGTATTGCTGGTAACAACAACCGTTTTGGAGAAAAGCGCCTCAATGACAGGAATTCCGAAGCCTTCAAAGAAACTTGGATAAACAAAAATATCGGCAAGCTTATAGATTACTGCCAGCTCATCCATGGAAACACCTTCCAGAAACAGCACCTGCTTTTCCATTTTGTTCTTTTTCAGGAAACTTTCTATTTTCTGATAGTATTTGGTCTTTCTTCCCACTACCACCAAAGGAATTTCAGCTCCGCTGATCGCTTTTACAACATTCAAGAGGTTTTTACGGTCTTCGATAGTTCCAACATTGAGTACAAATCTTTCGGGAAGCTTAAACTTTTCTTTTACAGCCTGCATCAGTTCCGGAGACTGCTGTTCTTTAAAAGCATGATGACAGCCCTGATAAATGACTTCAATCTTAGTTTCAGGAACTTTCAGAAACTGAATAATATCTCTTTTGGTCTGCTCTGAAATAGCAATGATTTTATCAGCTGTATCAGCTGCTTTTTTAAATTTCCAGAAATGAATTTTCCTGTCAAAAAAAGAATAATACTGCGGATATCTTACAAAAATCAGATCATGGATCGTAACCACCTTCTTAATAGGCTTTTGATCCCATTTTAAGGGAAGTTCGCCGGATAATCCATGGAATATATCAGCGCCCTGCTTCTGGGCATCTTTACCCATTTTCAGCTGGCGTGAAAAGTTTCCTTTTGAGGTTTCAATAAAGTGAACATTAGAGCGTTCCAGAATTTCCTTTCCTCTATCCGATTTGTTTTTGTTGAGCAACAGATATTCATTATCCGGTTCATACTCAGAAAGGATCCTTACAAGATCTCTCGAGTAGTTTCCCAGACCTGATGTATTGTTGAAAAACCGTTTGGCATCAAAAGCAATCTTCATCGTTGGATCTGTTTTTGAAATTCCTGAAATGTACCGAATGTATGCCCTTTCTGTTTCAGCCAGCCTACAAACGAATCAAATCTTTCCACCATATCTTTCCCTGAGTTTTTTACGGTGAATCCCGGAAGTTTAAAAGCTTCATCTTTGATTTCTGCAAATTCCCACGGATGGAAATAAATATTAAGATAATTGTCTTTTTTCAAGGTATCTGAAGACAGTTTTTTATAGAAAGACAGAGGAAAATTGTGAAAACTTAACCAAAACAGAGGAATTCTGAAATTAGGAGAAACCGAAGCGGGAATCTGCGTTACATTTCCTTCCTTGAAATAAGTTCTGGATACTTTCAAATTATTATATCTTCCCGGCAAAAACGTAGGATTAATGGATGAATTGTATATATATCCTGCTTTTTCCACTTCTTTTTCGTCTACGGGCATCATTCTCGGCATTCTTAATCCGGTTACCTTTGTAGAAAATAATTCTTCCAGCCTTTCTCTTGATTCTTTCAGATGTTTATCTTCAAATTCTGAATGAAACCATGTGTGGGAAGCCAGTTCATGACCTTCATTTAATAACCTTTCAATAAGGTGCCTGCTGTTCTCTGCAAAAACTACGGTAGAAAAGAAGGTGGCTTTGGCATTATGTTTTTTAAGGATATCGAGTATTCTCTCTAATCCTGTCTGTGAAATTGAAATCTGCTTTTCAAAGGGAATTTCACCCTTATATTCTAATGGCATATCAAATTCTTCGATGTCAAAACTCAATAAAACCATTCTAAAAATTTTTGTTTTTAATAATATAATTAGGTCTGTCTTTCACTTGCTTGAATATTTTACCTAAATAAATCCCCATAATTCCTAAGATAATGAGCTGAAGCCCTCCAAAGAAAACAATGGTCATAATCAATGACGCCCAACCGGAAATTTCCGTTTTGGCAATAAATGAATGAATTACGTAGGCTCCATATCCGATTACTGAAAGTGCTGAGAATAAAAACCCCAGATAAGCTGCCAGATAAAGAGGCTTCACACTGAAGGCAGTAATTCCCGTGAAGGCAAAAGTAAACATCTTTTTAAGGTTGTAACTGCTTTTTCCGGAGAGTCTTTCTGCAGCAGTAAAGTCGATTCCAGTTTGTTTGAAACCCATCCAGCTCGTTAATCCTCTCAGGAACAGGTCGTCTTCATTAAAGTTTCTCATGACTTCAACAGCACCTGCATCCAGCAGTCTGAAATCTGAGCCGCCACCTTTCGTTAAGTTAACATCTGAAAGGCTTGATAAAAGCTTATAAAACAAGTCTGATGTTTTTCTTTTAAAGAAGGATATTTCTTTAGGATAAGTCCTGAAAGTAAAAACTACATCATAGCCTTCCTCCCATTTTTTAATCATTTCCGGAATAAGCTCCGGCGGGTGCTGAAGATCTCCGTCCATTGAAATGACCGCATTCCCGTGGGCATTGTCCATTCCTGCTTTTACAGCCGGCTGGTGGCCGAAGTTACGGGAAAATTCAATGAATTTTACTTCATCATACCGGTTGGAAAGTTCTTCTAATTTCTGTTGCGTATTGTCTCTGCTGCCATCATTCACAAATATGATTTCAAAGTCATAATTGTTTAAACCATCAAAAACTTCTTTGATTTTCTGGTGGATCATCGCTACATTTCCTTCTTCGTTATAGGCAGGAATTACAATTGAAATTTTCTTCATATGTATTAATTCAGGCTGTAATTTTTCTCAAAATCTTTAGTCAGAAGTTCATAAGTCACTCTCAACCAGATTACAATACAAGGTACGGCTTTTAATGAATATTTAATGATATAATTCTCTTTTACAAATTTCGGGAAAAGATCCGAGGTTGAAAAACATGTAAAAATAATGACAAAAACAAGCAATCCTATAATAAGCGGTGTTCTCTCTTTCTGAAGGAAAAACCAGATTAAAACTCCCACTACAGCAATAATGTATGTCGGAGATTCTGAACTGGAGCTGAACAGTACTAAAAACAGTAATGTTGAAGCTAGGATCATCAATTGGAAAGCATAGTGCTTATATTGCTTAATTCTGATATAAGGCAAAGCAAAAAGCGGTAATCCACCTGCTAAAAACACAAGATTGGAAATGGAAGCATCTCCTAAGATTCTTCTTACAAATCCCATTAAAGAAATATCCTGCATATTTCCCAACACCTGATTTTCATTATTTTTTTCTACAATAGACTGAAACCAGTCTGAGTAGCACTGGATCACAAACTGCGGACTTGAATATGCCATTGGAAGCACAAAAAACAATACTGCAATGGCTACTCCTGAAAGAATAAATTTGGTTTTGTTTTTAATAAAGAAAAACTGTGTCAATCCGACAATTCCATAGATTTTCACAAATATTCCGATTAAAATAGCGGTTACAGATTTTACTTCTTTTCTTTCATAAATGGATACTGCAGACAACAGCAAAAGACCTGTCAGCGCTACATTAAACTGCAGACTTAAAGCGGCAGTAATATATTCCTGAAGGCAAAGCAACCCGAAAATCGCTTTTTTACTGTCTGAAAACGGCAGTTTATAAATACCGTAGATAAAGATAAAAGTATTGGCAATATTCCAGAGTGAGATCCCCAGCCAATCCGGCATCATCGCGAACGGCGCAATCAGTGCGCTGAAAAATACGCCATAATGGTTCAGATCAAAATAAAGATCAGGATAATGGATAAACAAGTTTTTCTGATGAATGGTATTAAAGAATACATTTTTAAAAATCAGATAATTATTGATCGCATAATCTCCTCTCAGATATTTGGAAATTGCGGTAACAACCGATATAATAAGATAAACCCCAAATATATATTTAGGGTTTAATAGTATTTTAAGAAATTTTTCTTTCAAGATTGTGGTATTAGCTTAAAAATTAATCTTAAACAGCTACATTATTATCTCTCAATGCATCATTCAGAGATGTTTTCTTGTCTGTAGATTCTTTTCTCTGACCGATGATCAGAGCACATGGAACCTGATATTCCCCAGCCGGATACTGTTTTGTATAGCTTCCTGGAATTACTACCGAACGTGCAGGCACTCTTCCTTTGATTTCAACAGGCGTATCTCCTGTAACGTCGATAATTTTTGTAGAAGCGGTTAATACTACGTTTGCACCTAATACTGCCTCTTTTTCTACGTGAACTCCTTCCACAACGATACATCTTGAACCGATAAAACAGTCATCTTCAATGATTACAGGTGCCGCCTGTAACGGCTCCAATACTCCACCGATTCCAACACCACCGCTAAGGTGAACGTTTTTACCGATCTGTGCACAGCTTCCTACAGTTGCCCATGTATCTACCATTGTTCCTGAATCTACATAAGCACCAATGTTTACATAAGAAGGCATCATAATCACTCCGGGAGCAATATAAGCTCCTTCTCTGGCAACTGCATGCGGTACAACTCTCACTCCTTTTTCAGCATAATTTCTCTTTAAAGGCATCTTGTCATGAAATTCAAACGGACCTACTTCAATAGTTTCCATCTTCTGGATCGGAAAATACATTACCACGGCTTTTTTCACCCATTCATTTACCTGCCATCCGTTTTCTGTAGGCTCTGCTGTACGAAGTTCACCTTTATCAACCAAAGAAATAACCTCTCTAATTGCCTTCTGGCTGTCTTCATTCTGCAATAAATCTCTGTTGTCCCAGATATTTTCAATAGTTTGTTGTAACGACATGTTTCTTATTTAAAATTATACCGGCCAAAGATACAAAAAAGTTCAGCAAAACTGTTTTAAACATGATGCTTTAATAAAAACCCAGCATACGCTTCACTCTCTTTTTATACAACAGATAAATGGGTCCGTGTTCCTTTAGCAGATACTCTTCTTCAAGACGTATCTGGATCTGCATCAGAATATGTCCTATCAGAAGAAAAGAAAAAGTAATGACAGTCGGAAAAACAAGAAAGAATCCAAACAGACTCATCGTCATTCCAAAAAAAATGGGATTTCTTGAAAACCTGAATAAACCCTGGGTAATCAGTTCTGTTTTCATTGTACTGTCGATTCCTATCCGCCATGAATCTTTCATTTGCATCTGGGCTGTAACCACCCAAATTAAAGCAGCAATCATAATAAAAAGTCCTAAATACCTGACTGTATGAGGTTCCGGAATATTGATTTTAAAAGCTGAGAAAATGTTTTCCGGAAAAATCAACAAGAGTATTGTATAGATAAACAGAGCCGACAAAATCAGCTTAAAGTAGAATCCCACAAGGCCATATGCAGAATCGTCTTTAGGAAGAACATTGGGATTTTTACTGATCCGTTTTGCCACTTTATAACTTATCCCTACAAAGGAAATAGTAAAGAAAAAAATGAAGTAAAAAGGAATAAAAAATCTGATAAAATCTGTCATAATGATAATAGTTTCGGACAAATTTCATGAGTTTTTGGATGCAATGCTATTGCAATGACAAGAAGTTTATTTTAAGCAACAGAATTCCTCTCCTCCGGAGGGGTGGCAAAAATTCAGAGAATTTTTGACGGGGTGGTTTAAGAATCTCGTTATAAGTTTTGGCTAAAGCCAGTTGATTGTTTGATTTTTTATTAAACGGGCTAAAGCCCGTTTCTATTGAATTTCAACCCTTCCCTGCATGACAAAAATATTAATTCCTGATAATGCGTTTTAAAGATTTACAAAACTCTCTGGGCATGAAGATAGGCCTTATTCCAGTATTTTTCGTTAAGGGATGAAATGATAACCCCTTTTGAAGTGGAGGCATGGATGAATTTCACCTCTCCGTCAGGACCGATATCGTGAACAATCCCAACATGAGAAACCCTGTTGCCTCCTGCTGTGGCAAAAAACAACAGATCGCCGGGTTTTACATCTTTAATATCAATATTCTTTCCGGCTTCAGCCTGATCAGAAGATCTTCTCGGAAGACTGAAATTGTTTTCTTCAAATACTTTTACCGTAAACCCGGAACAATCAAATCCGGACGATGAATTTCCTCCGAATTTATAAGGCGTTCCTATGTATTTTTCAGCATCTTTCAGAATATCATTGATTGATCGGGAAACACTGCCATTAAATTTTGAATCAAGTTTTCTGAGATTTTCAGATTTTACAACTGTTTTTGTATTTGATTTTTTGCTTGCAGAAATACTTTTAGAGGATCCGCAGGAAACTGCAAAAACAGACGCCATCAGTAAAACAGGCCACTGTTTCATTTTCATTTTTGTTTCAAATAATACCAATCCCATATCCTTCTGATTTATACTTGTTTAACAAATTTTATACAAATATACATTTTATATTCAAATTATGCTATAACTATACTACAACTATATTATAAATATATGTTAAAATTTTGTTTTCATTTATTTATTGGTATATTTGAATCTATTTTAAAGATATGGCAACATATGAAAGTCTGATCAAGATCACAGGAGCTGTTGGTGACCTGGTATTTTATAATCTGAACGGCAAAAATGTAGTTCGGAAGAAAAGCGGTTTTAATAAAAATGCTTTTAAAAAGAGCCCTACCTATGAAAAGGTGAGACAAAACAGTTCGGAATTCGGACATTGTTCCAAAATCGGAAAGATCATCCGGAGCAGTTTGGAAAAATATATCAAAGAAGCAGGTGATCCCCTCCTCTACCAGAAGTTTGCAAAAGTAATGACAGCGATTAAAGATTTTGACAAGGTTTCTGAAAGAGGAAAAAGAACAGTTACCAATGGGTTAAAAACTGAAGAAGGAAAAATACTTTTGAAAGAATTTCAATTTGGTATGATCCCCAGTGTTTCCGATTGTATCAAAATTCGGGGCCAGGTTATATACAAGAACGTAGATTGTACTGCAGATGAAGGAACCATAGTGACTTTAAAAATAGATTCTGAAAATTACAGTACGGAAAGTAATGAAGAAATGATCAGCTGGAACCGGCAGCAGGAAAAAACTTTTAAAAAGTATTTTACCGGGGAGGAGGGTCTACTCTATTTTGTAGTCCTGAAGAATAAAAATAATGAAATTACCCATATGGGATTTGTTTAAATAAAAAAGTCTGCAGAATCTACTGCAGACTTTCTTTTTTTATTTCTTTTCTCCTTTCCAGGTTCCTGATTTTGGAGGTGTTGGAAGTGAGTTTGACCAGTTTCCGTTTCCTTTTTTATCGGTAGATAATGTTCCTTTGAATTCTCCTTTTGAAGGAAGTCCTACCGTGGCATTCAGATCTCCCGTTTCACTTAAATTCCCGGATATATTATAGTTTTCATTATTAACATCGGAATGCATTGTCCCTACCACTTTACCACTCTCATCTACCACAAAGTTCCAGACTCCTTTATCGCTCCCTTCATAAGAACCAGACCATGTTCCTACATAATCAAAAATAGAATCATCATCAGAGCTGCAACCGATACATAAAAACGCCGTTAATAAAAGTAAAAAAAGTTTCTTCATAGTTTCAGTAGTTTTATAACCTAAATCCTGTTATTCTTATGACTTTCCTTCTAAAAATTCAGCCACAGAATCTTGCTTAATATTTATTATTTTTTGTTCCGTGCAAATCTACTAATTTTTTTCCTTCAAATTATCTGAATTTTAATTAGCATCCAATATGTTTATTAAAAAACAATATATTTCGGCTAAAATACAAATATTTTTCAAACAAATAGAGGATGTAAATATTTTGAGTTATTTTAAAATAGGACATCAGGGTTTGATCATAATACATTCAATATCTGTTTACAATTACTTTAAGCGAATTGTATTTCAGTTTTAAGGATATTTCTTACATTAGTGAAAAATTTAACCTTTTCAAAAAACATGAAAACAAAAACGTTCTTTTTGGTGGCTCTTGCCCTTTATGGCAGTTCATTAGCACAGGTTGGGATTAATACACCCATTCCAACTCAAACGTTGGACGTTAATGGCCTGGTAAGAGTAAGAGGACTTTCAAATGCAGAAAAAAATTGTTGCAGCGGATTCGGAAGGAGTTTTGTTTCTTATTTCTCCTGAAGAAATTTTTGCTCCGAAAGCCCTGTTAAACACCTCTATGTCTTCTGCTGAGCAAAGGCTGACCATTTATGAAGGAAAGTGCTTCCAGCCTATAGACAATGCTTCATCCTGCACGGTTTCAATAAACCATTATACATCCTGCTCAGGGTTTACCAATCCTGTAGATACGCAAATTGTAGTAGGACAAACAATTAATACCGGTAATGGACAGTTCCTGGGAACCTGGGCTGCCCGATATATTGACAATAAGGGGTATAGCGGTACAACAGCTGTTGCCAACCAGACGGCGCCGGATTATCCAAGAATATCTTACCCGGCAACCAATACTGTAAACTATTTAGGAAGCGGCAGTTTTGGCGGCCAATGCAACACCGATCTGGTAACAACCATTAACCAGGTCACCGGAGATATAAAAGTAGAGTCTGTAAAGCGGAGCATGTACGCACACCTTGTGTACCTTATCAATATTGCCCGCTCCAGATCTTTATAATAGCCGATATTTGATTTCAAAAAGACAGCCACAGTTTTGTACTGTGGCTGTTTTTTGATACGAACTCTTCTTCAAAAAAAAATAACCATTACATAAAAAGCCTCCCAAAGAGGCTAAAAACTATTGGATGAATGAAAAACTTATATTCAAATCTAAGAAAAACATTCCCCGCTCTTTATGAGTACAGTCATAAGATCTAATAAGTATACAATGCTTTCTGCTTATGAAAATAGTTACATCAGCTAATTACCTTTATCTTCTGACGCGTAGGTCCAGCCGTATATCCAGTCAAGCTGCTGAATTTGCCTGCTGATAAAATATCCGATAAAAAGATCCCGGAACCAGGCAGCTATTGGATTTGTTTTGTTTTAGTATGACCAACTTTTCTTGCATTTTTTATTATTCTTTCTACTCTGGACTGCCGTTCGGATTGAAAGGCCTGAAAGGCAGCCTCACATTCTTTATTTAATTTTAACTGTTCAGCGATAACAACAGTATCTTCCAGTGCTAAGGATGCTCCCTGACCTATATGTGGAGAAATACCATGTGCAGCATCTCCCATCAGACATACTTTTCCTTTATACCACTTCGAAAGCCTGGGGAGGTCATACACCGGGTAAGCAATAATTTCGTAGCTGTTCCTGATGATGCCGGAAAATAAAGGATCATCATTCTTATGAATATCTGCCAGGTGGTCTTTGATTTCAGCTTTCAGTATCTTTTCTATTTCCTGTGGCTTTGGCTCCTGATCCCGGAAGTAATTATTAAACCACCATACTTCGCCTTTATCTGAAACCGAGTAAGCAAAAAAGCCTCTTTCTCCAAATGTCATCCTTATCGAATCAAGAGGTTCTGAGAGCTCAGCAATTCTGGCATATCCGCCGGTAGAAATGAGCTTTGTATATCTGATGACAGATTTTTCCGGAAACAGCTGATTTCTTACCTCAGAAAACATTCCATCGCAGCCCATTAACACATCACCGGTAACGGAGGTGCCATCTGCAAAGTAAGCTGTTACCTGATCATCTGATTCATGATACCGGACAAACTTCTTATTATACTCAATCTTTATACCGGCTTCAGCTGCTGCCGCCCGGGCATAGGTATTGAGATTTGCTCTTTTTATCTGCAGTGCCTCTGCTCCATACTGTTGTTTTTGATAAGCCGTATCCAGCCCGGCTATCTGTTTTCCCCTGGCATTGAAAAATTTTATTGAACCCGGCGTGTAATCCTCTTTAAGTTTTTCAAGGTCTATAAATTCTTTCAATACATTTAATCCGTTAGGGGTAATGCCTAAAAGACTCCCTCATTGGTATTATTTGCGGATCTGGATTCAAATATTTCAGGCTGAAAACCTATTTTTTTCAATTGCAAAGCCAGTATCGGGCCGGCAACACCTGCCCCTATTATAATTACTTTTTATTCATTATTTTCTATATTACATCAAAGGACATGTATGTTTTTCTACTGCCAACTATTCTCTGTTGAATTTTTTCTATCTTTAATTCTGATAATCTTGTATGGTAAAATTATCACACCAGAAAAAAGAAACTTGTAAAAAAGGAGTTCAACTAGCAAATCAGGGAGTAATGGGGTTTGAATTAAAAAACAGCGAAAGGGTATTTACAGCAGGCTTTGATGAAAATGACTTCAATTCCTATGGTTTTAAAGAAAATGTCTTTAAAACAGATATTCCTTTTGGGCAGGTAACAACCAAACAATGGCTCTTTGACGGCATCAGAATGCTGTATTCTGAAACAGAGCTTGAGAAATCCACGGAGCTTGACTGGAAGGGAGATATGGAACTGGTTACCATGCATTTTAATCTGCAGGGAAAAACTTCAATACAGCAACATGGAATGAACAGTTCTTTTGAACTGAATGGGAATCAGCATAATTTATTTTACGGTACCGGTGCTGAAGGTAAAATGAAATGGGCTGAACCCCGGATGAAATCATTTATGATTCAATTTTCAAAAGAAGCGTTTCTTGCGATATCAAAAGACGGAAATGAATCTCTAAAGCAATTTGCTGATAAAATAGTTTCGGGAACTCCTGCTGCTTTTTCACCCTCAAATTTAAATATCGGCTTACCATTACATACCTGTATCCATTCAATTTTAAATTGTGAATTTTCGGACGGATCAAAACGGTTATTCCTTTTATCGAAGACCATTGAACTCCTTGTTTTACAGGCAGAATCTTTTAATGCGGTTGAAAATCACAAACCGGAGTATATAAAACATGATTATGATAAGGAGCGCATTGTTTTTGCCCGTGATTATCTGGTGAAAAATATAGGTTCTCCCCCAACTCTGCCGGAACTGGCAAAGATTGCGGGCATTAACGAATATAAACTGAAACGGGGATTTAAAGAGATATTTAATCAGACCGCTTTTTCTTACCTGTCGGATTTACGTTTAGAGATGGCAAAAAATGATCTGATAAAAGGTAAAAAGCAGGCGACAGAAATAGCAATGGAACTGGGCTACTGTTCCCTGCAGCATTTCAGCAGTGCTTTCAAGAAGAAATTTGGTATTCCCCCGAACCAGGCAAGACATTAAACCTATCGGAAATAAAGTAAACAACAAGCTGTAAAGTTAATTCTTTACAGCTTAGTTTTCATAGTATGCTTTTAGAATCTTTTTTAACCCTGTCATATAATATTCAGACTTACGCCTTAGTTTTGGAACTTTACAAAATCCAGATAAAAAGAAGGGTTGCCACCATTGAAGGATGCCGGTACTACTCCATTTGTTTTTCCCGCCAACACAGTATAAGTTCCTGGTGCAGCAAAATATAATACCCTGTTCTGATCTCTTGGAAACATATATGCCGCAGTGTTTGATCCACAATAGCTTCTCCAGACATCACCGATTCCGTTGATATAGAAAAAGTAATCATTACAGTCAGAATTGATAGCGATCCCACATCGGAAAAAATACCAGCCCTTTGCCGGAATGGAATATTCTAACATACATATCTCCAGCATGTTTCATTAATTAGTATTTTTGAAGATAAAATTTTTAATCTTTATTATGATTACAAAGAAATCAATTTCATTTATTGTATTATTCCTATCAATATCATTATGCTTTTCTCAAAATACAGTAAGCAGACAGCAGGCCAAAGATGATATCGACTATTACAGTAAAACGGTTTTGGATTCTCATTACAGCCCTTTCCTGTTCATATCTCAGAAGCAATATAATACGGAAGTGGATAAGATTAAAAGTAAGCTGCCGGATCAGTTGTCATTAAAGGAAATGACTTTAGTAATGTACCAGGTAAGTGCCCTTTTGCAGGATGCCCATTCCAATCCGGGCATTTCTCAGTCTTTTATGAAAGAGGATTTTTCCAGGCCTGTTTTCTTTCCGCTGTTACTCATTTCAGACCATGAAAAATTATATTCATCTGTGAATACGGGACAAATACCTGCAGGATCAGCAATTCTCAGTATTAATGGGAAAGATCTTGATCCATTGTTTCAGAACATGAAAAAGAATATCGGCGGAACCAGCCAGTTCAGAGATGTTATATCCCTGAAATTGTTCAGCTATTTTCTGTACCTGGAAAACATAACGGCCCCTTTCTCCGTAAGGTATAAGCTGCCTGAAGGAGACATCAAAGAAATTACCATTAATGAAGGAATGAAGTTCAGAGATTTCCTGGCTTTATCAATGCCGGGAATTGCAAAGCCTTATGATTTCAAAATCATCAATCATAAACTGGCTTATCTGGATTTCAGGAGTATGTCCGGAAATATGGATGATTTTGATAAGTTCCTCAGTGAGGCATTTGTAACAATAAGAAAAGAGGATATTAAAAATCTAGCCGTTGATCTCCGAAATAACAGTGGCGGAAATTCTATTTTCGGAGACCTTTTGCTGAGCTATATTACAGATCAGAAATATTCCCTACAAGGCAGCAAACGCTGGAAAATAAGCCAGATTTATAAAGATAAACTCATTGCAGACCGTAATACCGAAAGTGAATATCTGAAAATGGAGAACGGAACCGTGTGGGAAACAGGCCACTGTAAGCCGGATTTTAATAAATTTAAAAATGATCCTGTTTTTAAAGGAAAAGTATATGTCCTAACCGGTCCTTTTACCTTTTCAAGTGCCAATCTTGTGGCAGACGGGATGAAGCACTACAAGCTGGCAGAGCTTGTAGGCGAGCCAACGGGTGAATATACCAATGATTTTGGTGAAGCCTTTATGTTTACGCTTCCCAATAGTAAGATTCAAATGCGCAGTACTTCATCCATGAGCTTTGGCGCTGACTGCAATACAGGCAGCTATGCTCCTGTAATTCCTGATATCCTCATAATCCCGACATTACAGGATAAAATTAATGGTACTGATAAGCCATTGGAATATATATTAAAAACAGTGAAAACAAATAAGGAGACTAATTGATAATCTCCCCATTGCTGTTTTCTAATTTTTCGCGGAAACGCTGAAGATCTTCAGGCGCCGGCCTGGTCCATTCTGTGACTTCCCCGATAATTTTCAAAGGCATTTCGGAGCGGTAAGAACGGGTGGGATTCCCTGGGAATTTTTTATCGGTGACATTCGGATCGTTTTCAAAATTTCCTGTTGGCTCTACAATATAGACACGTTCTTTAGCTTCTCCTTTTGCTAATGCAGCAGCAAGTCCTGCCCCATTAACCAAAGCCGTAAAGTAGATATGATTCATTTTAAGATCAGACTGGTAATTAGAATTTCCTCCTGCTGTCAGTAAATCTCCAACCTTTAAATCTGCTTTTGTCCCGTGGTAAAAAGGTCCTTTATCAGATGGATGGTTTTTTAACTGCAATGCCAGTTCAGCATTCTTTTCTGACATTTCCGTATCTCCTAATTTTCCGTAACATTGAGCAATTTTCTGATAAAGAGCAGGCAGCGCACTTTTAACAGTATCATCATTTATTTTTAAAGCAAACTCCAATGATGTTTCCAGCCATTTTAACTCATCTGAAGGTGTCTTCTGATGGCGGGCAACATAATAAGCGGCAAGAAATTTTTCGTGATCATCCGTTGATTCATTCCAGGCTTGCAAAAACAGCCTTCCTGCCTCTTCTGACATTCCGTTTTCTTCCATGGCCATGCCTTGCAGACATCGTTTAACCACATTATTAAAAGGAGAGAATTCCATGCTTTATTTTTTAATAGTTTTACAATTGTTTCGGTAGATCTGACAAATTTATACAAATGTGATGAAACGAAAAGCATCCTGAAAAGAACTTTAATCACACTTATTTTATAAAGATACTCTCGTTTGATGTAAAAACAAACTGTATCAGCCCTTTTCGTGAATGCCTGTTTTTTATTATATTTACTTAACATCAGGCAATAAATAAATTAATTTCTATAACTTTTTACTTTCAAGTGAACGAAATTAATCTAGTTTAATTTCCATCTAACTTTGCCTTATTACATTTGCTAAAGAATTAAGACAACACATAATTACAAAATAAGTTAATCATCAACATTAAAAATTTAAAGCTATGAGTACATTAACATTAAAAGACGGAACTGAAATTTTTTATAAAGACCAGGGAGAAGGGCCTGTACTGATGTTTCACCACGGGTGGCCATTATCATCCGATGACTGGGATGCACAGGTGATCTTTTTCCTACAGAGAGGTTACAGGGTTATTACCCATGACAGAAGAGGCCACGGCCGCTCAAGCCAGAACATTTATAATCATACTATTGAACAATATGCTTCTGATGCTGCAGAGCTTGTTGAGTTTCTTGATCTGAAAGATGTTGTTCATATAGGACATTCTACCGGAGGTGGTGAAGTGATCCGTTATGTACATAAATATGCTAATGGAAGAGCAAAAAAGCAGTATTGATCAGTGCCGTTCCGCCAGTTATGGTAAAAAGTGAATCGAACCCTGATGGAGTTCCTATGGAAGTTTTTGATAATATCAGGGAGCAGACCATGAACAACAGAAACCAGTTTTATTATGATCTGACATTCCCTTTCTATGGATATAACAGAGAAGGTGCCAATGTAAAAGACGGAGTTCAGAGAAACTGGTGGAGACAAGGTGTGATGGGAGGAATCGTTGCCCATTATGACGGCATCAAAGCATTCTCTGAAACGGATTTCACAGAAGATCTGAAAGCAGTTGATATTCCTGTTCTGGTAATGCACGGAGACGATGACCAGATTGTCCCTATCGAAAATTCTGCGATAAAATCAGCCAAATTGCTGAAGAACGGCAAACTGATTGTCTATCCTGGCTTCCCTCACGGTATGCCGACTACAGAGCATGAAACGATCAATAAAGATCTTTTGGAGTTTATTCAGTCTTAAAATATAGTATAAAAAAGGTGGACAATTCTGTCCACCTTTTTTCATCTACATATTTGTAAACAATAAAAACCGCTTTAAAAGCGGTTTTTATTCTGATATTTTTATCTTTTTCTAAAACAATCTGTTATGCAGAGATCTTAAAGCTTCTATTTTATAAACAGACGGAACCAGTAATGAAATATTATTTTCACTTCCTCCATAAGAAATCATACGGATCGGAATATGTTTTACCGCTTCAGAGACAATGGTTGCGTATCCGTGATTTTCTTTTCTGAAATCTCCAACAATACAGATGATAGACTGCTCATTGTCAATTTCAACAGCTGAGAAAAACTCAAGTTCTTTTACGATTTCAGACAGCTGCTCTGTCTGGTCTATGGTAAGAGAAACAGCTACTTCAGAAGTGGTAATCATATCAATCGGAGTTTTATAACGTTCAAAAACCTCAAAAACTTTTCTCAAAAAGCCATACGCCATCAGCATACGGGAAGACTGAATGCGGATGGCGGTGATCCCATCTTTGGCTGCAATTGCTACAATCTGATTCTGATTGGAAATTTCTCCTGAAATTAATGTTCCGGCCGCACTTGGATTCATCGTATCCAGCAATCTTACAGGAACATTATATTTTCTTGCAGGGAAAACGCTTTGAGGATGTAGAATTTTGGCTCCAAAGTAAGATAACTCGGCAGCTTCATCAAAGCTAAGTCTGGCAATAGACTTTGTATTCTGAACATATCTCGGATCATTATTATGGAAGCCGTCAATATCTGTCCAGATCTGAATTTCCTCTACCTGCAATGCTGCTCCCAGTAATGAAGCTGTATAATCTGATCCTCCCCTTTGCAGATTATCAATTTCTCCCTGAGCATTTCTGCAAATATATCCCTGGGTTATAAATAATGTTTCTTCCTGATATTTTGCTATTTCAAGGCCAGCATGTTTTCTGATGTAATCAATATCGGGTTCCTTATCTTCATCAATCAGCATAAAATCTAATGCCGATAACAGAACAGAAGCGATTTCTTTTTCCTTTAAATGTAAATGAAACAAAGTTGTTGAAATAATCTCACCCTGCGCCAGTATAACACGTTCTGCACTGGAAGTGAAGTTTTTATTTTTGAATTGATAAAACAGATCAAAAATTTTGTCAATAAAAGCGGAAGCTTCCTGAATACCTTCTTCTGTTTTAAATAATTTATTTACAAAGTTTTTATATTTTTCATATAGTACATCAATATGTTTGTAGGCTCCCTCAATATCCTTCTTCTCATACAGTTCTGACAGCTTTACCAGATCATTTGTTGTACCGGACACTGCTGATAAAACAACCAGATGTTTATCCGCTGCCTGAGATCTGATAATGGGTAATAACTGTTCAATCCTTTCCGGGCTTCCTACTGAAGTCCCTCCAAATTTTAGTACTTTCATAATATATTAATTGTTAAATATTTCCAAAAAAAAGAGCCTGTCGTGATGACAAGCTCCTGATTTATTTTAGTTTCTAACCAAAGGAAAATGACTCACGACGTTCGACGTAAGTACTGTTTCTTTCCCTTTTTTAAGTTAGATAATATCATTATTTCTTTTTTTGCTGGGCAAATATACAAATTTTTACAAATAAAAGATTAATTCCTAATAATTTCTTTATGATGTCAGACATCCCACCCTATCAAACTGTTAATAAAGGACTTAAGCATTAGATTTACCTTTTATTTTATTATTGCTGTGGTTTTAGATCTTCAAATGGTTTGTCTGCAGGAAGAATGTGCTGTACCTTTTCAACTAATAATTCTTTCGCTACATTAATTTCAACCTTCTGTCTGATATCCAGTGAGGAAGCTCCTACCAGAATTTTATAGGTTCCGGCTTCAGCAATCCAGGCTGATTTTCCGGTTTCAAACGAAGCTAAATCTTTCTTGTTTAAAGTCAAAATAACAGTCTGTGATTCACCGGGATTTAATTCTTTTGTTTTTGCATAAGCTTTTAATTCAGACTTTGGCTTGTCAATGGTCTTTCCAGGTGCGGAGAGATATAATTCAACGACTTCTTTTCCTGGTACCTTTCCTGTATTTTTAATATTGACACTTACCTCTACTGAATTATTAAATACCTTTGAGCTGGTTTTAATATCTGAATACTCAAAATCAGTATATGATTTTCCATATCCGAATTCAAACGAAGGCTTTATACCAAAAGTATTGAAATAGCGGTATCCCACATAAATACCTTCCTTATAAGTCACATCTGCAGGATTATCTGATGGCTCACCCGGAAAATTCTTTGCTGATGCATGATCCGCATAATTTACAGGGAAAGTCATCGTCAGTTTTCCGGAAGGATTTACTTTCCCGGAAATCACATCCGCCACAGAATGCCCTCCTTCCTGGCCTGGCTGCCAGGCCAATAAAACGGCATCTACCTTGTCTTTCCATGAAGCAGTCTCAATAACCCCTCCGATGTTCAGTATAGCCACCACTTTTTCCTTTTGCGTGGAAAGCTTTGGAAACTTTATCAAGCATTTCTATTTCTTCCGGGGCCAGATTAAAGTCATTGTTCACTACTCTATCTCCTCCTTCACCGGAATTTCTTCCCAATGTTACAAAAGCAATTTCAGAAGTTTCCGCTTTTTTAGTAATGAGGGCATCATCCATTTTCATTTCGGGGAGCCTCTCCGGCAAAGCTAAAATCCCCCGGGCTTTTCTCCTTTCCTTTTCTGCTGCAGCCTCTTTTTCAGCATGCGGTTTATACAATTCTACCAGCTCCCTGTCTAATTTATACCCTGCAGCATTCAGCCCTTCCAAAAGAGAAACCGTATGTCTGTTGTTGACACTCCCGCTTCCCGTACCTCCTGTAATCCACGCATACGAAGTCACTCCGAACAATGAGACTTCTTTCTGCCTGTCTGCAAAAGGCAAAGCATTGTTTTCATTTTTAAGCAAAACCATTCCTTCTGCTGCCGCGCTTCTGGTTACTGCAGCATGTGCGTTCAGATCCGGTCTGTCACTATATTTATAGTGCGCAAATGTTGGTGTACTGAAAATATATTTCAAAATTCTTTTCACGTTAAGATCCGCCACTTCTTCTGGTAATCGGCCTGAATCCAAAGCTTCCAGCAGGACTTTTTCTGTGCCGGAATTCCGGGCATCAAAAGGTCATTCCCTGCATTCATCTGCTTGACAACATCAGAAATCCCTCCAGTTCTGATGGATTCAAATCCCGGAAAGCCACCGAACCAATCGGTCATTACAATGCCCTTGAATCCCCATTCGTTTCTTAAAACCTGGGTCAGTAAATCTCTGGAATCTGAAGTATACACCCCGTTCACTTTGTTATAAGATGACATTACGGTCCAGGGCTGAGATTCTTTCACGGTGATTTCAAAATTTCTCAGATATAATTCTCTCAATGCTCTTTCAGATACATGTGCATTGATTGTTAAACGATTGGTTTCCTCATTATTGGCAGCAAAATGTTTAACAGAAGTTCCTACTCCCCGGGACTGACTCCATTGACAATTGCTGCGGCAGTTTTCCCTGAAATTAAGGGATCTTCTGAATAATACTCAAAATTCCTTCCATTTAATGGATTTCTCTGAATATTCAAGGCAGGCGCCAGCAAAACATCAACGCCGTATTCTTTCACTTCATTTCCCATTGCTTTTCCTACTTCTTCCAATAGCGTTTTGTTCCAGGTTGAAGCTAAAGCCGTTCCTACAGGAAATGCCGTTGCATAGTACGTTTTGGAATCATTTTCCCTGGTTGGTGCAATTCTTAAACCTGCAGGCCCATCCGCAACAACAGTAGCCGGAATTCCGAATCTGTCCAGATTAGCTGTTCCGCCTGCAGCTCCGGGAACAAGTCCTTGCTTTGAATCACCTACAGGTCCGGTTAAGACTTCAATTCCGGGCATTCCTGTTCCAATCAGCAGATCAACCTTCTCTTTATTGGTCATTTGGCTGATGATGGCATCAATTCTTTGATCAACCGAAAGTCTTGTATCTTCCCAGACGTCCAGTTTACCATTTTTATTGAGGTCTTTGAATGTTTTTCCGCCAACGGTAATTGTTGGATTATTTTGAGCCTTTGTAAGAGATGACATCCCCACTAAAGCCAGAAGCAATAACGGATATCTGGTACCGGAAAAAAGTCCGGCCAGTGTTGAGATATTCTTATTCATAATTCAGATTTGATTTTTATTACAGGTATTTAAATTTGATCAATACACTCTTTCAAAATCACAGCACTATTCTGTCCTGAAACTGAAAGTGCCATGAAAGAAACTATATAAAATATTGATTAGATCACTACAAAAGTTATGGTATCTCAACCAGTCGAGATACACATCAGACCATTTGTCAACGGGAAGATTTTGTTTTCCCATACCAAAGCCATGACCTCCTTTTTCATAGATATGGAGCTCAGCGGGCTGCCCTGCTTCCAGCCATTTGTTATACAATAAAACTGATTTAGGTGCCAGTTTCAGCTGATCATCACTTGCGGCACAGATAAACATTGGAAGAGCAGCTTTAGGAACCCCGGTACTGAGAATTTCCTGACTTGGCCCGCCATAAATGGATGCGGCAAAATTTGGTAACGTTGAAGCATCTTTACTATGGAGAACACTTTCTAAAATTACGCTTGCCCCTGCTGAAAACCCTACTACACCCAATTTTTCAGGATTGATCTTCAGTTCTTCCGCATGTGTTCTGATATATGAAATTGCTGTTCTGATATCTTCTCCAGCCATTACTTTAACAGGAGCTGTTTTGGCATCAAAAGCATTTCTGTCTTTGATATTCTCCATCATTTCTTTGGCAGGATCATTGGATTTCGTTTCCAGCAATCTGTATTTTAAAACGACTGCTGTAATTCCGTTTTCTGCGAGTTTTTTTGCCAGATCAACTCCTTCGCGGTTGATCGATAAGCTTTGAAAACCACCACCGGGAGCTATAACAACAACTGTCCCGTTGATCTTGGTTTTATCTGCTTCGAAAACCAATATCGAAGGTTGGGACACGTTGAAAACCACTTCCGTTTTGAACAGCTCGCTGAATTGCTGTGCTTCTTTCTGCTTCCAGTTTTCTGTTCCCGGTGCCTTTCCCTGATATAAAGGAATAGATTTTTGTGCATATGCATTGTATATTCCTGAGATAAACAGTGCGGTTATGAATATTCTTTTCATGTTCAATTTGTTTATTTAAATAACTGAGGAAGAAAATCATTCAGGTAGGTTCTCCAATTGCTCCACGTATGACCGCCTTCGGATTCTGCGTATTGGTATTTGAAGTTCATCCTGTTGAGTTTTTCACGGTATTCCGTCACGTTTTTGTAAAGAAAATCTGTTTTTCCTATGGCAATCCAATACAACTTGTATGAATTGGTTTGCTGGACTTTCAGTTTTTGATCTAAATTCTGATAAACAGGACTTTTCTTTTCATCAGGCGGTAGAATTGCCGGAGAAAACAGCCCTACATAATCAAACGTTTCCGGCAGATTGGCAGAAATATACAAGGAATGGAATCCCCCATGGAAAGTCCGGCGATAGCTCTGTTTCCTGCGTCTGATTTTACCCGGTAATTATGTTCTGTAAATTCCATGATTTCCTTAAAATAGGTTTCCATATCACCACTGAAAATATCCGGTGTCCTCATATCGATTTTATAAAAACCTTTGGAAGATTCACCCGGCGCTGCGGAATTGCTTGTATGACCGTTTGGCATTACAACAATCATAGGTTTTGCTTTTCCCTGAGCAATCAGATTATCCAGGATCTGTGAGGCCCTTCCCAAGGTCATCCATGCTTCTTCGTCACCACCCATTCCGTGTAGCAGGTATAAAACAGGGAATTTTTCTTTTGAATTTTCATATCCCGGAGGGGTGTAAACCGTTAATCTTCTGTCTTCTTTTAATCCGTTTGATTGATACCATCTTTTGGAAACTGTTCCGTGCGGAACGTTCTGAACTTTGTAATTTTCAGATTGTTTTCCATCTATCAAAACCATACTCATTACCGATGAAACATCACGAACCTGATAAGAATTGTTCGGATCATTGGCCTTTACACCATCCACAATAAATGAATAGGTATAGATATCAGGAGCCAGATCATTTTCAGAGAAGGTCCAGATTCCATCTGCATCTTTTTTAATTCTACGGTTCCCGGTTCCCAACCCTTTCCCGACATCCAGTTTCCCTGCAGTTTTACTGTTTTCGCCTCCGGTGCACGCAGGCGGAATGTTACGCTTTTACCTTTGATCTCCGGTGAAATTATTTCTTTCTTTCCGCTGAAATCAAGGTTTTCCTGGGCAAACATTAATGAACCCAGCATTAATGAATAGATTGTGAATCTGATTTTCATATTAAATTGTTTTTTATCACAAAAGGCACAAAAGTTTTTAACACTTTAATTATTTTAAGTTCAATGCTATTTTTTTTAAAGATCACTTAAGTTTTGAAAATCTTTGATTTTCAATTTTGTAAGCTTTTAGAATTATTATTTCAGACTTGAAGATTTTGTGACTTTTGTGGTTAAAAAGTTAAACAGTTTTTAAAAATAAAATTCTGAGCCTGTGAAACACAGACCCGGAATCATCAATTACTTTTTATATTTCTCTGTTCTCGCATCTTTAATCACACCTGACCAGTTCATTCCGTATCCGAAATCATAGTTATGACCTTCGGAATCTTTATGGGTTTCCATATCGTAAGGAACATCTTCTTTCTGCCTTTCAACAGTCGCCATATTTGCAGGCATCTGAAGCGGAAGTAATCCTGATGGTTCGTATTTTCCGGTTACGATATCCACAACCGCCTGATTGGAAACATTAAAGTTCATCAGAATGGCATCAGCATGCTTTTCAAATTCGTTGAAAACCATCGGTTTTGAAGCTGTTACAGAAACTATTACGGGTTTTCCGTTCATTGCCTTGTACGTGTTTTCAATGGTCAGCAGATCTGTAAAGTTGGTAGCGGTTGAAGTTTTATTTCTGAATGTCCTGTCGTGTACATTCGGGGCTACAACCGGATCACCCGCTGCAATGCTTTTCTCACGGGCTTCAGTTGCTGTATAGGTTTTGTATTGAAGAGAAATCGGAAGATAGCCGTTTCCGCCTTCTGCAGCATCAATATCGCTGTAACCGCCTTCTTCACTGTGTGGACTTTTCACAAAAACCAATGCGAAATCAGCTTTAGCGGGATCTTCGGTTACGTTATAATGTTTTTTTATTTTTTCGATATCAACAGGGTAATCCAGAGAAGGAGCCGTGTAAATTCCCCACCAGTTAAATGTTGCCGGAGAATACCTCTTCGGGATGTAAACCGTTTTTCTTTCCTTGATGGGAAGAATATTGGATTTATTTTTCAACATCACGATAGATTTTACCTGGGCCTCATACCCTGCTTTCATAAACTCCGGATTACCAACTATTTTTTTGGTTTCATCAATGTTCACGTAGGGATTTTCAAACAATCCTGTTCTGAAGAAATTTCTAAGCAAACGAACGGCAGATTGTTCAAATTTTGCACGATATGCTTTTTCGCCGTGTTCTTTCACTCCCATCTGATACGCTTCCAAAACAGGTCCTTTATCATTATTTCCTCCGAATTGGTCAACCCCGGCTTCCAGCACTTTGTAATGACGTTCGGCAATAGATAATTTCTCAGCGCCCCAGGGTTTTCCGGCAAATCCTCCCGGCGTTTTGGGTTCATCAGCCGTAATCAGCCAGTCGGTACACACCACACCATCGTATTTGTATTTTCCACGAAGTAAGTCTGTGATCAGATATTTACTGTAGCCGTTCCCGACATTTTCCCTGTTTTTCGTATCCTGATTAAAGCTGATTGTGTAATAAGGCATCACTGCTGCAGCTTCTTTAGTTCCTCCGTTTAATTTGAAAGCACCTTCGGTAAAAGGCTTTACGTGGTTCTGAAAGTTATTCCCCGGATAAACCGCGAATTTTCCCATTGCCCAATGACCGTCACGGCCGCCTTCTTCAGGGCCGCCTCCCGGCCAGTGCTTTACCATGGCATTTACACTTTTATTACCCCAGCCGTTTTTACTTCCGATGGTTGTCTGGAAACCGTCAATATAACCTCTTCCTAAATCTGCTGTCAGTTCCGGACTTTCAGAAAAAACGTAAGCGATTCTGTACCAGCGAGGCTCTGTCCCCAGGTCGATCTGAGGCGATAAAGCTGTTGAAATACCCAATGCTCTGTATTCCTGAGCCGCAATATTTCCGAATTTTCTGACCAGCTCCGGGTCGAAAGTCGCGCCCATTGCCAAGCCATCCGGCCAAAGTGAAATCTGCCCGCCTGCTCCTTCATTAAACTCAGCCGTTACGGTTGCAGAATGTCTCGGGTCTGTACTGTTATTGGCTGGAATTCCCAATCCAAGGCCTTCGATATAAGCCTGGATGTTGTTGCTCCATTGTGCTGCAATTTCGGGAGACTCAACAGTTGTTACCAAAACGTGACGCAGGTTATCTTCTTTTAAGAATTTCTTTTGCTGGTCTGTCAAATCCGAGGCTTTTGCCCCGCTTTCTTTATACAGCATTCCATTATATTTACCTGCCCGGAAACCATCTGCAGGCGCAGGAACAGACTGATGGCCGCTGTAAAGCATTAGTCCTGCAATCTGTTCAACACTCATCTTTGAAGCTAAATCTTTCGCTCTCTCATCGACGGGAAGTCTCCAGTCTTCGTATGGATCAAGCTTTCCGTTTCTGTTTAAATCTTTGAATTTATTTCCGCCAACTGTCAGAATTTTCACCCCTGAATCTGCAGAATAGCCTAAAACAGGACCTTTAGGATTCGTGACCATCTGAATATTCTGTGAAAATGCTGTTATTCCAAAAAATAATGCAGCAATATTTAAAACCGTCCTTCTCATTGTTTATATTTTAAAAATTGAAGTTTACTGATAATTGACCTGTCAATGGCATAATGTACGTTCCTGTCAACAGTTTTCCGTAATATGGACTTGCATCTGTAATTAATTCAGCACCATTGATGGTTCCACTGGCTCCCCTTTGGTTCAGGAAGTTGATCACTGTTGCACCTATGTTGATGTTTTTGTTTACAGTATAGCTTACTCCCCGAAAGTTTCCCATCTTGGTGCAAAGTATAAGGCGTTGGTAAGATTCGCGTATTGTTTTGAGAAATACCTGAAGCTCGCCCAGAACCTCCACTTGTCAATAGAATAACTTGGATCGATTTCCATTAAAACTTTAGCTACCCCTAATACATTGTTGTCATTATAATCATACTCTTTCCCGAATGCATTGAAATTAAATTTCTTATATACAGGATTCTGGAAAGTAACCAGGTAATGTAAATTGAATCCTTTGAATGGTTTTAAAACAAAATCCGTGGTCCAGCCCAGCGTCTGAATATCATAATAAACGGTTGTGGTTTGCGCCTGAGAACTGTTTGCAGGATTTACCAGATTATATCTGTTAAGGTTGTTATTTTTCTTCAGATAGGTAGCCTGAGAAATCAACTGAATCCAATTGGTATTCCAGAAAACTCCAAATGCTCCCAATGGGCTTTTAATTTTATTGGTATTGGGTTCAAAAGCCTGGGAATAACTTTCCAATCTTCTGTTTTCTTCTGTGTACAGGAAGTTGGCTAAAATACCGAAGTTCTTGGTAATGTTATAAGTTGCGTTCAAACTTCCTGCAATCTGAAAAAACTTTGACTGATATGATTAAACTGGCCCGGATCTGTAAAGCTAAAGCCAATAGTCCTTGGAGCCAAAGAATACTCCCCGTCAATAATGTGATTTCTTAAATGTAAACCATAGCTCAGATTAAAGTTGTCGGTAACTTTCCATTCATCAATACCATACAATGAAAATTTGTTCTCTGTTCCACTATGGTATTCTCCGCCTGCATTATAATTGTAGAAGCCATCAGAATCCGTATTCGGACCAATCAAGCGTTGAGGTTGCGGCTCAACAGTCTGGAAGAAAAAAGTTCGGTTGGATGTGTATTGGTTGACGTGATAATATTGTTCCAACGCTCCAAATGTCAAATTATGATTTCCTACCTGTTTGTTCAAAGAAAAACGACCTGCAATACTGGTAATCGGGGTTTCCGGTGTATACATTCCCAGAATAGTTCCTACCTGCCCTGAATAAGCCTGGCCGCCGGAAGCCAAAGTATATCCTGCTGAAGAATCTGCATTGAAAATACTCAAAGGAATCATATTGGACATTTTCACTTTTGAAAAATGTGCTCTTGTTGAGAATTTAAAATTCCATCCATTGTTCAAAAGATAATTACCAAAAATATCAATGTTATGAGATTTCGATCTGTTATCATCTCCACTCATGGAAGCCCAATAATAATTTCCTGTAAGAATATCTTTGACTTTCATCTGTCCGTCTCTTACTACGTAGGAATCTCTGCCAATTTTGAAATTATCAAGCTCTGTTACTTTTCCGTTTTCCCCATATTGGAAAACAGCATAATTGGTTATGCTATACGAATCCGCATATTTGTAAAGTGCGGTTATCTGTCCTTTATTGTTGTTAAAATACTTAGTTACTCCTGCTCTGAAAATTTTTGTTTCATCAGCATTTCTTGCAAATCCTAATTTATAGGTGCTCGGATCATAGTTGGCAAAAGCTCCTGCCGTATACGTCCAGCCATTTTTGGAAATAGGCCCCGAAACATTGGCATCGGCCTGTAACCAGCCAAAATTACTCGTTGTAAATTTACCTTTGATCTTAAGGTCCTTAGTTCCTGTCTGCGAATATGAATTGACTGCAAAACCAAGATCTCCCGTTGTATTGGCCAACTGGTCCATTTTTAAAAGGCCCGTTTTTTCCAGTCCGACACTTTGCCTCCATGTTTTATTGGGCAGTTCGGGCCAGAAAAAATAAACAACAGGCAGGTCATTTTCGAGAATCGTGATTCCTCCAACTGTAGAAGGAAGACCGATATTAACGTCACGGGGGCTGGTATTATTGGCAGCATTGAGCATCACATTCCTGTTGTTGTCCTCTTTGGAGGAAGTTATCGCTTTTTTCTTCAAAGCTAAGCTGTCAGTTTGTTGTCCAAATACTGCTCCACAAGAAAACATGAGCAGCAAAGTGGAAATTCGGAGTCTTGAGTTTTTCATAATGATCAATTAATCTGTTTTTTGTTTGGATTGTGTAGTGAAATGATGAATTTCAGATGGGTAACTGATTTAAAATTAAACAAATAGCTAACTGGATTTTATCCATGTAATTTTTGACATCTCTTAATATTTTTTAGTTGCTTCATAATGAAGCGACTCAATATTACATTCTTTTTTGATACTGCCAAATGAATGTTAATAAAATATTAACACAATAACAAATAATTGATTTTCAATAAATTATATATAATAAATTTAAAATAAAATGATAAAAAGATCATTTATTTACCCGGAATTATAAATTATATGTTACCAAAAAGTAATGTTAAAAAGCCTGAATGTTTGCACCTTCCTTAATATCACCTTAACTTTGTTCTGCACGAACAATTAAAATAATATGAACCCTCATAAACAGATCTTAGAAAAATCAGCAGAAGCCTATCAGTTATACGTTCCCCATATTTCTATCGATACTGTCATCTTCGGATTCAGTGAAAACGAGCTTAAGGTCCTGGCTATAAAGATGAAATTTAACAAACAATGGTTTCTACCGGGCGGCTACCTGAAAAAGAAGAAAATATTGATGATGCTGCAGTAAGAATTCTAAGCGAGCGGGCTGGTGTAAAGGATCTATTTTTGGAAGAATTTTCCGTTTTTGGGAAGAATGGCCGAAGTGAGGAAGTTTTCAGTGATTATGATGACAGCTTGTGGCATAAACAAAGATTTATTTCTATCGGCTATTATGCATTGGTAAACTATCATGACGTTTCTCCAAAAGCAGACGAACTGAGTGAAGAATTTGAATGGCTCGACGTTAATAACCTTGATCATTACCAGATCACTATGGACCATAAACAGATTATTTTAAAAGCTCTGCTGACACTCAGGGAACGAATAACCTACAAACCAATTGGCTACAATTTACTGCCGGAAAAGTTTACGATGACAGAATTGCAGCGATTGTATGAAACGATATTAGGGAGAAGTCTGAACAGGGGTAATTTCTACAGGAAAATAAAGAACCTGGGGATCCTGACCAAGCTGGATGAACAACGAAAAGGAGGCGCACATAAAGCACAGGATGTCTATTCCTTTAATCAGGAAAATTATGAAAAGGCACTTGAAAATGGAGTGAACAGCTGGTAACGGAGAAAATTATGCGAATATTATCACACAATATAAAACCATCACCAAAAGTTTTTCTGGCTTACAATCCTATTTTGTTTTTTTAAATTAGCTTATGCCTCGTCTTTGGTATTTTTGACAAGCCCTATCCCGGAAAAGAAGAATATAAGTCCGAGAACGCCTATAACGCCTAATGTTGTATAGGCAGAACTTTTATTGATGAGTTCATATCCGGTATAAATTAAACCTGCAATTCCCAAGATAGTCAGTATGGTTCCAAATGTTCGTTTAACGTTCATAGCCTTAATTTTTTATTGTTAAAAATCTAGTTTAAAATTTGTTTTTATATATAATTACATCAGAAAACTGATCTAATGTCTTTTTAAATTGACTCCTTTCCAATACGGATTTATAGTTTTTGTTTCTATGAATATATTACCAATACATTACATGTAAAAAATTGCAAAAACCAAGCCGTTTAGTGAAAAATATACTTTTTGCAATACAATAATAAGCTTTACAATATATAAGCCAGATCCTCTTACATTATTTTCTATCAGTGAAAATTTAAGCAGGTACCACACTGCGACAGATTTTGGCCAGATGTTTGAAATGTTATTAATAGTATTCAAAATTTCAGTACTATAAACAAACATTCTATGGTCATTATCAATAGTTTTGAAGAATATAAAGCATTTGAAGGAAAGCTAATCGGTGTATCGGACTGGCATACAATTGATCAGGAACAGATTAATAAATTTGCTGATGCTACTTTGGACCATCAATGGATTCATATTGACCCGGAAAAAGCGCAAAAAGAATGTCCTTTTAAATCGACAATTGCCCACGGCTATCTGACCCTTTCACTTATACCCTATTTATGGAAGCAGATAGCGGATGTCAGAAATGTAAAGATGGAAATTAATTATGGCATCGAAAATTTCAGATTCGGGCAGCCTGTTCTTGTAAACAACCGTGTACAGCTGCAAGCCTATGCAAAATCTATCTGTAACCTGAGGGGAACTGTAAAAGTGATTGTTGAGGCAAAATTAATTATCGAAGGTGAGGCAAAACCTGCATACGTGGGTGATGTTTTATTTCTTTATCATTTCAATAATTCTGATTAATCAAAAGACCATCCGGCGAGAAATAGAATCTTTATTATCATTTATCTCATATTTTATTCAATAAAAAAGTTATAAATATTTGCAGATTTCATTTAAATACTTACTTTTGTACCGCTTTAAATAATTCGGGGGATTGGCGCAGTTGGCTAGCGCGTTTGACTGGCAGTCAAAAGGTCACGGGTTCGAATCCCGTATTCTCCACATAGCGTAAAAGATAAAATTTTCAAAAACGCTTAAAAACCTGTTAAAGAGCTGTAATTTAATTAATTACAGCTCTTTTCGTTTTTTGCGATTATCGCTTTTTTTTATAATTGCTCTAAATAAATATTTAATATCTTGATTTGACAGTAATTTAATTCGAATTTTATTAATCCTAAATTATCGATTATGTTAGAAAGTAGTTTCAGTACGATGTTTTTTTAAAGACTCTAAATCAGAACTAACGAAAGATTTGTTTATTTGAGAGTTACCGTAGATGGTAGGCCAAGAGAGATTTCAACGAGTGGAACCCTTACCCTGTCTGCCCTTACCTGCACCAATTCATTGGTCAGCCTGTCCCGAAAATACATGCCCAAAGAAAGGCTTAGAAAAATCGGGCATTCTCCCTACCGGATGAAACCTGAGTTCCACTTCTCCAAAATCATTGGTCCTAAAGGAAAGTCTTGCTTCAATCGTTCCTTCCACTGTTCCAAATTACTAACGGATATAATGCTTTTAAATAAAACTTACTGAGAAGTTATAAGAATATATAACCCTCGCAAAAACTGATCCCTTTTTTCATAAAATCTAAACCCTAATATACTTTTTGAGTACATCAAGAAGATCTGCCTGTTTTACAGGTTTGGGAAGGAAATCATTCATTCCGGCCTCAAGGCACTTTTCTTTTTCACCCAGAACATTTCCGGCCGTAATGCCTATAATAGGTATATGTTCATATCCCGGCAGCATTCTGATATGTTGTGTTGCTTCAATACCGCTCATTATTGGCATCTGTACATCCATCATGATAATGGAAAACTGTTTTTTCCTGCATTCTTCCACAGCCTGCAGCCCATTGACCGCTTCCGTCAGATGTATACTCGGAGCAAGAGATTTCATTATTCTATTATTCAGAACCATATTCACTACATTATCATCAACCAAAAGCACTTCCAATTCCGAGGCAAATACATGCGAAACTTTCTCAGAATGATCCTTACTAATTTCTACGGTATAACTTTGGTCTACCTTTTTTAAAGTTTTGTATAGATCATGTGATTTGATGGGTTTCAAAAGTAAATGTGCATTTTCTATTTTTCTCACTGAACTAAGTATTCCCAGTTCTTCAGAAGAAGAAGAAAGTACTATAAATGGTGAAGTCTCTTGTCGCTGATTGAACAGCTCTGTTATTTTATTTATTGTTTCCAATCCGGACATAACAGGCATATGATAATCCATCAGGATCACATCGAACCTTTCACCTTTCAACAGGATCTCTAAGGCTTCCATCCCATTAGAAGCCAAAGTAGACTTGATATTTTTATAGGTAAGCATGTGCTCAAGAATAATCCTGTTGGTTTCATTATCATCGACCACTAAGGCCGTTTTAATAGTTATTTCCTCCTCTTCTCTCAGTTGAGGGATCTCATAAGGTATCTCAATATCAAACGAAAATACAGACCCTTTTTCCTTTGCGCTGCTCAGCGACAAATGGCTTCCCATATATCCCAGGATATTGTTGGAGATAGTAAGCCCAAGCCCCGTTCCTCCATATCTTTTACTGATGGAACTGTTTTCCTGAGTAAAGGCATTAAAAATGTATTTCTGTTTCTCAACAGGGATGCCGATCCCCGTATCTCTTACCGAAAAGCGCAAAGCGATGGTACGATCATTCATGTGCAACTTCTCTACTTTTAGCTCGATCTCGCCCTTTTCTGTGAACTTCACAGCATTCCCCAGAAGATTGATCAAGATCTGCTTTAACCTTGCTTCATCCATAAAAAGTATTTTTGGAAAGCCCGGCTCAATATTGAGAAGAAGTTCGATATCTTTTTTCTGGGATTGATAAATGATCACATTGATTACCTGGCTTAGCATATCATAAACATCACATTTTTCAATCAAAAGCTCCATTTTTCCGGATTCTATTTTAGAAAAATCCAATATATCATTGATGATGCTAAGCAGGTTTTCCCCTGACTCATTGATGTAATTCAGATATTGCATCTGTGTTTCATTCAGCGGTGTCGTGAGGAGGAGGTCTGAAAAGCCAATAACTCCGTTTAAAGGAGTCCTGATCTCATGGCTCATATTGGCCAGAAATTCGGATTTTGCTTTGCTGGCTATATCTGCTGTTTCTTTGGCATTTTTCAATTCTTCATTGATCTTTACAGCATTTGTAATATTCTGTATGGAAATAATTACACCCCCTATTTCATCTTTTGTAAGATACCAAGGCCCAACTTTAAGGTCGTAATGCTGAATTTCTTCTTTTCCTTTCACTTTTAGCGTAAAATCACCATTGATGTATATTTTTCCCAACAGCGCATTCTCATAGATCTCTTTTCCTTCTTCGGGAATATCAGGTGATATTGTGAATAGATTATTGCCGATAAGATCTACATTATTCATACTAAATTCCTCTCTCCATCTGCTGCTTACAGCAATATAATTAAGGTCTTTATCAAACATGGCCAAAGGAACAGGAACATCAGTGACAAAAGATTGCATTATTGCCTCCTTCCGGGAAACCTCGAGAAACATTTTTTGAATGCATCAATGTCCTGAATGATGCCGAAAACCCTTTTGCAGATATCATCTTCAAATTCAGGAATACCTTTTACCCTTACCCAGGTCGTAACTCCATCATTACGTAAAAGCTGAAGCTCCTCATCAAAAGGAATTCCTTGTTGTATTGCCCTGTTAAACAGGTATTTTATTCTTTCCCCACTTTCTCCTTTGTAAAATCCTAAGGCATTTTCAAAAGTAGGCTGGAGACCATCTTTTAATTTATGAATTTCTCTTGTACTTTGAGACCAAAAGATCTTTCCGGTCTTCATATTGACCTCCCAACCTCCCACCTGGGCTACTGAACCTGTTTCCTCAAGCATTTCCTTAGTATAAAACAGATCTTTTTCTAACTTACCACGACGAATAAGGTCAGATTTTAGTTGTATATAAACAAAAACGGTTACACCAATGGCTGCAATGGCAGAAAAGATGATAAACAAAACCGTCCAGTTGGAAGATTTATTCAGATCTTCATTTTTTATGGCAAGCTGAACTTCCTCATGTTTTACAAATTTCTGAACGAGCCTACGGCATCTGTCCATAGCTTCCTTGTTTTGTACAAGTTCTTCCGGACTCATTAATATGCCCTTTTTACGATTCTCAATAAGTAAGGCATATTCCTTCATCATCATTTCTGAAGCATGCAGCAGTTCATTTAAGACATTAATCTGATCTTTATTTCTAAGATTAAGTCTATCTTTATTCGAAACAAGCACCGGATATTCATTTTTACTATTATTAAAAGGTTCAAGAAAATTTTCCCGGCCGGTAAGCTGGTATCCCCTATTTCCTGTTTCAGCATTTAAAAGAGTATTTAAGATATCTTTTGCTAAGCTTATAGATTCCTTACTTTTTAAGAGGTTTTCCCTATTCTCCATCTGCTTATGTATGCTTATATAAGATGCTATAGAACTAGCAATCAAAAGTATCAAAGAAATCACTACACCAATTTGAAGGTTTCTTATAATTTTTTTCGGCATTGAATAGTATTTTTGTAATAAAATACTAAAAATAGGTCATTTTATAATATCAGCAAATTAATTTAGAAATTTGTCAGAAGATATTGAAAAATGAGTACAAGGTACAGTGTTGGGATACGCAAGACATTGCCTTTAAAAGGCTTGAATAATCTTTCGTTTCCATAATTGATTATTTTTATAAAAGTAAGGAATTTTTTTAACCAAAATTTTTACACATTATATTTGAAAATTTGCCCTTTCCAAACATAGATTCTATTACAGCTGATAGATATTTATTTCCGGATTTTGAATTTCTCTATATCGATACCAATACATACAAAATCAAAGGCCTCCCGTAGGAAGCCTTCGAAACACCAAATCACAAAATATTAATATGAAAAATTTATTTATAAAGCTGTTGCGGTATACGTTACTGTCTGCGTATAAGTTCCGGCAGGTTTACCCAAAATATCAGAAGATGATGATTTCGCTGCTGGAATAGTGTAGTCTAAATTCAGTGTTAATGCGCTTCCAAGCGGAGCATTAGCTACCAAAGTCTGATCTGTTGCAGACAACACTACTGCGGTTTTTGTTCCTCCCATACTTCCGGCTGCGGTAGAAGGTTTGATTGTCAAAACATTCACAGGAATCAGGTTCGTTCCGTTCATAAAATTAGCACCTCCTGCTTTTACCTTTACATTAAAGCTCTTTGTGGAAGTAACTTTTAAAGAGTTGGCTTTAGTAACTGTTTGATCAGAATTATAGTCTGCTGCAGTAACGTAGTTAAAGTCAACGGTATTGCCTATTGCTGTACTTCCTGCGTCAATAGAGATGACATCATTCAGGGTAATGTTTACCGTTGTGGTTGCAGTGGTATTTTGAGCTTGAACATTATTAGTTCCTAATATGATCGCTCCAATAGTTAAGGCCGGGATTAAGATTAGTTTTTTCATGATGGTAATATTTTTATTGTTATTTTTTACTTAATTGCTCTCTTTTGTATACTGCAAATCTACAGCAGCGATAAAAGTTTCTTTGTAGTGGAAAAAGGAAGTTCATGTAGTAAATTAACTACACGGTCTATTCATTTGATTTAAAAAGAAAGCCCTCAATACTTTGGAAGTACTGAGGGCTTATGTAAATTGCTGTTATTTCTAGTATAAAACTGTCATAATATAAATTACTGTTTGGGTTTAATTTTCTTTAGGTCTTGACAAAAAAATATTTACAGGTTGGTAAATGTGTTATCATTGTTATTTAAGAGTATTTAGTAAAATTAATATGTAAGCCCTTATAAAACTTTTTAGTTTTCAAAATGTATTTGACCTACAATTTGGGAGCTAAATCAACATAACAAAGGCCACGCAGGCTTTTGCTCAGATAGATGTTGTCCATACCTCGATCACGGCAGATTTCAGTACTGTCATCCAGTTTAATACAATCCGGTACGAAAGATAACGCGCTAATAGTTTTAAAGTCTTTAGGAATATAGTTTTCTTCTTTAATCAACCTATCCAAAAAGAATAAATTAAATTGGTGTCCAACTTTAATTGGCCTGCATGAGGATGATGATTCTTTTTCGAAATAACTTTAAAACTATTTTTCCGGTAAGTAAGATACACCAGATAATAGCTGTTTATAGAATCGATTTTATAAACAGTATACTTTCCTGAGTCATGCATTTCTTGTGAAATCTTTATTTTTGGACCACAGTTTAATAGCATTAATACAAAAACTATTATCAAAAAAGAACCAATAGGGCGTAAATGTACCATCAATGTATCTTGTAAAATTATTTTGCGATTTGAGTAAAAAATTGCTTTTCTATATTTAATCCAGTTGGGTTCTTAAAAATTAACCCTTCTCTATGCCGTATTTTTCGAAAATCTTGCTCGTTGAACAATTGATCAAAACAAATGGAAATAAAAGTATTGATACATGAATTATTATCCTATATAGCACTTTGAAAACAAAGAGTTTGTGGGTCATACGAAGGTAGATGTTATTCACTTAATTTTCTGATTTGTAATAATTTAATACTTCTCCTGTGTTTTTATTAATGTTAATATTAATCTTACAATTTCTACAATTATAGCTTTTTACAATAATATGCCATATCTTACCATTTTCAGTCAAATTAACTTTGTATGGTTTAGTCTTTTCAGGGTCAAGTAAATCTTTTGTTATCAGAATATCCACATATTTGATTACGGCTGATTCATCAGGTATAAGATCTATACCATATCGGCTTACAATTTTACAGGGAAGTTGATCTATTCCTCTGTTTTTGTCTTTACACTTTCCATCCTTGTTTTGTTGCGCTAACGCAAATACAGGAGGAAACACAAAATTGTTAAAGTTTTCCTTACCATAATTAATATCTTTTAGGTTGTTCAGGATCAAATCCTTTAGGCAATATATTAGGCATATTTGTCGGCGCAATATTATTGAGCCTTAAAGACCTGGAGCTGGGATCTGATGGTAAACTACTATCTACCGGAATATCGTAATTTTTTATAGGTAGTCCAGCTGCATCCTTTTTCGTAGAATTTGAATTATTACTCACTCCAGGAATAAATTCCCTCAACCCTCCATCTGGGCCAGCAACATAACCAGTAACAGGTTTTCCTAGTCCGTTATCTTCCTTCTTACCATTACTGTCAATTAAAGTATTTTTATAACTATTGATATCTCTATCCGAAAATTTATTTGCCGAACTATAATCTCTCCCATCCATCTTTATAAGGTCTGTATCTCCGGCATGTGTATGACCGTCAGCAACTATCTCTCCTAATTTTGAGACTTCTGCAACCTGGTCTTGAGTTATTCCGCTTGTCATACCTTGAGAACCCATTTCGGGAATAGTGTAACTATAAAAAACTTCACCATTCTTATCTACCCCCTTATAAAAAAGGGTACTTACTTCAGCATTATAATTAATTGATAGTCCATTATATTGTTTACCAAAATCAATAGCCGCTGATCTTAGATTTTTAAATTTATCGCCCGGATCCATAATTTGCATTCCATCTGGATCAATAAATCGTATTGGATTGTTCATTCCATAACTGTAAGGTGACCATCTTCTATACTTTTCACTTAACGGGTCAATTACTCCCCATCTTCCAAGATCCGGCATATAGAACCTCGCTCCATAATCAAAAAGCCTGTTTCCTGTAATTCCTTACCATTATACTTATAAGATTTATAACTTCCGAACTGGGAGGTACTTAATGGTCCTGAAATATGATTTAACCCAAATGCATAATAATTATTAGTATCTATAATTTCAAGAGCGCCTGTGCTGTCTTTGCCAAAACTTACCCTTGTATTTCCAAGGTGGTCTTTGTATTGATAAATATAGCGGTTTTCTGTAAAACTATAAAAACCTTCTTCTGTATGCACAAAGTCAAGCCGCCATTCCGGAGTAATTGTACCGGGATCAATAATACCTTTATATGCCTCCTGCTCATAAGCATTCCCCGTGCGGCAGGTGATACAGATTCCTCCTCCCTCAAAATAGTTGTACTGAAAACCATCCAGATAATCCGTGATCGTAACGCTGGTCAGGCCACGAGGTGGTGTGCTTGAATATGTTTTACGTACTTTAACCCCATCTGAACGATATAAATAATTCAATCCTACATTCATCGGAAGTCCAAATGGGTTATTCTGCGTAATGGAGTAAGAATCAGGTAAACTCAAATAATTATACGCAATACTCCAGATTCCTTTATCCTTCATCGTGGTCATACTGCCATTCAAGTCATAGTCAATTATATTATTTCCGCCTTCATATCCTGAATCATTCATCGCTGTTTCTACCACTTTATCCAAACGGTTTCCGGTGTATTGATAGCTAAGGTCATCTACCTGTACAAACGTAGTTCCCTGGGAGACGGGAGCAGCATTCCTTTTTAATATCATGATATTCCCATTTGCATCATAACTTAAATACTCATCAAAATAGCCGGTATTTCCTGTAGAAGGTTCTTTATAAAAAGAATTTTTTAACCTGTTTAATGCATCATATTCATAATTATAACGTTTCAGGAGATTTTCCGAGCCATTATTCCAGTCAATTTCAGCAATATTACCATTGTATTTTCCTACACTCTGAGGATTCACAGGGTTTTGATACTTTATTTCATACCCGAACAGCTTTCCATTCAGATTCGCAGGGTCATTGATCTTCGTCAGCCAGCCCCTTATGTTGTACTGATAATCCATCTGCTGAAGTGAAGATCCAGCCGCTATTCCTCCCACTTTCTTGGATGCCAGCTGGGAAATTTCATTATATGTATTTTGAGCCAGATATTCTACAGGATTACTGTCTACCTGATGTTTGTGTACCAGAAGTCTATTCTGATTGTCATACTCAAAGTTTTCTGTAATAATTCTTTCAGTATCTGTTCCTAATCTCTTATGTCTAGTAATAGTCTGTTTGGGAAGCCCTGCAAAATCCAGTTTAGATTCTGTTCTGGTGTATCCTCCCAGGTGATTGATAGAATGCTTTCCAATTACTCGCCCTTTGGCATCATAATACGTATAATTCTTAGTCCAGCCATCATCTTCAATATTCTTTATCAGACTTAACACAGGAAGTCCTTTCGTACTTCTTCCATCTGCACTAAGAGTTTCTGTAAGTACAGGTTCTCCCAGAATATTTGAAACAGTTGGATTAAACAAGTATTGAGATGGATAAGAATCATAATAATTAACCGAAAGAAGTGTATCCAAACCTAAGTATGTATTGGTATAATAATATGCCATACCGTTTGCTGTCAAACCTACTGTATTTCGGGATTCAACTACAACAACATCATTAATCTGGTTCTGCATTCCGGTCCGAGTGTTGTTTGATTTTAGAATTCCAGTATAGATAAGCCTACCTCGTACGTCATATTTGTAGATAAGCCAGCTAAAAGCAGCTCTTTGATTAGCATCCTGGGTCAGTATCAACCTGTCTGCCTTATCATATACCATGTATTCCACTTCTTTTCCCGGAAGCTTTTTTTCAACCAACCGATTCTTTCCGTCGTATTTATACTGATAACAAAGTGTATTCAGAACAGTATCCGGAATCTGTGTTCCAGGACTTAAGTTTTTAATAAGATCTACTGCCTTAGGAGATAAAACATAAGCCAATTGATTATAATCATTATAAACGTAGTACGTGTCGGTACTTTCGGTTGCACTGATCATTTTTCTTATCATCACAACCTGATCCTTACCATTTTTAAATTCTATGGTTTTATTTCCATCTTCATCCGTTACTGTACTTTTATATAACTGATTGGCTGTATAAGGAGCAGAAACCGTAATCAATGTTTCGAAAGTACTATAATTAAAAACCGCATTATATTTCTTTACTTCGCCATCAGCATTGGCATTGTATTCAAATTTCACGGGTTTTGTACTCCATGCCGTACCCACTTGCTTTTGTTCAAAAATCCTGTCCAGAGGGGAATTTTCTAAATTTTTGTGAACAAAAGGTGTATTATCACCATAATAAGTCTGGGCTGCCATCAGTACTCCTGGTTGAATTCCACCGTTTAACGTATTCATAGGTGCTGGAAGCCACGTATCAACCTGCCTTCCAAATCCATCATAAGGAATTGCCGTTACGAGATCTTTTCCCGTAGGAGATGCTTTGATATTGACAACTTGCTTGGGTCTGCCCAATCCATCAAAATACTGAACGGTTTCAGATGTTTTAGTGGGTTGATTATTGGTATCATAATCAAGATATGTCTTACTGTAAGTATAGTTTTCTGTAGTGCTCAACTGGGCTTGTACAAAACCTGATATCATCAAAGCACCGATTGGAATTATGAGTTTCTTCAACGGTATTAGTTTTTATAGTTATATTTCATTTCTTTCAACACTTTGCCATCCATGTCAACAACTTTTTCAAGCCTGCCAGCAGCATCATAAATATAGCGTTCTCTGATTCCTGATGGCGGGGTAATACTCCTTACCCCTACTAAAGGATCATAGCTGTACGTAGTAATATTATAGTTTAACAGCCTGAAATAAGTACGGAAAACATCCAATTTATTAACAAGCTGGTTTTCTGCATCTTCTGGCTGCATGTTATAAAATGCAGGATTAGCGTCTTTTTCAGAAGCCAAAAGAATATCTGCAAGCTGGGCCGAAGCTGCTTCTCCAATCTGTTCATAGGTAAGCCCTTCAACTTTAGCAATAGGATACGTCTTATTATATCCCCAAACTAAAGAAACCGGAACCCCGATCTTTGTAGTATACTGCAGGAGATTTCCTTTGTCATCATACCTATCATATTTAACTTCAGTATCCCAGCTGCCAGCTTTGATATCATACGACTGGACAGAAGTCGGAAGGTAGTTGTCCTGACTATCATATTTGGTTTGTGTAAAGCTTAGGGTTTTATTATCCGAAGTAACCTTTGTAGATAACGGAATACCAGTCATGTTTTTATTAACCAAACGGGTGTTTCCCCAATCATTGGCATAATCATAATCTGTATAGATAATTTGGCTGTCAGAGGTTGTTAACTTACTTGTATCAAGATTTCCAGAAACATTATAAGTCAATTCTGTTTTTTTCACCAAAGCCGAGGTTCCTAAAAATGTAGTTTCAATGGTGGATTTAAGTCTTCTTTTACCAGTAATAAGAGGACTCACCAAAAACTTATATTTAGTGACGGGCAACGGATTTTGATAGTTGTGCCCAGTATAGGATAGCCCAATTACAGGACAACCTGAATTAAACTGATAGGGGTAAAAATTATTACTTGGGTCATAGAGACCGGTTGATGTTTTAACGATACCAAATGAAGGGTATACCCCATAGGTATTGGGTAAATTATCATAGTTATTTATTTTTGATGACAGTTTATTTTGATTCTGGTCATAAACTTCAATCAATGTATTCTCTCCATTGGAAGGAACATCTACTTTCGGCATACCCTTCAGGTAAGTTCCTGTATATTGGTAAAATAATATTTCGTGTAACCTTTAGCTGTTCCGTCAATGACACTAATGTCTTTCTCTATAACCTCACTATAACCAAAAGATTTATTTCCTCCTATTCCGAAATCGCTGGAATTGATCGAAATATCGTTAAATATTGAAATAGATTCACTAGGGCATCCCCCGGTAGTTGATGAAGGCTGAGATTTAGATGTGGCACCACTGATAAGATTTATAGGATTAAAAGCATAAATTAATTTCCCACCATTATAAGTATATTCTTTATGTGACAATAATGTATTGTTTTCATAATTCTTTAATGACTTTATCCTTAAACCGCTTCCATAAGATATAGAAGTATCAATATTCGTATTATCAAAATATGAAATATCACTCGATACTACAGCTCTGTGACTTCCATCAGTACTTCGGTAATTAATACCATTCTCAACATACACATAATATTCGATAGTAGGATCAGTATCTACTGGCACTGTTATTTCTTCACTCCAGGTCATTTGATGTGTTTGTTCAAATACACTTCCAGGAACATCTACTTTCCATTCTTTAATTACAGTATCAACCGGCTGCCCATTGATGATCTTTCTTTTGCGAAACTGTATTTTACATTTAGCGATCTCCGTCCAGTCACCATAGTGAACCTCAGGGTATAGAGGCCCCATATAGCCGTCATATATGGTATTATTAAATTTTATAATATTATTTGGTAATTTAAAAAAGTACTTTGTTTTGTAATAGATCCTCCTGGCTCTGTACTTGCTCCTCTATGCGTTATACTTTGAGCTTTATTACCATTTTGTAACTGAGTAATAGTGGGTATAAACTGGTTGGTAAATGTATTGGATTCGTACTCAAATTCAGTACGGCCTCCAGTAGGGTAAGATATTTTCTTCAGTATATTTGTTGTAACACAACTGACATTTGTATATCTCATAGTCCCCAAATATGAGCTTGGTGTTAGACCATAATTTTTATAGGGAGCAGTTTTAAAGTAATCAAAATAGGTTAAATCAGGAAGAAGATTTTCACTCCCTTCACCATTACTATACCCATAAAAATCTGAACTTTTCATCTTATCAGGCATTATCTTGGATGTGTCATATTCAAATGTATAAGGGGGATAGATGTCGGGACAGGATTACCCATTTGATCATAGTTAACCTCCTGAATAGAATTTAATCTTAACCTCTTATTTTTATAACCTTCTTCAGGTGTATTATTAATAGAATTAATTGGAAAATAATCCTGATTTAATACAAAACTTTTAATCTTCTTATTACTGTGTTTTGACAGAATATCAACTGAACTCAATTTTTGATGGGTGTAGCAGTATAATGGGGGCGAATGTCTTCCCTATTATCCAAATTGAATTGTATCTTCGTATCTTCTGTTTCTATCCTAATTAATGTTTTTATCATTAATAACAGCATTAGAACTACTGCTTAAAGCAGGATTCATTGTAAAATTAGTGAGATGTACAACTTGTGTAGGATATTGCTGATAGGTACTTTCGTCCTGATATGCGAATGTAACAACTTTACCACTTACAAGTTCAATTCTACTAATTTTAAAAGTATACGATAAGTCAGCGGTGCTGGTCTGATCAGTTGTTGATTTTTCAATAGCGTAAAAATAAAATTTATCACCTTTGTTGGTAGTTGCTATCCAGCCATCCGTATTTCTGGAGAATTTCACATCATCATTACTTTCTAAAAAAAGTATTTCACTGTTGTTCTCCGGATTGTAAAAAAATCTACCTGAGTATCCATAAAAATTATAAGAAAAAATATCGGGCTGTCCTTTTTTATTTTTTAAACTGCTTATGATATCATAAGAATCATCTGTAGCTGGCTGGGAGCCTCCAGGAGAAGACCTGCATTATAATCATTGGCACCATATTGAAGTCTATACATTGGACTTTCTGACTGAACAGTGGGAAAGTTATTTTTAAAAATACTATAACCCAATGTGCTGGCAAAACCATCTCCTCCTGTTACAAAGTCTTCGCTGCCTCTAATTTCCTGTGTAATGGTTCCTTCAGGCAAAAATTCCACCCAAGACCTGCCCATGTCGCTTCGTCAGCAACTTTAATACCTGAGGTATGATAGCTAAAAGCTAAAGGAATTTCAATATTGTCTATTCTAAGAGTATAAAGAGGTATTGAAACTTCTGCTGTTCCGGTATAATGCCCTACGGGAATATCTCCAAACCGGCCCAATAATGCAACTTCAGGAGATGTAGGAACATTTTTCACACTTGGATCATATTGGTTGACTGTGGTTTGCCCTGAAGCATTATTTAATGTAGCTAATAATAAAATTATAGCTATTGTAGTTTTCTTCATGAAAATAATTAGTTTTTATTTTTTGATCAGCTTTGCATTGCCTGTCTTATTGGTATCAGTTTTTATCGTCACCAGATAGGCTCCCTGAACCAAAGCCTGGGTATTGATCTTGGTTACTTTATTCTTCGTTTTAATACTCTGAAGCTGTCTTCCACTCATATCATACAACAGAATATCAGCCTCTTTAAAATCAAAGCCAATTTCTATGTAAGCATAATCTGACACCGGATTCGGGTAGATCTTAATATCATATTTTTCAATTAACTGATCAACCTGTTTGTCTCCCAGTTTTACAATCTTCCAGTTTTCTTTCCCCAGCTCTTCTGCACTGGTTCCGGCCAGAACAATAGAACCGTCCCTGTTGAGTTTTAAATCAGATAGCCTCTCTGCTTTCTTCCTTGATTCTCCTTTAACATGTTTTCTCCACTGCTCATTTCCAGTATGATCAAGGTATAACATCCAGAAAGTTTCATCATCCGTTTCTATTCTTCCTTCCGCCTGGGTATAACCTCCCAGCAGAATACCTTTAGACTTCCCGCTTCCGTCTTCCTGCTTCCCGTTTATTACACTCATTCCCATCAGGATATCCCGGTTACCCAAATTGTAAGATTTCTGCCACTGTTCATCGCCTCTTTCATTCAAGGAAATCAGCCAAAGGTCTGTTCCTTCTTCAAGGCCGGCAGTTTTGTTCCCTGATCTTTCTGATCTGGATTCCCCGCCAATGATAAAGCCGGTTGAAGTTAAAGCAAGGGTTCTCAAATGATCATCACCTTTTCCTCCGGAATTCTTTTCCCATTCAATTTTTCCGTTTTTGTCAAGCTTTACAATCCAGTAATCGCCTTCACCGAAATTGTCGCTTTGTTTTTGTACCGTTGTCAGATGTCGGGTGTCGGATGTATTTTGAGGACTTTGTACATTATACATTTTACTTTGTACAGCTGAACTTCTTGAATACATTCCGAGTAACGCTCCTCCGTCTTTGGTTGGAATCATTTTCTCGACTTCATCCAAACCTTTTCCTCCTAAAATTACCTGTGAGAGTTCTTTTCCGTCTTTGTCCAGTTTTGTGATCAGAACATCTTTGGAACCGTACCCTTTTGAAGAGCCCTGTACGTTTCCGGCAACAAAGAATCCTAAATCGGTAGTCTGGATAACTGCCCTGGCTTCTTCATCGGAAGTACTTCCTAGTGTTTTCTGCCATAATTCATCACCAAATTCATTGATTCTGACCAGCCAGATATCTGAGCCTCCTTTGGAATCCTCTTTTTTATCCAACCCTTTTCCTGAATAGCTGGTACCAGCTAAAAGAAATCCACCGTCCTGTGTGGTAACCGTTGCAGAGAGATAATCATGGTTTTGTCCTGAGAAGTATTTTTCCCAGACTTCTTCGCCCTGCTGGTTCAGTTTGATAAGGTGAAAATCGTAACCGTTGTTCTGCTTACTTCCAGCCTCCGGCTTTCCGCTTCCTGACTGTATAGAACTTCCGGTGATAAGATACTGCTGATCAATGGTAGTGGTAACCTGGCTTAGAAAATCCTGTGTTGAGGATTGGATATCTTTCTGCCATACCACTTCCTGGGCGGATGTGCCCAAAAAAGCGCATAAGGTTAGCGCTCCGAGATAGATTTTTCTCATTCCCGTATTGTTATTTTTTGAGTTAGTGATTAGTTTTATTAAAACGTTTCGAATTTAACATTTTTTAAGAAACGACAAATATTTACCTTTATTATAATTAAATGACTACAATTATTTTCACACCATATAATTTATATTTATTTAACAAAAATATATTGCTTAAACGACAAAACATGTCGTTTGTAAAATATTAAACTTCCTTAGTATTTTGAAATTATTTTTATAACGGTAATAATAGTAATGATGACAGGAAAAAGCACAGAACGTTTTGTTCCTCTTCCAAGCGGCAAAGATTAGAAAATAGCGGAACTGGTAATGAAACTGATATCTACAGAATTATAACTATAGTGTCCACTGCTCTTTAAGAAGATTACAGAAATAGTTGAAAATTTAGCTGTACCGCGAATGGGGTAATACCACAATAACAATACTATTGAGTTCTATTTCACTTCTTGCATATGTAAAAATACCCTCGCAAAAATGCGAAGGTATTGGACATTTTATCAAGATATAATTTTAATTCCTCTTGAAATTATAATTGTATATCAGTATCATTGAGAGTTAACCCCATTTATTTTTCATATAATCATTCAATGGTGTATCCAAAAGTAAGGTGGTGAGCAATACTCACTTATTTCCGGAAAGATCGTCTGAATCCTTTCTTCATAGATAGGACTTTCTTCAAATTTTTCTGATATCTCTGAATACTTCTCACTTATAAAACGCGTAAGCTCATTATCATTATGCATTCCCTTCTTCTTTAGTTGATCCAGCTGTTTAAAAATTTAATTACAACCTTTTTATATTGCTCCTCATCAATAGTTGAAAGGGTTTCAAAATTCAAATAAATATCTATAATATGATTTACTTCTTTTATCTTACTGGTTTCCATAGTGGTGCTGTAGCTTGTATTTGGGTTCTAAACTGATGTAACATGATTCTTCCGACTGGTGTTATATTTGCATGGTTAATTTTATCTACATTAATACCTAATCCGGATTTGTATACGTCGGTTGCTTTTATTCTAAACAGAGTCGTCTTGGGCGTAGCAAAGTCTACTACCGGTACAACATTGCCATATCCTGGTGTCACGGACATTCCCATTCCTGAACTTCCATAAACATAATCTGTGTCGGCTTTTATTTCACCAAAAATATTATTAGACATATCTTTATTTCTTATTCCTAGAGTGTTAAGAGAGTTACCTAATTCGGGAAGACCTCCAACGCTTCTCATATTCCTATACAAATATAGATTATTTAAATCTTCAGGTTCATCTGCAGGAGTATCCACTGCTGCATCTCCATGCAGTGTCCAGATTGCTACAGCTGAAGCAAGTATCGTTAATAATGAAAGCCCAGCTCCTGTTCCGGCTATCGTACCAGTGCCTGTGCCAACTCCCGTGTTTCCCCAACCTACAGTAAGCGGAATTGTTGTTCCTAAAGATGAGCCCTGAGTAACATATTTTGCCTCTCCATTAAATCCTAAATAAGTATGCCCTGTATTCTGCTCAGAACTGTTGGTAATGACAACATTATCTACAACACTTCCGTCAGGACGGAAATCTGTGAAACCCCGTTTCATATATTCTTCATCGCCCTGCTGCATTCCCGGCAAAAATACCCATGCCCCATTTCTATAACCCCAGCCCGCTCCTTCTCTTCCATCCGGATCAATAAAATTTACCGGATTATCAAAGGCATAATTGTAAGGATTTAGTCTTGTCATTTTTTCAGCCAATGGATCCAAGACGCCCCATCTTCCAATTTCAGGCATATACATTCTTGCTCCATAGTCATACATTCCGGATTCTTCCTGAAGCTCCTTTCCGTTATATTTGTACTGATATGAAGAATTTCCAATACCATCATTGTAACCACGGTGCTTTAAACCAAAAGGATAGTAGTTGTTTTCTTCAATAACCTGTATTCCGCCTGTCCCATTACTTGTATAGCTAAGCCTTATGTTTCCTAAGTGATCCGAGTAACTGTAAACATATTTATTATTTTCAAAATTATAGTATCCTTCAGCGGTAGGAATGAATTTTAAAACCGGAGGAAACATTTGTGTTGTATTTCTGCACTTCATACTGAAAACCATCCAGGTAATCCGTCACTGGAGGCCTCCGTACTATTTTTACCGACTCCGTAAGTATACTTTTTGTTCAGCTTTACACCATCCGATCTGTAAAGGTACTGAGTTGTCACATTTTTTATAAGATCTCCTAAAAACAAATCCTTTACAATATAGGACTGATCGAAAGTAAATTTATCTGCCAGATCGAGATGGTTGTAATCGATATCCAGAATTCCTCTATCTTTCTGATCTGTCATATTTCCATTGAGATCATATCCAATAGTATTTCCGGAACTATCAGGATATCCGCTGTAATTACCTGAGTTATCTTTGACAGAAGTCAGCCTGTTACCTGTATAAGTGTACGTTAAATTATCTATCAGAAGCGGTTGATTATTGTATGATTTCTGGTATCTGCCTAAACTTCTGATATTACCTCCTATATCATAGTCTGCCCACTCATTATAAAAATTATTTTCTATGACCGTAGCACCTGGAGTGGTGAAACGGCCAAATGCAAATCTGTTTAAAGTATCATAAGAAAAGTCATACCTCCTTAAAATATTATCACTTTGTGTTTTCCAGTCGATTTCGGAAATATTCCCATTAAAAATTGCATATGTTTCAGTATTTGAGGGATTCTGATATTTAATGGAATAACCAAACAATTTTCCATTTACAAGATTATCGGGGTCATTTATTTTTGTCATCCAGCCCCGGATGTTATACTGATAATCTATTGTCTGAAGGGGATTAGAAATATCTACCCCTCCGACTTTTTACTTGACAGTTGGGAAATCTCGTTATATGTATTTTGAGTCAGTACCTCTTCTGTATTATTATCAACTTTATGCTTATGTACAAGTAATCTATTTTGCGAATCGTATTCAAACGTTTCTTTGATAATCCTTTCTGTATCAGTATTCAGTCTTTTGTGCTTTACAATGGTCTGTTTTACTGCTCCCGAAAAGTCAAGTACAGATTCTGTTGAAGTATAACCTCCTAAATGGTTGATAGAATAGGTCCCAATTTCCCTGCCTTTCATATCATAATAAGAATAATTCTTTGTCCAGTCATCATTCTCAATATTTTTTATCAGTGTTAATAAACCAAGTCCTTTGGTATTATTAACATCTGCAATATTATCGGCAACCGCATTTGGTGGAGGTGCCGGATTAAAACTATACGGTGGATAGAAATCATAATAATTTACGCTGAGTAACTTAAAATTAACATTTGGATAGCTGGTATTAGCCGGATAATAGACCTCCATTCCTGCATTATTAAACCCTATAGAAGCCTGCCTTAATGTATTGTTGTTTGTGAAGGTATTGAGTGTATTTTGTTCAAAAACCCTACCCTGGCTTCCATAGACCTGTGCACTTGTATAAATTCCTTTATAAACTATTCTGCTGAATTGGTCATATTTTGTAAACATCCATTGTTTAGCAACTCCAAGGTTTGCATCCTGAGCCAGTACTAATCTGTTTTGTTTATCATACACCATATACTGCCACCCCTTTTCCGGGAAGCTTTTTTCTACAAGCCTGTTTACTCCATCGTAACGGTATTGATAGCAAAGATCATTTAGGATGAAATCCGGAACTTCGACGTTACTTCCCGTTCCATATGCATTAAAAAAATCCATAACTGCTTTGGGTGGAATAATATAAGCCAGCTGATTAAATTCATTATAAACGTAGTAAGTATCTGCATTTTCATCATCCTGGGATATCTTACGAAGCAGTATTATGTCCCCGGATCCATTTGTAAATTGCACCGCTTTATTTCCGTCCTCATCAATTACTATGCTTTTATATAATTGATTTACCGCATACTCATTTTCCCAGACAACCTTCGAATAGGTCGTATTGTCTGTTACGGTTGTCGTTGTAACAAACCTGGCTACATGATCATCCAGAATATTGGCCTGATATTTAAAATTCACTGGATGGTTTTGCCAGGCCAGTCCAGGTTGTACATTTGATAAAGCCCTTTCTATCGGAGAAGCTTCAACGTTTTTGTGAGTAAAGGGAAAGTTATCTCCATAATAATTTGTAGCATTCGAATTAACGCCTGACTGAATGGCTCCATGTAGGTATTCATTGGTGAGGGAAGCCATGAATCTACTTGTCTTCCAAATTCATCATAATTAATCGGTGTCACCAAATCTTTACCCTGCGGAGTTGCTTTTACATTAATCAGCTGTATGGGCCTTCCTAATTTATCAAAGTACTGAACTGTTTCAGCTACCTTAGGATCGCCAGAAGCAGGATAGTCAAGGTAATTCTTAGTATAAATATAATTTTCATTGCTGCTGGGTACAGTTTGTGTTTGCGCATATAATGTACCTGCTAAAAGCAGCAGACATAATAAAATCAGAGTTTTTTTCATGGTGAGTTAGTTTACTGGAAAGAATAGCTCATAATTATAGGAAGTATTGTTGGGTGTGGAAACTCCCAAATGTCTTCGTATGATAATCTCCCATTGGTTTTAATTGTATAGTACACCTGCCCGTTGTAAGATGAATAATCTGATGTTGGCCTGCAGTTGCCTACAATGTCAGCCACTTTTACCCCTGTTGTCGTCCAGGGTAAATTGACTGAGTTTGATCCCGAGGAAAACCCAAAACTTACCTTATACATTGCGTTAGTAGTAACAGAAGCGCTTCCTCCCCCTGAAATTCCTATAGAGCTGTTGAATGAAAGACTGCAGTATGTTGTAGAGTTACATAAACCATTGGCATTGGCATAGTATTGACCATTAGCCGCAATATCATCAAGGGCTGTTTGATCTACCACTGCCTGACTTATCGTGGAGGAGTATTTTCCTGCAGGTACTGTATAAACGATAGGTGCTGGAGTGGCGCCTGGCTGGGTACAATTATTTTTCGAAAATGATTGACTTTTGGAAGTATTGTAATAGTAAACCGTAGGTACATACCCGTATTTATATTCTTTATAGTTTTACCTGATCTGTCTTTTATTTTCTGGAGCCTCAATGCATTATCATAAATATAACTTTCTCTCGTGCCAGCCGGCATCGTAATACTTCTAAGCCCTACCAGAGGATCATGAGTATAGGTTGTTACCTGATATGCTGTAAAAGCAGGATTAGCCCTGAAATTATCTAAAGCACTTAATAATGTCGTCTCATCATTATTTGGCAAAGCCAGTGCATCATTATTGGAAGCACTCACAATGCCATTAATAAGAGAGGGGTCAATATCTGATAATTTGGCTCCATCTATTTTAGCGATGGGTTTTGTCTGATTATATCCCCAGATAACAGTGGTTGGTATACCTTCCCTGTTTGTAAATTGCTGTAAATTCCCTTTGCTGTCAAACTTATCATACGTCATCTGAACAACTGGCGAATTTATCAGGATATTGGTAGAAAGATCGGCATAAGGTAAAGGAAGACCGGCTGTTTTCAAATCGGCATCAGCCTGGCTTGATGGAAAATTCTTATATACTGTTGATATAATTTTTCCTTGGTCCGTATCATTCTTTTTCTTGATTGAACTTTGAAGTTGGGGACTGGCAACAATATTTAAATTAATTAGGTATTGCATTCCCTGTGTCAAAGGATAAGCAAAAGAGTTTTCTGTAATGCTTCCATCAAAATGAGTTATCTTCTCTTTTGTTGGAAGAAAAAAGGTTCCTGATAATTGTACGATATTGGCACACCATTATTTAAAACCGGATTGGCTCCGAAATATTCCTTTGTGACCTGTTCCTCATTAAAGTTACTGATACTCAAATAATTATTTCTGCTGATTTTTTTATACAAAATAAGATTTTCTGGGGTATTATCAATAATCAGACTCCAGGCAGGTTTAAAAATATATGAGTTAGAAAAGTATACATTAAAATCAGTACTAACGTCTTTCCCGATTTTATAAATATAGGTTTCTGTTTGCATCGGAAAAGTTGCCCCTTCTGCGTAAACTTCTTTGTTAATCAACTTCGCTCTTAAATGGCTGCGGTTTTTGAAATAATTTTCATTTGCCACAAGATTACTTCCGCTAACACCACCCGTATGATCTTCAGTGTGGGGATAAATATTAGGATAATTATTAAAACCTGTAAAAGAAAACACCTGCTTTCCTTTCCCGGTTTCTTCTTCGGTCACTTTTTCGTAAATGACAAAACTTCTATCATCGGTTTCAGGCATGTTCTGCTGTGATAAATATACCGCCGGATAGGAAGCAACACCAGAATCGCTGACACTATTGTACCATCCTCCAATTCTATTAGTAACCATAGAAGGTATACTTCCTATTGTACCTGATGAAGTCCCGTTATCATTCAGATATTTATACTTAATTGTTCTGGCTGTATTACCATCAAGTATCTTTTGCTCTTTGACTCTGACTCCGCCACCCAGCTGTTCCTGCCCATTCAAAAGAAACCTATTTAGCTCATATGCAAACTGGAAATATCCACCTGTAGGAGTTGTGATCCGGTTCAGCATTCCTATAGAAGCTTGATTGTCCGGAGTCATGTCTATATCACCATATAAAAAAGTGGTTCCATTAAGTGGAAGATTATCAAATTTGAACTTCTGATTTATAATTTGGTAATATGTTTTGGGAAAACTTCCGGCCGACTGCTGTTTAAAATTACCAAAAGATCTCTGTAATTTTTGGTAGCTTCCGAAGTTCCTTTGGAAGGCATAGGAACAGGATTATATTCAAGCTTATAATTGTAGAGAAAGGTATCATCTTTATCATAAAATGCAACATCATCTAATCTCAATCTTAAATCCAGGTCACTTGAAACCTGTGTATTTTTGAAATAACCATAGTTTAATTTTACCTTTTTAACAATCTGTCCGTTAACATCATAAACAATGATTTGAGAAAGTGCCCGTTTAGGAGTTACATTATTATTATCATCAAAAGCATCAGATCTGGTAAAATCATAGAAAAACTTTACCTTACCCTCACTCCAGTTAATTTCTTCCACATAATGATATATGGTATTTTGAGCATATTTATTGTTAGTATAATCTACTGGTGAAATACCACCTCCGGGATAATTGATAATACTGCTCCCATTTCCGTAATTAATAATATATGAACTTAAAATTACTTTACCTTTATCAAGATCATTAAGCTTAGTCTGGGATTGCTGGAACTCTTTATAGGTAAAAGTGACTTTTTTATTGGAAGTAACATCAAGTATAGAATCAAGATTCCACGTATTAATATCGATATTATAGTTATTTTTTAAGATAAGCTTGCATATTGACATGGCACTTTTGGGGCTTTCAGGTGATGAATCTGTAAAACCTGTGAAAGGAAACTCTGTTGTGGAACTTATGTTGACATCGTTTGTTTTAAATGAATATACATTTCCGTACGCATTGATGATCTGAAACTGATCATAATCTTTAGCATTATTTCTTAACAATGAATAATTATTCTGTGTCGCATAATTATCAAGATTGCCTAATTTCATACTACATTCCGTAGAAAAAACAGTATTCCATCCCATCCATCCTTTATTGGGAACATTACTAATGTCAAATTTATCATACTTATTGACATAAATTTTGTTACCAAATCCATCTAATTCATGGCCTCTGTAACCATACGTACTAAATCTTATATCCCAATTACCATCCTGATTTGTTTTTTTTCCAAGTAAAATTTAGAATTTAAACCGGGTGCAACCGCAAAAAAAGTGTCTGCCGCCATATCAACATATTGCTCATAATTTGAAGATGCAGTAATTTTAGAGTCCGGCATAAATTCAACATCACTATCATTAACCAGTCGTCCTTTTTTACTTACATATTGCCCCCAATCTGAGGATGCATCATACACTGTTAGCCATGTTAGTGAAGATTCATCCCATTCTGCACGGGGATAATTACTTGAATTCTGGTTAACTCTATATTTATTATCATCAATATCATTAACAAACTTTGTCACATTACCGCCTGCTATTAAAACCCAATCTAATCCGACATTTGTGCTTTCCTGATTTACTTTTACTCCATTTGATGAGTATTTTAACATTACCGGAACACTAATATTTCCTTCTTTAACTTCAAAAATAGGAATCGAATATTCTGCTCTGCCGGTAGCATAATTAATCGGAATGAGTTCAGATTTAATTAATTGTGAAACTTCGGGAGTCGTAACAGTAAAAGCTTTCGCCAAATAATCATCTTTATTGGTAGAATTATTTACTGTAGTCGTTGTTTTTGCAAGAACCTTAATGGTATCTGATTCTTTCTTTGTCTTCTCTTTTTGCCCGTAAGTAAAACAGAAAGATAGAATTAAAAATATAAAAGTATTTTTTCATGGTTATTTCTTGATCAATTTTGCATTCGCCGTTTTGTTGTTATCCGTTTTTATCGTCACCAGATAAGCTCCCTGAACCAAAGCCTGAGTATTCATTTTAGTTACTCTGTTTTTGGTTTTTACGCTCTGAAGCTGTCTTCCGCTCATATCATACAACAGAATATCAGCCTCTTTAAAATCAAAGCCGATTTCTACATATGCGTAATCAGATACAGGATTTGGATAGATCTTAATGTCGTATTTTTCTAATAACTGATCAACCTGCTTATCTCCAAGCTTAACAATTTTCCAGTTTTCTTTCCCCAGTTCTTCTGCACTGGTTCCGGCAAGAATAATGGATCCGTCTCTGTTTAGTTTCAAATCGAAAAGTCTCTCTTCCTTCTTTCTGGATTCTCCTTTGACGTGTTTCCTCCACTGCTCATTGCCATTCTGATCTAAATACAGCATCCAGAAGGTTTCATCATCCGTTTCTATTCTTCCTTCCGCCTGGGTATAACCTCCCAGCAGAATGCCTTTAGAACTCCCGTTTCCGTCTTCCTGCTTCCCGTTTATTACATTCATACCCATCAGGATATCCCGGTTACCCAAATTGTAAGATTTCTGCCACTGTTCATCACCTCTTTCATTCAAGGAAATCAGCCAAAGGTCTGTTCCTTCTTCAATCCCTGCTGTTTTATTTCCTGACCTTTCCGATCTGGATTCCCCGCCAATGATAAAGCCGGTTGAAGTTAAAGCCAATGTTCTCAAATGATCATCACCTTTTCCTCCGAAATTCTTTTCCCATTCTACTTTTCCGTTTTTGTCAAGCTTTACGATCCAGTAATCGCCTTCGCCAAAGTTGCTGCTGGCTTTGGAATAAGAGTCGATCTTCACGCCACTTCCAGCTTCCCGCTTCCGCCTTTACTTCAGAACTTCTCGAATAAATACCCAGTAATGCTCCGCCGTCTTTGGTTGGAATCATTTTTTCTACTTCATCCAAGCCTTTTCCTCCTAAAATTACCTGTGAGAGTTCTTTTCCATTTTTATCGATTCTGGTAATCCAGACATCTTTGGAACCGTAACCTCTTGAAGAATTCTGTACATTTCCGGCAACAAAGAATCCTAAATCTGTAGTCTGAATAACTGCCCTGGCTTCTTCATCAGAAGTACTTCCTAGTGTTTTCTGCCATAATTCATCACCAAATTCATTGATTCTGATCAGCCAGATATCTGATCCCCTTTGGAATCCTCTTTTTTATCAGATCCTTTGGAAGAATAGCTGGTACCAGCCAGAAGAAATCCTCCGTCCTGTGTGGTAACCGTTGAAGACAGATAATCATGGTTTGTTCCTGAGAAATACTTTTCCCAGACTTCTTCTCCCTGTTGATTGAGTTTGATCAGGTGAAAATCATAACCGTTGTTCTGTTTTTGTTCTATCAGCAGTCTGCGACCGGCTTTTAAACTGAATCGAGCTTCCAGTGATCAGATACTGCTGATCAATGGTTGTGGTAACCTGACTCAGGAAATCCTGAGTAGAAGATTTGAGGTCTTTCTGCCATACCACTTCCTGGGCAGATATACAAAGACCTGTGTACAATACACATACATTCATGAAGAGTTTCCGCATTAGTTTTTTTATGACCGAAAGTATTACAATATCGAACCAAGTAAGGAAACAAAGTGTTATTTATTCTTTAAGTTAACATTAACATTCATATACTAAATTATTGTACTAAGTATCCTCCAGAAACAGAATATTTGAGTATAAAATACCATATCAGAGTTCTTTATAATTGAGTTTTTTACTTTTGTTATTAACAAAAGTATCGCGAATACTTTGCTATCAATTTTTAACTTATGAAACTATCCTGAATTTGTAGACCGATATGTAAAGAATTTCTTTATCATTACTTTTTTAAGAGATTTGGGAAAAGAAGAATTGAATTACAAGAATCAAGTATTATTTCCTGCTTAATAACGGAAAACTGTGGCGCAAGCGTGGCAGTTGTTATTGAAAAGATGGAAATATGGATAGTATACTGGTTAAAAATATAGGTTCGAATCCCGTATTCTCCACTGAGTGTGAAAGATAAATCAAATAGCTGTAATTTAATCAATTGCAGCTATTTTGCATTTTTTTTGCAATTATCGTAATTTTTTACAATTGCTCTAAATTAAGTTGGCAAAAATCATGGCACTTACTTGAGAGTAACTGTAGACGGTACAAAAAAGAGATTTCAACGAAAAGTGGGATATATTACGTTGGAATCAAAACACAGAAAGAGCAATTGGAACAAAGAATGATACAAAATCGCTTAACTACTTTATGGATACCTTAAAAACTTCAATTCTTAATTACAGAACAGAATTACTAACAATGGGAGTTACTGTTACCCCGGAAAGAATAATTGAGTTTCAATTTTCATTCTAACAATCCTGAAAATTATTTCTTCACATAATTTCATCCGAAAACTGATCTACAATCTTTTTCAGATCAATTCCTTTGCCTAATACCGGTTTAAAAATATCTCCTTCGCTCTGCATTCTTTCTATAGCATTGAAAATATGAAAATCAGCAATCTTCAAGCCCTTTTTAACTTCGTCCCAGTAAAGCGGCATGGAAACTGTAGCACCGGGTTTCGGACGGACAGAATAAGTTGCTGCGATGGTAGCATGCGGCCTGTTCTGTAAAAAATCCAGATACATCTTCCCTTTTCTATCCTTTATGGTCCGTTCGATACTTGTAAATTCAGGTAATTCCTTATGTACAAGAGTAACAATTACCCTTGCAAATTCTTTTGACTGTTCGTAGGTGTATTTATTTCCGAGAGGAATATAAATATGCAGCCCGGTAGATCCGCTTGTTTTACAATAGCTTGGAACCCCCATATCATCCAGAATACCTTTTGTTACCTGCGCTGCTTCGATAACCTGCTCAAATGAATTTTTATCCGGATCAAGATCAATAATACAAAAAGTAGGATGCTCAGGTTTTTTAATGGTACTGTTCCATGGATTCATTTCAATACATCCCAGATTAGCCATATACAGCAATGTAGCCTCATCTTTTCCTACAAGATAATGCCGGTCTTTATGATCGGTATCGCTATGATATAAATAAGTTTCTGCCCAATCGGGAGCTGTTTTTGTAACATCCTTGAAATAAAATCCTTCATCCTCGATACCGTTGGGAAAACGGTTCATGCTTTGCGGACGGTCTTTAAGATAAGGCAGAATAAAAGGGGCTGCCTGGTAATAGTAATTAATAAGATCTCTTTTTGTGATTCCTTCTTTAGGCCAGAATAATTTATCAAGATTGGTAAATTTGAGTTCATGTCTGTTTATTTTCCGCACCTGGCTTTTATCTTTCGGATTAAGAAGAGTTTTACGGCTGGTCCCGGTTCTTGCTTTTATCATTTTACCAGGGTGATCTTCTACTAGCTTTTCTACAGGTGCTTCTGTTTCCAGAACAACTTTTTTCGCATTTTTATCCTCTCTCATTCCCTCAAAAGAAGGATGCCTCATAACACCATCACTCGTCATCTCTGCAAAGCTTACTTCACACACTAATTCAGGACGAAGCCATGTTACCGTTGCATGTGGAGGGTTGGGTCTGAACCGTGAGGGTTTATTTACATCAGGCTCTTCTGCAAAAGGTGCTTTTTTAATGATCAACGGTTTAAAAAGTTCCATCATTTCGGTCTGCAGCTTTCTATTGAATCCTGTTCCTACTTTTCCTGTATATATGAATTTACCGCCTTTATATACCCCAACAAGAATACTGCTGAACAGCTTATTGGAATCATCGTTCAGGGTATATCCGCCGATCACAACTTCCTGCCTTTTATTAGCTTTGATTTTGAGCCAGTCACGGGACCGGTTATGTACATGATAAACACTGTCCTTACGTTTTGCCATTATACCTTCAAGACCAAGCTTTTTCGCTTCTTCTAAAAAATCAGTACCTGAAGTTTCAAAATGTTCACTGACAATGATACTGTTACTTTCAGGAAGCACTTTCCTTAAGACCGCTTTTCTTTCCAAAAGGGAAAGATCCTTTAAGTCTTTGCCTTCATACCATAGAATATCAAACACATAATAAACCAGATCGCCATCTGCTTCGCTCCGCCAATTCTGAAGCTGTCCAAAATCAGCGGTTCCCTTTTGAGTCAGGACAACAATTTCACCGTCTATCACTGCATTCAGATTCAATTTTTTAAGTTCATCATAGATCGGATAAAATTTTTCGCCAAAACTTTTATCGTTACGGGACTTTAATTCAACCTCACCATCATTCATAAAAGCTACCGCTCTGTATCCGTCCCATTTCACTTCATAGATCCATTCATCATTATCAAACGGCTTATCAACCAATGTTGCCAGCATCGGCTCAATTCGGGTATAAAATTTTTGTTCAGGCAATTTATTAAGAATAGATTTGATATTACTCTTACTTTCAGGTTCTTTATCGGATCCCGCAGATTTTTTATCGGTTCCAGCTTTTCTTTTCGTATTTTTCTTATTCTTTACAGCCTCATCTTCATTAATCTCTTTTTTCCATAGATATTATCCGGTGCTTTTTCCATCTGTTCAATCGTTTTACCGGAAATCACAGACTTATCTTTTTCTGTAATCTCTTTTTCACTGGCATACTGATCTTCAAGCTTCATCAGCAGCCAGCCGTTATCCCCCTTCCATGCGCTTTTACGAGAGCAAACTCTCCTTTAAGCTTTTCACCATTGAGTATAAACTTAAGTTTCCCGGAATATAGTTGATGAAGAAGATTCTTCTCTTGTTTCCCATGATCCTCATCTTGCAAATCTGCCGGCATATAGGTCCCCTGGTCCCACACGATCACAGTTCCACCACCATATTGCCCCTTGGGGATAATACCTTCAAAATTCCGGTAGTCATAAGGATGATCTTCAACCATCATAGCCAGTCTTTTTATGTCTGGATTCATTGAAGGCCCTTTTGGCACTGCCCAGCTTTTTAATACCCCATCCATTTCAAGACGAAAATCATAATGAAGATGTGACGCATCATGTTTCTGAATCACAAAATGCAGCTCTTTTCCATTTGGTTTTCCTCCAAAAGGCTCAGGGGTCTTTTCTTCAGAACGCTTTTTGCGGTATTCAGATAAGCCCATAAAAAATAGTTTTTAAGATTTATTGCAGTGAGTAAAGAATCTTTACTTTCTATGTTTTTCCTTGAGATATTTTTCAAGTACTTTACGGTCATTCGATCCGGTTGCCCTTATCGCTCCTGTTACAGTCTGAGATGTCACTCCCATTTTTTCCTTAAAATATTGGATTTCGTAATTTTCCGATCCGCTGACTTTATTTCGGTCAGATGAACCTCTTTTGGATTTATTGTCTGCCATGATCTGATGTTTTGAGAATTAATATTTTGTAGGTTAAAAAAATTACAAAAACCAAGCCGTTTTGCGAAAATATATTTTATCACCACAGGATTTACTGTACCAACAACGATAAATGGGAGAAGAATGAATTACAAAGTAATTCTTAGGCTATCTCGATCGACCGGCTATGAAGATGCCGTTGGGTCATCCTAGTTTGAGCCCTGTACATATCACTGAGGTAATTGGCACTCAGATTCAATTCATCTGCTGTTAAATAACACCCAGTAAGTTTTCCAGCTTTGTAAGTAAATTATTATTCATCCTTTTTCCTGTTAAAAACCGGCACTTATAGAAACGGTCACAATCAGAAAGGGTCTTTCATTATTTCAGGTTCCATTAGGTGTGCGACTTCTTGATTGATTATGTTATTTCATCCTTTTAATAATCCGTAGGAATTCGTCTTTCTTTCTCTGTGATACCTGTAAAGACGTTTTATCACTCGATGATCATATTCTTAACATTTAATGTTATTTTTCAACAAAAAATCTTAGTAAATTGGTGAAAATAGCTATCAAAATCCAAGCAATATCCTTAACAACACTGCTTAAAAGTTAAAAATATAAATAAAAATTACCTACAATAATAAATTTAAAATAGAAAAAGGCATGTAACAATGAAAATATTTGTGTTTTAAAGCGATTTATAATATTATTTAATTCTTTTGAAGTTATAAAATTACATCCATTTAGCTGATATTGCATTGATGATAAACATCTTCAGTAATTAAATTAAGCCAACTAAAATGAAATATTATCCAATACCAGAAGCTTTAATGAATTATGTGGAATCAATCTGGTCATTTGAAAGCCCGGAGCAGATGGAAGCTGATGAACAAGCAGCTATAATTCCGTCAGGTCGTTGGATCGTCATATGGAATTATAGTGGGGAATATGAACATGTTATTCAAAATCAATCTTTTCATCATTCGACATTTGATCTTCATTTGGTAGGACAGCACCATACTAAAATTGTGCTCAAAGGCAATGTTCCCGTACATTCCATCGGTATCAGCTTCAAGCCATACGGTTATTACTCAATAGCAGGAAGCGATCTTTCCAATTATCTCAGCAAAGTGGTTTCCATCTCAAAAAGAAAGCTTGACGGCTCTGAAGTTTTGACAGATTTTTCAGGAAACCTTCAGGAATCAGTAACTCAGCTTACTGAACTTCTTACAGAAAGGATAAGGTTTGAACCAGATAGCCGTGTTGTTCATCTTGCGGAACAAATAAACGCTCACAAGGGCAATATCTTAATTAAAGATCTTTTTGCAGGAATTAATACTTCGCAACGCCACCTTAACAAACTCTTTAAATTGCAGACCGGAATTACCCCAAAGGAATATGCCTCAATAGTACGTTTTCAGGAGATATTTAACCGTTACATAAGAAATAAAAAACCAGAGAATAAAAATGAACTGTACGATCTTTTTTATGATGAATCCCATTTTTTGCAGAGCTTCCGTAAAGTCTTAACATTACAACCGAATGTATTTCTGAAAAAAACAATAAACTGGGAAACGAGTTTATTAAAAAATAAGCAGGTCTGTTTTTTCCTATTACCAACTACATCTGTACTGTTACTTTGCAGAAAAAAAGAACAATATGTTAAACAAAGTAACTGACACAGCAAAAGAGCTTATTACCTTTAAAGCTGCAACTACGACTATACCCTATGCAAAAGAAATTGCGAAGTATTTCAGTATTGACAATCCACTGAATTCAGATTTTGGGTTCTGGGCAAGTGTGCTCCATTTTGAAATGCGCTACCTTTCCCTCGACTTTTTCCTTGAAAAGAGTGTTTCCTCGGCAGTACTTGAATTGTCAGCAGGATATTCACTGCGTGGGTTGAATACACCAGTAAAAATCCTGACAGGATCTATTTTGATACTGATCTCAGGACAGTAATGAATGAAAAAATGGAGATGTTAAAACGTCTGAATATTCCTGTTCCCGGCAACCTTAAGTTTCAGGAATTTGACGTTTTGAACCCCGGCAGTATTCTGACTAAAGATCAAGATCTTCTTATTATTAATGAAGGCCTGCTCATGTATTTTGATAGAGAAAAGCAGTCTCAAATCCTTAAAAATATACATTCGGTTTTGCAAGAAAACGGAGGAACCTGGGTAACAGCTGATATTTATCTCAAACATGAAACAGGTTCCGTTGGTAGCGATAAGGATAAAAATGGGAACGCTTCTTTAAATCAAATAATGTCATGGAAAATTATTTTGTTTCCTTTGACCAGGCAGCACAATTCTTTTATGATAATGGATTTATTATTGTAAATAAATATGAGCCGGAGTTTGAAAAATTCAGCAGCCTTCCCTGTTTATTGAATTCTGCATCTCCCCAACAGCTGGAGGCTTTGAGAAGTAAAGGAAATGTTCAGCAGACATGGCAGCTTAAGATCAGGTAATACTATAATAATCCTTTATGTCTACTACTTTATACCTTACGCTTTAAATGAAACGGATTTTGAGTTTGTACCCATATGGTAGTTTGTTTGGATTTTGAAATATTATGAGATTTTTTCATCTTTAAAAAGAATTGAATTAAAAGAATCAAGTATTATTTCCTGCTTAATACGTAACGAAAAACTGTGGCGGTCTTCTTAATTACGCTTTTTGAGATTAAACAATGAAACAGCACATCATTAAACGATAAAAAAATGTATTATAACAAAATTTCTCGCGACCTAAACCGTTTAACTAAATATCTGAAGATTATATATTTATTAGTATGAAAAATTATAAGTTAACCGCACTTTTAATTATTATCACAATACTATTTTCTTGCAAAACTGAAAAGAAACCGGACATTCATTCGGTTTCTAATAATTCAGGTTTTGATAACAGCAATATTGATTCTACTAAGAATCCATGTATTGATTTTGATGGCTTTGCCAATGGTCACTGGAAGAAAAAATCCGCTTCCTGCTACTGAAAGCAGATGGGGTGCCTTCGAAATTCTTGATCGGGACAACAAAGTGAAACTGAAAAATATTGTAGACAGCATAAGTAAATTACCTGATCTCAAACCAGGTTCGGAATCTCAGCAGATAGCTGATTTTTACAGATCTTACATGGATACTGCTGCCATAGAAAAATCAGGACTTTCACCGCTTGGCAGCTATTTTGAGCGAATTGATCATCTTAAAGATTATACCGATTGGGTAAACTTCTCCGGGGAACTTCAAAAGCTTGGTGTACCCACTTTTATCAGTTATAAGGTAGAAGCCGACGCTCATAACAATCAGATGAATATTCTTTCGTTAGGGCAAGGCGGACTAACTTTGGGTGATAAAAGCTATTATACTCTAAAAGAGTCTAAAAATGTCAACTTAAAAGACGGAATGATCCGGCACATCGACAATATGTATAAAATTGCAGGCCTTAAAGAGGCCTCCCCGGGTTCCAAAATTTACGAATTGGAGCAAAACGTGGCCGGTCTGCAGCTATCCAGTCTGATGTTGCGGGATCAGATAAAAACCTATAATAAAATGTCTGTCCCGGAACTCAGCCGCATTGCACCACAATTTAATTGGAACGGGTTTTTAAAAGCACAGGGAATTAATACACAGACTGTTATTATTGAAGACCGGGCTTATATGAGCAACTTAACAGCCCTTCTGTACAAAACACCATTAACTGTATTGAAGTTATATACCCGATGGCAGCTTTTATCTCGTTTTGCACCTTACCTTCCCCAGAAATACAGCAATCCTCACTTTGCTTTTTTCGGAACCGTAATGGCTGGAAAAAAGAACAAAAAAGTCGAATAGATATGGCAATTAAAGAGTTAGAACAAGCATTGGGTATGCCTTTAGGTAAGCTTTTTGTTCAAAGATATTTCCTTGAGCAGGATAAACAAAAGATAGGTGAAATGATTGAAAATGTGCGCTGGGTTTATCATCAGCGTATAGACAGCTTACGCTGGATGAGTAACAGTACTAAAGCTTCGGCACACAAAAAACTTAGCGCTATGACTTTCAAGATCGGATACCCGGACAAATGGCCCGATTATTTCGGTATCTCCATACAACCATCACGTCTGATAGATAATGTTATTTCTGTAGCGGTTTTCCATCATAATGAAAACATCAGGAAAATTGATAAGCCAGTAGATAAAGGTGAATGGCATGCAACACCACAAACCGTTGATGCCTTTTACGATCAATATACTAACAGTGCATGTTTCCCAGCTGGTATCCTGCAGCCTCCTTTTATAACCATAAAGCAGATGATGCTATAAATTATGGCGCCATAATCGCAGCGATAGGGCATGAAATAACCCATGCTTTTGATGACAGAGGTTCGAAATTCGATGCGTCGGGTAATTTAAATAACTGGTGGACGTCAATAGACAGACATAATTTTGAAAACCTTACAAAACAATACATTGATTATTTTAACCAAATGGAGGGCCAGCCGGGCTTACATATTAACGGACAGCTCACGATAAGTGAAAATATAGCAGATCTCGGTGGACTTACTCTGGCCTATCATGCACTTGAAAAAGTTATGATAAAAAGAAGCAGCCTAAACCCATTAACGGCTTCACCTGGCAGCAACGTTTCTTTTTAGGATGGGCACAAATGTGGCATGGCAACATCAGTCCTGAAGCTTTACGTAATGAACTGCTGACCAATCCTCATGTCCCTTTCAGGTTTAGGATAAACGGGCCCCTGGCACAATTGAAGGAATTTAAACAAGCTTGGAATTGTGATAAAAAAGGACCGGCCAATTTGAAGAGCAAAGGGATAGAAATTTGGTAACCTGTTTATTCCGGCTGGATAATAACAAACCGAACGAATTTAAATTCATTTTTAATATCTGTCCGTATACGCTGTATGGCTTCGGTGATCTCTTCAGTATCAAGATGTTCTTCCAAATCGATGATCAGCATCAGTATTACCTCTTCCGGTGACTGGTAAGTGGACAGTATATTTTTTACTTTTACAACAGCGGCGTCCTTTTCTGCAAGTCTGGTAATTTTGTCTCTCGTTTCGGAAGCGATTCCTTCCCCCATAAGTAGGCTTCTGCTCTCCCGTGCCAAAATAAAGGAAACAAAAACCAGTAATAATCCTACAATTACAGACGCTAAGCCATCCAGTTCAGGAATTTGCAGTGAATGGCTGAACCACATCAGAATCATTACAATAATAAGCCCTGCCACTGCAGCCCCATCCTCAAAAACAACCAGAAAGCTGGATGGATCTTTACTTTTGACAATCGCATCCCACCATCTCACCCCGTTGCGGGTTTGGTTAAATGCTCTTACAGCGATAATAAAAGAAGTTCCCTCAAAAATAAGTGAAAGAACCAGCACGATATAATTCCAGAAAGGATCTTTCATTATCTCGGGTTCCATCATGTGCGCAATTCCCTGATAGATTGACAGTGCCCCACCCAGACCAAATATTAAAATAGAAACTATGAAAGACCAGAAATAAAGTTCTTTGCCATATCCGAACGGATGTGATTGATCCGGTGCTTTTTTACTCCTTTTTATCCCATAAAGTATAAGCAGCTGGTTAGCGGTATCAACCGTTGAATGAATCCCCTCAGAGATCATGGAGGAGCTGTTTGTAAAACTTCCGGCAATAAATTTTGTCAGCGCAATTAGAAGATTTGCGGCCAGAGCACTGTAAATAGACTTCTGATTATTGTTCATAAATTACTTGTATAAATATGAAAGAAGGTTATTTCTAAGACCGGTTCACTATTATAAGCAATTGATTTTTTTATGAATTGCTCTTAAAAATTCTTCCATTTGTTGTTTTAGTTTCACAACAAAAATCCAGCATTATCTAACTTAAACCTGATCTGTCTTCACTTTTTGATCATTATCACCATTGTTCTCATATTTGATCATGTTACAAAAACCAAGCCGCCGGAAATAACTACCAGACCCAACAGAAAGTGTCGGTATTTACGTTTGTTTAGGATTCTGAAAATATTTCGCAAGGTATTGATTTTAAACATAAAGAATGAATATTTTGAGCTTTAGCAAAGCATTTGGATCATCCTTCACAACCTGCCAATAACTACAAACTTTCACTCAGGGCAAAAGTGAGCCGCATTCTGAAGGAACTATAGATCAAAACGCTCATTAATAGCTCCGGAAATTCCGGTTCTCGGATTCCAATTGATGCCTGATCAGGCCGATTTACTTCAGCTCTGCAGCAATAAAGAGACAGAAAAGCGGCGTATGGCATAATTTCATTGAATCACAATCAATTTTTATGATAGAATATTTAATGATTATACAGTCTGAGAATCTCTACTAATTCGGGTATGGATCGTATTTTAAGCTTTTCAAACAACCTGTTTTTGTAAGTGCTGATTGTTGATGAATGGAGATTCAGCAGATTAGAAATTTCTTTGAGCGGAAGACCTTCTGCAAGTTTATTGGCAATCTGCAATTCGCGGTCTGATAGTGCTTCAAGGGGAGAATTTTTTGCCGCACCAGTTAATGATTCTAAAAAAATCGCATCTTTTATATTATCACTGACATACCGGCCTTTACTGAGCATCGATGTTAAAGCAGTCTCAATTACTTCAGTGGAGCTTAGCTTGCTCAAATAACCACCAGCGCCCATTTTCAGATAACGCATCCCGTATAACTCTTCATCCTGTGAAGAAAATATTAAAATTTTTAATTCAGGTTGGTGGATCTTTATGTAATCTATTGCTTCCTGAACAGTACCATTAGGCATATTAACATCCATAATGGCCAGATCCGGCTTTTCATTAAGAATTAATTTGTACAACGATTTGTAGTCCTCTACTTCTGAAATGATGGCATCGGGCATTAATCGTTTGATTGTTTGTATTAAACCCATCCGGACGATACCATGATCATCTGCTACTACTATACGAATGTTTGCTTTTAAACCCATTATTCTATAAATTTATGTAAAAAAGGGAAACTGTAGTACCTTTATCTTCAGCGGAAATGATTTGGATGTTTCCATGCAGCAAGGATATAAAATTTTTTACAATTTTCAAACTTAACCCAACGCCTTTCTCACCAGCAGTTCCCAGAAATACAGGATTACCATAGGTGTAGATCATAGGTAAATACTTTTCATTTATTCCAGTTCCGGAATCAATTACAGAAAGCACAACCTGATCACCTTCTGTAACTGACTGTAAACAAACCTCCTGCCCCGGAAAGGAATATTTTAACGCATTGTTAAAAATTTTGTCTAAAACATATTCAAGCAACAGGCGGTCACTTGTAAGGAACGCATTGCGATCTCCTTTAAAATAAAATTGAATGTTTTTTTCTTTTAATTTAGCAGCGTATTTTTCTTCTAAATAATGAAAAAGATCCATTACCATAATTGTAACGGGTTTAATCTTAAATTCTCCGTATTGCGTTTTTAGCCATGCAATGCTGTCCTGAACGGTTTGCAGATTCTTCCGGGCATCTTTTTTTACCTGTGGCAATAACTTAAAAAAATCTTCCTGACTTATGGTATTCTGCTCCAGCTCTTCTATAAGCCACAGAAAGGTTCCAAACAGTTCTTTTGAGTCATGAGACAATATCGAAATCAGTCCGTTCTTGAAATTGATCTCATTTTCCAGTCTTTCAATTTTTAATTGTAGTTCGTTGATAAAATCATTCATAAAATCCGTTTCAAAGGTTTTAGAAGCTGTTTGAAATTATTTTTTCTGAAAAAGGCAGAAAGGGTTATATTGTTTAAATGTAAATAAAAACATATTGTTCAGACCTTTCTTCCGGGAACTGCCAAGTTATAAAAAATATCATATTAGTAAAAAGAAAAATCAAATAGAATTTACCTGAAATAGCAAATACCCTACTTTTTTCAACTAAAAACAACTTTGTGCGACATAATATTCCGACAGGCTTTCACCCTGGAAAACGGTTACTTGCATTACGGAAATGAGTAAAAAGATGGTACACGAGACAATATCAACAGAGTATTGATCGCAAAAAGCCGAATGATAATGAAAAATACAAGCTAAAGCAATACCTGATAGAAAAAAAACCAAAAAACCTCTACAGGTGCTGCCAATATTGAGGTTGATAGAACAAATATCATCCAAGGAAGAAACGTTTGTATATAGAAATACGTCAGGAATCCTTTGGAAGGTTCTTTAGCTTCAGCCAATTGCTATGACGGAGTCACAGCCATAAAAAGAAAGTAAAAGCTATCACAAAATATCGTTAAATTGCCGTAAAGCTATAATAAACATTGACAGAGTAAGTGGTGTTCTCCTTTCCTACCAAACTTTGGGCACCCGCAGGTGGTATGGTATACCTTATGTTCAGTCCCCGGTCCAAAACCGGTGTTCCGTTAAAGAGTATTTTTTGAGGAGTTTTGGATAAGGGTACATTTACAGAACCACCATCCACGCCAATTTGTAAAATGTTTGAATTGATGTCGGTCTGCAGGCCGCCTTTCTTGAAATAATTTTCGTCCGATTTTACATAGAGCTCAAAATTTTCATTGTTGGACAACATAATTTGGTTGGGAATCATTTGTGACTGTCCATCGGTGTATTGGGCTGCGGTATTAAAATTGAAGTTAACATTGCGCCCGGAACTTGGAATCGTAATCTCAGACAGAGGAAGCACCTTCAACTGAACAGCCGTATTCTGCAAACTGTTAATTGTGTTATCTGTACTTCCGGCATTGAAGTTCAATTCAAACGTATAAGTTCCGGCTTCAAAAAAAAGTTTTTAAAATCTTCCGCAGACACATAAAGCTGCGGAATGAAGCTGTTTCTGTTTCCTGCTACAACACTGAAATTGGCAGCGGAAAAATTCTGGAAGTCGGAAGATAAGGCTTTGGTGGTGAGTGCCGATCCGTTGCTGCCCAATTTAATGTTTGCTATATTTCTTGTTCCCGGAACACCTTTAGAGGAGGTGAACTGAACAGTTGTACCAGCAGCTTTCGCCCAAAAATTAAAATCAACTGTATTTGCGATTTCCGTATTGCCCAAATCCCACACCTTCATGCTTGTATTGCGGTAGTCATTCAAAGAAGAAATTTCTATGTATTTTGTTAAAGAGTTTGCGACCCATCGTATAGCTGAAGGAATAACTAAAATTGTTTTAAAATTATGTGGTGTGAAATCATTATAATTCTGAGTGATATCCATAGAGTAATTCCCGGCCCGGAAGGCATTCGCAGTAAACTGTGAAGCAGGAATTTTAAATGTAAAATTGATATTTCCCCGGTTGAATCCTCCCCCGATACTGAGTGATGGCGGTTCAAACCATTTTATAGCGCTTGTACTGAACGACTGGAAACCTGGTAAATACCCAGAAAGTCCGGTATAAGGCAGCTGGCCGCCCATACTTTCCAACTGCCACAGGAGAGTGGAACTGGGTAAAGTAGATGAGGAAGATGAGTGCGTAAAAGTTGATCCGGAAACAGAGGTAAATGTAGGTGCTGTGGGGAGTAATCCCAAAAAGGCATAATCCCAGTTGGTTCTGTTGGCATTCGTCATTACCCTTGTGGGTACTGAGGTAAATTCGCTCCTGTTAAAAATATTATTTTCAGGAATAGACAGGTACACATCCTGAGCTTTCGTGAATGCAAATCCGCAGAACATGGTAAAAATTCCTATTAGAAAAACCCTCATCTTTTTCATACTTTTAAATTTAAAACTTTTTCACCTTAATGGTGGTGTCTTTCTTCTTATATTCAAAAACCACAGTTTTTGAGTAACCATCTTTTGTCACCTGAATAGTTTGGCTGGGTTGTGTATAGCTGTATTTGTCATTTTCAATATAGAGGTTATACTTTCCATCTTTCAGGAAAAACTCAAACTCATTTTTCTGATTAACCACGGCAGTATAGATCGTGCCATCTTCACTTTTTGCATACACTACTATTCCTGTCACATCCGTTTCCAAAACATCGTAAGCCTGTTTGATCTCTGCTAATTTCCCGCTTACCCTTATGTTTTTTACCAAGCCTACTTTTCGGTTAATATTGTTGTGTACCATAATGACAGGATCCATCATCAACCGGGCGCCCGCACTTTCATTCACTTTCAGTGTGTACGTACCTTCAGGCACATTCTGAAAAACTACTTTTCCGTTCTTATCCGTCAACGCTACATAATTGTCCAGTTTTATAATTTCATTGGCAAGTATCGGTTCACCAGATTCCAGAAGTCCATTGGAATTTTTATCTTCAAAGAACTGGAACGCCACTTTATGATTCCCGAAAGCTGTAGCGGGGGTAAAATATTTTTTAATCCCCACTCTGAACTGGTAATAACTGCCGCTGGTTGAATATTCAGCCGTAGATTTATAACCGGAAAGATTAAAATAACCTGTGGTGGACCAGGAAGGTGAAATCTTATATTCCAGATTACCCGTGATATTACTATTTAAATTTTTATAAAGCTCCGAATAGAAGGTTCCCGCTGAAAAAGCCCCGGTCAGATTATGATTGAGCATCTGGAAATTATAAGAAGCGTATACATTGTAGTTGGCGAAATTACGGCTTACATCATAATAAGAATTTAAATCAAAGACACTGATTGCATTCCATTGGGCTGTCCCGTTGAGGGAAAATGACTTATATCTGTAAGATAAAGTGGTTTTCAGACTGTTGAACCACTCCGGATTATTGTTCTCTTTTGAATAAGAATATTCCGCCGTCAGGTTCAATCCGTGGGCACCTAATGTAGTGCTGATATTGGCTTCCAACCGGTAAGAAAAAAGTTCCTGCGATGAGTAATAATTGGCTGTTTTCTGCGTTTCAACCTTTGGAGACAATAGAAAATTCCATTTCTTTAAAGAAAACTGATAGCCTAGTCCCAAAGCTTCTGTACTGTTGAAATAATAACGTAAATCAGCGGTATTTCCAGGTTGGATAGGTGCACCCTGGTAACTCAGGAACTCAGGGGCTACCTGCGAATTCTGGTATTGTATAAAAGCGCGCTGAGAAGCCGAAAATTGACGGCCGATCCGCTGATTTGAGAAAAACGATCCCCGTTTGATCCCTGCATAACTTTTGGTCGCAAAGGAATTGACAGATTGTATATCCCATTTCCCTATTTTTCCCTCATAATGGGCTCCCATTGAAGCTCCTGCATTTTCATCATTATTCGAAAGACCCTTTTCGTGGCTCACTCCTAACTCTGTGCGGATCATGTTTTTATCATTAATTAACAATGATGTAACCGCGTTCGCTATCTGCGTATCTACATTAAAACGCGGATCATGTTCAAATATATAGGACACTTTCCCATTGAAAGATTTAGCATTACCAAAACTATATTTTGTACCCACCATGGTAGATCCGTCTGTTTGCTGGAAATAAGTACCGTACAGATTATAATTATTTTCAAGCGCAAGAATTTCAATCTGATTATTATTCCCGAATTTGGTAGAAATTTTCCCACCTCTTCCGAAAACAGGGTAATCGTAATCGCTGCTATTAACATTTCCCACCCGTAATACCGTATTTTTTCTCTCCAGTTCCAGCCAGGTATCATATAGGTTATAGCGGCCATCCTCATGGTAGTAATCTGCACCAATATTGAAGCGCGATTTCAGGTTATCAGTCACCCGGAACGCTGTATTTCCCCTCAGTTGAAGATAATTGAAACCTGAACTGTTTTCATTATAGCTGATTTCCGCAAAATTACTTCCGCTTACCGCTTCATTTCCACGGGTAATCTGTCTGTTATGTGATAAAACGACCAGGTAAAGCGTATTGCTACCCACGATTTTATTATCTAGCACGTCTGTGACGATGGCATTAATATTAAATTCCGGATAAAGTGTATTCTGTTTTCGGACCTCAATTTTAATTTCCAACGTTTGTTTTTCCAAACCTTCCAGAGATATGGTTTGCTGTTTTGGCATCACTTCCAAGCCATCAGGAATGGATTGCAAATCAATCTTAACGGTTCGTTTACTGTAACCTTGGTTTTCTACAGTAAGCAGAATGGAGGATTGGGGCAAAGCAGGATTAATGAAATTTTCGTATGTAGCCGTATAAATTGCGATGTTTTTGTTCTCTCCTTTAGCAACGAAGAACGAGGCGATTTCGGTTCTGGAGACCGTTGGGGTGGCGTATGAAACCTGGAACCTGATCTCATTGGATCTCAGCTTCATAAAATCTACGTTGGCGATCAGTTTTACAGGAAGCGTTTTAGACTGACCCGCACCTAAGCTAAATTCATTTTTGGGATAGAAAAGCAATCCCGGATAGTTTTCCTGAGGTTTGATATTCTGAATAGTAATCTCTTCAGAACTTTTATTCTCAATGACCAGGAAATTAGTAAATGTAGAACCTTTTTCAACAGCTACGCTGTCATTTTCAAAATGGATGTTGATATTCTTATTTTCCTGCGCAAAGGCCAACGAAAAGTGCAGAAGAACAAATACAAAAAATAAGATTGTTCTTCTTAGCACTGATATTGATATTCCATTTTGTGGTTTCAAGGCTTAATTTTAAAATTTAAAGTTTTTTTCTCCTACACGTAAATCATTGGATTCTGCCATTTTAACAATAGCCACACCAAGAAAGTTTCCTGAAATATTCTCCGGTAAAGAAAATTGAACTACCTGATTGGTATCCGGAAGCATGGAGATTGAAATTGCGGGTAATTTTATTTCCTTACCACTGTCTGTGTTGGTGAGTTCAAACTCGACGGTGGCATCATTGATCGTGTTTCCATCATTATGGATGCTTACTGCAACTTTTCTGTTCGCTGCATTCTGATTGCTCACCTCTGCAATATTGGTAATATCCAGACTTTTCACATGGTTCCCCGGTGGAGTATAAAAGATGTGAAGCCCCACCTCAAATAAGGTAATAATACCAATTCCATTCTGAACACGTGCCTTATCTGCCTGCTGAGGAAGCTGGGTGAAAAACAACATGCTGTTCGTAACGGCAGATTGTGATGCGTTTGCAGGAATCTGCATGGTTACTGCAATCTCCTTTGTACTCTTCGCAGGAACAGTTACAGTATTTTCTAAGGTGGATACCCAGGAAGCATTGGAAGTTTTTGAACTGCCTGCTTCAAGATAAACCTTATTTCCGTCTTCTTCTCTGAACCAGTCTTTATAGTTGAGATTAAAAACATAATCCTTATCCGAACTGTTTTGAAGCGTGACTGTCTTTGTTACTTTTTCTCCCGGATTCCCTGTAAAAAACAAGCGTGTAGGCGACATTGAGATGCTTTGTGCCAGAAGTGAAGAAGATCCTGTGAGAATAAAGAAAATGAAAAGGTGAATAAACTTGTGCATGGTGTAAATAGTTTAATAATAAAGATTCCCAAAACTACTGAAAACATAGCAAAAAGGAACCTTTACAAACTGAAAATTTTATTATAAAGCAGTCGCGGTATACGTTACTGTCTGCGTATAAGTTCCGGCCGGTTTACCCAAAATATCAGAAGATGATGATTTTGCTGCTGGAATAGTGTAGTCTAAATTCAATGTTAATGCACTTCCAAGCGGAGCATTAGCTACCAAAGCCTGATCTGTTGCAGACAACACTACTGCGGTTTTTGTTCCTCCCATACTTCCGGCAGCGGTAGAAGGTTTGATTGTCAAAACATTCACAGGAATCAGGTTGGTTCCGTTCATGAAATTAGCACCTCCTGCTTTTACCTTTACATTAAAGCTCTTTGTGGAAGTAACTTTTAAAGAGTTGGCTTTAGTAACTGTTTGATCAGAATTATAGTCTGCTGCAGTAACATAGTTAAAGTCAACGGTATTACCAATTGCAGTACTTCCTGCATCAATAGAGATGACATCGTTCAGGGTAATGTTTACCGTTGTGGTTGCAGTGGTATTTTGAGCTTGAACATTATTGGTTCCTAATATGATCGCTCCAATAGTTAAGGCTGGGATTAAGATTAGTTTTTTCATGATGGTAATATTTTTATTGTTATTTTTTACTTAATTGTTCTCTTTTGTATACTGCAAATCTACAGCGGCGATAAAAGTTTCTTTGTAGTGGAAAACGGAAGTTCATGTAGTAAAATCACTACAGGATTGCTCATTGGGCTTACATAGAAAAAGCCCTCAACACCTGGAAAGTGCTGAGGGCATATATATTGATGTGTTTTTTATTATAAAGCAGTCGCAGTATACGTTACTGTCTGCGTATAAGTTCCGGCCGGTTTTCCCAAAATATCAGAAGATGATGATTTTGCTGCTGGAATAGTGTAGTCTAAATTCAGTGTTAATGCGCTTCCAAGCGGAGCATTGGCTACTAAGTTTTTTTCTCCTGGAGATAAAACCACTTCGTTTTTTGTTCCGCCCATATTTCCAGGGGCTTCCGCAGCTTTGATTGTCAAAACATCTACAGGGATTGAGTTTGACCCATTGACGAAATTCGGACCCCCTGCTTTTACTTTCACATTAAAGTTCTTTGTGGAAGTAACTTTTAAAGCGTTGGCTTTAGTAACCGTTTGATCAGAATTATAGTCCGCTGCAGTAACATAGTTAAAGGCAACTGTACCACCATTTGCAGTACTTCCTGCGTCGATAGAGATGACATCGTTCAGGGTAATATTTACGTTTGTGGTTGCGGTTGTATTTTGAGCTTGAACATTATTGGTTCCTAATATGATTGCTCCAATAGCTAAGGTTGAGATTGCGATTTGTTTTGTCATGGCAGTAATATTTAATTGTTATTCTTGTTTATTTGTTCTCTTTTGAGCACTACAAATCCACAGGAGTAATAAAGTAGCGAAAAATAGCTACAGATTATTCATTAGGCTAGAAAAGCCCTCAATACTTTCTAAGGGCTTATCTGAATTACTTTTCGTTATTATAGAGCAGTCGCGGTATACGTTACTGTCTGCGTATAAGTTCCGGCCGGTTTACCCAAAATATCAGAAGATGATGATTTCGCTGCTGGAATAGTGTAGTCTAAATTCAGTGTTAATGCACTTCCAAGCGGAGCATTAGCTACCAAAGTCTGGTCTGTTGCAGACAACACTACTGCAGTTTTTGTTCCTCCCATACTTCCGGCAGCGGTAGAAGGTTTGATTGTCAAAACATTCACAGGAATCAGGTTCGTTCCGTTCATGAAATTAGCACCTCCTGCTTTTACCTTTACATTAAAGCTCTTTGTGGAAGTAACTTTTAAAGAGTTGGCTTTAGTAACCGTTTGATCAGAATTATAGTCTGCTGCAGTAACGTAGTTAAAGTCAACGGTATTGCCTATTGCTGTACTTCCTGCGTCAATAGAGATGACATCGTTCAGGGTAATGTTTACCGTTGTGGTTGCAGTGGTATTTTGAGCTTGAACATTATTGGTTCCTAATATGATCGCTCCAATGGTTAAGGCTGGGATTAAGATTAGTTTTTTCATGATGGTAATATTTTATTGTTATTTTTTACTTAATTGTTCTCTTTTGTATACTGCAAATCTACAGCGGTGATAAAAGTTTCTTTGTAGTGGAAAAAGGAAGTTCATGTAGTAAATTAACTACACGGTCTATTCATTTGATTTAAAAAGAAAGCCCTCAATACTTTCGAAGTACTGAGGGCTTATATAAAATTGCTTTTCGTTTATTATAAAGCAGTCGCGGTATACGTTATTTTTTGAGTGTAAGTTCCCTGCGGTTTTCCAAGAAGCACCTTGGATGCTTTTTCCGCTGAAATAGAATAAGCAATATTTAAAGACTGTTTGGAACCTAAGCTTGCGTTACTCACCAGCACCTGATCAATTGTAGATAAAGTGACCTCATTCAGGATTCCCGCCAGACTTCCGCCCGGTATGGCTTTTATCTGTAATATATCTACAGGAATTACATTTGCACCGCTTATAAAGTGTGCACCTTCAGATTTTACTTTTACATCAAAATTTTTGGAGGAAATAATGACTAAACTGTTGGGAACGGTTACATTTTTAGATGAATTATAGTCTTTTGTGCTTCCATAGTTAAAATCTACAGCGCCTTCTGAAGCAACAGAGCCAATGTCCATTGCAATAACGTCCGATAAAATAATATTGACTGATGTACTCACCTGCTCTGAATTTTGCGCCTTAACCCATTTGGTTCCTAAGGCGATTGTTCCCAGAGACAGCGCAGCGATAAAGATTTGGTTTTTCATGATTAATAAATTTAAAGAGGTGTAATAAAATATTGTCATTCAGGAACTCAGTATAAAGCTAGTAACATTATCTGACATTACCAAGCCTTTTTTCATCATTGCGTGTATTATCATCATAAAGTTTACAGATTTCAATTACTTTAAATACGGTTTTCCAAGGTAAGGCTATGCTTCTGAAGCTTTAAAAGGTATTATTGATTTCCTTTTTATGATTTGCATACGCACAGAATTACAGCTTCTGCAGATTCCGGTAATACGGCTTCTATTCAATTAATGGAAAGAATTGATCTTAGAAAAGAAAGACATTTTGTGAAAAGTATCTTTTGGAAAATAACTGGGCAGATGATGTTATTTATGCCATTTTACGTGCAAAGTGGCCTGCAAAATAAACAGCCAACTTCAATTTCAAGATCCATTTTGAAATAATGGGTATTAAAAAATAAAAACCTCCTGAATGATCAGGAGGTGAAAAAGTGTAAAATGAATTATAAGTTATGTGAAGTGGTGTCCAATAAAACTTTTCTCAACACATCAACGAGCATGCCAAATTACTCACCTGATATTGAATAATATATTTTTGTGGTATTTTTTACAAGAAACTCTTCAGATAAAATCATTTACTGTAACAGGCAAAATACTACAGTACTGTATATTTTTCGTAAAATGGAGTGACCTTTGTCTTTACAATCATTAAAGTAACAAGATTATTGCATATCAGACATGATATAACCATTGTTCTGTACCACTCCTTAATGGTAACAGTAATCCAGCCATCCTTTTCTTTCCATGGGTACATCTCTCTTTTAAAATACATAATAACATAATCCCTATTCTTACCGTTTAACGAAAATAAGTCTTGCATAATCTCTGATAATTTGTTTTACAAGCTTTTATGGTGGCTTATTCCATGCGTTAGTTTGTTATTCCAAATATAGTGAAATAATTAAAATTATACTATACAGTTGTTTGATATTAACAACTTTAACAATAATTTTGGAAAAATTCCTGTAAATTGTAAAAGATTGAAATTCCAGGTTTATACTTTTGATGAAAAAATAACCTCTCTTTCCGATTCCTTTGGAGCATACAATTTTTGAGGTGATTCCATACTGAAACTTTCTGCAGTTCAGAGTTTCATTCATCATTCTCGCTTGTATTTCAATGGAATAGTATTACAAAAATATTTAAAAGCAATGTCAATCATATTAAATCTATATTAACTTTATTCCAAAAACCAGGCTATTTTTTACTATTCTTCATACTGAATCATTATCAGGATATTCATCAGCAGTCTTTTAGTACTGAGTACCGGCTTTGGATTTAATAAGTTTCTGCCATTCCATATAACCCGAAATGGCCACCAGGAATAAAAATGATGTTAAAACAGCATAGAGATATAATTCTTTATGCAGCAACAGCGGTATGGAAATTATATTACTGATATTGAGGACTACCCAGTTTTCAATTTTTCTTCGTGCCATAAGCCACATGCCAGCCCATGCAAAAGCGCTTACCAAAGAATCCCAGACCGGAACATCCGAGTCGGTAAAATGCGTGAGAAAAGACCAGAACAAAATAAATGTCCCCAGAATAATTCCTCCCGCAATCCATTTTTCTGTTGTGGAAGTAACAGAGATTTCCATTTCAGATTTCTGCTTTCCGAATTTCCAGTAAAGCCATCCGTAGATGCTCATGATCAGATAGTAAAGATTTAATGTGAATTCAGCATAAAGCTTCGAAGTCAGCATTACATATAAAGTCAGCAGAATACCTGCTATGCCGAAAAGATAATTGTTTGCATTGTTTTTACGGGCCAGTAAGACCTGAATTACCGAAAATAAGACCCCGAACCATTCAGGCCAGGTAATTTGTTTTAAAATGTCCTGCATCATATTAATTTTAGAAATCAAATGATGAGATGATAAGTAGCAATCCCTACGCCGGCATTATCCGGATCAGGTGTGGATATATCCTGGGTATCATCTCAGCCAACCTTATTTGGTAGCACCCCATTGTTGAGGCAAAGTTGCTGCTTTTTTCCGGAAAAAGAAAATTACATCAGACTTTATTTTCGGATTATATGACCAGAATTATAAAGAATCCGTCAGGCAAATTATAATTTTATGCTTAGTTTAAAAACAATATATTATGGATAATCAGCAAGAAATATCGGTATTGAATGACTTACTTCACATTACCAATGACAGAATGGAAGGCTTTGAAAAAGTTGAAGGAAAAGTATGGGAAATGTATCCCGATGTAAAGGATGAGTATGATCATATGATTTCACAGTCGAAAATTATGAAAAATGAACTGATCAACCTCATCACAGAAAAACAGGGTGTTCCTGATGACTCTACATCCATGGCCGGAGCCCTTCACAGAACATGGATTGATATTAAAAATTCATTTACCATGGGAAATCTGGTAGAGTCTACCCTGGAAAACGTGGTTTTTGGAGAAAAAGCAGCTATAGAAACTTATCAGAACGCCCTGAGCAGCGGTAAACTTAGTGATAAGAGTAACAAAATAGTATCCGAGCAGCTTCGCAGCCTGAAAAGTTCCTATAATCAGTTCAGGAAAATTGAAGAATACAAAAAGAAAGAGTAAACCATAAAAAAACCCCTCTTAAAAAGAGGAGCTTATTAATCAAGAACAAAATAATATTTAATCCTTTCAAAAATATCAAATATATCCTGTCGTTTTTATGATGCAGGTCATAAGATCAGGGAGTTTCCTGATATTATTTCACTGCGTTTTTGGCTTTTTCGGATTCCTGCAAGTGATGTTCCAATGTAGGAAGAGTTTTACCGGCAAACGATTTCAGAGAAGATTCTTTTCCTTCTGAGGCTTCTTTTCGGAATGCTTCAATATCTTCTTTGTGATCACTCACCATAAGATCTGTATACTTTTTGTCAAAGTCTTTTCCCTTTTTGGCTTTCAGATCATCATACATTTTCTGCTTTTCGGCATCCAAGGCTGCAGGCAAGGTATAGCCGGCTCCTGAAGCCCATTTCTTAAGTTCGTCATTTGCTTTGCTATGATCTGTAACCATCATTGCTCCCAAAGATTTCACAACTGAATTCTCTGCATTGGTTGCTGCCAGCTTTCCCATCATTACTTCCATCAGCCCTCCTATGGCTGCTGCATCTGCAAACTTTTTGTCCTGGTCGCTGAGCGTGCCTGTCTGGTTATTTGTTTCAGACATTTGGGCTGAATCACTTACTGTCGTACCCGATTCTGCAGGAGCAGACATTGATGTACTTTCCTGAGATTGGGCAGTTGACGTCGGTTCATTTTTTTGCAGGCCACTAAAGCAGCTGCTGCAAAAATTGTTACTACAAAATTTTTCATAATAATAAATTTTAAATGGTGATATAAATGAAGTCTGTAATGACTTGTTTATAAAAGCAACAATTTATCTGCCAAAAACAGATCAAACCTCATCATCAGATAGTATGAATGAATATTTTAAGACTGATGAACCAACCGGAAAGTCAGATTAATACGCTCTTTCATAGCAGTCACAGATTTAGCAATCCGATGTTCCCAATGTTCCTGCAAATCTCCCTTCATAATCAACAATGAACCATGTGGGAGCGGGAGGCTGTATTTACTCTGATGGTGGTCTTTTTTTCTGAAATCAAAATTTCTGGACTGTCCTAAGCTCACCGATGCAATCACAGGACGTTTGCCATATCTGCTTTCTTTATCCCTGTGCCAGGCAACGGAATCATTATGATCCCTGTACAGATTGAGCAATACGGAATTGAACTGATACCCGAATGTTTCTTCTATTCTCTGCTTCAGGGATAACAGTTCGGGTGTCCAATGATGGGTTTTCAGTTCACCATTTCCTAAAGGGTAATCATTTTCCTGATCTCCATACCATGCGGTTAACCGTGGTGTTAAAACTGTCTTATCGTACATTTTCTGAGTCCTTTGTTTCCAGGAAACCGTTTCCAGCAGATGAGCCTTAAGCTGGTCCGCTTCTTCCCTGCCCAGGAAATGCTCCCTGTACTCCAGAAGATCTTTCGGAAATTCGTACAGATCTTCTGTATTAAATAAACTAAGCTGCTCCATTGTTGTTACTATTTTTCAGCCCAAACATATGGTCCTTTCAACATGTTGATACAAAATATATCTGCAAATATATTAAATATGATACATAAATAAACAATATTCTTTTCACAAGAATCTGAACAATTTGTTTTCAGCAATTGTTGCTATCCGGAAATTGTGATTCACATCATAAATATTTCTCTTTTTGATCATTAAGTTTGATATAACCAAATTGATTATTATGAAAAAGCAGCATTATATATGTTATTATTGCTCATGCTGTCAGCATGTACAAAATCCGAGACCCAATATACCGATCAAAATAACAGAGAAGAAACGGTAAATAACAAGGCTTCAGATACAATCCAGACCCTTACTGAAGTTTCAGACACCTTGCATCAGGAAAACGACAGTATCAACGTAAAAACCGGTAATGAATAAGGATCATTATCCTAAAGGCAGGCTCATCATTATTGGTGGCAGCACTCCTGATACTTGTCTGGAAGGAGAACTGGAACCGGATATCAATAAAATTCCTTCTCAGCTGTTCAAATTATTACCAGAACATAAAAACATCCGTATTGAAATGATCATTTCAGATTACAAGCCAGGATATAAAGAAAAGTATTCTGCTGCATTAGAGAGGCATGGATATATAAACTCAGGGATTATTCATGCTCATCAGGAAAATAATTTTAATGATTATGATGCCAGAATCTCGCAGGCAGGAATAGTTTTTATCGCGAATGAGGATCCGGAAATTTGTGAAATGCTGAAAAAATCCGAAATATTAAAACTTTTACATAAAAAGTACATTCATGAAGAAGATTTTACAATTATCGGAATGAATGCCGCTTCAATGTATATTCCTAAAATTTTGGTGAACGAAAAGGGAATTCATCAGGGTTTTGGATTTATCAATAACTGTATCATTGATACAAAATTTGAGTACAAAACAAGATTTAAAAAGCTGATCAGGGCCATTATGCTTCATCCTGAATGTCTTGGTATCGGTCTTAATAGCGGAATGTTGATGGTTATTGAGAAAGGCTGTAAAGCGTCCTGCTACGGCAGCAGTACAGTAATGGCAGTCGACGCCAGGTATATTAACAAAAGCAAGGCAGGGAAAGGAACTACTGTTTTTATGAAAAATCTCAGGGGACATATTCTTACCGAAGGATCAGGTATTAATTTATGTACCGGAAATCTTATTAAAGATAATCAGTTTCATAACAGTTTAAATTTTACCCATAGAAATACAATTCAATGATTTTAACTTTAAATAAATTTACATATGATACCCAAAGGAAAATTACTTATTATCGGCGGTAAGGAAGACAGAGACGGCGATGAACCTGATATGGAAGAAAAAAACAATAATTTTTCGCCCAACGAGATTCTTAAACTGCTGGTAACCTCTAATGATGACCGTATTGAAGTAATTACAACGGCAACTTCCGAGCCTGAAGAAATGCAGGAAACTTATACCAGGACATTTGAAGAAATCGGATATACCAACTTTGGTTTTCTGGATATTTGTGATGATCAGGTACATACAGATTTTTACCTGAAAAGAATTGAAGAAGCAAAAACGATATTCTTTACAGGCGGTGACCAGGATAAAATCTGCAGATTTTTGCAGCCCTCCGTTCTTACGGAGGTTTTGAAGAAAAATATAATGAAGAAGAAGGCTTTATGATTGCGGGTACCAGTGCAGGGGCAATGTGTATGCCTAAAATAGTTATCCTCGAAGCAGTAAACGGAGAAGCAATCCTCGAACATGACATTGATCTGGATTCCGGATTGGGATTCATTGAAAATTGTATTATAGATACCCATTTTGCACACCGTGCAAGGTTCGGCAGGCTTTCACATGCTGTGATTCTACATCAGGAATGCTGGGGAATCGGCCTTGGAGAAGATACTGCACTTCTTATTGAGGAAGGACATAAAGCAACCTGCAAAGGATCGGGTTCTGTATGGATCATCAATGCTAAGGAAATCAGACAGACAAATACTGAAACTGCTAAAAAAGGATTTCCCGTTTATGTAGAAAATCTAAAGGTTCATATTCTAACAGACAACTGTAAAATTGATCTTATGAATAATATATTTGAAGGAGCAGGCACAGGAGACCAATAAAACGAAAAAGGAGACCCGAATAAAAAACCAGGTCTCCTTTTTTATAAAGATTGTATGTTTACATTGCTTTGCTGTTAAGATGGGTATCAGCAACTTTTGTCAGCAGTTCATCACATTTTTTCTTCTTCCAATGTGCTTAAAAAGTTTTTAAGGCATTCTTCTTCCTTCAATACTTTTGCGAATGCTGCCAGTGTACCATACGTAGCAATTTCATAATGTTCAACTTTTGTGCAGCTGCAATGATTCCTGCATCCCTTACTGCACCTGGTTCTGTCTCTTCCATAATGCTTTTCCCTTCATCCAGCAATCCCTGCATGGCATCACACTTCTTTGCCTGGGCTTTTTTACCCAGTGCTTTAAAACATTCCTCCAGTCTTTCCACATGACCTTCTGTTTCAGTAATATGCTTGTCAATGCCTTTTTTAAGTTTTTCATCGGTAGCATTCTTCATCATTACCGGTAGCGCTTTCAGCAGTGCTTTTTCAGCCCAGTAAATGTCTTTCAGTGCATCTTCAAAAAGGTCTTCCAGACTCTTGGCTGCATTTTTTAGCCGGCGTTTTGGCGGTTGTTTTTGCGGTTGTTGTTTTTTTGGCTGGTGCTTTTTTGGTTGCCGTTTTAGTTTCCATAATATAATATTTTAGTGTTTGATTGGTGATAAATCTGCAACTATAAGACCATTTTCATCTGAAATACAAAGATGTGGTATCTAAAATTGCCATCGGAATACATATTTTAAGATATAATATGAGAAGACTCATAAACCTGAAAGTGTTTTTACAGTTACTTTTATGTAACCAAATCAATAATCAGTATGGCTATACGAAATACTTTACATCTTACGCTGAAAATCTGGCGGCAGAAAAACAGAAAAGCAAAAGGAAAATTTGAAATGTACAAAATATCAGGTATTTCTACAGATTCATCTTTTCTTGAAATGCTGGATATTCTCAATGAACAGCTGATTGACGAAAATAAAGAGCCTGTAGCTTTCGATCATGACTGCCGGGAAGGAATATGCGGAATGTGTTCCCTCTATATCAACGGAAGAGCACACGGCCCTGATACCGGAATAACAACCTGCCAGCTTCATATGAGAATGTTCAAAGACGGCGAAACAATAGTTATTGAACCCTGGAGAAGTATTGCTTTTCCTGTCATCAAAGATCTTATTACAGACCGGAGTGCTTTTGACAGAATAATGGCGGCAGGCGGATTTATTTCTGTAAACACTTCAGGCAATACATTAGACGCCAACGCTATTTTAGTTCCGAAGGAAGATGCTGATAAAGCCATGGATGCTGCTGCATGTATCAGCTGTGGAGCTTGCGTTGCATGCTGCCCCAATGGTGCGGCAATGCTTTTGTGGGAGCAAAGGTTTCCCATTTGGCATTACTTCCACAGGGAAAAACAGAAGCAAAAAGAAGAGTTCTGAATATGGTTCAGGCCATGGATGATGAAGGCTTCGGAAACTGTTCGGTAATCGGAGCCTGCGAAGTAGAGTGCCCGAAAAACATCTCTCTCGATAATATTGCAAGAATGAACAGAGAATATATGTCGGCCTTGATCAGTAAACCATAATAATGTTAAACCGGATATCATGGTATTAGTAACCGGAGCTACCGGAATTCTTGGCAGAGTCATCGTACTGGAACTTCTTAAAAACGGTAGAAAGGTACGGGCATGCAAAAGAAAGTCAAGTGATCTCGAAGAGGTCAAAAGATCACTGAATTACTACACAGGTAATGCAGAAATTCTTTTTGATAAAGTTGAATGGGTTGATATCTGCCTTCATGACCAAAAAAGCTTACAACTGGCGCTTCAAGGTGTAGAAGAAGTTTATCACTGCGCCGCAAAAGTGAGCTATGATCCTCATGACCGGGAAATGGTAAACTGCGTGAATGTTGAAGGAACACAAAACCTCTTAGAATGCTGTAAAAATTCAGGAATCAGCAAGTTTCTGTATGTAAGCTCTGCGGTTATTTTTAAAAAGGAAAGAATAGATAAACCTGTTGATGAGCACTCTCCGCTTATTAATGGTACCAACAATACCATTTACGCAGTTTCCAAATATAAAGCTGATGCAGCTGTTTGTAAAGCCTTTTATGAAGGATTGAATACCATTATTATCAATCCGGGGATGATCATAGGAAGCGGAAACTGGAATAAAAGCAGTGGAAAGTTCCTGCAGACTTTTATAAGGAGTTTTTATACTTTTTCAGGGCAAACCGGATGTGTAGATGTACGAGACGTGGCTTCCATAGCTACAGCATTAATGGATAAAAATGTTTTCGGGGAAAGGTTTCTGATTGCTTCTGAAAATATAAATTACAAAGAGCTGTCTGATATCATTGCCGGGAAGCTGCATACAATAAAACCATTTGTATTGCCAAAAATTTTCTTAAACATGGGGAAATTCCTGAATATACTTTCGGGAGGGTTAGTGCCAAAGCTAAGAATGCTGACCACCCCAAACATTGAATTTCTAACCTCATCCCAAAATATATCCAATAATAAAGTTGCTGCCCTGCTGAAATACCATTTTATTCCGGTTAGAGAAAGTCTTTTATTCCATATTGATAACTTTCTCAGCGAAAAAAATAGTTCAGCAATAAAGTGGTCTCAGTCTGTCTTTTTCACCCATACACTTACCGAACCCGGATTTACAGTAAACACCGCTTTTCCGTTTTGATCCGTAGAAATTTCTTCATGGCGGTTCTTTAAGAAATCAAAATAGAATGAGTCCGCATGTTCTTTCCCCAGTTCTATTTCTTTATAACTTTCTTCACTGTTAGATATGATCACAACGCAGCCCGGATGTGTTTCATCTCCTGTCCGTATAAAAGCCACACAGTTGGGATGATCAAAATAATCGATCTGTTTACCGTATGCAAAAAGCTTTCTTGCTTCAAGGAGGCCGGGAAGTTCTTCTACTTTCGGCATGATGATATGTACTTCCTGGTCTTCTTTTATATCAATATACTCCGCGCCAAAAAGGTCAGGATAAAATATACAGGGATAAGCCTCATCAGTAAGAAGAATAATGGCATATGCCAAAGGCTTGAACCAATCTTTAACCGCAGACTCAAGAGCCTGAAGCTGCTGCGTATCATGATTTTCCACAAATGAAACGGAGAAAACGGGCTTCTTTTCCAAAAAGCTTCCTTTTAAAATCCGGCTCATATCATAATCTTTACCATCCTGTGATGCTTTAAAGAAATTATAATGCAGCGGAGCATCAAAACAAGAGATAAGATCAGACATTTTATCGGAAAAAAACTCAATTTTTTCTGCTTCGTCTTTCCAGAATTCACCCAAAACAAAACATTCAGGATTCACTTCTGTTTTAATATAGGAGATCCAGTCTTTCAAAAAGTCGGAGGAGATATGTTTTAAGGCATCCAATCTGATACCGTCTGCTTTCGTTGTTTCCATATACCATCTGATCCAGTTTTTCATTTCCTGCACAACACAGGGATTACGGTATTCTATATCAGCTCCCATCAGATAATCATAATTACCAAACTGGTGGCTTACGGCATCTGTCCACTCCTCACCATATTCATTATGAATTTTAAAAACACCTTTCAGCTCCTCTCCTTCTTTAATCACATAATCAATACCGCTGAAACAGTGATAATCCCATATGAAATCCGAATACACTCCTTTCCTTCCCGGAAAAGTAAATTTCGTATAAGCTGAAACCTCCATATTTTCAGAGATTCTTTCATTGCGGTTTTCTTCATTCAGCTGATGCACCACAATCTTTTCTTCTTCATCTCCTCCCATCCTATGGTTTAAAACAATATCTGCATACACAGACATTCCCACTTCATGCGCTTTCTCTATGGCCATTAAATATTCTGCTTTCGTCCCGTACCGGGTTGGTATGCTTCCTTTCTGATCAAATTCTCCCAGATCATAAAGATCATATACATCATAGCCACGCCCTTCCATATTGAGACTGCATTTATTGGCTGGAGGAAACCAGACGGCAGTAAACCCCAGATCTCTTAAATATTCTGCTTTTTCAGCAAATTCATTCCAAAGGTTTCCCGGATGGTACCAATGGAAAAACTGAATAATAACACCGTTCATATTTAAAAGTATTAACCGTTAATAATTAAACCGCCATTCGGATGAAGAACCTGCCCGGTGAACTGTGCGGAAGCCTCTGTAGCAAGAAATAAAAAGCTTGCAGCCACTTCTTCAGTAGAGGCATTACGTTCTAACGGCGGTTTATCCTGATCCTCATCCTCTTCCCCGAATGTTTTTTCCGTAAGCGGTGTGGCTACAGGCCCGGGCGCTACGGCATTTACCCGTATTCCCTTGGGCTTAGCCTGAAGCGCCAGTGAGCGTGTGAAGGAAACAATGGCTCCTTTGGTTGCGGAGTAATCCAGTAGTTCTTCATGCCCCATATAAGCGGTGGCAGAGGTTGTATTAATAATAACACCACCCTTTTTTAAATGGGGAAATACAAATTTTGTCAGCAGGATCATTCCAATAATGTTTGAATCAAAAGTCTTGCGGATATCTTCTTCTTTAAGGTCCTGTATTGCTTTGCACGGAACCTGTGTTCCGGCATTATTAACCAGGATATCTATACCACCGAATTTGGAAACGACCTCATCAACAACAGTTTTACAGAATGTACTGTCATTAATATCTCCTTCAAATGAGAGAACTTTGTGTCCCAGTTTTTCAATTTCCTGACTTGTTTTTTGAGCATCTTTGGCATCATGATAATGTATAAATGCAATATCAGCTCCTTCTTTGGCAAACAAAAGCGCTATGGCCTTACCAATTCCGCTGTCTGCTCCTGTAATAAGGACAGATTTATTTTTCAGTTGTAAATCTTTCATAGGTGTGATTATAGTTTATTATTGAAATAGGTTTATTCTTTGTTTTTCCGGTGCTTATCCAGTTCCAGCTTAAAGCATCCCAGAATGAATTCACTGTAATAAAGCTGAGCGTTAACAGACTTTGTTCTGGAATGCAGATCTAATTTTTCTGAAAGCACAACTTTTCCTTTATAAGCAATGGCGAAGTAGGCGAAAAGCTTTCCCTGTGATTCTTCCACCGGAGTAGCATATCCCGTTACTCCGATAGACCAGTCTGTTTTGTATATTTTACCTGCCTGTAACGCCATGGTTTCAGCAATATGGGGAGATACACTGTTATATTGCCTGGCTTCAGCAGCATCTACACCAAGAAGATTTACTTTTTCTTCTAAAGTATACGCAGTCATTCCCCCTTTAAAGAATTGGGAAGCATCTTTCATCTGAGAAAAGGAAAACTGCAGAAAGCCAGCAGTAACACTTTCGGCTGTTGAAACAGTTTCATTTCCCGAAAGCAGATATTCTCCGATACGCTTAAACAGTTTTTCCAGTTCTATGACGAAATGCACTAATGATTTCACTGATAGTGAATCAGCGTGAGCAATTTGTGAAGATTTTAAAATCATTGATTGTATTTTGTAATATCAGGACTTCCCCGATTGTTTTTCTTTTTCAGAATCCTTCGCCTCTTGTTGCTCTTTGGACAGCTGGCCAAGCTTCTCGTAATATTTATGGAGCTTGTCCAGTTCTTCTTCCGTCAGATCTTCAATATCAACCAGCCGGTTGCTGGCTTTTTCATAAGATGCAATCAGTTCATTAAGCTTTATCTGAATAGCCTTGGAATCTTTGTTCTGGGTTTTTTGAATCAGAAATACCATTAGAAAAGTTACAATGGTGGTACTTGTATTGATAACAAGCTGCCAGGTTTCAGAATAATTGAAAAGAGGCCCGCATACAGCCCAGACAATAACCAGTAAACTTGCCGTAATAAAAGCACCGGGGCTTCCGGTTATACAAACAACACGATCTGAAAACCTTTCAAAAAATTTTTTTCATAAATAATACGATTTGAATAAAATGATGATACAAGTTATCGAAACAACAGTATAAAGATTATGATCCAAGTCATCTATGACTTTTATTGCTTAGCTATTATTATAGTATATTCTTTAACAATATTTGGTTTTATTTAAAATGTGGAGAACCGCATAATTATTTTTATCCGTTAAAAGCAGGCCACTTTTCTCATCATTTTATTTTATAACCAATTGTAAACGAAAGAGGTAAAATAATTAACACATTCAAAAAAGTGAGCAACAAAGCAGGTTTCAAAAACTGAATAAAATCACTTCGTTAAGATTTAATACTTAATTAAAAAATAATTATCCATCTTTGCAGCCTTAAAATCAAACACGCTAGTTTATTTCATGAGCATTATTTTTAAAAAGCGTCTAATTATAGCGCTTGTATTACCTACGGCGGCCTTGTATTACGGGCAGAGTACGAAGGATTCATTAGAAAAATCCAAATCTATTGATGAGGTGATGTTGGTGGGTAGAAACCTTTCCCAGACAGCCAAAGAGAGAAAACTCCTGTTGCAGTTTCCAACATCAAGGCAGCAGAAATTCAGGAGAAACTCGGAAACAGAGAGTTCCCTGAGATTATGAAGTCTACCCCATCCGTTTACGTAACTAAAGTAGGTGGAGGATTTGGAGACAGCAGAATCAACATGAGAGGTTTTGATGGTGCCAACATTGCGGTGATTATCAACGGGCAGCCGGTGAATGACATGCAGGGAGGTACTGTGTATTGGTCTAACTGGACAGGATTGGCAGATATTGCCAGCAATATTCAGATCCAGAGAGGTTTGGGAGCGTCTAAATTTGTAGTTCCTTCTGTGGGAGGAACGATCAATATTGTAACCAAAGCTACCGATGCCGAGCAAAAAGCAATGATCAAAGGAGAGGTTGGTAATGATAACTACTCCAGAATTTCAGCAATGTACTCTTCAGGATTAAAAAACAAATGGGGAACAACCGTATTGCTTTCCCGCTGGCAAGGTGACGGATACATCAACGGAACGAAAGGAGAAGGTTACTCATGGTTTTTCTCAACAGGGTTTAAGCCTAATGAAAAACATGCTTTCAATTTAATCGCAACCGGAGCACCACAGGTACACGACACAAGAAGATCTTCTGCCACCGGAGCAAACGTAGCAACACTGCAGCAGTTTGAAACCTATGGAAGAAGATACAACCCTCAGACAGGGATGTTAAACGGTTCTCAATTCAATTTGGCTCCTAACTTCTACCATAAGCCTATCGCCTCTTTGAACTGGGACTGGACAATGAATGACAACCTGAAATTATCTACTGTGGTTTACGGCTCATGGGGACGCGGCGGCGGAGGTACCGGACTTAACGGTTCTATCAAAAACGCTGCAGGACAAACCATGAATTTCATGAATTATGGCGCAGGAGGAGACGGTACGATCAACTGGGATATGATTTACCGTTACAACAGAGGTGGTATGGTAACTGATTATAATGGAAATACCTTTCAGAAATCTACCTTTACAGCACCTGCAGGTTCTCCCGGCGATTACAACGGACAATATGTTTCTACTCTGAACGGAACCAGCGGTATTGTAAGAAAGCAGAGTATCAATGCTCATGACTGGTATGGAGTGATTGCTGACCTTAATTACAAAAAAATAACTGGACTTTCAACGGAGGTATTGATCTTAAGACCTACAAAGGCGCACTGTACGACATTGTAACAGATATGTTAGGATCAGATGCTTTATTTGTTCCTACTACAGCCAATGCTCCAAAAGGATACTACATTAATCAAACTGTAAAGCCGGAACCGCTCACCAAACTTAAAGATGCTCAGAAAGTATCTATCCACAATGAAGGTCTGGTAAAATGGGCAGGTATTTACGGAATGGTTGAGTACAGCTCTGAAAAGCTGAGTGCATCCGTTCAGGGATCTGTTTCTGAGCAATATTATAAGAGAAGAGATTATATGCTGTACACTCCTGGGAACCAGGAAACAAAATGGTATCACAAAACGGGTTATATCGTAAAAGGAGGTGCCAACTATAATATTGACGATCACCACAATGTATTTTTCAATACAGGGGTTATCTCAAGACAGCCGTTATTCAATGCTTTATTCCCATCAAACCAGAACATCTATAATGATGCGAAGAATGAAAGAATCTTCTCTGTAGAGTTAGGTTACGGTTTCAAATCCCGTTATGTGGATGTGAACATCAACGCTTACAGAACGCAGTGGGATGACAGATTTATTTCAAGAACATTCAATGCAACGGCTGCTGATGTTGCCAAATTCTCTCAACTAACCCTTGGAAATGCTTATTTCTATAATGCATTGAACGTTGGGCAATTACACCAGGGAATCGAATTGGAAGCAAAAGCAAGACCTTTCACTAATCTCAGACTGAGAGGAATGGTATCATTAGGAAACTGGAAGTACAAAGGAAACGCCAACTTTAATATTCTTGATGTTCAGAACAACCAGGAAATAGCAGGTGCAACAGGAACGATCAATATTAAAGACCTGAAGGTTGGAGACGCAGCTCAAACAACAGCCAGCATCGGAGCTGATTATAATATTACCAAAGCTTTCAGTATTGATGCCAACTGGGAATATTATGACAAGCTTTATGCACAGTTCAACCCGATCAATTTCCTTACGGAAGCCGCAAGAGAAAAAGGAATTGTAAAATTACCAAGCTATCATTTATTTGATGTAGGTGCTTCTTACAAATTCACACTTGATGCGAAAAAGTCTTTAACATTGAGAGCGAACGTATACAACTTATTCAACAAATATTATATTTCTGAATTAAGCTCCAATATCTTTGCAGGAGATAAAATTGCCAATGGCCCGGATGCCGGAAAAACGTATCAGGAAGCTGGCAGAGTGTATCAGGGTGTTGCAGACGGTAATACAGGATTCCTTGGTTTCGGAAGAACCTGGTCTGTTGCCGCCACTTTGAGATTCTAATACAATACCATTTCAATGAATTAATTAAGCAGGCTGTTCTTTTTGGAACAGCCTGCTTTTATATTAATCACAAACTTAAAAGTTATTAGGTTTCTTATTCTGAGCGGCCTGTCTGGCAATTTCATCAATACGGTTTCTCCTTGTTTCAGGCCTTTTGGCAAGCACAATCCATTGCAGCAGCATTTTTCTTGCAGATTTGCTCAGACCTAGAAAATATGCTTTGGAACCTTTATACATTTTAAAAGTTTCTTCCAGATCTTCCGGGATTACCAGGTCTTCCACACTGTCCAAAATATTCCAGGAGCCATTTTCTTTTGCAGTATTAATGGTATCAAATCCTGCTTTTGTCATCAGATTATTTTCTATCAGCTTCTGAACCTTCTCTTTATTGATCTTAGACCATGTACTGCCGGGCTTACGCCTGCTGAATAACTGCATAAAGGATCCTTCATCAATGGCTTTTCTTGTACTGTCAATCCAGCCAAAACAAAGCGCTTCATCTACCAGTTCACTCCAGGAAACAGTGGGTAAATCTGATTTTCTGGTATTACAGATGAGCCATACAGACTTTTCTATATGATGGTTCTCTTCCAGCCATTGCCGCCAGTTATCCCTTGTATTGACATGAAACGTTTTTTTCTCATCCATTTTCCCCGTAGTTTTGTTTTACTATGATGTAAAGGTAAAATACTTTAGTGACAATAGTTTGTCAGTATTAAAATTTCTGTTTTTAACTATGACATCCCATAATGTAAGCCTATTGTAAAGAATAAATGATAAATTAGCCAAAGCAAACAGGTAAAAACATTTCAGCTTTTTAATCACATATGGATAAAGAAACTATAGATTATGTCATCAGGTATTTCAGGATATTAATGACAGAGAATGAAAAATTAGCTTTGGATCATCATATGTATACTTACAAAAGTTCTGATAGTATTCAATTGAGGAATATAATGATTGAACGAGGGTGGATTAATACTGATCCTGAAATCATTAAGCTACTGGAGAACGGATATGGAGCTTTTCAACAAAATGTTGTAACTCGGATAATGGCAGAAACTCCTGAAAGAATTTTTCTCAACACCTGCCCTAAATGCCATAAACTTGCCCGTACTCCAAATGCAAAGCAATGCAGATATTGTGACTATAGCTGGCATCATTTAACGGCTGCTCAATTTCAGCTCAACAATACTTTTCAAGTTACAGGAAGAAAATTTTTCCTTATAGGCCAAATTGCGGAAGGTGAACTAAGGGAAGGACAAAGAATAGATTTAAGAATATTGGGACTTAATAAAAAGCCTAAAATTCAATCCATTGAATTTGTACTTAAGCATCAAGACGGAAATATATGGGAAGATATTGCACTTGGTATAACTGAATTAACTGAAGATGATAAAGAATATTTAAAAAGTATAACACCTGTCAGAAATCCGCTTGATATTATAATAGAATAAAAATCTACTTATTTCTCATTCTTCACCTGCATCGCTCTCTGATAAAAAGACTGGCTGGCAATTTTCTCTTCTGCTTCATCAATGGCAGTCAGCAGATTATTTTTATTGTCTGCGATATCTCCCAAAACCAGGGACATCATTTCCCAGACCGGTTTCATTTTTTCAATAAGCTCATTCCCTTTTGAAGTGAGCTTAAACAGTCTTTTTCTTTCGTCCTGTTTATCTTTTTCCCATTGTATCAACTCCAGCTTTTCAAGTTCTTTGAGCAGGGTTATGGTTGATGGGTGTGTATATCCGATTTCATTGGCTATTTCTACCACACCTGCTATTTCCTTTTTGTAAATGGTAAAAATAACGGGAAACCATTTCAATTCAAAATCGATTCCGAATGCTTTATAGATCAATGCACCGTCCTTTCTTAATTGTTCACTCAGGCGGTGCAGTCTTGTGGAAATGGCAAGAATTCCTGCTTCGTTAATTACATTCATGTTCAGTCAATATGTAAATGGTAAAAAATATCATCAGCACTCATCAGGGGAAATTTAACAGGTAAATTTCCTTTTTCAATCTTCACAAAATGATTCCTTTCATAGAAACGCTGTGCTGCTTTCAGTACCGTTATGGTCCCCAAATACAGATCATCAATTCCGTTTCTACGGCAGAAAGCAATTAAAATTTCCAGTAATTCCTGGGCAATATTGAGCTCTTTACCTCTGAATTCTTTTTTCACAAACATTTTCCTGATCGCTCCTGCCCTTTCGTCAAACTTAACCAATGCAATGGAACCTACCAGTTCTCCGTTCACAAAAGCGCCCCAGAAGTTACCTCCGGCTTCCGTATAAAAACTTTCAATCTGTAGTAAATCGGGCTGATCCTGTATTGTTATCGGAATATTAAACTCTTTCTGCTGGATAGTCAGAATCAGGTCAATAGCCTGTTCTGAATAAGAGTTTCCTATGGGCTGTATTTCTAATTTCATAGTGTTTGTATTTTAAAGTATAAAACTACGTAGTTAAATACATATTTACAAATTATTTTTCTGGTTTAAAGAAATTTAACACAAAACAGCAACCCTTAATTTCTATCTGATGATATTTATGTAATTTTCTGATCGAATTAATACCTACAAAAACATCACTTTAAAATGAAAATAGAAAATCTAAAGCCCTTTGACGGACAACACTGCGAAACTACTGCAACAGGAACCCTACTGCAGCAAATCGGAATTGAACTTTCTGAACCAATGCTTTTCGGGTTGGGTGAAGGTCTTGGTTTTATCTATTGGAATATGAAAACAATGGATTTCCCTTTCATCGGAGGACGAATAAAACCTGATCTGCTCACTCAGAATTTAGCAAAGAACCTAAACCTCGAATTAACGGTTAAAGAAACCTCTTCACAACCAAAGGCATGGGATCAGGTAAAAGCGCTTCTTAATAACGGACAGACAGTGGGATTGAAAATGGACTGTTACCATCTGGAATATTTTTCAAATCCTTTCCATTTTGCAGGGCATTACGCTGCGATTTACGGTTATGATCATGAAAATGCGTTCCTGATTGATACCAGACAACAGGGCGGCCAGGTGAAAACTTCATTAAAAAGTCTGGCAATGGCCCGTGCGGAGAAGGGACCTATGTCTTCCAAAAACCTGTATTACACAATTCAGAAAACAAGTAAAAAATTTGATCTCGCAAAAGCAATAGTAACGGCAATTAAAAATAATGCGGCAGAATATCTGAACCCACCCATTACGAATATATCATACAAAGGCATTTTGAAGACAAGTAATGAAATTGTCAAATGGTTCAATACAAGTCAGGATATTGAAGGAGAATTTAAACAGGCAGCCCTACTTATGGAAAAAGCAGGAACAGGTGGAGCTTTGTTCAGAAATTTGTACCGTGATTTTTTGAAAGAAAGTTGTGAACTGCTTCAACTGGATGGGATAAAAACAGGATATGAGGCATTCACAGAAATTGCTGAACTCTGGACAGCTGTATCTCAACTGTTTGAAAAGGTAAGCCAGACAAAGGAAATGGAATATCTTCAGGAGGCTTCGGATATTTTAAAAGTAATATCAGGAAAAGAAAAAAGGCTATGGAAACATTAGCTACTTTATAGATGCTCCACAAACCTCTTCAGTCCATAATAAAAAAACGTATGCCATTAATGACATACGTTTTTATAATGTTATATTGAATACGGTTATTTCCAGCCGCCGCCCAAAGCCTGATAAAGCTCTACAGCTGCTTTCATTTTACTGTATCTTGCATTGGAAATGTTAAGCTCAGCATTCAATGAATTCACACTTGCATTCAACACTTCAAGATAGTTGGCCATACCATAATTAACCAATTCCTGGGAATAGTCAACAGATTTTTTGTAGGCATCCAGTTCTTTTTGCTTCAATTCAATAAATGAATCCTGTACAGAAAAAACCCTGATGGCATCAGAAACTTCTTTTCCAGCTGTCAGAACGGTTTTTCTGAAGTTCAGATAAGCTGTTTCCTGATTGGCAAGACTTACGTCATAGTTGGTCTGGATCTGTCTTTTATTTAAAATCGGCTGTGCCAGTCCCGCCACAACATTCGCAAACAATGAATTTACACTGAATAAATGGTCAATATCCACAGACTGCAACCCACCACTTCCTGTCAATTTTAAAGTAGGATAAAACTGGGCTTTGGCAGCATTCGTCAGTTGGAAAGCATTCATTAAGTTAAACTCTGCTCTCATCACATCCGGACGGTTGGCCAGAAGCTGAGTAGGATATCCCAGTTTCAGATCGATCGGAAGTTTCTGTCCTTCCAATGTAGATCTTTCAATAGAATGGGAAGGTTCTCCCATCAAAAGACTCATGGTATTTTCCAGCAGCTGGATCTGTGTATCAATATCAATCAGTAATGATTTGGCATTGAAAACTAGCGCTTCACTCTGCTGTACGGCAACTTCAGTAACTGTTCCGGAAGTTTTTAAAGCCTTTGTAGCTTCAAGATTTTTTCTCTTACCGCAATGGTTTCCGTAATAATTCTTTTCTGGGCATCAAAAGTCAGCAACTGATAATACGCAGAAGCAATGGAAGACACCAAACTGCTTTTAACGGCTTTATGAGCTGCAACAGTTCCTAAATAAGTAGCAAGCTGTGCTTTTTCCTGTGCCTTTAATTTGCCCCAGATATCGGCTTCCCAACCGATACTTGCCGTAATGTCAAACTGGTTTACATACCGTCTTTCTCCAATGATCTGTCCGAACTGGGTATTGATAGACTGGGTCTGAAATGTATAGTTGGGCCCGATAGAAAGTGTCGGTTGATATGCTGCTTTACTCTGTTTAAGATACGCTTCCGCAGAATTAATACTTTCCAAAGCAATTCTGATATCGAGATTGTTTTCCAATGCCTTAGAAATGTGTCCCTGTAAAATCGGATCAGTGAATATTTCTTTCCATGAAATATCTGCAATACTGGTACTGTCCGAAGGAAGCATGTCTGTACGAAAAAGCTTTTCATCCACAACGTTCTTCGGTCTTTCATATTCTTTTCTTGCCATACAGGATGAAATGGCTCCGAGTATGAAAACTGAAAAAGTGATCCCTTTTATGATGTTTAATAAACTCTTCATTGTTTTTAATTAGAAGTTAGAGTTTAGAAGTTAGAAGTTAGTTTTTAGACTTATATCTAATTTCTGACTTCTAATTTCTTAAACCTTAATTTTATTCTGCTAAACTGATATCTTCTTTTTTGATAGGTTTAATTTTTTCCTGCAGTGTTTCAAAAATCACATACAGAACCGGAATTACGAATAATCCCAAAACGGTTCCTATCAATAGTCCGATTGCCGCACCCGTGGCGATAGATCTGTTACCTACTGCTCCGATTCCACTTGCCAGAACCAACGGCAATAAACCGAAAATAAAGGCAAATGATGTCATTAGAATAGGTCTCACCCTGGCTTTCGCTGCATTGATGGCTGACATCACAATAGTCTCTCCATGATGCCTTCTCTGGACAGCGAATTCAACAATAAGGATCGCGTTCTTCGCCAGCAGTCCCACAAGCATGATCAGGGCAATCTGGAAGTAGATGTTATTTTCCAGTCCCATAATCTTCTGGCCGAAGTAAGCTCCCATTACCCCAAGAGGAAGGGAAATAATAACGATCAGCGGAAGGATATAACTTTCATACTGCGCAGAAAGGATAAAGTAAACGAAGATTAAGCTTAATCCGAAAATCAAAAGCGTTTGAGATCCTGAATTTAATTCTTCTCTCGTTAACCCGGTAAATTCTACCGCATAGTTTTGATTCAGTGTTTCATCCGCTACCTGCTGTACAGCGGCAATTGCATCCCCGGAACTGTATCCGTCAGAGTTCGCTCCCGTTACCTTCACTGAAGTAAACAAGTTATAACGGCTTACAGATTGTGGCCCGTATGCTTTTGTCAATGTCACAAATTGTGAAATCGGAGTCATGATCCCTGATCCTGTTCTTACATAGAGCTGATTCAGATTATCAATATTCTTTCTGTTTTCAGGAAGAGCCTGAACCATTACCCTGAACTGCTTTCCATACTTGGTAAAGTCGGCCGTATAAATCCCCCGATATATCCCTGCATCGTAGCCAGAATATCATTGACAGAAACCCCAAGCTGCTTGCTCAGCGGAACATTAATTTCCATCTGATACTGAGGATATTTCGTATTGAATGAGGTCTGTGCAAACTGAATTTCCGGTCTCTGCATCAGCTTACCGATGAATTCATTGGTTTTAGCATCCAGATCAGCATATTCTCCCCTGATTTATCAAGCAATACCATTTCAAATCCTGCACTGTTACCGAATCCCGGTACACTTGGCGGCTGGAAGAATACCACTTTGGCATCAGGAACAGATCCTATAATTCCGAATAATTTCTTGGTGATATCTTCAGAAGTCTGTCCGTCTTTTTTCTTTCTTCGAATGGTTTCAGTTTCACAAAGGCAAGACCGTTGTTACTTCCGTTTCCGGACAAGAATCCTCTACCTGTTGAAATCGTTACGTTCTGTACGCCCGGAACTTTCAATGCCTTAGCCTGAAGCGTTTTCAATGCATTGTAGGTTCTTTCCATAGAAGCCCCCGGAGGAAGCTGAACATCTGTAAAGATAATCCCTCTGTCTTCCGTAGGTACAAACCCTTTCTTCATGCTGCTGCTCGCCCAGAATAGAATTCCTCCGGTAACAGCAAAAATAATCAGGGTTACCCATTTATGTCTTAACAGGAATACAAATCCTCTTCCGTAACGTTCAGTAGTTGTTTTAAAAGCAATATTAAACTTATAGAAAAACTTCTGTAGCAGGTTTAGATTTTTATATTCTGCATGATGTGCTTCGTGAGGTTTCAGGAATAATGAACATAAAACCGGACTCAAAGTTAATGCGTTAATCGCAGAAATGATGATGGCTATAATCAGTGTAATACCAAACTGCTGGTAAAATACCCCTGTAGGTCCAGTAATGAATGTTACCGGAATAAATACGGCTGCCATTACCAAAGTAATCGAAATAATAGCCCCTGTAATTTCATCCATCGCCTCTACTGTAGCTTTCTTAGCATCAGAAATACCGTGCTCCATCTTCGCATGAACCGCCTCGACGACGACAATGGCATCATCCACCACAATACCAATGGCAAGTACCAAGGCAAACAAGGTTAAGAGGTTTAATGAATATCCGAATAAATTCAGGAAGAAAAATGCTCCCACAATAGATACCGGAACTGCAATAGCCGGGATCAATGTTGATCTGAAGTCCTGAAGGAAAATATATACTACAATAAATACCAGTATGAAGGCTTCAATAAGTGTGTGTACCACCTTGTCAATAGAAGCTTCCAGGAACTCATTGGTATCAAAGTTGAAAGTATATTTGATTCCCTCCGGGAAAGTTCCTTCGGCTGATTTTAGATAAGCTTTGATATTTTTAATAATCTCCTGCGCATTGGATCCCGGAGTCTGGAAGATCCCCATACTGATAGAAGGGTTGTTTCCGTTCTCCCCGATTCCTGTATAAGACTGTCCTGCCAGCTCTACTTTAGCAACGTCTTTCAGCATCAGATTTTGTCCGTTTGCAAGAGATTTGATGATGATATTATCGTACTGTTCCTTATCGTTGAATTTACCTACGTATTTGATGATATATTCAAAAGAGCTTCCACTGTTCTGTCCGATAGAACCTGCCGCTGCTTCTCTACTCTGCTCGTTGATGGCATTGGTAACATCAGTAGGTGTTACACTGTAAGCAGCCATTTTTGCAGGATCCAGCCAGATTCTCATCGAGTAGTTTTTACCCCCGAAAACGTTCGCATCCCCAACACCATTTACCCTTTTCAGGTTAGGAATAATATTGATATTCAAAAAGTTCTGAAGGTATACATCATCCAGATCTTTATTTTCAGAATAGAAAGACATATACATCAGGGCACTGGTCTGCTGTTTCTGGGTTACCACTCCGGAACGAGTTACTTCGGCAGGTAACAAAGGGGTTGCTCTGGTCACACGGTTCTGTACGTTTACCGCTGCAATATCCGGATCTATTCCCTGTTTGAAGAAAACCTGGATCTGCGCAGAACCGTCATTTCCGGCACTGGAAGTAATATAATCCATACCTTCCACCCCGTTGATCTGTTCTTCCAAAGGTACTACTACACTTTTCATTACCGTTTCAGCATTGGCTCCCGTATAGTTTGCGGAAACACTTACCGTGGGCGGTGCAATATCCGGGTACTGTGTAACCGGTAACGAGATCAGTCCCAACACACCGAGAATCACAATCAAAATTGAGATTACGGTAGATAAAACCGGTCTGTTAATAAAGTTTTTTATCATTAGAATTTCGGTTTTATTGATTGAACAAGACTATCCATTTTGATGGGTTGCGGCTTCACAGCTGTTCCCGGTTTCAAACCTCCGATACCGGCTGCAATAACTTTTTCACCTTTATTAACTCCTGATTTGATCAGAGCCATATTGTCGATTCTGTCAATAACATTGACAACAACGTTTCTGGCAGTATCTCCTTTATCTATTTTGTATACATATACAATACCCTGCTGTTCATAAGTAGCACTTTCAGGAACTACAAGAACATTATCATAATGCTGAGGGAATCTGATGGTTCCACTGTTACCATTACTTAATAATTTCTGGGCATTCGAGAAAGCAACTCTGAACTGAATAGTCCCGGTTGTAGGATCAATCTGACCGGTAATGGCTTCAATTCTCCCTTTTTCAGGATAAAGGCTTCCATTAGCCAGCTGAAGCTCAACCATTGGTAAGTTTTTGATTTTCTCAGGCATGGATGCTCCCGGAGACTTTTCAAGGAAATCAAAATATTCTTTTTCATTCATTGCAAAGTAAGCATAGATCTCAGACGTATCAGAAATCGTTGTAAGAGGAGTCTGATCAGACGGTCCTACCAAACTTCCCACTTTCAGCGGAAGCTTGCCGATTACCCCTGAAATAGGCGCACGGATGATAGAATATTCGATATTGGCTTCCACTCCTTTATAATTGGCTTCAGCCTGTCTTTTGGCTGCATTGGCCTGCTGAAGCTGGGCCTGCGCCTGAGCCAGTTGAGCCTGGGCAGTTTGTAACTGTACATTGCTGATAATATTTTTCTGAACCAGTGGTTTTAGTTTGTTTACTTCAACCTGAGCCGCATTTACGGCTGCCTGAGCGGCTGCCACACTGGATGCTGCCGCACCGATCCCTGCCTTGGAGGCCGCTGCATTTTCGTTCAGGATATTGGTTTCCAGGCGAAACAATGGCTGTCCTTTTGTTACATATTGCCCTTCATCTACCAATACCTGGGTGATATACCCCTGTATTTTTGCACGTACATCATTGTTTACCCTACCCTGGATGGTAGCCGGAAACGTCTGATAACCTACTATATTTTTTGACTCCACTGAGATAACAGGATACGGCTTGGCACCATCCTGCTTCGGAGCTTCTTTTTTGCAGGCTGTCAGTGAAAGCGCTGCAATGGAAAGTATAACTAGCTTATTATTCATTTTATAGTTTATTAAGAGATTCCTGAATATTTTCTATGTTTTTATTTAAGAGTGCTTTGTAAACTTCTATTCTTTCGTTGTATCCATCGTCTTTACTTTTTTTAAAATTGTTTAAATCATCTAATAGCCTTAATTCGTCCTGCATTTTCTGGACAATTTTCTCGAATCGTATTTTCTTGTATTCATCATTGATGAAAAAATACCGTTTCCGCTCATCCATTTTGTTGTGGTCTACGATAAGCTGAGCATTGAGCAGTAATGAAATACTGGTAGAAACAGAGCTTTTGCTTGCGGAGAGCACTTCAACAAATTCGTCAAAAGTAATTCCTACTTTCTCATAATCGAAAAGAAGGTAGGAATAGATTTTTGATGCTAAAGGGGGTAAGCTGAACACGGTGCCGTAGAATTTTACGGCATCCTGAAAAATTTTTTCATCAATTTCTATACTTTGGTGCATAATATAAAAATTTGAACAAAAGTAGAAATTAGTTCAGAACCAAACGAACAAACCTGATAGAGTTTATAAATACACGGCGTTTTAAAAATTCAATGAAAGTTGATTTAACTTTTTACCTAAATTATAATCTTCTCAAAAGCTTTCCTCATGCCGTCTCTTAACAGAACTTCTCCACAATAAGAATATCCTCTGCCTTCAAGGATTTTCAGCATGGCGATATTATCATGGTTCGTGTCAACCTTAATACTCTGAATTCCATGGGATTTTGTAAATTCTTCGATATGGTCAAAAAGCTTTTTCACCATACCTTTACCTGCAAATTTTTCATCGACTGCCACCCTGTGAACAACTACAAATTCACCATCACTCAGCCATGCTCCTTCAATGGTACTATATGCCGGTTCGTCATTCAGAATCAGAGCTGCATACACTGCAATCTCTCCATTTACTGTCAAAACATGTCCGAATCCTTTGGCAATATCACTTTCTACCGTTCCAAGGTTAGGGTATCCGTTCTGCCATTGGGTGCTTCCGTCCTGTCTTCTTCTTTCAATAGATTGCTGGATGATTTCCCAAATAATGTTTCTGTCTTCAATTTCCGCCTGTCTTAGTTTAATTTCTGGATTCATGTTGTAAAAGTTGATTAAAAAAATTGAATGTTTTAAGAATTTAAAATCAGAATTGCTGATTTTCGTTCAATCTTTGAAATTCATTTTTTAATGGTTTATAATTAATCAAAAAACCGAAAACTAATTAAAATTAATTTTCGGTTCGAAGTAGTAAAATTTAAAATTATGAAATTGTTTATTGATTTTCACTTTGTTGAAGGTAAGCATCAATAATTTCAAATGCTTTGGATTCATCTTCCAGATCTACCATTACTTTCAGCGAAGTAGCTGTAGGCGTTGTAGTAAATGTAAGATAGTTATTTTCAACCGTGTTTGTAATCTGTGCGTCATCCAATTTAGATTTAACCAACTGAATTTCTGAAGGGTTATCACTTTCATAAACTGATACTCTCGTACTTCTTTCCATATTTCTAAATGTTTGAGTATCTAAATGTACAACGTTTTTTTTAAAATTACAAATTCCAGGTTTTAAATTTTATTAATATTGCTCTCAATTTTATCTAAAGCAAGCTGTATTTCTTCTTTCGTAACATTCAGGTGAGGTCTGAAACGAAGAGACTGATCTCCACAAGGAAGAATGATCAACCCATCTTTGAAAAGCTCGTTCATCAGGTGGTTTCTCTGTTCTGCAGTTGGAAGATCGATCGCACACATCAGTCCTCTTCCTCTTGCATTTGAAATTTTCTCAGGATACTTTTCAGCAAGAGCTTTTAAACTTTCCAATAAAAAGTCTCCAACTATTCTTGCATTCTCCACCAGGTTTTCTTTTTCGATAACTTCCATAACAAGCTGGAAACGAAGCATATCAATAAAATTTCCTCCGAATGTAGAGTTGATTCTGGAACTTTCTCTGAAAACATTGTTCGGAACCTGGTCAAACTTTTCTTTGTTGGCCAGCACACCACAAACCTGAGCTTTTTTCCCGAAAGAAATAATATCCGGTTTTGCCGTAAAATGCTGGAATGCCCACATTTTTCCTGTAATAGCGATCCCCGTCTGAACTTCATCAAAAATAAGTAAGATTTCGTTATCATCACAGATTCTTCTTAACCCCAATAAGAATTCATCTCTGAAATGATTGTCACCTCCTTCTGCCTGAATAGGCTCTATGATGATACAAGCCACTTTATCAGGGTGCATCAGAATGGCCTCTTCAATCTGAAGCAAAGCAAGGTTTTCGTTTTTGATGGTTTCTTCAAGGTTCTCTTCTGTAATCGGGAACTTTAATTTCGGATTTAAAATTCTCGGCCAGTTGAACATCGGGAAATACTGATATTTTCTTGGGTCAGCAGTGTTTGTTAAGCTTAAAGTATAGCCGCTTCTTCCATGGAAAGCCTGTTTGAAGTGGATACAGATTCCTGCTTCAGTATCAAGTCCTTTTTCGAAGTTTTTGCGGGTTTTCCAGTCGAAGCATGCCTTCATAGCATTTTCAACGCCTAACGTTCCGCCTTCGATAAAGAAAGCATACTGTAATTCTTCAGGAATTACCACTCTCTCAAATACTTCAAGGAAATGGGCATATTCTTCTGAATAAACGTCAGCCAAAGTAGGTTTGTTCACCGCCATTCTTCCCAGCCATTCTGATCTTTCCACAAGATAAGGATGGTTATATCCGATAGATGCTGATGCAAACATAGAAAACATATCCAGGTATTCTCTGTCTGTAAGCTTATCGTAAAGCCATGAACCGTGTGATTTTTCAATATCCATCACAAAATCGAAGCCGTCAGCCAGTACATGTCTTCCTACTGTTTCTTTTACTTTATTTACTTTTATATCTAATGTTTGTTCCATAATAAATTGTAGTGTGATTTAATAAGTGAATGATTAAATGATCCAGGGAATGAAGCATTTAATCATTCAGGTTATTAATTTTTTTGTTTTTAATTACTTTAAAGCAATGCTTTTATAAATCAAATTTAATCCCTTGTGCCAAAGGAAGTTGCGTGGTGTAATTTATAGTATTAGTTTGTCTTCTCATGTAGTATTTCCAGGCATCAGATCCAGATTCTCTTCCTCCACCTGTTTCTTTTTCTCCACCAAAAGCACCACCGATTTCAGCACCTGATGTTCCGATATTAACATTGGCAATACCACAGTCTGAACCTGCGTGGGAAAGGAATAATTCCGCCTCTCTCAGATTCTGGGTCATGATCGCAGAAGATAATCCCTGAGGAACATCATTTTGAATAGCGATCGCTTCTTCCAGTGTTTTATACTTGATAAGATACAGGATTGGTGCAAAAGTTTCGTGCTGAACAATCTCATAAGAATTTTTCACTTCCGCAACACACGGCTTCACATAGCAGCCGGATTCGTAATCTTTTCCAGACAATACTCCACCTTCTACAACGAATTTTCCACCCTCTTTTTTACATTTCTTGATGGCTGCTTCATATTGATTTACTGCATCAGTATCGATCAGCGGACCTACATGGTTGGTTTCATCCAAAGGATTTCCGATTTTCAACTGACCGTAAGCTTTCGCCAGTCTTGTTTTCACTTCATCATATACACTTTCGTGGATTATCAGCCTTCTTGTTGAAGTACATCTCTGTCCTGCAGTTCCTACCGCTCCGAAAACCGCTCCGATGATCGACATATCGATATCTGCTTCTTTTGTAATAATGATAGCATTGTTTCCACCCAATTCAAGGATAGACTTCCCGAATCTTTCTGCTACTTTAGAAGAAACCATTCTTCCAACTCTTGTAGATCCTGTGAAAGATACGAGTGCTACTCTTTTATCGTCTACTAATTTCTGTCCGATTTCGTGGTCTGATACCAATACACTTGAAATTCCTTCAGGAAGGTTATTTTCCTTCAAAACTTCAGTCATAATATTCTGACATGCAATAGCACAAAGCGGTGTTTTTTCAGATGGCTTCCAGATGGTAACATTACCACAGATCCATGCCAGCGCTGTATTCCATGACCATACAGCTACCGGGAAGTTGAATGCTGTAATAATTCCTACTACTCCCAGCGGGTGGTATTGCTCATACATTCTGTGTCCTGGTCTTTCAGAGTGCATCGTATATCCCTGAAGCTGTCTTGAAAGTCCTACGGCAAAATCACAGATATCAATCATTTCCTGAACTTCACCAAGACCTTCCTGCAGTGATTTACCCATTTCATAAGAAACAAGTTTACCAAGGTCATCTTTATATTCTCTTAATTTTAAGCCCAGCTGCCTTACGATCTCACCTCTTTTGGGAGCCGGGATCAGCCTGAATTCCTGAAATGCCTTTTGAGCAGTTTCAATTACTTTGTCATAATCACTTTCTCCGGAAGTTTTTACTTTAGCAATCAGTTTTCCGTCTACAGGAGAAATGCTTTCTATCACCTTTCCTGAAGCGAAATACTTCCCGCCCACTGAAGTCCCTTTGTTCTCTTCTTTAATTCCAAGATTTCTAAGTGTTTTTTCAATTCCGAAATCCTTTACTTTTTGACATAAAATCTTACTTTTCGTTCTCTCTAAAGATAAAAATATTATGTGAACCTCAAAACTTTAATTTTTAACAGGCTTTTTATTTGGACTAATTATAATCATGCTTATCTTTGCAGGGTAATCATTTTGATAATCACCAATGGAAAATTCACAAGAAAATAACTCAAAGCTTAAAAAGTGGTTCAAGCGTGTGGGATGGGCTGGATTAGCTTTCTTTACCATTAAAGGCTTGATTTGGCTGGTCATATTCTACGTAGGAGCAGATAGTCTCCAGAGTTGTATACAATAAAAAAGCAGAGAAAATTTCTCTGCTTTCTTTTTTGGTATAAGGCTAATTGAATTGTTATTTCTTTATTGAAAAGCTAAAAAAGAGGTCTTTTTTATGTTTTCTGTAATTTAAAAAAAGAAGATGTCATAGATTTTATCAAAATATTCCCCAAAAAGATTATTCTTCCTCTTCAATTCTTTTCTTTTTCATTTACTCTTTCTTCTTCCTCCCTGCATTGACCAGGCTCTGATGCAGCAGGTATTCTATCTGTCCGTTTACACTTCTGAATTCATCATTGGCCCACTTTTCAAGGAGTTTATAAGTAGACTCATCTATCCTTATTACAAAGGATTTTTTGCCTTTGCTTTCCGAAGAGTTCTGAGCTTTTTCTGATTTCATTTTTTCTATTTCTCTAGCATTATTTCTGACTATTTCAGTGGAGAAAACTTCTGCACTAAAATTTAACTGTTAAATTTCACTTCTTAATTATAAAGTGTTCCAGCATTTAATATAGGAGTTGCTGCTTTTTCACCACAAAGAACAACCATTAAATTGCTTACCATTGCCGCTTTTCTTTCATCATCAAGATCAACGATATTTTCTTCGGAAAGTTTTTTCAATGCAAGGTCTACCATTCCTACTGCACCTTCTACAATTTTGGTTCTTGCCGCAACTATCGCCGTAGCCTGCTGTCTCTGAAGCATTGCTCCGGCAATCTCTGAAGCATAGGCCAGGTGTGAAATCCTCGCTTCCTGAATCACAATACCAGCCTTTGAAAGACGGTCCGTAAGTTCCTGCTCCAAAATAGAATTGATTTTATCCCCTCCTTCCCTTAAGGTAATCGGAGCATGATCATCTTCTAAATTGTCATAAGGAAAGCTCATCGCCAAATGTCTTACTGCTGCTTCACTCTGCATTCTTACGAAATCAGAATAGCGTTCTACATCAAAAGCAGCTTTGTAAGTATCCCCAACTTTCCATACGATAACCACAGCAATTTCAATAGGGTTCCCCATTTTATCATTTACTTTCAATGTTTGTCCCTGTAAATTTTCGGAACGTAAAGAAATTTTCTGCGATGAATACAATGGATTGATAAAGAATAATCCGTTCTCTTTTACACTTCCGACATATTTTCCAAAGAAGTTCAATACTCTCGAATGGTTAGGCTGAATAATCATTAAGCCTTTTAAGAAAAAGCATGACAGAAGAAAGCAAAGCATCGAGATAACAACATAAGCTATACTTTGATCTACTCCGGTAACAAAGAAATAGACTGCTGCAACAAACAAGGCCAGGCAGATAACCAATGTAAGATAGCCCGACATGGGTTTTAATGTTTTTTCCATGATATAATTTTATTTTGATATTATTTTGATATCATAAAGATAGTAATCAATTTTGAATTATGAATGAAAAATTTTGTTTTTTTAATGAGGGTGTGGGTGCGGGTTTTGGGTTTTAGGTTTTGGGTATTTTAGCTAACGCAAAGTTTGCGAAGTTAATTTGTTTTTATAATGTGTTTTATTTTTAGTTGGCAAAGGCACTTCATTTAGCTAAGGATCTTACCTTATTTTGCTGAATGAACAGGAAAAAAATCCCGGAACATGAATTCCGGGATTTTAATTTTATATTCAGATTTTTATTTCTTCGTTAAAGTTTTAAACTTCCAATAAGAAACAGCTGATAAAATGATCATTGTTGAGATTCCGATGTATACCCATGCCGGCACCGGTACCGGATCCCCTGCTGCGTATGAGTGAAGTCCGCTCAGGTAATAATTTACTCCGAAATATGTCATTACCATTGAGCAGAATGCAAACATCGTTGCTACGTGGAATGCCCATCTGCTTCTTAATCCCGGTACCAATCTCATGTGCAGTACAAATGCGTATACCATGATGGAAATAAAAGCCCAGGTTTCTTTCGGGTCCCAGCTCCAGTATCTTCCCCATGATTCGTTTGCCCAGATTCCTCCCAAAAAGTTACCTACCGTTAATGCAAACAATCCGATGGTTAATGACATTTCAGAAACAATGACCAATTCTTTCAGTGTTGTATCATGGTGGATTTTATACGTTTCTTTATTAGAGATAATATAAAATACCAAAGAGATGACAGCAATAATCATCGACAGTGCAAAGAATCCGTAACTGGAGGTAATAATCGCTACGTGCACAATCAGCCAGTAAGATTTTAAAACAGGAACCAGTGGTGTAATCTGTGGATCAAGCGCTGAACCTCCGTGTGCAAATCCCATCATGATAACCGCTACCATGAACCCGGCTGCCGGGATCAAAGCATTGGCATTTCTGTACAGGATCAGACCTGCCGTAATCCCAACCCATGAGATAAAGATAATTGCTTCATACCCGTTACTCCATGGAGCATGTCCTGAGATATACCATCTTGCAACAAGTCCTAAGAAATGGCACAGATACCCGATTAAACCAATTGCAATGATTACTTTAATGACCTTGTTTAATACTTTATTTGGTTTGAATAATTCAACAAAACCTAAGATCAGAAGAAGTCCTCCGATAAGCGTGTAGAAAATCAACAATTTAAAGTTAATATCTACTTTATTCATGAATACTTCAAGATCGACCTTGGATTTTGCAGGAACTACTGCTTTACCCCATTTCTGCTGATATTCTGAAAGCTTTGCCAATTCAGCATCTGCTTTACTCCAGTCGCCGGTTTTTGAGCAGTAAGGGCTTCTGCGAAGTAAGGCCCCATTACCTGCTGAGATTCCATATCCGGTTCGAATTTCTGATCCAGCCATGAGTGCCATGTATGGTTCGCATCATTTTTCACAGGAACAATTCTCATAAACTGACCACTGAAGAACTCATTGAAAATCTGTACCCTTTCGTTTACAGCAATAACTTCTTTATCATAATTCGTTTGTTCAGCCGGTTTCTTACGGAATGCCGTATTGTAGTCGTGCTCCAGAATATAGGTAAGGTTACCGTTGGCATCCGCTGGGAAAAGGTTCATCAGTGATGTATATCCGTCTTCATCAGCTTTTGTTTTATTCTTCAGCTCATCTCCTCCTTTAGTTCCTACTTTAATAATCGGAACCATTGTCCAGCTTGGGGTGTCTGTATTGATAGAAAGGAACCACTGATTGGCAGTAAGATACTTACCATCTGTTCCTTTGAATTCATCTTTTTTGTATAATTTTCTTAAAATATCCAGTGCTTCAGTATTGATCGGAACAATTCTTCCTTCATAATTCTGTACCAAAAGATATCCGAATTTATCAGCATGTTCTTTACTGATTTTATTCCTTGCAATGATCTCATCCGGAGAAATCATTCTCATTTTCCCCATTGGAGTTGCCAGTGAATTCTGTTTTGGAGCAGCACCATCAAGCGGCTGGGCAGACGGAGCCGGAGCATGAGTGTGGTTATCACCTTCTACATGGATGTGCTCTCTGCTTCCATCAGTTGTTCCGTGAGTTTCAATTTTCTGTGCATGTAAGCCTAAACTTAAGAACAATAAAAGCATACCGGCTGCTTTCTTTTTATTAACATCAGCCAGCATTTTATTTAATTTCCAGAAGTGGGTTCCTTTCCAGAAGAAGATGACAAACATCCCTAAGAATAAAAGTCCGTATCCGATATAAGAAATCAAAGTTCCCCAGTAATCGTGGTTTACAGAAAGAACTGTCCCCATTCTGTCCGGGTCAAAGCTTGACTGGAAGAAACGGTATCCTTTATGGTTAAGAACGTGGTTCATATAGATTTTATAAGGAGTTTCTTTACCTTCATCAATGATTTTCACATGACTTTCGTAAGCACTTGGAGACGAACTTCCCGGGTAAGTTTCCATTACGAAGTCATCCAGTTTCAAGGCGAAAGGGGTGTTGTATATTTTAGGTCCGAAACCTACCATAATGTTTAATCCATCCATCGTAACCTGCTTGTAAGCATTCGGGTTTCCTTTTTCAACAGAAAGATCTACCAGCTGCTTTGTTTTTGGTCCCTGAAGCTCAACCTGAAGCATATCCGGTACGTTTGCATCTTTTTTCTGTCACCTTCAATGGCCATCAGCCTTCCTTTTTTAAGACCTTCAGGAACTACTAGCTTCAGTTCGTTGATGGTATATAAACTTCTTAATGCCAGCGGCTGGAATTCATCTTTTACAGTAGTTCCTGTTGCCTGGGTAGCCATGGTCATATAGCTCGCATCTACAGGAGTTTTGATGAATAATTTTCCGCCTTCATTTTTGAATTCAACAGCGCCGTCAATCGCTCTGTTGAAAGTCACCAAAGTTCCGTTGATCGATTTTGTTTCACCGGGTTTGATGTAAATATTCTGTCTTCCTGTATTTCCGGTAGAAACAAGATGAAGATACTCTGTACCGTTTGGTTCCGCAACAAGGCTGTCTTTTTCTCTGAATGTATTCCTTTGCAAATACTTTCACTTCTTTTCCGTGGAAGTCATAAGTTGCCTGGAAATCTTTGTGTAACGGCGACATCAGATAAGGAACGTCCTGATAGTTAAGAACATCTCCTTTTTCCTCAATCTGGATTTTAAAGAAATTTTTATCCGTTACAATTTCGTTGGACGTTTCACCTTCTCTGATGTGCATAGTCCCTTCAAAACTGATGTATCTTGTGATAGCACCTCCGATAAAAATGAAAACAAAGGCAAGGTGGAAAACAAGAACCGGCCATTTATCCTTTTTCCAAAGTCTGTATCTTCCGATATTTCCTATGAAGTTAAGAATAAGCAGGACCATGATCAGTTCGAACCATTTGGCCTCATAAATTAATGCTTTTGCTGTAGGAGTTCCGTAGTCGTTTTCTAAGAACGTTGCATAAGCCATCGCAAATGCGTACACCAGCAACAATACAGCCATTGTCCTGGTTGAGATAAGAATATCTTGGAGCTTCTTCATGATTTATTGTACTTGACATGCAAAAATAAGCATGATAAACCACAAAGAGCTTAAAAAAAGCTGTTTTTTGTCACTTTGATCCCTGTTTTGCTTATTTTGAAACATTCTTAATAAGCCTGAAAACATTAAGGAAAATTCAATTTTTAAAAACCTCATAATTCAGATTCATATTACCTATCCGGGTAATCGAAGCATTCTATTTAAAATTTATCTCTTATTTTTAAAACCTCTGAAAAAAATGCGTTAACAATTCTTTATTGATTTGTGCATTCATGGTATATAACGGATGTTTTCAGTGATATTCCCAAGTGAATATCCCGATATTCAATACAGGATTGGGAGCAAAGTATAAAAAGCGAGGAAAGGTGTTATTTCAAAAATAAAAAATATTCATATTCAATTCATTGGCTTGAAATTTTCTTTCTTATTTTGCTTAAAAATTCATGGGTAATTCCCAGATAGGAAGCAACCTGCTGCTGGGTAATTCTCTGTTCCAGTCCCGGATACTTTTCAAGAAATTCGAGATATCTTTTATCAGCCGTTTTACCTGTTAAGGAAAGAATTCTCCTCTGCAGCGCTACCGAAGATTTCTGATTCATAATCCTGAAAAGCTTTTCTATCTCTGGCATTGTTTCGTACAGATTTTCTTTATCTTTTTTAGAAATCATAAGCACTTCACTGTCTTCAAGAGTTTCAATATTCAGAATACTGGGAACATTATTGATAAGACTGTCTATATCTGTAATCCACCAGCCTTCAACAGCAAAATATAAGGTTTGCTCAAAACCTTTTTCGTTAAGATAATAGATTTTAAAGCAGCCACTCAGTACAAAACCTTCAAAAAGACAGTAATCACCTTCTTGGAGAACAACTTCTTTCTTTTTAAACGTTTTAAGTTCAAAAGGTTTTACAAACTGCTGGAAATCCTCTTCTGAAAGATTGATGTATTGACTGATATTTCTAAAAAGTAAATCGGACATAGAATTATTAAACAAAATAAAGGTATCAAAATTATTGACACCTTTATAAATCTACGTTAAGTTAAGTTATTTTCCTTTTAAGAAATCATTGGTATTGATTATATGGGCATAGAGATTTCCAAGAGCTGAAATTCCGGCTAAAAAAGATTTTTGAACCTCTGCTGCGTTTATCACTTCACCATTCAGTTCACGGTTTCGGGTTGCTGTAGCATCACCGATAACCGTATTGCCAAATCCTAAATCAAAGGCAGCTCTGGTGGTGGCATCCACACATACGTCCGTCATCATTCCTGTAATTACAAGATTTTTAATTTTCTTTGACTGAAGGTAGTTCATAAGTTCAGTTTCCCTGAAACTGTTGGGAAAATGTTTGGTAATTATTTTTTCATTCTCCTGCGGTAAAACCCAATTATTGATTTTAGCCCCATCTGTATCCGGGAGAAAAAAGCAGCCCCTTCGTTAGTGGAAATATGCCGGATGTGAATAACAGGAAGGTTATTTTCCCTGAAATAGTCTAATATTTTCCGGATATTTTCTGCAGCCTGTTCAGACTTATCCAGGGCCATTTTTCCACCCGGAAAATAATCATTCTGTACATCGATAATTAATAATGCCGTGTTTTCCATTTTTTGTTTTTGTGCGTTCATTGTAATCATTGAAATCAATATCAGACCTGAGGTCAGAATCGTTTTGAATCTGTTTTTCATGTATACATCTTATGAGACAAAATTACTCAGGCTTCAGCTGCCGGCCTTTGAACTAGTTCAAAAAACACGGTTGGCATATTATAATATCAACCTGATTTCCAATATTGCTATTTTTTTCAGCTATATGTATTCAAATCGAAAATTTTATTATCTTTTTTAAAGAAAAACAAATTATAATCAATTAATAGTATTTAACGGTACCAGATTTGGATAAGCAAAAAAAATAACCTTATTTTATCGTATCATAACATAAAATAATTTTTGAGTAAAAATTTTAGATCCCCTTTATAAAAGCTGGATTATCCAAATGTTTTTTGGATAAAAAAGATTCATTTAATGTTGAATAAAACATTAAATTTGCGACATTGATATTATGGATAAAAAGACACAAAAAAACCGACTGAAATGCCTGAAAAAGGCAGAATTTTATCTAAGCCACGTATTTTTTCGGGCTTACCTTTATACTTTTATCAGCTGTTCTTGCATTCTCATTCATCTCTTACCTGATGAACTGGAAAGCAGACCAAAGCCAGGCAGGCACAATGCTGGACAAGAGTATAAAATCTTCCAATATCTTTGGTAAGGTGGGTGACTGGCTTGGGAATATTTTCATTTTTGAAAGTATTGGCATTGCCTCATTTATCATCGCATTTTTGCTGCTTGTAGTAGGTACACTGATTCTTAAGAAGAAAATATTCAAACCATGGAAAACCATTGGGCATTCGTTGTTTTTTATCTGCTGGCTTCCTATTTTCATGGGAGCACTTACTAAAGGACAGGGTGTTTTAGGAGGGGTCTATGGATATCAGATTATGGATTATCTTAATTCCATCATCGGAGCCGTAGGTCTTTGGACCGTACTGGCAGCAAGTATCCTGTTATATTTTATCCTTGAATTTAATCTTCGCCCAAGTTCAATCAAAGCAAAACTGGATAAAATCAATGAAAATACGATTGGAAAAGTAAAATCTATGATGCCGGACTCTAATGAAGACTTCGAAGCGGATGAGGAACTGAAAGAAGAAGCAGAGGAAACAGAAGAAGAAAAAGAAGAAGCTCCCCGTGTTACGGTAAGTGATGTTACCAATAACACTTCCAATAATTCAATGAATGTAAGAAAAGAGCCGGAGCCGGTAAGTGTTCCGAAAGGATTTCCTGAAGTTCCCGTTTCTTCAGATATAGAAACCATTACCACTCCAAACCACACTTCTTTTGATACTTTTGATACGAATCCGGGCAATATTTCTGAACCGGTAAGTTTAAACCTGTCTGCAAAACCAGCTGTTCCGGTATCAACTCCGGAGGAAGCATTTGATATCAGACCTTCTGCTCCGTCTTCTGTTATTACAGGTTCCCAGGTGCAGGAAGATATTAAGTTTAATGTAGAAGTAGCTCCCGTTATTGATATTCTGGATGATTCTGAAAAAAATCCCAGGATCTGGTAGAAAAGCATGGTTTATATGACCACAAGCTGGATCTGGCTAACTTCCAGATGCCGCCTGTAGATTTGCTGAAAGATTACGGTAATGAAGAAATCTCCATCAATAAAGAAGAATTAGAAGAAAATAAAAATAAAATCGTAGGGCTTCTGAAAAATTTCAACGTTGGAATTGCAGAGATCAAAGCAACAATCGGTCCTACTGTTACCTTATACGAAATTGTTCCGGAAGCAGGGATCAGGGTAGCAGCCATTAAAAAGCTGCAGGATGATATCGCGTTGAACCTTTCTGCATTGGGAATCAGAATTATTGCTCCAATGCCGGGAAAAGGGACAATCGGTATTGAAGTACCAAGAAAAAATCCTACGATGGTTTCTATGCGTTCTGTAATTGCTTCCCAGAAGTTCCAGAATACAGATATGGATCTTCCGGTGGTTTTCGGGAAGACCATTTCCAATGAAATTTTCATGGCTGACCTTTCAAAAATGCCACACTTGCTGATGGCAGGAGCAACGGGTCAGGGTAAATCTGTAGGGATTAATGCCATCCTTACTTCCCTTCTTTATAAAAAGCACCCAAGTGAACTGAAGTTCGTAATGGTGGATCCTAAAAAAGTGGAACTTTCATTATATTCAAAAATTGAAAGACATTACCTTGCCAAACTTCCTGATGCAGAAGAAGCAATCATCACAGATACCAATAAAGTAATCAATACACTGAACTCTCTGTGTATTGAAATGGATACCCGATATGACCTTCTTAAAAATGCTTTCTGTAAAAACCTTAAAGAATACAATAAGAAATTTGCAGAAAGAAAATTAAATCCTGAAAACGGACACCGTTACTTACCTTATATTGTACTGGTAGTGGATGAGTTTGCCGATCTGATCATGACCGCAGGAAAAGAAGTTGAATTACCGATTGCCAGACTTGCACAGCTTGCCAGAGCCGTAGGTATTCACCTTATCGTGGCAACACAAAGACCTTCTGTGAACGTTATTACAGGTATGATCAAAGCCAACTTCCCGGCAAGAGCTGCCTTCAGGGTAATCTCCAGCGTAGACTCCAGAACGATTCTTGACTCTCCGGGAGCGGATCAGCTGATTGGTAAAGGAGATATGCTTTATTTCAACGGAAACGAGATCTTAAGGCTTCAGTGTGCTTTCGTAGATACTCCGGAAGTGGAAAGACTGGCAGAATTTATCGGAGAACAGAAAGGATATGCTTCAGCTTTATTGCTCCCTGAATATGTTTCTGAAGACTCAACAAGTTCAGTAGGAGCTTTTGATCCGAATGAAAAAGACGCCCTGTTTGAGGAAGCCGCAAGAATTATTGTCTCTACGCAGCAGGGGTCTACATCAATGCTTCAGAGACAGTTGAAACTGGGTTACAACAGAGCCGGAAGAATTATGGACCAGCTTGAAGCAAGCGGTATTGTGGGAGGCTTTAACGGAGCTAAAGCTAGAGAGGTACTGATCAGTGATCTGCATTCTTTGGAACAGTTTTTGGAAGATCTGCGTAGCTAAAGGAAAATCGGTGATTTAACCTTTTAAAATTAAGAATGTCTAAAGATTATTAAATTAAGAAAATGAAAAATATTATTTCAAAAGTTATATTAGGAAGTTTTGTTGTAGGTGCAGTAGGAATGGCCAATGCTCAGAAGATTGATGCTAAAGCTAAAAAGATATTGGATGATATTACAGCCAACTACAATTCTAAAAAGAATTCTTACTTCAAATTTTCTTTTGGAAGCGGTCTTAACGGACAGGTGACAAAAACAGAACCTGGTATTTATTATGTGGCCGGAGAAAAATACAAACTGAAGATCATGGATACAGAACAGATCTTCGACGGAAGCAAAATTTACAATATCAACGCTGATGATATGGAAGTAACCATTGCCAAACCTAACGGAAGCAGTACCATGTTCTCCCCTATCAATTATCTTACAACCTACAGAAACGATTATAATGTAACCTACAACGGTAAGAAAATGGTAAACGGCGTTAACGCTGACTTTATCAAACTGACCCCGGTAAAATCAAACGGTATAAAGTATGTTTACCTTTTTGTAGATTCAGCGAAAAAGCAAATGGTAAAACTTGAACAGCACGGAACCAACAAAGATGTTGCAGTAATCGCTATTAAGGAATACAAAGAAAACCAGGAGCTGGATCCCAATATGTTTGTTTTTGACAAGAATAAATTCAAAAACTACATTATTACAGAACTTTAGAATGGTAAAAAGCAAAGCTGCTCATCTGCAAATTTGCATTTTTACAATTTAGTGTAAAAAAATAACAAAATATAAAAAGCCACAAGTAAACTTTGTGGCTTTTTGATTAATTTTGGCGCATGTTAAAAATACTAGACCGATATATCATAAAAACCTTCTTTGGACCGTTTTTCTTTATATTCAGCGTATTGTTTTTCATTTTTATTGTAAACATTATCTGGGTTCAGTTGGGGCAGTTTATGGGAAAAGGATTAAGCTACTGGCAGATCCTCAAACTTCTTTTTTATCTTGGGGTGAACGTTATCAGTATGGTTCTTCCGCTTACCATCCTCCTGGCAAGCATTATGTCTTTCGGTGAATTTGGAGAACGTTATGAGCTTGCGGCAATGAAAGCAGCAGGAATTCCTTTGACCAGAGTAATGACTCCTCCTGGGAATTTCAACAGCACTTGCTATTATGCTGTTTTTTCTCCAATAATATCATCCCGGATTTTCAGAAGAAAGCTAAAAACATGCTTTTCAATATTGCCCAGACAAAACCGGCTATCAACTTTACTCCGGGACAGTTTATCGATCAGATTCCCGGCTATATGGTGAAGTTTGACAAAATCTACGGGGAAAACGGAGAAAATATTGAAGGCGTTTTTGTTCATAAAAAAGCCAATGCTTACGAAAACCAGCAATCTGTTGTAGCAGAAAAAGGAAAATTTGTTCCTGCCGCTAACAAGAATTATCTAAAGCTTGTGCTGTATAACGGATACGTATTTGAAGACGCTTTTGCCGGAAAAGGAGATAATGTAAGACAGAAACAACCCGACCAGGCCATTAAGTTTGACACACTGGTTTCCCACTTTGACATCAGTGAAATAATCAATAAGGCGATCGAAAAGGAACAGATTACGGACGACTATCGTTTCCAGACGTACAACCAGCTGGACGGAACGATTACCAAAACCAAGAAAGACAATAAGCAGTTCTTTGATAATATAGGCTCTGAAGTCCTTAATCAGACCAATTCTGTTATTACTTACATGGATAAAGGTAATAAACATAAGGTAGCTCCTAAAACCCAGATCAAGCTGGATACAGTAAAAGGTGAAAAAAACTTGAAATCATTTATAATTCCTACAACAGGCTGGATAACCTTAAGTCTACACTGGAATCTAAAAAGAATGAATACAGTTCCAATGTAAAATACTTCAGTAAAGTTGTGATTTATCAGCAAAGAATCGTTGCGTACTCGGTAACCTGTATTATCTTCTTCCTGATCGGGTCGAGCTTAGGATCCATCATCAGAAAAGGAGGAATGGGACTTCCGGTAATCATCGCTATTGTTATTTTCATTATCTTTTATGTAATGAATGTTGGGGTGGAAAACATGTCATGGAGCGGAAAAATGAATCCTTATCTTGCCGCCTGGCTCCCTAACCTTATCCTTCTTCCCTTCGGAGTGTGGATGACGTATAAGGCGCTTACAGACTCACAACTGTTTGATGCAGAAAAGTACAAAGCATTATTCAAACCGATCACCAAAAGGTTTACAAAAAGTAAAGAACATCAGAGGTATCAATAATCCTGATATCAATATCAATAAAAAGCTTCGGAGAATTTCCGGAGCTTTTTTGCTGATTGCTTTTAAAATACTTCATTTCCTGCTGTTTTGAATATAAAAAATTATATTTGTGGAAACTTAAAACAGAACCATGAAGAAATTACTACTTATTGGCTTATTCAGCCTTGTCTCTCTGAATGCTTATGCCCAGGATGAAGAGAACGGCACCTACAACGGTGAAAAATACGGATACATCATTAATAAAGCCGGAAAAAAATTGAAGGGGTTGTGCATCTGCATGGCGGCTATTCCAGCCCGTGGCAAAACCAGTTAAAAGTAAAATTTGCTTCCGTTGCTGATATCGACAAAGTAAAAAACAGGATTAAGTTTAAAACGTATGATACTGACGATATCAAGGAATATATGCTGTATGAAGGTGATACTCCCAGGGTTTTTAAATCTGTAAAATATTCCAACATGAGAGAGGCTTTAAACAGTTCCGAAAGCTCAACAGGGCTTGCTGCAGGCTTCAAGGCGATCAATAATCTTTCGAGAACGGAACAGTTTGCAGAAGTGGTAACGGAAGGGAAAATCACAGTGTATAAACTTTACGGCTACCCTACAGCTCTTTCTGCAAACAGTACACAGGCTATCTCACAGGCAGAAACAGACCGGTTAAGAGAAAATCCTAACTATATATTTTCAAAAAAGGGAGGAAAAGTAGAAGAACTGACTCCGGCAAAGGCCAAAATTATACTGGCAGACTGTCCTTATGTAAAAGCAAAAATAGCAAAAGGAGAATATGGTTCCCTGAAAAATGAAGAAAAGAAAAGATCCGGTTTTGGGAAATTTATCCGGGATGAAATCAGCAATGCCACAGTAGATAAACTTTCAATAATCAATGAAGTTGTTTATGATTATAACGAAAACTGTAAATAAAACAATATAAGGCTTTCTGTTGAAAGCCTTTTTTATGCCATTAAAATTTTTGTATTTTTAATCACCGCCAAACCATTCATTCTATGAAAATTCTAGTTCTGACAGCAAGCCTGCTTCTTTTTGTTTCCTGTAAAAATGAAAAAGATAAAATCGTCCCGAGAGAATCCATTTCCAGAGATAGTTCTGTTGTAAAAAAGGATCCAGTAAAAACAAATACAGCACAAAACCCTATTGATCAGATCAAAAAAGAATATGCTGTGCTCCAGGCTCAACTGGAAGCTAAACAGCTGAATTCTTCAAAATTCAGTTATGACTGCCATGATGAACCTTCGGGGGAAGTTATTTTTTATTCTGACAAGGATGAAATTAAAGTAATAGAACATTTTTATGCAGAACACAGTCATTTTTCGGCATCTGAAAAGTATTTTATCAAAGACGGAAAACTATTCTTTGTTTTCAGGCAGGAAACCGTATGGAATTTTGACGGTGGTACTCCTGAAAAACCGGTTACCAAAGATGATATTACAGAAACCCGTATTTATCTTCAGAATAACCAGCCGTTGAAATGTCTTGAAAAAAATACAGCATCAAATCGGATCAGAAGGAAAAAACAGCTCCGGATACAATTCCAGGAAAAGAAGTCCAGTGTAATGTGGAAGAAATCCTTAAGAGCTACCAATCTTTATTAAAACATAAAGACCAGAAAAGCTCCATACAATGTTTATAAAAACAAAAGAGACCGGCCTTTGAGCCAATCTCTTTTATATATTTTAAAACTGATACACAAAAGCATTAATATTCATCCCGGCTCCTACGGAAGCAAAGAGTACTATATCATTTTTGTTAATTTTATGATGTTCCAGTTCGTCCTGTAAAATCATCGTCAGCAAAGAAGGAATTGTAGCCACACTGCTGTTTCCAAGTTTATGGATAACCATAGGCATGATGTTTTCCGGAACCGGTTTTCCATATAACTGATAAAACCTGTTAACAATGGCTTCATCCATTTTTTCATTCGCCTGATGAATAATAATCTTATCGAGCTGGTCAATGGAATATCCACTGTTATCCAGACATTTTTTCATGGCATCCGGAACATTTACCAGGGCAAATTCGTAGATTTTTCTGCCATCCATTTTGATGTACCGGGTATCAGGACATCTTTCGTTGTTGTAAGATTTTCCAAAATACAGATAATCTTTTTCTTCAAATGTATAGGAAGCGGATAAGTGGGCTTTAATACCGGAGTCATCATCATTATTGACTTCCAGAACGGCTGCTCCTGCCCCGTCGGCATAGATCATACTGTCTCTGTCGTGGATATCCACCACCCGGGAAAGGGTTTCTGCCCCAATCACCAGACATCGCTTTGCCATACCGGATTTAATAAATGCGTGCGCCTGTATTACGCCTTCAATCCATCCCGGACATCCGAAAAGAACGTCATAAGCCACGCAGAAATTATTTCTGATTCCCAACAGATGTTTTACCCTTGCAGCAAGGCTCGGCACCATATCAGACTGAACCGTTCCGAAACGGACATCCCCAAAGTTGTGGGCAAATATAATATAGTCTAAAGTTTCCGGATCAATTTCTGAATTTTCTATAGCCTTCTTTGCGGCAATATGTCCAAGATCAGAAGTAACCTGTGTATTGTCGGCATACCTTCTTTCTTCAATACCCGTAATCTTTTTCAGCTTATCCGTAATGGAAGCATTATTCTCTTTTAATACGACTCCTTCTTCATTAAGAAAAACATGTTTATCAAAAAATAAATTGGTTATGGTTTCCGATGGGATATAGTTTCCTACCCCGATAATTTTTGTCATCATTATAATAAGTTTGTTACCTGTTCTTTAATCAGAGCTCAGGATTATTTATTAAATATAATGAATGAACGTAAATATTCATCAATATCGTATGAAACAAGAATGTATTGCATTATAAAAACTAAAAAAAGAACAGCAGGTAACAAATACAGCAAGAAAAAAGAGGCTTCCCTCCGGAAACCTCTCTTATTATTTTATTTTCAAAACTGAAAATTACACTTTCATAATTTCAGCTTCTTTTGTCTTAAGATGCTCATCGCAAAGCTTTACATATTTATCTGTATACGTCTGGATTTCTTCTTCCACACCTTTAATAACATCTTCAGAAACTCCATCCAGTTTTTTAAGTTCTTTCAAACCGTCCTGTCTTGCGTTTCTTACTGTAACTTTGGTTTGTTCAGCTTCAGCTTTTGCCTGCTTTGCAAGCTCTTTTCTTCTTTCCTCTGTCAAAGGCGGAACGTTAAGGATGATATTTTCTCCGTTGTTGGAAGGTGCAAAACCCAAGTTGGAATTGATGATCGCTTTTTCAATCGCATTGATTGCAGTTCTGTCCCAAGGCTGAATAGAGATGGTCATGGCATCCGGAATAGAAACATTCGCAACCTGGTTGATAGGAGTCATAGCCCCGTAATATTCTACCATTACATCCTGAACCATTGTTGTAGAAGCACGTCCCGCTCTGATTCTTTGAAATGCGTGATCCAGGTGCTTTACAGCTGCATCCATGTCTTGTTTTACAGATTCTAATATAAGATCTAATTCTTCCATTATTATAGTATAGTTTGATAAATTACACATCTATTAATCAGTCTGAATACTCATTAAAGCCCAAAAACGCCGTAAACATCAGTGTTTCTTATTACTTTACATGAATTTTTACTATTCAGTGCTGCAAAAATAATGATTGTTTTCGATATTTTGGTAAGACTGTATTCTGTATTTTGTAAAACGTTGATATTTTTAAATAGGACACTGTGCAAAATTATTTTATTACAGCAATTACTTTATAACAAAAAGCCCTCTCAAAGAGAAGGCTTGAACTTTAATCAATAATTATGACGTAATTCAAATGTGAGTAAATCGTCATTTCACCACTTTTGAAATTACATTGCGGAAATGATTTCATCCGTAAATCTTTGCAGATGTTAGGCATGTTACCATTATACTTCTCACCTAACAAATTCATTGAATCCGAAAATTCATTGAGCGCTCTCATTAAATGATGAATTATCATTGAATCACAAACAGTTATAAAGATTTTTTACAATTTCTTTTGCATGAACTGGCATCTTTCCTTGATCTCCACATAGATTTTGTACGCTTGTCTTTTCTTTAAAAAAAGGAGTTTGCTTTCATTCTTTTTAAATATAAAATTCCAGGTACAAATACCTATAGGATATTTCGGTTATTTCTACTCTGTGTGCTATCGTTTTTTATAGCTTCCTTTACTATGTCTTTTTAAAGATGATTCCGGAGAGAGTCTTGGATAAGACAATATTTAATGATTATAAACTAATTTAAACCTATCACATCATGACAAATCCATCTTTAGACGCATACCAACAGGTTTTTGCAATGTCAGGTCTTGCCAACCGTGCCGGAGGCTACAATGGTACCGGCACCGAGTTACAGCAACAGCTTCAGTATGACTTATCTTTTTATTTCAACAATGTTCCTCCTGTTAAAATAATGAATCAGACCAGCCCCTCAACAGCTGATCCTTCAGTTACTCCGGTATTGGGAAGCTGGAATCTTGTCTGGGGTCCTGCTCTGATTGAAGAAACCGACGAAAATGGTAAACCTACCGGGGTTGCAGATAATGCTTTGTATGTAGCTCAATGTGACACAGTAGCATTTCCGGGAGGCCCTTCAGTTCCTGCCTACGTTGTGGCAATTGCAGCTACCAATCCATCATCACTCTACGACTGGGAAACAGAAGATTTTTCAGTATCCGAAGTGGTGAACTGGACGACGTATGATCCTTCCAGTTTTACACCATCACCATACAATGGAACTGATCCCTATATTTCAAAAGGAACCGCTACCGGTGTAGGTATACTTCTCGGACTTATAAGCCCGGATACAGCCGCATCACCGAATACCACACTCCAGCAGTTCCTTGCCGGTTTAAATCCGGATCCGGATACAGCCATTATCTTTTGCGGACACAGTCTTGCAGGAGCACTATCGCCTACCCTTGCCCTGTATCTGAAAGAGAATAAAGATCTTGATGCTTTCGGGATAACACTGGTATATCCTACTGCCGGACCTACTCCGGGTGAAGCGGCGTTTGCCAGCCTGTTCAATGCTTCATTTCCACCGTTACCTGCCGGATGGCAGGCTCAGGCAGGAGATTATCAGAGCTGGAACACCATGCACTGGAACGATCTGGATGTGGTGCCTCACGCCTGGCCGGCAGCAGATCTGGAAGAGATTGCAACGATATATGGCCAATCTCCTGACAGGCTTACTGCCTTTACATTAGATACCTTGCAGAATATTGCTCTTGCTGATGCTTCCCTGTCAGGTGTGACGTATACAAGGATACAGAACCAGTCACTTCCGGGTAAACTTCAGAACTCGGATGGACCTGGTGTCAGCATCAATACACCACCCCAGTCTTTGTATGATTATATGTACCAGTTATTTTTACAGCACGTAGATATGTACTCGGGTATCCCTTCCTTTGGTCCGGATTATCCTCAGGTAAACGGCCTTATCCTTCAGCAGCCATTACCTCAGCCTCAACAGGTGAATCTTGTACCAGGAGTAACTGCTGTTACAAAATTTGAGATGATTATGAAAATAATCAATCAGATCATTGGCTGGATTTCTGTTCGCTATGCGGCCGCTCAGCAGGAAATCACCCAGCAGAATGTTGAAGTGAATGAATAATTAAAATTATAGTATAAACCAAAACACCTGTCAAAGCTAAGTCGCCATGACAGGTGTTTTGATATTATTGTATTGATACAGCCTGATTATAAATCAACAAGAGTACCAACATTTTCACCATCTACAATTTTTTCTAAATTTCCATCTTTGTTCATATCGAATACAATGATTGGCAATTTGTTTTCGTGACTCAAAGTAAATGCAGTCATATCCATTACTTTAAGATTTTTCTCAAATACTTCATCAAAAGATAATGAATTGTATTTTACAGCATCTGCATTCTTTTCAGGATCACTGTCATAGATTCCGTCTACTCTTGTTCCTTTCAGGATCACATCAGCACCGATTTCGATAGCTCTTAATGTAGCTGCCGTATCAGTCGTAAAATAAGGATTTCCTGTTCCTGCGCCGAAGATCACTACTCTTCCTTTTTCAAGGTGTCTTACTGCTCTTCTTTTGATGAAAGGTTCCGCTACTTTATCCATTTCGATCGCAGACTGAAGTCTTGTTTTGATTCCTGCATCTTCCAGTGCTCCTTGTAAAGCCATTCCGTTGATTACAGTGGCCAGCATTCCCATATAATCTCCCTGCACCCTGTCCATTCCTTTTGCTGCTCCTGCAACACCGCGGAAAATATTTCCTCCTCCGATTACGATCGCCACTTCACACCCTTTGTCAACTACTTTTTTGATCTCAGCAGCATATTCCTGCAGTCTTTCATTGTCAATACCGTATTGTCTGTTTCCCATTAAGGCCTCACCGCTCAGTTTCAGAAGGATTCTTTTATATTTCATCTTTTATTTTTAATAACTTTTTATTAGTACTGGTTTCCCAGGAATTTGATTTTGCAAATATAATCATTAAAAATGTTGTTAAAAGAAAAATATTTAAATAGAAATAATGTAAGAAATATTTTGAAAAGTACGAAAAAGGATTATTTTTGCATTAATTATAAATTGAATTGAAGAAAATTATCATTTTTTCATTATTTCTATCAGGAATTGTTTCTTATGCGCAAACAGGAACAAATGTTTATCCGTTCTTAAATGTACCTGTATCTGCAAGACAAGCTGCTTTGGGCGGTGATGCAATTTCGGTAAGAGATTATGATGTTTCCTTTGCTATTGCAAACCCTGCCCTGTTAAATAAAGATTCTGATAAACAGCTTTCTGTAAATGCAACGGCATACCTTGCCGATTCGAAATACGGAACGATTGCTTATGCCAAAGACTTTGAAAACGGCCATATGGCGACCATCAATGCAAGGTATATGAGCTATGGAAGTATTCCGAGAACGGATGAAAGCGGATTCGAAAACGGAGAATTCAAAGCTTCAGATGTAGCCATTGGCGCAGGCTATGCCTACCAGTTTGAAGAAGACTGGACTATTGGTGGAGGGCTTAATTTTATTACCTCAAAAATTGACAATTATACTTCTTCCGCCATTTCAGGAACAGCGGGGATTACCTATCATAATAAAAAGAACAAAGAAGTTGTTTCATTGGTGATGAGAAACTTTGGCTTTCAGCTGAAATCTTTCAATGGCACAAGAGAAAACCTTCCTTTCAGAGTGGATCTGGGCTATACCAAAACCATCAAGAATTTCCCTCTTGCCATCACTATTACCGCACATGACCTTCAGAAGTTTGATATTTCTTCAGAAGAGAATCTGGACGGGCAGAAAGTGGGTACCGGCAGAAAGATTGCCGATCACTTTTCATTGGGAGCAGAATTGTTTCCGGAAAAGAACTTCAATATCAGACTGGGATACAATGTAAAAAGAGGAAATGAGCTGGCGGTGGCAGATCAGAGAAACTTCTCAGGACTTTCTGCAGGGTTTGGAGTTAAAGTTTCCAGATTCCGTATAGATTATGCGCATGTAAGATACCACAACTCTTCGAATGTCAATCAGATAGGAATTTCCATGGACCTTTCCAGCCACAGAGGAGAATAACTCTTCAGGCATGAAATTTCTTAATTATTCCGAAAATTTCCTACTTCTTCTTGATTTTTAAGAAAAAATCTTGAAATTTGCAGTATGAAAAAACCTGTAATTGCTATCGATGGGTACTCGTCTACCGGAAAAAGTTCTATCTCTAAAATCATTGCTGATCAACTGGGACTTATTCATATGGATACAGGAGCGCTTTACAGAGGAGTTACCTGGTATGCTTTGCAGCATTGTGTGAACGAAGACGGTGAAATTGATCTGAATACACTGTTCTCTTCTTTTGACCGGATTAAACTTGAATTTAAAAACAACGGCGGCACACTGGTTCTTTTTCTTAATGATTCTGATATTTCCAAAGAAATCCGTACCAATATCGTATCCGATAATGTAAGCCTTGTTGCCAAACAAAAGGAAGTGAGAGATTTCTTACTGCAGTCACAGCGCACTTTGGCAGAAAAAGGAGGAGTCATTATGGACGGACGTGACATAGGGACAGTAGTTCTGCCAAATGCAGACTATAAATTCTTTCTTACTGCCAGCATTGATGAAAGAACCAACAGAAGATTTCTGGAACTGAAAGGCCTCGGTATAGAAGCTGATAAAGAACAGGTAAAACAAAACCTTATAGAACGTGACAAGATCGACAGTGAGCGTGAAATAGCCCCATTGAAGCAGGCTGAAGATGCTATTGTTATAGATAATTCTGAACTGACCAAGGATGAAACCATAGCCCTTATTTTATCTCACATCCGAAAGATTTAACAATTTTTAATAGGGTTTAAGCCTCCTTTGGTATACAAATTGTAAGTTTTATTACTGTAAAAACTAATCTATTATTAATTATTAAAAAACTTAAAATGTCTAGAAAAGGAAATAATACAGCAGGTATATTGGCAGGACTTCTTGCAGGTGCTGCGGCAGGTGTAATCTTAGGAATGTTATACGCACCGGAAGAAGGTAAAGAAACCAGAAAAAAATCAAAACTAAGGCCAATGATCTTAAAGATCAGGCAAAAAATAAATACGGAGAGGTTTCTGAAAAAGTAAAGGACCAGTACAGCAATATTTCTTCTACTTTCAAAGAAACTGCTAGCAGCGTAGCACATACTGTGAAAGACGGATATGATAAATACAAGGATCAGATTGTTTCTAAAACTGCGGATCTCGCAAAAGATGTGGAAGCAGAACTGAATGACCTAAAAAAATAAGTAATTTATCTTTTTAAGTAAATTACGGGAAGGAACTTTTGTGCGAAAGTTCCTTTTTTTGTAACTTTAAAAAAAACAATGATAGAAACTATTAAAGAATACGCCTCCAAGAGAATAGATCTTCTGAAAATTGAAGCGACTGAGAAGTCGTCTCTTTCTGCCGGGCTCATTACATACTTTGTAGTACTGCTTGTTGCTTTTGCTTTTTTATTATCCTTTTCAATTTTGGAATTGCTTTCCTTATCGGGAAAGCACTGGATAATTACTCTTACGGATTCTTAATTGTTGCAGGGTTTTATGCTGTGGTAATGGCATTTGTTGTTGCATTCAAAGGTAAAATCGTCAACACTGTTGCAGATCAGGTTATTAAATTTTTAAATCATTAAACTATGGGCAGAAAATACGAGAGCATAGAAGAATTAAGGAGAAAGAAAAAACTGCTTCAAAGTGAAATAAGTGATCTGGAAAATCTTCTTACCTTCAAAAATACAAAGGAAAGCCTGAGTGCATTTACCAATGGCTTAACAGACCAGTATCTTCAGGAAAAGATTGATGAAGACGGTGATGAAAAAGTAGTTCTCAGGAAGGATGTCATTGCCAAACAGCTTACTTCGGAAGTAAAAGACCTTTTAATCAGCAAAAATACAGCTGTAGGAATTGCCAGCTCTGCCTTCAAAGGAGGAAATCTCACAGACGGCCTTGTTAAGCTGGGTGTTACTGCTATCGTAGGAAACTATGCCAAAAAAATATGAAAAGCTCCAACTGGAAGAAAAACTGATTGGTGCTGCTCTGATTTACCTTGCTCCAATAGCTCTGAAATACGTCAGAAAAAAGATTGAGGTCTATCAGAAAAACAAAAGTGTTTCAAGTATGGAGCAGCTAATATAGAAGCTAGAAGTCAGAAACTAGAAGTTAGAGAATATTCAGAAAGTGATTTACACTAATTTCTAACCTCTAGTTTCCAGTTTCTATTTTGAAAACAGCTGTCCTAAAATAATCCCTGCAGCCATAGATACATTCAGGCTTTCTGTAGACTGGGATTTTCCGAATCTCGGAATACTGATACTTTTCTGTAAAAGCTTCTCCGTTTCCGGTCTCATTCCGTTTCCTTCATTTCCTAAGATCAGGTTGATTTTCTCCGGTTTCTCAAAAGTATAGATATTCTCCCCTTCCATATCTGTTCCGATGTTCACATTTTCTGTTTTGGAAAGATATTCCACAAGTCCGGTATATACAACATTCACCCTGGTAAAAGATCCCATGGTGGCCTGAATGACTTTCGGGTTGTATACATCTACAGTATCTTCACTACAGATGATCTGCTCAATCCCGAACCAGTCTGCCAGACGTATAATAGTTCCCAGGTTTCCCGGATCCTGTACTCCGTCCAAAACCAGCTGTATATTCTTATCCTCCAGTTTTTCTTCCTCAGCAAGATAGCATACTGCAACCGAATCTTTTGGGGTTTTAAGAAAACTGATTTTTTTAATTCATTTTCAGAGATATGAGTAACAGGGATATCAGTACGGTCCAATTTTTGTGGATCGATTGATAATATTTCTTTAACTTTAAAGTTAGAATTAAAAAGTTCACAAATGATTTTATTACCTTCAACCAAAAACAAATTGTATTTTTGTCTGAACTTCTTTTTATCTAAAGATTGTAAAACTTTTATTGTATGAGCTGTAAGCATTATAAGAATTCTCCTCAAAAATATTATAAAATTATCTCATTTGCAACATTTGTTGGTCTCCTTTATGCTTGTAGTACTACGAAAAAAGTTCCTGATGGCGAATACCTGCTTACCAAGAACACTTTAGAGTTCGAAGATAAGAAAGTGTTTTTCGATGAGGAACTCAAGGACTACATTCAGCAGAAGCCCAATAAAAAGCAATTCCTTTTTATGCCATTAAGTCTCCTTCTGTACAATATGGCGGATCCGAAATATGACACTATACTTAATGAATATATGACCTATCCCGGTGAGATGAGAAATCAGAAACTGAGAGATTCTTTATTCCTTAAATATAATATGAAAAGCAGCGTCGGAAAAAGCCTTCTTTTCGACCGTTTACTGCACAATTGGGGAACACCGCCGGTAATTCTTGATCAGGCCAGGAGTGAAAAAAGTGCCGAATCTATCAAGAAAAGACTTACCTACAGAGGATATTGGGATGCAGATGTAAAATTCAAGCATAATTTGGATTCCGCATCTAAAAAAGCATCTGTTAATTATTTTGTCAGACATAATGATCCGACCCGCATTAAAGATTATTACTACAATATTCCGGATCAGGGCATCAAGGGATACTACAGTTCTTTTCTGAACAAAAGCCTTGTAAGATCCGGACAGATTCTTGACCAGACCGTGCTTGAAAGAGAAGTAACAAGAATTACTGATATGATGAGGGAGTTTGGTTATTACAGATTCAACGCTTCCAATGATGAAGTCTATTTTGTGGCGGATTCTCTTAAAAGCAGAAAGCAGGTTCCTTTAACCCTGGAAATTCATAAAGACTCTCTGGATACCCCCTATAAGATTGCTACTTTTGGGAATATTGACGTTGCCATCGTGGATGAACCCGGTGATTACCCTAAGAATACAAAAAAAGACAGCTTAAGGAGAATAAGATTCCATACAATGAATGATAAATATAAAATTTCATCCGTATGGAGAGCTATTATTCCGGACAGTAAAAAAGTCTTTGACCAGTCGAAGCTGGATGTTACTAAAAGAAACCTTTTAGCGATGAATAACTTTAGTATCGTTAAAGCGAGAGACTCTCTGAGACAAGGCGGAATGGCCTCACCTAACGACAGTATTGTTGATATTTTATATGTACTGAAACCGCTTCCAAAATATGAACTGAAAGTGGGAACAGACATCAATTATTCTCAGGTCCTGAACCTGGGGATCTCTCCTTCTGTTGACCTTACCACCCGAAACGTTTTCAGAGGTGCGGAAAACCTTTCTACCAGCCTTTCAGGAACATTCGGATCCATAAGAAGTACGAAGGATATCAGCAAAAGAGTGGCTGCTTATGAAATATCAACGCAGGCCTCCTTGAATTTCCCGAGACTGCTGCTGCCTTTTAATTATTACAAACTGATTCCGAAACGATATACCCCTACATCTTCTATTTTGCTTGGGGCATCAATTCAGAACAATATCGGTTTGGGAAGGTTAATTTTCAATACAGGGCTTAATTATCAGGCAAGTGTAAATGACCAGGTATATCATAAGCTTACGTTATTTAATACCCAGGTCAGCCTTACAAAGAATAAAGATGCCTACTACGATTATTTTGTGAATGACGGAAGGGTAAAAGATGAGGTTTTCGGGAATTATTTTATGTTCAACTCGGAAACAGCACAAACCGGGCAGGACTATAGAGATGGAAAACTCAGCGTAGATGAAGTTTCCAAACAGATTATCGATAACGAAGCTTACCGTGCAAGTCTTAACCAGCAGGGAACCGACCTGCTGACAGCCTTCAGAGGAACATTGGTCAATAAAGACAGGCAGACACAGGATGTCCTTATTTCTTCCATGATCTATAACTTTGTTTATAGTGAAATCGGAAAAAAGAATATCCAAACGCATTTTATTTCAACGGGAAAGTTGAGCTTGCGGGTAATATCCTAAGTATATTCAATAAAAAAGACAACAGCGGGGGTGTTGTTACCGGTCCGCAAAGAACTATTTTCGGACTGCCTTATGCGCAGTTTGTAAAATTTGATATTGATACAAGAAAATACTTCAGATTTAACGGAAACCAGACATTGGTACTTCGCCAGTTCATCGGAGTAGGAATACCTTATGGGAATTCCCAGGATATGCCTATTATCAAATCTTATTTCAACGGAGGTTCCAACGATATCAGAGCCTGGGTAGCATTTGGAGGATTAGGTCCTGCAGATTCTCAGGTGGATGAAAGAGTTCGTACCTATATGACAGACAACGTAAAACTTACCACCAATATTGAATACAGAATTCCTTTCAATAAGACTTATGAAGGAGCTTTATTTACGGATATCGGAAATACATGGAGTCTTCGTAACTATAACGACGGGTATGGTGATGAGTTTAAATTCAGCAAGTTCTGGAAACAGGTTGGTATCGGAAGCGGGTTCGGATTAAGGTTAAATATTGCTTACGTTACTGCAAGAATTGACCTTGCCTACAAGATCTATGATCCGAATAAACCTGAAGGTGACCGATGGAGAATCAAATACATCCAGCCTTTCAAGCCAACAGTTAATATCGCGTTCGGGTATCCTTTCTAATCCGGAGAAACGCCTAAAATAAAATACACTACAGCAATCACACGGGCGAGGATTTCCTCGCCTGATTTCTGTAAAAGCTTTCAGGTTTTGTGACATCCTGCGCATCAAATCCCAAAGCATTCATATCATTATTTCTTGCAAAAAACAATGCTCTGAGGTTATGATATCCCTGAGATACAATGATGACATTTTTCTTTTTATAAACATCCTTACAGCGCAGAATACTTTTATAGGTATTGAATCCCTTCGGATCTTCTACAATAATATCTTCAGGAACACCTTCCTGATTCACCAGATAGTTTCTCATAGCTCCCGGCTCATTGTATCCTTTGCTCTTCTCCCCGCTCACTATAATCTTTTTGATTTTCCCGTGATGGTAAAGAAGTGCTGCAGCGTCCATTCTTTTGGTGAAATAAGGATTGGATTTTCCTGATCTCATTTTAGGAGATGTTCCCAGCACCAAAGCGATTTCCCTGGGTGGTATTTTTGAGATTTTGGTATAGGTTCTCCCGTTGGTGAGCCCGAAAACCCACGCATTACACAGGCATATCATCAGAATCCCTAATTCCAGTGATATAAACCCAAGGTTAAATATGTTCTTAATAACTCTCAACTAAGATCAAAGTTAAGCTTTATTTTTTTACTTTTCACAATAGACATACAAGCTAAAATACGTCCCTGCGCTTCCTCTTTTTCGGTAAGATACTCATTCTCCAGCAGTTCCACTTCTCCTTCTTCCAAAGAACATTCACAGCTGCCGCATATTCCTGATTTGCAGGAATAAGGTACCGGAAATTTCTGAATAAGAAGCTGTTGAAGAATTTTATCCTTATTATCAGGAAGCAGGGTTGTATATTGTTTTCCCAGCATGGTAAATTCAACTTCTATATTTTCAATAAGAGGAAATTCTTTTTCTACAGGATAAATATCATCATTGAACTCTTCAAAAAGCTCAAAATGAATGTTCTTTTTCGGAATCCCATGGTGATAGCAGGCATTCGCCAGGGTTTTGATCATTTCTCCTTTTCCGCAGATCAATACCTCGTCTACCGCATCCCAGATGGTAGATTCTTCATCGGTATCATCCAAATGGAGGATCTGATTAATAATAAGATTCAGTTTCTTCTCATCCAGCCGGCCATAAAAAAACTGATCGGCAATTTTCTCCTGTGAAAAAAAGTAAAAAATCTGAAGCCTGTCTCCACATGTTCTGGCAAGATTATCCAATTGATCACGGTATACAAGATCATCCGAGCTTTTATTTCCAAAGAATAAAAACAAACGGGTTCTGGGCTCGTTGTGAAGGATATTTTTAAAATGGCTTACAATAGGAGTAATTCCGATTCCGGCTGCAAAAGCAACAATTGTTCTGAATTCGCTTGGTTTGGAGACCAGTGTAAATCTTCCCGCCGGTTCGCTTACCCATAGAACGTCACCTGTATTATAGTTTTGAAACAGCTGGGATGTAGCTCCTTCAGAAGAGTTGATCTTTATTCCCAGGCTTATTTTTCCTTCATAAGGTGCTGAAGTCATTGAGTAATCATGAATAACCTCTTTCCCATGTGACTGAAATCTTACACTGACATACTGCCCTGCTTCAAACCTGAAATTTTCCTTTACATTCCCGGGAATATCAAACTCCAGAGAAAAAGTATTTTTGGTCAGCTGTTCCTTTTTCGCTATTTTTAACGGATGAAACTGTATCAGTTTCCCTTTATAGATTTGTTGTTCCATAACTTCAATTCAAAAATAGATAAAAAATAATTTATGAAGAAGATAATTTTATCCACGTTACTTCTTACTGCATTGTACAGCTGTAAAAAAGAAGGTCAGAAAACTGAAAACACAGCTTCTGCAGATTCCCTTTCTGTATCTCAAACCACAGAAGCTGAAGGAAGTACAGTTCTTCCCAAAGAACTCTCCCCGGAAAATGTAAGCCAGCATCTGGCAAAAAATAATGACACTTTATATGTTACCAATTTCTTTGCAACCTGGTGTGGCCCGTGTATGAGAGAAATTCCAAGTTTTAAAAGTAAAATGGAGGAATTAAAAGGAAAGCCTGTAAAATTCACCTTTGTAAACCTTGATGACAAAGCTGAATGGGCCGGTGCTGTTAAGAATTTTGCTGCAGAAAACAAACTGGGAAACAGCATCGTCTTACTGGACGGACAAAAATTAGATCAAAACTTCTTCCATAACAACTTCAAACAGTGGGACGGAGGTTCTATTCCTTTTACTTTCATGAGAAAAGGTGATAAAACTGATGAATATCTGGGAATGATGACGGAAGATGTCCTGAATTCAAAAATCGATTCTTTCTTAAAATAAAATAGACTGAACTCTTTCTGAATCATGTCAAAAAGATTTAAAATCCTGTGTTTATTATTTGTGACCGCTATTATTATCAGTGCTGTCATTAATATGAACACAGGATTTTTAAGTTTAAGTTTCGGGGATTTCTTTCAGGATTCAGCTCATAACCAAATTGCCGAAATCCGCATCAACCGTGTTCTGGTAATGATGCTGGCCGGAATTTCAATTCCTACTTCAGGTTTTCTGATGCAGGAATATTTCCAGAATCCGCTGGCAGGACCTGATATATTGGGAATAACATCGGTCGCCAGTTTATCGGTTGCCTTTTATATTTTCTTCTCCCATAATATTCTACTGCCTGAGTTTTTACAAAATAGTTTCCTGAGTTTATCAGCCATTGGCGGGAGTTTACTGCTGATGCTGATATTGCTGTCCATGTCCAACAGATTTCAGGATAAATCATACCTTATTATTTTCGGGTTTCTCATATCTGCTTTTGCCGGTGCTATTGTGTCATTACTTCAGTTTTATGCGGAAAATCAAAGCCTTAAAAACTATATTTTATGGTCTTTCGGAGCGAATAATATGGTGACCAGAAACCAGATTTATGTATTGTCTGTCCTTGTTTTTATCGGTATGTTCATCTGTTTTAAGGCTATAAAACCACTTATCGGTAATTCTCTCGGCAATTCATATGCACAAAGTTTAGGAGTAAACCTGAAACAGCTGAAGCTTTTAATCATCATTGCATCCTCCCTTCTATCCGCTTCTATTACTGCATTTCTGGGACCTATTTTATTTATCGGAATCATTGTTCCTCACTTCTGCAGATTGGTTTATAACCCATCCAGACTATGGCAGCAGTGGATTCTTAATATGTTTCTGGGAATGCTGATCATGCTGCTTTTCTCTGTCATTTCAGAAAAAACACAGATTCCTTTGAATGTGATAAGCTCGGTTTTTGGAATACCTGTGATTCTGATGATGCTATTGAAACAGAATAAAGTGTGATGATGGTGTATATAAACCGAGCAACCAATTTCAAAATAATACAGACCAGGAAAATAACTCATAGAATTTGAGAATAATTTTATAACTTACTTCAATGGGTAAAAAGGAAATCAATCATACTGTGTCATTCCGAAGGAATCTAAATTACTTTGTCTAGATGCTTTCAGCATGAAAAAACAAAACAGAATCAAAGAAATAACAAATCCATAAAACCCACAGCAATCAATCAAGAAGAATCAAGTATGCACCTACAGATCAAACAGGCTAATATCGGTTACAGTACAACACTAATCTCCAATGCCAATGCGGATTTAAAGCTTGGGGATGTATGCCTGCTGATTGGTAATAATGGGGTTGGAAAAACAACGCTTATCAAGTCTGTTCTGAATCAGCTTCCTTTACTGGATGGCGAAATCTTTATTAATGGCAAAAATGTAAAGAATCTTTCGGTAAAGGAAATTGCAGAAAACATTGCCATCGTTTTTTCAAAGTCGGTAATACCGCAGCATTATACAGTTGAGGACCTCATTTCCCTGGGAAAGTACATTTATTACCCTTTTTATTTTGAGTTAACCCAACAAGACCGCGAAGAAGTTACCCATATTATTGAAGAACTGGACTTAAATCAATACCGATATACTCTTCTTAAAAACCTCTCAGACGGAAATCTGCAGAAAGCATTTATCGGCCGTGCCATTACCCAAAACTCTCCTATCATTATCCTGGATGAGCCTACAACCCATCTGGATGAGAAAAACAAAATCATTATTCTCAAAACCCTGAGAAAACTGGCCAGGGACCAGAATAAGCTTATCCTGTTTTCTTCCCATGACTGGCGATTGGCCAAAGAGTTTGCAGACAAGATCTGGTATGTAAAAGAAAGCCATCTGTATTCCGGGATTGTTGAGGACATTTTACTTCAGCATAGTGAGCTTACCAATGCTTCCTTATTTCAAATCAACGAGACTTTTATTCCGCCTTTTATTTCCGCTCCCCAGTTTCACAAGGAAATGCTGTATTCCCTGCTTCAAAAAAACTTCCCAAAAGACCTGTCTGACCTGAATTTTGAATTTCAGGCCCCATTTTGGGTAATTACTAAAGATTCCGCGCATTACCAATGTGAATCTTTTGAAGAAATTGTTAATTTAATCTCAAACATTCATTAATACTAGGTTTTCTTTGATTAATTCATATACTATGCATGCATAGTATTATGCTAATCATACAATTTAATCTGTTTACTATCAGGTTATTAACAAAATTTAACGTTAATAAATATTATGCATGCATAATATTTATTAAATTTGGGTAAAACCATTGGCGCAAAAATGATGGATAATAATAAGGAAAAAATAGAAAACGTAGATTTAATTTTAAAGCAGACCTGGCTGGCTGTTTCAAAAATGTACACAGAATTAGCTCAGGAACATGATTCAACGGCTGTACAGGCCCTCACTCTTCTTAAAATAGATCCTAAAGAAGGGACCCGAAGTACCAATCTCGGTCCAAAGATGGCTATTGAGCCGACTTCTTTAACGAGAATCATCAAACTTCTGGAAGATAACGGATATATCTATAAGGAAAAAACAACCACTGATAAGAGAGAGGTTATCATTAAACTTACAGATAAAGGGTTAAACTCCAGAAACATGTCTAAAGAAGTCGTTGTCAACTTTAACAAGAAGGTCATGGAAAAGATCTCTCCTGAAAAGATGGAAACGTTCAAAGATGTAATGAGCGAAATCATGAAAATAGCAAACGAATTATTAAATAACAGAAAATAAATTATGATGAACCTTTCGGTTCCATCTAATCTTCTCAAAATAAAAATTTACATATGAAAAGAAGAATCAAACATGTAACGGTTCTTGGTTCAGGAATTATGGGAAGCGGTATCGCAGCTCACTTCGCCAATATTGGTGTTGAAGTATCACTCTTGGATATTGTTCCTTTTGAACTTACTGAAGCTGAACAGAAAAAAGGTTTGACCAAAGATGATAAGGTAGTAAGAAACAGAATTGCTTCCGAAAACTTTGAAAAACTTAAAAAAGCAAGTCCTGCACTTCTTTATTCACCAAAGTTTGCAGACAGAATCAAAATCGGAAATTTCGATGACGATTTGCCGAAAATCAAAAATACGGACTGGATCATTGAAGTGGTGGTAGAAAGGCTTGATATCAAAAAGTCGGTTTACGAAAAGATTGAACAGTTCAGAAAACCGGGAACATTAATTTCCTCCAATACATCCGGGATTCCTATTCACCTGCTGACAGAAGGCAGAAGCGAGGATTTCAAAAAATACTTTGCCGGAACGCACTTCTTCAACCCGGTAAGATATCTTCCTCTTTTAGAGATTATTCCTACTAACGATACAGATCCTGAGATCATCGATTTCTATATGAACTATGGAGCGAAATTCTTAGGTAAAACCACGGTTCTGGCAAAAGATACTCCGGCATTCATTGCCAACAGAATCGGAGTTTTCTCTATGATGGATCTTCTTCACAATGTACAGAAATTAGGACTTACCGTTTCTGATGTTGATAAATTAACAGGTCCGGTTATAGGACGTCCGAAATCTGCAACATTCAGAACAGCTGATGTGGTAGGTCTTGATACATTGGTAATGGTAGCCAACGGAGTTCGCCAGAGTGGTGCTGAAGCCAATGATTTCAACGACGTTTTTGCACTTCCTGACTATATCCAGAAGATGATGGATAACAAGTGGCTGGGTTCAAAAACAGAGCAGGGATTCTATAAAAAAGTGAAAAATGCAGAAGGAAAATCTGAAATTCACGGATTAAACCTTGATACTTTAGAATATGAGCTTCAGGGAAAATCATCATTCCCTACCCTGGAATTAACAAAATCTATTGATAAACCGATAGACAGGTTCAAAGTGCTGATCGGCGGTAAAGATAAAGCCGGTGAATTGTACAGAAAATCTCTGGGCGCATTGTTCGCTTATGTGTCGCACAAAGTTCCTGAAATTTCTGACGAAGTTTACAAAATAGACGATGCTATGAGAGCCGGTTTCGGATGGGAAAACGGTCCGTTTGAAATCTGGGACGCTGTAGGCGTTGCAAAAGGTATTGAACTGGCAAAAGATGCAGGATATGAAGTTTCGGATTGGGTAAAAAATGTAGAAACATTCTATAAAGTTAATGATGAGGGACAAAGTATTTATGTGGATAAAAATTCAGGAGAATACAATAAAATTCCAGGTCAGGATGCATTTATCATTTTAGATAATATCAGAAAAAATAAAACACTTTGGAGTAATTCAGGGGCTGCTATTGAAGATTTGGGAGATGGAATTATCAACTTTGAGATCCGCTCAAAAATGAACTCTCTCGGAGGTGAAGTTCTTGATGGATTGAACAGAGCGATTGATTTGGCAGAAAAAGAATACGACGGACTGGTAATCGGGAACCAGGGAGCAAACTTCTCTGTAGGAGCTAACCTTGCTATGATCCTCATGATGGCTATTGAGCAGGATTGGGATGATCTGAATATGGCTATCGCTTACTTCCAGAAATCCATGATGAGAGTACGCTACTCTTCTATTCCTGTAGTAGTTGCTCCTCACGGAATGACTTTAGGCGGAGGCTGCGAAATGACAATGCATGCAGACCGGGTGGTTGCAGCCGCTGAAACGTATATCGGACTTGTAGAAACCGGAGTTGGGGTAATCCCCGGCGGTGGTGGTACTAAAGAACTGACTCTAAGAACTTCCAGGGAATTCCACAACGATGATGTTAAAAATAACAGGCTTCGTGATGCTTTCATGAACATCGCTATGGGTAAAGTTGCCACTTCAGCCTATGAAGCTTATGATATGGGAATCCTTGAAAAAGGAAAAGATATTGTCTCTGTAAGCAAAAACAGACAGATTGCAGAGGCTAAAAAAGTAGCCAAACTAATGGCAGAACAAGGATATACCCAACCTATTGAGCAGAAAGTAAAAGTTCTTGGTAAAGATGCCTTAGGAATGTTCTATGTAGGAACAGACCAGATGTTAACAGGAAACTATATTTCTGAGCATGATAAGAAAATTGCAGATAAGCTGGCCAACGTAATGGTAGGTGGAAACCTGTCTGAACCTACAGTTGTTACAGAACAATATCTGCTGAACCTTGAAAGAGAAACTTTCTTACAGCTTTGCGGAGAGAGAAAACTCTGGAGAGAATTCAGTATATGTTACAAAATGGAAAACCGTTGAGGAATTAATTTGTACAATGTCGGATGTAAAATGTAAAAGGTATTGACATGCATAATTTCAGGGAGTTGGAAGTTTGGAAGAAATCAATTTTGCTTTGTAAGCATTATTATATGATTTCTAAGGACTTTCCAAAAGAAGAATTATTCGGATTGACTTCGCAGTCAAGAAGAAGTCTTTATTCAATTCCCTCAAATATTGCTGAAGGAGCCGGAAGGGATTCTGACCCTCAGTTTTGTCAGTTCTTAAACATTGCATTAGGATCTTCATTTGAATTTGAAACTCAGGTCATCATTGCTCATGATTTGGAATTCATTAAAAAGATGATTTTGATTTGCTCATATCCGAAATTAAACATGTTCAAAACATGATAATCAAATTAAAACAAAATTATTCAAAATAACGTACACTGTACATTTTACATTGTACATAATACATTTTACATAAATGAAAACAGCATACATAGTAAAAGGATTCAGAACAGCAGTAGGAAAGGCGCCAAAAGGCTCTCTGCGTTTTACACGTCCTGATGTGATGGCGGCTACCGTTATTGAAAAATTAATGGCTGAGCTTCCGCAATTAGATAAAAACAGAATTGATGACCTTATCGTAGGAAATGCAATGCCTGAAGCTGAACAAGGGCTGAACGTTGCACGTCTGATCTCTCTGATGGGATTAAATACGGATAAAGTTCCGGGAGTTACAGTAAACAGATACTGTGCTTCAGGAAGTGAGGCGATTGCAATTGCTTCTGCAAAAATCCAGGCTGGCATGGCGGATTGTATCATCGCTGGTGGTACCGAATCGATGTCATATATTCCAATGGGAGGTTATAAGCCTGTCCCTGAAACGGATATCGCAAAAACCAACCCTGACTATTACTGGGGAATGGGCTACACGGCTGAAGAAGTGGCAAAACAATATAAAATTACAAGAGAAGAACAGGATCAGTTTGCTTTTGAATCTCACATGAAGGCTTTAAAAGCGAATCAGGAAGGCAGATTTGCCAGCCAGATCGTTCCGATTCCTGTAGAATATAACTTCCTGGACGAAAATCAGAAACTGCAGACCAAAAAGTTTGATTTTTCAGTAGATGAAGGTCCAAGAGCGGATACTTCTTTAGCTGGCCTTGCAAAATTAAGACCTGTATTTGCCAACGGAGGAAGCGTAACTGCCGGAAACTCTTCTCAGATGAGTGACGGAGCAGCTTTCGTAATGGTAATGAGTGAGGAAATGGTAAAAGAATTAGGATTAGAGCCTGAAGCAAGATTAGTAGCTTACGCTGCCGCCGGACTGGAGCCAAGAATCATGGGAATGGGGCCTATCTATGCTATCCCGAAAGCGTTGAAACAAGCCGGTCTTGAATTAAAAGATATTGAGTTAATTGAGCTTAACGAAGCTTTTGCCTCTCAATCAGTTGCGATCAAGAAAGAATTAGGTTTAAATCCTGACATCTTAAACGTAAATGGAGGAGCCATCGCCCTTGGCCACCCGCTTGGATGTACAGGAACCAAACTTACGGTTCAGCTTCTTGATGAAATGAGAAAACGCGGCAACAAATACGGAATGGTTTCTATGTGCGTAGGAACCGGACAGGGAGCAGCTTCTATTTTTGAACTTTTATAATTGTATAATGTCCGTTGTACAATGTATAAAGTATAAAGTATTAAATCTTACATAATAATAATTTCATAAAAAAGTACAATGTACATTTTACATTATACTTTTTACAAAAAATAAAAAAAACAGATATGGCTACATTAAAAGGCGGTGAATTCTGATTAAGCAAATTCCTGCAAACGAAATTTTCAGCATTGAAGAACTGAATGAAGAGCAAAAAATGCTTCGTGATTCTGCAAAAGAATTCATAGACAGAGAGGTGGTGCCTCAAAAAGAGCGTTTCGAAAAGAAAGATTATGCATTTACTGAAGAAACAATGCGTAAACTGGGCGAAATGGGAATGTTGGGTATTGCAGTTCCTGAAGAATACGGAGGTCTTGGAATGGGATTTGTGACCACAATGCTTGCCTGTGATTATCTTTCCGGAACAACAGGTTCTTTGGCAACAGCTTACGGAGCACATACCGGAATCGGAACCCTACCTATCGTCCTTTACGGAACTGAAGAGCAAAAGAAAAAATACCTTCCGGATTTAGCAACAGGAACAAAATTCGGAGCTTACTGTCTGACAGAGCCGGATGCAGGTTCTGATGCCAACTCAGGAAAAACAAGAGCAAAACTTTCCGAAGACGGAAAACACTATATCATCAATGGACAGAAAATGTGGATCTCTAATGCAGGATTTGCAGATACATTTACATTATTCGCTAAAATTGATGATGATAAAAACATTACCGGATTTGTAATCAACAGATCTGAGCTTGAAAACCCTGAAAGCCTAACTTTCGGTGAAGAAGAGCATAAATTGGGTATCCGTGCTTCTTCTACACGCCAGGTGTTCTTTAATGACATGAAGATTCCTGTGGAAAATCTTTTAGGAGAAAGAAACAACGGTTTCAAAATCGCTTTAAATGCATTGAACGTAGGCCGTATCAAATTAGCGGCAGCGTGTCTTGATGCACAGAGAAGAATCTTAAACCACTCTATCCAATACTCTAACGAAAGAAAGCAGTTTGGTGTATCAATTTCCACTTTCGGGGCTATCAGAAAGAAAATTGCTGAGATGGCAACCGGAGTGTTTGTAAGTGAGGCTGGCTCTTACAGAGCTGCTAAAAACATTCAGGATAAAATTGATGAATTGGTAGCTGCCGGACTAAGCCACCAGGAAGCAGAATTAAAAGGAGTTGAAGAATTCGCTGTAGAATGTTCAATCCTTAAAGTATTTGTATCTGATCTTGCCCAGCACACTGCAGATGAAGGAATTCAGGTATACGGAGGTATGGGATTCTCTGAAGATACTCCTATGGAAGCTGCATGGAGAGATTCAAGAATTTCAAGAATCTATGAAGGTACGAACGAAATCAACAGATTGTTAGCAGTAGGAATGCTTATCAAGAGAGCCATGAAAGGCGAATTAGACCTGTTGTCTCCTGCCATGGCCATCAGTAAAGAATTGATGGGTATCCCTTCATTTGAAGTTCCTGATTATTCAGAATTTATGAGTGAGGAAAAAGCAATTATTGCTAATCTTAAGAAAGTATTCTTAATGGTTTCCGGAGCTGCTCTTCAGAAATATATGATGGATATTGAGAAACAGCAGCATTTATTATTGAATGCTTCTGAAATCCTGAACCAGATCTATATGGCAGAATCTGCAGCATTAAGAGCAGAGAAACACTTCTCTCCTGATTCTGTAGAAGCAGCTATGGCTCAATTGAATCTTTATAAAGCGGTTGAGAAAATTATCACTGCTGCTAAAGAAGGAATCGTATCTTTTGCTGAGGGAGACGAGCAGAGAATGATGCTTTCAGGATTAAGAAGATTCACCAAGTATACCAACCATCCGAATGTAGTAGCTTTAACTGAAAAAATTGCTGCCCATTATATTGAAAAAGGATCTTATTAGTCTTTAATAACATACATTTGATTTAAAACGCCTCATTTTTTTGAGGCGTTTTTATTTTTTACCACTATCTGTTATTATTAACATTGAATTTATCGTTATCTCATAAATATAATTCAGAAAAAATCAGTATTTTTATTTTAAATTAACAAACTGATGAAAACATTATTACTTCCCCTTTCTTTATTTCCGCTACACTTACAGCACAAAAAAAGGATAATTCAGTACCAGTTCCCCAATTAGATACCACAAAAATGATCATAAGGATAAGCTGCCAGGATATTTTGCTCTACAATCAGATCAACCACGGAAAGAACTGTATAAAATACTGACCTTTACCCCTAAGGGCACTCCCCTTTTGTTCAAATATAAAATTCTGAATGCCATTACACGGGAAAAGCTAGAAATAAACCCTAAAAAACAGCATAATCCAAATAAATACAACACAAACTAAAAACTATTACCATGGGAAAATTTATTATCTCTAAACGATCAAACGGTGACTTTCAATTCAACCTTAAAGCAGGAAACGGACAGGTTATTCTAACCAGTCAGGGTTACAGCACAAAACCATCCTGCGAAAACGGGATCGGATCTGTAAAGACCTATTCACAGGAAGATTCAAAATTTGAAAGAAACACAGCCAATGATGGCAGATGTTATTTTAATCTGAAAGCAGGAAACGGACAGATCATAGGAACCAGCCAGATGTACGAATCCGATAATGGCATGGAAAACGGAATAGAATCTGTAAAAAACAACGCTCCGCATGCTCATATAGAGGATGAAACAATGATGTAAAAATCATCTGAAATATTATGGATAAAAATGCTTTAGTTTTTAAGGCATTTTTTATTTTTGTACTCTATTTTTCATTAGAAATGACAAAAGAAGAATTACTGAATAAAGCAATCAAAATCGCCGATAAGGCTCATAAAGGACAAACCGATAAATACCATGCTCCATACATTGCTCATGTAATGCGTGTAATGAACTATGGTAAGACACTGGATGAAAAAATCGTTGGGGTACTGCATGATGTGGTAGAAGACCACCCACAGGAGTTTAGCCTGGATTATTTGAGATCGGAAGGGTTTCCAGAATATATTATCTTCGCCATCAGCTGCCTGACAAAGCTTGATCCGGAAGAAGATTATGATGAATTTATCAAAAGAACAGAAAGATCCCTTCTTTCCGTTGCCGTAAAACTGAATGACCTTCGTGACAATATGGACCTTAGAAGAGTAAACCGGGAGCTTACTCCCAAGGATATTAAAAGATTCAATAAATACCTGAAAGCCTATCGTTATCTGATAGAGAAATATTAATAAAAAACACATGACTAATAACCTACCCAAAATTTCATCGGCTTATCAATCTAAGCTGGTATCTGCTATTGTATCCATTTCAGTTTTTTCCTGATATACCTGATGCTTATACTCGCTTCTTTGCTTATGATATTCTTATTAGGATATGGAGCCATAAAAATGCTGAGCATTGCTGTTAATTATTTTACCGTTTTAGGGGCAGCAGGACTCTTAAGTGTAGGTATTTTTGTGTTTATATTTCTTGTTAAGTTCATTTTCAGAAAAAACCATTACAGCAACCGTCATTTGCTGGAAGTGAACAGATCTCATCAGCCTCAGCTGTTTGCGATCATTGATGAAATTGTGGCTGAAACAGGAGTGAAAGCTCCTCAAAAAGTTTTCCTTTCTCCGGATGTAAACGCCAGTGTAAGCTATAATTCTATTTTCTGGAGTATGTTTCTGCCTGTTAAGAAAAATCTAACGATTGGCGTTGGGCTTATCAACTCTACAAGCGTAGGAGAACTCAGAACAATTCTGGCTCATGAATTTGGGCATTTCTCCCAAAAAAGCATGAAAGTGGGTGGTTATGTGAATCAAGCTGAAAAAATAATTTTTGAGACCGTTTACAACAATAAAGACTACGAAAACTTTATCATGGAGTTTTCAGGAGGAAATGCTGTTTTTAAAATTTTTGGTCTGATTTCCGTCAGTTTCATTAATGCTTTTCAATCTGTTCTTAAAAGCATGTCCAGTTTCCTTTTTAAAAACCATGCTTCCCTTCAAAGAGAAATGGAATATCATGCAGATGCTATTTCAACATACATAACCAATCCTGATGAACAAACCTCATCTTTATTAAGACTGGAATTAAGCGATGTTGCTTTTAATTACTCTTTTAATTTTTACATTGGAAACAATCAGAAATATCTTCCGAAAGACCTGTATAAGAATCAGTTTTCTTTGATGAAAATTTTATCTGAAAGAAACAATCACCCTTACGTAAACGGACTTCCTAAAATAGATGCTGAAGATCTTACCCGCTACAATAAATCCAGAATAGAAATTGAAGATCAATGGACGTCACATCCCGATATTTTAAAAAGAGTCGAAAGGATTAAAACAAACAAAACCAGAAATAAAGCAGCAGACCATAGGTACGCAAAAGAAATAATCAGCGGATTTGATAAGATCTGCGAAATTATGACCTCAAAATATCTGACTTTACATGCTGTAAAAAACGCAGGTGAAATAATAGAGGATGAAACTTTCATCAGACTTTACCTGGATAATAATGTTTATCAGACGTTCAGCTCAAATTTCAATGGATATTATGAAAGACACAACCCTGTTATAGAAAATATTGAATCTGTAATTTCTGACGCATCCTCTTATCATGATATTGATCTTTTCAGTGACAAAAAAGTATCTTTAGTCTACGAAAAATCAGGAATAGAGAATGATATTCAGACACTGCAATATCTGGTTTCCTATCCGAAGGAAATAAAAACCTTCAGATTTGACGGTACTTTATACAAATCAAAAGATGCTGCTGGTCTTATTCCTAAACTGGAGAATGAACTAAAGAGAGTAAAAGATGAACTTCTGGAAAATGATAAAGCAATTTTTCAGTATTTTTACCATGTTTCCAATGAAGATATTAAGAAACAACTTCTTAGCAAGTACAGGAATTTTGCAGTATTAGACAGAGAGTTTGATGTATTTCAGAAAAGTCTTAATGATTTTACGGTATACCTGCAGTTTATGGCCGTTACTTTACCGTTTGAAGAAATCCGTCAGCACAGAACCAAGCTTTTGAAAGCGGAAGAACCTTTTAAACAAAAGACTAAAGAGCTGATAGAAAACTCGGCTTACAAAGAAGCTTTAAAAGCTGAAGATAAAAACCTGCTACAGGAATTTGTAAATTCTGAGTACATCTATTTCAACAAAGACAAATATCTTGAACATGAACTAAACGCCATATCATTAGTGGTTGAAAAGTATCAGACCCTACTGAATGATCATTACCTTAATTCTAAATTGGAACTGCTGAATTTTCAGGCAGAATTAAATAAAAATTAATCTGCTCCCGGGAAATCATAAGTTTTTGTGTGGTGGTCTGTTCCGTCGATATTGATGTTTAATGCGAGGTAAATAAAATGTAAATTTTTATTTCCTTTTGCTTCGAATTCACGCTGCCACAGATAGCCGCTCACGATACCAAAATAATCATCGATCTGATAGCCGAAACCGCCATAGACTCTGTTTCTGGCAAAAGCAGGCTTCATCGGAGAGACAAAGAAAACCTCGTCATATGCATTGGCAAAAACAGTTCCTTTCTTGATGGTTTTGGCATTTAAAGGAACACTTACATTCAGACGGTACCTGTAACGCATTCTCTGAGAAGTCTGATCTGTTTTAGGCTCATAGAACCAGCTCTTTTCAGCACGGAAACGGTTTTCAAACTTTACGATGCCTTTTTTAAGATCAATAACATCCTGAAGCCATACCCTGAATTCTTCCCTGCTTAAACTATGATCCTTATAATTGACGTATCTTCCCAGTCCTATGAAAGGTTTATGGTTTTTGGTGAGATTATATCCCAACCCTCCTTTTATTTCATAATAATCAGGGTACGTATAATCTTCATTACCACGCAGCTGTCCTTCTGCATACAGGAAAAATTTAGGATGAAACTTATAGGTCAGAGTTACTGCATTGAAGCTGGAAATGTGTTCCTGTGCTTTAAAAAAGAAATTCCAAGTAGTAAACCTAAGCCTATAAGACGTTTCATAAAAAATTTTTGCAAATGTATATTTTTTAACAATTTGTTAATATTAACTTTCATTAATATTAAATTAACAGCTACTTAATATTAATCGTATAAGAAAACCCAATGTGGAACCACCTTTGAGGCATTGCCACACCAAAGGCTTCCGTATAATTTGTATTGGTAAGATTGTTAATCAGCACATAAACAGAGTAATCTTTCCCAGCAAAGCTCAGTTTCTCATCTACCAGATTATAAGTTCCCAGATTTACTCTCTCATTATAACGGTAAACAAGCTCATTGACAAAGTTTTTCAGGAATCTGACCTCCAGCTTCGAGACAAACTGATGTTTCAGATTATCCAGAATATACCTTGAAACCAGACCTTCTTTCTCTTCATATTTACTGTCGATATAAGTATATCCCACCGTATATTTCAGCCAGTCAACCGGTCTGTGGCTCCACTCTGCTTCTATTCCTTTCGTTTTGATATCTCCTACGTTCTGGGCAAACCATACTTTATCACTGACATCATTTTTCACCCAATCGATAGAATTACTGGAATTTCTTAGAAACCCACTGATTTTAGCTAATATCCTGTTGTCTTGATATTGATATCCTACCTCAGATGAAACCGCATTTTCAGGCTGTAAATCAGGGTTTCCCTGTTCGGTTCTGCTGACATAATACAGTTCGGTAAAGGTTGGTATACGATGTACTTTTGCAATATTTCCGTAGATTTTATTATTGGCATTAAAGTTATATCCTACATCCAGCCCGGGATAAAAGAAATTACCTTCCTTAGAATAATTGGCCCACGAAATCCCCGGACTGATATTCAGTTTTTTGTCCAGTAATGAAAAATGATGTTCAAAGAAAACCTGGGAAACAAAACGGTTCCTGTCTCCTAAGTTACTGCTCGCCAGAAATTCTTTTCTAAGCTCTACTCCAATTCCGGTTGTTCCCAATCCCCACTGGTAGCTGGAATTCACTTCTCCCCCTACATTATTTCCGATATGCATATTTCTGTAAAAGTCAGGATTCCATCTGTCATAAAGATACATATCCTGACCTCTTCTCCAATACACATTTGAGTTAAGTTTAAGCTTTCCGAAAGTCTGCTGGTGAGCCACACTTACAATAGAAGCCTGCGTCTCCTCATACTGTTTTGTGGCAGTACTGGAAGCATAAAAACCATTGGCCCCGAATTTCTTTTCTGAAAAACCAGCCTGTACTCTTACATCTCCGTTTTTGATATTCAGTTTTCCCTGGTAAAATACATTCCTGATTTCATAATCCGTATTGAACATATAACCTTCTGAAGAAGCAGAATTAGCCTGAAGAGAATTGGTAAACTTCTCATTTCCCATCTGTGCATTAAATCCAAGGCCATACGAGCCGTAATCTCCACCTTCTGCACTGATCTTCACTTTTTTACCGGGAACAGTTTTCGTAATGATGTTAATAACGCCGGCATATGCATTCTGCCCGAAACGTCTCGCAGCCGGGCCTTTTATCACTTCTATTTTTTCTACATCATCCAGATCTACCGGGATATTCATATTGTTATGTCCGGTCTGGGAATCATTCATCCTGATTCCATTCAACAACAGGAGAACCTGTTCAAAGAGCTTCCACGGAAACCGATATCACTCTGTACCCCATTGGCTCCTCTCCTTCTGATATCCATTCCCGGCACCTGCTGAAGAATTTCGTCTATACTTTTGGCAGGAGAATTTACAATATCTTCTCTGGTAATAACACTGATGTTCTGGTTGGCGCTTTTATAAGGTGTAGAGATAAATTTTCCCTGAAATTCAATGCTTTCAATATCTGTTGTCTTTTCCTGTGCATTTACCCAAAGTAAAGATCCCAGAAAAAAAGCACTTCCTATCTTTTTGATCATAATCGTTTCCGTAGTTTTTTTAACAGGCTCCAAAAGTAAGGGAGTTCACCAAGACAGGCAAATGATAGTTGTCATAAAAAAAGATGCAACATCATGTTGCATCTGTGTGAGGGAGTAATTTCTATCTTTTTCTCATTAAATGTGTAACTAGATCTCTGAATAATTTTCTCATTTCTATATTACATATTTACGGGTACAATTTTAAATAATTTTACAATATAAAACAATAGTTAAGTAAAAAAATACAACGTATTTTAAAAAATTAGGTAAAATACCCTAAAATAAACAGTAAAATAAAAGTAAGTCCATAAAACAACCTCTTTTTATTGTTAATTGAGAAGAATATTCCAATTGTACCGCTCGAATTTAACATTCACTATAACAATTTTTAACAATAAGATATACATAAGATTTTCACTAAAATTTCGTAATTTTGTGGGTCTTAATTTTACGATGAAAACATTCTTTTCCAACTGTATATTGAAACAGCATTCTAAAAAATATTGCTGCGCACCGACAGACGAATTCAGGAATATATTCAATGTTTCAATTGATGACAGCCCTGGTATTATGCTGAGGCAAACACCATTATTCTGACAGCCTTATTGCTGTACAGGTACTTTATGAATAAACAAAATATGGCTAACACAACAGAAATAGACATAAAAAAACAGATTTTCGTTAAGAATGCACATCTTAACAATCTGAAACATATAGACGTCCTGATCCCGAAGAACAAACTGATCGTTATTACCGGGGTTTCAGGAAGCGGTAAATCGTCTTTGGCTTTTGATACTATTTATGCAGAAGGACAAAGAAGATATGTTGAAAGTTTAAGCTCCTACGCCCGTCAGTTTTTGGGAAAACTAGAAAAACCAAAAGTAGATGACATCAAAGGGCTTGCGCCGTCTATTGCAATTCAGCAGAAAGTAATTTCATCCAATCCCCGATCCACAGTGGGAACATCCACGGAGATTTATGATTATATGAAGCTTTTGTTTGCAAGGATCGGAAAAACTTTTCTCCCGTTTCCGGAGAAGAAGTAAAAAAAGATTCCGTTTCGGATGTGGTTGATTTCATTAAAACATCCAAAAAAGACAGTTCTTTTCTATTGACAGCGCCACTGGAATATGATACTGACAATTTTAAAGAGACTTTAAATGTTTTAAAACTGGCAGGTTTCACAAGACTTGAAATTAATGGAAATGTAGCAGGTATTGAAGACCTGGAAAGTTTTGGTTTTACCCCTGAAAAAGGCATGACCATCAATCTTGTGATTGACCGTTTTTCATATGAAGAGGATGAAAGCTTTTTACAAAGGCTTGCGGATTCTATTCAGATGGCATTTTATGAAGGACGCGGATATTGTTCATTGAAGAACACAGATACTGGCAAGATAAAAGAATTCTCCAATAAATTCGAGCTGGACGGAATGGAATTCCTTGAACCGAATGTCCACTTTTTCAGCTTTAACAACCCTTACGGTGCATGTCCGGCATGTGAAGGATACGGAAAGGTCATCGGAATTGATGAAGACCTTGTCGTGCCTAACAAAACACTGTCGGTCTACGAAGATGCGGTGGTATGCTGGAGAGGAGAAACCATGAGTGAATGGAAAAAGATTTCATCAAAAAAGCCGGTGACTTCCCTATTCACAAACCTTATCACCAGCTAACAAAAGAACAGAAAAACTTCCTTTGGAAAGGTGATGGAAGGAGTAATTTCCCATGCATCAATAATTTCTTCAAAATGCTTGAAGAAAACCTGTATAAAATCCAGTACAGGGTAATGCTTTCCCGCTACAGAGGAAAACCCTTTGTCCCACATGCGAAGGATTGAGACTTCGTGAAGAAACAAGCTGGGTAAAAGTAGACGGACATAATATCCAGTCGATGATTGAGCTTCCTCTGGATGAACTCACTCCCCTGATCAATGGGCTAAAGCTTTCAGAACATGATAAAGAGGTCGCAAAACGGTTATTGTATGAAATCACAACCCGCCTGGAATTCTTATTAAAGGTAGGGTTAGGGTATTTAACCTTAAACAGGACTTCCAATACGCTTTCGGGAGGAGAAAGCCAGAGAATCAACCTTGCAACAAGCCTGGGAAGCTCATTGGTAGGTTCTATTTATATTCTGGATGAACCTTCTATCGGGCTGCATTCCAAAGATACTGAAAACCTCATCGAAGTATTGAAAAACCTTCGTGACCTTGGAAATACTGTTATTGTAGTAGAACACGACGAGGATGTGATGAGGGCTGCAGACTACATTATTGATATCGGTCCGGAGGCTGGTTATCTTGGTGGAGAGCTGGTATTTTCCGGAGATTATAAAGACCTGAAAAAGCCAACACCCTTACTTCAGAATACCTTACAGGAAGACTGGAAATTGAAGTCCCGCAAAAACGCAGAAAAGCAAAAGAATGGATTCACATTAAAGGGGCCCGCCAGAATAACCTTAAAAATATTGATGTAGACGTTCCTTTGGAAAATCTTGTTGTAATCTCTGGGGTTTCAGGAAGCGGAAAATCTACTTTGATGAAAGAGATTCTTACCAATGATATTCAGATTCAGTTGGGAATGGGTGGTAAAAAAGGAGACTATGATTCTGTAGAATTCCCGAAAAAGCTGATTAAAAACATCGAGCTGATAGACCAGAACCCGATTGGAAAATCATCCCGTTCAAACCCGGTAACTTATCTGAAAGCTTACGATGATATCAGAGATCTTTTTGCTAAACAGAAAGTAGCCAAAATGATGGGTTACAAGCCTAAGCATTTCTCTTTCAACGTAGACGGCGGAAGATGTGATGAGTGTAAGGGAGAAGGCGTGATCAACGTTTCCATGCAGTTTATGGCAGACATCGAACTTGAATGTGAGGTTTGTAAAGGAACACGATTCAAAAATGAGATCCTTGAAGTGAAGTTTGATGAGAAAAGTATTTCAGATATCCTTCACATGACCGTAGATGAGGCGCTGGAATTCTTCAAAGATAACAATGAAGAGAAAATCGTAACGAAACTGAAACCTCTTCAGGAAGTAGGTTTGGGTTACCTTCAATTGGGGCAAGCTCTTCTACCCTTTCCGGAGGTGAGGCTCAGCGTGTGAAGCTGGCATCATTCCTTGTAAAGGGAGTAACAACGGATAAAACGTTATTCATCTTTGATGAGCCTTCTACAGGACTTCACTTCCATGATATTCAAAAGTTATTGAAATCATTACAGGCACTGATTGATCTCGGACACTCGGTGATTGTTATTGAACACCAGCCTGATATCATCAAATGCGCCGACTACATTATTGACATCGGTCCGGAGGCAGGAAAGCATGGTGGAGAAGTTGTTTTTGCAGGAACCCCTGAAGATCTGACTAAAAACAAGAAATCTTACACTGCAAAATATATCAAAGAAAAACTTGAACAATAAATACAACCGGCTGTTTTAAAAACAGCCGGTTTTTTATTCAGATTCTCTATCTTTATTAAACCATTACAAAATTATGTTATGCCCTGGAATCCCGAACTATACGATCAGTACAAAGATGTGCGTTATAAACCTTTTTATGATTTAGCTGCATTAATCAGGCCTGAAAACAATATAAAAGCCATTGACCTAGGCTGTGGCACCGGAGAACAAACCTCCATCCTGACAGAAAAACTGGCAGGTTCTACATTTTTAGGAATTGATTCATCAGCAGAAATGCTTGAAAAATCAAAGAGATATGAAAGAGAGAATCTGCATTTTAAGCTTCAGACCATTGAGGAAACAGCGCAGATTGGCCAGAAGTGGGATCTCGTCTTTAGTAATGCCGCTTTGCAGTGGGTGGATGATCATGAAACTTTATTTCCTAAAATCATCGGGCTGCTATCACCTGGAGGTCAGCTAGCTATCCAGATGCCTGTTCAGAATGAAAATATACTGAACCAGATCCTGGCGCAAATGACAGATGAAGAACCTTATGTCACTTATTTACATCATTTTAAACGGGATTCCCCGGTACTTTCCATGGATGATTATGCACAGATATTATTTGACAACGGAATTCAGGATATAGAAATCTTCCAGAAGGTTTATCCTATCATTGCAGATGATCACGAAGCTTTATATGCCTTTATCTCAGGAACCGCATTACTGCCTTATCTTGAACGCCTTGAAGGAGAACAGAAAGAAAGTTTCATCACCGAATTTAAATCCCGTATTGCAAAAAGATTTACAAAATATCCGGCCATTTATGCATTTAAGCGTATCCTGATGTACGGACGTAAGAAATAAAAGATCTTTATCTATTAAATAAGCTGTCACGATTTTATGACAGCTTATTTTTTAGCATTCTTTAATTTTTCAGATTGAGGTTGTTTAAACTTTTATATTCATTATTTTAACCACAAAAGGCGCAAAAGTTTTAAACACTTCAATTTTTTAAGAATCAAACCTTAAGTGTACTTTTCTGCGGTATCATTTTAAACTTACTTAAATGAACTTAAGTGTTTTAAAATGAAGCCTTTTGTGACTTTTGTGGTTATGTACAGTTTAAACAACTTTATTATATAAAAACGGACTCTTCTGTGTATAATCTGAATTTTCAATCTGAGAAACCAAAAACCCGGCAAGATCTGAAGCACTGATATTCTCTCCTTACAATCTGTCAGATTTGCTTCAGTTGTGAAGTTTTCATCTGTAAGGTTAATTAATGGTAACCTTACCAAGGTCCAGTCCAGGTTACTTCCCAGAAGGAGTTCATACTCTTTTTGCTTATCTGCAGTAGTTTCAGGATAGTTTTGATACATCCATTCTGTAGCCATTTTTACTCTTTCATTTTTTTGATCGGATAAGGTATTTACGCTCAGTCCGGTAGTGACAATATACCGGGTGATTCCATGTGAGTTCATTGCTTTAATTATATTTTTCGCAGCATCACTGAAGATAGACTTCTCCCCTTTTGGCTGGCCTAAAGTACTCATGACAAGATCAGTTCCCGTAATCAGTTTATGGACCGCTGCTTCATCCCTTGCATCTCCTTTTACCGTTTCAATTAAAGGATTCTGAAGAGTAAAGTTTTCAGGATGTCTCAGTAATAGCTTAAGAGAATGCCCTTTCTCAAGAAGGTGTTTTACCAGATATTGTCCGGATTTTCCCGTTCCGCCGATAACGGCAATTGTATATGTTTTCATAATGATTTTTTTAATGGTAAACATCAACAGCCAAAAGCAGATTAACCGCGAATGACCATTGATAAAGCAATTGACATATTGTTTGTCGCTTTGATAATGATATATAATAAATGTATCGGGTTCAGAAGTTTGAACCTAAGATTTCAGGGATCAGAATATCCCTGAACAAGAGTAATATGTATTACGAGATTTTAATGAATTAAAGTTACATTTTTTTCAGCATTAAAAAATCAAAAAATTTATGATTTTGACAACACTTTATAAAACATAAAGTATTTAACTTTGATAACAATCTTACTATCAATACATTCCAACTACACCAAATAAAAATATAATTATATGGAACCATTTACTGTTAACATTCCCGAATCGGTGATAACCGACCTGAAAACCCGCTTACAAAATACCCGATGGCCTGACGAGCCTGAAGGTGCCGGCTGGCATTACGGAACCAACGAAACCTATCTGAAAGAACTTACTCAATACTGGATCAATGATTACGACTGGCGGATGAATGAGCTGCAATTGAATCAACATCCTCAGTATACAACACATATAGACGGAATTCTGATTCATTTTCAATACATCAGGTAAAGGTCCCAATCCCAAGGCTTTAATCCTTACGCATGGCTGGCCGGATAGTTACTACCGTTTCCATAAGATCATTCCATTGCTTACAGAAGGTGAACAGAGTTTTGATCTGGTTATTCCTTCCATCCCGGGATTCGGATTTTCTGATAAAACAGCAGTCAGCAGTGAAAAGGTAGCAGATTTGTGGAAAAAACTGATGACTGAAGTACTTGGATATAAAAATTCTGTGCTGCCGGAGGAGATATAGGCATGGGAGTTGTAAAATCGCTGACTTCAAAGTATCCTGAAGTTATGGAAGCCGTTCACCTTACAGACGTAGGATATCCAACCGGTCAGGAGGATCCGTCAACAATGAGTGAAGAAGAAAAGAAATTTGCACAGTTTGTCCAGCAATGGTGGTATAGTGAAGGTGCTTATGCGATGGTACAGTCTACCAAACCACAGTCGCTAGCGTACGGCCTGAATGACTCTCCCGTTGGGCTTGCAGGCTGGATCATAAGTTTTGCGAATGCAGGCGCTCCTCCGGAGCTTATTGAGACTGCATTTGGTGGAAAAGATGAAATGCTCACCAATATTATGATCTACTGGGTAACACAAACCATAGGTTCCTCTGCCAGAATGTATAAGGAAGACGCAGCAGCTTTATGGAGCGGAACTCAGGTTCATCAAAAAAGTAATGTCCCTGCAGGTGTGCTTGTATTTCCCCGTGAAGCTCAGTTTCCAAAAGAATGGGCAGAACGATTCGTACATGTGACCAGCTTTAAAAAAATGGATGAAGGAGGACATTTTGCAGCACTGGAATTACCCCATATATTTGCAGACGAATTAAGGTCATTCTTTTATTCTGTCACATAAAATCAAACCATGAAATATCCTATATCCATTACTCTTACAATTCCTTTGTTGGTCATGAGCTGTTCTGTTCAAAAAAGAAGACTGAACACAATGATTACAAAGTACAACTGGATACCTTAACCCTGTTTGACCAAAGCAGGCACCGTAAGATTCCTGTTGCCATTTACCAGCCTGAAACCAATAAAAAGATTCCCGGCCAACAGGTGATTATTTTCAATCATGGATATGGCTTCAATAAAGGCGGAGATTATTTTGTTTACTCTTATTTAACGGAAAAGCTGGCTTCAAAAGGGTATTTCACGGTAAGTATTCAGCATGAACTTGCAACAGACAATTTAATACCTACGGAAGGAATTCCGCAGATCGTAAGAAGGCCCTTCTGGCAAAGTGGTTCAGACAATATTCTGTTTGTGATTAATGAACTTAAAACAAATCCTGACCTCGATTTCCGGCATCTTACCTTAATAGGACACTCCAATGGCGGTGATATGGCTGCATTGTTCAGCAACCAGCATCCTAATATGGTGTATAAGCTGATTACAATGGATAACCGGAGAATGTTTCTGCCGAGGATTTCCGTTCCTAAAATTTATACTTTACGTTCCAATGATTACCCGGCGGATCTGGGCGTGTTGCCTGATGAAGGGGAACAGAAAAAATATCATATCACAGTGCAGCCTACTTTGATCAATCATGGTCATATGGATAATAAGGGAAGTGATGAAGAAAAGCGGACCATAAATGATTTTATCTTACAATACCTTTCTGAACAGTAGTTTTCAAGATGCCCACAAGTTATCCACAAAAAATTGTGGATAACTTGTGAATTTTAACATTTAATTCATGTTTCGTATTAAAATTATCACTACATTTACTATGTAATAAACATCGAAGTGGAAACTTTATTTGCTTTTCTTACTACTATTGAAATTGCAATTAAATTTGAAATAAAAATTTAAGCACAGCATTGTCGGCTGTGCTTTTTATTGTTGTCTAATTAAAAAAATGAGATGTATTATCTACTGGATCTGCCCCTAAAGGGCAGATTCTTTTATCTATATACTCTCCTTGCAGCACGCATTGTAGCCCCACCAGGAATCGAACCTGGATCTAAAGTTTAGGAAACTTCTATTCTATCCATTGAACTATGAGGCCTGGTTTGAATAATAAAATTACAAATTATTCTCCAAAAGAATAATATACCACAGAATCTGATATTTAAAAATCTTTACAAAAAAACCTCCCAATTTATCAGGAGGTAAAAAAAATGTCTCTTTTCAAACAATTTTAATTATCGTTTTCAAATATAATACCTCCGTATTTTTACGGTTATGATTGTAGTCATAACTCTACCGGATACCGTAAGGCGTGAGTATTAATTGTTTGTATATTGGCAATTTTAAAACCAATAAATCATGCCTAAAAAATGAAAATGGAGATTAGACATAACAATCTCCACTATTAGGTGAGGATTGTTTTTAGTAACAACTACTACAATATTTTTTCTCTACATACTCTTTATTACCTGAAGAATTTACATAATAACATCCTCCTTTTTCGCCTACATGCAAAATATGCCCATTGTAGGAGCATCCTACAGAATCAGTTCCGCCACCGCTACAAGATATCGATACAACAACGATTCCTATTAGTAAAATTATTTTTTTCATAGTACATTATTTAATTGCTGTAAAAATATAGTAAGGCCTCAGATATTAAATACGGATTTCCGTAAAACTATTAGAAGAATATTCAGCCTCCACTCTTTCTTAAATCAGCTCATTAAAAGCTTTTCATTAGATGGTGATATATTTATAGTAAATTGACACCTGCTTTTGTTGATAAGAAAAACCACAATATAGAGTCTCCAATATTCCACGTATAGAAACAACCACGTCAACCTGATTTTAAGCCAGGCTACTTAAAAGAATGAACAAACTATACCACAGAATCTTCAACAAAAAACCTCCCGAATCACTGGGAGGTCATACTGTAATTTGTCAGAAATATGAAATTTTCAATGGGCCAAATATAATAAGCACTTATATCAAGGCAATATGATCTCAATCATATGCCCAATCTATTGCTGATACCTTCACCCTGCTGTTTTTAAGGTTAAATAATCATAAAGATTATCTTTAAGCTTTCGCTGTAATTTTAATTTCCACTTTCTGGCCCGGGAGAGCCAGTTCAGTCACTCCAACAATAGTGCTGGCAACAATACAGGGTTCACTATAGAATTCTTTTCCAAAAACCTGGCGGCCTGCAAACCCTTCCTGCATATCCGTTACATAGATAACTTCTTCTGTGATATGGCTCGCATTTAATCCAAATTCACTTAGTAATTTGCCTATATTCTGATACGTCTGCCTGAACTGATTTTCCATTCCTTCTGCAAGATTTCCTTCCCTATCATGTCCCAGTTGTCCTGAGATCCACACCGTATCACCGCTTTTCACCGATTGTACATATCCGTATACCTTTTCCCAAGGCATATCAAAGGTTTTGAATTCTTTAGTATTCATAATTTATTTTTATTATTACCATACTTTATATTCAACAAATACGCACAAAATTTCAAATAATTAATTATCAACAATTTACACAACACCTCGTTTGTAAAATAAATACGAAATACCGTAGTTTTATATTTACATTATATACATATCCGGCGTTAAGCGTTCATATCAGATAATGGGTTTACCTGGTAACATTTTTATGGATCATATTATGCCAGTGCTTTCTTGTACTCAGTTAAGGCTCTTTCACGGGCAAACGTATGTTCTACTATGGGTGAAGGATATTCAGGAGTATTCCATTCGGGGAGCCATTTTTTAATATACTGCAGGTCTTTATCAAACTTTTCAGCCTGGGTTGTCGGATTAAAAACCCTGAAATAAGGCGCTGCATCACAGCCGCTTCCTGCTGCCCACTGCCAGTTTCCGTTATTGGCTGCGAGATCATAGTCATTCAGTTTTGAAGCAAAATAGGCTTCGCCCCACCTCCAGTCTATCAGCAGATGTTTACATAAAAAGCTTGCCACAATCATCCTCACGCGGTTATGCATATATCCTGTCTGGTTAAGCGCTCTCATCCCGGCATCTACTATGGGATATCCTGTTGTTCCTTCGCACCAGTGCCTGAACTCTTCTTCGTTATTCCGCCACTGAATATTATCATACTTTTCTTTAAAAGACTGATGGACAACTTGCGGAAAATGATATAAAATCTGCATAAAGAATTCACGCCAGATCAGTTCCGAAAGCCATACAGCATTATGCTTCAATGCAAAAGCCACACATTTTCTGATGCTGATAGTCCCAAAGCGCAAAGCAATTCCGAGCTGTGTTGTATGCTGTAGTGCCGGATAATCACGATATTGGTCGTAATCATCAATAATGGAAGCATCCAGAACAGGCTTAGAAAATTTAAAATCTGTTTTTTTGAAACCAATTTCCTTTACCGTTAGGATATCAGAATACTCCTGCGAAAAGAGGTTTTTAAAATTTAATGTAACCGATTGATAATGTTCAGGCGTTAATAATTCCCGCCACTTCTTTGCATATGGCGTGTACACCGTGTATGGGGTGCCGTCTTTTTTAACAATCTGGTTTTTATCAAAAATCACCTGATCTTTACAGGCTTTAAAAGGAATCTTCTTTTCAGTAAAAAAATAATAGATTTCCTTGTCTCTTTCAATCGCCTGAGGCTCATAATCCCGGTTACAGAATACACCTTCGATATCATATTCTTCTGACAGTTTCCTGAATATTTCAATAGGTCTGCCATAGTACGTATTGAGCTTTGAATGGTACTTTTTTAATGAAATATTGATATCCGTCAAAACCTGGTGAATATAATCAACCCGCCGGTCCTCTTTATCTTCCAGCTTTCCGAGAATATCGGTATCAAATATAAAAACAGGCATTACCGGAGCACCTGACTGAAGCGCATGGTGAAGTCCGATATTGTCTTCCAGCCTCAGATCACGTCTCAGCCAGAACAGGGTGATTTTGCTTTTCATGATTTTTCAAATTCAAACTACTTCTATCATTCCTTTGCCTGGAATGTTCTCACAAAAGATAAAGATACTGATTATCGCATAAAATCTTAAGATAAGTCTTAATTAAGCTTTATCATACGAATTTATTTGACCATATCCATTAAAATTTCCGATCTTTACAGGAATTTAAATGAAAGAACCTCTCAGCAATGGAAGAATTTGAAGTACCGGTAACTTATAAAGGGCAAGACCTGCTTTTCAACGGAAAGCTTGCTACTTTCTCTTATGGTTATAAACTGTATGTGGATGTTGATGGAACTGAAGTTGTTATTGAACGTGACGACCACGGCGACTTAAGAGCTCTTCTGCCGGATGCCGCTTCAGAAAAAATATAGATAAAGGACTTATAGAAGCGATTGTTGAAGTATTCAGAGAACTTCATGTTTTATAATCTTTCCGAATAAAAAAACTGTCCCAAAAGTCAAACAATTTAACTTTTGAGACAATCTCTTTTTATCCGGTATATTCTATTTTAGTTTCTTTTACTCGAAAACAACATAATTTACTTTATCAACACCTGTATTTCCTGTTTTCTCGTGATAAGCGTATAGCACAAGCTCATAATTACCGGGAGAACTGATGATATGGCTTCCTTCAAAAAGGTTGGTTGAAACCAAAGACATATCTATGTTTTTCACGAATTTTCCGTCTTTCTTCAGGATCCCTTTTACTTCAATTTCATCAAATTCCATACCCCCTTTGTCAATGACACATCCGCACATCATAACAATATTGGCCTGGAACTGAAATGGTTTGTCTTTAATGCTGTTTAATGCAATATACTGATGGGTTCTGGGTTTCAGAATATCAATAATATACCCCGGAATTTCAAGGATAATTCCTTCCCCAAGAATATGTTTTCCGGGAATCAGCCACAGTTCTGTACTGACAACTGCCTGTGCCTGTTTACTGTTTAAAGGAGAAATCACTTCTATATTCACAAATGTAGGTTCATCAATATCTACCGCAGCCATAAAACCTCCCGTCTGCTCATCTGCAATGGAATTTCCTCTGATTTTTGGCGCTTTCATTATCAGATCTGTGTTTCCGGTGCTTCCTGAAGTTTTTCCTTCTGCCAGAATTCTTTGATTCAGTTTATTTCTGATAATAATGTGAGCTCCTCCCAATGAGGTTCCGATAAATTTGGCATCCCTTGCTTTAGCCCTTATCATGATTTTTGTTTCCGTTGCAGAAACCATCATATGGGAAAAAATGAATGCTGTGATAAGAAGTAATGTTTTCATGATGGGTTTGATTTTAAATATTCTTTTTGAAACGATGATGGAAAGATTCATTTTTCAGCTCCTGATCGATATGGTCCAGATACGTGAAAACCGAAAGGTCATCCGACAATACCTTCAATATGGCTTTTTCACAGCTGTCCCATACCTTCTCCAGTTCAGGCAGCATTTCTATTGCTTTATGAGATAATGAAATCATCTGTTTCCGTTTATCCGCACTGTCTTTTTTGATAGTCAGATAACCCTTTTCAGTCATTTTTTTAACGATGACCACTACCGAAGGATGAGAATATCCCAACGGTTCAGCAATATCGGTAATTGAAATTTCTCCTTTCTTCTGCAGCAGCATAAAGACGAGATACCAGTTCGGTTCTACATCAATTCCAAATTCTTTATAAAATTTTCTGACATCATGAGACATCCGGTCACTGATTCTCTTCAGTCTGCTGTCTAAAGCTTTATATCCTAATTCTTTAATAAAGTCAAAATCCATTTGAAATATATTTACAGCAATATATAAATATAAAGTTAACTATATAGTTAACTTTATATTTTTTTTGATTACCATTTTAAAACAATTAAGTATTATTTTCCGAAAAGCCGCATGAATACCAAAAAATATAATACTTTTAAACATGAATCATACAGAAAAAATCATTTGGGAAATTGTAGAATTCCATAAGAATATTGAGAAATGGTTCCAGGGTAAAACAGAAAACCAGGAAAATCTTTACAGAAAACTGTTGTCGGGATTCCCGCCGGAATTCAAAATGCTTAATGGAAATGGCGATACAGTCACTTTATCTATGCTCACCGATTGGCTTCCAACCGTATTCGGTAAATTTCCGGAACGTACTATCCAGGTAGAAAACATAGAAGTAAACCATTCTGATTATCATGGACTTGCCACCTATACTGAAACACAGATTACGGGAGAAACTGTTACCAGAAGAGCATCATCAGCCGTTTTTCTGCTCAATGAAGAAAAAGCGCTTTGGTTTCATCTCATAGAAAAATGGCTATAAATTTTCATATGATAATCTCCTGACAGATATCGAAATGTCGTAAAATCAATTCTTATTCCTGAATACTTTCATCTGTCCGGCCATTATAGCCAACAGAATTCCAAAGCAGGCAAAAAGACCATATGAATACCTGAGATCAAAACTTTCGGCAATATAGCCGATGAGAGGCGGCCCCATCAGAAATCCTAAAAATGAAATGCTGGATACAAATGAGAGTGCAATACTCGGCGCTACCGTACTCACCTTTCCCACCGTACTGTAAACAGATGGAACACTCAGGGAACTGCCAAGCCCTATGATCATGAAAGCAATGATACAGATCCAGAGTTCCGGAAAGAAAACACTAAGAAAAAGTCCTCCGCTCATCAGTAACCCGCAACATTGCAGGACAACCTTTTCCCGTATTTTTCAATAACTCTGTTTCCGATAAAACGCCCTAAAGTCATCATTAAAATAAAACTCGTATAGCCCAGTATGACAAGATTTTCAGGTGCTTTAACTATAGTCTGAAAATAAACTCCGCTCCAGTCAAACATAGCGCCTTCAATTGCCATACTCAGAAAACCTATAATTCCCAGTCCAATCAGTGTCGGATTTACAGATTTAAAAATTGAACGGGTCTGAGGTTCTGCTTTATGGATAATATTGGTCAGATTCTGCCGGCTGTACAACCAGAGTATTCCTACAAGAATAAAAATAATCACGAAGTGATAAAAAGTTCCCACATGAAGACTGATCATCAATAAACCGAGAACTGCTCCCGTAAGCCCGGCAAAACACCATGCTCCATGATATGATGAAAGAAGAGTTCTTTTGGTCATGGATTCTATTTCAATAGCCTGGGTATTGATCGCTATATTGCACATGTTCCCGGATACTCCAAAGAAGAACAGGACCACTGCGAGAGTCCAGTAGGAAGGTGATAAACCGATCAGTAAAAGAAAGAAAGGATATAGCAAAAAACATCTTTTAATGATCCAGCTGCTTCCGTATATACTGATCAGCTTCCCGGCCAGAACCATTGTGGAAAGCTGTCCGATCGGCATCAGAAGTAAAAGTGTTCCTAATTCTGCCTCGTTGATGGAAAGGGCATTTTTAATGATAGGAATCCGGCTGGCCCAGGAAGAAAAAACAAGTCCGTGGGCAAAGAAAAGTAAGAAGCAGGCTGTCGGCATTTTTGCATTAAAAGATTCTCTCTCATTCATTATACAGGGTGATAAAATTCCATTGCAAAGTTAAATACACCCATCTGTTAAAATATAATCCGTTTTTGTCATTTTTACGTTCCATTTTAACCAATAAAGAATAAACCGCCTGCCGTTTTAGTAAAATATCACCTTACTTTTGATCCTCAGGTCTTCAATTTTCATTAATTTCGTTCATAAAAATGAACCATGAAAGAGAAATGGATTCCCTATCCGACAATTTTAGGTGGAAAAACAGTTGAACTGGTACCTCTTGAAAAAGAACATTTTGAAGAATTATATGCTGCGGCTGCAGATAAAGAACTTTGGGAACTGATTCCTACGGACTGCTCAGACAGAACTGTATTTTATAAAACCTATGAGTTTGCCCTTAGTGAAAGAGAAACCGGAAATCAATACCCGTTTGTAATACGTCATAAAGAAACTCAGAAACTGATTGGCTCCACTCGTTTTTTGGAAATTTATCCTGCAGATAAAAAACTGGAAATCGGATGGACATGGATTGCAAAAGAATTCTGGGGAACAACGATCAATCCTGAATGTAAACTAATGCTTTTAACCTTCTGTTTTGAAATCCTGAAAACCAACAGAGTACAGTTAAAAACAAAAGACAATAATTTCAGGTCAAGAAAGGCAATTGAAAAGATTGGTGGTGTATTCGAAGGTATTTTACGAAAAGACAAAGTATCAGGTGACGGAACCACAAGAAATGCTGCCTATTACAGTATTATCGATGATGAATGGAATGCTGCAAAGCTTAAAATCGAAAGACTGATCAAGGAAAAACAATAAAGTCCATATATCACAAAAGACAGTATGACTCTACTCCAATGGAAGACATCATACTGCCGCTTTATAAAGGCTTTAAAACTGAATCCCTGCTATTTTTTAATCATCTTTTTTGAAACGGAACCGCCGCTCTTCAATTCCCCATGCAGAATATATACTCCTTTCGGAAGGCTGGAAATATTGATCACTTTAGAATTCACTGCTGTTAAAACCGTTTTACCATCTAATGATGTCACCGTTATTTTGTTGATGTCTTCTTTAGAGCTTAATGTAATGAAATCGGCCCCCGGATTCGGATAAACGGATACATCTTTATGTCGGGTTTCCGGATCAGCGGTAGACAAAGTAACCGTTTCAGGATAAGAAACACTTTTCACAACGCTTGTATTCCCGTTGATGGTAAAAGTATTAATCGCAAAATTAAATACAATACCTGCACTCTGGCTTACCCACATATAAGACTCATTGGTATAATTGAAAGGCCCCGGTGTCTGCGTAGCTGTCCTCATTCTTTTTATTCTCAGAACGTTCGGGTAAGTTCCCGTAGGAGTCGTAATGGTTCCATAGGCATCCACAGTATATTCTACCTGCCCTGTTTCTGTCCCGTTAGGTACTCCTCCTGAAGTGATATTGATCTGATAAGTATCTGTAAACTGCTGCAGATAGGTAACCGGAAAATTAAAATTAACTAAAGGATCCGAATAAGCCATCAGCATATCTCCCGTATTGGCATAAGTTCCAAGCATTACATCCTGTGTATCAGATATGGAAGTAAAATCGTAGACATCAGAAAGGGTCGGTTTGGTTATCCTGTTAGCCGTCGGAAATCTGAAACAGTCAGCTTCACCCGGGCAGGCTTTTGTAGTGTTTGTATTGGCATTGGGAGCAGCATAGGCAGAAAAATCCCATGTGACATTCGCTCCGGAAGGACCTGCAGTCACCGTAGGTGCAACATCTCCTGCTCTGAACGTATAGGGTATATTGACCCTGTCAACAGCAGATCTCGTCACGGAAGGCTGAGCATACGCTATAATTCCTGCAACAAGAAATAAAACAGAATTTAGCTTTTTCATATTGTTTTGTTTAAAATTTGGCTATAACAAATGTATTTTTAGTTTCAAAAGCTATCAATCCTGAAAAAAAGTATTTTTATCTACCTGAAATCAGGTATTTTTTATATCAGCATAAATCATTATTTTCTGTGAACAAAAAAAACACCCGGTGTCCGGCCGGGTGATATCTTTTTAATTGAATGATTGTCTGTAACTCAGAGGTGTTTTATCTGTCTTCTTTTTAAACAGCTTATTGAATGACTGCGGATGCTCAAATCCCAGTGCATAGGCTACCTCTGATACGGAGAAAGCTGTAGTGGTAAGATATTCTTTCGCCTTTTCAATCAGTTTTTCATGGATGTGTTGTTGGGCATTCAGTCCGGTAAGATTACGAAGCATATCACTCAGATAATGAGGTGATAAATTCAGCGTGGAAGCAAGAAATTCAACTGTAGGAAGTCCCTTGTTCAGCGTTTCCTGCTTATTAAAATAATCTTCCAGCACAATATCCATCTTCGTCAGCAAATCATGATTGACAGCCTTTCTTGTGATAAACTGTCTTTTATAAAAGCGATTGCTGTAATTGAGAAGAACTTCAATATAAGAAATGATAACATCCTGGCTTACTTCATCAATCGCTGTATTCAGCTCGTATCTGATGTTATCCAGAAGTCCTGTTATTGTTGTTTTTCCTGATCGGAAAGATGAAGAGCCTCATTGGTATCATAAGAAAAGAAACCGAAGTTCTTAATGTTCCTGGCAAGAGGATAACTTCTGATAAAATCCGGATGTACAAGTAAAGTATAGCCGGAATATTCGGCATTCTCATCGGTCGAAAGAACCTGTCCCGGAGCTGTAAACATCATTCCTCCTTCATTGAAATCATAATATCCCTGTCCATAACCCATTTTTCCGTTGGTAGAATATTTATACGAAATTTTATAAAAATCCAGAATAAAACTTCTCTTAAGCATCTCTTTATTGACCTTCATTTCTGTATTGTCCACAAGGCTTACCATCGGATGAAGAGGTTTGGGGAGCTGCAGTATATCATGCAGTTCCGATATGGATGAAATTTTCACAGGGGTATTGTCTTTCTTTTCCATGATATAAAATTATAAATTATTAGAGGAAAAGACAGTATAAATGTGATTTACTTTATACTGTCTTTTAAGTTTCAGATTACATAAACTGCTTACGGAATTCTTCCCTGAAAGCTTCATCGCCAAGTTCAATACGCTGTGCATATAATGCTTTTGCATCTTCACCGGCAATGTATCTTAACTGTTTTTTACCATCTGTAGCAGCTTCATAAACCACTTCTGCAATCTGCTCCGGTGTAGAAGCAGCTTCCATCATCTCTCCCATCTTAGAAAACAGGGAGTTCGTCATTTCATCATATGCCGGAGTGGATGCTGAGTCCAGGGAACGGCTTACAAAATCTGTTTTGATACCTCCCGGAGACACGGTTTTAATATCTATACCAAATGGATTAAGCTCAAAAGCAAGGCTTTCACTCCAGCCTTCCAGTGCCCATTTTGTTGCATGATAAGTAGAACCCAACGGAAAAGCAATCAGCCCCCAATCGAAGTGGTAGAAATAAACATTCCGTTCTTTTTCTCTCTGAAATAAGGAACAAATGCCTGTGTTACACGGATAACGCCCAATAAATTAGTGTCCAGCTGTTTTACGATCTGATCATCAGAAAGCGCTTCCAAAGGTCCTATAAGCCCATATCCTGCGTTGTTGTAAACCACATCAATGTCTCCCAGCTCAAGAGCCTGCTTAACGGTTGATTTGATCTGTTCCGGTTTGGTAACGTCCAGCGGAAGTACAGTTACATTTTCCAAAGCAGCAAGATCAGCTGCCGCTTCAGGGTTTCTCATGGTAGCGATTACCTTCCATCCTTTGTTTTGAAATAATCGGGCAGTTGCTTTTCCTAATCCTGTAGAAGCACCTGTTATAAAAATTGTTTTCATTTTTTCTTGTTTTAAAATTACATGACAAAGTTCTGCAATGGAAGAAATCCGGAAGTTGCCAAAATGGGGTAAGCTGTAGCCAAAACGGATACGAAATATAGATTTGTTTTTTGTAAGTTTGCTCTATCAATTTTATGGCAGAATATATTCTTGACAACGTCAATATCAGTACACTTACCGTATACGACCTGCTGAAACATACCTCAGACAGTACATTTATCGGGATCAGGGATTTTCGGGAAATTTACCCCGTTGCCATTGAAAAAACACTGCAATATTTACAAAGCAGTCTTCTTTATATGACTTCCCGATGGTAAGCATCACCAGAATCGGCAGTTCATTGCTCTGCTCCTGCACCTGTGACAATGAAAAGGAGCAGCTTTGCACTCACCAGGCAGAAATTATCCACTGTATCATAGAAGATAAGAATTACCGGCTGTTTTTCGATGATATGCTCCGTAAAAAGATTTTTCTTCCCAAAGCAAGAGGATATGGTCTTGAAAACGAAGCGGATCTGGATCAGTATTTTGAACTGCAATATACTGACGGCAGAATTGAGGCAGTTCCTAAAATCAAGGAAATGCTTCCTGTAGATGATGTTATCTTAAAAGGGACCTGATGCCTCAGTTTTCTTCGAAGCTGGATGAACTGGCTATTCAGAAAACAGCTAAAAAACAAATCCTTATAATTGGTAAACACAGGTATTATAACCACCTGACCTTTTCGTTAATGGAAGCAGAAACAACACAGTCGGGAAAAATAAAAAATCCGGTTTCCCCTGTTGATGCCATGCAGCTGATATGGAAAGCAGAAAAACCTGCAGACATTAAGTTTTATACAGCCATTACTTCCTTTCAGAACAACTACAATGAAGATTACAATCCGGCAGAACTGGAAGCTTTAAAGCTCATTGTACAGAATCCCTTGGAACTGGAGGTCTATTATCATGACCGGGAAATCGCAGAAACGGTTTCTGCAAAATCACTTTTTAAAGTTGAATTAAATACTTTAGATGCCGAGGTGCAATTATCTGTATTTAAGAAAGATCCGTTTTATGAAATAACAGGAGAACTGCAATTCAATGATGTTTCTGTCCCTTTCAAAAATGTTATCCTCAGAAATGAATATTTTGTATATAACCGTAACATTTTCAGCTTTGTAGATAATCCGTACATGCTCAAAATCATAAGATTTTTAAGGCTAATAATGAGATTTTGCTGGTTCATTCTTCAAAATACGAGGCATTCATGCAGAATATCCTCTCAACAATTGAAGAACATATTCACATCAATTACAGCTATATACAACATGCAACAGAAGTACAGCTTGAAGATAAAAATTATCAGGTTGAAAAAGTTATTTATCTCCGTCAGCAGGAAAATTATATAGGAATTACACCGATCATGAAATATGGTGACATAGAAGTTCCGGTGTATTCAAGAAAGCAGATTTTTGATACCGATCAGAATGGCAATCCATTTAAAATAGAAAGGAATGAATCAGCAGAAGCCCGTTTTACCTCCCTGGTTATGCAGCAGCATCCTGATTTTGAGGCACAGATGGACGGATATCAGTATTTTTACCTTCACAGAGATAAGTTCCTGGATAACAACTGGTTTCTTGATGCTTTTGAGACGTGGCGAAATGAAGGAATAACCATACTTGGCTTTAACGAATTAAAAAACAATAAATTAAACGCCCACCGGGCTAAAATCAATATTCAGATCACCAGCGGCCTGGATTGGTTTAATGCTAAATTAAAAGTAGGATTTGGTCCTAAAGCTTCTTTAAAACAACTTCACCGTGCGATCCGGAATAAAAGTAAATTCGTCCAGTTAGATGACGGCAGTATGGGAATCCTTCCTGAAGAATGGATGGAAAAGATATCCGCTTATTTCCGGGCAGGAGAAATAGATGAAGAAATCCTGAAAATTCCGAAAATCAATTTTACGGAAGTGACATCGCTGTTCGAAAAAGAAATCCTGAGCAAGAAATTCAGGAAGAACTTACTTCCTATGCCGCAAAGTTTTCAAAAGTAAAGGATATTCCGGAAGCTGCTATTCCTGCTGAACTGAAGGCAGAACTCAGGGATTACCAGCATGAAGGGCTTAACTGGCTCAACTTTCTCGATGACTTCAACTTCGGCGGGTGTCTTGCAGATGACATGGGTCTTGGGAAAACGATCCAGATCATTGCTTTCATTCTTTCACAGAGAGAAAAAAGGGGGTATACAACCAACCTGATTGTGGTTCCCACTTCCCTGCTGTTCAACTGGCAGGAAGAGATCAGCAGATTTGCGCCATCTGTAAAAGTTCTGCTTCATTATGGTGCCGGCAGGCCGAAAACTACAGCTCATATGCCCGGCTATGAAGTAGTTCTCACCACCTACGGAATGCTGCTTTCAGACATTAAGTTTCTGAAAAGTTTTAATTTCAATTATGTAATTCTGGACGAATCCCAGGTAATTAAAAATCCAAATTCAGAAAGATATAAAGCCGCCCGTCTGCTTCAATCGCGAAACAGGATTGTACTGACAGGTACCCCTGTTGAAAACAGTACTTTTGACCTTTACAGCCAGCTTTCTTTTGCCTGTCCCGGATTGTTGGGTAGCAAGCAGTTTTTTAAAGATATTTATGCCATTCCCATTGATAAGTTTGAATACAGCAAACGCGCTATCGAACTTCAGCAAAAAATAAAGCCATTCATCCTCAGAAGAACGAAGAAACAGGTTGCCAAAGAACTTCCGGAGAAGACGGAAACAGTCATTTACTGTGAAATGAATACGGAACAGCGCAAGATCTACGACGCCTATGAAAAAGAGCTCCGTGAATTTGTTGCAGCCAATGATGACGATGACGATGACCTGAATAAAAACAGCATGCACGTTCTTACAGGGCTTACAAGGCTCAGACAGATCTGTAATTCACCTGTTTTGATGAAAGAGGGATATTCCGGTGAAAATGCCGTTAAAATTGAAATTCTGACGGAACAGATCCTTGGAAAGTCAAAAGATCATAAAATCCTTGTTTTCTCACAGTTTGTCGGAATGCTGGATCTGATAAAGGCAGAATTGGAACAGCACAACATCGGGTATGAATATTTAACAGGGCAGACGAAAGACAGAGGAGAAAAGGTAGCGCATTTTCAGAACAATGAAAATATCCGTGTATTTCTGATCAGCTTAAAGGCTGGCGGTGTTGGTCTCAATCTTACCCAGGCTGATTATATTTACCTTGTAGACCCATGGTGGAACCCTGCAGCGGAAAACCAGGCCATCGACCGCAGCTACCGTATAGGACAGACCAAAAATGTAATTGCTGTACGGATGATCTGTTCCAATACCGTTGAAGAAAAAATTCTTACGCTTCAGAAAAAGAAAAAGCAACTGGCTCAGAATCTGCTCACTACCGATGGTAAGAAGCTTCAGGGACTGTCTAAGCAGGATCTTATGGATTTACTTGGGCCCGGTCCATAATGTGCATTCTTTATTCATAGGCTTACAACAGAAGTCTTTACAGTTCTTTAAAAATAAAACCGACAGGTAAAAACCTGTCGATAAAAAACAAAAATTGATATGGATATGATTTAGATATGATGTGTCTGCTGTACTATTTTTTCTGAATTCCTTGCTGCGTTACTGAAGAAGGTTTTAAAAGGACTATTTAATTTTCCTGAGGCAAATTTATATTTATTTAGAATCAATAAAAATAATAATGTGATGATATTTATCATTTCAGATAAAAAATACCCATGTCTGTTAGAAGTAACCAAGGAATCATTCAATTTAACAGCAGATCATCAATATACTATAAATAAGCAGACCCATCCTGAATTTATTCAAGAAAGGTCTGTTCTATATAATAATAATCTAAGTATTAAGCTGTTTAACTTACATTCTCAATAAGAATTGCCGAAGCACCCCCTCCTCCATTACAGATGGCAGCTATACCATATCTTCCTTTTTCCTGACGAAGTACATTGACGAGAGTGGTAACAATTCTTGCTCCTGAAGCGCCAATAGGATGTCCCAAAGCAACTGCTCCACCATATACATTCACCTTGTTCAGATCGTACCCCAGGATCTGCTGGTTGGACAAGATAACTGAGGAATAAGCCTCATTAATTTCAAAGTAATCAATATCGGATAAACTGAGGCCGGTTTGTTTCAGTATCTTCTGAATTGCTACAGACGGAGAAGTAGTAAACCATTCCGGCGCCTGGGCTGCATCTGCATAAGCGATGATCCTGGCCAACGGATTCAGATGATGACGTTCAAGGGCCTCTTTAGACACTAACAGTAATGCTGCTGCTCCGTCATTCAGATTACTGGAGTTGGCAGCCGTCAGTGTTCCGTCTGCTTCAAATGCAGGTTTCAGGAGAGAAATTTTCTCCGGTATCAATTTATCAATATCTTCATCTTTATCAACAGCTGTTGTTCCTTTTTTACCTTCCACCGATATTGTGATCAGTTCATTATTAAATTTCCCGGTTTTTGCGGCGTCCTGAGCTCTCTGGTATGAGAACAATGCATATTCATCAAGCTGTTGTCTTGTTAATCCATATTTTTACTCCCAGTTCAGCAGCACTTCCCATGTGAAAATCATTATAGACATCCCATAACCCGTCTTTTATCAGTCCATCCGTGAGGCTGGTATCTCCTAACTTGGTTCCCTGTCGTAGTTTGACGTAATGCGGAACATTGCTCATACTCTCCATTCCTCCTGTCATAACGATATTTTCCAATCCAAGCTGGATCTGCTGGGCACCCATCATGGCTGATTTCATTCCGGACGCACAGACCTTATTGATCGTTGTAGCATCTTTATCAACAGGAATTCCTGCAAAAATTGCAGCCTGTCTTGCCGGTGATTGTCCAAGTCCTGCACTCAGTACATTTCCCATATACACACTGTCTATATGCTCCGGAGCAATCCCGAGGCTTTCAAAGCTATTCTTTATGGCAATAGCTCCAAGCTGAGGAGCTGTAAAGCCGGAAAGGCTTCCCATAAAACCACCAACGGGGTTCGTTTTGCTGCTACTATAAATACTTCTTTCATTGATTTCACTTTTATAATATACCGATCAGTATATTTCAAATTAAAATAACCCCTTTTCTTTGCAAGGGAACTCAACAAAGATAATAAAAAATACCGATCGGTATATTGATAAATTAAAAATCTTACGTTTTACGGTAAGATATCGGTTTTTATGCTCTGCTAAGCTGATCCAGTTTTTTCAGAAGCGTGGGTATTCTGTAATTTCCATACATTTTCTCTACCATGCATTTAGCTTCATCTATATCAATCCCTCTGGCGGTAACAAAAAGCGGGGTTTTGCTATCTCCACGGAATACACTTCTACGCCGGGAGTCTGGAGTTGTGAATTCATTTTTTGCCACTCCAACAATAGGATATTTCATTTCCAATGCTTCGTAAAGATGTCCTCCCAGTCCTATTTTTCCATCATTATCCAAAGTGACATATCCGTCAACAATAATAATATCTTCGGGGCTTAATGCTATTTTTTTCAGCAGACTCAGAATACAGGGCAATTCTCTTTTGTAAAAGGCCCTTTCATATTCCGAACTCACGGGTGTTTGTTCTATAAAAGTTTCCACTTCTTTTTCAGATGTCCAGTCTTCAAATGCAATACATACGGTATTGGCATAGTCCTCATAATAGTAAGTATCAAATGCGTAAATCATATTTCCATGCTTAAAAAAACTCACCGAAATGCCACAAAATCCCCGACGGATCATGTACAAAACATTCTTTCCCCCAATCCATTGTTCTTACGGGAGTAAGCTTCACATTTTCATATTTATCGGTAAGGCTCAGAGACAAAAGCTCATTCCAGAAGTCATCCGTGCTGGCAACTTCCATAAAAACCATGGTATTATCAACCCAGTCTTTTGCGTAATAATCCTGAAGATAAAAACCTATCTCATCTCTTATAAACAGAGACAGTTTTGGTTCCAGAACAATTTCTTCAAACCCAAGATCCCTGTAAAAGCTTCTGCTGATCTCAAAGTCCTGTGCCCCGATAAAAGGTCTGATGGATTTCAATATTGGTTTCATATGCCTGATTTTTTGAGCCTTATTTTTAATCCTTACCAAGGTTATTAATATTAAACAAGAATTTAATTTCCTGATTATTTTCTATCAACCACCAGCCTCTCCTCCCTGTTGGCAATATCCCATGCTGTGGTGAAAATAAGCTGGGTTCTTTTTTCCAGTAACTGATAATCAATCTTTTCAGGATCATCTGTTGGCTTATGATAGTCTTCATGAATACCGTCAAAGAAGAATGCTACAGGAATATTATGTTTGGCAAAATTATAGTGGTCTGAACGGTAATACAACTGTTCAGGATCATTCAAATCATCGTATTTGTAATTCAGTTCCAGGTTGTTGGTTCTTTTATTTGCTGCTTCATTAATTACTTTAAGCTGAGAACTCAGCATTTCAGAACCAATTACATACACATACTGTTTTCCCCTGTTGGCAGGATCATCACGTCCTATCATATCTATATTAAGATCAACAACGGTGTTGGCTAATGGAAAAACAGGATTTTCAGAATAATATTCTGAACCAAACAAGCCATGCTCTTCTCCTGTAACATGCAGGAACAAAACAGATCTTTTAGGTCCCTTTCCTGCTTTTTTAGCCTGTTGGAATGCTTTGGCAATTTCCATTACAGCTACAGTTCCGCTTCCATCATCGTCTGCCCCGTTGTATACTACTCCGTTTTTGGTCCCTACGTGATCATAGTGTGCAGAGACAACCACAATTTCCTCAGGTTTTTCGCTGCCCTCGATAAAGGCAAGGATATTTTCGGAATCAGGAAGGTTTCCTCCCCTCTTTTTTCATAAATTCAGACGGAACTTTCTGATAGTAAGAAGGTAATGCTTTAGGTGCTGAAATGCCCAGCTTTTTATAGTAATTAACAATATACTCACCCGCTTTTTCTGACCTTTGCTTCCGGTATCACGCCCCTCCATATCATCTGCTGCAATTACATACAGGTTTTTCTTCAGGTCATCAGCATTAATCACTTCATATGCTTTGTTAAATGCTCTGTTATGCTTTGTTGAAACAGGATGGGAGGCATTGCCGTCAGATATTTTTGCCGTTCCGCAGCTGGTCACCATCGCCATTGCAAATAACGGAATAAGTATTTTTTCATAAAGAATAAATTTCTTAAAAATAACAATTTTTATGGAATAGCACTATAATTAATCATATTGTAAAATAATAAAACACTCATTATGAATTTAACAACACATTAGCTTAAAAAACAATCTGATATCAAAATTTTATTATATTTGATTAAAAAGACAAAATAGGTGGATAAAATTTACGGATTTACGCATTACTCCTTTTTTACGGAAATGTCTGAGCTGGCAGCCAGACACGGAAGCTTTGACCTATCTCTTGGGCTTCCCGATTTTGATATTGATGAACGTCTAAGGGTATTTTTAAAAGAAGCTGCAGACGAACAGACTCATCATTACGAACCTCTTGCAGGAAATCCGCTGCTGATTGAGAGTATTATCCGTTTCAACGCAAAAAGAATCCATAAAATTTCTGTTACAACCAGTGAAGTTACCGTTGTTCCATGTGCAACCTTTGCTTTATATACATCCCTCAAATCTGTTCTTAATCAGAATGATGAAGTTATCATTATTCAGCCGTCTTATTACACCTACGGGCCTGCTGTTGTCATGAATGGTGGAACTCCCGTGTATTATGATCTTGAAGAAAACTTTACAATCAACTGGGATTTGTTTAAAAACTGTATTACTGAAAAAACAAAAGCAGTCATTGTCAATTCTCCCCAGAATCAACCGGAAAAATATGGACAAAGGAAGACTGGCATCAGCTATATGAACTGATTAAAGACCGGGATATCTATTTGATTTCTGAAGAAATATATGACACTTACTGCTATGATGAAACTGAGCATTACAGTTCGTTCATTCATCCAGGGCTCAGGAAAAGACCTTCTGTATTTTTTCTTTCGGCAAAATGTTTCATACTTCAGGGTGGAAAGTAAGCTATATGCTCACTTCTGAAACTTTAACAAAGAGATTTCGATGCCATCAACAGTATATTTCCTACGGCGCCAATGCTCCGGCTCAATATGCCATCTCAAAATATCTTGACGTATTTGATCCGGATATCAATAAAAAGCTTATGCAGAAGAAAAGAGATGTTTTTAATGAAATGATTAAAGAAACCCCTTTTCAGGTTGAACAACTGGCGGAAGGAAGTGTTTTCCAGGTTGTAAATTTCAGGAACATTTCTAAAAGCATGACGGATGTAGAATTTTCCAAGTGGCTGACTATTGAAAAAAAGGTATCCTGCCTTCCACTTTCGGCTTTTTATAATTCAAGACAGAATTCTGATTATGTCAGGTTCAGTTTTGCTAAAAGGATGAACTGATTATTCAGGCACTGGAATATTTGAGAAAGAACCTTTAATCATTTCACATATTTGTTTTTCCCGCAAATCACACAGATTTGTACAGATGATGATGGATATTTTATTTTTTGCTGTTGTCTTTCTTGACCTAAATGACAAACAAATATAATAAAAAAGCACCGCTACAGCGATGCTTTCCTATTATTTAAATATTGATTTTAAAGAGCCAGAACCCTTACATCAATTCTTCTGTTTTTTGCTTTACACTCATCTGTATCATTAGCTTCGCATACAGGATGCTGAGATCCGTACCCTTCCGCTTCTATTCTGTCTCCTGAAACCCCTAACTCAAGTAATTTAAGCTTTGCTGTTTGGGCTCTTAGATTAGACAGACTAAGGTTACTTTCTTCATTCCCGCTGTTATCTGTATAGCCTCCTAATTTTATTTTCAGATCCGGATAAGCATTTAAAATTTCAGCCAGCGTATTCAGCTGAAGTGCAGATTCTGCTTTTAGATCACTGGAGCCGGTTTCAAAATACAGGTTTTCAATGGTGTACCATTTATTAGGATCTAAAGCCGATTTATCTTTTTGTTTCACCACATTATAAAATTGGTAAAGCTGGCTTCCATCACCTATAGCGATTGTTTTTCCTCCGTTCAGTTTTATTTTCTGAATATTTCCTGTTTCATACACAAAGTCTCCGTTTTCATTAAGATGTCCTTTAATTTCTCCCGGAACAGCAGTAATTATTGCGGTATCACCGCTTACAGCTGTTGTACTACCGGAAACTCCTGTAAGACTTTCGATTTTGCTTTCCTGTTCGCTTCAATTTTATCTTTATGCAATACAGCCAAAGTAGGCGCAATAACTAAAGAAACAATTGACATTAATTTGATCAGGATATTCATAGACGGCCCTGATGTATCTTTAAACGGATCTCCTACCGTATCTCCAGTTACGGAAGCTTTATGAGGCTCTGAACCTTTGTAATAGGTTTGTCCGTTGATGTCCACTCCCTTTTCAAATGACTTTTTAGCATTATCCCAGGCACCTCCGGCATTATTCTGGAACATTCCCATCAACACTCCACATACAGTGGCACCGGCCAGGAATCCTCCCAATACTTCAGGTCCGAAAATAAACCCAATAAGTAAAGGCGAAATGATGGCTATCGCACCGGGAAGCATCATTTTTCTGATGGATGCATCTGTAGAAATAGCAACACATTTTTCGTATTCGGGTTGTGCTTTTCCTTCCAGAATTCCAGGAATTTCTCGGAACTGTCTCCTTACTTCCTCTACCATCGCCATAGCCGCCTGCCCAACTGCAGTGATCGCCAATGACGAGAAAATAAACGGAATCATTCCGCCAACAAATAGTCCTGCCAGAACGTCTGCTCTGTAAATGTCAATACCGTCAATTCCTGCAATTCCTACAAAAGCTGCAAATAGGGCTAAAGCAGTCAAAGCTGCTGAAGCAATGGCAAATCCTTTTCCGGTAGCTGCAGTGGTGTTTCCAACAGCATCCAGGATATCTGTTTTTTCACGTACTTCTTTAGGAAGCTCACTCATTTCAGCGATCCCTCCTGCATTATCTGCAATAGGACCAAACGCATCGATAGCAAGCTGCATGGCTGTAGTAGCCATCATTCCGGCTGCTGCAATAGCTACTCCGTAAAGTCCCGCACAGAGATAAGAACCATAGATCCCTCCAGCGAGTACAATAATCGGAAGCAAGGTAGATTCCATACCAACGGATAGCCCTCCGATGATATTGGTTGCATGACCGGTAGAAGACTGTCTCACAATGCTGGAAACCGGTCTTTTACCCATTGCCGTATAATATTCTGTAATAATACTCATTAAGGTTCCTACAACCAGCCCAACCATTATCGCTCCGAACACTCCCATTTTAGTAAATTCATGGCCCCTGAGAACCATATTTTCCGGAAGGATATAAGTTACCAGAAAGTAAGACGCAATGGCAGTAATCACAATACTTCCCCAGTTTCCAAGGTTGAGTGCATTCTGTACACTGGAAGTGGATGAACCTTCATTGTCATTAACTTTCACAAATAAAGTTCCGATCATTGAAAATATAATTCCTGTTCCTGCAATGAGCATCGGCAAAAGAATCGGGGCAAAACCTCCGAAAGCATCATCAGAAACTGTTTCTCTTCCTAATACCATGGTGGCTAAAACCGTTGCCACATAAGATCCGAAAAGGTCAGCTCCCATCCCTGCTACGTCTCCTACATTGTCTCCTACGTTATCTGCAATGGTTGCAGGATTTCTGGGGTCATCTTCCGGGATTCCGGCTTCAACTTTTCCTACAAGGTCAGCACCTACGTCTGCCGCTTTTGTATAAATACCACCACCTACTCTTGCAAAAAGCGCGATGGATTCTGCACCAAGAGAAAATCCGGTGAGAATTTCAATCGTTCTTTCCATTTCGTGAGAATCTACGGTGGCATCCGGAGCAAAAATCTGTTTAATAATCAGAAATAAAGCTCCCAGACCTAAAACAGCAAGTCCCGCAACCCCCATTCCCATTACTGAGCCTCCTGTAAAGGATACTTTAAGAGCTTTTGACAATGAAGTTCTTGCCGCTTCTGCTGTCCTGACATTGGCTTTGGTAGCAATTTTCATTCCGATAAACCCTGCACATGCTGAGAATATAGCCCCTACTACAAAGGCAATTCCGATACTCCAGTGTGAATTGGCATTACTAGACCCCATGACTGCCAGTAAAATAGCAACTACTACAACAAAGTACGTTAAGATTTTGTATTCAGCCTTTAGAAAAGCCATTGCACCGTCTGCAATGTGCCCACTGATTGTTTTCATTTTTTCATTTCCTGCATTCTGTTTATTGACCCAGTTGCTCTGAAGAAATGTATAAAGCAAAGCTATGACACCAAAAATTGGCACTAACACAAATAGATCCATAGTTTATTATTTTATATTAAAAAATTGAGATTAGTCTTATAAATATAATGAAATTATAAACACGCCATAAAATTCATTAATAATAATCTATTATTTTGTAAATTCGTTTCTCACTATGATTTGAATTAATTATTTATGAAAAAGATATTATATACACTTATGTTATCTGCAGGCATAAGCAGCTGTCATCATAAGATGCCACAGGAAAAAGCTGAAATACTCTATTTCGGAGGGCCTATTATAACAATGGAGGATTCTTCTCCCCAGGTTGAAGCAGTAGCAGTTAAAGACGGAAAAATACTTTTTGCCGGAACAAAATCAGATGCAGAACGTTTTTCAGGGCCAGCCACTAAGTTGATTAATTTAAGTGGAAAAACTCTTCTTCCTGGTTTTATAGATGTTCACGGACATCTTACATCAAGAGCCGGGATTATGGATGCTGTAGATCTGTCTCCCGAGCCTTATGGCACTGTAAATTCTATTAAAGATCTACAGACTACGATTAAAAACTACATCAAATACAATAAAATCACAGATCAACAGCCGGTTATCGGAAATGGTTATGATGATGCAATAATGATGGAACACCGTCATCCTACGAGAGCAGAACTGGATGTCATCAGCAAAAACCATCCTATTATTGTCATTCATGCCTCAGGTCATGCCAGCGTAGCAAACAGTGCAATGTTACAACTCTTGGGAATAACAGAATCATCAGAAGATCCTGAAGGAGGGCACATTGGCAGAGATAAAACAACAGGAAAACTGAATGGAAAGTTAGAAGAGAATGCCAGTTTCACAGCGTTACTGACCTTAACGGAAAAAATGAGTAAAGGTAAAGATACTCAGGCCCATGCAATGGAAAACCTGATGAAGGCCCATGATGAATGGCTCAGCTATGGTCAGACGACTATTTGTGATGGGAGAACTATGGGAGAAAGTGTTGCTCTGCTAGAAAAGGCAGCATCTCAACACCTTTTTAAAGCTGATATTGTTTACTTTCCTGATTATGAATATTTCAAAAAAGATCTCAGCAATTTCAAGCCGAAGTATATGAAGTATGAAAATCGTTTGAAACTGGCTGGATTCAAATTTTCTGATGATGGCTCTCCACAGGGAAAAACAGCCTGGCTGACGCAGCCTTATTTGGTTCCGCCTGAAGGTCAGTCTAAAGATTACAAAGGATTTCCCATTTTTACGGATGAAACTTTATATAACGATCTGAAAACACTTTTCCAAAATCATATCACTGCACAACTTCATGTAAATGGAGATGCCGCCATTGACCAGGCTATACGCGTTATCAAAAGGTTAAAAGATGAAAATATTTACCAACCGGAATTGCGTGCAACATTAATTCATGTACAAAACAGCCGCCCTGATCATATTCAAAGAATAAAAGAATTAGGAGTAATTCCTTCTTACTTTTCTACTCATGCCTATTTATGGGGAGATTGGCATTACTCAAGTGTTTTTGGTCCCGAAAGAGCAGCTTTTATAAGTCCGGCCAACTCAGCATTAAAAGCAGGCATTACGTTTACCATTCATCATGATGCTCCGGTTACTCCACCAGATCTGATAACGGCAGTATATGCAGCAGTGAATAGAAAAACGCGTTCAGGAATGATTTTAGGACCCAATGAAAGAATCTCTCCCATTGAAGCCCTGAAAGCGATTACCATTAACGGAGCTTATCAATTGCAGGAAGAAAATAAAAAAGGGTCTATTAAAGCAGGCAAATTAGCTGACTTTGTTATTCTGGATCAGAATCCATTAACGATAAATTCCGAAAATCTCAGAAAGATCAAGGTTCTTGAAACTATAAAAGAAGGAAATCCTGTGTACAAAAGAGACTAAATTTATGGGTACCGGATCAAAGAATATTCATAAAGAAAAAGCAGATGAAAATTCATCTGCTTTTTGTATGCTTATGGAAGAATTCTATCCCCCGAATTTATCTGCATAATCTATTTGAGAAGCTTTAATCACTTTTCTTGCGTGTTCAGCTCCGTAAACTTCCTGAATTCTGCATTTTGCCGGTTCATCCGGTAAGTTTTTGTACGTAAGGAAATAGTGCATCAGTCTTTTCACTTCTGCTTCAGGTAATTCAGCAATATCTCTGAAATGTCCGAAAGCATGGTCATTGATCATTACTGCAACAATTTTATCATCAGCTTCGCCTCCGTCAATCATTTTGAAACCTCCGATTGGAATAGCTTCCATCAACAGACCTCCGGCATGGATATTGTGAGAACTTAAAACACAAATATCAAGCGGGTCATGATCTCCCATTGTAACATCATCAGCTCCGGCTTCCACAGCAAGTTTCATCACTTCTTTATCACAGTATGTTCTTGGAACAAACCCGTACAAAGCAGGGATAATGTTAGAAAATTTCTGCGGCCTGTCTACCTTTAAATATCCTGTTTCTTTATCTACTTCATATTTAATAGTATCTGAAGGAACAATTTCCACAAATACGTTTACAACATTTGGCGCATCTTCTCCTGCAGAAATTCCGTGCCATGGATGTGCTTTAAAATTTGGAATCATTATTTATCTGTTAATTTTTAAGTTATTATTAAAATTTCTTTTCTTAAATCTTCTATTGTTTCAGCAATATAATCGTTGCCTTCCATATAATTCATGATGAAAACCGTTTTGAATTCATCCAGCTGAACCTCTCCCTTCAATCCATCGTAAGTTTTATGAAGCAGTTCAATGATTGCATTTTTTGAATCTACGATATTCTTCCATGAATTTTTTGTAATGTATAACTGCTGGGATGAGTTATATTCAAACTCTTCATTGATGGCCTTTTCTGTAAGGAAAATAAACTCATGAACGGCCAGCTCTCTGTCAAATCTCTGAATAAGGTTTGAAGGCTTAATCCTGTCCAGAAACAATGTCATTCTTTCATAGGAATGTGCTTTGTTCTCTGAATTTGATTTCACGGTAAGCAGTTTGATTTCCTGGTTCTTAAACGTAATATATGAGTGTACAAATTGTCTGAGCAAAACCAGAAAAGGAATTGCAATAATCAATGCAAATGCATATGGTAGATATCCTGAAAGACTCGTCATAATTTTAGACTGCAAAATTACTAATTATTTTCCGTCTTCTAAAGAGTTTTTAAAGATATCCACTTTAGAAATTTGTATATAGATCAAAGAGAGAATAATGATAAGATAAAAGCCGACCATCATCCTGTTTACCAGAGCCGGAAAAATCAGAAATCTTAGCATAACAGTTCCATAAATAACAACAAAAAACAAAACCTGAGCCTGATTTTTTTATTGCGGAATGAAAAATGATTGGCCAGAATGACCACAATAAAAATCAGTAATATTGGAAAATAAGAAGAATTGAATTCCAGCATTATATTCCTTTTAATAAAGTGAAAATAATCTGTAAAGGAAAACGGTTCAGGCTGTGAAACGGGATAAATCTGAACTTTCGTAAACTGATTCATAAAAAGCGTAGACCACGATACCTGATTAAAAGCTTGTATCAAAAAGAAGGAAAGAAACAAATATCCGTATGATATCAATAGTGGCGCCGTTTTAATCTGAAACCTATCCCTGTACAAATAAATAAAGCCATACAGGAATGAATAAAAAATAAAATATTCCGGTCTTGTAAGCACACATAGCATACCTAATATACCTGCCCAGAAAATATTCTTTCTCATTAAAAAAACATAGAAGCTGAGAAGAAGAAGCAGGCATGATAAAGAGTCTGCAGAAACATGCCGGGCAGATTCCGGCAAGGGTTTGAACATCGAAATTAAAATAGTGAGGATAAAGGCAAGAGGGTAATTTTTCAGAATCCTGATTAAAAAGATGAAAATCAGAATAAGTATCAATGCATAAGAAATAACCGAAATTAAAGAGATGGAGACAGAAGCACTGAAACCAAGCTTAAATAACGACCAGCCGATAAAATTATAAAAAGGTTTTACCACAAAAAGCTGCAGCTCTTCTTCATAGGCTTTGGGATTTTGCGAAATGATTTTATAGTATGTGCTCTCCCCTTTTGCTATTTCTTCAACCATTGGATCAACAGGGCCAAGTCCGGCAAAATCAGGATTCTTTTCCTTCAGTTCATCGTATACCTTCTTATGAATATCTTCAATTTTCATATCAGGATATTCCGTTTTATAAATCAGCCCCATATAGGCTTCCATATCAGTATTGTAATAGTGGTGGGTATACAGATAGTATGACATGAAGCATACGTAGATTGAAAAGATAAAAACAAGAATACCATTCTTTTTTTCCATATACTGATATTATATGAATACAAATGTAAAAAAACTGTCTTTTACTCTGTATTCTCATGAAAGCTTACAAAAGGATCACTTATACTAGAGTTCAAACAAAGCTGGTCTTTGTGTTACTTCGTGATAGCAGACACTGTTTTCATCAAAGAAATGGTACACAAGGCTTTTTCTGGTTTTGTTTTTATCTGTGTGAGGTTCTCCGCCATGAAGAATATTGGCATGCCAGATTAATAAATCTCCTTTTTTGCTTTAAATATTTCTTTTTTAATCCTAATTCTTTTACCTTTTCCTCAAGGAAAGTTTCATAAGCTCTGTAACTTTTCTTACCGATTTTCAAAGCAGTGCCTTCATTATCATAATCAGAATTCAGGAAATAAGGAAGTTTGTGACTTTTGGGGATATAATGCAAAGCTCCGTTGCTTTCATCAACATCTTCCAGAGCAATCCAGACTCCAAGCAGCCCTCCCAACGGATAAGTAGTCATGTGGATGCTGTCTGAATGAGTTTTCTGCTGGCTTCCGTTGATAAAATTGATACTTTGAAAAAGTTTGGATTTTCCGTCCAGCAAAACAGATAAAAAATCTAACAGTTCCGGATCACTTCCTATATTTTTAATGATTTCTGAATGGTGAATGGCAAACATCAGCTTTCCTCCGTAAATAAACTTCAAAGTCCCGTCTTTCATCAATTTATCAATTTCAAAATTGATCTGATCTGCCGTTTCGGAGTAAGGAAATTCCTCAGGATCATATACCCGTTATCGTCGTACTGAAGAGCACTTTCTTTATTTTCTTCAGAAAGCTTGTTAAAAAAAGGAGTTTCCTTAAGCTTTATATAATCTACTGTTCTTTTACTGGCCGGAAGGTGGGCAAAATCTTTACTGGAAATGCTTGAGAAATAGCTCTTATTGATTCCGTATTTTTTATACAATGGAATATTATGCTTTAATTTACTCTTTTTAAACAGGTTATAAAGCATATATGATAATTTGTACTGACGAATCTGTTGTAACATAACTGTTTTACTAAGGATTTTATAAAGTTACGGATTATTACTTAATTAGAACCAATCTAAACAATGCTTTTCATCATAAAAAAGACTTTCCTCTCAGGATAAGATAGGCCAGCTTTTTAAAAGATTTATTTTTGAATTTTCAATAATGCCATAAGGTCTCAATTGGGGGCGGAATCCCCTGAAAAATTCTTCGATATTGGGAATCTCTCCTCCTTCAAAATCAAAAATATGTGTTTCAATGTTCTCTTTAATGAGATGATCAATCAATACAGATGCTCCTGATAACTTCACATAGTTTTTATCATTGAAATTGCCTAAAAGCGCTACCATATTACAGTCTGAATAAGTAGCAATTACATTGACAATCTTATGCTGATAGTAAAAGCGGTAAACTTAAGATATCCTGACTTATAAAAGCTTTCAAAAATTCTCATGAATTCAAGCAGATCATGGTCTTTGTTCAATCCTATTGTATTGGATTCAATAAAAGTTTTTGCTTTCTCATAAGGAATTGTTTTGATTTCAGAATCTTTTAAAACTGCTTCATCTAACCGAAGTTTTCTTTTTCTTTTGGGTGAATATTTTGCGTACACTTTCTCATAAGCATCAGGGTACAATAAAAAATTCTTTTTGAGTCTGATCTTCGTACGAAGCTGATTGACATCATTGAATGGATAAGCCCGTATCATGTAATTCTTTTCAAGATATTCTAAAAAAGCTTCATTAAGGTCAACATTATCTTTACCGGAAAAAACACCAAGCTGCTGGCAAAGCTTGGGATTATGTACGATTTTCATCCCATATTTTCTTACAAAAGGAACAGGCATTACTGCTTCGTAATCTTTATAAACAAGAATTTCCCAGGGCATTGTAGAAGTAGTATCTAAAAAATGCTTTGTAGCAGAATATTTTCTTTGTTCGGAATTTTCTAAACATAGAGCATATTTTACAAAGTCAATTTCATGGTATTTTAATCTTCTAATCATAATAATCCTGAGTCCGAGAAACTAAAATAGGAATTCTGCGTAACAATAATATGGTCCAAAAGCTGAATACTTAAGGTATTTCCGGCTTCTTTTATTTTCTGTGTGATACTGATATCTTCTCTGCTTGGTTTTAAGCTTCCGGAGGGATGATTGTGTGCAATGATAATTCCTGTTGAAAAATGATCCAGAGCTCCTTTATAAAGAGTCCTTACATCTACAATAGACTGGCTGATTCCACCCTGCGTAAGTTGGGAGATGTGAATCACTTTATTACTGTTGTTCAGGAAGATTGCCCAGAACTCTTCTGTCCGCAGATCGGAAAGCTGGTTTCTAAGAACTGCATAAGCATCATGACTGTTACCTATTACCGTTTTTTCAGGAATTTCCTGTACAGCTCTTCTCCTGCCGATTTCCAGGGCTGAAATGATTGAAATAGCTTTTGTCTCTCCAATTCCTTTAAATTTCACCAGGTCCTGAACGGAAAGCAAGCTTAGCTGATGCCAGCTGTTATCGACAGAGTTTAAAATCTTTCGTGCCAGTTCTATGGCATTTTCTTCCCTATTTCCACTTCCCATGATGATCGCTAACAGCTCAGAATCAGAAAGTGAGCTTTTGCCTTTCTGCAAAAACTTTTCTCTGGGTCTGTCATCTTCTGCAAGAAATTTTATAGCCATGGAAAAATTATGAAATAAGATATTATGAATTAATAGAATGCATATAAGATCATCGGCTTCTTAGACTGATCAATGTATTTAGCGGTTTCTTTAAAAGCATTTACCGAAAGCATAGGACACCCTAAGCTTAGACATGCCGGAGCCTGGGATTCCATATCGGGAACACATCCGTAAGAATGAAGAACAATAGCCCTCTGCATGGCATTACTGTTGGTAGCGTCCAGCCCTGCAAGCCGATAGGCTTTGCCAAACTTTCCTACATAGCTTTCTCCAATGGCATATTTACCCAACGACGACTGATAAGATCCTTCAGTATTACTGAATTTTAAAGCGTCTGATTTTGGAATAACAGAACCTGAGCCATGGGATACAACAGCCTGCTGTACAATCCTGTTATTTTTCAGGTTATAAATGAAATAGCGGTATTTCCCGGAAGGTATTTTAAAATTGATAAAAACAGCCAGTTCCTGATTATACTCTTTCCCTTTAATATAATTCTTAATTTCCGAAATTCTTGCCTGAGGCACGCCTGGCGAATTCAACTGCTGTGACTCAGCCTTTGAACAGGAAATTACAATTAAAAAAAGAAAAATAAAGTGTTTCATCATCCGGTTTTGTATACTTTTATTCTATGATCATTCCATCTTTCATGACGAGCTTGCGGTCCGTAATTTCTGCAAGATTCGGGTTGTGGGTAACGATCACAAATGTTTGATTGTATTTGTCTCTGAGATCAAAAAATAATCTGTGAAGGTCATCCGCATTCTTGGAATCCAGGTTACCTGTTGGCTCATCTGCAAAAATAATTTTTGGTGAATTGATTAAAGCTCTCGCTACTGCTACCCTTTGTGCTTCTCCCCGGAAAGCTGATTAGGTTTATGATTCAGTCTCTGCTCTATCTTTAAATCTTCAAACAAAGCATAAGCCTTTTCAATAGCTTCTCTCTCATTAGCCCCGGCAATTTTGTCGGAAGCAATACGTTTTCCAGAGCGGTAAACTCCGGAAGAAGCTGATGAAACTGAAATACAAAGCCGATATTCTGATTTCTGAATTTTGATAACTGTTTATCATTCATATTGATAAATGATTCTCCTGCTATTTCAATTTCAGTATCATACTTACCGGACTGGGTCGGATGATCCAGCGTTCCTAAAATCTGCAGGAGTGTAGATTTACCTGCTCCTGATTCTCCTACAATAGAAACTACCTCTCCTGTTTTGATGTGAATATCAACTCCTTTCAGTACTTCTAAATTTCCATAAGATTTATGGATATTTCTTGCTTTAATCATGATTCAAAAATAGTGAATTGCCTTCAAATAAAAAACCGCTTTTTGAACCGGTTTATATTTTATTTTGCTTTTAAAGATATCAGATTTCTTTAATCCATTTATATCAGTCTTTTCTATTAATTTTTTTAATTATTTCCTTCAGATTTTTAGTAATAAACTTATAGGTTTTTATTTTTTATTGGGTATCTGAATTCAGTTCACAAAAAAAACCTCCCGGTTTGGGAGGTTTATTATTTTCAAGTTCAGAAATTACAGTAACAATGTTAATGGGCTTTCTAAATAGGTTCTTAATGTCTGTAAGAACTGAGCACCTGTAGCACCGTCTACTACTCTGTGGTCACAAGCCAATGAAAGCTTCATGGTGTTTCCAACTACAATCTGACCGTCTTTAACGATTGGTTTCTCAATGATTGCTCCTACTGAAAGGATAGCAGAGTTTGGCTGGTTGATGATACTTGTAAATGTTTCGATACCGAACATTCCCAGGTTGGAAATAGAGAATGTAGATCCTTCCATTTCGTTAGCTTTAAGGCCTTTGTTTTTAGCTCTTGAAGCCATATCTTTTACAGCTGCAGAGATCTGTGTATAAGTCATCTGGTCTGTATTTTTCAATACCGGAACTACCAATCCGTCCGGAATAGCTACCGCTACCCCAATGTTGATATTTCCTCTGTGGATGATCTTATCCCCTGCCCAGCTTGAATTTACCTGAGGGTGTTTTCTTAAGGCAATTGCAGTTGCTTTAATGATCATATCATTGAAAGAGATCTTAGTATCCGGCAAAGAATTGATTTCTTTTCTGGCCTCAATGGCTTTATCCATATTGATCTCAACCATCAGATAGTAATGAGGTGCAGAGAATTTACTTTCAGAAAGACGTTTCGCGATAACATTTCTTACCTGAGAGTTAGGCGTCTCTGTATCTTCACCTTGTACAAAACTTACTGCAGCCGGAGCAGCGCTTGCTGCAGGAGCCGAAGCAGCTGGTTTCGCAGCGGGTTGATAGTTTTCAATATCCTTTTTAACGATTCTTCCGTTTTCACCAGATCCCTGAATACTGTTGATATCAACTCCTTTATCCTGAGCCATTTTTTTAGCCAGTGGAGAAATTGCAACTCTGTCCGAAGATGAAGTGTTTGCAGCAGGCGCAGCTTTTTCTTCTGTTTTAGCTTCTGCTTTTTGCTCAGCTGGTTTTGCCGCTGACTGACCAGCAGCCTTCGGAGCACCTACAGCGGAAACATCTGTTCCAGCAGGACCAATGATTGCCAACACGGAATCAACCGGAGCAGCACCTCCTTCTTCTACACCCTGCTTCAATAATACTCCATTGAATTCAGATTCGAAATCCTGTACTGCCTTATCTGTCTCGATTTCAGCAAGAAGATCTCCTTCTTTTACTGTATCACCTACATTTTTGTGCCATTTGGCTACCTTACCCTCTGTCATTGTATCAGAAAGTCTAGGCATTGTAATAATTTCTACTCCAGCCGGAACTTCTGCAGCAGCAGATTCAGTTGCAGGAGCATCAGCTTTAGGCTGTTCTTCTGATTTTTTTCTTCAGAACCAGCACCTGGAGCAGCAGCTCCTCCTGTTAATCCTGAAATATCTTCTCCTTCATTTCCGATAATTGCCAAAACAGAGTCTACAGCAGCAGCACCTCCTTCTTCTACACCAACGTATAAAAGGGTACCTTCTACTTCAGATTCGAAATCCTGAACTGCTTTATCAGTTTCAATTTCAGCTAAAATATCTCCTTCTTTTACTTTATCCCCTACTTTTTTATGCCATTTTGCCACCTTACCTTCCGTCATCGTATCGGACAGGCGGGGCATCGTAATTACTTCTGCCATAATCTATATTGATTTGAGATCCGAGATTTGAGATTTGAGATTTCAGAAATTTCAAACTTCAAATTTCAAATTAATTTTATTTTTTAGTTTTCTAATTTGTCTAGGAACGGATAATCTTCCTGAGCATATACATACTCATAGATTTTTTCCGGGTCCGGATATGGAGAGTTTTCCATGAACTCAATACACTCTTCAACAAAATCTCTCGATTTGTTATCGATAGTTTCCAATTCCGCTTCAGTAGCCCATCCGTTTTCTAAAATTCTGTGTTTTATCAATTCGATTGGGTCATCATTTTTATGAAGAGCTACTTCTTCTTTAGATCTGTATGGCTCAGCATCAGACATAGAGTGTCCTCTGTAACGGTAAGTTCTTGCTTCAATGAAAGTAGGCCCGTCTCCTCTTCTTGCTCTTTCAATAGCTTCATAAGCAGCTTCTGCCACTTTTTCAGGATCCATTGCATCTACAGCAAGGCAAGGCATTTCATATCCTAATCCTAATTTATAGATATCTTCGTGGTTGGCAGTCCTTTTTACTGAAGTTCCCATTGCATACTGGTTGTTTTCTACAACAAATACTACAGGAAGTTTCCAGTTCATCGCCATATTGAAAGTTTCGTGTAAAGAACCTTGTCTTGCAGCACCGTCCCCGAAGAAACAGATGTTTACGGCCTTTCTGTCGAAATATTTATCAGCAAAAGCAATACCTGCACCTAAAGGAATTTGTCCTCCAACGATACCGTGTCCTCCGTAAAAACGGTGTTCTTTACTGAAAATGTGCATAGATCCACCCATACCTCCGGATGTACCTGTAGCTTTACCACAAAGTTCCGCCATGATTCTTTTAGGATCCACTCCCATCGCCATTGGATGAATGTGACATCTGTAAGCAGTAATCATACTGTCCTTTGTCAGATCCATTGCATGTGTAAACCCGGCAGGGATAGCTTCCTGACCGTTATACAAATGTAAAAATCCTCTGATCTTTTGTTTTAGGTAAAGAGAACGGCATTTGTCTTCAAACCTTCTCCACATTGTCATATCTTCATACCACTTCAGGTATACCTCTTTAGAAAATTCTTTCATGTGTTAGCTCTTGCTTTTTTATGATGAAATAGTTGAGCAAAATTATGAAAAAAACTTTGTTTTTATTCTATACATAGATAACTTTTCGATTTTTCTGTAAAATCTATTTGCGGGCTGAATGGATTATTCTTAATTTTCGAGCCCTGCAGGTCCCGGCAAAACGGCATTATCCATTATTCTTCATTACCATAACATCAATAAAACATGCCTGTTTATCCGGCTTTTATAAAACAGCAAATAAAGATAAAGCATAAGAAATGATTCATATTCATCCATCAATTTGTTTTACTTTTAATTATTGTTAACATAGCTTTTGGTTATTTCACCAGCTTCTTTTTTTAATAAATAAAGGTTTAAGTTTTAAAATTCTTTCCTTACTTTTATCAGTGAATGCAACAGAGGGTTTGAAAAACTGAGAAATATTTTACTTCCAAAAAGCTATTGACAATCAAATAAATTCTGCACTATCCGGCTGTTCCCTATCATCGTTCTTACTTGCTTATTGAGGTTATAGTGGTATATTTGATCATTAAACCTGATTATGGAAGGAAAGAAATATTCATTACTACACAAAATTTCAAAAATCATTTCTGATTTTTTTAATCCTCTGGTATCTCTGATCCTGTTTTTTGTATATATGAGCATCAGGGAATACTCCTTAAAGATTCCATGCTGTATTTTATCCCTATATTATTAATGATCATTGTGCCGGTAATCATATGGCTGGTTTGGAATGTGAAGACGGGAAGATATACCAACATGGATGTTTCCAACCGTGTTCAGAGAAAAACGCTGTATATATTTATTGCAGTTTGTGTAATTGCCTATCTTATTTTTAATTATATCAGAAACGGATATATTGATCTGGTTATGCTTTTTATTTTGATCCTTCTGTTTGCGCTTCAGATCAGCAATCTGTTTATCAAAAGTTCGATGCATACAGCATTTAATATATTTGTAGCAGCACTGTTTTTCTCTCTTGACTGGAAAATGGGTCTGGTATGGCTGGGAATCGCAATTTTGGTCGGAATTACCCGCGTTATATTAAAAAGACACACCGTAAAAGAAGTATTTATGGGAGCTGGAATAGCTTTTATGGTATCTTTTATCTATCTTTATTGCAATATTCAATTTCAACATTAGAATACTCTATGAAAATACATCATCTTACTGCCGCAGAAGAAAACTTTATGAAGCTGTTTTGGAAAATGGGATCTTTCTATCTGAAGGACGTTATGGAACAGCATCCGGAACCGAAGCCACATCAGAATACGGTTTCCACTTATTTGAAAATATTAGTTGAAAAAGGTTATCTGTCAACCGTAAAAGAAGGAAGAATCTTCAAATATACTGCGATTGTTCCATTGGAAGAGTATAAAAAATTCCTGCTGAAAGAGCTTTCTCATAACTTTTTCAGTGATTCAGGAAAGGAAATCCTGGAACTTTTATTAAGTGAAAAATTAATTTCCCAGGAAGATATGAAAGGTTATTTTGATCTTAAAATCGAAATAAAGCCTGCTAAAACCGAAGAACCAAAGTTTGATTTTGCTGAGGAAATCTTAAGTCCGAAAAAGGAGAAGAAGGCCAAAGGAAAAGAGAAAGACAAGGACAAAAAGAAGAAAAAGAAAAAAGATTAATCTTACCCTTAAAAACACCAAATCATGAAAACAAAATTCCAGGAAACAGTAAGCCGGGCCTATGAAGTCATTTTCCGGTATCCTATGATTCTGGTAATGGCTTTACTGGCTTCTATTGGCGCCATATGCATTATCGAAACGGAACACACTGAAATAACCTCTTACATAAAATTTACCATTTGTGCGTGTCTTGGGATTTCTCTGATGTTTGCGTTAAAAATGCTGTCCCAGAGAATCGGGAAAGAATTACTCTTGCAGGTACTCGGTATTATTTTCCTTGTTGGTTTTTACTTCATCCTGCCTGATAAAAAGTATAATTTTACCGAAGTCTACGCTTATATCATTGCTGTTACGGCACTTCTCTCCCACTTATTGGTTTCTTTCGTTCCGTTTCTGAGGAAAGACAGAGAGCTCAGATTCTGGCAGTATAATAAAAATCTTTTTGTTAATATCTTTCTTACCGCTGTATTTACAGGAGTTCTGACCGGAGGAGTTGAGCTGGCCATCTTAGCGGCTGATAAGCTTTTTGACTTTAATTTTCATGATAGAATTTATAGAGATACATTTTTTGTCCTGGCTATTTTGGGAAGCAGCTTTATTTTTCTTTTATTTAATGATAAAGGTTTAAATAACCTTGAAAAAGACGGAACTTATCCGGTTGTTTTAAAGTTTTTCACTCAGTTTATTTTAATTCCATTACTGCTTACTTATGCAGTCATTCTTTATTTCTATTCGGCTAAAATACTCATCAACTGGCAGCTTCCAAGAGGCTGGGTTACTTACCTTGTCTTAGCATATAGTATTGTTGGTATTCTTGCATTGCTCCTGGTACATCCCCTGAAAGAAGAAAACGCAAAATCATGGGTCAGAATATTCTCAAAAGCATTTTACTATACGATTGTTCCTTTAATTATACTGCTTTTTACAGCGATCTTTACCCGAATTCTGGAATACGGTTATACAGAACCAAGATACTTTGTTCTCCTGCTTGCCATATGGCTGTTAAGCGTTGTTATTTACTTTATTTTCAACAAAAGAGCAACCATAAAATTTATTCCGGTGAGCTTATTTCTTTTTGGTGCTTTTGCGCTGGTTTTTCCTTACTTTAATGCCTTCAGCGTTGCGAAAAGAAGCCAGAAAACGGAACTTATCAATATTTTAAACCAAAACCAGCTGATCAGTGCTGGTAAAATTAATTTCCAGAAGAAAATTACCGATACAATCCGTAATGAAATTGCCGATAAATTTGAATTTCTGGCTGAAAGAAAGCAGGGCGGATTTTTATCAACTTTACTGAATAAGGAAGATCAGGCTGAATTAGCGGCTCATATTGATTTCGGTACATTTTACAGTATACGATATGATATCCAGAACAGATTTTCAAATGTGAATGTCACAGTAGAAAACAAAACATATGAAATAAACAGACTGTCTCTTGTTCCTGAAAAAAAGTTGTGGAAATCGGAAACTATCAGTATCTGCTTTCTTTTTACCGCTACAGTAAAGATCCACAAAAACTGAATGATGACCAGTTTGAGCTTACAGACAATCTCATCAAAAAATCCTCATTAAAATTAAGCCTAAATTCCAAAGAGGAAATAGATTTCGGTCCACAAATTATTAAGCTGTTTGATCAAAACAAAAACAGGCAAGGCATCATAAAAGTCCCTGAAATAGCAATGGAATCTGATTTAGGCAAATACCATATCAAACTTATTTTCAGTGAAATTACACGGGAACTGTATTCTGATAATAACCTGTCAGCCATTTATTATGAAAACGCTTATTTACTTATAAGATTAAAATAAAAAATAGGATATCATGGATATCCTATTTTTTTACTAATGTTACTTTATGATCTCCAAAGTGGAATACCGCCATATAAAAATATAATCTTAACTCTTTACGGAACCTGACCGGAGATTAAATTTCACAAAAAAAGCGGCTTTTAAGCCGCTTCATTATTTTTACCAACGATTTCCGCCTCCGCCACGGTTGTTACCATAGCCTCCGCCTCTGTTGTTGTTATTACCGTAACCTCCGCTTCTGTTATTATCGAAGCTTCTTCTTGGTTTTTCTTCTCTTGGTTTAGCTTCAGATACGTTTAAAGTTTTTCCGTTGAATTCTTTTTGGTTAAGAGATTCAATAGCTTGCTTTCCTTCATCATCACCCATCTCTACGAAACCGAAACCTCTGGAACGACCAGTTTCTCTGTCTGTAACGATTTTAGCTGATGATACATCTCCAAATTCTGCGAATAGATCGTGCAACTCATACTCTTTAGTTGCGTAATTGATGTTTGAAACAAAAATGTTCATTTTAAATAAATTAAAAAATTAATAAAAATTTGGTATATAAAAGAAAAACAACATAAATTAATGAACAAATATTGATTCCAAATATAAACGTATGCAAGATACAATTAAAAATTTCAAATCAAAGCTTTTTTTACATATTTCTCACATTATGTTGAATCCGGATTCGTAAAACCAACAGACACACAACATAAACAATTGATATTAAACAACTTAAACCCCATCAGCCGATTTGGTTAAATTATTTAACATTTAAGCATTTATCACAATTTTTTTTAACATTTAACGCGCAGAATATATGAAACAGCATACAACCAATTATACCAATACCCTTATTGAAGTCGCTGAAGACTGCCCTGTTTCCCAGGCGCAGATTCCTGCTGAAAAGAAAGAAAAAACACTCGCCAATCTCCAATATGAAAAACTCATAAAGAATCCCTATCAATATTCTTCAGATGATATTATTTTTGAATGCTATGCCATGAAAAATGACATTCCGGAAAGTGAAAAACAGCATGAAAGAGAAAAGTTCTTCTCCAAAGGACAGCCTTGTCTCCGCTGTTCTCCTTTAGCAAAGCGATATGGATTTGGATTCCATCATAATGCAGAAGGTAAGGTTGCCCTGATTCCTATGGAAAGTAAAGAATATCAAACACTCGTGAATGATATATCCATAGCAAAAACCAAGGCGATGCGTTCCAAAAGGAAATGATTGAGAAAATGAATGATTCTTTTCAGATCAATAAATGCCTTTGTTTTGAAAAGATCAGCTTTTAACAGTAAATTTGTACTGCAAATTATTAAAAGATGAACTACCATACAAGAAAATGGGTAAAACCCGAAGATTTAAATCCTAACCATTCACTTTTCGGGGGAAGACTCCTTCAATGGATTGATGAAGAAGCAGCACTCTATGCGATTATCCAGTTGGAAAACACAAAAGTGGTGACCAAATTTATCTCTGAAATCAACTTTGTCAGCTCTGCCAAACAGGGAGACATTATAGAAATAGGAATTGAGGCTACCCATTTCGGATCTACCTCTATTACATTAAAATGTGATGTCCGCAATAAAATGACTCACCAGACCATTATTACCGTAGATAAAATTGTAATGGTAAACCTTGATGCAGACGGTAATCCTGCCCCTCATGGCAAAACCAGAATCGAATTTGTAAAAGACAGGTTAAACAGCAGCCTATGAAAATTTTCATAAAAAATATGGTCTGCAACAGGTGCATTGCGGCAGTGGAAAACATTTTCCGTAACGCAGATGTAAAGATCACGGATATCCTGCTGGGAGAGGTAGAAACCGAAACTGACATTTCCCCGGAAAAAATGAAGTTTATAGAGAAAGAACTGCTGGATACAGGTTTCGAAAGAATCATGGATTCTGCTCATCAGCTTGTTGAAAAAATCAAAAACCTGGTTATTGTAAAGATCAGCGAGCTGGATATCGCAGAAAATTTCCTGCTTTCTGAATTTTTAAGTTCAAAGCTTCATAAAGATTACAGCTCCCTTTCAAAAACGTTTTCACAGAATGAAAATATCACATTGGAACAGTTTTTCATTCTCCAAAAAATTGAAAAGGTAAAAGAACTCTTATTATATAATGAATTCAACCTTACTGAAATTGCTGGAAAACTAGGCTACAAAAGTGTTCAGCACCTTTCTACCCAATTCCGTAATATAACCGGATTTACCCCCACAGAATTCAAAAAACTTAAAGAGCATCACCGCAAAGCGCTCGATACCTTATAAGCAGGAGTGTTTGAGAATTTATAAATGAAATAGGGATATTTAACTCCCTCACCTAAAAAGTCCTCAAACACTCTCACCTTACCACTCTCAAACTCCCGACTTAATTTTATAACTATTATCCTTAAATTTATAACAACCTTACTCTTCCATTTTGGAAATTTGTAGTATAAATTTAAAAATCATGGAACAACAGTATAAAATACTCGGAATGACCTGTTCAGGCTGCCAGAAAAAGATTTCAAATCAGCTGAACAGCCTTGACGGAGTGAAAGCCGATGTAAACCTGGAAACCAATACCGCAACCATCATTTCTGACCATGGAGTGAAGCTTTCAGTTTTAAATGATGCCCTGGCAGAAATAGGAAAATACAGGCTTGAGGATCCTGATAATTCCGAAAAAACCTTTGTAAAGCCCCAGGATCGTGTATCTCCGTCTTCAGTATACTATTGTCCGATGGAATGCGAGGGAGATAAAGTATATTTCAAACAGGGTGAAAGATGCCCTGTATGCAACATGTATCTTGTGCCAATTGAGGAAAAGCTGGCCAAAGACCCTCATCACAAACCGGTTTATTCTGCAGCCAATCTTCCTGAAAACTTTAAAGACAGCATTGGGAAATATTATTGTCCCATGTTTTGTGAAGGAGATAAAGTGTACGATGAAAAGGGAGACTGTCCGGTTTGTCATATGCATTTGGAACCTGTCACGGAAGAACTTGTTCAGAAAGCAGACCCCCATCAGCATCATTCCCATTCCCACTCTCACAACCATCATGATCACCATCACAGCCACAATCATGAAGCGCCTAAAGTAACAGATGAAATGGCAGGCAGATATTACTGTCCGATGTATTGCGAAGGAGATAAGACTTACGATTCCAATGTCGGATGTCCGGTATGTGGAATGGACCTTGTAAAATACCCTGAAAAGAAAACCGCAAAATACACCTGTCCGATGCACCCGGAAATTATCCGGGATGAACCGGGAGACTGTCCGATCTGTGGGATGGATCTCGTCAGAATGCCTGACAGCGGTGATGATGAAGAGGATGAAACCTATAATATCTTAAAAAGGAAATTCATTATTTCATTAGCATTCACCATTCCGGTTTTTATTCTTTCGATGGGAGGAATGTTCATCAATTTCCCTTTTTCCCATCAGGTTCAGGGATTTATTGAGCTTGCTCTGACTCTTCCGGTGATGTTCTATTCCGGATGGTTCTTATTAAAAAGGGGCTGGGTTTCCTTCAAAACATGGAACCTTAATATGTTCAGCCTTATTGCCCTGGGTGTAGCTGCAGCATTTATTTTCAGTATTGCTGCTTTAATTTTCCCGGATATCATTCCGCATGAAATCCGTGGACATAATCATGAAATCCCGCTGTACTTTGAAGCAGTCTGTGTTATTTTAACGCTTGTTATTTTAGGTCAGCTGATGGAAGCTGCTGCCCATAAAAAAACGGGTAATGCCATCAAAGAATTGATGAACCTTTCGCCGGATGAGGCCAATCTTATGGTAAACGGTGAAGAAAAGAGAGTATTGCTTTCACAGGTAAAAATAGGAGATTTATTAAAAGTAAAACCCGGTGAAAAAATTCCGGTAGACGGAAAAATCACTGAAGGCAGTTCTGTTGTAGATGAAAGCATGATCACGGGCGAGCCTGTTCCGGTTGAAAAAAATGCTGGTGACAAAGTATCTTCAGGAACGATTAACGGAAATCAGGTATTCATCATGAAAGCGGAAAAAGTAGGTGACGAAACCCTGCTTTCACAGATCATTAAAATGGTCAATGAAGCCAGCCGAAGCAAGGCCCCCATTCAGAAACTTACGGATAAGGTCTCAAAAGTATTTGTTCCTGTCGTGATCCTTATTGCTGTGCTTACCTTCGTTTTATGGCAGTTTTTCGGTCCGGAAGGAAAAAGAAGCTTATTTGCCTTCGTCAATGCAGTTGCTGTTCTGATTGTAGCTTGTCCCTGCGCATTAGGACTGGCGACCCCAATGTCACTAATGGTAGGAATCGGGAAAGGTGCTAAAAACGGAATCCTGATCAAAAATGCTGAAGCACTTGAGCAAATGAACAAAGTGAATGTTCTGATCACTGACAAAACAGGAACTTTAACAGAAGGGAAACCTTCGGTAGAACATATAGAAACAGTTGGCGGTAATCAGAATCAGATTTTAAAGCTGGCTTTTTCCCTGAATCAAAATTCCGAGCACCCATTGTCCAACGCCGTTATAAAAAGAGCAAAGGAAGAAAATATAACTGCTGAAAAAATAGATCGTTTTGAAAACATTTCCGGAAAAGGGGTGAAAGGAAATATTAATGGAAAAACAGCATATTTAGGAAATGAAAGCCTGCTGACCTCGCATCAGATCCTGATTCCTGAGGCTTTAAAACAAAAAGCAGTAGAAGTTCAGTCCAAAGCGCATACGATCTCTTATGTCGCACAAGACCAGCAGGTACTTGGCTTCATTAGTTTTACGGATAAAATCAAGGAAAGCTCCAAGAAAGCTGTTAAACAATTAATGAGCGAAGGCATCGATGTGATCATGATGACCGGAGACAACGAACACACTGCCAAAGCTGTAGCTGATGAATTAGGAATCAAACATTTTAAAGCAAATTGTCTTCCTGAAGATAAGCTGAATGAAGTGAAAAAACTGCAGCAGCAAGGAAAAATAGTAGCCATGACCGGTGACGGAATCAATGACTCCCCTGCCCTGGCCCAGTCTGATGTGGGAATTGCCATGGGAACAGGAACGGATGTTGCCATTGAAAGTGCTGAGATCACTTTATTAAAAGGCGATATCTTAGGGGTAGCAAAAGCAAAGCTTCTCAGCGAAAAGCTTCTCAAAAACATTAAAGAAAACTTATTCTTTGCTTTTATTTATAACGTACTCGGAGTTCCCGTTGCGGCAGGATTATTGTATCCATTCTTTGGAATTCTGTTATCACCGATGATTGCAGCTGCAGCAATGAGCTTCAGTTCCCTTTCCGTGATTCTGAATTCATTGAGATTAAACTCCGTGAATCTGGATATAAAATAGCATTATGAAAAAAGAAAATCTTTACATAGGGTGTTCGGGATTTTATAATAACGACTGGAAAGGGTCTTTATATCCTGAAAATGCCCAAAGTAAAGATTTTCTTTCTTTATATTCAAAAACATTCAACACTGTAGAAATCAATTCCACTTTTTACAGAAAACCGACCTCAAAAACGCTGTCAAAGTGGTATGATGAAACGCCTTATGAATTCAGGTTTTTTATTAAAATTCCAAAATCCGTTACCCATCAGAACCGGCTTGAAAATTCAAAAGAAGAAATTGCCCTCTTTTGCAGTCATATTCAGAGTAATCTGAAGGACAAGCTTTCCGGATTTCTATATCAGCTTCCTCCTTCCTTTAAAAATACTGCAGAAAACACAGAACGTGTTATCAATGCTGTTGATCCTGCTTTTCTGAATGTCATTGAATTCCGGCATCACTCATGGTGGCAAAAAGAAGTATTTGATCTTTTAAAAGACCATAATATTATTTTTTCCGGAGTAAGCTTTCCCGGTGATCTTCCTGAAGATGTAATCATCAATCATCCCGACATTCTTTATTACAGGCTTCATGGGAACCCTATTCTTTATAAATCTGAGTACAGCAGGGATTTTATGGATAAACTTGCGGAAAAAATTAAAAGCAGTGGGAAAACAGCCTATATATTCTTCAATAACACCTGGGGAACAGCTGCGATTAACAATTCATTGTATTTAAAAAACATTTTAGAGTAAATCCCTTATTTGTTAAAATAAAATAATTCCCCGTTAAATGAAGAATATTGAAACCTTAACAAATATAGAGAAAAGCTATTGGTTTTGCATTTATAAATGTTAAAAAATAAAGAAAAGAAAACCATAAATCAGCAACACTCCATAGAATTGAAATATCCTTTAAAATAAAGTTCTTAAAATAAGCTTAAAAAGAAAAACAGCTGCACAGCATGGCATATAATTTGTTAACTTTCAATTGTTATTTTTAACGATTTTTAACAATTTAAAATTCCATTGTTTTTATGAGAAAAATTTTTGCGGGAAAGTCAAAAAATAAGACTTTTCTCGGGATGTTTGCATTGGTGAGTGCAACTTCGGTTTTATTGAACAGCTGTAATTTCAAGAGTGAAGTGAATACTGACCCCGCCGTCAGTTCACAGGAACATCCTGCCGCAGAAATAGTCCCCAAGATGGACGATGAAAGCGTAGACCCGGATAAAAGAGTGATCTACCTTACCTTTGATGACGGTCCCAACCAGGGCACCGAAAATCTTTTAAAAATCCTGGATAAAAGAAATGTCTGTGCAACTGCCTTTCTTGTAGGGAAACATGCATATGGAAGCAAAAAACAGAAAGATGATCTGCTGCTGCTTAAGCAAAATCCGCTGATAGAACTGGCCAACCACAGCTTTACCCATGCCCACAACAAATACACTGACTTTTATAAAAATGCCAACGCTGTTGTCCATGATTTTGACATCGCCAAAGACAGCCTGAAGCTTACTGATAAAATAGCAAGAACTCCCGGAAGAAATATCTGGAGGCTGAACAATATTAATGTAACTGATATCAAAAGCTCTACTGCAGCAGCAGACGGTCTTAAAAAGCCGGCTATAAAGTAATCGGCTGGGATCTGGAATGGAGACCTTCTCAAAAAATGACGTTAAAAGGAAGTCATGAAGCCATGATCAAGAAAGTAGACAGTATTTTCTTAAACGATCTTGAGAAGACTTCAAGACACCTTGTTTTTCTTACCCACGATCAGTATCTGAGAGACGCGGATTCCATCAACGAACTGGATCTGTTTATTGAAAAATTACAGAAGAGCAATAAGTTTGTCTTCAGAAAAATCTCTCAGTATCCTAAAATCAACGAGGTTTTAAATTAATAAACATTTTAGGCCTGATATCACTGAACTTTGAACATTCAGAGAATTTTCGGACATTTGTATTTATGAGTATTAAAGAGAACTATAACGCAATAAAGAACCAGCTGCCATCCACTGTGCAGCTGGTTGCTGTTTCTAAAACACATCCTGCATCCGCCGTTCAGGAAGTTTATGATCTTGGACAGAAAGTTTTCGGAGAAAATAAGGTTCAGGAACTGATGGAAAAAGCCCCCTTCTTCCTCAGGATATCCAATGGCATCTGATTGGCCATTTACAGACCAACAAAGTAAAATATATTGCTCCTTTTATAGATACCATACAAAGTGTGGATTCTGAAAAAGTATTGGCAGAAATCAACAAAGAAGCAGGGAAAAATAACAGAATTATTAAAGTTCTTTTGCAGGTGAAAATTGCGGCGGAAGAAAGCAAGTTCGGGCTTGACATTTCAGAAACCAGAGACCTGTTCGGGAAATATATGGATGGACAGTTTCCTAATGCTGAAATTACCGGCTTAATGGGGATGGCCACATTCACGGATGATGAACAGCAGGTAAGAAATGAGTTTTTAATCCTGAAAGCGCTTTTTGACGAATTAAATCAATTAAAAGCATTAAATACTTTATCTATGGGAATGAGTGATGATTTCCCGATAGCAATTGAATGCGGGGCTAACTCTGTGAGGGTTGGATCTGCCATTTTTGGAAGAAGAGACTATTCAAAATAGAATATTTAGGTATAGTTTTTGCTAATAATTGAAACAAAAAATTTAAATTTGCAACTATGCAAAAAATCCTTATAGTAGAAGACGAAAAAGCAATCTCGGGAGTACTTCACAGTATTCTTTCGGATGAACTAACCGATTATGAATTTGTTATTGCCGAAGACGGCCTTGAAGGTTACAAACAGGTAGAAAAAGAAGATTTCGCACTGGTGATTTCTGACATCAAGATGCCTAAGCTTTCAGGAACTGAGCTTTTGAAACAAAGTCTTGCATTAAAACCAGAAACTACTTTTATCATGATCTCAGGCCATGCAGACATTGATTCTGCCGTTTCCTGTTTGAAAGAAGGAGCATATGATTTTATTTCCAAACCAATTGATATCAACAGACTTATTACAAGTGTGAAAAATGCATTGGTAAAGGAAACGCTGAAAAAGAAAACAAGAATCTTCAGACTGAAAATAAAACCTTAAAGAAAAAGTAAGCAAAAAATACCAGATGATCGGTACTTCTCCTGCTCTTCAGAAAATCCAGGATATGATCGAAAAGGTAGCTGCTTCTGACGCCAGAGTGCTGATCACAGGACCCAACGGTGCCGGAAAAGAATTGGTCGCCCATGCTATCCATAATCAAAGTGAACGTGCAAGAGGTCCAATGGTAGAAGTAAACTGTGCTGCCATCCCATCTGAACTTATTGAATCAGAGCTTTTCGGACACGTAAAGGGTTCTTTTACGGGTGCTATTAAGGATAAACAGGGAAAATTTGAACAGGCTAACGGCGGTACCATTTTCCTTGATGAAATTGGAGATATGAGCCTTATCGCTCAGGCTAAGGTATTGAGAGCGCTGCAGGAAAGCAAAGTTTCTCCTGTGGGAAGTGATAAAGAAATTAAAGTTGACGTAAGAGTCATTGCGGCAACGAATAAAAATATGCAGAAAGAAATAGAGGAAGGGAAATTCAGAGAAGACCTTTACCACAGACTTTCTGTGATTGAAATTTATGTTCCGCCATTGGATGAAAGAAAGGAAGACATCAAGTTATTGGTTGAGCACTTTGCAGGAATGATTGCTGATGAGCATGGTACTGCTGCAAAGAAGTTTGACGATAAAGCTATTGATGCTTTAAAAGCCCTTTCATGGACCGGGAATATCAGGGAATTAAGAAATGTTGTTGAAAGATTGATTATTCTTGGTGGAAATACTGTTTCAGAAAGTGACGTTGCAAGTTTTGTAAGGAAATAATAAGCTATTATTTACCATATTATAAAAATTTGCAGTGTTATCACTGCAAATTTTTTTACCCTTATTTGAATCATAAACTATATGAATCTTAAAATATTATGAGCTTTTTAAACAAAAACTATACGAAAGAATGCCTGACTTTGGCTCTGCCTGTGATGCTTACCCAGGTGGGGCAGGTTTCAGTAAACTTATTCGATAATATTATTGTCGGAAAATTGTTGGGTGCCGATGCGCTGGCATCCGTTTCATTGGGAAATGCAGTATTTTTCTCCATATTTGTATTGGCCCTTGGATTTTCATTTGCCATCCCGCCGCTGGTTTCGGAAGCACACTCCAGAGAAGATCATGCTACGATCAACTCTGTGTTCAGCCACGGTTTTATCATCAATATGTCTGTCGGGATTATTCTGATGGCCATCTTATTGCTGGGAATGCCACTTCTCTATCATTCAGGGCAGCCTGCCAAGATTATCCCTGATACGGTAAGCTTCTTAAGTATCATGGTGATCAGTATGATTCCGTTTATGGCATTTCAGACGCTTCGTGAAGTATCTGAAGGACTATCTTATACAATTGGGGTTACAAAAGCAACCATTATTGCCAATATCATCAACATTGCCTTGAATTATGTTTTCATTAAAGGCCTTTGGGGAATTCCGCCGATGGGCGTAAAAGGATCCGCTCTGGCAACCCTGATTTCCAGAATTTTCATGGTTGTTTTTCTTTATTTTGTATTGCTTAAAGAAAAAAGAACAAGGCGTTATATTAAGGATTTTTCTTTAAAAATTCAGGGTTTTTCAAAACAGATGTTTGATAGAATGGTGAAGCTTGGGCTGCCTACAGCTTTACAGATGTTCTTTGAAGTAACGGCTTTCGCCGGAGCAGCATTTATCTGCGGGTTGATTTCTGCCCATGATATTGCATCTCACCAGATTGCTTTAAGCATGGCTTCTTTCACTTTTAACCTGTGCGTTGGGTTCAGTGTGGCCTCTACGGTAATGATTGGAAGAAAACTGGGAGAACAGAACTTTGTTGAACTGAGAAAAGTAGGAATCAACAACCTGAAGATCGCTTTTATTTTTATGTGCATCTGCGGGTTGGTCTTTATTTTAGGCAGAAATATACTCCCGACTTTCTTCACGAAAAAAGAAGAAGTTGAAGTTATTGCCCTGGCTGCAAAGCTGATGATTATTGCAGCGTTATTCCAGCTTTCTGACGGAATCCAGGTAACAGCTCTGGGAATGCTGAGAGGATTGCAGGATGTGAAAATACCTTCTATTTATACCTTTATTGCGTACTGGGTGATTACGATTCCTTTGGGATATTTCTTCTGTGTTACTTTAGAAATGGGAGCATTCGGAATGTGGATCGCACTGGGATTAGGACTGACAGTATCTGCAGTTTTCCTCGTAAAGCGATTTTTAAATATGTCGGCAAAAAGAATTAAGCAGAATTTACAGACAAAAACACAATAAAACTTAGCGCAGATGTAAAAAACCTGCGCTTTTTTATTATTTTTGGTGTTGATAACCATCAATAGAAATGAAAAAAACACTGATCTTCCTTGCCTTATATGCAGGCTCTTTATTTCAATCTCAAACCAACAGGTTTACTTACGAACTTCAGTACCGCAAAAATATATCACAGCCATATATAACAACCTTTATGAATCTGGATATCAGCCCGGCCTCGATTAAATTTTACGATAAAGGCTTTGCTGATTATGATGAAAAAAATAAAAATGCAAACCAGCAGATTTCACGATACAGCTCAAAAACAGACCAGGTTGTGGAAAGAAAACCGGATTCTTTTAAAAACAACTGGTACAGAGATTTTTTTGATTATTTTGTGGTAAAAACAAATGATGAAATGAAATGGCAGATCATTCAGGAAACCAAAGAATACAATGGTTACAAGCTCCAGAAAGCGACAACAGATTTCGGAGGCAGAACCTGGAATGCCTGGTTTTCCAGCGAAGTGAATATACAGGAAGGTCCATACAAATTCAGAGGTCTTCCCGGTCTCATTTTTATCTTAGAAGATACGGATCAAAACTTTGTCTATAAGCTGATTAAGAATGAAAAACTTACTACAGACTACGATACCCGAGATTTTGTGGAAACGCATTATGGCAAGCCGGCTATCCCGATAACCAATCAGAAATTTAATAAATATATTGAAGATATCTACCAAAATCCTACAAGAATGTTTTCCGAGAGAATAAAGAGCGGAGAAAAGACCAACTTTAAAGATGAAACGATAGAATCTGTAGAAGAACTCAATAAAAAAAGGAAATACTCCAAAACGGAATCAAATGCCGTTATATCTATATTGAAAAGGATAAACAGCCTGAATTCAACTGATAATAAGATACAAATAAAGCGGCTTAGGCCGCTTTTATAGTTTTAATTAATTCTTCTTCCCAATATGACCAGGCTTCTTTCTATTCCATCCAAAACAGCAACATTCGGAAGATTTCCCCAATCTTCAAATCCGAAATGCCTGAAGAGTTTTAAACTAGGTTCATTATGAAGGAAAATAAGGGCAACCAGATTAAGTACTCCAAATTTCTCCGCGTTATCAATACAATAGCGGAGAATTGTTTTACCAAATCCTTTTCCTCTACAGGACTCATCAAGATAAATGCTTACCTCTACCGTGCCATTATATGCAGCTCTTTCATGAAATGAACTGAAACTTACCCATCCAATGACATGATCCTGTTCATCTTCAACCACCCAGAGTGGTCTGGTCTGAGGATTGTGCTCTTCAAACCATTTTAATTTGCTGTCTACAGAAACCTCTTCCATGTCTGCGGTCACCATCCTTGAGGCAATTGTTGAATTATAAATGGCTACGATTTTGTTTAAATCTGTCAATTCAGCATTCCTGAACTTTAATTTTTCCATGGACGAATATTCGGCTTAATTTTACACAAAAATACTAAATTTTAAAAACACCCTGGTAAAATCATAATAAATAATTCAATTTAGCCGTTTACAGAAACCTACCCCTAAAAAAATCATGCTTAAAAAATAATTTTCGTAAAAAAAAAAAAAAAAGAACAATCAAACTTAAGAATTGAAACTTATAATTATTATTTGCTTAAAAATTTCATTTTTTACATTAAAAACTATTTTAAGTCTTTTAAGATTCTGTTCAGGCTTCTTACTGTAATTCCAAGGTAAGCGGCCATATCTTCTTTTGAAATCCGGATTCCTTCTTTGGCCTGCATTTTCAGTAATTGTGTTAAAGTATGTTCTGTTGTATAAAGCTGTTGATAAGATGCCCTGCTGGAAGTATTGATAATTCGTTCCGCAAAAATATCCAGCAATAAATGATTCAAAGCAATATCATTTTTAAGCAAAAACCTGAAATACGGAATGGCAATCTCATATACGGAAACTTCGGTTAGTGTTTCGATACTGCATAGGCACGGTGTATTTTTGATCATCTCTATTTCCCCGATAATTTCACCGCTTCCGGAAAACTCTACGATATATTCTTTTCCGTTTTCTTCCGTAAAATAGCATTTGGTAACTCCTTCCTTAATAATCATAGGTTTGAGAAGAAACTGCCCTTGTACCAGAATCTGCTCTCCTTTGGGATAAGATTTCAACAGAATGTCTTTCCCGCTCTCCTGTTTATGATAAAGCGCTTCAAAGTAGCTTAAAAATGTCTGATTGGTGCGTAACATATTGATCCGGGACAAATGTCCTTTGCTTGTTGGGTTTTTATACTGAATTTTGAGATCAGAAAATTACAAAACAAAAATGAATAATCATATCACAACCATTGCATTTGACGCTGATGATACCCTTTGGATCAATGAGCCGTATTTTCAGGAAGCAGAAAAGGAGTTTTGCATGCTGCTCGAAAATTACCTTCCACAGCATTCTGTATCACAGGAACTGTTTAAAACAGAAATGCAGAACCTCCATTTATACGGTTACGGGGTAAAGGGTTTTATGCTGTGCATGATTGAAACCATCAGCAGAGTGTCCAATAACACGGCACCATTGGAATTGGTAAATAAAGCCATACAATTAGGACAGGAACAGCTTCAGAAACCCATTGAACTTCTGGATGGGGTTACAGAAACCCTTGAAAGTTTAAAAGGAAAATACAGACTTGTTGTTGCCACAAAAGGAGATCTCCTGGATCAGGAAAGAAAGCTGAAAAAATCAGGATTACAGGAGTATTTCCACCACATAGAAATTATGAGTGATAAAAAGGAGCACGATTATAAAAAGCTCTTGAAGCACCTCGACTGCAAACCTGAAAATTTTATAATGCTTGGAAATTCTATTAAATCAGATGTTTTGCCGGTGTTGGAAATCGGAGGTTTTGCAGCCCATATTCCTTATCATGTCACATGGAGCCATGAACAGCATGATGTTAACCTGGAACATCCGAATTTTATGGAGCTTAAGAGTGTTGATGAAATTCTGAAATATCTTTACTCTTAAACCATTAAGATTTATTTAATCAAAAAGAGACTGTTTATGATAAACAGTCTCTTTTATAATTTATTTTTTCAGACACTTTTCAAGGAACTGATCCTGTTCCCATAAAAGGTGTAAGATATTTTCTTTTGCCTGATATCCGTGGGCTTCTTTTGGAAGAAGGACCATTTTTACAGGAGCTCCCAGATTTTTCAACGCCTGGAAGTATCTTTCAGTCTGTAAAGTGAAAGTTCCCGGATTGTTATCTGCATCACCGTGGATCAGAAGAAGCGGTGTCTTCATTTTATCTGCGTGCATGAACGGGGACATCGTGTTGTAAATCTCCGGAACATCCCAGTAATTTCTCTGCTCACTCTGGAATCCGAAAGGTGTCAGCGTTCTGTTATAAGCACCACTTCTTGCAATTCCGCACGCAAAAAGATCAGAATGTGTCAGAAGGTTTGCCGTCATGAAAGCTCCATATGAATGTCCTCCTACAGCTACTTTTTTTCTGTCAATATACCCCAGATGATCCACTGCATCAATGGCTGCCGCTGCATTTGCTACCAGTTGCGGGATAAACGTATCATTCGGTTCCGTTTTTCCTTCACCAATAATAGGGAAAGCAGCATCATCAAGAACAGCATATCCTTTTGTGGTCCAGTATACAAAAGATCCGTAAGACGGGAATGTAAATTCATTAGGGTTCTGGGTGTTCTGTCCTGCTGTATTTTTATCTTTATATTCTGTCGGATAGGCCCAGATCAGTAACGGAAGCTTTTCTTTTTCGCTTTTCTGTCATAATTAGCAGGAAGATAAAGGGTTCCTGTTAAGGTAACGCCGTCATTTCTTTTATAAGTGATCACTTCTTTGTAAACGTCTTTGATGCTTTCAAAAGGATTTGCAAAGTTGGTTACAGCTTCCGCCTTATTAGATTTAATATTCTTTTTAAAATAATTCGGATACTGGCTTGGAGACTGCTGAGTCGTTAAAATCTCTCCCTTTGAAGGATTAAGGATGTCTACGATGGCCTCTTTGGCATTTTTAAGGTTGGAGGTATAAAGCCTTTTCTTCTTCAATGATTTAACATCCATTTCATCTATGAACGGGTGCTGACCGTCTTTGGTAAACCCATCTCCTATCAGGTAGGCTTTTCCGCCTTTCATATCCACTACATATCTCCCGTATTGATTTTTCGTTGTGTTAAAATTCCCGGGATCGCTGTAAACATCCTGATAATTTCTGTCATCAAAAACTTTAGATTCTCCGTTATTAAGATCTATAAGGTATGATTTTGTATTTCTTGTATCGTACCAGCCTTCAGAAACAATGGCATAATGATCATTGGTCCAGACTACATCCTCATATCTCTGCTTTGTTTTAAAGAAAGATTTCGGAGCCGCAGTAAACGGTGCTTCCCATGTAAATATCTCATCTCTGTAATCTGCTGATTTAGACTGATCGCCCCGTCCAACGCTTCAGCATAGGTAAGAGTAGCCGGTGCATCATTTCTCCATGTCATGTCTCTTTTTCCTGTTCTTACTGATGAAAATCCTTTTGGCATGATTTCATTTAAAGGAACTTCATTCACTGTTTTTACAGCATTTCCCTTCATATCATATACAATCGTTGCTGATGGAAATCTGCTAAGCGGAACAATATAGGAAAACGGCTTTTTAATTACTGTAGCCATCAGGTAATTTCCGTCAGGAGAAAAGCTTAAGCCTGCAAACATATCCTGATCTTTGAATTTCTTAAGGTTTCCTGTAAGATCTGCATTATAGAGTTCAGAAGCAGTAAGCGTTTCAAAGTTTTTTCGTCCTGAGGATTTTTCAGAAGATCCTGGTAAGTTCTGTTCTGGGAAACTTTACCGTCAGCTGTTGAAACAATCGGGCCTGTAGGAAGATCTTTGGCTGCATCTATAAGGGCTGGTCTGTTTTGCGGCAGTGTTCTGATCAGAAAGCTTTGAGAGTCATTATACCATAGATAAGGCATTCCTAAATTGGCATTCAGATTGTCAGCTGTAATTTTTTTTGCAGAAGCTGTTTCCATATCTACAACCCATAGTTCTACTCCTTTACTTGTTGTATTGGTAAAAGCCAGTTTCTTTTCATCCGGAGAAAATGAAACGTAGGCAATTTTCGGATTGGAAGGCAGATTTTTTACCTGAATCTCATTCTTATCATTGATCTTTCTGATCTTCAGATTATTTGAGTAGGTCATGCTGCTTGAGATGTTGGTAACCGGGTTGATTCTGAGTCCGCCAAGTTTCATTTCATTCTGGCTCAGATCTTCCAGTGTTTTATATGTTGGACGATACGTAAAAACCACCCAGTCTTTTTTGCTGTTCATCAGAACAGATGGAGGTCTTTCATAATCTGCAAGTTTTAAAATTTCAGCAGAAGGTTTCTGGTATGTAATATTTTCCTGTGCATCGTAAAAATTGAGAAATGCCAGAAGGCAAATAGTCAGTTTTATCTTCATATAATTCATTTTCTACGAATGTAGTGAATTTTAACAGATTTCTAACATTAAAAAAATAAGACTCTTTTTAGTGTCATATTTTTTTTTTACTACATTTACCTTACAAATTAAAATAATATGAAAAATTTAAGAAAACTAACAAAGAGAAATCTTAAGACTATTATCGGAGGAAATGCTCCATTGTGTGATACAGGATATGTTGCTTGTATAGTGGACAGAACACCAACAGGTTCTCCTATATGGGATTGTTTGCCTTCTTGCAGACCTTAAAACAAAAAGGCACTTCAAATGAAGTGCCTTTCTTTATTTTTGTATTGTTTTATCTTGTAAATTACCAATCTGAAGCTCTTTTCCTTTTTTCTATCATATGATCTACAGAAACTTTTCCGGCTCCGATTACCAGGAGTAGAAGATAAACAGAAAGATAAACCAATGCCAGTTCTCTTTTTTCAAAAGGATCTCCCCCATGCACTATAAAGCCTGCAATGACCATGGTAAAAATCAGAAACCCCAGAGCAACTCTTGTAAAAAGTCCTAATATAATTAGTATTGAACAGACAAACTCAGCAAAAACCGTAAGAATAAGTGATATCTGTGGTCCCAGCCCCATAAAATCGAAAAACTCGATTTTACCGCCCTCCAATAGCATCTGAAGCTTTGGAAAACCATGAGAAAGCATTGCAAAACCAACAAATACTCTCACCACCAATAAAACAATATCTTTAGGTATTGAGCCTGAATTTGAATTATTATAGTTCATTTACTAAAAAATTTATACTAAGGTAATAAAAATCTTTTAATACAACGGGATTCCGGGCATTTTAGTTTATCTGTAACCGAAATTTTTGAGATCTCTGTCATTCTTTCTCCAGTCTTTTTTCACTTTTACAAATAAGTTCAGATGAATTTTTTTGGTGAAGAATTTTTCAAGGTCCAATCTTGCTTCAGTTCCTACTTTTTTGATGGCTTCTCCTTTATGGCCGATAATAATTCCTTTCTGGGTATCTCTTTCTACATAAATAATGGAATCAATAAAAATAATTCCTTCTTTCTCTTTGAACTGTTCTGTAACCACTTCTACAGAGTATGGAATTTCTTTATCATAATTCAGAAGAATTTTCTCACGGATGGTTTCGTTGACAAAAAATCTCTCAGGCTTGTCTGTGAACTGATCTTTATCGTAGTAAGGAGGATTCTCAGGAAGAAGCGATTTTATTTTAGGTAAAATAACTTCTGTATTGAAGGCATTCAGAGCAGAAATAGGCAGAATTTCCGCCTTTGGGATTCTGTTATGCCACTCTTCCACCAATTTTTCAAGACCTGCCTGATCCGTCTGATCTACTTTGTTTAGCAGAAGAAGTACAGGTACAGGAATTTTATTCAGTTTCTCAATTAAAAATTCTGACGGTTCTGCTTTATCGGTAACATCTACAATAAACAGGAAAACATCAGCATCCTGCAGGGAGTCTTTTACAAAGTCCATCATTTTTTCCTGCAGCCCGTATTTTGGGTCTAATACTCCGGGAGTATCAGAAAATACGATCTGAAGATCATCTTCATTATAAATACCAAAAATTCTGTGACGGGTTGTCTGCGCTTTCTGCGTTACAATCGCCAGCTTTTCTCCCATTAATTGGTTGAGCAAGGTCGATTTTCCCGCATTGGGCTTTCCAACTATATTTACAAATCCAGCTTTGTGCATAAAAATTATATTACGAACTGCAAAGTTAGTAAAACAAAATCGGTCTTTACAGTTAATCTCAATATTTAAAAGAAAAAAGAGAATTATATAACCTTAAGTGGCTGTAATAAAAGAAATTTTTAAACAGATACAAAACGGATATTTTGCAGGATAAAAAAAATACCCGATTATTTTGTATTGCATTACCCAAAACTGATATTTTTGAAAATTAGAATTCATCTTTATGAATATAGACCAGATTCTTGATCAGATTTACCTTCTTCCTGAGGCATCAAAAAACAGTTTAAAAAAGTATATCACTGAAGTTTCGCATCCTAAAGGTTTCTGCCTTATGGAAGCGGATAAAGTGGTTCCCTATCTGTATTTTATCCGGAAAGGAATTGCGCGTGCCTATTCTTCAACATCTGATAATGATATTACATTCTGGTTTGGAAGCGAAGGCCAGTGCATATTATCTATGAAAAGCTATGTAGAGGATAAGCCCGGCTATGAAAGTATTGAGCTCCTGGAAGACTGCGATTTGTACAGAATGGAAACGGAGAAACTCAAAAAGCTTTTTAATGAGGATATTCATATCGCTAACTGGGGACGAAAACTGGCAGAAGCTGAGATGATAAAATCTGAGGAGCTGATTATTTCCAGACAGTTTAAAACTTCTTTGGAACGTTATAAAGATATTATGACCTATCAGCCTGAATTGCTTAAGAGAGTTCAGCTGGGTTATATTGCTTCTTATCTTGGAATTACCCAGGTAAGTTTGAGCAGAATAAGGGCGGAGATAAAATAATTTTGATTTTGAGGATGGAAGAAGGAAGTTATGATAGTCCATTAAAGAATCCTGCTCATTTTTATAAATTAATGCTTCTAAGAACTTTATCTAAAAAATGTTTGCTAATTATCTTATGCAATAACTTCCAGCTTCATTCTTCCAACTTCCATTTGCTTTCATTTTTTAACAATTGTAAAATTTTTTCTGCATCCAAATTCTGAACTTTGCAGTAGAAAAATTTAAAAAATGAATTGGATTATTTTAATTGTAGCCGGGTTATTTGAAGTGGCATTTGCATCGTGTCTGGGAAAAGCAAAAGAAACTTCCGGAACAGAATCCTATTACTGGTTTGCCGGTTTTCTGGTAACAATGACTATCAGTATGCTTTTACTGATTAAGGCAACCCAGACTTTGCCTATCGGGACAGCTTATGCGGTCTGGACGGGTATCGGAGCGGTGGGAACTGCTTTAATGGGAATTATCTTCTTTAAAGATCCTGTAAGTTTTTGGAGAATATTTTTTATTGTAACCCTTATTGGCTCTGTAGTAGGTTTGAAAGCAGTGTCTTCATCACACTAAAAAACACAGGATTTCTATCAATATTTAAAAATAAAACCCGTCTTCATAATAGAGACGGTTTTTTTGTTTATTTCAAATCTTCATTTTAAATTATACTGACAAAACAGATAAAGAAGAAATTCTTTTATATCTTTACCGGAAACTTTTAACCTATGAAGAAATTATTATTCCTTTTAGCGGGCAGCTTATTGACTGCCCAGCAAACTTCTGAGCTGCTTTCCAACAACTGGTATATTTCCAAGATGGTATCTAACACCGGCCAGACAACCAATACGCCTTTAATAGATAACGGAGTTCCTGCTACCACATTCAATTCAGCGGGAGGTACAAGCTATGTTATTAATTCAAGGTATTACAATACATCTATGATGAGTTTTGGAGTTATGCCTGGAAGCAACAATCTTATCAAAACAGCCAGCTCATGTACCCTTTTGTTTTATAACGGCGGAAATGCACCCGCTGTTCGTGCCTACGATCAGAAAAACTGTGACACTTACGTTTCAGGAGCCTATGCATCTATATACAGCTATCAGATTATCACAAACGGCAACCTCAAAACACTTATAATTACGGACCCTTCAGGAAATAAGGTCCATTATAATAATACGTCCCAACTAAGTACTAAAGAAATTGATGCCGCTTCAAAAACGTTTAAAGCATATCCAAATCCGGTAAAAGAGATGTTACATATTGAAAATATTGAAAGAAATCTTCGGCTTAAGATTTATGATCTTTCCGGAAAACTGGTATTTGAAACTATAACGGGTGGTGTTAATATGTCCATTGACACAAGCAGTTTTCAAAAAGGGCAGTACATTTTAGCTCTTGAAAATTATAAATCTTATCCTTTTACAAAAGAGTAACAGAAAATAAAACCCGTCTTCAACAATTGAAAACGGGTTTTATTTATTTTTTATAAACTACAGGCAAGATCTCATTGTGTCTCAGCCCGTATTTTTTTATTTCTTCTTCAGAGAATTTCTGTGAGTAAAAATTAGGCTCTGTTTCAAAGCCAGCTTTTCTTAAGCGGTCAAAATAATCCATCCCATACCAGCGGACATGGTCGTATTGTCCGAAGTGTTTCTGGCGTTCCTTAGGATCTTTAATGGTAAAATCTTCATAGGTTTTCTCCAGTGAATTTTTCATCGGAACCTGAAGAATTCCCCATCCGCCGGGCTTTAATACCCTGTACAGCTCACTCATTGCTTTTGCATCATCTTCTATATGTTCCAGCACATGATTACAGAAAACAATATCAAAACTTTCATTTTCAAAAGGCAGGTCCAGGATGTCAGCCTTGACATCTACAATGGGAGAATATAAATCTGCCGAGATATAGTTAAGATTGCTCATCCTTTTGAACTTCCTTAAAAATTCCTGCTCAGGAGCAATATGCAGAACTTTATAATTTTTAATGAAAAAATCTGTTTCATTCTGAAGATACAACCACATCTGACGGTGTCTCTCCAAACTTAAGGTTCCTGGGGACAGGGCATTTTCACGCTGCTTACCATACCCGTAAGGAAGGAATTTTCTATAAGATCTTCCATCAATAGGGTCGTAGAACTGATCTCCTTTGAAAAACTGATAAATAAGCGGCCTTGCCCAGATGCTCATTTTAATAAGCATCGGACGTGGAATTTTATTCAGTAAAAGCTTCGTTAATTTTTTCATTAAAAATCCAGTTGGAACTGCTTTTCTTCATCACTTACAATCCCTAAAGCTTCATATACATATTCAAATGTTGAAAGCAGTACCGGCTTACCGTTGATTACCGCTACGTCATGTTCAAAGTGGGCGGATGGCATGTTATCTAACGTAGTAACCGTCCAGCCGTCATTATGGAATTTCACTTTTTCAGTTCCCATATTAACCATCGGTTCGATAGCAATTGCAAGACCGTCTTTAATTACTTTTCCGCTTCCCTGTCTTCCATAGTTCGGAACCTGCGGATCTTCATGCATTTTTCTTCCTAAGCCGTGTCCTACAAGTTCTCTTACCACTCCATACCCTTCTTTTTCACAGTGTGCCTGGATCGCGTGGGAGATATCTCCTATTCTTTTTCCTCTGATACACTGCTCAATCCCCTTATATAGAGATTCCTTGGTCACCTGTAGTAATTTTTTAACTTCCGGCTTTACTTCCCCGATTTCAAAAGTATAGGCATGATCCCCCACAAAACCGTTAAGAATAACTCCACAGTCTACGGAAAGAACATCTCCTTCTTTTACTACATCGTTGTTCGGAAAGCCATGAACCACCTGCTCATTCGGAGAGATACAAAGAGAATTCGGGAATCCCCCGTACCCTAAAAATGCAGGCTCAGCGCCATGATCTTTAATAAAATCATGTGCCAGTTTATCTAAATATAAGGTAGTAATCCCCGGTTTAATTTCTTTTGCCAGCATTCCCAATGTTTTAGAAACCAATCTGGCACTCTCCTTCATCAGACGCAGTTCGTCTATCGTTTTTAATTGAATCATCGTATATAGATATTAGATATTAGATGTTAGAAGTTAGACAACAGCGTTATGCTAATTTTTACTTCCTATCACCTATTGAACTTTCTACTATAAATTATAAAAGATCAAAAGCACTTGATATTAAAAAGCTAATTAATATCTAGCTTCCAGTTTTCTATATTCTACCAAAAAAGTCCTTTTTTCTTTTCTTTTTAAGTTTTGAATAGGCAAGAACTTCTTTTCCTTCTACACGGAATTCTATTCTTTCCTGAATAATGTTATAGATCTCACCCCAGCCTGGGAATCCTCCTAAATTTCTGTCATCAATAAACCAGTCAGCATCTAATTTTCTGGACTGTGTTTCGGGATCAAAAACCTCTCCTTCAAAGCTTGAGTTCACAGAATAGAACTCTATTCCGTTTTTCCTGCAGAATTCTACAGCTTCATCCAACGTTTTTCCGTGTCTGTACGTCCAAAGTATAAGTCTGTATCCTTCAGCCTGAAGTCTTTTTAAAGTTTCGAATGCAAAAGTTTTCGGTTTTCCGATTGCCGGGTAGGCATCATCAACAATAGTCCCGTCAAAGTCAACAGCAATCTTTTTATTATTTAACATTTTGTTATTTTTTAGCTTTGCAAAGATAAGAAATAAAAAGAGTGCCAAAAAGAAAGGCACTCAATACTTTTTATATTTAAATAATAATAAAGTTCTTATCAGCTCTTTACCCAGCTAAACTGGAACTGAAGATCCGGAGTAGAAACCCTGTCTGTGATCTTCTGAAGTCTTGCAGGAAGCTTCATCAGGTATTCCTGAGCTTTTTCTGCTTTTTCTGTAAGGCCTTTTACGTGCTCAATTTTCCATTCATCCAAAAGGTCTTTCATGATATTGATATAATCCTGGCCTGTGTATACCATACATCTTTGTGCGGCATCTGAGAAATGTCCCCAAAGCTCTCCAGCTTTTTGTCCGGATTGTCTCATTAAGTGAGCAGGCATTACAATTTTCTTACGCATCATATCTTCAAACGCAAGAATCATTTCTGAAGGATCTATTTCAAGAATTTTTGCCACGAAATGCTTGTAGGCTTTAGCGTGTCTTGCTTCGTCCGCAGCAATGACACCGCACATTTTTGCCAGCTTTCCGTTTCCGGATTGTTTTGCCAGCGTTCCTACTCTTCTGTGGGAGATATTGGTTGCCGTTTCCTGAAAGCTTGTATAAATGAAGTTTCTGTACGGGTCCATGCTTGTTCCCAGATCAAACCCGTCATTGATAAGGTATTGGGTAGTGATCTCAACCTCTCTCATGTTTACTCTTCCACACAGGTAAAGATATTTGTTTAATAAATCCCCGTGTCTGTTTTCCTCAGCGGTCCATGCTCTTACCCAGTTGGCCCAGCCTACTTTTTCTTCCTGATTGATTCCGTCAACACCCATCAGCCAGGACTCATAGGAAGGAAGTGCTTCTTCTGTGATACAGTCACCGATTAATGTTACGAAAAGATCGTAAGGCATTTCACGGGCAAATGTCTGAATTTCTTCTAAATCGTGTTTAAATTCTTCGCTTGACGGATCTGGCAAATAATCGGAGGGCTGCCAAATTTTTCAATTGGCGTTAAAATTTATCAAGAAAAGAAGACACTTCCTTTTCCAATATCCCCATTACTTCTTTCCTTACAAGCTTTTGATACATTTTACTATTCAGTTTTAATTTACTTTAATTTACAAAGATATGATTTATTTATTATTTGGCGCATAATAAAGTATGCAACTCATACCTTATCTGACATAAATCATAAAAAAATGCCACTATAAAGATATAACGGCATTTTTATTCGGATATTATTGAATTTTAATTAACCAAAACTTCTCCTGTCATCGCATGTGGTATTTCCACTCCCATTACTTTAAGGATGGTAGGAGCTACATCACCCAGTTTTCCGGGTTTTAAATTCCAGTTATGATCTTTGTCCATAACGATAAAAGGAACCAGGTTCGTAGAATGCTGGGTATTCGGGGTTCCGTCAGGATTGATCATGACATCTGAATTTCCATGATCGGCAAGGATGAAAACAGCATATCCGTTTTCATAAGCAGCTGTTGCTACTTTTTCAATGCACTGATCTACAACCTCAGCGGCTTTTACTGCTGCTTCAAAGACGCCTGTATGGCCTACCATATCTGTATTGGCGAAATTTAAACAGACAAAATCAGCGGTTCCCTGCTCCAGTTCAGGTACAATTGCATTGGTAATATCGTATGCTGACATTTCCGGTTTTAAATCATAAGTAGGAACGTCTTTCGGGCTTGGGCATAAGAGTCTTCTTTCTCCCACAAATTCCTCTTCTCTTCCTCCTGAGAAGAAAAAAGTAACGTGAGGATATTTCTCTGTTTCAGCGATTCTGATCTGGGTTTTCCCATTTTTCTCAAGGATTTCTCCCATGGTTTCCGTCAGTACATTTTCATCAAAAACGACCTGTACATTCTGGAAGGTTTTATCATAGTTCGTTAATGTAATATAATACAGGTTCAGTTTCTTCATTCCAAACTCAGGGAAATCCTTTTGGGAAAGAACTTCTGTAATTTCTCTTCCTCTGTCTGTACGGAAATTAAAACAGATCACCACATCATCTTCAATGATTCTTGCTACCGGCACCACATTTCCCGTAGCGGTAGTGTTCATTAAAATAATAGGTTTCAGGAACTCATCGGTAACATTATTATCATAATACATTTTAATGGTTGCCAAAACATCCGTTGTCTGTTCTCCTATCCCTTCTACAAGGGCACCGTACGCTAATTTCACACGTTCCCATCTTTTATCTCTGTCCATCGCATAGTATCTGCCTACCACTGTTGCCAGCTTTCCGGTAGTAGCTTCCATATGCTTCTGAAGTTCGTCGATAAATCCTAATCCGGAATGCGGATCACAGTCTCTGCCATCAGTAAATGCATGAACAAATACATTTTCATTTAAACCGAATTCTTTTGCAGCTGTCAGTAATCCCTTCAGGTGATTGATATGTGAGTACGCCTCCGTTGGAAACCAATCCTATAAAGTGTACTTTTTTATTTTCTTTCCTGGCATAATCAAAAGCATCCTGGATTACTTTTTCCTGTCCCAGTGTTCCGTTTTCAACCGCCATATTCAGTTTTACCAGGTTTTGGTATACTACTCTTCCGGCACCCAGGTTCATGTGTCCTACTTCAGAGTTTCCCATCTGTCCGGCCGGTAAGCCTACAGCCAATCCGCTCGCTTCAAGCGTCGTATGCGGAAATTTTTGGTAACAGCTGTCTATGAATGGTGTATTTGCTTTATCTATTGCAGAAACGTTTGGGTTTGTTCCCAATCCCCATCCATCAAGAATGGCCAGTATTGCTTTTTTCGACATTTTGTAAAAACTTTTGTTATACAAATTTACCTAATTTCCTATGAATAGAAGAATTTGAAGTCCTGAATTTTACTGATTGCTTATCATCAGGGGATATCACAGATAATTAAACCCTGTCAAGATTTAAACCCTTGACAGGGTTGAAAAACTGAAATTTCGTGATTATTTCAATTCATTATCGGTAAATCTTTTAATTTTGCGGTATGGATTTACGAGATCAATTGAAGAATCTTTTTCCTGATCATGAAGAGCAGGATTTTGAGATGCCTGAAGAAGAATTCAAGCAGAAAGAGCCTTTGGTATGCAAATTTGAGAAGAAAGGAAGAAACGGTAAGCCTGTAACCATTGTTGAAGGCTGGGAAGGCAGTGAGGAAGACCTTAAAAAAATCTCAAAGAAAATAAAAACCACCTTAGGCATAGGCGGCTCTGAGAAGGATGGAACGATTATCATTCAGGGAGACAACCGTGATAAAATAATGAATATCCTTAAAGAAATGGGATATAAAACCAAACGTGTTGGCGGATAGTTCTAGAAATAGATCTGGGTTTCCGGCAGTAAGGTTTTTAAATTTTCAATAGTAGATTTTTCTATAGGATTTCCTGTAAGAATCAATGTTTTCAGATTTTTAAGCTGTTTGATTTCTACAGGAATGTCTTTCAGATTATTGTTGGCAAGATTCATGCTGACGATATTTTTAAGCCCTTTTACTTTGGGTGAAATTTCTGTGATATTGTTTCCGCTTACATTCAAAAATTCAAGGTTTTTTGCTTTGAAAAGATTCTCCGGGAGTTTGATGATAGCGTTCTGCTGCAGTTCAAGATATTTCAGATTTTCAGGAAAAGATAAATTACCAAGATCATTGATCTGGTTCTCTGAAAGGTTCAGGAATTTAAGATTTTTGATCTGATCAAGCCTGTCTGCAATAAAGCTGATCTGGTTTCCCTGGAGGTTTATTTCTTCCAGTGCGGGAATTTCCATAAGAGCTTCAGGAAAGGTATTCAGGTTGTTGGCATCAAAATGAACCACTTTCAGGTTCTGAAGTTTTGCAAGATTAGGATTGATGTTTGTCAGGCTGTTCAGATTCATTGAAAAAGTGTTCAGCTTCTTAAGGTTACTTACCTCATCAGGAATATATTTAATGCTGTTTTCATTCACATTTAAAATTTCCAGTTCTTTTAAGGCAAAGATTTCCTGATCCATTTTCTCAAGCTTATTCGCCATAATGTTTAAAAAGAATAATGAATCCAGTTTCACAATCTGTGGAGGAAGATTGAACAATCCCTTTTGTCTGAAGCTTATACTGTAAACCGTTTTTTTACTGCTTAAAGCATCTTCAATATTGGTAAAAGTGGGATATTTCACCGGATCAATCTGTGCCTTGACCTGGAAAAGTGACAGTATGGAAATAAGTAAGAAAAGCTTTTTCATAAAAAATAAAAGGTCTGCCGGCAACCGGAGCTGCCGACAGACAAGAATTATAAATAATTTATTTCTTTACAATTTTAACTGTTTTCTGGAATCCTCCTTCAGCTTCAATATTTAAAACTAAAACTCGTGATCCTTCCAGCTGCTGTGTGAAATCAATGTCCAATACTTGGTTTGTTCCGTTGAATTTCTTCGTATAAACGATTTTTCCGTCCATGCTGTAAGCTGTCACAGCAATATCTTTCAATCCTTTTACAGAATTTATTTTTACAATTCCTGAAGTTGGGTTTGGCGCTACCGTTACTGTATTCTCTTCAATTCTGGTATCAATAGTTCCTAAAGTTCCTTCGGTTCCAAGATTATTTTTAAGAGCGATAACAATCGTTGCTGATTTTCCTTTATAATCAATCGTATTTCCTGTTGCGTCTACGTCTGTAGAGATCGTTGAATCCGGATGCTGAATAGAGAAGAAACCGAATTTATGATCAGGCGTAAATGTCAGTCCTGTAGGTTCTGCACCTGCCGGCATTGATGCGAATAGTCTTACTTTAGGATTGGCTTGTGTATGATCCGGAGCAATAACCCAGATGTAGTTTTTACCTCCATCCTGAAGCACCCAAAGGTTTCCGAGTTCATCAAAGGTAAGGTTGTCATTCCCATCAGCCCATACTTCAGACTTCACACCCTGGGCCGTATTGAAAGAATACACTGTAGACCCTCCACCAACGAAAGTCTCTACCTGAGAAGCGGTAGTTCCGTTATCCTGTAAACGGTATACTCTGTCTAAACCTTTTGATGTAAAATAAATTTTCCCATCCAGCGGGCTGATATCCACATCTTCAATACCGTTAAATTTTGTTCCTCCTAAAGAAAGAGCTAACGGACCTGTATTATTCTGGTCTGCTTTGGTTTTATTCGGAACCTGGATCCACGTTGCTGTAGTCCCTGCCGGATCTCCTGCTGCAGTTAATCCCTGGTCCAATTTCAGTACATAAAGATTTCCTGAAGAAAGGTCATTTGGGGTATCCATTACATATTTGTATACCATGTGAGTTCCGCCGTCTTCTCCATAATACGCTATAGTTCCGGCATTGTTGATCACCACATTCTCATGGTTCATGATTCCCATCTGCCATAATTTTCCTTTGGAACCGTCAGTATTTTTAGAAATTACCTGTGCCGTTGCAGGATCAATTTCCACTAACCAGCCGTAATCTTTGTATCCATCATTGTTCACGTCGTTGGAAGTAACAGATTCTTCTGCGGTCACCACAGTTCCCCATGGTGTAATTCCTCCGGAACAGTTTCTGATGGTTTGTACCAGACTCGGAGCTGAAAAACTTACCGCTCTGGATTTTGTCAGCTGCCAAAGCTTTGAAACCGCATTATAACTGATTTCTGCCATGGTAACTCCTCCTGGATTCGTTTCATGATTTACAGACAGATATCCGTTTGTGCTGCTTCCTGCTTTTGCAACATAAGCGGTAAAGTCATTCTGACCTCCTACCAATCCTCCGCCTTCGGTATAGTTGTCTCCTTCTTTTAAAATTAACTGGTATTTGTGTTCAGCAGGGATAATTAACTTATTGGTTTGTGCTGTAGGAACAATAGAAGTAAAGCAGCTGATATGGGTTCCGTTACAAGTTACAGGTGTAGTGGTATTGGCTGTCGTTTTCAGATAAGCATCAATCCTTAAATCTGAACTGGTTGTGCTTCTGTTATGCAGTTCAATAGAAAATCTGTTGACACCGTTTACAAATTTTGATTTTGGAATGGAAAAAATATTATAAACACTTTCTGCCGCCCCGTCAATAGTAGTACTGGAGAAAGTATTGAATGTAACAGCACCTGCAGGCATATTATCTCTTACTACTTCCTCTCCGTTAAGGTATACAATGATACCGTCGTCTCTCATTACTCCCAGTTCCATCGTATCGGAAAGGGTTGAAAGATCTACTGTAAAATCTTTAGCAAAATAAGCCGTTGTAAGTCCTGAATTGATGGTAGTAGTTACGGGATCCCCATATCCTAGCGGACCGTTTCCTACTGGCCATGTTGAAATATCATAGTTCTGGGCGTTCCATCCTGCCGGCTGGGCCTGGTTGTTATCTTTGTAGCTCCATGACGCATTCTTATTGAATATCAAGGTCTGCGCCTGAAGGCCGGAACCGGCCATTATAACCAAAGCTCCCACTGTTAGTAGTTTTTTCTTCATTTTTTATTTGATTTATTAGACCTTGCAAAACTATTTTTTAGAGTTTTTTCTCTGTTAATAGGATTTTAAATATGGATCGGTAAATATTAACTTATCAAAAACCTAATGTTAAGGGGATTAATTTTGTGTTAAATGGTGAAGGATGAGAGATTCGGGGTTCGGGATATGAGGTGCCAGATGGACATGTATATTTATCCTATTTGTTGATTAGCTCAAAACAGCTATGTTCAACAATCTAAACAGTAAAAGAAGAGAATTTTTTATTCGAAAATGTGAATATTTTAGAAGATAATTTATTTTAAAAACGAGGTCTATTCTTATCTCTTAAAACTTTATATTTGTTATTATGATTGACACAGCTATGCAAAATAAAAAAATACATCAGGGCAGAAATATTAAACGTTTCCGTGAAATGCTGGGTATCAAGCAGGAAGCCTTAGCTTTCGAATTAGGTGACGATTGGAATCAGAAGAAAATTTCTCTTTTGGAACAAAAAGAAACTGTGGAGTCTGATATTTTAGCACAGGTTGCCCGGATTCTTAAAGTTCCGGCAGAAGCGATTGAGAATTTTGATGAGGAACAGGCAGTAAATATTATCTCAAATACTTTCACAAGTAATGATGCCTCAACGTTAAATGCAGTAAATATTCAACCTACTTTCAACCCTCTTGACAAAATAGTTGAACTTTATGAGCGTATGCTAAAACAACAGCAGGAAATGATTGATAAGCTGGAAAAACTGATTCAAAACAAATAAAATAAACTTTTTTTATTATCTCTCAAGATTTTATATTTGTTATTATGATTGACACAGCTATGCAAAATAAAAAAATACATCAGGGCAGGAATATTAAACGTTTCCGTGAAATACTGGGTATCAAGCAGGAAGCCTTAGCTTTCGAATTAGGTGATGACTGGAATCAGAAGAAGATTTCTCTTTTGGAACAAAAAGAAACTGTGGAGTCTGATATTTTAGCACGGGTAGCCCGGATTCTTAAAGTTCCGGCAGAAGCGATTGAGAATTTTGATGAGGAACACGCGATCAACATTATTTCTAATACAGCTTCTTTTGATAATTGTCAACAACCAGCATTTTTTAACAACCAACCTACTTTCAATCCTCTTGACAAAATGGTTGAACTTTATGAGCGTATGCTAAAACAACAGCAGGAAATCATTGATAAACTGGAAAAGCTGATTCAAAACAAATAAACAGACAGACGGATCCGTTCTGAAAAACTTTAGGCTAAATTCTGAAACCAGCACATACCGATTTACACAGTTTCAGAATTTAGCTTATTTTTTTATTAAAACTATACCGTTTTCTACCGAACCCTCATCCGCAAACAAAAACCCGCATCACCTCACAACCCGAAACCCGAAACTCGCACCCCGCACCCGCCTACTTCGCTTTACTCACATCCGTAAGAGCATTCAGAAAAGCAATGATTTGTTTTTTTCAGTTTCAGTAAGGTTTAATTTGTCCGGTGCCAGCGTCTGATTTTTCATTTTTAATCCTAATCCTTCGCCTCCTCCTTCGTTGTAAAAATCGAGAACTTCTTCCAGGGTATTGAAAGCTCCGTTATGGAAATATGGTTTCGTAAGCGCAATATTTCTCACCGTTACCGTTTTGAATGAATAGTCATAAATCCAGGATTTTTCTTTTTTTACCGGGCTGTTTCCTCTTCCCAAATCCTGATCAAGCTGTATGGGAAGCTGTTTGATGGGTTTTGTAGTAATTCCCAATACTTCAGATTCATTTTCATTAAAAAACGGTGGAACCAATCCTGAAAAATGAGGGGCAAAATGGCAGGTTGCGCAATTGGCCTTTCCCATAAACAGGTTGAATCCTTTTTTCACATCCTCAGAAACAGTCTTTTCATTCCTCATAAAACGGTCAAAATCACTGTCAAATGAATACAACGAAGCGACATAAGAACTTAATGCTTTTGAAAAATTTTCTTTGTTTATTTTTCCGTCTTTAAAAGCCATACGGAATGCTTTTTTATACTCAGGTTTTGTTTTCAGCTTGTGAATAATGCTCTCATAGCTGGTATTGAATTCCTGTTCATTATAAATAACGTGTTCTGCCTGCTGTTCAAGATAAAAAGCACGAAGGTCATAGAAAAATCTTTTGGCGAAAACAGCGTTGTATAAGGATGGAGAATTCCTCAAAACTGTTTTTCCTTCCACATTGCTTTGTGATTTGGGTTTCAGGTCTGTAAAAGCATTTTCCTGAAGATGGCATGTGGCACAGCTCATTTTCCCGTTACCGCTTAAGTTCTGATCATAGAAAATGGATTTTCCGAGGTTGCGGATATCGGGATTATCTTCAGAAGATTTTAATAAGGTATAAAAATACGGATCTAAGAAATCACTGCTGAAAAAATTCCTGTTGCCCACATTCCAGCCGGAAAATTCATTCAGATCGTCCGGTCTTCCGTCCCATCTTCCAAATTCTTCATACAAAGGCTGTACGTATTTTTTGTAAAACTCAATCCTGTCAAAGTTTTCAAAATCAGTATTTTTTGAAAGGTAACTTATTCCGTCTGTTAAAATCCGGTCAGCCTTTTCAATATTATAATTTTTAAAGTAGGGATCATCACTGATGTATTTCTGCATTCCGGAAAAAGCGTGGCTTGTTTCTTCGGAAATATTCAGAGAACCTGGCGTATCGAAGCCGGACACTCCCAGTGAATAGATCCTGATCAGTTCTATACGTAAAGGCAATGTTTTGTTGTTTCCTTTGCTCAATCCGTTTTTTAAAGCACTTAAATAAAACCCGGAATAGCTGTTATACAAAAAGGTAGTTATGGTTTTAATCTTTTCTTTCTCATTTCCTGCTTCATCTGAAAAGATCAGTTCATCCAGCACCTGCAATCCTTCGGGAGGAAGTGTATAGGCGGATGTTCCTGCAGCTTCAATATGAAACAAAGGGGCTGCATTAAGGTGGGTTTTGGTAAATTCAGGATAATGGTAAGCAATATAGAATTCTATTTCCTTGAATGAATTTCTTGTACTGCTGAGTGTTTTCTGTAATTCTTCAAGGGAAATCCGGTCTTCAGAGAACTTATCAACATCTGACTTCAACTGTTCAAGCTTCATTTTAAAGTCGGTCAAACCTTTATTGACAAATGTCCTTTCGTTTTCTTTTCCTTTATAAACAGGATTAAAAGACATTACTGCAAACCCTATCAGAAGGGCAACTACAAGCAGTGGATAAAATCTCATGAATTTTTATCGGCAAAACTATTAATCCGATGTTATCTCAGTTTTAATAGCAGATTAAATAATGTTTATATTTCTGATACAATATTTTTCACTAATTTTAAACCCCGAAATCAAATTCATTATTCTAAGGAAAACGGTTTTTCAGCATACCGGTAAATAATGGCGGAAGATTATTGGGAGAGGATTTTTTTAAATTAAATTCAACACATCAAAAAAACTAAAATAAAAGTATGAAAACAAAACTATGGTTTGCTGTTGCAGCAAGTTTCCTTTCTCTGACTGCATTTTCCCAAAAGAAAAAACAGCAGGAAAAACAACCTGAAAAGAAACAGGAAATGGCTGTGTATGCTGAGAAAAAGGAAATGACTATTATCTGATACGTCTTGAAAATAATAAAGAAATTCCTAATGTATATGTCTATTCCAATGGAGTTACAAAACCATACAAAACCTATACTGATCTTTCAGATATCCTCAGGGAATTTCCGGGAATGATGACCTCCAATAATTCAACCAAAGAAGAACTTATTTCTGTTCTTAAAAAAGATGATCACTTCTATGAAATCACGTCACAGAGGAAAGATCCTAAAAATATTGAAAAAACCGTTGTTACCGTATATGAAATAATGAACGGCCAGAAAAGAATTGTAGAAGAATACAATGACATCTACGAGGTTATGGCATCTCCTTATAAAGAAGCCATTATGACTAATTAAAAAACAAAAAATATACATATTATGCTAAACAAACTTGCTGCCTCGGAACTTGTTCTGAATGAAGACGGAAGTGTATACCACCTGAATCTTTTACCTGAAGATATTGCTGACAAAATCATCCTTGTGGGTGATCCTGACAGAGTGGCAAAAGTTTCAAAATATTTTGATACGGTAGAAATCAAAAAAAATAAAAGAGAATTTTATACGCATACAGGGACGCTTCGCGGGGAAAGAATTACTGTGATGTCTACAGGTATCGGAACTGAAAACATCGATATCGTAATGAATGAGCTGGATGCTTTGGTGAACATTGACCTGAAAAACAAAGAGTTCAAAACTGAGCACAAAGCCCTTGAATTATTCCGTATGGGAACCTGTGGAAGTGTAAACCCGGACGTACAGGTGGACAATATGCTGGTTACTCAGAACGTAGTTGGTTTGGACGGATTAATGCATTTCTACCAGGATTACAACTTTGAAAATGAGTTTTCCAAAAGCTTCCTGGAAAAATTCCCTTATGAAAGAATCAAGCCTATGCTTTACTTCTCAGATTGGGCAGAAGAAATGGGAGAATATTATAAAGATGCCAAATACCACGGAAATACGGCAACATTCCCGGGATTCTATGCTCCACAGGGAAGACAGCTCCGTTTAAAAGCAGTAGATGATCAATTCCTTGAAACATTGAATGATCTTGGAATTACCAATTTCGAAATGGAAACCTCTGCAATCTATGCGCTTTCAAAATTATTAGGACATAAAGCCATCACTGTAAATAACGTTATTGCCAACAGAAGACGCGGTGAGTTCTCTGCAGACCACCATGCATCTGAGAAAAACCTTATTGAATGGGTATTGGAAAGAATTATTAAATAATTATTTTATTTATACAGATAAAAGCTCCGGAAATGATTTCCGGAGTTTTTGTTAATTTGAATTAAACAAATGGAATTTGTTATTATATAATCTATTCTCTATTTTTTAATAAAATCCAGCCTGATAGTTCAACATTTTTTTACTTATTCTATCCTGCCAGAGTATTTTGTACCAATAAGTATCGGTTGGAAGAGGGTTTCCAATATTTTTTCCGTCCCATATTGGAGTTTTTGAGGTCAGTTTAAATACGGTTTTACCATATTTGTCAAATATGCTTCCTTCAAAGTTTCCATATTTACTTATCTCACTAAAATCTATTACATCATTAATGCCATCACTATTTGGAGTAATAACATTAGACATAAAGAACGTATAATATTCTGCACTTGTATCACAGGAAGTTCCTTTGTTTCTAGCCCGAATAGAATATAGAGTATTTTTAAGAATACTGGTAAAAACATTTGAAGCTTGCCACGTTATCCCTCCGTCATTAGAATATTCCAGAGGAGTATTTCCATTATTTTTCACATTAATAATTAATGTATGATTATTGTAAACTATACCCGTAATTTCTGGAGTAAGGATATACGAAACTGCTGCAGTAAATGTTTTAGAACAAGCACCGTTATTGATGGTTACTGTATAAGTACCAGATGTTGTTACATTGATTTTCTGAGTTGTCGCTCCGGTATTCCAGTTATAGGTATAGTTCTGACCTGATCCTGCGTCTAATAACCCCGTATCTCCTTTGCAGATTTCTATATTATGCAGAGAGGATGTTATTTCAGGAATGACATTGATGATAATTGTTGCTGCTGTTTGTGAAGTACAACCATTTATACCAACTCCCGCTACAGTATAGGTTGTTGTGGAAGTCGGTGAGATTGTTTGAGTACTTCCATTACCCGGTAATCCTGTCCAGATATAGGTTACAGCCCCTGATGCAGTCAGAGTAATAGACTGTCCTTTACAAATTGTAAGAGCAGATGCGGTGACAGAAATAATAGGAGGATCCGTATTTTTTATTACAGTTACTGCAGCTTGTTCCACACAGCCTAATGGGTTTGACCTGATTGTGAGCGTATAAGTTCCACTATTATTAACTATCGGAGTTAAAGTATTTGCTCCTGAAACAATATTTCCACCATTTGTTGCTGTCCATAAGAATGTTGCTCCAGACTGATAAACGGATGTTGTAGCATCCAATGTAATTTGAGGAATAGCACACGTAATTTGTGAAGGCGGGGCAATATTTACAATAATATTAGGATCTGTAGTTACTGTTACAGATTTTTGATATTGACAACCTGAAGGAGTGGTAACAGTCACTGTATAAACACCTCCTACCATAACCGTATTCGTAGGTCCGTTTACCCCGTTTGACCAAGAAAAAATATTTCCGGTACCTGATGCAATAGCAGTTAAAATTGTAGAAGAGCCTTGACAGAAGGTTAAAACACCCGTAATTTGTACATTAGGATCCATAGCTGCTGTTATAGTAATTGATGCAGGTGCGCTCATGCAGGTGCCACTTGTATTGGTTAATGTATAGGTTCCTGGAGTTGTTACGGTAATAGATTGAGTTGTTGCTCCCGTAGACCAGGTATTGCCTGCTGACTGATTGGAGGTCAGGGTAACGCTTCCGCCAAAGCAGATTGTGGGTGATGAGCTTGTAATCGTAGGTGATCCCGCTTGAGTAATGGTGAGCTGCAATTCCACAACTTTTGAACAGGTAGCTGATTTTACAAGTACAAAAACTGTTGCATTTCCTGAAAGATAAGCTGTTGGAGTGGCAATTGTATTTGTGTTTCCGGCAATAGCATCGGCTTGATTTACATAGTAATCAAATGTTACCCCTGAAGTCGTACTGATGTTTGCCTGAGCTGATGTTAAATTAAAAGTAGAAGTTGCTGAGCTTGAACACTGACTTAAGCTTGCATTCTGAACCACAGGAACAACACCTTGAGTGACTGCCACCGATTTTTGATAATGACAGCCTGAAGGAGTGGTAACAGTTACGCTGTAAGTTCCCGGTGTTGAAACAGATATGGAATTTCCTGCCGCTCCGTTTGACCAGGCAAATGTATTTCCCGTTCCATTGGCTGAAGCTGTTAACTGAGCCGCAGATTCACATACAACTAAACTTCCCGTAATTTGTACATTAGGATCCACATCTGCTGCTATAGTAATTGATGCAGGTGCGCTCATGCAGGTGCCACTTGTATTGGTTAATGTATAGGTTCCTGGAGTTGTTACGGTAATAGATTGAGTCGTTGCTCCCGTAGACCAGGTATTGCCTGCTGACTGATTGGAGGTCAGGGTAACGCTTCCGCCAAAGCAGATTGTGGGTGATGAGCTTGTAATTGTAGGTGATCCCGCTTGAGTAATGGTGAGCTGCAATTCCGCAACTTTTGAACAGGTAGCTGATTTTACAAGTACAAAAACTGTTGCATTTCCTGAAAGATAAGCTGTTGGAGTGGCAATTGTATTTGTGTTTCCGGCAATGGCATCGGCTTGATTTACATAGTAATCAAATGTTACCCCTGAAGTCGTACTGATGTTTGCCTGAGCTGATGTTAAATTAAAAATAGAAGTTGCTGAGCTTGAACACTGACTTAAGCTTGCATTCTGAACCACAGGAACAACACCTTGAGTGACTGCCACCGATTTTTGATAATGACAGCCTGAAGGAGTGGTAACAGTTACGCTGTAAGTTCCCGGTGTTGAAACAGATATGGAATTTCCTGCCGCTCCGTTTGACCAGGCAAATGTATTTCCCGTTCCATTGGCTGAAGCTGTTAACTGAGCCGCAGATTCACATACAACTAAACTTCCCGTAATTTGTACATTAGGATCCACATCTGCTGCTATAGTAATTGATGCAGGTGCGCTCATGCAGGTGCCACTTGTATTGGTTAATGTATAGGTTCCTGGAGTTGTTACGGTAATAGATTGAGTCGTTGCTCCCGTAGACCAGGTATTGCCTGCTGACTGATTGGAGGTCAGGGTAACGCTTCCGCCAAAGCAGATTGTGGGTGATGAGCTTGTAATTGTAGGTGACCCTGCTTGAGTAATGTTGAGCAGTATTTTCGAATCTCCATTATCACACAATAATGATGAAGAATCTTTGATAACAACTAAAATTGTTGTATCTGTATTAAATTGGAAATTAGTAGGGTTCGCAACAGGTATTGTATTTCCCTGAACATAATAAGTAAAAGTATAATTGTTTGGGTTGGAAACGAACTGAGAATTATAAGAAGTTAAATCTACAGTTCCATTTCCCGGACAAAAAGATTGAGATACAGTATTTTGTAAAACTGGAACTTTATCAGTGTATATTTTCACATTTTTAATAGAGTGTCTTGCACTTGCAACGCCTGTAGAAGCTGAGAAGCCCAAACATCCCTGAGGCATATTTACGGCTCCCCCTGAAGGAGCAAATGACTGATTGACAATTTGTATATTGTCGATTTTTATTTTAATAATCCAATTATTAAGATTTGCAGGATCTATTTCACCATTTATTTCCACATGTTTATAATTTGGCCCTACAAAAGGTTGAGCAGTAAGATCAGGAGAATGAAATGTACTTCCTGCAGTATTGTTAAACTCTATATTACTGCTATTGGTCCCATACAAAAGATGAACTTTACTCATCTCTGTATGGTTAGAGTTATTATAAATATCAAATGCTACCATTAATCCTGCTGCATTATTAGGAATTCCAAGCTCATCCCCTGCTCCATAGCTAAACGGAGCATTTGATAAATACCAAAAAGCAATTCCATTTCCATGGGCATATGAACCATTCCCATCAATTCTAAAGTCAAATTCTACTTTCCATTTATTACAATGTTTTAAATTTATTGGAGCATGTAATCTTATACCACCAACCTGGCTGGTTTGGTCTGATGTTAATTGCACAAAATCCCCATTCACAATAGCAGAAGGAACAAAATCCCATCCCGCGGTATTTACTGGATTTCCACTAAGTTGATATGTTTGGGATACAAGTTTTCCAGATATACAAAATAGAAATATGGAAAAATAGGAGAGTAATTTGTTTTTCATTCGCATGTGTATTGATAATACAAAAATAGTTATTTTTATCATTTAACATGCTGAAAACAAGACAATTAAGCATAAATCTCAATAGTATATATATTATACTATCATATTTTAAATTTCAAGAAATTTTTCTTCACTTCCATATCCTCCTTAAAAAAATATTTAACTGTTTAGGAACAGTCCATTTTAATCTTAGCCAATTTGCGAGGCTCGTTAATCTGGCAGTAATATAGTTCAATTATAAATGAAACTTTCTCGGATCAGGATGAAGAAACACATAATCCAGTTCTGAAACCAGTTTTGATGATATTATTTTCTTTCCTTTCACCTCAAATTCTTCTTCGTCCGGAATATCTTTCTGTGCATTGATCACCTGGCTTTTGGCCGGATGAATGGGAGCCGTTACATTATATAATTTAGCTTCAGCTTTCTGTTCCATCATTTCTGAAATAATCCCGCTGATATCAGCATAATGAATATGATTCACGGCATGATCAAGATTGCCGACATTATAATTTTTAAAAGTCTGTTGTCTCCCATCAGACCGCCAAGTCTCAGAATATTCAGCTGAGGATATTTACTTCTAAGCATTCTTTCGCCCGATACTTTTTCAAAAGGAACATCTTCTTCTGTGAATTCTTTAGCAATATCAGGATAAACCCCTGTGGAACTCATCAGAAACATCTGTCCTTTAAAATCTCCGATAAAAGCTGATAAATTCTGAATTCTGTTATACAAAGAACTTACACAGCAGCTTTTTCAGAAACAGGAATGGTAATGATCAAAACATCCATATCTTTAATTTCTTCCCACCGGGAAACAGGTTCAGACAACTGATAATCCGGAAAGATGCCACTACTGCATGGATGCCTTTAGAATGCAGTATGCGGAGTTTATCCTCTGTAGTTGTCGTAACGGATAGTTTGTGTTTTCCCGATAACACGGATGCTATTCTTTCTCCCAGCCAGCCATAGCCTATAATTCCTATTTCCTTCATATTTCAACAGAGGTTTTCATTTTTTAATCATACAAAAATATCAATAAGTTATGATGTTCTGGTAAAGCAACTTTTTAAATGATCATTGACCATTCCGGTAGCCTGCATATGAGCATAAACTACTGTAGATCCGACAAATTTGAAACCTCTCTTTTTAAGGTCTTTGGAAATACGGTCAGAGATCTCTGTCGTAGCAGGAACATCAGACAGTTTCTCCGGGCTGTTATCAATCGGTTTTCCGTCAATAAAATCCCAGATGTATTGGGAAAAGCTTCCAAATTCTGTCTGAACATCCATAAATCTCTGAGCATTGGTAACTGCAGCCAGAATTTTAAGCCTGTTTCTTATAATTCCGGGATTATTCATTAATTCTTCAATTTTTTTGTCAGAATATGCCGCCACTTTTTTATAATCAAAATGATCAAAAGCTTTTCTGAAATTTTCCCTTTTAGATAAAATAGTATACCAGCTTAAACCGGCCTGAAAGCTTTCAAGAATTAAAAATTCAAATATCGTTTCATCATCATAGACGGGCCTTCCCCACTCTTCATCATGATATTTCCTGTAAAGATCATCTTTTTCGCACCAGCCACAACGTATTTTTTCCATGATTATCAAATTTTACACGTTAAAGTTACTACTGATTTGGGAAAACATAATAAAAGATTATGAAAAATTTAACAGAGAAGCGGTGTTTTAGGAATGGTTATTGTTTAATTATTGTTACAACACTAAAATTTATATTATTATGAACAATTCAGAGTATAACAAAGCGGAAAATGCAGTAAATAATGTAGAAAACTCTTTACAGAATGCAGCGGACAAAACCAAATGGAAAATCAATGAATTGGCAGACAAGGCTAAAGACTATATCAATGAGAAGAGGAATAATGATGAGGAGGCCAGCCAGGAAGACTGGCTAGACAGGGTAAAAGCTAATGTATCCGATGCCTGGGAAGATATTAAGGATAAAGCAGATGAGGCATGGGAAAAAACCAAAGATGCGGCAGAAGATGTAAAGGCAGAATGGAATAAGAAAACCAATTAGTATTTCAGTCATATAAATATTTTCAATAAAATGGAGTCTTAAATTGTTAAGGCTCCATTTTTTATTATGCCATAAGCACAATTATTGTTACATTTGTAGTATAATAAACATTAAAAAATTATGTCATACGGTTTACTTAAAGGCAAAAAGGGAATTATTTTTGGAGCCCTTAATGAACAATCTATCGCATGGAAAGTTGCTGAAAGATGCCATGAGGAAGGTGCTGAATTTATTTTATCTAATGCTCCTATTGCATTGAGAATGGGAGAGCTTAATGGTTTAGCAGAAAAAACAGGTTCTGAAGTAATAGGTGCTGATGCTACTTCTGTAGAAGATCTTGAAAAACTTTTGATGCCGCTGTTGCAAAATTTGGAAAAATCGACTTTATCCTTCACTCTATCGGGATGTCTATCAACGTTAGAAAAGGAAAACATTATACAGAAATGAATTACGACTGGTTGGAAAAAGGCTGGGATATTTCTGCTGTTTCTTTCCATAAAGTAATGCGTGTAGCATGGGAAAAAGACTGTATGAATGAATGGGGAAGTATTCTGGCGCTTACTTATATCGCAGCTCAGAGAACATTCCCGGATTATAATGATATGTCTGATAACAAAGCATATCTTGAAAGTATCGCAAGAACTTTCGGAAACTACTGGGGAGAAAGAAAAGTACGTGTAAACACGGTTTCCCAGTCTCCTACAATGACTACTGCCGGAAGCGGTGTGAAAGGTTTCGGAGGATTCCTTGGATATGCAGAAGATATGTCTCCTCTGGGAAATGCTACCGCTCTTGAATGTGCAGACTACTGTGTTACCCTTTTCTCTGATCTTACGAAGAAAGTAACCATGCAGAACCTTTTCCATGATGGCGGTTTCAGCAGCTCAGGAGTTACCCAGAAAGTGATCAGTAAATATGATACTGAAAAATAACAGACTGATAAAGTTTCGCTTACAATAAATAAGACCCATGAAGTTTTCATGGGTCTTTTGTTTTTTGCCAGAACATGATGGTATGTAAATAAACCCGGCGGCCTCTTTGAGGCCGCCGGATCTGTCAAAAATAATATTAATATGATACTATAAAATTACGGTCTGTATAGAGTGTGCCGGGGCATTCAGTTTGGCCGCCATACCTTCAATCCATAGGTTTGTTTCGATATCATTGTCTGAATCGTTCATGATAACAGTTACCAGTTGTCCGTTTTCATTCATAAAAGCGGAAGAAGTTAATGCAGCCCTGTTTGATGAAGTTCCGATTCTCTGTGCATTTGGTTTGATATATTTTGAAACATGGCCTATATAATAGTATTCATAGGTATAGAACACCTCGCCTGTTTTGGTATCTGCAATAATCGGGGCAAAGCAGAAGTTTCCTTTATGGTTGGGTCCTCCGGTTTCATCCAGGAGAATATTCCAGTCAGTCCATAGAGCATTTCCTTTGTTGAAGTCATTCAGCATATTTTTACTGTACAGCTCACCCAGGCTTACATCATAGATTTTATCCATACTGAACTGTTCTTTACATCCTTCAGTAAAAGCCAGGAATTTATCAGGAAAAGCTCTGTGCGTTTCTGCCAAATTATCAAAAAGCTGCGTTTTATTATTCCATGTTTCATACCAGTGGTACCCGATACCGCTGGCATATTTTGATGTTTCCGGATCGCTTAATGTTGTGGTAGCTCTTTGATAGATAAGGTCTCTGTTGTGATCCCAGATCATTACTTTTTTATCTTTATATCCGTTTTTCCAAAGGGTTGGGCCAAGGTTTTTTTCAGGAATTCACCTTCTTCTTCAGCAGTATAGATGCATGATTCCCAGCTTTGGGTAGCCATTGGCTCGTTTTGAACAGTCAGTCCCCAGATATTAATTCCTCTCTTTTCATATTCTTTAATGAATTTGATGTAATAATCTGCCCACGTCTGGTAGTATTGATTCTCCAATCTTCCTCCTTTGTATAAACTTTTATTGGATTTCATCCAGGCTGGCGGGCTCCATGGGGAGAAATAGAAGGTAAAATTATTTCCTATTGCGTTCTGTGCTTCTTTGATCATTGGAATCTTATACTTTTCATCATGGGCAATGTTGAAAGTCTTCAGGGAAGTATCATTGTCTTCTACATAAGTATAGGAATCACTGGAAAAGTCACAGGAATTCATATTGGTACGTACCACAGTATATCCCAATCCGTTTTTCCCAAAATAAGCATCCAGAATTTCCTTCTGCTTGTTCTTTGGCATTTTATAAAAAGTTTCTGCTGATGCGTCTGTAATAGCACCACCAATTCCTATCAGCTTCTGATATTTAAAGTTGGGAGCCACAAAAATACAGGCCTCGGTTTCTTTAGGCTGCCCGAATTGTTCAAATTTAACTGCTCCTTTATCCGCCATCTTCTCATTCGCTTTCGAATTGGTAAGGATTACTTTAGCTGTTTTTCCTGCATTCTTTTTCCAATAATTCTGAGCATTGACATTGATGACAACGCCTACTACAAAACAACTTACAATTAGTTTTCTCATGATTTTTTTATTTTGGACAGTTGCGTCCCCTATTCATTATTTATTTTGATAGACTCTTACATAATCTATGTAATACTTCTGTGGAAAAACAGCATCATCAATGCCTTCTTTTCCTCCCCAAAACCCTCCTACTGCAAGATTTAAAATGATAAAGTAAGGTCTGTTAAAAGGCCATGCATCATTATTTTTCTCTTTATTTTCATAGGTGAAAAACTTTTGGTCATCGATATAAACATCTATTTTTTCCGGTGTCCAGTCTGCTTTATAGACATGAAACTTTTCGCTTGCATCTTTTACAAACAGCGTATCGGTTTTCTGTGTCCCCTGGATATGGTTGTATTTTTTGGTATGAACAGAAGCATGAATATACCCCTGGTTATAGCCGACATGTTCCATGATATCCAGTTCGCCGTCATCCGGCCATTTTTTCATATTTTCACTCATCATCCATATGGCGGGCCATGTTCCGCGGCCTTTGGGAAGCTTTGCTCTTACTTCTACTGTTCCATATTGGAAGGCAAATTTTCCTTTGGTTAAAAGCCTTGCAGAAGTATATTTATTGTTTTCCCAGTTTTCTTTTCTGGCTTCAATAATAAGACTTCCCTTTTCCATTCTGGCGTTTTCAAGCCTGTTTTTCGTATAAAACTGAGCCTCTTCATTACCAAAACCTCCTCCTCCTACATCGTAATTCCATTTTGATGAATCAGGTAGCCCTTTACCGTTAAACTCATCACTCCATATCAGTGTTCTGCGGGCATCAGGTTTTTGTGAAGCGCAGTTCAAAACAGTAAGGAAAAAAGTTCCTGCTGCGCATATTCTGATGATATTTTTAGCTTTGAGACTCATGCATAAGTAGATTTAAGTTTTGGCTAAAGCCATTTTTTCTGACTTTTGATTAAGCGGGCTAAAGCCCGCTCCTATTGAATTTATTTGGTCCAGTTTATTCTTTTGGTCTGCACATGTTGAGAGTCAGTTCCAATCATAATGTCGAATTCTCCGCCTTCCCAGTCAAAATTCAGCTCATCATCAAAGAATTTCAGATCTTCAGGAGTAAGTTTAAAATCGATCTTTTTGCTTTCTCCTTTTTTGATGAATACTTTCTGGAAACCTTTTAACTCTTTTACCGGTCTTACTACTTTTCCGAAAAGATCCCTGATATAAAGCTGTACTACCTCTTCTCCATCATATTTTCCTGTATTGGAAACCGTAACACTGATGTTCAGTGTCTGATTTCCTGTAAGGTTTGCAGAACTTAAAACCATATCAGAGTATTTGAAATCTGTGTAACTCAACCCGTATCCGAACGGATATTTCGGATCATTATCAAGATCTATGTAGGCTGAAACATAGTTTCTGTCTGTATTATTTTTTGCAGGTCTTCCCGTATTGTAATGATTATAATACACAGGAATCTGACCTTCTGTTCTTGGGAAAGTCATCGGAAGCTTTCCACCAGGATTTACTGTCCCGAACAGAACATCTGCAATAGAGTTTCCGGCTTCGGTTCCCAACCACCATGTGTACATAATTGCAGGAATATTGTCTGATGCCCAGTTGAAAATCAGAGGTCTTCCGGCATTGATCATCAGAATGACCGGTTTTCCGGTTTTGGCAATTTCTTTCAGCAGATCTTCCTGAACACCTGTAAAACCAATACTGCTTCTGCTTTTTGCTTCCCCGCTCATCGCATGGCCTTCCCCTAATGTCATAATCACCACATCTGCTTTTTTCGCCGTTTCTATCGCTTCTGCAAACTGGCTTTTGTTCTGATCATCCACATTACAGCCTTTTGCATAGAGTAAAGTGGAATTTTTATCCAATTGATTTTTAATTCCGTCAAATTGTGAAACAATTCTTTGGTTGTCATCTTTGAAAGCAACAGACCAGAACCCGTGGTTCGCTACCGTTTCTTTCCCGAAAGGACCAATCAGAGCGACAGTTTTTGTATTTTTTGAAAGCGGAAGAATATTTCCCTGGTTTTTAAGCAGTACGATACTTTTGGATCCGAACTCTCTTCCGAATTTTCTGTTCTCCTGATTATCCGTCTGCTCTTTCTGTCTTTTCTCATTACTAAACCGGTAAGGATCATCGAAAAGTCCCATTTCAAATTTCTTGGTTAAGATTCTACCCGCTGCATCATCTACCAGCTTTGGATCTACTTTTCCTTCTTTCACCAGTTTTGGAAGTTCTGCCATATAGACACGGCTTTCCATGTCCATATCACTTCCGCCCTGCACAGCTTTTTCTGCTGCCTGGGCCGCATCTTTTGCATAACCGTGGGGAATCATTTCCCCGATACTTCCCCAGTCTGAAACCACAAAACCTTTATAATTCCATTTTCCTTTTAAAAGGTCTCTCTGAATATATTGATTGGCCGTTGCCGGAATTCCGTTAATATCATTGAAGGAATTCATAAAAGTGGCTACTCCTGCCTCTGCAGCTGCTTTGAACGGAGGAAGGTAAGTTTCGTTCAGCTGTCTGAGACTCATATCCACAGAATTGTAATCTCTTCCGCCTACAGCGGCTCCGTACGCTGCAAAGTGTTTGGCACAGGCCATCACAGCATCCAGACTTCCTAAGCCTCTGCCCTGGAATCCTTTAATTCTTGCCAGTCCTATTTTTGTTCCAAGATAGGTGTCTTCTCCGGAACCTTCCATTACCCTTCCCCATCTCGGATCTCTGGCGATATCAACCATCGGAGCAAATGTCCAGTGAATACCATAAGCTGCAGCTTCTGTAGCAGCTATTCTTTCAGACTTTTCAATCATTCCCAGGTCCCAGCTTGCTGCCTGCCCTATATTCACCGGAAAGGTTGTCCGGTATCCGTGGATAACGTCCTGTCCGAACAGTAAAGGAATTTTAAGTCTTGACTGCATCGCGAGTTTCTGAAAGGCTCTGGTTTCTTCCGATCCTGCAACATTCAGCATGGAACCTACTTTTCCTTTTTAATTTCGTCTAAAACAGCAGCCGAATTGGAATGCTGAGGTCCTGTAGCATATTCGAACCCGCTGTATTGAACCATTTGTCCTACTTTTCCTCCAGGGTCATTTTAGACAGCAGCTCTGCCACCTTCTGATCAATTGTTTTTTGTCCGTAAGCATTCAGTCCGAATGTGGAAAATGCCAGTAAGAAATAAACTCTTTTCATAGTATCCAATTAAAAAATATAGGTTGCTGCAGAACGTCCGGAAATTGTTACAGCAGCGGTTTTCCCGGCAAATTTAATATTAAAATTCTCATCTGCCTGATTATCGTTCTGTACAATTAAAACTATTTTCCCAAATTGAGTCATAAAAGCAGCTGTTGAAAGCTTATCAGTCTGAGTGGAAGCGATGCGCTGAGATCCTGCCGGAACAAATTTTGAAGCGTGGGCAATAATATAATAGGAAACATTTCTGGTGAAGTTTTCACTATCAGAAACGGTTATGGCACCTTTACATTCTGTGCATCCGCCATCTGTATGCGGTTTAAATTCAGGGTCGTTGGCAAGGTTCCATTCTAAAGCGATTTTACTCCAGTTTCTCATGGAGCCTATGATTACATTTTTCGTATGCCAGTTCAGATCTTCGGTAAAAGTTCCTTTTGAACCTGTCCACTGTTCCGTAAAGTATAGATTTTTGTCCGAAAAGCATTGTGCACCGTACTTAATGCGGAGATATCTCCTTCGTACAGGTGAAAAGCTGACCCGTCTATATATTTGTTTGCCTCAGCATCTTTTAAAATATCAATAGCATATTCTGGTTTGTTGCAGTTGTGGTCGTAAACAACAATTTTGGTGTTGATTCCATTCGTCTTAAAAGCCGGCCCTAAATGATTTCTGATAAAATCTCCCTGCTGCTCAGACGGCATATACATACTTGGATTATTTCCGGGATGTAAAGGCTCATTCTGAGGTGTTACCGCATGAATGATGATGCCTTCTTTTTCATGCCCTGGATGTATTTTACAAAATATCGGGCATAAGTTTCATAGAATTCAGGCTTCAGGCTTCCACCTTTTGATTTACCGTTGTCTTTCATCCAAACGGGAGGGGACCATGGTGCTGCAATGATTTTAACAGAAGGATTGATCGCTATAATCTCTTTCAGCATAGCAATCAGATTTTTGTCCTTTGCCAGGCTGAATTTTGAAAGCGAAGGATCAGTCTGCCCTTCGGGAAGGTCATCATATGAAAATACTTCGCCATCAAGATCGGAAGCCCCAATACTAAGTCTTAAATAACTGATGGAAATTGAGTTTTTGTCATTTCCAAAAAGTTCGTAAAGCAGTGCTTTTCTTCTGGAAGGCGACAAGCGGTTGATTACCTCAACGCTTCCTCCTGTTAATGTATATCCGAAGCCATCAACATATTGAAACTTTTGAGTATCATCAATTTCAATATTCTGAAAGCTGTTGGAGCTGTTTACAAATTTAACGGAAGCCTGCTGCTGTAATTTTACACTTTCATCACCTTTGGTAAGCCAGTACTGCACTTCATTTCCTTTATTGGATGCCACTGAGGTACATGATAAAGAAAAAAGGGCCACACCACTAAGCAGTGCGGCACCTCTAAAGAAACTATATAAGTTGTGAAACTTCATGGATTAATAACCAGGATTTTGTTTGATCTTCGTATTAAGAAGTTCATTATAAGGAATCGGTAAAGCTCATTCTTATTGGGTTTAAATCCTCTCGATGCTAATTTGGAAGGTGCTTCTCCCCATCTTACGAGATCAAACCATCGGTGTCCTTCACCGGCTAGTTCACGTCTACGTTCATCTTTAACAGCTTGCAGTGTTACCGGTACTGAAGGCAGTCCAACTCTGGCTCTTACCGCATCTAATAAAGCCTGGGCTCTCGCACCTGAGCCGTTTAATGCTTCAGCTTCCATTAAGTATGTGTCTGCCAGTCTGATTACGATATAATTCCTGCTGTAATTAAGTTCCGGAGCTCCGGGAAGATTAGAAACCTCATCCCTTCTGGGAAGATATTTATTCAAAAAATAACCGGTGTCATTATGAGCAGGTGAATATTTGATTTCTCCGTTTGCCGTCAGCTGTTTCGCGTTCAGGATAGTGGCATTGACTCTCGGATCATCCTTCAAAAAGTTATAAAGATCTTCTGTTGCAGTGTTAAATGCCCAGCCTGAAACAATATCAGGTGCCGTAGTTTTTAATCTATCATATCCTCTTGGTCCTATCATTATACAGATAGAGTTTCCTTCATCTTTTCCCTGACCCCAGAAGCCCCAATCTGAATTTCCTTTATTGGTATGCATTACTTCCAGAATAGATTCTGTGGTGAACTTATTGTCCGGTCTCCACAGATCATTATAATTGGCAATTAATTTATATCCATACTGGCTGGCTTGTCCCGGTGTTCCGTTTACTTCAGCAAATTGGGCTGCAGCAAGATCTTTCTTATTGTTATACAAATAAATTTTTCCTAAAATAGCTCTGGCTGTTCCCTGGCTTATCCTTCCCACCTCAGCCTTGTTAGTAGGCGCAATAGAGAGTGGAAGATCATTAATGGATGCTAAAATGTCTGATTCAATCTGCTCATATACTTTCTGAGGTTCTGCCTGAGGGATATTATAAAAATCATCGGCAGCTGTAATAGGCTGTAGAATTAGTGGAATATTTCCAAACATTTTCAGCAATTCAAAATAGTAAAGAGCCCTCAGCGTTTTAGCTTCAGCAATAAATCTCTTGCGTGTCTGATCATTCATTTTAGCAGCTGGAATTCTCTGAATAAGGAGATTTGCTCTGGCAATTCCCTGATAGAAATCATTCCAGTAGGTTTTAGGAACAGTGATCTGATCAATAGAATAGTTGGAAAAACTTTGTATTCCGGTACCGTCTGTAGGACTTCCGCCCCCAGAATAGAAATCATCCGAAGCTGCATTAAAAAAAGTTACCGTATTTTCAAACCCACCAGAATATTTTCTTAGCAGATCATACACTGATACAAGCGCACTAAAGGATTGTTCTTCATTCTGGAAGTAGTTATTGGAGTCAAAAGCTCCTTTATTCTGCACATCTTCAATAAACTCATCACCACAAGATACGGAACTGAATCCAATACCTGATGTAAGAGCGATCAATACTATTGCTTTATAGAATCTATTTTTCATGTTGTTTTTTTAGAATTGAATATTAGCACCAAATATGAATGTTCTGGCCTGTGGATAATAGGCTCTGTCTATACCATAGGAATCGTTAACTGCAATTTCAGGATCATATCCTGTATATTTTGTAAAAGTGAAAAGATTTTCTCCCGTTACATAAAATCTTACCTTATTGGCACCAAAGCGTTTGGAAATATCTACCGGCAGCGTATATCCCAGCTGAACCAGTTTAATTCTCATAAAATCCCCTTTTTGAAGATAATAGTCAGACATTTTGGTGTAATTTTCATTTTTATCGTCGGCATCCAATCTTGCCACTGTATTTGAAGTACCTGGCCCTGTCCATCGATCAAGAATTGTAGTCTGATAATTACTGTAGAAAAGATCAAGTCTTCTTAGGCCCTGGAAAATCTTATTTCCTCCCTGTCCTTGTAAAAATACCATCAAATCTACATTCTTATAATTAAGATTTAATGTTAAACCATAGGTAAACTTAGGTACAGAGCTTCCCAAATATTCATAATCATCCTGATTGATTCTACCATCACCATTTACATCAAGTCTTTTGAAATCACCAGGCTTAGCATTAGGCTGTATCAAATCACCATTGGCATTTCTGTATGCATTAATTTCCTCCTGCGTCTGGAAAATGCCTACATTCTTATATCCGTAAAAAGCTCCATAGGGCGCACCCACCTGAAATCTTGTTACAGGTCCCATAGACTGGAAGGAAGCAAAGTTCTCATAGACTTTATCATCTTCAAGCCTTGTTACTTCATTCTTTAAATACGAGAAATTACCATTTACTGTAATTCCGAAATCAGACCAGTTCTTTTTATATCCGAGATTAACTTCAACTCCAGTATTGTTCATATCCCCCACATTTCTCCAAGGTCTGTCCGGAGCACCTACATATCCCGGAATGTCCACCTGACGGAGAATATCTGTTGTTTTCTTTTAAACCAGTCCACTGTCAAGGTAAAATCATTTAATAATTTCAAATCGGCAGCAACATTTAACTGAGAAGTCTCTTCCCAGCGAAGATCCGGGTTTTCAAGAGTAGTCGGAGCATATCCGATAATGATATTATTATCGCCATAGGTATAATTACTTCCTGATTTAAGGAAGTTTGCAAATCTGAAGTTTTCAATAGCATCATTACCTAAAACACCATATCCTCCTCTGAATTTCAAGGTATTAACAATTTTATTCTCAGGCCAGAAGTTTTCGTTGGAGATATTCCATCCCAGAGAGAAGGCAGGAAAGTTTCCCCAATGTCTGTTTTTTGCAAATTTAGAGGAACCATCTCTACGTATTGTCCCGGTAAAGAGGTATTTATCTTCATAATCGTAAATCACTCTTGCAAAATAAGAGGCCTTATGGGTCTCAACTCCGTCATAAGCAGATGTTGAACGATTTTCCTGTGGAACATCAAAATTAAAGGAAGCATCTTCCCAGTTATTCACCGGCAGGTTGATATAAGTAGTATTATTTCCGGAACCTATATTATAAAAGTAAGCTCCCTGCCCGATTAATACACTTAAATTATGACTTCCCCATTTATTCTGATAAGTCAATGTATTTTCCGTATTCCATTCAAGCTTCCTGTTGCTTTCTCTTAAAAAGCTATTGAATACAGTGTTTCTTGAATTGGTATTAAGATAAAACTTAGGCGTAAACTGTTCTTTTCCCCAATAGGATAGCTTTCCGTTAAGGGTAGTTTTAAAAGTAAAATGTTCTAGAAACTTTAACTCTGCAAATATATTCGCCACAAAGTCATCAGACCAGTTATATCTTCCACGCTGGGTTTGTCTGAATGCCAGCGGGTTTGTCATCTCATTCTCTACAATAGTTGATACTCCATATGGATTTCCGAAAGCGTCTCTAATCAGATAAGGAGAAATATCTGCATTATTATATGGGCTTGTATTCAGTAAGGCAGGGTCTGTAACCACTACCGGTGTTATAGGATCTAAATTTATAGCCGAACTTAAAGGTCCTCCGAATTCGTCATTCGCGTTAACTCCTTTTGTCTTTTGATGAGTGTAGGAGAATGTTTGTCCAATGGTAAGGAAATCAAAAACTTTATGGGTAGAATTCAGCCTTACATTCATCCTTTTGTAATTTGAAATATCTTTCAGAACAATTCCGTCCTGCTCATAATATCCGAAGGAAGAATAAAAAGTAGACCTGTCATTTCCTCCACTCAGACTGAATTCATGAGAGTTTCTTTCAGCTGTGTTGAAAACTACATCCTGCCAGTCTGTACCGACTCCAAAAGATTGAGGATTAGTGAAACGCGGAGCTTTTCCTGCATTGGTTAGCGCTTCATTAATTATAGTTCCATATTGACTGGCATTCAAAAGATCCAGTTTTTTTGAAGCTGAACCTATTCCATAAAACCCGTTATAGGTTAAATTCATTTTTCCCTTTTTCCCTTTCTTGGTCGTTACAAGAATAACACCTTTTGCTGCGGAAACCCCGTAAATTGCTGCGGAAGCACCATCTTTAAGAATTTCAATATTTTCTATGTCAGACTGGTTGAGCCATGCAATATTATCCACCACAATTCCATCTACAACCCATAAAGGATCATTACTTCCGGCTCCAAAACTTGTAACACCACGTACTCTCACAGTAGCAGCTGACCCAGGCTGCCCGGAATTGGTAACCACAGAAACACCAGCTGCCCTTCCCTGAAGGACCTGTTCAGGTTTTCCTGAAGGAATATCCTCAATATCCTTCGCCCTCACACTGGAGATAGCTCCCGTTACATTACTCTTTTTCTGGGTACCATAGCCGATGACTACCACTTCGTCTATTTTGTTTTCTTTAGCAATTGTGTCCTTTACCTTGGTGGTCTGGGCACTGAAGTTGGCCGTAAAATAGAGGACGGCAACCACTCCTACGCTTCTTGATATTCTTACATTCATATACAGTTATTGTTTAATTCTCAAATTGAGACAATAAAAATAAATTTTTTCAATTAATTAACATTCTATTCATAAAAATTTTAATTTTTCTTTTATTTTTCAGGGTTAGAAGCACTATCTTCGCATTAATATTTCATAAAATTTCATAAAAAAACAATAAAGATATCTCCCAAAATGACCAACAAGCTTTCCAAAATTTCCCTTCCGTTAAAACTTACCTTTCTCATTTTTTCAATGGTTCTGAACTGTATGGGACTTATCATTCTGCAGTTATCCGAAGAGAAAATCACTTATGGAGAATTGGGGCTTTTAGAGTCATTTAAAGATTTACCCATTGCCTTTATTTCTCTTTTTGCTGTAGGTTTTATTAACAAAACAGGAACGAAAAAAGCGCTGGTTTCAGCATTGGTAATTGTAGGACTCTGCTGCTGCCTTCTTCCGTTCGCAGAAGTTTTCTGGTTTTTCAAATTATGGTTCGCCATCATAGGAGCTTGTTTTGCAATAGGAAAGATCTGTGTTTTTGGGATAATCCGGAATAATATTTCGGATGAAAAATCACTGGCAAAGACCATGAACAGTGTAGAAGCTTCTTTCATGATCGGAATCTTTGTCGTTAATACCTGTTTTGGATGGGTAGTATCCAGCGCGTATTCTGAATACTGGAAATTTTGTTTTTTACTGATCGCTTTTTTATGTGCATCAGCGATCTTCATGCTGTCAAACATTACCATCGCTGAGGCCAGACCCGTTGAAAACAAAAATATTTTTTCAGAACTGTCCGGATTCATGACTCCTGCTGTAGCACTATTCCTTGGGGTAATATTTTTTATCGTTTTTATAGAGCAGGGATTTAATTCATGGCTTCCTTCTTTTTATAAAATCACCTGAAGGTCAATTCATTTTTTGCACTTCAGGCTACTTCTTTTCTGGCCGTATTTTCTTATGCAGGCAGAACAGTAACAGCAAATATTATCAGAAGATTTTCACTGCCGGGGTATTACAGGTCATGTATGGCCTTCATTATCGGTTTACTGGTGATTATTGTGGGAGTACAGTATTTTGAGTCGGCAGATTCAAGGATAATTCTCTTTTTATTCCCGGTGATCGGTTTGTTTTTGTCGCCGCTCTACCCTGTTATCAATTCAAAAATGATTGCACAGATTGATAAAGAACAGGTGAATCTTTTCACCTCCCTTATTGTTATTTTTTCTTCTTTGGGCAGCTCTGTAAGCTCTATTATTATGGCTGTTCTGTTTGAAAAACAATGGCTGAATTTCTATCCGTTATATATCTTAATTTTCGTACTCCTTCTTTTTGTGATTAGTTTGGTATTTTTTAACGTTTCAAAAGAAAATAGTTTTATTTTTACAGCCATGAAAATCAAAGACACAAAAAGTAAAGAAACACTTCAGGAACTGATCGATACAAAAGATTTTGTTGCTCACATATCTGTTGACTGTACTATTTTCGGCTTTCATAATAATATTTTGAAAGTTCTTCTTTTAAAGTATCACGATCTGGATCTGTGGTCGCTTCCAGGTGGTTTTGTTTTCAATGATGAAGATTTAAGAGAAGCTGCAGCAAGAGTTTTGTTTGAAAGAACACATCTTGAAGATATTTTTCTAAAACAGTTTCACACGTTTGGAAGAATAGACCGTACGGAGAATAATGTCCATCAGATTCTCCTTAAAAACAAAGGTATTCAGGTACCGCCGGATCACTGGATTTTCCAGCGGTTTATTACTGTGGGGTATTGCAGCCTTATCGATTTTTCCCTGGCCAATACTTTTCCTGATGCTTTTAATGAAAGCTGTGAATGGTTTGAAGTCAACAATTTACCTAAGATGGCTTTCGATCATGACAGGATTATTGAAACCGGGCTAGAATACCTAAGGATGAACATCAATACGGAGGTGGCAGCCAGCAATCTCCTTCCTGAAAAATTTACGATGAAAGACCTTCAGTCTCTTTATGAAACGATTTTAGGACAAAAATTCAGAAGAAATAATTTCCAGCGTAAAATTTTAAGCTTAAATATTCTTGACAGACTTGAAAAACTTTATGACGGTTCAGCCAATAAAGCGCCTTATCTCTATAAATTTAAAAGCAAGGTTCATAACTCTACCAGCCAGTATCCCATATCCAATGATGAGGAGTCATAAAATATGGAATTTGCCTTATAAATAAGGAAAAAGAGCATTATCTGCCTGAAAACCAACATCAAGATAAGTTTTCAAAAAAATTTTCACGACAACACGAAAAATGTTACTTTTAACCAAATCAAAAAATCATGTCATATTATCCTCTTACAAGCATCCCTGATTATTATGGAATTGATGCTTTACTTACTGAAGAACATAAACTAATCCGCCAATCTGTAAGGGACTGGGTTGAAAGTTTTGTAATGCCGCAGATTGATCAGGCCGCTCAAAATCATACAGATCTACCTAATCTTATGAGAGAATTGGGGAAAATCGGTGCATTGGGACCTTATATCCCGGTTGAGTATGGCGGTTCAGGATTGGACCAGATTTCTTATGGTCTGATTATGCAGGAGCTGGAAAGAGGAGATTCTGCAGTACGTTCTGCTGCTTCGGTACAGAGCTCACTGGTAATGTTCCCTATCAATGAATTCGGTTCTGAGGAACAGAAAAAGAAATATTTACCTAAGCTTGCTGCCGGAGAAATGATCGGATCTTTTGGGTTGACAGAGCCTAACCACGGTTCTGACCCTGGTTCTATGGAAACTTATTTTAAAGATATGGGAGATCATTATCTTTTGAATGGAGCTAAAATGTGGATCACCAATTCTCCTCTGTGCGATATCGCTGTGGTATGGGCAAAAAATGAGGAAGGAAAGGTGCAGGGATTAATTGTTGAAAGAGGAATGGAAGGATTTACCACTCCTGAAACTCATAATAAATGGAGCTTAAGAGCTTCAAAAACAGGAGAACTGGTGTTCAATAATGTAAAAGTTCCGAAAGAAAATCTACTTCCGGGAGTAACAGGGCTAAAAGGCCCGCTTTCTTGTCTGAATTCTGCGAGATACGGAATTTCATGGGGAGTGATTGGTGCTGCTATCGACTGTTACTGTACTGCTGTTCAGTATTCTAAAGAAAGAAAGCAGTTTGGTAAACCAATTGGTTCTTACCAGCTTCAGCAGAAAAAGCTGGCTGAATTCTTAACAGAAATTACTAAAGCTCAGTTGCTATGCCTTCAGTTAGGGAATCTTAAAAATGACCATAAGGCAACTCCTGCCCAGATTTCAATGGCTAAACGCAACAACGTGAAAATGGCGATCGATATTGCCAGAGAATCGAGACAAATTCTTGGTGGTATGGGAATCATGGGTGAATTCCCGATGATGAGACACGCTGCTAACCTTGAATCTGTGATTACTTACGAAGGAACGCATGATGTGCATTTACTGATCACCGGATTAGATATTACCGGAATCAACGCTTTCTAAGAAAGATAAAATATAAACAAAGGAGTCTGGCCAATGGCCAGACTCCTTTGTTTTACTCACTTTGCAGAGAATTGATATTCACTGAATAATTATTGATATTGTAAAGTTTTTGTCATTTTGTTAAATTTATTACTTTAATACCACGCAAAAACAAACAATATGAAAAAATCACAACTTTTTTACTAAGTCTAACAGCATCATTTTACTTTGCACAGCAGGCAGGTGATGTTGTAAGCGCCGAACAGAAACTGGATTTAACACCGCAGGGCGTTATTAATTTTATCGTCAATAATCTCGGCGAACAGAACGCCCCGGAATTCTCCAGCTATCTCAGCAGTTTTAATGTTGGTTTAAAAGGTTACAAAATCACCTATTACACCAAAAATGAAAATAATGTTCTTGTAAAAGCAACAGGATTGCTTATGTATCCTAATGTACCGTTTAAGCTGTCAACAGTAGTTTCCGACCACGGAACTACAGACAGCAGGTATAATGTTCCGTCTAATTTCAAAGGAGCACTAACAGCAGGATTTGTAGTTGAACTCTCTTATGTCCTTAATGGTTATATCTTAATGGCTCCTGACTATGTAGGGATGGGAACAGGGGAAGGAACTCACCCTTATGTAGATTACGCCACAGAAGCCGGAGCAACCATTGATTTTATCACAGCTGCCAATAAAGTACTGGCACAGCTGAACATTAAACGTTATGACGAATACTTTTTAGCCGGTTATTCCCAGGAGCTCATGCTGCAATGTCTACATTAAAGAGATTAAGTATTTCAAACCCTGATAATATCAAATTCAAGTATGCATATATGGGTGACGGACCTTATGATTTTTCCGGAGTAACTTTAAATAAAGGAGTTCTTGAAAAAGATTTTTACCCTTTCACCTCATTCCTCGCAAATGTTCTTCATACCTGCAACAATACGGGGTATAAAACCTACAATAATGACATTTCAGAAGTTATTTCTGCTGAATATCTTGATACATACAATTATCATGTTGTTCAGGATAACGGAGGCCTGTTATGGGGACCGGTAATATGGAGAAAACTTTACACCAGCAGTTTTGTTAATGATGTTACCAACAACCCCAACAATAAACTAAGGCAATGCATGAAGCCTAAAGACGTCTACGACTGGTACAATAAAACCCCGATGACATTAGGGCATTCAACTGTTGATTTAGCTATTCCCCCAGAAAATACTTCTAAAACTATTGATGTTCAACGAGGATATTACCCATGGTGGGATCTGAATAAATATAAACTGGACTCATTTTATTGGGGGCCGCTCGGACATGTAGGGGGAATTCTCCCGTTCACTCTGGCTTCCAACGCCAAATTCAATACCTTGAGAAGCGGCGGCATACTTAATGAATGGGCAATTGCAGGATCAGTTTTCGGTAAGCAGGCCGCAGAGAAAACCTCTGAAAAACCGGTATTGTTTTCTTCACAGATAAAACCGGATCTTGGAACAATGCAGCTGGTTGAAATTACAGATTTCAATCAGGAAAAACGCAGAGAAGAGCAGCCGACAACCGTAATTTAGCAACCTTAAAAGATGGAGTTTATTTATTGAAAGTACTGGAAAACAATGAAAACAAAATAATTCCATACATCAAGAATACCCCAAAAGAAGTTGCTGAGAACGAAATCGTACAATCTGCTACCCCATCCGTTTTGCAATTAAAAGTTGATCAGGACGAGCTTTCTTCAGTCAACATTTTTGACGAAAATAAATTCCTTATCAAAAGTATTTCTCAGAAACAATACCGTGAAGCCGGAGGGATCAATGTACAGGATCTGGAAAATAAAAATTATACCTTTGAGGTGGTAACTCCTTATTACAACCTTCAGTTCAGTAAAGCAACCGGTGGTACATCATCTTCAGAGAGCAATGCAGACATTTTTACCCAAAAACAACAGATTATTGCAAAAGCAGGCAATGGTATCAAAAACATCAGCATTTACAGCATTTCCGGTTCACTGATCCTTCAGCAGGAAGTTAACCAACCACTGTTTGAATCCAGAAGCCTGGAGTCCGGTGTATATCTGGTACAGATCACATTATCTAATGGAAAAGTCATCAATAAAAAAGTAAAACTTTAAATCAATCACTCCTCAATATCTTATTTCAAGTTAATTTTTGGCACTTCAGCAATGAAGTGCTTTTTGTTTCAATGTCTTAAAAATTATACAAGAAGTATATCCTTAAAACTTAAACCCGATGCTAAAGTATATCCTGGAAAAATCAAGCTGATTGTTTCTGGAAAGATTAAGGCTGATAGGGCCTATTAAAGATTCATACCCCAGATTCACTCCATACCCCAACATATCAAAACTGTTATTAAAAGGAGAGAATTCCTCGCTCACTTTCCCATAGCTGAACGAAGGAGTAAGATAAAGTCTTTTCATAATCCTGTACTGAAATGCCACAGCTGCCTTTGCCACCGAAGTCATCGGAAGCTCTTTCTGGCGAAGTCCATTAAATTCCGGGCTTAGAAGGTCATAATTATACTCACTGCCTCCAAGGTTATACTTTTGGTTCAGGAACAGATACGGAACCTGATCTTTTCTGCCACCAAAGCTTGTACCGAGAAACACATTTGCTTTTACGGCCAGTCTTCTTGTAATCGGGTAGAAAAAGTTCTCATTCAGGGTGAATGAAACGAGGTTTTTAGGCTCATAATAGTAAGACTCTTTCGGATTAAGAATGAGATAAAGGAAAGGCTGTACGGTTTTCAGATCATAAAGTTCATACTGATCTCCATAGTAAAATCTTGTGCTCACCTGAAGATGATTCCCTCTGGTTGTAAAGTATCTTTTGTTGAGGTTATTCTGTTCAAATTTCAGGAAAGTATTGAAATTGCTGTGATTATAAAGTTTTTTACTGTAATTATCAACTTTTGACTGATCCACTTTATCCAGTAAGCTGTACATTCTTTCCGTACTGAACTCTGTTCCGAGTGAAAGATAAGCATTAGGGCTTACATTATAGTTCAAAGCTATCTTTCCGGTTATATTGCGGTACATATGGTTAGGAAAACTCTCTCCGCCATCAGCCCCTACATCATACAACCTGAAATTCAAGTCGTTACTTTTAAGATGAATCATCTTAGCTTCCAGATCCAGCCACAGCCGCTCCCCACTATCTAAAAACTGCTGGTAAGCAATTTTAGCTTTAAAACGTTCAGAAATATCTACCGTTGCCAGAAATCTTGATCTGTTCAGAAGGATATTCCTGTAGGTATAATTGACAATAATTCCTACCGACTGCTCGGTGTCATAATGCAAAGCCAGTTTGAAAGCACCTTTTTTGGCTCTTTTCACAAAAACATTCATTACCAGACCATCATTTTCATTCGTATAAGTATAATACACCTTCACATACTGTCGCATTCCGAATACGCGGTCTATGGCTTCATTTACCGTTTTTACATCATAATATTTTCCTTCCGTCAGTCCCATCTGCTTTTTAAGCACTTCAATTTCTGCGGCATCATTAATGGGAGTTCCGTCTTCTTCATTGAAGGTAAATTTTGTAGTGGGCAGCTTTACTTCCTCAATCATCTCATGTTCATATTTGATCCCGGCTTTTCGCTGGGCTTCAGCAAGGGCTACAAACTCAGGAAGGTGCTTTCTCGCCTCGGTCTCTCCTATTTTGATGATTCTCCTGAATCTGGCAAAATCCTTCGTTGTAATCTCACCCAAAGGATCTACAAAATCCACCAGGATATCGGACAGCTCTTTCTGATGCTTGAAATCTTCTACCGACCGGATGGCATGGGTCTGATAAATCATCTTCATAGGATTCTCAATTTCTTTCTTGGTGAAAAGCCTGAAACCTGTATAACCGCCGATCACAAAATCCGCTCCCATCTCACGAACCTCATTGGCAGGATAATTACGGTCTAATCCCCCATCCACCAAAAGTTTTCCATCAATATAAACAGGAGCAAAAGCTGCCGGAATTGCCAATGTAGCGCGAATAGCCAATGGAAGAGATCCCTCCTTCTGCATCACAAGACCGCCGTTTTCAATGTCTGAGGAAGTAAGCTGGACAGGAATTCTCAGCTTGCTGAAATCATTGATATGTTTGGCATTAAAAGTAAGCGTATTCAAAACCTCTCCCATATACTGCCCTTCAATATAAGAGCTTGGAAGAGTCGGAAATCCTTTGACTACAGGAAACTCAAGAATATATTTGTCATATTCATCTTTCTCACTGATATTGACTTTGCTGTAAGGAATTTTATTGCTGAGAATCCTGTTCCAGTCCATTTTATAGATGGTATGCTTCAGCTGGTCAGCATTATATCCCATTGCATACAGGCCTCCCAGAATTCCTCCCATACTGGTTCCTGTAATATAATCTACCTTGATTCCCAATGAGTCTATCATTTTAAGAATACCGATATGTGCGAACCCTTTTGCTCCGCCACCGCTGAGTGCCAGGCCAAATTTGGTGTCTTTGGTTACCTTCTGAAGAGCTGTGTTCAGGGAATCATTCTTTTGCTGGGACTTGATCATAAGAGAGAAAGCTATAGCAAAAAATATCAGGATCTTTTTCATTGTTGATTCTTGGTGCATCCGATTTTAACTTAAAAAAGTTTTATAAAGAGTAAAGATACACAAAAAAGTCGCCCATAAATTGACCTGTAATGTGAAGTAGACAAATGTATTCCAGCCAATGACTTACCATAAATAACCTGCTGATTTTCAGATCACATATCCTTTAGCATCAGTATTAAATATTTTTAATACGTTTTTATGGTCTCCACAAAGCTGATATCAGGATTCAGAATTTCGAGGATAAGACTTTTGACAGCTCTCATGGCATCATCAATATTTCCTTTGTCAAACTGCAGGGAAACCATTCCTTTTCTGGCATCTGCAAAGCTCCAGATTCCTGTTTCAATCGGGAATCCCCAAAATTCGGGAAGATGCTGTACCACATAATGGTAAATACAAAGCTGTAGCGCCTGCTTTCGGTCACTGTTGTGAAAATATTCAGCCACATTATCTTCATCAATTTTTACGTTGAGATTTTTAATTTTGGCTGTTTTATAATCAATGATTCTCAGCGTTCCATTCAGTTTATCGATACGGTCAATGAATCCGAAGAAAGATATTTTATCATTTCCATCAAGAGGAAAATCTATATTTTCAAACCTTCTTTCAATATCAACAATTTCCAGTTTGTTCCCTTGCTTTATCAGTTCAAGATCGTGATTCAGAACATTCTCAATTACTTTTTTAGCAATGGCTTTATGGATATAGTTCATCCCTTTTTCATAGAATTCAGGCTGATGCTTCAGCTTTTCAATAGCGACATTTATATATTGATCTATCGCTTTAACTGAATTCTTTAAATCACTTTCTTTTAAAACTTTACCCTTTAACACCTCATACACTTCTTGAAGTGAATAATGAACTAAATTTCCGTAATTTTTTACCGAAAGCTCTTCTTCTATTTCATCCGTTTCCGAGGTATTTAGAATCTTTGAAAGATAAAAATCAATCGGATTATAGAGGTAACTGGTAAGGTGTGATGCAGAGACTTTTTGCTTCCATTTTTCAAGCCGTTCCTGCACGATCTGTGTCTTCGAAATTTCTATAGGCTGCGTTGCAATAGGCTCTGAAGAATTTTCAATAATCAGATGTTCAATCTCATGGGAACTCTCCATTTCAATCTGGGTAATGAAACGGCTCTTCTCTCCTGTATTGACTCCTGAACTTAAAGCATTATACAGCAAATGTACATTCTTTGCATCCTGAATAAGCCTGTAAAAATGATAGGCATAAATGCTGTCATTTTCAAGGAAGGTATGAAGATCAAAAAACCTGCGGATATCAAAAGGAATATAGGTATTCTGAGAGTTTCCAAGCGGAAGTTTTCCCTCGTTCACAGAAAGCAGAATAACGTTCTCAAAATTCAGAAGACGCGTTTCCAGCAATCCCATAATCTGTAATCCCCTCAATGGCTCTCCCTGAAAATCGATAGTTTCAGAATTGATATGCTGATTGATCAGAATTTCCAGCGTTTCCATCTTGATCTCAATATTGTAAGGAGTCAGCTGATTTTTGATGATTCTGAATGCATTTTCAAAGTGAGAAACATTCTCATACTGAATATCATCTATTTCAAGCCATTTTACCTGCTGGCAGAACGCTATAAGCATATCCAGATAAGCATTTGTTCCCGGAGCTTTCTGCAGAAGCCCGAAATAAGACAGCCCGCTCAGCAGTTCATGTAAAAGTTTATGAGAGATATAAACAATGTTCCTCTCTTCTACTTTGGCTTTAAAATCATTAATAATCTGCTCATCCTCGGGAGATTTAGGCAATTCTTCCAGGATCGGGAAAACATCCCTGTAATAATAAGAAGATTTATTTTTTTCCAGTTGTTTCTGCAGATAGAAAAGACGTTTTATTGCATTGGAGAAGGACAGGTTTTTCAATGGAAATCCCATTGTAATATTCAGGTTGTCAACCCCATGCATCACATCAAGGCTTGCAGGAAGAAGGTTCTCATCCAGCAATACTACAGCTGTATTGGAATAGGTTTTATTATTAATCTCTTTAAAAATTTCGGGCAGTACTTTTGTCTGGGTTACATTCCCGGAAACTTCGTACACCTTAATTTTTTTAGGCTGGTTAAAATCATCTTCTATCCACTGGAAAGCCCTGTTGTCATCAAATTCTTTCCATGTTTTATGATTTCTGAGAAACTTACCGGCTTCCTGTCTTTCGTCATTGAAATAATACCGGTCTGCCTGAAAGAAACATTGGGCTTTATTCCACTGTAAAAGGCTTCTTACAAGCTTTTCTTCAACCGGAGTAAAGGCATTGAACCCACAGAACACAAACTCTTCTCCTGTATTTTTAGCAAAATCAGCAACCTTAGCTTTGGCAGCCTCATGAATCATCCCTGAAGTAGCCCAGTTTTTTTCCTGTAACCTCTTTTTTAAAGCAGGGAGAAAAATATTCATATTCTGCCAGAAATTGAGGAATTTCTTTCTTGGAACATCATCATCCTCTCCAAGATCCTGAGCCCATTCTTTGATCCTTTCCTCATCAAACATGTACTGCAGAACCGCCTGATCACTGTCTGAGAATTTAAGAATATCATCCCAATCCTTCTGTAACGTCGGGAACCACTTCAGAAAGTCTGAAAAATCATCCCTGGGAATAAGATTAAGGCTTCTGTATACATCAAATGAAAAAAGCCACAGCGGAATACCCTGAATAAGCTGTTGGCCCGCAATAGTATTCACGAGCTCTTCTATGGTAAAAAAGTTGGGAAGAAACCCTGAATAATGATTTTCTTCCAGAATCTGCCGGATAAATACAATGGGACGTTTTCCGGGCAGAATGATATTAAACGCAGAAAGATCCGGGTTTTGTGCTAGCAGTTCGTGGATGATCTTATTGAGGAATTTCAAAGGGCTTGGTAGCTTTTTAAGTTGTCGAGTTGTTCAGAAATTAAATCATTATATTCTGTCTGTTTTTCTTTGTCAATTCCATGACGGGTTTCTCTGTCGTAAGCCATCTGGAAATTTTTATAATCTATGGATATCCCATCATAAATTGCTTTGAAATACTTGTTGTAATCTCCTGAATTTTTGATTTTTTCAGCAACTGATTTTCTGAATTTTCTCACAAATAATTCTGCAATGTCAAAATGCTTCTGTTCGTGCAGCAGAATGTAATCATTCATTTTTTGACATCTTTCCATGATTTTTCTTCGTTAAATATGGTTGTAATGGAAATCGTAACAGGTGCCTTGGGATCTGAAGATTTTACAGCAGAAAACTCCCATCCACAATGGGTATATGCTGCCACATCGGGATTCTTTTTATGACTGACCGGACTTTTAAAATTATCCCAGGTCAGCTTTTTATCTTCCTGCCAGATAATCTTCTGCCCGAACAACGCCTGGGCAGTCAGTAAACACAATACAATACTCAGTTTCATTATTCTACTACAATTGTTTTTGTAATCCAGCTATTTCCTCCGTTCCAGAATTTAAAAGTATAAGTCCCTTTTTTCTGCGGGCTGAAATTGATCTGGCTGGCTCCAACGTAATTTCCCTGCGTACAGGGTCCGTTCGTAATATATTTATAGGAAGTCACCGTTCTTTCCAGATTGGTATTGTAAACATAATCATATCCGTAAAAGCCTTCACAGTGTGACGGATAGGTGGAATAAGTCTTTATGCTCTGTATTGCAAAAACGTCCATGGTATCATTGACAATTTTTACGCTGTCGATTTTGATCTTATCAATAGATTCAATCGTTTGGTAATCGTCATCATTACACGAAACCAGAAGCCCGCCAAACACGAATACTGAAAATCCAATATTTAAAAGTTTTTTCATAACCTTTAATTTTCTGATTATTAACAAATATTAGCAAAAATTATTCCTTATTTACATAAAAATCAGGAATTAAAATTACCTTTTGATACATAAACTACCTTTTTAGTATCAAAAAACTCTTCATCAAAATAGTGTTTAAGGTTGAAAATTTCACATTTAATTCCAGCCAGTTCTTCTGCGAGATCACCGCCTTTTAAATATAAAATTCCGTTATGTTTAGGGTTAAACTGTTCTTTTTCAAATTTCCCTTTCAGCCATCTTAAAAATTCAGGCATCTGGGTTACCGCCCTGCTGACTACAAAGTGGAATTTTTCTTTCAGTTTTTCTGCTCTTCCGTGGATAGCCGTTACATTGGTTAAGCCTACTCCATCTGCTACTGCCTGTACCACACTGATTTTCTTTCCGATAGAATCAATCAAAGTAAATTCTACTTCAGGAAACAGGATGGCCAGCGGAATTCCGGGAAAACCTCCTCCGGTCCCGATATCCAGAACTTTGGTTCCGGGGGCAAATGCCATCACTTTTGCAATTCCCAGAGAGTGCAGGATGTGCTTTTCATACAGGGATTCCATATCTTTCCTGGAAATTACGTTGATCTTTTCATTCCATTCATTATACAGGTTTTCCAGTTGTGAAAATTGTTCTCTCTGTTTTTCAGTAAGATCCGGGAAATATTTTAATAGTAACGATGCAGACATGTGAATTATTATAAACCGCAAAAATAAGTTTTATTTCTCTTGTATTCAAATCTACTTTCCGGATAAGCATTGAACTCAGCTTTAACGGAGATCATTATTTCGCAATTCCCGGAATTACCGGCACACCAGGGTTCCCTGATTGACTGATCGTTTGTACAGCAAAAATATAATTGTCTTTCGAAAGCGGTATTTTTATGGAAAGTCCTGTTGTAAAGATTTTTTCTGCCACACTGGACTGTCAGTTTCGCGGGCCAGGACATAATACCCTGCCGGCGTTCCTGATTTTGGTTTTTCCAGTGAAGCGTAGTGGAGTTCGTCAGTTGCTTAACATCCATTTCCACATTCTCAGGCTTTGAAGTGGATTTTGCAAGGCTGGCCAGCACCGCAATGTTGGCGGCAACATTCTTCTTCAGATATTTAAAATCTATAAATTCAGGCAGATCACCATATTGCTTGTTATTTTCCACCCTGATATCCTGATGCTGATGGTCATAATTTTCAAAGTACTCGGTAAGCCTTACAGACGGAAAGCCGTTGTTGACAAAGCTGGTATGATCGCCTCCGCGTAAAAACCGGTCATTTCTGTAGATCAGCTTTATGTCAAGCCATTTCACATATTCTTCCGCAATTTCTTTGATATACCTTGCCAGCTGCCTGGATTCGCTGTCATTTTCAAAACCCAGATTCCTGATGGTCATTGCTTTTTATCGAGGTCTTTGTAAGGCACACCTTCACTGAATACACGAAGGGTCCGGGTATTGATTTCCCCTGTTTCTCCTGCTTTGGGATTCCCGATCATATCATTATTCAGAACGGCTTCAAGCTGTAAACCTTCTTTATTTATTTTTTCCGCCAGCTGTCTGGAACCTAACAACGACTGTTCTTCGCCGGAGAACGCCACAAAGATAATCGAGGCCGGAAATGCAGACCTGCTCAATATTCTTGCAGATTCTATAACAGCACTTACTCCGCTGCCGTCATCATTGGCTCCGGGTGCTGCTGAAGTTCTGTTCATCACATCAGTGACTCTTGAATCCAGGTGTCCTCCGATCAGGAAAATTCTTTTATCGTCAGGGTCTGTCCCTTTCAGAAAAGCAACGGCATTTCCCAGGTTTACCGGCTTGTCAATTCTTTTTCCATCAGGCTGAATATCTTCCTGCTGAAGGTATACTTCCATCCTGCCGCCGGCATTTTCAGCATAATCATTGAATTTTTTAATGACCCATTTTCTTGCCGCACCAATTCCGTGTTTAGAATCATCTGTTGAACTCAAAGTATGTCTGGTTTCAAAACTTACCAGCTTGCCGATATAAGATTTCAGTGAATCTTCATTGATCTGTGAGACATATCTTCTCACTTCATCATCTTTGGATTGCTTCTGAGAGAAAACAGTACATGAAATCAGCAATAAAAAAACAGAATACTTCATAGGACAGGTCTTAGAAATTTTAAAGATACAAAAGACCTGGCTTCATAGGTAATTTTTATTCTGATTATCTCGCTGTACAGATTAAAAATTAATCGCCTGCAAAAAAAGACATCATAATATTCCAAAAAATACATTTGACCAAAACCTGACAAATATCTTCAAAGCAATCCCATTTTTATTATCCCTGCAAGGCGTTTTTATCATATATTTGTTAAAATTCAAAAAAAACATGGATAAACTTTCAGATAGAGTAAAAAGATTAGGATACTCACAGACATTTGTCATGTCTAATAAAGCCAGGGAGATGAAGGCTAACGGAATAGATGTAATCAGCTTAACTCTTGGTGAACCGGATTTTGATGTTCCGGACAATATCAAACAGGCCGCTTTCGATGCCATTAACCAGAATTACAGCCATTATTCTCCTGTTCCGGGATTTCTGGAATTGCGTGAGGCTATTGCTTATAAATTAAAAAGAGACAACAACCTGGAATACAAACCTACTCAGATCTGTGTTTCAAATGGTGCCAAGCAGGCCATTATCAATGTTCTTGCAGCTATTATCAATGATGGTGACGAAGTTCTTCTTCCCGCTCCTTATTGGGTAAGCTATGATGAAATGGTGAAAATGATGGGTGGCACTTCTGTGATTCTTCCGACATCTTATGTTACCGATTTTAAAGTGACTGCAGAACAGCTTGAAGAAGCCATCACAGAGAAGACCAAAGCAGTACTCTTCAGTTCTCCATGTAATCCGTCGGGAGGATATTATACTTATGACGAATTAAAATCTATCGCGAAAGTTATCGCAAAATATCCTCAGATAACGATCATTTCTGATGAGATCTATGAGTATATCAACTACGAAACAAAAACGACATCTATTGCTCAGTTTCCTGAAGTATATGAACAGACAGCCGTAATCAACGGAATGTCGAAAGCATTTGCCATGACAGGATGGAGAATCGGATATTCCGCTTGCCCTGAATGGCTGGCAAAAGCTTGCGAAAAAGTACAGGGGCAGATGACAAGCGGTGCCAATACGATGGCACAGAGAGCTTCTATCGTTGCCTTAAAAACAGATCCTTCTGAATACAGGTATATGATTGATGCCTTCAAAAAAGAAGGGATCTTGTTTATGAATTAATCAAAGAAATCCCTGGATTTAAAGTCGTACTTCCAAAAGCTGCTTTCTATTTCTTCCCGGATATTTCGTACTATATCGGAAAAACATTGAACGGAACTGAAATTAAAAACTCTGATGACTTTGCCATGTTCCTTCTGGAAAATGCGCATGTAGGCTGTGTTGGCGGATTCTCTTTCGGAAGTCCGGAATGCATCAGATTCTCTTATGCTGCTTCTGAAAAGGAATTAAGAGAGGCTATGAAACGAATCAAAAACTTATTGGAACAATTCAGTTAACAAATTAATAACCCATAAATAAAACACGACAGCAATGAATCTGTTAAAAAAACTGACCATCGCCACAAGTATTGCCGCAGCGAGTTTTGCAGGATATGCTTTTGGCCAGGATTTCCAGTGGAAAGAAGCTACTTCGAATGGCTACAAGTACAAGTATGTAACCAACGACCCTACTTCCGCAAGGTATTACACCTTAAAAAACGGATTAACGGTTATTTTGAGCCCTACCAATAAGGATCCGAGAATTCAAACCTATATTGCAACAAAAGCAGGAAGTAAAACCGACCCCGCAGACCACACCGGTCTTGCCCATTATCTTGAGCATATGCTTTTCAAAGGAACGAATCAGTTCGGTTCCAAAGACTGGGAAAAGAAAAACCGTTATTAGACCAGATTGACGCTCTTTACGAAAAGTACAATCAGACCAAGGACGAGGCTAAGAGAAAAGAAATCTACAAAGAAATTGACAGGGTTTCAGGAGAGGCGGCAAAATTTGCAATCGCAAATGAATATGACAAAATGATGGCTGGTATGGGAGCTGATGGCACCAATGCTTTCACTTCTTTTGAGCAGACAGTATATACGGAAGATGTGCCTGCCAACGTTCTGGATAAGTTCCTTGCTGTACAGGCTGAAAGGTTCAGAGAACCTGTTCTGAGACTTTTCCACACAGAGCTGGAAGCAGTATATGAAGAAAAAAACAGATCTCTTGATGACGACGGCGATAAGGTTTTCGACACGATGTTTGCCAATCTTTTCCCTAACAACAATTATGGAAAACAAACGACCATCGGAACAATTGAACATTTGAAGAACCCTTCGCTGAAGGCTATCAGAGAATATTACAACACATATTATGTTCCTAATAATATGGGGATCATCATGTCCGGAGATTTCAATCCGGATGAAGTGATTGCAAAGATTGACAAGGCTTTCTCTTACATGAAGCCTAAAACAATTCCTGAATACAAAATAGGACAGGAAAAAGCAATTACCGCTCCGATTGTAAAAGAGGTTGTAGGACCCAATCCTGAAAATGTAATGCTTGGCTTCAGATTTCCGGGAGCTTCCACGAAAGACGCAAGAATGCTGAACCTTGTTGGAAATATGCTTACCAACGGACAGGCAGGATTAATTGATCTTGACCTGGTAAAAAAGCAAAAATTACTTGGAGCTTACGCCGGATCTTATGCTTTAAAAGACTACTCCGTTTTGCTTCTACAAGGAAAGCCTACTGAAGGACAATCTTTAGATGAAGTAAAAAACCTTCTTCTTCAGGAAATTGATAAATTGAGAAAAGGCGATTTTTCCGATGATCTGATCCAGTCCATTGTAAACAATGAAAAGAAAGGGATCATTCAGAAGGATGAAAAATATTCGTCAAGAGCAAGTATCCTGATGGATGAATTTACTTCTGACATTGATCATAAAACATCGCTGGAATATGTAGACGAAATCTCCAAGCTTACGAAAAAGATATAATGGATTTTGCTTCCAAGTATCTCCAGAACAATAACTATGTTGCTGTTTACAAAAGAAAAGGAGAAGACAAGAGCATTGTAAAAGTTGACAAACCAACCATCACTCCGGTTTCCGTTAACAGAGAAGATCAGTCTCCTTTCCTTAAGAAGATTGATGAAATGCCGGAAAACCCTATTGCTCCGGTATGGTTGAATTATGATAAAGATATTGCTAAAAACAAATTAGCAGAAGTAGATGTACTTTCTGTAAAAAATACAGATAATGCCCTGTTCAGAATGTATTATCACTTTGATTCAGGAAAATGGAACAACAAAATCCTTCCGTTAGCAGCAGAATACCTTCAGTATTTAGGAACTAAAGATAAATCTTCCGAAGTGATCAGTAAGGAATTCTATAAACTTGCCTCAAGCTTCAATGTGAGCGCCGGGAACGAGGAAACTTATGTATCACTGGAAGGTTTAAATGAAAACTTCGATAAAACCGTTGCTTTATTTGAAGATCTGATTAAAAACTGCCAGGCTGATCAGGCAGCTCTTGATGCTTATAAGACAAGATTGAAAAAAGCCAGAGCAAATGCTAAACAGAATAAAGGAGTCATCATGTCCGGACTGAGAAGCTATGCTCAGTATGGCCCTCAGAATCCTTTCAATAATGTATTGAGTGATGCTGAACTTGATGCATTAAAGGCTGAAGACCTGATCAATGTTCTTCATGATCTGTTCAATTTCAAGCATAAAGTATTGTATTACGGCCCGAAAACAGGAAACGAAGTGGTTGCTTCTTTAAAACCAATCCACAAACTTCCTGCAACGCTGAAAGATCTTCCTAAGTCTAAAACTTTCGTTCAGGTGCCGACAGATAAAAACAAAGTATTGTTTGCCCATTATGACATGGTACAGGCAGAAGTTTTCTGGGTGAGAAACTCTGACCAGTACAATCCTTCAACGACTCCTACCGTAAGCTTGTTCAACAATTATTTCGGAGGCGGCATGGGTTCTATTGTTTTCCAGACCATCAGAGAATCTAAGGCACTGGCCTACTCCACTTATTCTTATTTTGCCCTTCCAAGCAAGAAAACAGACAAGGATATGATCATGGCTTATGTAGGAACCCAGGCAGACAAATTCAATGAATCTACAACAGCCATGAATGAGCTTTTAACCACGCTTCCAAAATCTGAACAATTATTCGAAACAGCAAAAAGCGGATTGAAAAAATCAATTGCTTCCGAAAGAATTACTCAGGACGGAATCATCTTCTCTTATCTGAAATCCCAAAGGCTCGGAAACAATTTTGATATGAGAAAGACTGTGTATGAACAGGCTCCAAAGCTATCTTTTGCAGACATCAATGCTTTCCATGACAAAGAGATGAAGAACAAGAACTACACCTATTGTCTTGTTGCTTCTCAGGATAAAGTAAATGAAGCTGATATGCAGAAATTAGGTGAAGTAAAAAAACTTAATTTAACTGAAATATTTGGTTATTAAAATAAACAAAAAGCCCTGATATCAGGGCTTTTTTATTTAGCAGCATGTCAAAAACAATTATAGATTTTATTTATCGATATTTGTTTGTTCGATAGATGAATCTTTTATATATTTGCATCAGAAATTTAAATATAAAAACAGAAAAATTATGTCTTTAGTAGGAAAAAAATTCCCGAATTTAACAATTGACGCAATGTCTGAAATGGGTGACGATCTTAGAATCAACATCCTTGATGAAGCAGTAAACAACCAGCAAAAAGTTCTTTTATTCTGGTACCCTAAAGATTTCACTTTCGTATGTCCTACAGAGCTTCACGCTTTCCAGGAGGCTTTAGGTGAATTCGAAAAAAGAAACACTAAAGTAATCGGTGCATCTTGTGATACTAACGAAGTACACTTCGCATGGTTGAACACACCAAAAGATAACGGAGGTATCGAAGGAGTAACTTACCCACTTTTAGCTGATACACACAGACAATTGGCAAACACGTTGGGAATTGTTGATCAGGATTTCGAATATGATGAAGATGGAAACGAAGTTTTCACAGGTTCTAACGTAACTTACAGAGCAACTTACCTTATCGACGAAACCGGAAAAATTTTCCACGAAGCGGTAAATGATATGCCATTAGGAAGAAACGTAAAAGAATTCTTAAGACTAATTGATGCTTACACGCACGTTCAAAAACACGGTGAAGTATGTCCTGCAAACTGGGAAGAAGGAAAAGAAGCGATGAAAGCTGACAGAACTTCTACTGCAGAATACTTGGCTAAGAACTAATCCAATTTAACAATCCAATAATTTAACAATGTAACAATGTATCGGCATTGCAATAGATATTTTTCATTGGCACAGTGATACCCTACTAAATTGTTACATTGTTAAATTTAATTCTTAAAATTTAACCTATGTACACAGAATTAACCGAAGATACATTACAAAATATAGTTAACGACAACGAAAAAGTAGTTGTCCAATATGGTGCAACATGGTGCGGAAACTGCAGAATCATGAAGCCGAAATTCAAAAAATTAGCAGCTGAAAATGATTCTATCCCATTTTTATATGTAGATGCAGAAAAGCTTCCTGAAAGCAGAAAATTAGCAAAAGTAGACAATTTACCTACCTTCGCCATCTTTAAAAACGGAGAACTGGTCAACCAGGTTCAGTCTAACCAGGCAGAAAGTTTAATTAACCTTTTTAATGAATTAGCATAATGAAGTTACCCGTAATCAGACAGTTTTATCAGAATCAGACTCCTGAAAATCTTGAAAAAACATTAGAAGTTCTGGAAAGTTTCTGCGAGTTCAGAGGAACAAGCGAAGAAGATTTAAATGTTGCAGGAGAATTAATCACCAATATTTGCGGAGCTTTAGAAGTTCATGCCAATGTACAAAACGGAATGAGCGAGAAAGACGCCTTAAACTCTTTTGCTCAGAAAGTTTTAGGTTCAATTGACAAATAATCTTTTGATAACTTTATCAAAAAATTATAAAAACACAAAATACAATACCTGAGGTTTTTCCTCATTACTATACTTTTTTCTATTCTTTAAGAATCTTTATTTCAACTGTAAATGTACTTCGAAGGACCTTAACCGGTCACATGAAGCTGGAAGCTGTATGTAAAATTTTAAAGAATAACCAATAAAATCCCGGTGATGCTTTCATCAGGATTTTTTGGGTTTAATTTCCCAAAACCACAAAACACAAATGCTTTCACACAAATTTCACAAATACAACAGGCGGTTGAAAAGGTATTCATCAAAAAACACATCATCATCTGTGTCAATCTGTGAAATCCGTGGGATTAAATAATCATAAGTTTCGGCTAAAGCCTTTGGATGGAATTTATTGATGTAAACGGGTAAAGCCCGTTCCTATTGAATTCGTGTCATTTGCGAAATCAGTTGCGCCATTTATGTTAAAAGAAGAATCCCGATGAAAGCATCACCGGGACTATTATAAAAAGATCTTTATCTGCTAGTTTCTTCTGCTCATCAGAATACTCAGAATATACCAGAATAAAAGCATAATTGAAGCAAAAAGCTGCAATGCCGCTCCCACATACTGATTGGTACCGTAAGAGTCTTTCAGTTTACTTGTCTGATATAGAATAGTAGCTGAAGCTAAGATCACCATTCCTACTGAAAACCATAACCCAAGGTTAAAACCGAAGATCATTCCTCCTGCAATCAGTCCGATGGAAATAAACCCACCGATTACAATAATGTTTCTTAAGAAAGAAAAATCTCTTTTAGAAGTAAATGCCACAGCAGAAATACCTGCAAACATAGCAATGGTTAAAGTAGCTGCCTGAAAGATTACATTAGCACCGCCTTCAATATTGGTGGCAATAAAAAGCAAAGGCATAAAGATAATTGCTTCCAGCAGGATATAAAATCCTAATCCCAGATACTGAGTAGATTTACTTTGTGAAAGCGACCATTTGGAAGCTAAAACAGAAGCCAGCCAGAAAACTCCGATAATCAGCAGCCAGATATATTTCTGACTAAACATCATAAATATAATTTCCTCCGGAACTGTTTTCAATAATATTGTTTCCACTCCAATAAATGCAAGAATCGATAATGCAACATGCAAATACGTCTTCCTGTAGAAATTTGCCTTCTCCACCTCTGAAGAATGAGCAACTAAAACATCTGTCATCATAGTTAATATTTTTTTGTTAATCGAAAATAAAATAAGTCTTATTTCGTAGGCAATACCCCAAGAATTTTTCCGTCATCCTCAAATACAGCAGTAATAACTTCCCTGGAAGATTCTCCTGCATATCTGTATTTAATACTCGGATGACTGATTCCATCCATTGTTTTATAATATCCGGCCTTTAAGACTTCAAGTTTTTTGTTGGGATCAATACCGTCTTTGACTTTCTTAAGTACATCATCCGTCACAATTTCCTTTACCTTCTCAGAAATCAGTCCATCAATAGTCTTCCGGTCTGAAGCCTGCAAAGCCACAGCGAACTTCTGGAAGTTATCATCATACAAACTGATCTTTTCTTTACTTATAGTAGCCTGTACTTCCTTTTCAGGACTGTTTCCAACCTTTGCACCGGTTACTTTCTGTGCAAAAACCAGCTGTCCGCCAACAAGAGCCAGACCCAGCAATAATTTTTTCATAGTATTCATTTTTGTTCTGGTGAAATAAGTGATGGAAGATACGAAAATCAGACCAGTTCTAAAAATTTCATTGTATCTACATTATCAGCATACGTATCAAGTCCCGGATTTTGTGCTTCACCAAACGGAATTGCATTCAGTCCCAACTCCTCTTTTGCCACCACACACTGAATATTTTCTTCATTTTCTGCAATAAAGCTTTTCACATCATCCAAAGATTCATATCTGCTGAAGTTGATTACAGAAAGCGGGCTGAACAGTTTTTCATCTTCTTTGAGCATTACAAAATTGTTATCCCAGAATTTATCCTGATTCAGAAGATAAACCGCTCTGTTATAATCATAATTATTGGCATATTTATTATGATTGATAATATCCTGGAATCCCAAGAAGTTCTCAAACAGCCTGTCAATTACAAAATCCTGCGGAATAAAAATTCTCGTTACATTTCTGCATCCCAATCCGAAATACTGGAAAATATCTTTTGCCAGCAATTGCAGTTCTTCATTCGTTTCATCACCTTTCAGCACCGCAACAGAAGTCCTGTTCTTACGGATTATGCTCAAATGATTCTTAAAATAATATTCCAGATATCTTGCTGTATTGTTACTTCCTGTCGCAATAACGGCATCAAAATTTTCTAATTTTTCTACAAATTCAAAAGCTACATTCCCATTGGAAAACTCATTCCACTTTTTAAGTAAAAACGGAATCATATATTTATCTTTTGAAGACAGCTTAATAACAGGAATATGATGAGCCAGAATCACGGAAATCACATCATGAAATCCCACCAAAGGAATATTTCCCGCTAAAATAAGTCCAACTCTTTTTGAAATTTTAGAAATGGAATAATTGGCAAGCCAGTTTCTGATATTGTCTTCAGTCAGAATTTCGGCCCATTGCCGTAAAGCAAATTTCTGATTATCAACTGTAAACCACGGGTTCTCTATTTCAGATCTTTTTAACAATAATTCAATATCAGCATCATCTTCATGGTGATCCTCCGGTTTCTTCGCTAAAAACGCTTTTATATAATCGCTTAATTTAATAAGTCCTAAAACTTGATTTTCGGTATTCATAATTACTTTAAAATTGGGTAAAATTTTGTAATTTTGTGCAAATTTAAAAAAATTAGCGATGGCTATTAAAATAACTGATGAATGCATTAACTGTGGGGCTTGCGAACCAGAATGCCCAAACAATGCAATATATGAAGGAGCTGTAGATTGGAAAGCTTCTGACGGTACGGCTCTTCAAGGTACAATTACTTTGCCGTCAGGACTTACTGTAGATGCCAATGCACCGCAGGAACCTGTAAGTGACGATGTATATTTCATTGTAACAGATAAGTGTACAGAATGTAAAGGATTCCATGAAGAACCTCAGTGTGCAGCAGTATGTCCTGTAGACTGCTGTGTGCCTGATGAGGATCATGTAGAATCTGAAGAAGCTCTGCTTAATAAAAAAGCATTCTTACACGGCGAATAAAAAATTTCCGTCTCATGATCTGTGAGGCGGTTTTTTTGTCCAAAAATCCCAATTTAACCCAAAAATAAAGCTAAAGGAATCTCAATCCGAAAGCAACCAAAAATAAAAATATGAGCAAAAAGCACAACTTCAGCGCAGGACCATGTATTTTACCACAGGAGGTATTCGAAAAATCAGCACAGGCTATCTTGGACTTTAACGGTATCGGATTGTCTCTTCTTGAAATTTCCCACAGAAGCAAGGATTTCGTTGCGGTAATGGACGAAGCGCGTGCCATTGTAAAAAGATTGATGAATCTTGGTGATGATTATGAAGTACTTTATTTAGGAGGAGGTGCCAGCCTGCAGTTTGCAATGGTTCCTTACAACCTGATGAAAGTAGGTGGAAAAGCAGCCTACCTGGACACAGGAACATGGGCGGCGGGAGCCATCAAAGAAGCAAAAAAAGTAGGAACAGTAGACATAGTAGGTTCATCAAAAGAAGAAAACTATTCTTTTATTCCTAAAAATTATACAGTTGGGTCAGAATACGATTATTTCCATTGTACTTCCAACAATACCATTTACGGAACTCAGATGAAATCTTTTCCTGAAGTGGATACACTGATGGTTTGTGATATGAGTTCTGATATTTTCTCAAGACAGCTGGATTTTTCCAAGTTTGACCTGATCTATGCCGGTGCCCAGAAAAATATGGGGCCTGCAGGAGTTACTTTAGTGGTTGTGAAAAAAGAAATCCTTGGAAAGACAGGAAGAGAAAACATGTTTTCTATCCTGGATTATTCCCAGCACATTGCTAAAGAATCCATGTACAATACTCCACCGGTATTTCCTGTGTATGCCTCTTTGCTTACCCTTCAGTATCTTGAAAGAAACGGAGGTATTGCAGCAGCAGAACAGAGAAATGAAGCTAAAGCCAAGCTTTTATATGATGAAATCGACAATAATCCGTTATTCGAAACTTTCTGCGTAAAAGAAGACCGTTCGCTGATGAATGTTTCTTTCAGAATTACGGATGAAAGCAAGAAAGAAGAATTTGATAATGCCTGGAAAGCTGCCGGAATCAGCGGCTTAAACGGACACAGAAGTCTTGGCGGTTACAGAGCAAGTTTATACAACGCTCTGCCGATTGAAAGTGTACAGGTTCTGGTGGATGTAATGAAGTCAATAAAATAGCTTATATTAGGCGACCGAAAAAATAAAAAGATATCAGACAACAGATGTCGGATAACAGACTCAAAGTCTGATTTCTGACATCTTGTATCTAACATCTGTAAAAATAACAAATGAAAGTTTTAGCAAACGACGGAATCTCAAAAGCAGGAGAAAACGCTCTGAAAGAAGCCGGAATTGAAATTCTGGACAATAGAGTGGCCCAGGATCACGTTATTAATTTTATCAACGATAATAATGTGACTGTTCTTCTTGTGAGAAGTGCCACGAAAGTGAGGCAGGATCTGATTGATGCATGTCCGGGCCTTAAAATTATCGGAAGAGGCGGTATCGGAATGGATAATATTGATGTGGAATATGCCAGAAGCAAAGGCATTAAGGTCATCAATACGCCTACAGCATCTTCAAAATCAGTGGCGGAATTGGTTTTCGGACATTTCATTTCACTGGCAAGATTCCTTCATGAATCCAACAGACTGATGCCTCTGGAAGGAGAAACGCATTTCAATGCGATGAAAAAATCATTCAGCAATGCGCATGAGCTTTCAGGGAAAACATTAGGAGTAATCGGCTTTGGAAGTATTGGCCAGGAAGTTGTAAAAATAGGAATCGCTTTAGGAATGAAAATAACCGTTCTGACAAGAAGTCCGAAAACAGAAGTTCTTACGCTGAATTTCTTCGACGGACAGTCAGTTCACTTTGAAATCACGTCCACCAATGATATGGAAGCATTCCTTAAAGATGCCGATTTCATCAGCATCAATACGCCGAAAACGAATGAATACATTCTGGACACCGCTCAGTTTGAAAAGATGAAAGACGGAGTCTATATTGTAAATACTGCAAGAGGAGGTGTCATCAATGAAGTGGCACTGATTGATTTTATCGAATCAGGAAAAGTAGCCGGAGCGGCACTGGACGTTTTTGAAAACGAACCGAGCCCCGAATTACCTTTACTGATGAATCCTGCATTATCACTTTCCCTCACGTAGGCGGAAATACAGTAGATGCACAGGAGAAAATCGGTATTGAACTTGCAGAACAAATTATTAAGCTACAAAAAGAAACTATAAGATAAATATGCCTGTTTTTAAACCTTTCCGTGGAATAAGACCTCATAGAGACTTTGAGAGTACTTTCCCTACCCATCCACTGGATAATTTTACCCAGGAAGAGATTGCAGAGAAAGCTCAAGTTGAAAATACTTACATCAATATGATCAAACCTTATGTTGTAAGTAAATCCAAAGATATTGACCGGAACCTGAGAAAGATCCGTTCTACATTTGAAGAACTTCTGGAAGAAAAAAATTGGTCCAGGACAATTCAGCCTATTATCTTTATGAGCAGATTTATCCCAACAAACAGATGTTCAGAGGACTTCTGGGATTGGCAAGTATTGAAGATTTCTGGAATGGAAAAATCAAAAGACATGAAAGTACCATTCCGCAGAAAAAGGAAAAACTGGCCCATTACCTTGAAAAGGTAAATTTGCAGGCAGAACCTGTGCTTCTTACCTATCCGGCCAATTCAAAGATTGAATTGCTGATGAACCATGAGGAAAAAATGTTCCTATCTTCAACCATGTGGATTCGCTTGGTATCAGACACAAAATATGGAGAATTGACAATCGTCTGAAGCTGCAGCAGTTTAAAGAAGTGATTGATCAGATTGATTCGTTCTACATTGCTGACGGACACCACAGAATCGGATCTACAGCATTAAATGCCAAATACCATAAAGAGAAAAACAAAAAACATAACGGTACAGAGCATTACAATTTTGTATACAGCTTTATTGTTTCCAACCAGTCTATTAAGATTCATGACTATAACAGAATTTTACACGATCTGAATGGTACTTCGCCGGAAGATTTCCTGAAGCAGCTTGAACAGTATTTCCTTATTCACGAAAAAGGAGAAACACCATACTACCCTTCTCAAAAGTTCCACATTTCGATGTATATGGACGGTAAGTTTTACTCTCTTCACGTAAAGCATGATCTTCGTTCCAAGGAAATGTCTCTGGACAATCTGGATCACCACCTTCTGGACAAGTATATTTTCAAAAATATTCTGAAAATTGAAGATCCGGACAGCTCTGAGCTTATTTCTTATGTAAAAGGAACCTCCAATATCAACGGAATCAATATTCTGAAAGAAAAAGTGGATAACGGCGAAGGCAAGGTAGGTTTCGGAATTTATCCTGTAAGTTTTAATGATATGATTAAAATTTCAGACTTAAAACTAAGCATGCCTCCGAAATGTACATTTATTGAGCCAAAATTGATTACAGCCTTAGTAATGTATGATATGAAACCTTAATAAATTCCTATTTTTTCCCTAATTTTATCAAAGGAAAAAGAAAGGTAAATAATAAATGAAAAAACATTCATTATACTTCCACTCTTTTTGAGTGGATTTTTATTTTCTCAAAAAAAGCCACAAAAAATCCGGCAAAAAAAGGAACGGTTGCCAAATTCAATTATCATGATGAGTTCAGAAAAATTTCGGATGAAATTATGACCAACGGTGCCGCTTATGAAAACCTGGGAGAACTTACCAAAGGAATCGGGCCGCGTTTCAGTGCCACGCCAGGATATGCAAGAGCGGTAGAATGGGCAGAAAAAAAATTTAAGGAAATCGGCATAAACATGATCTGGCGGCAGGAAGCCAAAACCCCGGTTTGGATCAGAGGAAAAGAATCGCTGCAGATAAAAGCCGGAAACGGAGACTGGAAAAATATCAGGATGCTTTCTTTTGGAAACTCTGAAGGAACAGGCGGAAAAGACCTGACAGGTGAAATTGTTTTAATTAATTCCACTTCGGAGCTTAACGCCATGTCAGTAGGCCAGTTAAAGGACAAAATAGTTTTTGTGAACGTTCCTATGGATCCGAAGATTATCAATACCAGTGATTCCTATTTACAAACGGCAAAATCAAAATTAATTTCCGCTTCTGTCATTGCCAAAACAGGCGCAAAAGCATTAATTATAAGATCGTTGACAACCGCCGGTGATGACACTCCACATGCCAAAATGATTTATTACGAACCGGATGATAAAATTAAAATTCCGGCTTTGTCTATCGGGGTAAAATCTGCGGATGAATTGGAAAAACCTGAAAAAACAAAAAGTTACTGCTAAAATCAATATGACCGCCCAGTCTAAAAGCGATACTACAAATCCCAATATCATTGCTGAAATTCAGGGCAAAAAGAGATTCCAAAGTAATTGTTTTAGGTGCCCAGCTTGACTCCTGGGATGTTGGCGAAGGCGCCATTGATGACGGAACAGGTGTTGTACAGTGTATTGAAGTTTTAAGGACATTGAAAGCACTTGGATACGAAAATAATCACACTATCAGGGTAGTTTTATATGCCAACAGTGAAAACGGAGGACAGGGCCGCGAAATGTATGCTGCTTATGTGAAAAAGAAAGATGAAAAACATGTATTTGCTTTAGGAACTGATGCCGGAGGATTTTCTCCACGGGGATTTTCTTTGGATATGTCACCCCAGAGAAGAAGACTGGTGTACCCGTGGAAAGAATACTTTCTTCCTTACGGGGTTTATGATTTTGACCAGACAGAGGCCATTCAAGACATTTCACCTTTGAAAAAACTTGATATTCCCCTGGCAGAGCTTGTTGTAGATACACAAAGATATTTCGATTACCATCATTCCGAACAGGATACTTTTGATAAAGTGAATAAAAGAGAACTTCTGCTCGGAGCGGTTGCCATCACACAGATGATTTTTATGGTTGATAAAAACTGGTAACAATGAAAAAGATATTAGGAACATCATTATTACTTTTTGGAATGGCCGCATATGGCCAGTACAAAGAAGACTCTATACACTTCAAAAGAATTTCCACCGAAATTCTGAACAACGGAAAAGGATATACTGAGCTGAGAGAGCTTACAAAGAATATCGGGCATCGTTTAAGCGGGTCTGAGGCGTATGAAAAATCCGTAAAATGGGCTGAACAAAAACTCCGTGATGCCGGAGCTGATAAGGTATGGCTTCAGGAAGTCATGATCCCGGTTTGGGTAAGAGGAAAAGAATCCCTGCATATTCAAACCGCCAAAGGAGAATGGAAAAGTATCAAAATGCTTTCTCTTGGAAATTCTGAAGGTACGGGAGGAAAAGATGTATCGGGAGAGATTATTATGGTAAAATCACTGGAGGAATATGATCAGCTTCCCGCTGAAAAAGTAAAAGGTAAAATTGTCTTTTTCAATTACCCTTTTAATCAGGGAAATGTACAGACTTTCATATCTTACCGCGATGCAAGTGCTTACAGACGGACCACAGCTTCTTTAACAGCTAAAAAAGGTGGCAAATTTGCCATCGTCAGATCTCTTTCTTCTGCCTTTGACGATGTTCCCCACACAGGAAACATGCGTTATGATGAAAACATTCCCAAAGTACCGGCTGTAACCATTGGAAATAGCTCGGCTGATGAACTTGAAGCGTTATTAAAGAAACATAGGGTCACTGCTAAACTCAATTCCGATTGTGGCATGAAGGGAGAAAAGCTATCCCACTCCGTTATCGGGGAAATTACAGGCAAAAAAGATCAAAGCGTTATTGTTGTGGGCGGACACCTTGACTCCTGGGATGTAGGCGAAGGTGCCCATGACGACGGAGCTGGAATTGTTCAGAGTATTGAGGTATTAAGAACCTTTAAAAAATTAGGGATACAAAATAACCACACCATCCGTGCGGTTTGCTTTGCCAACGAAGAAAACGGAACAAAAGGAGGAAAACAATATGGCAAAACAGCGAAAGAAAACAATGAAAAACATCTTTTGCTATAGAATCGGATGCCGGAGGCTTTTCACCCAGAGGATTTCCCGGAAATGAACGATCCTCAGAGAAACCAGATCAAAGGCTGGGTAAATCTGTTCTTACCATATGGCGTTTATAACTTTGAAGGAAAATATTCCGGGTCGGATATCGCTCCGCTTCATGAAATGGGAGTTCCCACTGCTGAACTGGTGCCCGATCCACAGCGTTATTTTGATATTCACCATACCGAAGAAGACACTTTTGAAAAAGTCAACCGCAGAGAACTGCTGCTCGGTGCTGCAGTAATGACACAACTTATTTATATGATTGATAAAAATTGGTAAAACAATGAAAAAGATATTAGGAACTTCATTATTACTTTTTGGAATGCTTTCTTTCGGCCAGTCTAAAGAAGATTCCATTCAGTTCAGAAAAATCTCCACAGAAATCCTCAACAACGGAAAAGGATATACTGAGCTGAGAGAGCTTACAAAGAATATCGGGCATCGTTTAAGCGGGTCTGAGGCGTATGAAAAATCCGTAAAATGGGCTGAACAAAAACTCCGTGATGCCGGAGCAGATAAAGTATGGCTTCAGGAGGTGATGATCCCGGTTTGGGTAAGAGGAAAAGAATCCCTGCACATCCAGACTTCGAACGGAAAGTGGAAAAGCCTTAAAATGCTTTCCCTTGGAAACTCGGAAGGAACGGGAGGAAAAGATGTTTCAGGAGAAATTATCATGGTAAAATCTATGGAAGAATATGATCAGCTTCCCGCTGAAAAGGTGAAAGATAAAATTGTATTCTTCAACTATGCTTTCAGCCAGTCTTTCATAGAAACTTTCAAAGCATATGGTGATGCTGCCAAATACAGAACTACAGCGGCTTCTCTGACAGCCAAAAAAGGAGGTAAATTTGCTATCGTAAGATCTCTTTCTTCCGCATTTGACGATGTTCCCCACACCGGAGCAATGCGCTATGAAGACAAGGTTTCCAGAATACCGGCTGTAGCCATCGGAAGTACTACAGCAGATGAACTGGAAGCATTATTAAAAAATCAGAAAGTCACAGCAAAACTCAATTCCAACTGTGGAATGAAAGGGGAGAAACTCTCCCATTCTGTTATTGGTGAAATCACGGGTAAAAAAGATCAAAGCGTTATTGTTGTCGGCGGACACCTTGATTCCTGGGATGTAGGTGAAGGTGCTCATGATGACGGAGCCGGGATTGTACAAAGCATTGAGGTTCTAAGAACCTTTAAAAAATTAGGGATACAAAATAACCATACCATCAGGGTTGTATGTTTTGCCAATGAAGAAAACGGAGTAAAAGGCGGAATTCAGTATGGTAAGACAGTAAAAGAGAAGAATGAAAAACATCTTTTTGCCATAGAAACAGATGCCGGAGGTTTTGCACCGAGAGGAATTGCCCTGGATATGGATGATGTCAAAAGAAACCAGATCAAAAGCTGGTCAAACCTGTTTCTCCCTTACGGCGTTTATAATTTTGAAGAGCGGTTTTCAGGAACGGACCTCTACCCGCTTCACGATATGGGTATCCCCGCAGCCGAACTGATGCCGGATTCTCAGCGTTATTTTGATATTCACCATACTGTAGAAGATACTTTTGAAAAAGGTGAACCGAAGAGAGCTTTTACTGGGCGCTACGGCTTTGACACAGATCATTTACATGATCGATAAAAACTGGTAAATATGAAACCGTCTGTAAGGACGGTTTTCTTTTTACATATTATAGCAGGACATACAACAACAGAAAACGTAAAATATTATGATACTACGCTTTAATTCAATAGGAACGGGCTAAAGCCCGTTCCTATTGATTCTGCTGAACTGTTTATTGGTGTTATTCGTGAAAAATATTTGTGTTATTCGTGGTTTTTGAATAGTTTATATTATGAGGATGTCGGATAGCCCAGTAATTTTAAATACATAAAAATACTTCTCTTCCGTAATATTTTCTTGACTTCAGGTTATTCAAGCTTCAAAACAGAAAATTTTTCTGCGTTTAAGGAAATAACAGATGAAAACACGCTTCAATACTGATCTTATCAATCCCGTGAAACAAAGTGTTAATCGCAGAATCTGAACTTTGGCATAATATTGGCATGTAAATTCCTGAGAAAAATTAACAAAAACACTAAGGATGAGAAAAAAGGTTTTCTGTGGATTTTCAGTTTTTCCACTGATTCAAATTCATATGTAAATATGAATCCCTTTTTCTACGATGCCGTAAAAGATACGGGTCCGTGATCAACTAACCCCCATTAGTTTTTCACAGCAGTTTTGCACCCCGTATCTGACTGGTATCACAATAACCAGGAATCATTTATTGATTCAAAAAAACAAAAATATCCCGGACTTTCAGCCCGGTATCGTAATATAAATAAATGGCAAGTCATCGTGAACCTTAGCCCAGTAAAAGAATATATTCTTTTTACCGTGATGAGTGTGCCTTTATGATATAAATTAATGTATAACCCTTAAAATGTTAGTAATGATGAGAGCGTTTTTTGAAATGATTTTTAAGAGAAATGAAGATGCTGCGAAATTGCATATATGGAGCCTAATGCTGGTGTTGAGTTTTGCTGCATTTTCTGTGTTGGTATACGCCACAAAACCAAGCTTTAACAGCTTAATTATATACCTGACGGCATTTGCCGCTTATATCGGGTTTGGCCTTGTATTCATCAGTTCCCTGGCTGGAACAAGTGTGAAGAAAAGATAACAAAACATATAACTTTCAATTTATTTTTACTTGGAAAACCGCCCTGTTTTTGGGGCGGTTTTTTATTGAGTTCAAGTTGTTAGAAACATAACAAAAAAGCCACTCCTTCCGGAGCAGCTCCCGTGATAACAACAAGTGCTATCATCACATCGTAAAAATTTATTCTTTAAACATATTCTTCAGCATTTTTTCGAGGATCTTCTGGGTTTCTTCTTCAATCATTTTCCCGGATTTCTCAACCACCTTCTCCCTGAAAGGCTCACAACAGGCTTTTATTCCGAAGCCTTCATCTGTTTTAATCAGTTCCGGATGCAGATGGTGCGCTTCACACCTCCGACTCTATTTCCTTTTTTATTTCATCGTAATTCAGATCCAACATATTTATTTTGTTTTTTATAAGTGCCGGATAAAGATAGAAGTAATAATTCCTTACTGAAATCCGTATTTTTACGGTATTTACAGGAACGAAGAAATGCTTCTTCAAGGCAGTTTACTTTTACTGCTTAACTTTTAAAATTTATCCAGAATTTTCTTCGGTAAGATTTTCACCAGTTCTTTTTTATACTCTTTTTCCAGAATAACAAATTTCCATGCCTTTTTATCTGTTGCAACAGCACAGGCTTTCATAGGAGCGTTGATGAGATAGGCCCCTTCGTTAGCTACATATTTTACATTATCTGCGCCGTATTTACCTGTTAAGGCGCTGCTCATTTTCTTTCTCATATCATCACTTAATGAACTGACATTACATTTCAGTTTCAAAAATAATGGGTAATAGAAAAATATTCACCCGTAATAAGTTCAGGTTTTTCAATAGTTCCAAATTTTAAATCCTGTACTTCAATTTTCATGAACGGATTATTGTAAGTCATATTCAAAATCTGGGTCATCTGCTCTTTTGAAACTATCGTGAAGAATTTTGGATATATACAGCTTACCGCCTGACCGATCTGCCTGGATTGAATGCTGTTTACAAAATAGGTAAGTGATTTTTTTATTGCTGTATCATCAGAATTCGTCTTGGTCTGCGAAAAAGCAGTAAAAGACAGCAAAATGAGCAGAAAGAAAAGTGATTTGGTTTTCATGATTGAAGGGTGTTACATTTTTGTCAGAAAATTATTAACCTTTCCAACTGTTAAATGTGTCGTACTATTTACTCGGATCGTTACAGAATATTTGAGCAAAATAAAAAAGCCATCCTTTCGGACGGCTTTTTATAATATTTTGAAGATTCAATTATTTTACTTTTACAAGCTCAACATCGAAAACCAACCATGAGTTTGGCGGGATTACCCCTCCTGCTCCTCTTTCTCCGTAAGCCATTGCCGGCGGAATCAATAATGTTGCCGTTTCACCTTCTTTCAATAAAAGGATCCCTTCATCCCATCCTTTGATTACTCTTCCCATTCCGATTGGAATTTCGATCGGCTCATTTCTTTTGAATGAAGAATCAAACTCAGTTCCGTCTACTAATTTACCTGCATAGTGTACAGATACATTGTCACCAGCTTTTGGAGCTTTACCGTCAGCTGTTTTTGTGATTTTATAATAAAGACCGGACTCAGTTTTCTGCATACCAGCTTTCAGGCTTTCTACCAGTTTCTCCTGGTTAGCTTTGAATTCTTCTTCTTTTTTCTTTCTTTCAGCTTCTTCTTTAGCGATGAAAGCTTTATTGTTTTCTGCGATTTTAGCTTTTCCTTCGTTGAAAGTTTTAGCCGCGTCGTAGTGTTTGTACTCGTCACCTTTACTGAAAACAGAAACTTTTTCTAAAACGATATCTGTTTTAGGCTTATCCTGAGCTCCTTTTTCAACATTGGCAATAGCATCAATCACTTCAGTTCCTTTTACTACTTTTCCGAAGATCGTATGTCTTCCGTCCAGCCAAGGAGTAGCTACTTCAGTAATAAAGAACTGAGAACCGTTTGTATTGGGTCCTGAGTTCGCCATAGAAAGGATCCCTTTTCCTGTGTGCTTAAGGTCATTTCTTTCATCCTCGAATTTATATCCCGGATCTCCCATACCTGTTCCCTGAGGGTCACCTCCCTGGATCATGAAATCTTTGATTACTCTGTGGAAAATAGTTCCGTCATAGTAAGGAACTCCTTTAGCCTTAGCTTTGTTGTCGATTTTCCCTTCTGCAAGACCGATAAAGTTGGCTACAGTTACTGGTGCTTTCTTGTCTTCAAACTTCACAATCATATTCCCTTTTGTGGTTTGAAGATTGGCATAAAGTCCGTCATTAAGACCTTCGTAAGTTTCTTTGTCTACGTTCATTTTTTTATAAATTGGGGTACAACTCATCAGCGAAATACTTGCCGCTGCCAGAATTATATTCTTGTTAAACAATTTCATGTATTATAGAGCTTTTAATTTTATGATTAATGGAATGTCGTTGTCTATTTTCTTTTCGTCTCCGTAGGTTCCGTAAGCCAGAGAAGACGGTACCAAAAGCGTTACTTCCTCTCCATCACGTATAAAACGTAAAGCATTCTCCACCGCTTTCAGTTCATTAAAATGCCCGAATCTGGCATCTCTCCTCTCAAAAGGCTTGTCATAGATTTTAGTCTCGTCAAAATCATACAGATCATAGGAATAGGAAATCATGGTTTCATCTTTCCTTTTCTCTCTCTGATCATAACCTTCTACTGTTACCCAGTAATTAAGCTGCGTAGGATAATACTTCACAGACTGGCCATTGATCCAGTCCTGAATCTGGCCCCGTTCTATGGTATTCAAATTTTTCATCCTGTTTTTGGAAACATCCAGATCTTTCTGGCTTAAAACACCGCCTACAGGAGGATGGGCCGTCTGGGCATTTCTGTTGCAGCTCAACAGGCATATGGCTGATATGAAGAGTATTTTTTTCATAAACTTTTGCGAAAATACACATTTCGGGAATCAATTACAAAACTTGATTAAGAAATGTGTGCATGTAATAAAATATGAATGTGATCTTCAACTATTCATCTATTTTTATAAATACATAGATACGAAAAAGCCGGGAAAAACCCGGCTTTCATATTGTTATTTTAAGCTATTATACTGTTTCTAAAGCGTGATCTACAGTAACTCTCCATCCGAACGGATCTTCAGACAGGTTCGTTTGTAAATCTACAAGGTCTTTCTTAAGGATCGCTGCAAAACTTTCTTCATCAGATAATCTTGGAAGATCAAGTTTTTCTCCCTGATATCCTAAAGCCTGGAATTGAGTGGTTACTACTGCTGTACCTACTCCCCAAACTTCTTTAAGAGAACCGTTCTTTAAAGCTTCAATTACTGTTTTTACAGCAATAGGCTCTACTTTCACTTCGATTCCTCTTCTCTTTGCTAACTGAATAAAGCTGTCTCTCGTTACCCCGTCAAGGATTTTTTCAGAAGTCGGAGGGGTATAGATTGTATCGTTGATTCTTACAAATACGTTCATTGTACCACTTTCTTCGAAATATTCGTGAGTAGCATCATCTGTCCAGATGATCTGCTCATATCCTTCTTCTATAGCCAATTGTGTAGGATAGAAAGAAGCAGCGTAGTTCCCTGCAGCTTTTGCGGAACCTACTCCTCCGTTTGCAGCTCTTGAATAGTGGTCAGAGATTTTCACTGATACCGGTTCTGAATAATAGCTCTTCGCCGGCGTTGCAACGATAGCAAACATATATTTATCGGCAACTCTTGCTTTCAAAGCTTCTTCTGTAGCAAAAATCAAAGGTCTGATATAAAGAGACATTCCTTCCCCCTGTGGAATCCAATCTCTGTCGATATCTACTAATGCTTTTAACCCGTCTAAAAACATTTCTTCAGTCACTTCAGGCATAGCAAGACGCTTCGCTGACTTATTGATACGTTCAAAATTCTTTTCTGGCCTGAAAAGGAAAACCTGCCCGTCTTTGTCTTTATAGGCTTTCATACCTTCAAAACAAGCTTGTCCATAATTTACCCCCATCATAGCAGGCGTAAATGGAATCGGACCGTAAGGAACTAATTTTACATCACCCCATTTTCCGTTTTCGTACTCACAAATGATCATATGATCGATGAAAGTATTTCCGAATGAAAAATTGTTAGGGTCAAATGTAGAAATTCTGGAGTTTTCAGTTTTTTGAATTATCATTTTTTAAAATTTTTACGATGTTCTACAAATTTAACATAATTTTCTAAATATAAAAATTTTAGAGTAAATTTGACAAAAAAATAGCTTGAAAAGAGAAATTAAAACCACAAACGACGGCAGTAAAACATTGTTTATCAACGAATTAAATGAAAACTACCATTCGCATCACGGAGCACTACAGGAAGCCGAACACGTGTTTATCAAAAATGGACTGAATTTGATAAATGATTGCGAAATTAATATTTTAGAACTCGGTTTTGGAACAGGTTTGAATGTTTTGGTAACAATTAATGAATATTTAAAAACTGACAAAAATCATGTCATCAATTATTTTTCGCTCGAAAAATACCCCATAAATGAATCCGAAATTAAAGATTTAGCTTACGATGAACTTTTTGATAACCCAGAGTTAAAAAATATTTATCAGAAAATTCATCTGTCAGATTGGGAAAAGCCAGTAGAAATTATTAGTGGATTCAACCTAAAAAAGATAGAATGTGATTTTTTTGATCTGAAAGACATTGATCTGCCTGAAATTAACCTTGTTTATTTTGACTGTTTTGGCGCCAGAGTACAGCCAGACCTTTGGGAAAAACCGTTATTTGAGCTGGTTTCTGACAAAATGGCCATTAACGGATTATTAACAACTTATTCTTCAAAAGGCAGCGTAAGAAGAATTCTTCAGGAATTGAATTTCCAGGTTGAAAAAAACAGGGCCCGCCGGGGAAAAGAGAAATGATTAACGCAGTGAAACTGTAAAAAGGCAAAGGGGCAAAAGTATCCAGAAGCTGATCTTCAAATTTACTTTTTGGCAATTTCGCCTTTTCACCTCTATAAAATTTCCTTACATTAGCTATACAAATATTATACATTATATATATGATAGATAAGATCAACATTAGAGTGTATGCGTGTGCGGTAAAAGATAAGCAGGTTTTAACCTTATTTGAAGAATATGCCGGCGAACCTTTAATGAAATTTCCCGGCGGCGGACTGGAATACGGAGAAGGTGTACTGGAATGCCTGCATCGTGAGTTTGATGAAGAACTGAATGTAAAAATAAATGTACTGGAACATTTCTACACACAGGAAAACTTTCTGGTTTCCCGCTTCCGAGAAAATGAACAGCTGCTTACCATATATTATATCGTAGAGATCATCAATGAAGAAGATTTTATTATTATGGATCCCTGCATTGAAAAAACAGAATGGATTGATATTGACAGACCGGATAACCCTTTTCCGCTTCCGATAGATAAAATCGTATTCGATAAATTAAAAGAAAAATTCCTGTAAGGTAACCTTACAGGAATGTATATTATTTCTTTACTTTAAAATCGCTTGCTCCCGGATAAGGCTGTAAATACCCTGAGTTCCAGTTGGATTGCAGCAGTGATTCTATAAATTCATCACTTCTGTTGGTATGAGGATCATAGCGCTCTTTCAGATCAATATCAGCCATTTTTCCTTTCACATTCCACCAGAAAGCACTCCATCCTCCCCTCAGCTCTTTGATAATCTCAAATACATTTTTGCCGGTAGCCCTGTTCATCAGCTTTGCAAAAACCTGTCCTTCGGTAGTAGTAAGATCTCTCAGTTGCTTTTCATATTGGTCAGCCAGTATATTCTGTCTCTCTCTTACAAACTTTCTTTTGGCTTTACTATCCATATCATTCATATCTTTCTGAATATCCCTGTACTGCTGCAATGCGGTAACAAATAACGGATATACTCTATAGAGCTTTTTATTCAGGAAGTAATAGTAATTCTTATCCAGCTGATTGTTAAATCGTGGCTTATTCACCAATACCAATTCATCTAAAACGACGACAGGCTCACCATTGATTTCATAAACCTTGATCTTCTGCTGTTCGTCATAATAATACTTATTCCCAAATTCGTCCACTTTCAGGGATTCAGGCGGGTACTGACTGAGAGGTTTTGCCACAATACCATCTTTCTGACCGAAAACACTGACTCCAAAAAGAGAATAAAAAGGCAGATAATCTTACTAAAATTCATTATTTTACACTTATAAGAACAAAAATTGAACGCAAAAATCATTCCTTTTTATGAAATTTGAAAAGAAATCTTTAAAATTTTTAGAAAAATACCTAAATACTTCATCACCAACAGGTTACGAACATAAAGGACAGGAAGTCTGGATGGATTACATCAGACCGTATGTAGATAAGATAGAAGTAGACCATTATGGAACCTGCTATGGAATTATCAATCCGGAAGCCGAATTTAAAGTAGTGATTGAAGCACATGCCGATGAAATCTCATGGTACGTTAATTATATTACTGAGGATGGATTAATTTATGTCATCAGGAACGGAGGCTCTGACCAGACTATTGCTCCCTCCAAAGTGGTACATATTCACGGAGAAAACGGAATTGTAAAAGGAGTATTCGGATGGCCTGCCATTCACACAAGAACAAACCAGAATGAGCCGACTCCAAAGATCGAAAATATTTTTATAGACTGTGGTGCTACTTCCAAAAAGGAAGTGGAAGAAATGGGAATCTTTGTAGGATGCATGATCACTTATCCTGATGAGTTCTTTGAAATGAACGACCGGTATTTTGTGTGCAGAGCTCTGGACAACAGAATCGGTGGTTTTATGATTGCTGAAGTGGCCAGACTTTTAAAAGAAAATAAGAAATCAATTCCTTTCGGGCTTTACATCACTAATTCCGTACAGGAAGAAGTAGGCTTATACGGAGCAGATATGATTGCAGATACCATCAAACCGAATATTGCCATTGTAACAGACGTCACCCATGATACGACAACCCCGATGATTGAAAAGAAGAAAGAAGGTGATCAGAAATGCGGTGCAGGTCCGGTAGTATTCTTCGCTCCAAGTGTTCATCACACCATCAGGGAACTGATTATTGATACTGCAAAGGCTAAAAAAATTCCTTTCCAGAGGGCTGCAGCCAGCAGGGCTACAGGAACTGATACAGATGCTTTTGCCCATTCGAACGGCGGAGTACCAAGTGCGTTAATTTCCTTACCTTTGCGTTATATGCATACTACGGTAGAAATGGTGTCTAAGGAAGATGTAGCTAATGTTATTAAACTTATCTACGAAACGGTCCTTAAGATCAAACCGGAAATGAAACTGAAATATCATTAATTGAGATTTCAGATATAAGACAACAGACACCAGACTCAAATGACTGCATATTTCTGCTCTTTAAAGATCTGAAATCTGAGATCTAATATCTTATATCTAAATAAAAAGTATAAAAGTAAAAATGAAAACGAAGCTTATTGCTCCATCCCTTTTATCTGCAGACTTCGGGAACCTGCAAAAGACATTGAAATGCTGAATAATTCTCAGGCCGACTGGATCCACGTTGATGTAATGGACGGCAGATTTGTACCCAACATTTCATTTGGTTTTCCGGTAATGAAAACCGTTCAGCAGCATGCTAAAAAATTTGTAGATGTTCACCTGATGATCGTGGAACCTGAAAAATATGTTGATGAATTCATCAATCTTGGTGCAGACCTTGTTTCTGTACATTATGAGGCATGCACCCATCTTCACAGAACCATTCATCATATTCAGAATAAAGGAGCAAAAGCCGGTGTTGTTTTAAACCCTTCCACTCCGGTGCTAATGCTTGAAGATATTATTGCAGATGTTGATCTTGTATTATTAATGAGCGTAAACCCGGGATTTGGAGGTCAGAAATTCATCGAAAATACCTATAAAAAGATTGCCGAAACCAAAGACCTGATCTTAAGCAACAATTCTACAGCACTTATTGAAGTAGACGGAGGGGTAAATCTCGACAACGCTTCCAAATTATTTGAAGCCGGCGCCGATGTTCTTGTTGCAGGAAATGCTGTTTTCTCAGATGAAAGCCCTGAAAGAACAATCGAACTTTTAAAGATTTAAGATTATCTTTTATCATATACAAAAGGCAGCCGTTGGCTGCCTTTTCTCTTGTTTGGAAACTTAAGTCGTCTTGGTTATAATCTTTTTTTCAACTTGTTGAAAATGTTTAAAACTGTCTTACTAACAAGACAAAGATCTGAATAAAACCACATGTACACATCCGTAGAAATACTGAATCTGATGCTTATGTATTTTTACCTGATTCCATTTATAATTTTTTATACTTCCTTATTCCAGACACAGGCACAGACCACAAAAATGATTGAAATGACAGAAAAAACAGTTCTTATATTATTCAGGAAATTCCATCTGTTTTCAAAATTTTCCCGCATCTGCCTGAGCGCTTCCGTAGTGGAACCTGAAATATCGAACTTATCCAGCGCATCATTCATCGGAACATTCCCGGCAACCGTCACCCCAAAAACTCCAATCAGGTAAGCCAGTGTAGCTAAAAGGAGAAAAATAAAGACAGGTTGCTGCCCACGGAATAAAAATGCAGACAATGGAAGAAGAACTACAGTACCCATAAAGCTCATAAAGAAGACAGGATTAAGGATTTCCCGGTTGATGTTCTGCATAGCTTTCAGGTATTCCGGATCAGAGAGCTTTCCCAGCCCAAGGACAACCGAACATGAATAAGCATAAAAAAGTCCTCCTATCAAAGCAGTGAGAACAGCGGTAATGATCAATACTAATGTTGTCATTTTCATATAATTTGATTTTGGTTATCAGAATAGGATTTAATAAGGATTCCATTTTTTAATGATATTCTGAGCTGTAAGAATCATTTCAGGGTCCCAGTTTTCTGTTTTGAAATAATGAAAGTTATGATTTTTAATAACTGAGACATCAGCATTTTCAAAAAGAAGCTTAGTAAGCACCGACTGTTCTTCATATAGTATCAAATCTTCCAAAGGTTTTTCCGGAAGAGTTATTTCTTTTTTCCTCCAGTTCCTTTCTTCCCATTTCATATCGGATATCTCAATAATTGTTCTGACAGTATTAAAATCAGTCAGGAAAGAAGCTTTTTCTTCTTCTGTTTTTACAGTATGCCCCAGTCTTTCAATAATAATATATTCCAGATGTTGGCATTGCTCCATTACAGAGGGCAAAACAGAAAGAATATCCTGAGGAACGGCATCATCATGAGTATCTCTCCTCACCTGCTTTTTCCATAAGCACTCTCCTGCCAGCTTCCTCCGGAAAGATGAATCTCTTTTACCTTATGCAAAGGATACAAACCAATAATCTCTTTCATTCCTACCCCGAAATTACAGGATTGACAATAAATATTATGGAGATCAAGAATCAGAAAGCCATTTGTATCTTCTGTAAGCCGATCAAGAAACACTCCCTGCTCCTTAACATCATCTATGGAAAAAGAAAATGCCAGATTTTCTACCCCTACGGGAATATCCACTGCTTCCTGAAGCCTGTAAAGCCTGTCTTTTCCTATTTGTAAAGTCTTTGGATGCAAAGACACCGGTAATGGTACCCCCTGATGAAAATTTTCCGTATTCATGAAACCAAAATGTTCCGTAATATGGCTGTATTTCCGGAGCCTGACTTCTTCTTTAAGCTTTTTCAGCCATTCATCCTGTCTTTCTGTCCATCTTGCATCAAACAAAGAATAATAAACACCATGACCAATCAAACGCCCATTCTCTGCATAAAAGTTTAACAGATCACGAAGCCAATCCGGTTCATACGGTTGATAAAGGGTATCAAAAGACCATTCCAGCACATCCATGGAATTATTCTGAAGCAATGGCAAAACAGCGGAAACAAAGTCTGCTTCTGCCATCATCGATACTCCCAGCATTGGCTTTCTCATCTCCTATCCCATCCCGCAGGCCGGGCAGCCATATCCATGAAGTACAAGTGTATCTTTTTTTACGGCCGGTTTAGGACTTCCCGGTTTTTTCTTTTCAACCGTATCCGAAGCAGCAGCTATCTTTACTTTTTTGACAGGCTTTTTCGTTTTAGTTACAGGTTTGGTAGTCTGTGCAGAGACTCCTACCGCTAGCAAACTTGCCATTAATATTGCCGGAATTTTCATAATTGCTTTTTTCAGGTAAATTTTACAATAAACGTTCCATTTCTAAAATACAATAAAAAGAAACAGTTTGATAACAATTATTACTCAATATTAAAACTATTTTATCCTGTAAGGTTTTCTTTATTTATATTTAATGTTAAAATTAATCTATATATGAAAAGCAGTCTGATTAAAGCTGTTTTCCTTGGCCTGATATTATCTGCGGGTACTATTGATGCACAGGAACAAACAGCCGGCAACAGCAAAAAATGGAATGGTTTAAAAATGCCAAGCTGGGTATCTTTATTCATTGGGGAATTTACTCCGTCAACGGAATCTCCGAATCCTGGTCATTCTTCAATAATTACATTAATCACGAAAATTATATGAAACAGCTGAATGGTTTTTCAGCTTCAAAATATCAGCCGGAACAATGGGTAAATCTCATTAAAGAATCCGGTGCAAAATATGCGGTGATAACAACAAAACATCATGACGGAGTTTCATTGTGGAATTCAAAAGCAGAAAAAGCGACAAGCATTCCTCAGAACTCATTGGCCCAAAAGGATGTTTTGAGCCCTTTTGTTACTGCACTGAAAAATTCAGGATTAAAAACAGGACTTTATTTCTCCTTACCGGATTGGAGCCATCCTTATTATGATATCAATACCCGGACAAAAAAGCGTTATGAAATCAAAATGATCCTGCACGGTGGCAGCATTTTATCAGCTATTATCAGAGCCAGCTTAATGAACTTTCTTCTCAGTACGCTCCGGATCTTCTTTGGTTCGATGGGGACTGGGAGCATACTTCTGAGGAATGGCAGGCTTCTCAGACTTTAGATTTACTGAGGAAATACAATTCCAATATCATTATCAATTCCAGACTCAACAATCACGGAGATTATGATACTCCGGAACAAGGTGTCCCGGTAGTTCCCCCTCAGAATCCATATTGGGAACTCTGCTATACCATGAATGATTCCTGGGGATACCAACCCTTTGACAAAAGTTATAAAACCCCTAATATGATTGTCAGAACGCTGGCAGATGTAATCAGTATGGGAGGAAATCTCCTTCTTGATATCGGCCCCAGATCAGACGGCAGCATTCCGGAGGAACAGGTTGAGATTCTTAAAAACCTGGGACGATGGACCTCAAAAAATCAGCATGCCATTTACGAAACAACCCGTGGAATTCCTTTTGAAAACTACAAAGGGAAATCTTCTTTGTCGGTCTCCAAAAAATCTTTATTCCTGTATCTTGAAGAAGCCAAAAACTTTACAAAGATCTATGGGCTGGCAACAAAACCTCATTCAGTAAAAATCATCGGAGAACCATCCGCTGTTGTTAAAGCGGATTATAATACTGAAAAAACTCTGACACTGAACTTCTCCGATGTAAAATTTGACAAAGATGTCACAGTGGCAGAACTTATTTTTGACACTCCTCCTGTATTTCTGAAAGATTTTAAAAAGAAAGAACATCCTCTTGCTGAAATGCTGGAAAACAAAAATACCCGGGAAGCCGTTTATGATGTAGCCAATGCCTTATATAATGGTAATAATCTGTTCACAAATGCAGGATTAACCAATGATGGCCTCGATATGAAAATCAAAAAAACCTGCAACAAATCCGGAAACGCTGCAATGGATAAGCAAACATGCAGAGGCTTTATTTGAAACAGGAAAAGGGCTGCCGGAAGGTCATTTCCCGGAATGAGTGCTTTATCAAAAGACAAACAGACACTTTATCTTTTGTGGAAGGAATTCCAACAGGACCAATTGCACTGAAGGGAATAAAAAACAACATTGCCAGAATAAGAATCGCAGGGGAAGGCAGCATGCTTACCCATACCATTTACAATAAACTTTACTGGAGTGACAGACCGGGAATCATTTACATTGATATTCCTAAAGAGAGACTGGATAAACAGATGACGGTCATTGCAGTTTTGCTTGATAAGCCTCTTGAGCTGTACAGAGAAAATGTAGGAGCTATTGAAAATAATCTTTAAGCCTTCGCAATAGCAAAACAAAAAATCCGGAGAACATTCCCCGGATTTCTTTATTGTATAAGATGATTTTCTTAGAAAATCTCTCTTCCTGAAAATGGAATTGAGCTTCGATTAATGCATTCTCGTCAGAATCTGAACCGTGAACAGCATTTTCTCCGATGCTTCTTGCAAACATTTTTCTGATTGTACCTTCTGCAGCTTCTGCAGGGTTAGTAGAACCGATTAATGTTCTGAAGTCTTCAACTGCATTGTCTTTTTCTAAAACTGCAGCTACGATAGGACCAGAGCTCATGAATTCTACTAATTCTCCATAAAATGGTCTCTCAGCGTGTACTTCATAGAATTTTTTTGCATCAGCAACTGTAAGCTGAGTCAATTTCAAAGCTTTGATTTTAAAACCTCCTTCAGCAATCTTACCCAATATAGCACCGATATGTCCGTCAGCAACAGCATCAGGCTTAATCATAGTGAATGTAATGTTAGACATAAATGTATATTTTTTTAATGGCGCAAAATTACAAAAAATATCTTTGATTTTTATTTTAATTTTTTTTTAACATAAAAATAACTTTTATTAAGAAATTACAAAGTAAACTTTGGCACAGTAATTGTTTATTCTATTGCGATTCTCATGTTTAATTTGAGTTTTCATGGTTATTAGTTTTTACCCACTTCGGCTGGGTTTTTTATTTCAAAAAAAATACCACATTTTTTTACTAATTCCATAATTTTCAACCACATAAAAAGTCATATAAAATAATTTTATCATTTTTTTTGCTATTATTGCAATAGCCAAAATTACCCTTAGTATCATTTTTCAAGCTCAGTCAAAATGTGACAAAATTGGAGTTATTTATGAGAAAGGTAGATCAAAAAGTGGAATTATTCAAAAACAGATTTTTTCATTAAAATTCAAAAAAAATAATTCATAAAAAAACAAATGCTTCTATGTATCTAAATTTAATCTTTAAAGAAGTAATTTATTAGAACAATATTTTATCTGGTGTCAGATAAAATGTTACAGATCCGTCCGGATTCATCTGTATTTGACAAATAAATAGCACAGTTTACTTTTGGGAAGCTTCTTCAGCCTCGTCCATCAGCTTAATGTAGGTTGCATAGCGGGAATGTTGGATTTCACCGGTTTCAAGCGCTTCGATAACGGCACATTTCGGTTCATTTACGTGAAGGCAGTTGTGAAATTTACACTCTTCTCTCTTTTTGAAAATCTCAGGGAAGTAATGCTGTACTTCTTCTTTTTCAATATCGATCATCGCAAATTCACGAACACCGGGAGTATCAATGACATTTCCTCCAAAATCCCAGAAGTGCATTTGCGCAAAAGTTGTTGTATGTTTTCCTTTCAGGTGGGTGTCTGAAATTTCCGATGTCTTTAAATTCAGCCCAGGCTGCAAAGCATTTACCAGAGTAGATTTTCCACACCCTGAATGCCCGAAGAATACTGAAGTTTTATCTTTCAGAATTTCCTGAAGCTGATTCAGATTCAATTTAGAATAGGAGGAAATTTCAAGGGTGTCATAACCAATTTCCTGGTATAAGAATTCAATGTCTTTTACAATTTCAATTTCTTCTTCGTGTAAAACATCGATTTTATTAAAAAGAATAAGCGGGGTAATATTGTAGGCTTCACAGCACGCCAGAAACCTGTCCAGAAATCCTAGTGAGGTCTCAGGATGCTTCAGCGTAAAGATAAAGCATGCCAGGTCAATATTGGAAGCAATAATATGAGCTTCTTTTGAAAGGTTGACTGATTTTCTGATCAGATAATTGGAACGCGGCTCAATTTTCGTAATCCACGCAATATCATCCTGTTCCAGTTGGAACTCAACAAAATCTCCTACAGCAAGCGGATTGGTAAGTCTGGTTTTTATCAGTTTAAATTTTCCCCTGATTCTGGCCTCGAAAATTTTATTTGTTTCCAATTCCAAAACCTGGTACCAACTGCCTGTAGATTTAATGATTTTTCCTTTCATAGATAATACTGCTGCAAATATACGGAATTAGGGCTTAGAATTCAGGAAATAGGTTTAAAAACACATGTTTCAATTCCCTAAATACTGATGCCTAAGCCCTAAATTATATTGAGACCGAAATTCCGGTACAAGTTTTAATTCTATTATCTTTTATCGATCATAATATTATTCTGAACTTCAATAGACTCCTCGTGGATTGCTTTGAATACTTTTTCAATAAACTCCTGAGACATTCCTGTTTCTTTGGCTTTTTGTGTAGCGTATTCTGTAATTACTTTCCAACGTTCAGGCTGGAAGATCGCAATATCGTTTTCCTTTTTAAGCTTACCGATTTTTTCAGAAATTTTCATCCTTTGGGAAAGAAGCTCAATTAACTGGAAGTCAAGATCCGAAATTAAAGTTCTGTGTCTGCCCATTTCTCCTTCAAAACCTGCAAGATTAGAGCTTCTCACCTTTAAATTACCAATAAGATCTGCAAGAACCTCCGGGGTAATCTGCTGAGAAGCATCACTCCATGCTTCATCAGGATTGCAGTGTGATTCAATGATTGCTCCCTGGTATCCTACGTTAAGTGCCTCCTGCGTAATATCAGCAAGACCTGTTCTGTTTCCGCAGATGTGTGACGGGTCAATCAGCATGGGTATATTCGGAAACTGGCTCTTGAAATCAAGGGCAATCTGCCAGTTCGGGTTGTTTCTGTATTTTGTTTTCTGGTAGGTTGAAAATCCTCTGTGGATCACCCCCAGGTTTTTAATATCCTGTCCTAATAGTCTTTCCAACGCTCCGATCCATAAAGCAAGATCCGGATTAACAGGGTTTTTCACGAATACCGGCTTATCAGTTCCCCTTAAAGCCATCGCAAGTTCCTGTACTGTAAACGGATTCACTGTAGAGCGTGCCCCGATCCAAAGAACATCCACATCTGCCTCCAGAGCTGCAAATACGTGGTGTGCATTAGCTACCTCAGTAGCTGTTTTAAAACCGTATTCTTCTTTTACTTTTTTCAGCCAGTTCAAGCCTATAACCCCTACTCCTTCAAAACCGTTCGGTTTAGTACGGGGTTTCCAGATTCCTGCACGGAAAACCGAAACATTAGCATTGGATTCTTTAATTCTCCTGGCAGTTTCAAGCATCTGAGCTTCACTTTCCGCACTACAAGGTCCCGCAATCATTAAAGGCTGTGTAAGCCCATCGATCCACTCATTTTTTAAATCATTTAAATTCATTATTCTAAATTTTATTGTTTTTTTATATACTTTTTTCGTTGACAGCAATAGCCCTTTGGATTATAAAATTTAATTTATAATTCTTTTCAAAAAATGCCGTTCAAAATTGTTTAAAGGAATCAGGAAAATAATAGGGCTCTACTTCTCCTGTATTTTTTGGAAAGAAATTCAGTTAACAGTACCAATAAAATCGGTAATAGGTTCTGAAATTTCTATAATAAGAAGCAGAAAAACTAAAATAGCCGCTAAAAAAGTAATTAGCGGGTGCAAAAAAAGACAGATATGTGTTAGTCAGTTTTTCCATTTTATTCTGGAAATGTCTTGTTTTAGCGTTTCTGGTTGTAATGTATTTTTGTCAAAAACGTATTTTCGACAGAAATATTTGACAAATATATAAAAATTATGTCAAATCAAACTTCATTAAATCATCAAGATCTTTCAAAAGTGGATTTTTTCGATAAACTTTTCAAACATTTTCCTCTTCGTCACCACCTCAATCTTCAGATTTTCAACGTCTCTGACGTATTCTACCTCGATGCTATGGTTCTGAACTTTTCTTTTAAAATGATTAAAAAATTCTCCACTTATTTTGTCAAATTCTACTTTGGCAGAATCTGAAGGGAATAAAACTTTGATTTTATGCTCTTCAGCTTTTTCCAGCTTAAAGGTTTTCACCGCATTGAACACAAAATTATTTTTAACCTGGAGCTGCTTAAGCATAATTTTCCATTCTGTCTGCAGATCTGTATCTGTAAAATGGTTTTGAGGAAGATTTTCAGTTCTCACAACTGTATCTTCTGCAGCTTCCACTTTATCTTCTTTATTCAAAAAGGAATTGATGCTGAAACCGGAAGAGATTCCCGGCCTTGATAACGGCTTGGTTGTTTTGGCTACTGAAACTGCCTGAACTGTCTGGGAAGCTGCAGGCTGCTGCTCTGCTTTAACTTCTATCTTCTCCGGAGATTTTTCCGGAATTTTCACTTCCTGTTTCTCACTGAGAAACGGAGCCAGTATCAGGAACTTTTTTTAGTATCGCCTAAATTAGCTGTCAGTGAAGCCAGCTGCATTAATGCAATTTCAACCGTAAGTCTTGGGTTTTTGGAATTTTTATAATTGATGTCCGCGTGGTTGCAGATCTCAATACCATCAATCAGCTGCTGGGCGGCCCATTTCTGTCCCTGTTCTACAAATTTGGCTTTGGTCTTCTCTCCTACTTCTATGAGTTCCATCGTTGAAGCATTCTGTGCCATCATCAGGTCTCTGAAATGATTTCCTAATCCGGCAATAAAAATATGAGGATCAAAACCTTTTTTACAATTTCATTGAATGCAGAAAGGACTTCCGGAATTTTATTTTCCTTGGCAAGATCCACAATATTGAGATACTGATCGTAATCCAGAATATTCAGCACTTCGGCAGCTTTGGCCAGCGTAATGTTTTTCTGGGAGAAAGTAGACAGCCTGTCGAAAATGGAAAGTGCATCTCTTAAGGCTCCATCGGCTTTCTGAGCAATCAGATACAATGCATCATCTTCGTACCGGATATTTTCTTTCTCGGCAATATTTCTCAGATGATTCTGGATGTCTTCAATGACAATTCTCTTGAAGTCATAGATCTGACAACGTGACAAAATGGTAGGAATAATCTTATGCTTCTCCGTGGTTGCTAAAATAAATATAGCATGGGCAGGCGGCTCTTCCAGTGTTTTCAGGAAAGCATTGAAAGCGGCAGAAGACAGCATATGAACCTCATCTATGATATATACTTTGTATTTACCAACCTGAGGTGCAAAACGTACCTGATCTATCAGTTCCCTGATATCATCTACAGAGTTATTGGATGCTGCATCCAGCTCGTAGATATTATACGCAAAGCCGTCTTCTGAAACCGAGCCATCTTTCTCATTGATCTTTCTTGCCAGAATCCTGGCACAAGTAGTTTTACCCACACCACGAGGACCGCAAAAAGCAATGCCTGAGCTAATTGGCTTTCTTCAATTGCATGTTCTAAAGTATCCGTAATATGGGATTGTCCTACAACCGTATCAAACTCCTGAGGACGATATTTTCTTGCAGATACTATAAAATTTTCCATTGGCCAAAAGTAAGAAATATAGTTTTAATTTGAAAATTAAAAGTTTTCAAATTATCAACAAAAATCATATTTCTGCCTAAATCGGAAAACTTTTAATTCCTACTTTTTGCTGTAAGCAAAGTCGATCAGCTCAACGATAGCGCCTTCAATCTCTTTTCTGCCTTCTTCAGTTTTCAGGTCAATCCCGCAGAACTTACTTGCGTTGTATCCTGTATAAAGGTTGAGATAATAAGCCCCGGAAACAATAAGAGCCATAATTGCCCTGTGCCTTGTTGCCACACCTTCTCCGAAGTAAGGATCTGAAATGTTTCCAAATAAAACCTCTCCTACTTCTTCACGCTGATCAACCAGTTTTTTAAGGATAGGCTTGCTTTCAGAAAGTTCCCAAAGAATAATTTTCTGAAGTTCCTTATTTTTCTTCAGGTTTTCGAACTGATTAAGCACCACCATTTTGGTAAGCTCATGTCCGCCGTCAGAAAAGTCCATATCAACGTCCTGGTTGACCTGGCTCCAGTAATCCTGAGATTTGATATACTCATCGATCAGTTTATCAGTACTTCCGAAGTACTCATAGATCAGTTTTTTATCAAATCCGGCAACGGCAGCGATTTTGCTTACTTTTAATCCGGAATATCCTTTTACTCTTAAAATTTTACCAACTGCAGCAAGCAGTTTCTGTTTTGTTTTTTCTTTGTCCCTAATGGGGCCCTGCACTACTTTTCTAGGCATAATTATTATTTTTTCGCAATATGCAATTTTTTATTAATATCATCAAACGCATTAAGCGTTTTGTCGAGATGTTCTTTTTCATGTCTTGCAGTCACACTCATCCTGATACGCGCATCTTTTCTTGGTACAGCCGGATAAAGAATCGGGTTGGTATAGATTCCTTTTTCTATTAGTAGTTTTCCGGCTTCCCCTGTTACATAAGGGTCTCCAATTTTTACGGGAATAATGGCGGAGCAGGTTACCCCGGTATCTAATCCTAAATCATCAAGTCCTTTTTTGAAATAGTTGATATTATTCCAGAGTTTTTCTCTCCAGATAGGTTCTTCATCAATTAAATCAATGGCTTTAACGATTCCTGCGGATGATGGCGGAGCTGTAGCTGAGAAGATCTGCTGACGGGAATGGAATCTGATGAATGCGGAAAGTTTTTTATCTGCAATAACATAACCGCCCAGATTACCAAAGGTCTTACTGAATGTACCTGTAATGATATCTACCTTATCCAGTAATCCAGCCTGTTCCAAAGTTCCTCTCCCTGTTTCTCCGAGGATGCCGACACCATGTACGTCGTCCACCATCAGAAAGGCATTGTACTTTTTTACAAGATTATAGATCTCATTAATGCGGGAAGTATCTCCATCCTGGGAATACACTCCATCCACTACAACGAGTTTCGTACGGTACAGATTTTCAGATACCTTCAAAATGTGTTCCAAAGATTCGAGATTATTGTGCGGAAATGTTTTTTTATTGGTAAAAGCACATCCTTCGTGCACGCTGGCATGTACCGCCATATCTAAAATAGCAAGATCCTCTTTCTGCATTAAACATTGTAAAGTAGCACTGTTAGCAGTATATCCTGTAGTAAATACTACAGCTTCGTCTTCTGTACGTTTAAAAAAACCTGAAATCTTTTTTCTAAAGCGTTATGGTAATCAAAATATCCACCGATAAGAGGAGTTGCTCCTGTACCTGTACCATATTTTTCTATTCCTTCAATAGCTGCTTGCTTTACTTTTGGGTGTTGTGTAAATCCCAAATAATCACTTGATACGAAACTAACGAATTCTCTGTTGCGGTCTGCAATATTTACATTCAGTACTGCATTGGTTCCTGAAGTATTCTTCAGTCTGTAGTTCATGTGCCCGTTAGACTTTACATAGTCTAAATATTCATAAAAAATTTCAGCCCTTTGAGCCATGTCATTGTCTGGTATATTCTCAAAGTCTTTAATAGTTGCTGTTGTGAAGTTGATGCTCATCCTTAATCTTGTTTGTTGTGTGGTTTAAAAAAAACAAATATATAACTATTTAAAGGGCTTAAGCTCCCTTACTAAGATTAAATATTATTAAAGACACAATAATTTATTCTTATGCTCTGGAAACCAAACTCAATTGTATACCTCTGTCTCTTTTTAACATTTTTCTTTATTGAATTAATTAGTTTTTTCTTACCTAAATTTAATAAAAAAGTAAACAATAAAGAAATATTAATAGATAAATAATAAAAAAATGCGATTATTTTTTACAACCACCTCATTTATAAAAGATTATTTTCCGGTAATTTTAACAATATAATTCACTAAATTATCTTTAAACCGTCATTACAGCATGATTAAATCCCTACCTAGAGACAGAATTTGCCGTAAATTCCCTTCTAAAGCAATTTTAAAGAAATAAAACAGACGGATTAAGATTTATTGGATTTTCTGAATTCCCCAGGTGTATGACCGGTCATTTTTTTGAAAAACTTTGAAAAGTTGGAAGGGTCATACGTAAAAATACGGGCAATTTCTGCTACAGATTTACGGGTAGTAACGAGCATATATTTGGCCTGTTCAATAATTTTTTCATCATAAAAAAAGCAGGGATGCTGCCCGGTTTCCTTTTTAACAGTATCGGTAAGATGTTTATGGGACACCGCAAGCTCTCCGGCAATTTCATTCAATTCCATAAATTCCGGAACAGCCCCGGAGATAACATCCCGGATATGCTTGTCTAAAAAGGTAAAATACTGACGGGTGATCTCTTCACTTCTTTTCATCATTCAGGGTTCTTCTTAATCTGTATTCAAATTATAAAATTAATCATTAGATGCAAAACAGCATGGTGAACTTTTCGGATATTTAAACTCAACGTTTAATAAAAACTATCTTTAAAAGCCTGCGTAGAATTTTTTACTTTTAACTTTTCCAGAATATTCTGGCGGTGGCGGCTTACAGTATTGACGCTTATAGACAGCAGATCTGCAATTTCTTTGCTGGCACATCCTTCACCTACAAACTTCAAGACCTCCAGCTCTCTCGGGCTCAGAATACTTTTATAGTCAAGCTTATCTTTTACAACCACTTCTCCTTTTATCATATTCACAATCATAAAATCAGGGGCATTGGATGAAGTCAGGGCCATATTATAGAGGCATAATGCCAGCCTCAGCCTTCCGTTGTCAGGTGAATAAATATAAAACATACGGTGATTCACCCATCTGTACTTTTCATTTTTATCTTTCATCCTGATTTTTGAAAGCACACTGTACGCTGTACGTTCCTTCATTTCCATCGTATCAAGTAATTTGAAAAAACGGAGTTCGTGGATATATTTTTTCAGGCGGTCATCCGGATGTATCTTTTTCAGCATTTCTTCTTCCCAGATGGTTTCAATTTCTGCAGGATTTTCATCTGTACTGAGGCCAAGTTCTGCTGCCGCTTCAGACTTATAAATATAACTTTTATTCGCCTGCATATCACTCAGTACACCTATTGCACCTTCCATCTGCGAATATGCCAGAGCCCTCTGCTTATAGATTTCTATATCAAGCAGGCACTTTTTTGAAGTGCTATCAAGTAATTTATCGCTAAGCTGTTCACGGATTTCCATAATGGTTATTTATCAGTATTGACGAAAATGTTGTTTAATAATACTTTTGCTAAAATAATAATTACGTTTAGAACTTATTTCAAAGAGAATGAAGAAATTGATTTTAGGTTTTTGCACCTTATTCCTTACTCAAAAGTTTTGCGCCCAGACCCTGGAGAAAATGACCTGGTTTAACGAGCCTGAAAAATGGGAAATAAAAAACAACAGTCTTTCGATGTTCGTAACCCCTCAAAGTGATTATTGGAGGGTTTCACATTATGGATTTACTGTAGATGACGCTCCTTTTTATTATACAACTTATGGCGGCGAATTTGAAGCAAAAGTAAAAATAACCGGGAGCTATAAAGCCAGATTTGACCAGATGGGGCTTATGCTGAGAACAGATAAGGAGCATTATATCAAAGCCGGAGTAGAGTTTGTAGATGGAAAATATAATCTAAGCACGGTAGTAACCCACAACAAAAGTGACTGGAGTGTCATTACACTGGAGAAAACACCTCCTGCAGTATGGATAAAAGCGGTAAGAAGGCTGGATGCTGTTGAGATTTTCTATTCTTTTGATGACAAGAACTATATCATGATGCGCAATGCTCCTCTTCAGGATAATACTCCTGTGATGGTCGGATTAATGGCAGCATGTCCTGACGGAGAAGGATTCAATGCCACCTTTGAAAACTTTAAAGTAAAGCATCTTCCGGATCAGCGCAGGCTGCAATGGCTTGAAAAACATCAATAACGATTGAATTATACTTCAATATACAATCAATTTTATTTACCTCCCATCATTTCCGGGAGGTTTTTTATTGTAAAATGTCATTCCGTGAGGGTTAGAAACAAAAAGAGGCTGTTTATCAGTACAGCCTCTTGTGTTTTTGAGATAAAAACCGTTTGTGTTCTTAGAATCATTATTTTGACAATAAAGCTTCTTTAGTCGTTATGAGAATATTTTGCAAAAATATGAATATCCATGAGCCCTGGCAAAGATGTCATGTAGAATTAACCTCAGATTTTTGTCAAATTATTACTACAAATAACAATTAAAAAAAGCTTAAGCCGTTATTAATAAATCTGTAAAAAATATACAGACACATCAATATTTGTCATTTATAAATTCTAAAATAAATCCAAAGCCCGGTACACCACTATGATTTACTGAAGGATTTTAAAATGAATCTGTCATAAATTTATCACTTATTATTGATATATCATAATTTTTTGGAAAATTCTGAGTACCATGTTAACGGCAAACCACCATATAACTTACAGAAAACAGGAGGTAAGATGCTGATTTATCTCCATAATTTCACTATTTTTACACGATCAAAAAATATAAAACACAAAAGACCAGAAAACTTCAATGATAAAAATTTATTCTCAATCGTTCCTGCCCTTTAAAAAGACTTTGACTTATACAAATATTATTATTAACCATCTATTGCATTAGCAGCAGATAAAGATAAGTCTTGCACATATATGAGAATCTGGGCATTTATTTTTGCTTGCATATATTTAAACATTTCCGGACAGCGCCACACTTCTTCGTGGTACAACATAGATAATGGGCTTCCGCAAAGCAGTGCAAAGGCCATCGTCAAGGATAAATATGGCTTTATCTGGATCTCCACAGAAAACGGACTGGTACGGTATGATGGAAGTTCGTTTATTACTTTTAATAATTTCAGGGTAAATAACCTGCATTTCGGTGAATTTATCGGAGATCCGCTTCTTGACAGTATAACGGTTCTTAATAATTTTCAGGAGAATAAGATCATCATTAAAAACAGATTCCCGAAGCTTGCAAACATTACCAAAGATGATAAAATAATCTACTCCAAAGGGGGAAGCATTATACACCGTATTGCGAACAACATCATTACATCGGATTTCTATAATGATGTGCAATATTTTATCCGGCTTAAGAATTCTGTTTATCATTTTACAGAAAATGCCATTATCTATAAGGAAGGAAAAAAGAAACAAAAATCGGACTTCCCTTTACCAATAAAGATCTGAACAATACTTTTGTTTTTAATGATACACTTTTTATCAATGATCTGAAAAAAGAAAAACCTACTCTATCTGCAAAGGTCATCTTTCCGTTTCTTCCCAACCTACGCTTTTTAATCATCCGGATACCAAAGTTTACTGGCAGCAGATCACGGATCAGACTTTCATTATCAACCACAATACTATTTATATCGTAGAAGGTTCTCCCAGTGGTCTTCGTTTGAAATTTCTTGTAAAATATGAGGAAATCGGAAACCATCCTTACTGTGCTATGTTCTATGACAAGGATTTCAATAAATTATATCTTGGAACGCTCAATAACGGACTGAATATCGTTAAGCTTTCCAATTTTTATATTTCAAAAAAGAAGCTGATTTTTCCAATAATGTTTATTATACCTCCCTCCCTTTCAGTAAGAATACGATCATTAGTGAAGACGGTACAGAATTCGGGAGAAACGGCATTGTAAACAAGCATCTTTTCGGGTACAATGACAATTACCTGATGATGTATGACAATTCCGGGGATATTCTGATCAGAAAGAGAAACAGTATTATGAGGTTTTATAAAAATTCAGGATATAAAAAGAAGGATTCTGCTCTGTGCAGAAAAGGACTTCAGTCTTTTATGAAAAGCGGAAATCTTTACGGAACAGCCTTTACCCATCCTTCAGGAACCCAGCTCCACCTTTACAGGAAGGATATATTTACCCAGCCGGATTATATCTTTAATTTTAAAAGTTTCATCAATACTTTTTATCAGTACAGTGAAAATGAAATTCTGACCGGAAACAGTGACGGTCTGTATTCTGTAATGCTGGGGAGCAACAGGATAACTCCTATAATGAAAAACATCCATGTTAAAAGTATTATCAGGACAAAGGATAATCTGATATGGATTACTACGAATAAAAGCGGATTTTATCTTCTCAGAAACCACAGGCTTATCAAAATGCCGAATGACATCAATGATTACTTGAAGTCTGCACATTATATTCTTGAAGATCAAAAAGGATATTACTGGATTTCTTCTAATAACGGTATGTTTAAGGTTCCTAAAAAACAGTTGCTGCGCTATGCAGACAACAAAAACACTCCGGTATTCTATTACCGTTTCACCAAAAAAGACGGCTTTCTGACGAATGAATTTAATGGAAGCTCAGAACCTAACGCATATGCTCTTGAAAACGGGGATTTTGTATTCCCGTCGATGGATGGCTTTTTGTTTTTCAATCCGGACAGTATCCGGACTTATTATCCGGACAGAAACAAAATTTATATTGAAAGGGTAAAAATCGGAAATTCTGAACCTAAGTATTTCCATCAGGTATTTGATTTAAAGAATGATTACAAAACAGCAGAGGTCTTTATTGACATTCCTTATTTTTCCAATCCGGGAAATCTTTATATTGAAGCCAGGATATCGGGAAAAGAAAATACTGAATGGGAAAAGGTTATAACAGGAACGGAGCTAAAATACACGATCAGCAATCTTTCTCCGGGAGATTATACCCTGAGCATTCGGGTACTGGTTTCTCCGGGCGGGCAATATGAAGTGAGGACAGTACGTTTCAAAATCCAGCCTCTTTTTTATCAGACACTGCTTTTCAGAGTGTCAGTTTCTATCATAATCCTGATCATCATTATAGTTATTGTTCAGCTAACGACTAATTTCCTAAGGATAAAAAATAAGGCGCTGAAACAGATAGTACATAATAAAAACTCTGAGCTGAAAGAAACATCCCTTCACCTTGAGCTGGTAAAAAGCAATCTGCAGAAAGAAACGGAATACCAGAAGAAACTGGTAGAAACCATCAGCCATGATATTACAACTCCTATCAGGTTTATTGCCATGCTTTCGCAAAAGCTTCATGAGTCTGATGATGTGGAACTTCAGAAGAAGTATTTTGACAGTATTTATAAATCCTCAGAGCAGCTGTATCAGTTTACCCTCAATTTAAAAGAATACACCGAGCTTTATAAAGCCGAGAACATCTTTGAAGAAAAAGAATATCCTATCAACAGAATCCTGGAAATCAAGAACAGACTGTTCTGTGAAATCGCAAAAGAAAAAGGAACAACAATAACCAATCTTTCTGAGCAGAAGGTTTATTCCAGAGTAAATGAAAGTATTTTAACAGCCATTATTCATAACATCCTTGATAATGCTGTGAAAAACACCTTCGAGGGTAATATAACCATGGCTATTAATGGAAGCCAGCAAAAATCCATAATAACAATTACTGATACGGGAACAGGAATGTCTGCAGAACAGATTGCCATTTATATGAACCTGTTCAGAAACCCAAAACTGGAAACTCCCAGCTTCAAGGGAAAAGGACTGGGGCTGCATATGGTGATTCATCTGGTAAAAAAGATCAATGCTGAAATAAGTTTCAGGCAAAACCAGCCTCAGGGAACGATTGTGGAAATAACACTCAATAAAAACTAACCTCTATGAATGAAAAAATTTTAATCGCTGATGATCATTATGTAGTGAGGGCCGGAACCTCTCTGGTCCTTGAGACTGCTTATCCGGGACTGAAAATAGATTTTGCGGAAAACTATGACCAGGTGAAAAAGAAGTTGGAAAACCAAAGGTATGATCTTCTCATTCTGGATATTGATATGCCGGGAACCCAATATAAAAAAATGGTTCCGGAGCTTAAAAGCATACAGAACGACCTTAAGATCCTCATATTTTCAGGATATGACAAAGATGTTGCAATTCAGTATATCAGAGAAGGTGCTGAAGGATACCTGAACAAACAAAGCAGTGAAGAAGAAATTAAAAATGCAGTGAAAACGGTAATTGAAAAAGGGTATTTCTATCCTGCAGAGCTGATCGGTCTGATTATTCAAAACAAAAGAAATAATCCTGTAGAAAAGCTGTCATCCAGAGAATACGAAATCTTCAAGCTTCTTGCAGACGGAAACGGAAATCTTGAAATTGCCAACAGACTTAATATTCAGATGTCTACTGTAAGTACTTATAAAAAAAGAATTTTTCAAAAGCTTGATGTCACCAATATTGCAGAACTGATCAAGGTATATGAAATGATGCATTAAAAAAGGGGCGGAACCCTTATTATATTCCAGCCCCAGAAAAAACACAAATCTCATTAGAAAACAGATAACCTGTTGATTTGTTTATTTTTATATATCATTGTATTTTTAGAATCATGTAACAGCTTTAATACAGTCTCTGTACAGAAAGGTACAGTTCTCTTGTATTATCAGAAGTATTGGAGTCCGTTGTGGTTGCATTACTGCTTCCTGTGCTGGACCTGTTATCAACACGGAATGCATAATATACTCTGTACCATCTTGGCTCCGGCTCCTGTATGGTGATATCAAATGTTACGGTCTCATTATGGGTCTGCGTCAGGTAAACACCATCATCAAACTGCCTGTAGGCACCTGGTGATAATTTAATATTTCCGTTGTCCGAATCTCCGGTATGAGTAGACATTTCTGATACCCAGATCTTCACATCTGATGTTCCTACATTATAAAGCCTTGGGTTGAAAGTTGTGGCAGCTCCTGTTCCTGCCGAACTGCTGTCAAATTGTGCATCAAGCCTTAAAAAACCGCCCAGAACAGGAAGATCTGAAAGATATGTGCTGGCCAGCGTGTTGACTCCGGAAACCCCGGCAGGTATGCTTCCATGGTAATAAATTAAATCTCCGATTGTAATATCATCATCCACCCCTCCAAATGCAAACTTCCATGTTGTTCCGTTAAACATATAATAACCGGCCTTGTCTACTTTTGCAGTTTTTGCAGAAGGCACGGTTACAGGCTGAGTCACATAAACCAATGTTCCGGTTTGCGCAGCCAGGTAGACATTATCTTTAGCTCTCAGCTGATCCCCGGTTAACCTTGGTGCCATTACTCCATCGGGAACTGTTGCAGCATCGGGTTTACCCTCTACCTGCAATGTTACTTTTGGAGAATCTGTATTAATACCAACCTGGGAATAGGCAGCCAGTGAAAGGCACATCATAATACCGGAAAGAGTTAATTTTATTTTCTTCATTTTAGTATATTTGTTTAAAAATTATTGATTTATAAAGGAAATAAATCGTGCAGGTCAATTGACATACCATCAATCAGCCTTTAAGGAGCTAGCGGTTGCAAAGTTATCTGCATTGACCAATCAATTTTCTGAATAATCAATGAAAAACCGGAAACGGCTCAACAAAACACAACGAACTGCAAATCAAATAGTTAAATCAGTTATTTTCTGAAAAATGACTGCAATATATTATATTGAATGATTTAAAAAATTATCTCTTGCCACAAATGACCGCCACAAAAGACATACAAATTGAACAGTACAAAAGACAGCTGATCTATTATTACAACATTCTGATGTCTGTTATTCTTGCCGTCTTTGGTTTGATATTTACCTTTATCATTCCGGATCAGGTCATGGCCTGGTATCTTTACGGAGGACTTTTTTTGCTCGTGTATACTTACCTGATTGTACGCAAGACTTACTCTGTAAATGTTATGGTGCATTCTTATATTATTATAGCCACTCTTTACAATTTTTACATCATGCTTGTGTTCTGGAATAATTCCATAGCAAGTTTTGTCTGGCTTATCCCTATTCCGCTGGCAGCCTATGTTTTCTTTTCAAGGAAATATGTCTTCATTTACAGTCTCTTTGTTGTACTGAATATTGCAGCAGGATATCTTATTTCAAAAACTTCAGCTTTGATTTCCCTCTGCACAGTCAGGATGATGTAAGAATTACAGATACGATCCTTATGATTTCCAATGTTGCTGTTATATCACTCCTGCTCTATTTTAAGGATAAAATAAAACGTATTGAAATTTACCACGAAATTGAAAGCAAGGTTCATGCTCCGGAAACTCAATCCGTTCCGGTGACAGAAAAAATTCCTTTTGCAGATGAGCTGTTTGAAAAAATCGAATCCGTCATGCAGGAAAAACAACTGTATAAAGATGTGAATTTCAATATTTCAAAGCTTTCTACAGTAATGGATATCAACAGCAGTTATATATCAAAATCAATACGTGCAAAGGGCTACCCCAATTTCAACAATTATCTGAATATGCACAGGATTGAATGCGTGAAAAGACTTCTTCATGAAAATGATATTGAAAAGGTTACCCTGATGTATATTTACACCGAGGCAGGATTTTCCAACCAATCTACTTTCAACAGGGTATTCAAACAGATGGAAAACGTTACTCCATCTGAATATATCAGCAATTTACAGGTGCACTGATTTGTTTCACCAATAAAAATCATTGAGACAATAATTTTTAAATCCGGAAAATAATCAGGAAATTTACGGGACTTAATTTTCTGTTTAATCCACTGCATTGTAATTGCAAACACTCATGAATTCATCTGAAAAAGCTTTTCAGGGAAGCCGGCGTCTCCGATACATAAAACTTTGTATTTTCTTTTCAGGACTTTCGGTTTTTGCACAGCTGTATCTCTTTCAGCCCATGCTGCCAATGGCAGCACAGCAGTTTGGGGTATCCGTAGGTGATACTTCTCTGCTTGTCTCCTCCTCTACAATAGGTATGGCATTGGGATTATTATTTTTTGCTTTCAAAGCTGACAGCTATTCAAGAAAAAGCCTGATGGTCTTTTCGCTGATTTCATCTGCCATGCTTACCATCATTTCTACCTGGATTCCTGCTTTAAGTCTTCTGATTGCTATCGGGGTGTTAAAAGGTTTTGTTGTTTCCGGAGTTTCTGCGGTAGCTTTGGCCTATCTTACAGAGGAGGTGAATGCTCTTGCTGTGCCTGCTGCCATCAGTATGTATCTCAGCGGCAATACGATCGGAGGAATGAGCGGAAGAATACTGGCCACTTTATTTGCCGGTGAATTCGGATGGCGTAATGCTGTGCTGCTTATCGGAATAGAAAGCCTCATTCTGGGTGCTGTATTCTGGAAACTGTTCCCGGAATCAAGGTTTTTCAATCCTCAGAAAACGGATTATCATCTTAAGGTAAAACAGATGAAATTTTTCCTTACCAACCCTTATATGCTTCGTTTATACTGTACTGCTGCATTGCTGATGGGAGTTTTTGTAAGCGTTTATAATTACCTTACATTCAGGCTGGAAGCGAAACCATTTTCATTAAGCCACTTTATTATTGCTTTTATTTTTCTGATGTATATTTTCGGAGTCTTCGGAACTATGATTGTGGGACGTCTTTCCAGAAGATTTCCCATGAACGGTATCCTTAAGGGCTCTATCCTGTTTATGCTCACCGGAGCTGCATTGCTGCTATCGGAAAATATGTATGTTCTTATCTTCGGCCTTGGTCTTTTTACCCTCTCCTTCTTTGCGGCACATACTATGGCCAGCCAGATGACAGCTTTATATGCCAAGCGTGGGAAGTCTTCAGCAACTTCTATTTACTGGCTTTTCTATTATTTTGGTTCAAGCATTCTGGGAAGCGGTACCGGTTATATTCTTCATGCTTATTCCTGGAATATTTTCATAGGTGTCCTTATTCTGTCTGTTATTATTGCCCTCCTTTTGACCACAGCTAATGTGAATCCAAGGGAAAAAGCAAAAAGCTGATACCACACAGATACCACACTTTATTTTTCGTGAAAATGCTATAATTCGTGTATTGGTGTACTATTTTAACACATTATTAATTTTTTATAGTAAAAATTTAACCTAATCTCACTTAAAACAACGGCTGGCCATGTAATGCCGGGCATACTATTTGCTGTTTATCAAGGACCATATCACCACCTAAAAATCAAAATATTATGAACGTAGCAGATCTAAAAATCAAGAACTTAGTCGAGTACAAAAATCAGATTTATACGATCACTGAGATCTTTCAGAATGTCGACCAGGCTTATTTTGTTAAAATTGAAAATGATATTCACAGTATTTCGGTCCCGGCCGCTTCCATCAAGCCCATCAGAATAACCGAAGAATGGCTTGAAAAGCTGGGATTCTCACGGACTGACAGTTCGGACCAGAGTATACGATATGAAAGACCGGAAGCATTTATAAAATATGATATCGACCTGAGCTCCAGAAAAATAATGGAAGGGTTGAAAATATACGGAAACGCCATCAAGTGCAAATACATCCATGAGTTTCAGAATATTTTCTCAAGCTTATTCGGAAAGGAAACTGCTTTACATTATGGCTATCTTAAGACAGAATCATAGTTAAATAGTTCTTAGTTGAAGAAGACCACAATTTACAGGTAAATTGTGGTCTTCTTTTTTGAAAGGGTTCAAAGAATTTACCCAAATAACAATAAAACAGCTGCCGGATACCCAATTTGATTCCGTATTTTTACAGTAAACCTAATCATCCGTTATGCAAGAAGTTATCGTTTATCAAATCGATTCTTTTACCAAAGAAAAGTTCAAAGGAAACCCGGCTGGAGTTGTGTTAAATGCTGAAAATATGACAGCTGAAGAAATGCAACTTATTGCGAGGGAACTTAATAATTCTGAAACTGCATTTGTTTTTAAACCTGCTCATCCCGGAGAAGATTTTGATTATCACATCCGGTATTTTACTCCCACCACAGAGGTGCCTTCCTGCGGGCATGCCACAATTGCGGCACTCTATGCAAAAGCTCAGGAAGATCATCTGGATTCCTGTACCATCAGAATACATACACCAATCGGCATATTACCGATTTATATTGAAAGGAAAGACAATGATTATCTTATTACCATGACACAGGGGAAATTTGAGCTAAGTCCTGCTTTTGATCCTGCAATGACTCAAAAAATTGTACAAGCACTGGGACTGACAATGGATGATCTTGATGAAAAATGTCCGGTACAAATTGCTTCAACAGGACATTCAAAAGTAATGATCGGTATTAAAAGCAATATGATTTTAAGTCATCTGGCTCCTGATCTTACCGCTTTGGCAAAACTTAGTAAGGAAATTGGCTGTAACGGATATTTTGTATTTACTTTCGATACCGATGAAAAAGAGATATTAACCAACGGAAGAATGTTTGCTCCTGCCATCGGGATTACTGAAGATCCTGTTACAGGAAATGCGAACGGACCACTTGGAGGCTATCTTATTCAACACAAAATCATTGAGACTTCCGATGACACCTTTGAATTTACCGGAAAACAGGGTGAAGCCATCAACAGGGTTGGTAGAGTAAAAGTAAGTGTCAATATCAAAGATAGTAAGCCTGATACCGTCAGTATTACCGGAAATGCAGTAAGTGTTTTCAGAACAACCATGAATGTGCACTAACTTTCATACTTATAATAAAAATTGTCCCCATAGAAGAATACCAGTCGTCATTAAGGTGAATCAAAAAAATTGAATACAATGAAAGAATTCTTATTAGTCTTCCGTGCAGACTACAAGTCTATGCCTAAGACATCACCGGAACAAATGCAGGCCAATACCCAGAAATGGATGAACTGGATCGCCGGAATTGCTGCTCAGAATAAACTGGCAGACCGGGGTAACCGTCTGGAAAACACCGGACAGGTTCTAAAGTCAGACGGATTAATTTCTGACGGACCGTATGCTGAGATTAAAGAATCAATTCTGGGCTATACACTGATCAATGCTGAATCTGTTGAAGAAGCTACCGCTTTATGCAAGGAATGTCCCATCCTGCTATTGGGTGGTAGTGTAGAAATAAGAGAGATCAGCAAACTGTAGCATGATTTTGCAAACTCAAAAAGCGCAGGGGATTATCGATTCATTTTCTTTGCGCTTTTGAGTTTCCCGGAACAAATATACTTACCTTTGATATAGCCTTTTCATAAATCATGGTAAATCCGAATGAAATAACCCCGCATTTATTCAGGACTGAGTACAGCAAGATCGTTGCAGTACTTTGCAGAAGTTTTGATATCAAACATATCGAAAATGCCGAAGATATTGCCAGTGAAACTTTTCTGAAGGCTTCAGAATATTGGGCACTGCACGGACTTCCCGATAATCCTTCAGCCTGGCTTTACACCGTGGCAAAGAATAAAGCAAAGGATTATTTTAAACACCTTGCCGTTATTGAAAAAAACAAACAAGAAGAAGTAAAAACCGCTGAAAACAATTACCAGACAATCGATTTTGATACCAAAAATATTTCCGACAGCCAGCTGGAAATGATTTTTGCGGCCTGCAATCCCGTCAACTCCCAGGAAACTCAGATATGTCTGGCCCTCCAGATTCTTTGTGGTTTCAGCATAGAAGAGATTGCCAATGCTTTTCTATCCAAAACGGAAACCATAAAAAAACGCCTGCAGCGAGGCCGGGAAGCACTCAGAACACATCATTTTACAATAGATTCTTTAAGTGAACAGGATATTCATCAGCGTCTGGAAACGGTATTAACTACTTTATATCTATTGTTTAACGAAGGGTATTTTTCAAGAAGCCATAATCTTTTAATTCGTAAAGACCTCTGTCTGGAAGCTATGAGACTCACTTTGATTCTCACTGACCATCCATTCACCAATACTCCAAAAGCCAATGCATTACTGGCCCTGATGTGTTTTCAAAGCTCAAGACTTGACGCAAGGATTAATGATGAAGGTGAAGCCATTCTTTTTGATGAGCAGGACGAAACGTTATGGGATAAAGCTTTAATAGAAAAAGGAAATTATTACCTGACAGAGGCCTGCCAGCCCAACCACTCTTCTGTTTCAAAATATCATCTGGAGGCTGGTATTGCCTATTGGCACACTTCATCGGCTGAGGATAAATGGCAGCAGATTTTAAATCTCTACAACCAGCTTGTTGTTATTGAATACTCGCCTGTTACCGCCTTAAACAGAACTTTTGCTTTTTCAAAAGTCTATGGAAATCAGAAGGCAGCCATTGAAGCTGAAAAACTTAACCTCATCACCAGCGAATATTATCATGGACTGCTGGGTTATTTATATACGGAACTCGATACCAATAAAGCTATTCATCATTATCAGGAAGCCATCCGTCTGACAAAATCAAAACCGGAAAAGCAGACTTTACAGAAACAGATTGATCTTTTGTGTTCAAAATAAAAAGCCTCCTGACCAATATTCAAGAGACTTTTCTATAATTATTTAGCATCTGTGATTATTGAGAACAATCCTCTTTCCCGATGAGAAGAAGGTTGATGAGTTCTTGTCTGTTGATTTTAACAACATCACCATTTTTAATTTTATACTTCTTCTGCAGGAGTTTCTCATTACAATAAACCGCATTGATATTCAGCAGTTGATTCAATTGGGAAGATGAAAGGCCAAAACATTTTCTTATAACTGTTGAAACTCTTACATTAAAATCGAAAGGATATTGTATTTGAAACGAAATCATTTCATTTTTCATATTTGTCAGGTCTTCAACGGAAAGATCTTCACGGATAATTTCATATTCTACACTTTCCGGATCTGCTTCCACATTATTTTTCCTTATTGTTTCCAGTGAAAATGCATATGTCCAAACTGTTTCCAAATTATTTTCTGACAATTTATCAAACAAATCTTTACTGATAGCTTCTGTCCTGATTCTTGAAAATACAGTTATATTGTAGGTATTATTGCATTGTATACACCGGTAAATTAACCATATATCAATATTCTTTTTTTGAGCATTCAGTCTGAATTTATCGCTGCATTGAAATCTGTAGCTGTTACAATGATTGCATTTCTTTTTTAGTAAGGGAGTATTTTTCGCTTTTACCTCCCATATATGTATAGTACTCATTACTTATAGTTGTGCTTAATATTCTTTGTAGGATTTTTTCCATATTATTCACACTCTGCAGTAAAGTTGATATGCATCTGATTTTACCCAAGACTCTCTTAAGATTAGTTTGCTGTAAGTTTCGTCATTGTTACAGACAAAATACAGACACAGTTGCTTTTACAGGCACTGCAATAAATAATATGATAAAATGAAAACCTGTTCAGGTAGAATTACCCAAACGAAAGAACGATCAGCCTGTGGTTACTGAGACTGATACTAAGCGATAATAAGTTTAAGAGTTGTTCTCAAAACAAGTTGTTTACTTGGTTATGATAAAAGTAGTTAATTTTATTGAAGAACAGTGAGTTTTTACATTTAATTCCAGGCAAGTAAATTTGCACCCCATTTTCGGGAAAAATTGAACCATACAACAAACAAAAATTGAACCATACAACAAACCTGTCTTTTCCGTTTCTGACGAACTTTGTGGTATTAAAATCATCAAAATGAATCAGATTAATAAAATTTACATCAACGGCGAATTTGTTACGCCGAGCGGAACAGAAACTTTTGATCTTATAAGTCCAGTTACCAATCAAAAAACAGGCGAAGTAATTTTGGGAAATGAGGAAGACACCCGAATGGCCATCGCAGCAGCGAAAAAAGCTTTTAAGACATTTTCAAAAACAACAAAAGAAGAACGCATTGGTTTTCTTAAAAAACTGCATGAAGCGGTAAGCAAACGGGAAGATGAACTAGTTTCCGTCATGGTCAATGAATACGGAGGAACATTACAGTTTTGCAGAATGAGCGTTCAGAATGCAATCTCTGCCTTTACAACTACGATCAAGACCTTAGAATCTTATAGTTTCGAAAGAACAGCCGGACATTCTAAAGTACGTTTTGAATCTCTGGGTGTAGTAGGAATCATCACACCATGGAATGCCAGCAACAGCTTTATCTGCAACAAACTCGCAACCGCTATTGCTGCCGGATGTACCGCCGTTATCAAACCCAGTGAAATGAGTGCTGCCCAGACCCAGTTGCTTACTGAATGTTTTCATGAAGCGGGCTTGCCTGAAGGAGTATTCAATATAGTTAACGGATTAGGAAACGTAGTAGGAGCAGAAATTACTCAGCATCCTGATATCGCTAAAATATCCTTCACCGGATCTACATTGACTGGAAAAGCGATTGCCAAAGGGGCTGTAGATACGATGAAAAGGGTAACCTTAGAACTTGGCGGGAAGTCTCCCAATATCATTCTTGAAGACGCTGATCTTGATAAGGCTATTCCTATGGCTGTTTTCGGAGCTTATATGAACAACGGGCAGGCATGTATTGCCCCTACCCGGCTGCTTGTTCCCCAAAACCGGCTGGATGAGGTAAATGAACTCGCTAAAAAAGCTGCAGAACAGGTAAAGGTGGGAAATCCTGACGAAGAGGACACTCTTGTAGGCCCTATGGTAAGTGTCAGACAATTTGACCGCGTACAAAGTTATATCCGGCTGGGGCAGGAAGAAGGCGCAACTCTGCTGGCAGGTGGTGAAGGTAAGCCGCAAGGTCTTGAAGACGGTAACTTTGTAAAGGCAACCATCTTTACCAACGTACGTAATGATATGCGTATTGCCCAGGAAGAAATCTTCGGACCTGTATTATCCATTATTCCTTATGCTGATGAAGAGGAAGCCATTGCGATTGCCAATGACACTCATTATGGTCTGGCAGCTTATATCAGCTCTTCTGATCAGGAGCATGCTGAACGTGTAGCCGCACGGATTGATGCCGGTAGAATATGTATCAACGGTTTTTCACATGATCCTTATGCTCCTTTCGGCGGCTTTAAACAAAGCGGGATAGGACGTGAATATGGTGTATTCGGGCTGGAAGCTTATCTGGAGCCAAAGGCTGTTATTGTATAAAATTATATTCATCACAGTACAATGTTCTAAGAGCATTTTGCTGTGATGATGCTAAAAAGTTTTGTAAGTTTGAAAAAACAACAGATCAAGAAATAACATTCGAGCCATGAGTGAAAATAATATTCCTTTTCCCATCAATTACTCCTGTCATTTTACAGAATTCAGGGAAGGAGAACAGTTTGCGCGGATTCACAGCCTGGGACTTGTTCTTTCCGGGGAAATGGAGCTGAATGACGGGATCACCAAAACGATATTCAAAGAAGGTGAGCTTTATTCTGCAAGAAAAAACCGTTTGGTGAAGTTTGCAAAATATCCTCCTAAAGATGGCGAAATCAAAACTGTAACCATTTATTTTGATGAAGCTATCTTACGGGATTTCAGCCGTGAGTACGGATATCAGGCAGAGAAGAAAGAAAATGTACCCGCCTATATAAAACCCAATCAGAAGGCATTAACTTCTTTTATGTATTCATTGCTTGCCTACGAGGAATTACCTTCATCTCAAGAACTTCTGCGTCTCAAACAAAAAGAAGCGTTACTTCTGATGCTGAACTACGACCCCGGTCTTAAGGATATTTTATTTGATTTCTCAGAACCTCATAAAATTGATATCGAATCTTTTATGAATAAAAATTTTCACTTCAATGTCAATGTAGAGCGTTTTGCCTATTTAACGGGAAGAAGTTTATCTGCCTTTAAAAGAGATTTTCAGAAAATATTCGGTATTCCACCGAGACAATGGTTACAGCACCGGAGATTAAAGGAAGCCCATTTTCTGCTAACCCAAAAAGGAAGATCGGTTTCTGATGTTTATCTGGATCTGGGGTTTGAAAATCTATCCCATTTCTCTTTTGCCTTTAAAAAACAGTTTGGTTATCCTCCAAGCTCATTACAGGCAAAATAGAATAAAAAGTGAGCAGGCTATTGCAGTTATCCATGTTTTAACTCTTTAAAATATCAGATCGTGTCATGAAAATCACGACACGATCTGAATAATTGAATCTAATTATTGTAAAGTTTTTTAAAGTGCATATTCCACAGAAGCTTCTTTAGCAGCAGCTACCATTGCTATCAGAGCTTTTTCGGTTTCTTCCCAATGTCTTGTTTTAAGCCCGCAGTCAGGATTTACCCAAAGCTGGCCGGCAGGAATTACATTCTGGGCTTTTCTCAGCAGCTCAATCATTTCTTCTTTTGACGGAACCCTTGGTGAATGGATATCGTATACCCCGGGGCCGATTTCATTCGGATATTTAAAGTCTGCAAAAGCATTCAGAAGCTCCATCTGGGAACGGGAACATTCTATCGTAATTACGTCTGCATCCATATCAGCAATATTTTCAATAATGTCATTGAACTCCGAATAGCACATATGTGTATGGATCTGGGTAGCATCCTCTACTCCGCTTGCTGAAATTCTGAAGGCTTCCACTGCCCATTTCAGGTAATTTGCCAGTCGGTTTTTCTTAACGGAAGGCCTTCTCTTATCGCAGGTTCATCAATCTGAATAATTCTGATCCCTGCTTTTTCCAGATCCACCACTTCATCACGGATCGCCAATGCAATCTGCCTGCACGTTTCCGAACGTGGCTGATCATCACGTACAAAAGACCATTGTAAAATCGTAACAGGACCTGTAAGCATTCCTTTTACCCATTTCTCAGTCTGGGATTGTGCATACTGAGACCAGTAAACCGTCATCGGAGTTGGGCGGGAAACATCACCGAAGATTACAGGAGGCTTTACGCAACGGCTTCCGTAACTCTGTACCCAGCCGTTTTTAGTGAATACAAATCCTTCCAGCTGTTCTCCGAAATACTCTACCATGTCATTGCGCTCAAATTCTCCGTGAACCAGTACATCAATTCCGATGTCTTCCTGCCAGCGGATTGTTCTTTGCGTTTCTTCTTTCAGCAGCCTGTCATACTGTTCTGCTGTCAGTTCTCCTTTTTTGAATTTTGCTCTCCAGCTTCTTACTTCTGCAGTCTGCGGAAACGACCCGATAGTTGTTGTCGGGAATAAAGGAAGCTGTAATGCTTTTTGCTGTTGTTCTTTACGGATTCTGAAGATATTAATTCTTTGCGTATCCTTTTCTGTTACAGCATTAGCTCTCTGCTTTACCTGATCATTATGAATAAGAGAAGAAGTTCTTCTGCTTTCAACTGCTTTTTTATTTTCTTCAAAAGCTTCAAGAATCTGATCAATTTCTGTTTCCGATACCAGCTCTTTAAGCGTTACTACTTCCGTTACTTTCTGTTTGGCAAAAGCCAGCCAGTTTTTAATTTCAGGATTAAGATTGGTTTCAAAATCAAGATCACAAGGGGAATGCAGCAATGAGCAAGATGGTGCGATCAAAACTCTTTCAGAGCCTAATTGATTCACTGCTTTTTTTATCAGAGACAATGACTTTGATAATCATTTTTCCAGATATTTCTTCCGTCAACCACCCCTAATGACAGACTTACGCTTTCAGGAATAATGTACAGTATATCATCCAGCTGTTCAGGATTTCTTACAAGATCTACGTGCAGCACATTCACAGGAAGTGAAGCAGCCAGTGATGCATTATCTTTTAATCCTTCAAAATAAGTGGCAATAATAAATTTCAGTTTTGGGAAACGTTTCCTTATTTCAGCATATACAAAATGATATGTTTCTTTTGCCTTCTCATTTAAATCCAATGCCAAAAAGGTTCATCAAACTGAATCCATTCTGCGCCCTGATCCTGAAGTTTGGTTAAAATTTCCGAGTATACATGAAGAAGGTTTCCGGCCAGATCCAGCTTATCAAATCCTTCTTCTTTTTCTTTTCCCAATAACAGATAAGAAACCAGCCCGATAATAACCGGTTTGGCGTTGATCCCAGCCTGCTTTGCTCCTGCAAATTCATTGAAAATTTTATCTGAGCTCAGTTTAAACTGCTGGTTTTTATAAAATTCGGGAACAATATAATGGTAATTGGTATCGAACCATTTGGTCATTTCCATTGCTGTGATATCCAGTCCTTCTTTCTGATATCCTCTTGCCATGGCAAAATAAAGATCCAGCTCAGAGTTATTCTTTTTAAGAACCACTTCATGGTAGCGGGACGGTATTGCCCCCACCACAAGGCTCATATCCAGAACCTGATCATAGTATGAAAAATCATTACACGGAATAAGATCTATTCCTGCTTCTTTCTGAATATTCCAGTTTTGGTTACAGATATTTCTGCCTGTATTCAGAAGTTCTTCCGGAAGGATTTTACCTGACCAATACTGCTCGCAGGCTTTTTTGAGTTCTCTTTTGCTACCAATACGCGGATAGCCCAGAATGTGAGTTTGCATTTTTTAAACTTTTATATTAAAACTTGATTTAAAGTCTTTTTAAATGCTTCTTAATGCTTAACGAATAGAAATTCCGGGGAAAATGGCATAGCAGACCCTACAGTTTTCCCACAGAAGAAAACGTACTTATCTGATATATCATCTGTATGACCCAAAGCTTCAGACCGCGAAAGCACTGTCAATCCAGTAAAGGCAGGTCTCCTGACTTGTAACAGTTTCTGTCATCCTTCCCGCTTTGGCAGTGGATATGCAAGGACAGAAACCTTTGGCGTGTTACTTACAGTTGCGCGACAGCTCGTGATTTGCACACGATTCCCTATTAATCTACGTTAAGTAAAACCTTTTCTGTTTGATGAAGTATCTCTAAAGAACTGTACTTTTACTTTCAGCAGCTGCTTTCTGTAAAAGTTTTTAATTTTGGGTAAAATTAACAATACAGAATAAAATTCAGTCAAAATGCAATAATTAAGCAAATAAAACCGTATGAATAACAATTAAAAGCATATTATCCTGTATCTTTGACCGTTTTTATAATTTTAAAGAATAATATTCTGTGGAACAACTCGATGATAAGGATTTACAGCTGCTCAGGCTGCTCCAGAAAAATGCCAAACTGACCGTAAAAGAACTTGCCAAAGAGGTAAACCTCTCTGCTTCTCCGGTTTTTGAAAGAATAAAAAGGCTTGAACAGGAAGGCTTCGTTAAAAGATATGCTGCAGTTCTCGATGCTGAAAAGCTCAACCGCGGATTTACCGTTTTCTGTCAGATCAAGCTGAAAATTCATGACAGATCTGTCGGTTATGATTTTGTAAAAGAGATTCTGGAAATAGAAGAAGTTGCCGAATGCTACAATATTTCAGGGGATTTTGATTTTCTTCTGAAAGTACAGGTAAGGGATATGAAGCATTACCAGGATTTCGTATTCAATAAACTGGGCTCCGTAGATTCTATAGGAAGTACCCACAGTACTTTTGTGATGGCTGAGGTAAAAAACAACCATGGATTGATGATATAATTTTTTAAAGTCCACGTTACAAATAAAAAATCCGTCATTATTTGACGGATTGTGTAGTATTTTTGCGGCTGATTAATTCACTGCCGGATTTATAACTCCTGTTGTTAAACTTAATGATTTTAACAGGCTTTTACTGTCGAACTGCAGTGTTGCATAATGTTTGCCTTTTTTAAAAACAAGTTTTGACCCTCCGGGGAATTCACTTCCTGCACCCATTTTCTGTACCTTCGCACCGTATTTACTGAACTTTGTTTTACAATCCTGCAATGTACTTTTGTTCATGATAAGACCGAAAGGAAGCCCTTCTACTACTATTGGCCTGTCGTCTGAAGTAACAAAAAACATTTCATTAACTGTATTATCCTTTCCCAGACTGGTATACATTTCAAGCCCTGTCTTCATTGGCCATTTCACATATTTTTCTTCATTGGCATCTTCATAAAAAACCGGCTTTACATTCAATGCTTTTGAGATTTTATCGGTTGTCTGCGGGAAAATAAATTCTGAATTCCTGTCTAATAAGGAATTTAAAGCTGCTGTTTTCTGTGAAAATGCGGTTACACTTAATGCCAGAAAAAAGATTGTTACAATAAAACTGAATGATTTCGTCTTCATGGAATAATTTAAAATTCTAATGATTTGAAGGTTAAAGGTATTAAAATTACATTATTCAGTCCTACAAAACTTTAATAATATATCCCTTTAATTATTTTATTTTTTTGCAGAACTACAATAAACTTCCCATTTCTCTTTTGATATTTCATAGATATAATTCAATGAAGAGCTTTCTCCAAAATAGCTTACTTCCTCTTCACCTACTTTCTCTGCTCCAATCCTGCCGATTGCTATTTGTGAACGGACATTATCAGCTCCAATCTGAAAATACACCTTTTCAACATACTGAAAAATATAGTTTAACATAGCGGCTTTCACAACCGGATTTATTCCCTTACCCCAGCAATCCACCGAATAAAAGGTATATCCTATAAAGATGCTGTTTTCACTGGGATTATAATCATAAAAGCGGGTACTTCCTACAATCTTTCCCGTGAATTTGTCAACCACCCGGAATGCGCCTTTACTTTGAATGGCTCCGTCAAAAAACACTTTAAATACATCTTTTTTCCATCGGTCTTTACTGGGATGCTGCTCCCAGACTTTAGGATCTGCCGCTGCTGCATACACTTCTTCAAAATCTTCTTCCTTCAAAGGATATAAATCTACTTTTTCAGTTTCTAAATGAGGCTGAATACTAAATTTCATATTATTTCTGTTTTAAATTTTATTTTGATTATTATTTAACTGCAGCAAAATTAACTGCACATTGGAGTATATTTGTAATCCAATACAAATAAAATGGATAGTCCAATTATTAAAAGTCTGCTGAATCACATAACCATTGATCCTGCTTCCAACCGGGCAGTATATCTCCAGTTATCAGATGGAATTTTAATCCTTATCAGACAGGGGAAATTAAAAACAGGACAAAAACTACCTTCTTCAAGAGAGATAGCAAAACTATTCAATATCAATCGGATCACAGCGTCTAAAGCATTTGATGAATTACAGATGCAGGGCTGGCTGGAAAGCTTCATCGGACGCGGGACATTTGTTTCCTCACACATTCCGGAACCCGATCCTGAAAAGCTTCAGGATATTGTCAGCAATAAAGGAATTAAAACAGCAGGTTTTGAACTTCATGAAAATCATTACCTTCCTAATCCTTACTTTATTCCCAACTCAGATCTTCATCTGGATGACGGTTATCCGGATCCGAAGCTGGCCCCCTTAAAAGAACTTTACAGAGCCTACAGAAACCAGCTGACCAGAAGCGGTTTATATGATAAATTCGGGAGCTATAGTTTTCCTGATGGTTCCGAATTCTACAAAACCACCTTATCCAATCACTTGAACGAAACCAGAGGATTAAAAACTTCTCTGAAAAATATTTTATCCGTTCGCGGAACCCTGATGGGAATTAATCTTGTCTGTACAGGATTGATAAACCCCGGTGATGTAGTAGTATCAGGAATTCCGGGATGGCAGCGTGCAGAACACAATTTTATACATGCCAAAGCCCAACACATAGGGATTCCTGTAGATGAGTATGGGGTATGTGTGGATGAACTGAAAAAGATCTGTAAAAAAACGAAAGTGAGGATGGTATATGTAACCCCCACCATCATTATCCAACTACGGTATCGCTCCGTATTGACAGAAGACTTGAGCTGTTGAGACTTGCCAATGAATATGGTTTTATTATTTTTGAAGACGACTATGATTTTGACTTTCACTATAGCCGCCGCCCTTTACTACCGCTGGCCAGTGCTGATGAAAACGGAATGGTCATCTATTGCGGTTCTTTCAGTAAAAGCTTTTCTCCTGCCTTTCGTATGGGTTATCTGGTGGCTTCAGAAAATGTCATTAAACATCTTTCCAATATACGTGTATTGCTGGACCGGCAGGGAGATCATATCCTTGACAATGCCATAGCAGATATTATAAACGACGGAACGGTGCAGCGCTATACGAGGAAAGCTTTAAGTATATATCAGGGCAGACGGGATCATTTCTGTAATTTATTGAAATCTGAGCTTAACAAAGCAATAGATTTTTCAGTTCCTGAAGGAGGAATGACTGTCTGGACAGAGTTTGATAAGAGCATTAATCTTGAAAAACTGGCAGCATACGCTTATTCAAAAGGCTTATACATATCAGATGGCAGTTTACACCGGTATGAAGGATATGATCAGAATGCAATACGTCTGGGTTTTGCCTCATCCACTATAGACCAGCTTGAGCGGAGTGTAGAAATTCTGAAAGGATTAATCTAAGCTTAAAAAACTGGACTATATATTTTATCAAAATCGGACTACATACCCAAACCACTCTATCGATAAATTTGCATTGCGAAAAAAATCATACAATTTTAGACTTTATATTTTTTTTGACAGCCAATATGTCAAAAATTGTATTGTAATTTGATTTTGATAGTAAATGAAAGCTAGCTATTTTAATTTATTTTGTAAAAAACAGGTTTAATGATCGGATTTAAAAGTTTATATTTTCATGGCTGATTTTTTCCCAGAAAGGTAAAATCAGTCAGCAAATAACACAATTTGATAAGTTTCGACAGTTATCGACAGTCATGACAATTCCTGTATTTAAGCAATCTTAATAATTTTGCATACGATTTGAAAATGCTGTAATCTGCTTCAAATATTTTTATTTTAAAAAACACAAATTTAATACTACGGATGATTTACGATATTAAGAATATCCATATGGGTGACCTCATCACCCAAAGAATAAAAGAATATAATATAGATAATAACAGAATCTGTAAGTTTATAAAATGTACAGATGATGAATTAACGAAAATATTATCCCAGAAATCCATAGAAAGTGATCTGATTCTAAGATTCAGTATTTTGCTTGAATATGATTTTTTCAGGGTCTATTCCAATTACCTGATCCTTTATGCACCTCCTGCCAAAGTAAATAACAGCAATGCCCGATCTTCGCTCCCACAGTTTAGAAAAAACTCTACACCCAGGAAATTATTTCATTCATTCTGGAGCTTATTGATTCAGGGAAAAAAGTAAAAAGGAAGTGATGAATGAATACAGAATTCCTAAAACCACATTATATAAATGGATTGGTAAATATAAAAATGGATTTCATTAGTTGTAATCAACAGTTCTTCTACAGTCTCTTATACAATCACATATATTCTTATCCCTTTTACACTCTGTTGAGACAATGGAGTTCAAAAAGCAGTATCGGATATTATAAAAAGTTTAAACAATTACTTATATCCGTACAGATATAAAACTTAGTCATCATATATGATGATAATCCGATAAAATATAATAATAAATAAGTAACTTTAATAGGTAAATCTTTTGCATCAATTGTGTTTACCCATGGGATTTATCCAATATTTAAAAACTTTTATTTGTGAAAATTAAATTTTTACTGATAATTTTAGTTGTCTTCTATAATTTTTGTTATTCACAGGACAATAATGAACAGCAAAAAAGTATTGATAGTATGATTGTTGCTGTTCAGGGTAAAGATATTTATGCCACCAAAGGAAGCAGTGAAGTCTTACGGATCTGTACTGAAATATATTACCAATCTAAAGAGATTGATTACACCAACGGAATGATACAGGCTGATCTGAAAATGTCAGAAGTTTACCTGAATGAACAGAATTATAAAGACGCCTTTGAGAAGATTATGCAAGGTAAAAGTCTTGCAAAGAAAGATGATAATCATTATTTGTTATCTATGTTTCTTATACAGGAAGCTGTGGTTTATTCTGAACTGGGATATATTAAAAGATCTCAGAAAGCACTTAGCAACTCCTTGCTCCTTCTTAATAAAATACCTGCAAAAGAAAGTTATTTGATAAAAGGGCTTGTTGACAGGACAAAAGCGAAAAACATTCAAACAGCAGCAGGCAGTACAAAGGATTCTGCTTTGGTCTATCTATACAGAGGTTATGAGGAGATAAGAAAGATGAGTAATAAAAGTCCTTATAAAAAGGTTTTTCTGAGTCTTTTCGCAACAGACCTGGCAGAAGAGTATTATCTGAGAAATGATTTATCAAAATCAGAGATGTACCTGAATGAGTTTAAGAAAATAATGTCCCAGCAAAAGGATCAATCTGAATTCATCCATTATTATATCCTTAAAGGAAATATAGAAAATAAAAAGCATAACTATACACAATCACTGTATTTCTTCAACAAAGCCCTGGAAATCAACCAGAAATATAAAATATATACTCTCACGCTAAAAGATATTTATTCAGGAAAAGCAGACGCTTATTTGGGGCTTAATGATTTTAAAAATCAGGCAGCATACAGTACAAGAGCAAAGAAAATTACAGATAGTATTGTTATAGCTGACCAGCAATTGTTAAACAGAACAATAGACTTTAATGAAAATGAGAAATCCTTTCCTGACAAGGAAAATATCAATTATTATCTTGTTGCAGGTATACTCATAATGTTGACGGGTTTGACGCTCTATATTACACATCGTAAAAAACCAAACAAAGCAACTGTAGAAGACAACCTGCCGGAACAGGGTCCTAAACCAATGATTATCTATGAAAATGCAAGGATTGAAACAGAGGTTGAAGTACTCCGGGAACTTGTTCAGCTGGCCAAAAATGATGATAAATCTTTTCTTCTCAGGTTTTCTGAAGCCTTTCCGGCTTTCAACCAGAAACTTATCAGTATCAATCCCCAGCTTACCCATTCGGATCTGGAATATTGTGCTTTAATCAAGCTGAAATTCGATACCAAGGAAATAGCCCGTTATAAAAATGTTACTATAAATTCTGTTGTCAGTAAAAAATACCGGATCAGAAAAAAACTGAATATAAGCACTGATGAAAACATGTATACCTGGATGCTGAATATCGGATAAATTTTTATTTGACTTTAAAAAATATTGAATTTTTAAACTTACTACAGTGAGAACAAAATTGTTTTTTTACATATTACTTATTCTCAGCAGCATATACTCTTACCCGCAAGATTATTCCGGGCGGAAAAAGAGCATTGACAGTTTAATAAAAATTGGAAAAAGTAAAGATGCTTACAGTAATATCGGAAGCAAAGGATTATTAAAACTGTGGCATACCATATTTTCACAATCCAAAGGCATTCAGTATTCAAAAGGAATTACGGAATCTATGAAAATCATACCCTCCATTTATATGAATGAACAGCGGTATGAAGAAGCCCTGAAAATAATCCCTGAAGGCAAAATTTTAGCGGAGAAATATCATGATTATGACACGCTGGCCTGGCTCTATCTGGAAGAAGGAATGATTTATACTGAACTAGGCTATACCAAAAGGTCACGGAAATCGCTCAACAAAGCTCTTGCTCAGGCAGATAGTACCAGCAGTGAAGAAGCTCATATCATTAAAGCGACAGTATACAGAACCATGGCAAGAAACCTGAGAAAGGAAAATGAAACCGGGAAAAAAGATTCTATCTTACTATATCTTCACAATGGTTATAATGAATCAAAGAAAACAAGCTCTGCATTTTCCTATAGAAATTTTTATATTTCTTCATTCGCTATAGAATTAAGTAACGAATATTATTCTAAAAATGACATCAAAAATACTGAAAAATATCTGGCGCTGTTTGCCAGAGATATGAAAACAGAAAAAGATCAATCAGAGTTTATCAGATATTATACATTAAAAGGAAACATAGAGAATAAAAGGAAAAACTACAAAAAAGCATTAGAGAATTTTGAAAAGGCAGCCCAAGCAGCCCTGCAAGCTAAAATTTATCCATTACTGGTAAAAGATATTTATTCAGGAAAAGCTGAATCCTATTTAGGCCTTGAAGATTATAAAACCAGGCCATCTATTCTGCAAAAGCACAAAAAATAACTGACAGCATCTTACAAGTTGAAAAGGAGGTATTGAATAATGTTATTTCTCTTCCTGACGAAAAGAATACCCAAACCCAAACAGAACCGGATAATAAATCACTGACAATCATTATTATTTTATCTATCTCTTTTGCAGGCATTATCATATATATTTTTTGTTCCGGAAGAGAGAGCCTTCATAAAACAGCTGAAACCCTCGCTGGTACCGAGGAAAGCTCAAACCAAAATGATGCATCCTCTTACCAAAGGGTAAAACAGGATATCAATACTGACGCTGTTAATGAACTCATACAACTCGTTCATAACAATGACAAATCTTTCCATCTGAAGTTTTCTGAAACCTTTCCAACATTTCATAAACAACTGCTGAAAATCAATCCGCAACTCTCCCATTCTGATCTGGAATATTGCGCGCTGATCAAATTAAAGTTTGATACCAAAGAAATAGCACGTTATAAGAAGGTAACCCTCAATTCCGTAATCAGTAAAAAATACAGGATCAGAAAAAGCTGAACATCAGCACAGAGGAAAATATGTATACATGGATACTAAATCATGGATAATTTTCAACATTTTTATCTTTTTAACAATCCCGATTAACAAAATGACAGATTCCGCTAGTTTATGACAATGCTTTTATAGTATTAGAAATCAACCCTTAAAATATCTTTGCCACAGAATCCGGATGATCAGTTGAAATAATGATTAGCAAATTACTATTGTCATAGTGAAAAGGTAAAATTTATATCATCAGATATTTATCAGGTTTCGATTCTATTAACACAAATGTCATTATATTTTGAATTAGGAGGAAGGATATCTTCCCTTATCCTTCCCTTCTAAATCTGAATTAAAAAACACAAAATGTAAAAATAATTATACAATGAAAAAAACACATTTCATACTAGTGTGCCTGCTTGCCGTTAAAGGATATGCACAAATTAGTATTTCCACTAATCCCAGTGATCATGAACCACATCCCAATGCCATTCTGGATGTAAAATCCACAACTCCTGCCAAGGCTGTCCTGCTGCCTTCCGTACCTCAAATAAGCAGCGCAGCAAACCCTGTTGGAGATGATACATTTAAAGGAGCATTAGTATACAGTAAGAGTAACGCTTCAGTTTACGAACACGATGGAACACGATGGAAAAGTACCTATGACTATATTGTTGAAACCAAACCGCAGTACCTTGCCCACTTTTCCCGGCCTTCCAATGTTACTTTGTCATGCACTATTCCTTTTCTTGGAACAGGCTGTACAGTATCTGACATTGTAATACCTATTAGCAGCTCAGGAGCTTCAGATTTTCAGGGAGCTAATATCAACCTGTCACTTGCCTCCAATATTATTACTGTAAATGAAGCGGCATTATATAGGATTACCTACAGATCCTATGCGGTGTTAGGTTCGGCACCTACCGAAGTACGGTTAAAGCTTCAAAAAGCAAATGCAACAACCCCAACTGTCTTTGCAGATATTGATTCACAGTCATTTACCTCAGACAACGCTAGTTTAGGATATAATCCGGTATTTAACGGCTCAATTGTTACTCAACTGAATGTTGGTGATAAAATTCGTCTGGCTGGCTATCTGCAGTATTCCCTGCAGTACCATTTCCTGGTATCTCAATATCTTCTACCTTCCAGAACAATGGAATGAATGGTACCGGAGAGCTCGTTTTTGAAAAAGTAATCCTTTAATTATACACATAATGAAAACACAAATATTTACCTTCCTTTTTTCTGTACTGCTTGGTGTTTCAGCCTCTTCACAGGTCCTGATTTCCAAAACAGGAGGCAGTCCACACGTTAATGCACTACTTGATATAAAAGATCCTGCAAAAGGACTCATACTGACAAAAACGAATAGCATAGGAAACTTCCCACTATACAATGCCTCAGCAGAAGACCATTTCGACGACCTCCCTGCTCTGGAAGGAGCCCTTTTATACAATAAAGAAGATAAACAATATTATAAATATGACGGCACCGTATGGATTCCTGCATTGCAGCTGGGAGGATTTTACAATCCCTTTGAAACCCGTACAAAAGCAAGCGCAGCACAAAACTGGACATGTGTCTCGGTTCTTGGTATTAATACCTGTGCATTATCCCAACTGTTTGGAAGTAATAACAGGCAAACAATCCCTGTCTCAAATGCAACCAGCAGACCGCAGCTCCTTGTGAATAACTTAAATGCACAGGTCGGAACTGATTATATTGTTATTCCTGCTGCAGGGCTATACCACATTTCAGGTGTAGTAGGTTTTAACGGAACCAGTTTACTGGGCTTAGGACAGGATGTTTCGTACTGGGTAAACCTTGATGTAAGCTATGATAGCGGAGCAACCTGGTTTACCCTGGCTTTTAAAGAAACCAGCCTAAGCGGAGGTATATTCCTTGACCTCGGACAATCCGGAAATAAAAGTGCCAGTGTATCTTCCACCATTACGTTACCTGCCAACAGCAGAATCAGGCTGGCAGCTGCCGTATCTACAAGCTCTCTTATTTCAACGTATTCCAACTCTACGGACCATACCGATACATTTATTAATGTACAAAGATTAAAATAACTTATAAAGAAAAACCGATGAAAAATTATATAGTATTGTTATGTATACTGGGCGGTGCATTTACAAATGCACAGGTAATTATAGGTGGAGGTGCTTTACAAACTCCCTATACCCAATTAGAACTACAAAATACGACAGGCCGGAAAGTACTCATTCAGCCTGCAGCAAATGACAAAACAACTTTACCGAAATATAATGCAGCCCAGCCTGACGGTTATAATGATGATGCTACTATGGAAGCGATGCTGATGTATGACAAGAATGCATCCGTTTCCAAAGTGTATGACGGAACAACATGGAAACAAACATTTATTCCCCAGGGAAAAGCCACTACATGGACCCGCGCGAGGATAGAACCCTCCAGCGTAGCATGCCTGAGTTTCTTATGTACTTCAGGAAACCTTCCTTTATCTATTCCCAATAACAGCAATCAGTTTTCGGATTACCTGTCTGTTTTCAGACCGTCAGATACTTTCCGTATACGCCAGAAGGGACTGTATAGAATCAATTTCAATGTGTTATTCAACGGAGGAAATATAGGTTTTGCAGGGGTAAAAGTAAATATTGCCATTGCTGTAAACGGAGAACAAAAAGCCTATATGTCAGCCAATGCGGCCTTTATCAGCGCAAACAGTTTTTCAGCATCAGCAGACACCGTTTTGTTCCTTGATGTGAATAATGATGTTAATTTCAGGGTTAATATCAGCACTCCCGGATTGTCTGTTGCTGCCTTTACTTTCGGAGGAACACCCGACAGCAGTATCAGCCTGGAAAGAATATTATAAATAAAGTGTACACTTGGCAAAATGAATAACCCGGATTACAAGAAGATATTCAAAGATATCATTCAATATCAGTATCCCCAAAAAGCAAAGGCTTGTGAAAACCTTCTGAGTAAGGAAAACTTAACAGGAATAGATGTTATTACCCTTAACAATCTTATTTTTGAAACAAGCAGCCTTGAAACTGACATATTCAACCAAAAGCACCGCTCTTATGATGAGCAGTCAATAACACAAATATTAGAATATCAAAAAAAGCACAATCTCAACAACACTCAGATAGCCTTAAAATATAAGCTCAGCAGAAACACTGTTGCAAAATGGAAAAAGTTCGGCTTAGTCCCGGACATTCAATAATCTGTTATTCAAAGTCCGTGTTTTATAACCTCCTTATTTTGGGAGGTTATTTTTTATTAAATGAGAATATTATATATTTCCTATTGCGTTTGCTGCAAATTAAACACCGTTCCCGCCGGATCGGTAATCCAGTGCATATTTTCAGGGAGCTCTTCAATTTCATCGCAGGTTTCCACTCCGTTTGACTGCAAATACTGTGTTGCTGCCTCTACATCAGGAACTGTAAGCTGTAACCAGGTTTCAGAATGGGTATAATTGTCTACGCAGTCTAACCAGATCACATTATTCCCGAATTGTACTTCATGAGTCCTTGACACGGTAGGATTACTGATCGGCTTCTCCTCTACTTTCAGTTTTAAAATATCTTTATAAAAAGCAACGGTTTTTTCATATTTATTTTTAGGAATTTTTATAGCGATATTAATTCCTGCCTCAAATTTTGTAATCATAAGATAAGTTTTGACAATGGTAAATAGATCACTGATGTATCAGACTATTTCAAAAAGCTGTTCAGATAGTTCAGAATGGTTGTGGTCTGCATCATCACGCTGACATGGCTTTGTCCCGGAACAATTGCCAGTTGGGATTTCGGCATAGCTCCCATATCCGCAGAAACCCCGCCTCCCAATAATTTATAGGTTTTTGAAAGCTCGGTTTTATCCAGTCCATCATTATCACCGGCGATGATTAAAACAGGTACCGGAATTTTAGAAATATGATCATCCCCCAGGTCGAAAGGCTTTCCGGCAGAGGCCATCATCTGCTCCAGAAATTTTGTCCATTTTGTTTTATCAGGTGCTACAGCATTATAAGCAGTATGCATAGGACTGTTTGTAAAGAGATCAGGTTTCATTCCTTCAAATGCTTTATTGACTTCCGGCAGCCAGCCGCTGCTTTTATAGGTTGACGAAATGATTACCAGGTTATTCAGTCTTTCCGGGCTCTGTATCGCCAGCTGATAAGCTACTTCCCCACCAAAACTATACCCTGCCACATCAGCCTTATCGATTTTCAGATAGTCCATTACCTTTGTAACATCGCTGGCCAGAACAGCGTGTGATAATTTACGTTCCGAGAACGGAGTATGTCCATGCCCCTGAAGTTCAACAGCAATTACTTTTCTGGTTTTAGACAGTTCAGGAATCAGCGCTCCCCAATTCATGTCAATGGTCATAAAAGCACCATGCAGTAATACAAGAGGTTTACCGTTACCATAGACTTCATAATACACCTTGAGACCGTTAACGGGTGCATAACCGCTTTCAGATGGTTTCACTTTTTGTGCGCATACCATACATGTGGCTGAAAAAAGTTATCATCAGCAATGATTTTAACTGAACAGAGAAATTAAATAGACTTTTCATAATAGTATTGGATTTGGTAATTAAACTTTTATTCAAAATTAGCAAGCCATTAGGAAATCCAACTTGCCACAAGACAAGATTTTATATAAACAGGGTTATTCCTTATGAGCGCCATTTAATAAATAGTTTTCACTCTGTAACATACATTACATTTTATTTATTTTCAGAAGATTAAAGGTAAAATATTAAATTTTCTATTGATTGAAAGTAAATATTTTCACAATAATTCTACAACAGTTGATAAAAATTTACTAATTTCGGAAAGAACTAAACCTAAATTATTATGAAAAATTTAAAGAAAATCGAAAGACAGGAATTGAAAACAATTAAAGGAGGTATTGACTGCAGAGGCGGCCAGCTATGCTTAATTGGTGGTAAATGGCAATGTATGCCATACGACGGATGTGGTGGTGGAAACCAGCCTTAATCAGTTTAAAAACAATTACTTGACTATGAAAAATTCTAAAAAAATCACAAGAGAACAGTTGAAAAGTATCAACGGAGGAGCTTTAAGCTGTTCCGAAGCATGCTGCCCACCCCGGGAATCAAAAGATGCCCATGGGTAATCTGTGTAGCACCATGTGAGATATTAAGTTAAAAAAAGACTGTATTCTCCGGATAAGGCCTGCAATTCGTATGAATTGCAGGCTTTTTATTTTTACATCTTCAAAATAGCTTTCAGTAACCTGTAGTATAAAAAAACACTTAAATATTCCCGATAAGCCCTCTGAAGATCAAGTTATTTTGTATACATTTATATAAGTATTTAAATCAAGTTACAAAGTGAGAACTGAATATCACATGTATGCTACTTTGATTTGATTTACAGGGTCATTTATCTGATTTATAAATTTTCTTTTTATAAGACAGATTAACCATTTTTATTGAGGCTTATTATTATGTACGTTATAACAGACCAATTAAAAAATTTAGGATTTAGTATTAACACATTGAATAATGTAATACAAAGGAATAATAATAAAAGAAGTTTTAATACACTTGAGTATTTCTGTATTTATATCATTATAGAAGACATCACATTGGAAATAGAAAATATTCCGCACTTCATAAAAGGTGGCCATATCGCATTTTTAGGTCCCCAAAAGCAGATTGTATTCGGTGAAACCAAACGAGGTGAGGTTTATCTTATCACATTTTCTTCCAGTTTTTATGAAAGATCTGCAAAAGACAGTATGTTTCTCAATTCAAGGCTTTTTTTAATTATGATTCTGATGTTTTTATAGCCCCTTTTGAAAATATAAAGGAAATGAACGTAGTTTTTATGGGAAGGATGCACAACTTTCAGCACAAGGACGAAAGCCTGTTTATTTCAGCAGCTCATAATGCTATCGAAAGGCTGATTCTGGATGCATTTCTCCATATTCCCGCAGAAACACTGAAAAAAGATGTAAAACTTGATTACCTTCACTTTGTAAACCGGTTTAAAATTCTTTTGCAGCGGGACTATAAAAAAGCTAAAAAGGTCTCCTACTACGCCAATGAACTGAATATCACCCCAAGAAAATTAACGGAGATGACCGAATATGTTCTGGGAAAAAGTGCTAAACATATTATTATTGAAAAGCTCATCAACGAATGTAAAAAATCGCTTAGCTTCTCCGGATACAACATTTCTGAAACCGCTTATGAGCTGGGATTCAGCGATGAAGGAAATTTCAGCAATTTTATTAAAAAACATACAGGAAAAAATCCCTCAGAAATGAAATAATATAAAAATAATATTGTATTTTTGGATAAATAACAAATAAGTGAAAAATAACATATGGGGATAAAATGTATTTTTTCAATAGTATTCTTTTTTGTTTCCGTTAACATATTTGCCCAGGCAGATGATGTTCAGGTAAATGTGCGGCTCTACCCCACACAAATGCTTGCTGTTGGAGGTGACAGTGAAATGATTGATGAAATGAATGAAACTGCCCAGTCGGAAATCAATTCTGTGATCATTTCAAGTCCGTCCGGTTTTCAGTTAGGAATTCAGCAGGATGAAAATGATGAGTATAATCTTATTAAAAGTCACAATGGGGTTATAGAAAAAAATTCATCATAAATCAAAAAATAGATAAAATTATAAAACAGTTTAAAGATAAGTCCACTTTTATGATGTTAACTTTAATCTCTCAATAAGTAGATTTGATGCTGTTTACCATGCATTGAATATTATTTTTAATTTTTGATGATTTATTTTTAGTAAATTCATAATCATATAATATTCGTTTAACAATATCAACAGTTTTTTCAATTTTTAATTAACTGAAATCATCATATTTCTTTATAAAATACTCTTTATTATCAAGTTTTTTTCCAAAACCAAATTTACAAATCTTTAGTACTTTTTCACAAAATGAGTACCGGTAGCTCTGTCTAAATTTGCACCTGAAAAAAAACAAGAATACACTAATAAAAACTCCTGTTATTTTATGAAGAAATATATTGTAGCTTCCACGTTGCTATTTGGTTTTGTCGCATTAAAAGCTCAACAAACCGTAACTTTAAATGTCAGATTAAAGCCTATTCAAACCCTTATCGTTAACCCTGCTCAAAAGGTTGTTAACTTAGACTATAAAACCAAAGATGACTATGCAAACGGAGTATCTTCCGTAAATGCTGACCATTTAAGCATTTATAGTACCGGCGGCTTCCAGGTTAAGGTAAAAAGTGCCAATGCAGCTTTACAAAGCGGTGCCAAGAATATCCAGGCTAATACCATTCAGATTAAAGCCAGTGCAGGAACTGATGGAGTAAACGGAGCTCAGTATGCACAAAACGTACAGCTTTCAGCTACTGAAGCAACATTGGTAACATCTGCAAATGGCGGTGTAGACAAAAAAATCAACATTGAATACAAAGGTGCCGGCGCAAATGCTTATCTTGACAATTACATTGCAGGTCAGGATCCTACTGTTTATACAACAGAGCTAACGTATACTATTATTTCACAATAAGTATTTAAATATTATAAAATTATATGGATAAAGTGTTACAGATTGTAGCACTTTATCTGTACTTTAACAGCAAATTATAATAATGAGCCGTTCCTACATCATCATTTTATTTTCTTTATTACTTTTGTGCACCAGTACTAAAGCTCAGACAGGGGTATCTGTATCTCCTCCAAGACTTTATTTCGAATCTGACGCAGGAAAAAGTACCACCCAAAAAGTAACGGTAACCAATGTAAGCGCAAAAACTCCCTTGATATGGCTGTCAGTTTAGGAGATTGGGAATACAACGGAACAGGAGAAAACAAAATGTCCCCTGCCAATACGCTGCCGACATCCTGCGCAAGCTGGTAACCATAAAAAATGAAGACACTTATTTTACCTTAGGCCCCGGGGAAAGAAAAGACATTGATGTAACCATCACTCCACCCAATGCATTAACGGATCAGCTGTTGGCTCATACTGCCGTTCTGTATGTCAGCCAGATGAATCCCGTGAATGATGTGGACAATAAAGGAGCCAATATCAAAGTAAGCATCCGTTCAGGAATTAAACTTTTTCATAAGTTGACGGCCAAAGCAACCAAAAAAATTGAAATCCAGGACCTTGCTTTAGCTCAGTCAAAAAAAGACCTTACTGTTTTATTTGAAAATCAGGGGAATATCTGGGCAGACGGAAAAATACAGACAGAGCTTATCAATACAGAAAACGGTAATAAAATATCACTTGACCAGATTATTTTTTATACCATGCCGGGAAATAAAAGAGAAGTGAATATTCCCCTTCCTGCAACACTTTCGAAGGGAAAATATACCGCATCGGTAATGATTGATTATGGTGACAACAATAATCTGGAGTTGGCAGAACTGAATTTTACCTATGAATAAAATATTATGTCTTCTCCTATTTCTGATCTCGGTAAGCTGTTTCTCACAGGTTTCATACAGCTCATGGGTAAACGGTTATCTGCAGATTAATTCCTATAACGGCAATACCAATCCTGATGCATACAATCTTACTTTAGCAGGAAATGGCAATATCAATATACCCAACTGGAGAGTTTCTGTACGATTGAAACAGCCTATCACATCAAACAACGGGAATTACATATTACCAGCTAATAAAATTTCGTTTCAACCGGTTTCATCGTCAGGAAAAGCTTACCCCAACCCTGTTCCCACTATTCCGCAAATTGGCATGCCGCTTAATGTAATCCTGAAGGAAGGACAAGAGGTATTCCTGATTCCGCAATCAAATGCGGCGTTGTTTAATCAGCCGGCTCAGCCCAATGGTTATTACAGCCTCCAGATCAAATACAGCATCAACCTGGCAGGAGGATCATACCTGGGAGCATATCCTGCATGGATCACTTTTATAGCTCCGTTACAGTTTACAGCCTATGATCAGTACAATAATATTCTTGGTACCGTGGATCATAATTTTCAGTTTCAGATTGGCTCGCTTTCTGGTACCCCTACAGATATTCCGGAGCTGTCTATGAAGTTCGGAGCTTCTGCAGTGAATGGTATTCTGGAATTTAAAAATATGCAGGATTACGCAAACGGGGCCAGTGTCACTTACGCTAATGCACTTACTGTAAAAAGCAATACGAATTATCAGATCAAAGTAAAATCGCTTCAGAACCAGTTCAGTGCTTCTTCCGGCAATTTTCTTCCTCTTGATTCTGTACAACTTAATCTGATACCGGTTTCAGGCAACATGGGAACTGTAAATACTATTTTGCTGAGTACAGCACCACAGCTTATTGCTAACGGTGGTTCCACGCAAAATTCTGATGTTTATTATGACATGCGGTATTCTACCAAACCTAATGATGAAAGATTCATCAATGCCAGATCAGAAGATTACACTACAACCATTCAATTCGAGATTACGCCACAATAATTTATAATGCTTCACAACAAGCTGTTCAGGAAAATAATATTTTTTGTTGATCCCGTTTTCCATTTGGGCTTCAGCTCAGGCTGATGCAGGTATCAGCATGGAAATCCGCAATGAACAGAATTCAGCTAATCCGAACATTATAGATGTACTGCTTGTTTTGAAAAACAATGAAAGCAAACATTTTAAAGGCAGGGTTGAAGTAAACACACCCACTGGTTTCAGAACTATTTCTGACAGTAATCCTGAAATTGAACTGAATCCCGGCCAGCAACTTTTTATTCCCATAAAAATACTGAAAAGCGCTACAATACTTTCAGGTAAAGCGGATCTGGTCTTCACCATTACTGATGAAAAAACCATCAGATTGTAAAGAAAAGTCTGTCTTACGCAGTGACAGAGAATAACAACATGCGGATAACCGCTGAAAATCCTGTTGTCTACATGGGAACTTATAAGGATTCTCTGGAAGTCCGGGCAAGAGTTTCCAACTTAGGGAATAAAAAACAGAATGTGACCATCGTATTTAAGATTCCGGAAGCGACCCAGAAAATCTGTTTATTGAAAAAAGGGAACGATCAATGTACAGAAAGATTCCGTATTTGTTTTTCGGTTTGTTCCTTCAGGCAACCTGCTCAGAAGCTCCCAGTTTACGGTGAATATTGCCGGCTTCAGAGAACCGGACAAAGAAATCTTCGGGAATACTTCCGTGTCCGTACAAAATGTTTCTTCTACACAGCGTTATCAGGACGCTGAATTCGACCTGTTTTCAAATTACAGTAAAAATACCATAACAGCAAGTTACAGACGTGTTGGTAACAATACAGATATGTATCAGCTTATCGGATCGGGTGGCTTTAATCTTCCCTCAGGTTATATGTTTATCCGTGGTAATATCTATACCCTGAACAACCAAAGCGATCCCGTGGTGAGCAATACTTACCTGACTTATCGCAGGGAAAAAAGTGAATTTACTTTGGGGAATATCAGTAAACTTATGGAAGTTTCACTATTCGGAAGAGGGGCAGAATATGCATATACTTCTTCTGATAAAGATAAGAAAATAGAAGTAGGTTTTGTTGATCAGAGCTTCAGCCTCATTGAAAGAAATTCTTTTCTGAAATACGGATATGGATTTTATGCCAGAGGAATTACCGGGGCCCAGAATGCTTCGAAAAACTTTTCTGCGACCTATATTTTCAAAAATGATCCTTATGAAAAGGCCAATCATCATGTATTAGGTACGGATATTCAGTATTCTTTCAATAAGTCCTGGAAAATGAATTCCAAGGTATACAGCGGACTGAGCTTTTATGAAAATACACATCTCACCCAGCCATCCCTGGCTTTAGAATCACAGTATTCCGGAAATATCAATAAAATCAATCTGAACGGAAACTATTTCTACAGCAGTGATTATTATCCCGGAAACAGAAGAGGAATAGTACAAATACAGCAGAATTTCTCAACCAGCGTTTTTAAAAACCATTCCTTATATGCGAATGTAATGATCTCTAATTTTTCGCCAAAATTCTATTCCTACAATTATGATATCAAATCATATACGACAAGAGGAGATATCGGAATCAACTTTGCGAAAAGGAAGAATTTCGGATTTTCAGCAGGTGCCCAATACCAGGAGGAAAGCTCCAATACGTATAATAATTTTCTGGATACTTCAGGAAATCAGGAAATCAGAAGCTGAAAGCACTCAGAATCACCCAAAATATAACCTGGGCGAGCAACAATAAAAAGCATTCTTCATTACTGGCGCTGGAAACGGGATCCGTACAATATCCTTCGTCTGATAATGCTCAGTTTCAGATGAAAGCTACAGGAAACTATAGTTATAAATGGTTCAATATAAACGGGATATATCAATATGGCAGCTATTACCTCTCTGAATTTGCCTCATCAAGAATCTTCAGTAAAGACATTATTTATAAAAGTTTTCAGTCTCTGCTTTTATCAACAAAAATCTCCTGAGTGAAAAGCTTACTGTCACTTCGGGATTATCCTATACTGATGATATTTTATATGGTAAGTCTCCTTCAGGGTTTGTTAACCTGAAATATGCAAAAGAAAGATACGGAGTCTTCCTTAACTCATCGTGGTATAATTACTCTTCCACCAACTTCAGCAATAACCTCTTCACTGTTGAAGCAGGCGTAACCTTCAATTTACAGCCCAACAGGCTGGATGCCAGTAAAAAAGGAGAAATATCAGCCTTTGTTTATTATGACAATAACCATAACAATATTTATGATGAAGGAGACCAAATTGCTGAAGATTACATCATTATGATCAATAATGTTTCTTTCAAAACAAATAGTGAAGGTAAGATTGCTTACAAGGCAATTCCATATGGCAAGTATATGCTGAAACAGGTGATCCAGCAAGGATGGTATTACCAGGATTCTGAATTTGAAGTGAAAAAACACAGCTATTTCCTTCAGGTTCCGCTGCATCAGAACGGAACAATACTGGGAAAAATCAATTATGAATTTGATTCTAAAAAAGCACTGGAATTCGAATCTAAAACGGCAGGAATTATTTTCAATATTTATGATGGGGATCAATTATTACAGCGCGTTGTTACTGATGACAGCGGTGAGTTCGGTTCTTTCCTCCGATCCGGTACTTACACTATACAGCTCGTGGAAAGCTCGTTACCCGCGAATACATACTGTGAAAAAATAAATCAGAATGTTACCGTTCAGGCAGGAAAACTAATAAATCTTGAGCCGTTTACCATTAAAGTATCAGAGAAAAGAGTACATGTCAAGAAATTTGGGAACTAAAAGAAGCAGGCTTTTTGAGAACTCTGCTATTGTAGTGCTCTGCGTTTTACCGAACTGTATAACTCAGAAACATAACCAACCGTTCCAATCTGGTCATAAGCTAATTTTATGTGATCTTCCTACGGTTGGGATTGCCCGTAACATCAATTTATTCAGTGGATTATCATATAGTACCTACTTCGAATTTAATAGCATTACCATTCAAAATCTATAGGTCAAAAAAACTTCAATCTACAATCTGATTCCAAATACATTGAAGAAAAATGAAGTATACTTAAAGTACACAATATGCCATTCATTTAAAATAAAAGTAGAGGCAAGGATTTCAGGCAAAACAAAACTGAAAAATACCTTTAGGGTAAATGAAAGAAACACATTTATATTCTTTTTGAGTATTTGTAATCTTTTGATTAGATAAGTATAATTACACTACCGTAAAATTTATATTCAATTAATGATCATCTCTATTAAAAGGGAAGAATCGTAACCTGAAAAAACAGGCTGACCTGATTTCTTTCCATCCGGATTGGATGACTGCAAATATAGACCCTATCGTTAAAAAAAGACTTACATCAAAGACGCTTCACAAAGCAAAATACTGAACAACAAATATATAAACAACCAATAACGAGTGTTTGACGTAGAGTATAAAGGTGAATTATATACCTAACAAAAAGGATTCTGGACGGATGGCATCTGCTACTCAAGCGATAAAAATTCTGAGAAAAAATGGATATTTATTAACGAAAATGACCCCATTATGATCTTCAATTTCCTATACAAGTTAGCCACTGCATTCAAAAAAATGATTTTGAGCTAAAGGTCTAATTGTATAATGGATTTGTTATATTGGTTACTCAAAAATTCTTACGCAAATTCGCAGCGGAAAATTGTGCTGAAAGTTTAAGCAGCTATAAAAATTAATTGAACTGAGCTCTATATTGTTGAGGACTTTTTTGGGTTTTTAGTTTAAACAATCTGCTAAAGGATTGAGGCTGTTCAAAACCTAATTCAAAGGCAATTTCAGAAATACTAAGATCTGTGGTAGATAACATATTCTTTGCCCGATAAATCATTTTATCGTGAATAAGTTGCTGGGTGTTTTGACCTGTAAGGTTTCGCAATAGATCACTTAAATAACTCGGTGACATATGCAGCTTGTCAGCCAGATAATTGACGGTAGGAACTCCCTCGCTTAGCACCTTATCGCTATTAAAATAATCCTCCAATAAATGATCAATGCGCTCGGCAATACTCGGATAGTTCTGTTTTCTGGTCAAAAATTGCCTGTTATAAAACCGTTGTGAATAATTTAATAACAGTTCAATCTGGGAGATGATCACATTATGACTCATGTCGTCTATACGATTTTCAAGCTCATCTTCAATATTTCTGAATAGCGACATAATGGTTTCTTTTTCTTTGGCCGAAAGGTGCAACGCTTCATTGGCAGCATATGAAAAAAAGTGGTACTGATGGATCTTTTGTGCCAATGGATATTGTAGTAAAAAATCAGGATCTATAAGCAGTGTGATCTGCGGACTGAGTATTTTTTGTTCCGCAATTTCTTCTTTATCATTCTTTTCTATTGAAGAGAGGATTTGCTGAGGAGCAACAAAAAACAAACCGCCCTCTTTAAAATCAAATTTAGTCTGACCATACATTAACTCTCCTCCGGCATCTGGTTTAAAAGCTATTTTATAATAATTCAATACGTGCGATTTACTAGGTGCACGACCTTTAAGTGGCTTGTCTACGCCGTTTAACAAAACGATTAAAGGGTGCTTCGGGGGCGGAAAACCAGATGCCTCCATTACGTCAGCCAGCGTATTAAATCTTTTTACGGAATGATTCGATTTTTTTGAAACCATGTTATAAAATTCTAGATTACAAATTAAGCAATATTCGCTTTTCCCTACAAAAGAAAAGCGAATAAAAGCATGTCAGAACACCATAGATGATTAACCTTGGGCCGCTTCTGAAATAGTTTTCCAAGCTTCCCATTCCTGAATGCGTTCAGCATAGATTTGTTGAATATGTGGCAAATCATTTTTACCCAATAGTAATCTTAGTGGTGGGTTTTCAGCATCTACAACAGCAAATATAGCTTCGGGAGTGGCTATAGGATTTCCTCGTTCCAGCTTTTGTAAATTTTCCATTAAACTGCTTTTCAAATCATCATAATCCGCTAATTTTTTGCTGGCTATTTTTAGCGATTCAGCACTGCCAAATTCAGTACGATATGCCCCCGGTTCAATCAGCGTTACTTTGATGCCAAATGCTGCAACCTCTTTAGATAAACTATCGTAAATAGCTTCAAAAGCAAATTTTGAAGAACAATAATACCCAATAAGAGGATTACTATAAATACCAACGGCGCTGGATGTCCCCAAAATATGACCATGACCCTGGGCCCGCAGTATAGGTAAGGCTGCCTGAATCACATGAATAGGCCCTATAATATTGGTTTCGTACATGGCTTTCACCTCATCGGTGCTGCTCTCTTCGATGGTTCCTACCAAAGAATATCCGGCATTATTAAACACAATATCTAATCTTCCAAAATATTCGTTGGCCTTGTTAACAGCGTTTTGCACTTGTGAGGCATTGGTTACATCCACTTCAAGAATCAAGACCTGATCGCCATACGTTTCTTTTAATGCGGCAATACTATTGATATTACGCGCTGTAGCAGCGACTTTGTCTCCACGTTTCAAAGCGGCTTCTGTCCATATTTTTCCAAAACCTCTTGAAGATCCTGTAACAAACCAAACTTTTTCTTTCTGTCTATTTTCCATTTTTAATTGTATTAATATTAAGGCAAATTTGGTTCTAAATAGACATCCCTACGTTGCTAAAATGAGGATTTTCCTAACCAAAATGAAGAAAGCGAACTCTTAAAGCCAAATTATTATAAAAAACAAATAGTAGAATATGCTATTCACAATTATCGGGAACAACAGTATCAGAAACGAAAAATCCCTTTTTTAACAATATTATTACCGGGAGCAATGAAAATAAAAGTTATAAAGAGGCCGAAACAGTTGTCATGCTTTAGAAAAAATAGACAACTGATATTATCATGGCGCTCCGGCAAATACTGGGTAAACAAATATTTTAAAATTAATACAGCAAATGAACTTTTCTAAAAATTATATTGACCAAATCATAGAAAAGGTCTGCCAACGTTATTCGGTTGCATATGGTCTTCTTCCAAATATAAAGTAAGCAAGCTCTTTGTTATCCCGAACCAAATTTTCTGCCCTCTCAAACCCGCTATTAAGAAGTACTTTTTGAGAACCAATATTATCCAGGTCAGTTAAAGCGACAATATTTTTATGGGGTTCAGCTGCATAACAATAACCAACAAGCGCCCTGCTCACCTGGGTTCCGATTCCTTTTCCCCAATGGTTTTCCAGGAGCATATATCCTATTTCTATCCAGTCAGTGTTTTCAGAGAACACCCTGGCAAGACATACCCCCACAAAATCACCATTCTCAGCGTCAAATATACCCCATCTGCTAAGGGGTCCCTGTTTATAATCTACCAATGCTTTCTCAAACATTTCTTTAAGCTCCTCAGGAGATTTGTATGGAAGATAGCGGGTAACATTTTCACTTTTAAAGAGGTCCAAGAATAAATTAAGTTCCGGATAAATAAATTCCCGTATAATGATATCATCGTTTTTATAGTACATAAATAAGAATAGTTTGAATTTTATAAGGTCTTAAAAATACATAAATTAGTTCATACCAGCTGTTATCATACATTGAAACTGGTAAAGGACACCCATATCTAAGGCCGTAGGAATCTGCAGCAGAAATATCCCTAACTTAGATTCTTTTATTTGAATGTATCTTCATCAGTAATACCAGCAAAGACGAATGATGGTCTTCTGTGTTTTCAGTCATTTGGCTATATACCTAAGTATTCTTTTCTAAAAAGTCCTGTACAAATGTAATGGCTTCACGCCCGATTTCTTCCGGTGAATTATGACCGCTGTACTCAAATTTGATAGAGGTACTCTGAGGAAACGCGTTTTCCCATCTGGAGAGAAATGGCTGTGGGAAAGCCTTGTCTTTAAGTCCCCACAACAGTAGCACCGGAAGCCCAGTGAAACTTTTTCTGTTATCCCATAGCTGTGTCAACCACTGGTCTTCTGCAAGGAAAGACCGGGGAAATACCCAGGTTCCCTTTCGTGTCCTGGCATGAGGAAAAGGTTTTATATAATGCTGATGTGTGGCTTTGGAATAGTTCTTTTTATCGCCCCTATCCACTTTCATAAGTACCCGAGGAAAGAAATTGAAGTATTTACAGAGGTTTCTACCCAATGCTGAGCCCATAAATCTACTAAAAGTACGTAAGGTCTTATCCTCTTTGACTGACCAGAACCAGCTGTTAAAAACAATGAGTCTTTTAACATGATCCGGATTATTCTCTGCATAGGATATCCCTATCGGCCCTCCCCAGTCATGGAGTACCAGCGTGATATCATGGAGCTGCAGTGTTATAATCACCAATTCCAAATTTTCAGCATGGAACTTAGGAAGATAAGAAACATCATAGGGCTTGTCCGAAAGGCCAAATCCGATATGATCAATAGCAATACACCGATGTGTTTTGCTAAAATGTTTGATCAGTTCACGATAACCGAAAGACCAGTTTGGATTACCATGCACAAACACCAATACTTCCCCTTCACCCTCATCGATATAATGGATTTTCCCGGACTTCGTTTCAATAAAATGAGACTTAAAGGGATATTCCTTCCGGTCCAGCCAATCGGTATTTTCTTTATTTTTCATATTGAATACTTGTTATTTAATATTTCTGCAAAATCTTCTGCAAACTTTTCAAAGCTTACAGCACCTTCCATTGCACCGTTACCTTCATTAAAATATGTTTGCAGTAATGTTCCGTTCCTCAAAGCTATCCCCATATCTATAATATAGGTTTTAGCCATTTCTGCGGTCATCCCCTGTTTTAAGAGGTTTTCAAACAGTACCTCATCCGGAAATTCTACCCATTTCAGATCCGGAATATTTGCAGCTTTACCCAGGGTTTCTGCAATCTCCTTTCCCGTGATTTCAGCACTTACTACATACACACTGTCTTTTCCACTAAAATCTTGGTAATGCATTGCTTTAAATGCTGCGTATGCGATATCAGCTGGATGGGAAAGAGCCAGTCTAATGTTCTCATCAAAATTATTTCCGATCATATGCTGATAACGGATCATATCGGCAGCTCCATAAAAGTTAGAATAAAACAATCCAGGTCTTAGATGTAAAACATGGGTGTCATCAATTGAATTAAATGCCTTTTCGTTATGATAATTGGCTCCTGCCGGTCCTGGACCATCGGAAAGATGCGCCCCTATCCCACTTAAATTTACCACGTAAGGAACTTTATTGCCCGTAATTGCCCTGACATATATCGATCCAACTTTTTTATTTCTTCTGCGGTTCCATAGCTCGGCGGAATCATTGTATATACAGCATCTGCATTTTTGAATGCATTATGAATAAATTTCTCATCGTTCAACCTCCCAATAAGCGCTTCAGCACCTAAAGCATTTATAGCTGCTGTATTCTCTTGTCTTGAACTGATAACGGCTACCTGATGTCCGTTACTAACTAATTTTTCTGTCAGAATTCTACTGATGTTTCCTAGTGATCCTGTAACTGTAATTTTCATATTACTAATGGTTTAATATTATTGTACAAATCTAGATTTATACTTACTTTTGTACAAGTACTAACCCCATGGTAGGTATAAAATGACAGCAATTAAGAAAACTTCAGTTATACAGGAAAATAAGGAAAACGCACACATAGCGTGTCCTGTAACATTTGTTATGGAAAAAATAGGTGGTTATTGGAAACCGATTATTTTATTCAATCTTTTAACGGGTACTAAAAGGTACAGTGAGCTGAAACGGTCCATTGATACGATAACGGAAAAGGTATTGATCCAGCAGTTAAAACAGTTGGAAAACGATGGGCTGGTGATTCGAAAGTCAAAACCTGTCGTTCCACCGCATGTTACCTATGAGCTGTCGCAGACAGGGAAAGACCTATATCCTATGTTACGGGAAATGGCTATTTGGGCTATTCAGCACGGAGAATCTTATCAAGCGCAATTCAGCAAACAGATGAAAGATTTTCCAGCAAAGGAATAAGTGTATCAGGCAGCTATCCATTGTTTAACATACTGCAAAATAATCCCATTTCTGAAAATTTTCTCATGATAAAACCTCGCTGTACGTAAGCCTTGCCGCCCTCATAAGTTTCGGCATTCAGAATTCAGAAGCTGGATGACCTGGTCGTCATAGTAATTATCCATTGTAAAAGACATGCCGGAATTCAGGGATTTACCCTGTTTTTGATATTTCGGCTATACCGTCGCATTATTAAAGATCCTGTCCACTGATTCATCTAATCTTGAACTGTGAGATTGATTGGTTAAAAGGAATATTGAACAAGAAATAATGGATAATACAAAAATTCCAAAGGCAAATTATCTTTTTGTTTAAAACCCCGAACACTTTTTCACCTTACGCCAAAACAATTAACACACTGATAATCAATACATAAGAAAATAAAAAAGAGACGTTAAAAATTAACGTCTCTTAAGCGAGAAAGGGAGTCCTATCGAACTCCTAATACCCCTTTTGAGTTTTCTAAGCAACATAAAATAACCAATTTACAGATGCATTACAATAACATAGCAAAATCTAAAATCTTTTTAATTAATAAAAACATAATTGTTACATATATAATCATATTTGACGTGCTTATATAAATATAATGTTCAATAAAAGATGAAATATGAACTCATGCAATTTATTCCTTTCAGGAGATGAAAATGTACCAGAATACATGACTTAACGAAATGATCGATTACTGTCAAAGTTTAGGAGTACAAGTTATTTTAAATACAGTAACAGTACACGGAGGTTCAACAGCTATAAACGAACAGATTCTTAGCGTAGTAAAAAGCAGAGGTTTAAGATATGTACGAAACGATATAGCAACTTCAGTAAATGGCGATGGATTAACTAAAGATTTAACGAAATTCGCTCATTAGTGTAAAATACGAACGGGTCTTCTTACCAAGCACGGTCATAAATATCTTGCTTTGCTTCATCATCAAGTTCCAAGTATTTTTCTTTCAAAATGTTTTTGAACTTGATTTTAAGTTTTTAATACAATTGATAGCTGTGCTTATTATTTATGAAGTACTACTTTTTGGTAGCAATAAAACTATATATCATTAGTAATAATATGATAATATACTTGTCAGTCAATAAGCGATATAGAAGTATTTTTGAAGAAAATCTTTTAAAAATTACTCTACGGAAACAAGAATAGTATTAAAAAGTATGCACAATTTATTAATTATTAACAAAAAATAATAAACAGATGAAAAAACTATATTTATTGCCAATTTCCCTTATTGGTGTCTTATCCTTCGGACAAGTCGGAGTCAATAGCGTGACTCCAAAAGGAACTTTAGATGTAACAAGCAAGACAACAGATGGATCTACTTCTGAAGGCGTACTTATTCCTCGTATTTCCGGAAATGCACTACACGCGGCGGAAACTGCAGCGGTATACGGTGATGATCAGGATGCAATGCTAGTATTTGTAACAGCGCCTCCGGATCCAGGGAATAGAACAGGACAAGTAGAAGGAATGGATAGCAGAGGGTTCTACTATTTCGACGCTGGATCTAACAGGTGGGTCAAAATGACAACCAGTGGAACTAGTACTGCACAAATTGGACAGCTACTTTGTTCTTCATCCACCAATTCAGGAGTACTCGAAGCTACAGAACTTGCTGTAGGTGTAACCGTTACAGTCCCTTATAATAACGGAAACGGAGGAACTTACTCAGCTTTACACATTCCAGCAACTGGAACCATTACAGGTATTTTTGCAGATCTTCCATCAGGAACTCTAAACAACGGTGCCGGAACACTAACTTTCAACATTACAGGGACCCCGACGGCGGCGGGAACTGCTATATTTGACCTTTCTGTTGGTGGACAGGATTGCGGGTTCTCCATTCCTGTACAACCTGCTTCTTCTTTCCAGGAAACACTACCTGTCGTAATTGACGGAGTAACTAGACAGATGATGACTCATAATCTCGGAGCTGACCAAACTCAGGATCCAGATGTGCCTAACCAAGCTATTATAGGGAACTATTACCAGTGGGGAAAGAAAAATCCAGTTGCTACAGCTTATACTTCCGCACCGGCTATATCTGGGTGGAGTACCGCGGCAGCTGCTAATAAAGCATGGAACTCAGGAACAGAGGCAGTGCCTGTCAAAACTACCAACGACCCTTGTCCTCAAGGCTTCAGGGTGCTTACCCGAAATGAATGGGTGAGTTTTAATACTAACAGTACCACCAGTATTATCGGCACCCCTTGGGCTACAGGACAAAACGACGGTGCCACTAAATATAATGCTGCCAAGATCTTTGTGAATAACGGTAGTACCCTAACCTTCCCCACTGCCGGTGCACGCTACGACATCACAGGAGCTCTTGAATACCGAGCCAATATCGGCAATTATTGGAGTAGTACAGAGAACGGTACAAACGCATACTACCTTAAATTCTATAGTAATTCTGTTGATCCCACAAACAGCTTCTATCGTTCGAGTGGCTTTTCAGTTAGATGTATATCAGAATAGATTGTCCAGAAGGTTACCTCTAGTATATTCAAAGACCATGAATCTTCAATAAGTCACTGTGGATTTTGTATCAATGGGTTCCTCCGCAAGATATGATGACGAAAGCTTTCAAAGAGTATTAAAAAATAGTAAATCCTGTAAATCATTACTTTTGCAGGATTTTTGTTTCTGGTAATTGATGTAATTTTCAAAAATACCGCAAAGCACCAATGCTTATAGTATGACCTTCACTAGTACTACAGTTAACGCTGTACCACTCACGCTTATACATAGGCATTTTTTTACACTGTATTTTCAATTAATCGTATTTTTTCGTCACATAATAAAATAATACGAAATACAATTTCAGAATTATTTAAAATATGTTTTTTAAGGTCAAACAATTTGTTAGGCTTTTTAATAAATTAGGTGATGTAGTTTTCCATTCATAATGTAAGTAAAAAAATTAAATATGGTTTGTGGCAAGGCAACATTGAAGACTTTTAATTAAATCAAAGTAGGTTTTTACATATTCTGATCTTTTTTATATGTTTTCTTATCTAAGAACTAATGAAGCGTAAGAAAGCTGAGGTATATCAGTATCAGAAGCATCATAATCAATCCGATATGATTAATAATAAACAGTAGAGAACCATTCAATATGCTTGTTCTTTTTCTTGTTTTATATACCCTGTGGTGTGCTATAAATAAATAAGCTGTCACATAAAAGCCTAGTGCAAGACATACTATAGCATACAATAGGGTCAATAAATTGTTTTCCGGTAAAAAACTGCTAATTCTTTCTCCTGTAAGAAGTATCAATACAACTAGTAGCAGAAACGAGAAATAGTGAAGGGTAAAAATACCATGATCAAAGTACAACCATTTTTTCTTGTTATGAAACAACCATAAAAAGAATGCGAATATAGGAAGATAAATAAAGAGTGCTTTGGGAATTGTATAAACAAAGTTTTCTTTATACCTTTTCCATATCTGACGTTGGGTAAAGCCTTCCTGCATTAATTCGAATACTTTTTTTGAAACAGGTCTCATGATGATATATACTCCAGTGTTATCTTTAGCCAGAATTGAATCATACTGATTGATTGAGTAAGCGTTCATAACAGGGGCTTCTTTTGTATCAGATGCACGGTCAAAAAAATCACTTTTTCTTCAACATTTTTTATTAAACTATCAGCTTCTTTGTGAGCGATTATTGAATCTCTACCACAAAAGTGTGTTGCAATACCTATGGAGAGCTCTTTCTCTTTTTCTACGTTTATTTGTACTGTATTATGTCTGGAGGAGGGTGCCTGATCCTTGGCACGCGGCAGAATGTTGGAAAGAAAGAATGTAATGAAACTGATAAATATATATAATTTAACAGGAGCTACATACAACTGTCTTTTACCTGACAGATAGTCCTCCGTAAGTACACCTGGACGGGTAAAAAGATACAGTATAGTTTTCCAGAGCTGCCCATCATAATGTGTGAAATCCTCAATAAAATGAGTAAATAGAAAATGAAAGGACGGTCTGTTTTCAATATTTTCTTGTCCGCAATGGGAGCAAAACCTCTTTGCTACTTGGTATCCGCAGTTCAGGCAAGTTTTATCGTTCCTTAGTTTTCCATGTTCCATAACTATTCGATAATATTAGCTTTAATATTTATATATAATTTTAAGATTCAGCTAGGCGACCAATTCACTGTATATTAAATTAGAGCCATTAACATAATTGTAATCTTAATAGTATAAGACCTTACATAATTTATATAAATAGGGCTTAAGAAGCCTTTAAATAAAGTGCTAAGCGTTACAAAAGGAAAAAGTTTATCCATATCCTTAATTGCTTGACATATAAAATATCGGAGTATACATTGTTTGAATTTTTTGAGCTATCCACCCGTTCTCGTATAATATTGTAAACATAGACAATGTATTTTAAAATTGTGAGCATAATACTGTAGTTTTACATTTGATGCCAATACAATAATTACTACTTATTATACATATTCTTAAAAACTCAGATTTAGCTTTACTGGTTTAATGTTGGCAGTATTCTATTATGTGTAACCTGAAAGACACAGACCAGTACCTATTGCCACAATATTGTCTGGGTCGGAACTATTAAAACTCACCTCTATTTCTACTCGCACTGTATAATCTGCAGGAAAATCACCAGCAGCATTAGTACGTACCTACTTCAGTGAGAATTCCGGCTGCTCTAACCGTCCGGCTTTTATTTAAAATTATATCCAGACTAAATTCCAGTGTGATAAGGATTATGTTTCGGAATTATTTGCTTCCCATCCTATATTGTTCAATAGAATTTGCTTGATATAAAATATAAAAAGTCAGAATACATGTGGCAAGATATTTATTATATCACTCTGTTAATTAAACTACTAAAACAATAAAACTATCTTTTACCGATTATGATATTTTCCTTTTAGTCCGCACCAAGAGCTAAAAAAGAAATGTAGCAACTTTAAGTGAGTCAAACCATAAAAGAAAATTATAAGTGCTTCTCCTACCAACTGGTAGACTCTGACGGCTTATATTTTAGTTTTCCGCTCAGGATATCGTAAGGAAGCTTTTTATAAAATCAGTATATTTACAAGGTCCGTGAACTACACTTAAGCACTTGAAGCACATCCTGGTTACCGATTAATATTCAACATTAATACGTGAGTGAACTGATTGTGTTTCATATGCATTTTCTCATAGTGGATATCAAAGCAGGCATTATTTTCACCATCCATGGCAAAAATTCTGTTCTGTCAATATTCATAATTATATATTTAATGTTCTTTACAACTATTCCAAATAAAAAAATAAGCTGACTATAGAATCAGCTTATTTTTTTATCCATTTATGAAACTTGTAATTACCATTTTTGAATTTCTTAAGGAATTCATATAATACATTATATACAATACAAATATTTAAAATTTTGTAAATTATCAACTACCACATATTATAAGCCAATACAAGCACAGTTCATATAAAGTAGCGAATGTAAAGGTAGATTAATTACATAGACAGATTTAATAGTTTCTACTCCTAATACAGGAAATCCAAGTAGTTTGCTTTAAGCTCAAAAGCTACAGCATAAAGTACTTTTCTAATGTTTAGATAAGCTTACTGCGAAATACAACGAATAGAAAAACCATTTTTACGATCATTAGTTTGTGTTGGAATAACAGCAGTATTAGTAAAATTAAAATCGTATGCATTTGTACTGCTTTCCGTAGTGCTCCAATAAAGACCATTATATGCTCGTCTTTCTAATGAACCAGTAAGATACTGTCGATTTCCAGCAGTTGGAAATGTCAATGTACTGCCATTATTAGTAAAAACTTTTGCAGCACTATAATTAGATGGTCCGTTCGTCGTTGTTGTAGCCCAAGTGCCTATACTATTTGCAGTACTTTCATTGGCAAACCCTACCCATTCATTCCGAGTGGGAATTCTAAAACCATCAGGGCAAGGGTCATTAACTGTTTTTACAGGAGATGCCTCATTTCCACTATTCCAAGCCTTATTGGGACCGGCTGAAGTATTCCATCCTGAAATAGAGTTAGCATTAGTATATGCAGTAGCAACTGGATTTTTACCCCATTGATAATAATTTCCAATAATAGATTGAGAAGGGGTATTAGGATCTTGACCACTATCAGCTCCTAAATTATGAGTTTTCATCTGTCTCGTCTCTCCATTAATAATCACGGGTACTACATCCGGAAAATTACTAGAAGGTTGCACGATTCTACTAAAACTGCAGGATTCTCCAGCAAAGTCAAGATTGAAAGTAGCAGTGCCAGCTCCAGAAGGAGATCCAATAATGTTAAATATTAACGACCCATTACCATTATTTAAAGTTCCAGAAGCAAGAACAGCAGTTAACCCAGTTACGTTGATTGAGTTGATACTAATACCGGAATAAATCCCCCCATTGCCTCCATTATAAGGAATAGTTGTATTTACTCCTGCAGCAAGCTGCCCATCTTGAAGTATACCAACATCTGAAGATCCTGAACATAGAAGCTGAGTAACATATGCGGTGGTGGTTCCACTGGATATGATCTTGACCCAACGATTACTCCCAGCATCAAAATAATAAAAACCAGGCACATCCATTCCCTCTACTTGTCCCGTACGATTAACCGGATCCGGAGGTATTGTAACAAAGACTAAGGTGGCATTTTCCTCTTCTCCATATACTCCAGCTGTATCAGCAGCTTTCAAAGTATTGCCGTTGATACGAGGAAGAATAAATCCCTCTGATGTACTTCCATCTGTCGTTTTGCTTGCTACATCCAAAGTCGATCTAGGATTATTATTATTAATCCCCACTTGTCCGTAAGACAATATACTAAACAGAAACATTGATAATAAATACTTTTTTCATGTGTTAAATATTTAATGATAATTTAATTTAAGATGTTATTGATTACAAATATTCATTTTATATTAAATTACATAAGTTCATCTACTGTGAAATACAACGTACTAAAAAACCGTTGTTTCTATTTGTATTATTATTTTCGGGGTTTACTGAACCATCAAGAAAAGTCAAGCTATATCCATTTCCTGAGCCAGTTTCTGTACTGCTCCAGTAAGAACCTGTAACAGCACGGTTACGCAAATCTTCTGCACTATAGTGACGTTGCCCGCCGCCAGGAAAATATAAGGTCTTTCCATTATTTACAAATACTTTGGCTACGCTGAAGTTGGTGGCACCACCTGTAGTTGTAGTTGCCCATGTGCCTATCTGGATCCTTGGTTGGATCTGCTCCCAGATTTCGAGTGATCATCTGACGGGTCTGGCCATTAATAAATACATCTACCACATCAGCAAAGTTGATATTTGGCTCTACTGGAATACTGAAACCATAGGTCTCATCCCCCAAATCAATATTAAAGGTCGCTGTACCAGCTGCAGAAGGAGTAGAGTTCCTGTAATATTAAAAATCAAGGTTCCATTGCCGTTATTAAGCGTTCCAGAGGCAAGTTCAGCATTAAGATTGAGTATACCAACAGATGGAATACTCAAACCTGAATAAACACCTCCATTTCCACCATTATAAGGTATAGCAACACTGACACCGGAAGCAGGACTTGTCGCCTCCAAGCCTCCAAAACTCCGATAGTTGTTGAGGCAGAACATACCAGCTGGGTTAAAGCAGCATACTGGTACCGCTGGAAATCATCTTGACCCAACGGTTGCTGCCGCATCAAAATAGTAAAATCTACGAGCATCCATTCCTTCTACTTGCCCAGTACGGTTTTCCGGATCTGGAGCCGATGTAACATACACTAGTGTGGCATCCTGATCATCTGAATATACTCCAGTTATTTCTGCGGCTTTAAGAGTATTACCTGTTATACGTGGTACAATAAAACCCTCTGAAGCAGTTCCGTCTGATGTTTTACTTACAACATCCAGTGTGGATTTAGGAATAATACTAATAATTCCTACCTGCCCATAAGATACAATGCCAAAGAACATCATTGGTAATAAATACATTTTTCTCATATATTACTGTTTTAAATTGTTAATTATAACCTTTTATATAACCCGTAAGTTCTTTAATTATAATATATAATGCATTAGGATAATTCCTCTTGATTAACATCATAGTCCTGAACTTATGTATTATATTGTAATAAATTTTGAAATTCCATGATCATTATCATAATACTCCACCACTACTATGGTCCTTAAGAATTAATACAAATTTAATTTTATTGCATTGATAATTCGATTCACACTTTATCGTATTATCACTAGCAGAATGTAGTTTTTTAACGAACACAACAATAAAGAATCTTATAAAATAATCTATAGCATTAATCTGGGTTATAAATATATCAATAAAAGATTCGTCTAATATCTTTGCACTGTCAGTCTCAGAATAGTAGTGTCAAAAAAGTATAAAACTCTTCTGAACTTAGCCGAGAGTTTATCATAGGTAAATGATTTTCATGGAGAGATTGATATAATTGTATGAGATGTAACTCATAGTAATCCTCTTATAACTCATGAAAAAATACTCTTTTTGAACGAATTTGATGTCCTGAACAAGATTACCTTATCTCATTACAATAATGACACAAAAGATTATTCATACCCGGTTTCGGTTATGGAATGAATTTCAGTAACTGTTTCTCCTGCTGAGTTTTGAGTGGTCGTCTGAGTTAAGGTTTGCTTTTGTGTTTTTGGACGTACATTTTCAATACGAATCAATAAATTCCCCAATGCAATAGCTGTGTCGAAGAAATCTTTAGCGCCTTGCTTTAGTTCTTTAACGGTTTTATCATCTAAAACGGTCTTAGCCGCGGGGGCTAAAGACTTACTGGTTGATGAGGATGAAGTATCACTTATCTGTTTTTCGGGCTTTTTATCTTCTTTTCCACTACCTGGAGACTTGCCATTCACTCCCCTAACAGCATGCTGTTCACTATGGCCTTTATCTTTGACTGTTATAAGCCCTCCCATAGCACATGCACAAGTACTTTTTTCAGTAAGAACATTATAAGTATTGATACAGGTTTCCTCAGCTGTATTGTCCCATTTAGTAATCGCAGGAACACAGGCAATTCTGGTAACAGAACATATTCCAAACGTGGAAATATTGACTGCCGCCATCTTATCCTGTTCCGTGGCAATAAGTTTATTATCTGCTTTGTAAAAGACATTACTTGTAACCTTCAGTTGTGAAGGAGCAACTCCCTTATCACAGGACAGAGAAGCATTTTCTGTGATTATTTGTGACATACTTTTAAATTTAAGTGATTCTGATATCGCAGGGTGAAATAAGGCCCCTTATTAATTTTTAGTTTTAGTTATCGTTTCAGTGATTGTCTCAACAGTATCTCCATTGGTCGTTGATGTTGTTTTTTGAATCGAAGTTTTCGGACGTGCATTTTCAGCAGCAATTATTAAATTACCCATAGAAATCAATCGGTCCATAACAGCTTTTGTATCATCTTTGAGCTCTTTAATGGCTTTATCATTCAAAACACTTTTAGCCGCAGCGCATGACGCTTTAGCAGCAGTTTTGGACTTTTCATTTTCCTTACCTGAGGTTTCAGATTTCTTAGCTTGCTTGGAGGTACCCTCCGGTTTATTATCCATGTTGATCTTACCTCCCCTGATTCCCACCTGAGACTGTGCATTAACCACCGCCTCTTTATCAGAATGCATCGTCAGTTTTTCTTCCGCATGGAGAGCCAAGGATTTGGTTTTCATTTTTATTCCGTCTGAAGCTTCGGTAGTGATCTCTTTAGCTGATATTTCAATTTTTTCATCAACAACAGAACTTATTTGTTTGGCCGTTGTATCTATACTATCTGAAATGCTCTGTTCCATATTAACCGTAGCCAGACTTATTTTAGCACCCGCAGTTAAGATGATTTCCTGACCTGCACTTAAAGTAATACTGTTGAGAGCCGTTATCGTAACGTTTCCCATTCCGTCAAATACAACAGAATTATTAGCGGGATCATTGATGGTAACACTCCCATCTTTGTCATTGAATAAAACACGTGATCCGCTGCGGGTTTGGATAACTTTGTTCGTATTATCTTCAGTCGAATAACCACTCTTTTCGGCTCCGTTATACTGGCTTCCCATTACATAAGGCTTTTCCGCATTATCACTTTCAAACCCAACTGCTACTTCTTCACCATTCTCCGGAATAAAATGAAAACCTTTTCCACTTCCTCCGTTAGGCTGAACCATCCTGAGCCATGGAGATACACTACCTTTCTTTTCCTGCCAGGGAAACTGTACTCTGACTCTCCCAGCTCCCAGTGGATCATTGTTATCCACTACCCTCGCAGACTGCTGTTCTCCCACAGGAACAGCCTCACCATCCAAATACGGAGCTGTGTAGAGATCCGGAATACCTTTAAATTCATTATAATAAATATTTCCGTCATGATAATGGGTAATATCCGTTATACGATAGGTCTCCATAGCTTTACCATTAATATCAACCAACTGGACCTTACCACCAATCTGGACTGACGGATCCTTGCTTTTCCCACGTACCGAAACAAGGTTTTCACGGGATTCCTTTTCTTTTTTACCGCTTCCTTCAGTTCTTTGTCCGCTATTCCTGAAATACCACTGTAATTAAAAAGCATGGGCTGCTTTTTTTGTACACCTCGTTGGAAGCATTAATGGCAGATGCCTGTAAAGGATTTTCTTTATATTGTGAACGAATTGAAGAGGATCCGGCCTCAATACTTCCCCCTTATTGGCATCATAAACAGAATACTCAAAATTCTGAGGTTTTACATTGATATCAAATTCAACCTCAATAAGATCAACATTTTCTTCAAGCCTAACGGAAGACTGCACATTATTGCCAAAGATCATTTGCTGCCCACTGTAATAAAAGTATTCTCCATACCTTGCTGCCAGTCTTTTGAGAAACTGGTAATCAGATTCCTTATACTGGACCGTATAAGGTAAGTTGTATCGGGTATTCAGATTTTCAATAAGGATACTGATATCCTTATGTTCTTTGGTAGCTTCTTTTACAATATCCTCCAGCTTTTTATTCTCAAAACTCTGACAAGTTTTCCCATTTTCAAGCAATATAGAGGGAGCATTACCTTTAATGTAAAGGGTTCCATATCCGTTTTTCTTCTTATTTTTTACCTGGGTGATAATTCCTGCAAAAGTCTGTTGGATGAGTCCAAACCGATGAAAAGAAATACTGATATTTTTTCCGAGAATGTTTTTAGAATTCTCCATCACATACCCTTCAAAGTTATCCAGGGCATCATCAGGAACTGTTATACTGAACGAGTCATGATCATTGGTAAACTGATCAAGCTGAAGTGAAAAACTTGACTGATAAAGAAACGGCTCTCCATCCAGCATCAGTGAACAATATACCAATGGGTTTTCTTTTTCCTTAAGAACGGCACTCGTCGGTAATGGAATTGTATATTGTATTGCATTCGATTCACCAGCTTTATTCTGTAAGCCATCGGACGGTAAACCGGTATATATTTTTGTAGACATGACAAAATTGCTTTTATGATTTTATTGTTTATTTCTCCTATATTATACAAGGAATTGTGGGATATAAACCTACGTTTAGCTACCGCAATATCCCCGATTCTTTACGGTTATTTCCACATTTTCTCATGAATGGCACCATTAAGATTAAACTTTTTGGCAATCATGCTTATTTCAATCTGTAAAGGCTGGTTATTGTTGGCATCAAAATGCTCTTTGAATTTTATGCAGTAGGCTTTTTCAAAAATCAATTCCTGAAGTTTGCTGATAGCATCTCTACGATAATAAATGATTTTACCGTTTTTCGTTTGATTGTGATCCAGCATCCAGGCCAGAAGCTCGGAATTCCCCGTACTTTCAATCTTTACATAGATTTCTCCTCCCTGCGGGATTCCCTGAGGCTTTCCCGTAGTATCTGTCGATTGGTTAAAATCGTATTTACATTCCAGAATGTTATATGTAAGCCCGTCTAGTTCTAATTTAGATAAAAATGACATAGTATGATAACTTTTAATTAAAGTGAATACAAATGAGCTGATCATTAAAGATAAACAGTAGTAACCTGTTTACTACTGTTTATCCTCATGGCTTATACCCACTCATTCTCGTAGGCACCGGTTCCCATTTCAATTTTTCTAGCAGAAATAGTAAACGCTTCTCGTAATGGATTATCTCCAGTGGAATCAAAATCTTCATTGTGCTTTACCAGATATCCTTCCGTAAACTTAAGTTCCTTCAGGGTTGCATCGCTATCCCGTTTAGCAAATACAATACTCCCGTCTTTTCTTTCAAAAGAATTGGTCATCCACTCAAAAAGGTCAGTAGATCCTGTTCCTTCCAATACGATATCAATTTTACCTCCTCTGGTTACGGTAGAAGGCCTTCCAGTTGCATCTGTTTCCTGAAATAATCCGTAGCTGACTTTAAGAATATTATACTCTTTACCGGCTACTTTTAACTTTGCTTTAAATGACATAATGTTAAAAATTTAATGGTTAATAAAATATTTTTTAATACATCCTTCCAGACTGTAGCTTCCTGAACTTCCCTATGAGGAATGCAGACTAGGTCCACATGGAAAACTACACTAGGACGTACGTTCTTGAATCATTATGAGGGATATAATCTGAACATTCATTTGATTTCAATAGAATACTCTTTCTTACCAGCCAGATTACCTCAGCCTCCGTTATATTATATAATGTATTTGTAAACTAGGTCTTTCTTTATGGATTTATTTTTTCTTACATTGATCTAACTCTGCATATATTCCGTATCCCACTTATTTCCCTGATCACCTTTATGACCGTCCATTTTAATTAAAAAGTTTTTGGCAGGAAAATAAGGCTTCATGTGAATATTAAGATGAATCCTGTCTTTCTGGACCGGATCCTGTTCAAATCTTTTGATTTCAAAATTTTCAATCAGCTTACCTGGCCCGGCAATATTATCCAGAAAGCTTACAATCTGGTTCATAATCTCTTTTCTGGTCATGGCGGTAAAGTTTTCAAATGCCCTTCTGTTGAGAAAATCCATCAAAACTTTTGTTACATAATCGAAGACCCTTACAACTGAATAAGTTTGAAGTCCCATATTATCACCGTTAAATAGCGTTTTACCTGAAAAAGCCATCACCTTGCCATATTCATTAACCATAGGGATGAGACCAAGATTTTCTAGGTTCGCAATCTCACTCTTTTTAAGATCAAACTTTACCCCTTCCACTTCAGCAAGACCTCCAAATTTTTTCCAGCCGTAACCTGAGACATCAGCGTTTTATAAATCTTTCCAGCCAACGCTGCAGAAGGAGGAATATACATATCCTCAGCTTCATCAATTTCCTCAAATCTTCCCCTTCCCACTATCCAGTTGCAGGTCATCAGAACATTGGACCGATATATGTCTCCGCCGGTAAGATATGCTTGATCAAACATTTCCATGACATCATCCGCCTCATCAAGGTGCTCAAAATCAGTGACAAGCATCACCTTATTTTCATGAACCAGCTTTGCCCATTTTTCAATCACCTGATTGGAACCTAAATAACCGGGAATCACTAAAATCCCGTAGTTATTTTTAAGATCCAGCCTATCATAATTGTTAGTAAGTTCAGTATGTATCGCATCAATAAAACGCGTATTATCTAAATCCTTGAGTTGCTCAAGAGTAGCATTGACAACGGTAATATTTTTAACTTTGATTGATTCTGTATTTTTATAAAACAAGGCAACAGCCCTGTAATTAGCCTCCAATTCTTTGGTTTCTTCAATCGCTTTGGATAAATTTCTGACCAACAGCTCTTCTGCAGTTTTTTCTCTCCTCGCAATCTGCAACCATATCCGGCAACGATTTATTATCAGCCATCATACCCGCCCAAAGCTTAAGCGTTTTTTTCAGGTTTTCTCTCTCCTTTTCTTTACCATTTTCCGTTAAAAAATTCTTTTTCTGGCTTTTCTTTCCGGATTAATATTCTGCACTCCGTCAATTGATATCTCCAGCAGGTCAAAGCCGCCATAACTCGCCAAAGCGGCAAGATTGGGTACCGTAGCAAAATCATCTTTCTTCCTTTCTTGACCGGAAACCTGTTGTAATTGTTGTTGCTTATCCATTATTTGCGTTTTATTTGATATTGTCTAATTCCTGAATCAATTCCTGCAATGTCTGAAACAATGCTTTTCTTGCGTTAGGATCTTCCAACGCCGCTTTCAGAATCTTATTCGTCTTAAGCTGTCTGATAATCTGTTGGTATTGATTTTTTTCCGTTTCCAGATCACATAAAAAATCACTTTGTCTGGTAATTCCCTTTATCCCGAAATCTCCTAAATTTTTAAACTTTAGAGATTCTATTTTAGTAGCACCGTTCAAATCTTCAAAGTCAACGGTAATCTCCGGTCTAAAATGTTCAAAGACCTTATCTATTGTATGCAAACCTTCTATAAGATCCGGCCTAACAGGATCATAAGAGGTCAATTTCTGAGCTAACAGCGTTCTGTTCTGAGGAATTTCGAAAATAGCTTCATTAATTTCTGGTGGAACTTCATTGCCCCCAATTCCATGATTTGTTAACATATTATTTACTTTTTTAAATTATTATACTTTCACATGCTGGTTATTCATTATTTTTAAGTGGTTTCCAAAATTCTGTAAGGAATCATATGGGTAGAACTGTGAGATAATTTCACTAAAAAACTGCTACACAAATACTTCCACTCTTCCTCTTCTATATCTTTGTTATCCGAATCACGGAAGAGATGAATATCTATCGTCCTTGAAAATCCCTCTTTTAAAGAAACCTCCTTTTAGTTCCCTTTCGTATTTCAATATGCGTTATGGCATCTTTGAAATGATTCATGGCGAATGCCTTAATATCAGCAGTAGTCACCACTCTTCCCCTACCCAGTAATGCAGCTCTGAATGCCGAAATCTTATCCTGTGGAGAAAGCCCCTTACGCCCTCCCTGTGAAGTAGCTATCATCAGCGCATCCTTCTCACAGGCAAGGGTTGAAGAATGATCTACGACCAAAGGGGTTCCTGGCCTTATATGATTGGCCAACTCTGCCTGAGTACTCCAGTACGAAATATTATAGGAACTTTCCTGTCTCAAAGAATTACCGGTAATAATCAGATATGGATTATGGATATATGAGAAATTCTTCTCTTTTGCCATCTGATTCAAAGCCGCCATATTCTGGTTAATTTGTACTAGCATTTCCTTAGCCGAATCACCTCCAATGCCCGAAAATGCAGCAGTTTCATCCTTCATGAGCTCCAGCAGATATTGCAGAAGTTCGGAGGCATTACGCTGATCAAATCTTGACACCCCTCCTTTTCTCAGAATAACGGAAGTCTCCTGCCCCCGAGAAGAATGACTTTTAAGATCAAATCTCCGCCACATATCATCCATCACATAATCAAGCGTAAGAAAATAATCTTCACACTGTATAGGAATGATATCAAGCCTTCCCGATGCTCTATGATAAGTTTTGACATTGTATATATTAATGACCGGAATGCAATTAAGTATAATATGAAGATTTTCAAGAATTTCCTGATCGATCCCGTCAGGGAATTTAAACTTCAGCCATACAAGATCATCTTCACCGGAAAGTTCATTTTCAGGAAAGTACCGTGTAAACAACTCTTCAGCATGACCTTTTTCCGACAATATAATTTTGTCTTTCAGGGTAAAATAGCCTGAAGAGTAGTACCTGTTTACTTCTTCATAAATATATTCCAGATCCAAATAGTTTCGGCTGAGTATATTGTCAAATCCGCTGAACTGACAATCTACATTATAGCCATTGGTAAGTTCGAACTCCTTAGCCCCGAAACAGACCTTAACCTGCTTGAGGTAATAGGAAAACAATTCCTTTTGATATTCACTGCCGGTATCAATATAAAACATCAGATTTTCCAGATCTTCCTTATCAGGACACCGGATTCCTATCCAGAATTCTCCCACCGGAATAGAAATCTCACTTTTACCATGCACAGTACCTGAAAAAGGACTATCCATCCTCTTCATAACCTTGCTATACGCTGTATACTCAATCCTCGCCGTGGTCAATTCAGCTTCTATGGTAGGACAGAAATAAATTTCTTTTCCGTCCTCCTTATCTTGCAGTAACCCCTTAGTATTTTTCTTTTCCGTTTTAAACTGATCTTGTAACGATATTTTGTACCGGTTTTCAACGGGATAGACCTGAATAAGTGATCTTGCCGGTATGGCTCCAGTAATTTCTTCTGGAAAAAGAACCTCCAGAACCCTTTCAATAATACGGGATTTGGAACTTTCCAACTCAAATTCAAGCTTTTCTAGTTCTGAAGAAACCGCCGAAAGTATCAGACCTACCATAGGATCAAAAGAAGAATCCGACCTCAGTTCATGATATCCCCAAAGCTTAGCTGCTCTTCGCAACACCCTGTCTTTTATTTTTTCCTGATTCATACAAATTAATGTGATAAGGGTCCTATAAAAAATGAACTCTGAAAAAGAAAGATCTTTCTGTTTCGATTATCACGCCCCTAATGGAGATGGCAACATTCTTTTTCACTCTCTTGGTCCCGGTAATCCCAATATCGATATTTCTTACACTTACTTCAATATCTTCCAGAAGAAGCCTCCGTTCGTACTTAATGACAGACTTGGTTATGGCTTTTCTCATAAATTCTTTGATGGAATTATCGCTTTTGGGAAGATCGAAGTCAATTTCGAAGACTGCAGTCCCAAAGGTATCGTCAAACTTACACCTTCCTAGGGGAGTGATGGTAAGCATAAAAAGATGCTGTCTTATTGACTGATCAATGGATATTGTTTCAGCCATTTTTTCATCCATTATGGCCGTAAAATCTATAGGTGTGCTGTAATAAACTCCTTTCATATTCATAGTTTTTTAAATGTAATCTGCAGTCTTAAAAGTTACGACCGCTTTATTTTATAGGCAGATAAGCAATGAAGCTGATTGGCAATATTGTAATTTTGTGTGTGGTTTAACAGAAACTCATAGTTTTTCCGATATGTATACACTTTAATCACACTCATTGTGCCTCTATCTAACTTCTTCATTTCTTCCGGATCAAACTTTCGTACAAAAACACCATCGCAATTCACATGAAAGTCATTTTTATAACTGGTGGTTTCTCCATTGGCAAATTGTATATCCAGTATCTGATCCTTTTTGATGCACACATTCTTATCCAGAATTTTGATATACATAAAAACCCTGTCAGCACTCTTACCCAATCGGAAAACAGCATATACATAATCCTGATTATTAGCCCTAAGTAATAATTCCGGCGTGCTTGCAACATATTTCCTGTGTAGCTTCTCATGACTCTGGGTAATGGTACAGTCAAACTCAGCAGTCTTTAAAGCAGAATCTGATAACCGCTGGGCAGTGAAAAAACCGCTTAAGACTAAGCTAAAAAAAGGCTATAATACTTCTTACTACTTTTCATCACTGAGATTTATACAATTGACGGCATACATCCAGATCAGTTTTCACCTTCTCATATTCCTGTTTAAGAATTTTATTGATCGTAAGGAGGCTGTCCACCGCTTTTCCTGTCGAGGACAAACGCTTCATTTCTTTTTTACGATCTACAAGATCTTTATAGGCAATGATGGTATTATTATACATTACCTCATTTTTAATACTGTCCTTAGGAATCTGCTTATACATATCGGAAAGCATGGATAAAGCCATATTTTCATTAAAGAAATCATTCTTTCCCGGTACACCGATGGAATCAACTGCCGCCTTTACTTTTTCAAGCTGGAAAGAAAAGTGATCCTGAACGCCCATCTCACGCTTAAGTATATTGTTTTCAACCTTTAAAACTTTATTTTCTTTAAAAGGAAAATACGTGTTGAAAAACAATCCGATAACCAATGTGAAAACAGCCAGCAAAAAGAATAGGATGAAAAACAGGAAGGCACGTAATCTTTCTTTTTTATTCAAAACTTCCATACTGCATTAGCTTTATAGTTAATCTGCTAAAAAAGACTGACTTCGTTTAGAATGCAGTATTGCATCTTTATCCCCAGGACTCTCGGAGATAAAAATACTTCCGTCCCTCTTTTTACCAATGTAATCCAACTGACTGAGAATGGAAAACATCTCCTCTATCGTTTTCATAAAACGTCCTACCAGTTCCACCGTCAGACCAATCTGATGGTGATGATAGTCTGCATTAAGGATTTCTGAAAAAACGGACTCAAAATCACCCTGACTGATATTACACCACTCGGTTAAATAATTTAACAGCTCTTCCTTCCCCGATCCTGTATAAATTTCAATACAGTTTTTAAGAATCCTTCCCAGCGAAATCACAGATGACAACATATAAACGGGAGGAGAGTAAGCAGCAGCCCAGCGGTAGCGGTTTATCTCTGTACCCAGATAATCAATGACCTTGTCAGCCATGTCGTCAACGATTAAAGCCAGTAAATTGTTCTGTTTTTTGGTACGGATTTTCTGCCTGATCTGTGATGCAAAGAACTCCACCTTATTATAAAAGCGCTCCGTTTCATGGCAAAAACTCTTTAACTTTTGATGACTCGCTGCACTTTGGCAAGCCGGTATATATGTCGGATCTATCGCACATTCTCCAGAATTAATAATTATCCGGGCTACCGTAAGATGTGATGCTCCAATACCTATGGGTCCTTTCAGCTCATTTTCAGGAACCAGTTGCAATATATACTCAGGCCGTGTATAAGGATATCTTGGCGGATTTTCATCCGGATCGGGCTCACCGAAAGGAATCCGGTTAAAAAGATGAACGGAAAGACATGCCATCAGATTGATCGTTTCATCTTCTTTCATCATATAGGTAGCTTCAGGAAACAGTAATGACGACTCAAAAATCTCCTCTTCGCAAATCCCGATGTCAATACGGGAACCGTTGGGCGTAATCCCATGACACTGCTCAACAGTAAGCTTTAATTGCAGATGCTGATCCGCAGTCAGCTTGATTTGAATCGAATTGCTGACCGGTAACAACCCATAGTTTAAAGGAGAAATCCCTCCCCCGGCTACATCACGTACAGCATCAATGACAAAATTTTGTATATCTGTGAAATGATTTTTATTGATCTTCATCCCATCCATCCAGTGTAATGGATAATAATTTAACTTTTCTACCATTTTGTTTGTTTATTTGAAAGGGTTATTCACCTGTTATTTATATTCATAATCAAGAACATCATTGTCAGCACCCGGATCTTCTTTGACAACATCCTGAGTTCTGCTGCAGATTACAACACTGTTGTCTTCAATACCATTCATGTACAGCGGTAAGTCGGCATCTACATATTTTGTGGTTTCATACCACCTGGGCTGTAAAAAAACACCCAATTATAAAAACCATTTTCACCTTCTACCTTCAGTTCATTTCCCGAATTTTTCTCGTTATAATCCAATACGAAACTGTAAAACAGCCTTCCGAAATCAATCCTTGTAGGTCCCTTAGCCTTGTATGCCCTGAAATTTTTTACATCACGGTCTTTATCTATCAGCAAAGTAAAAACCACCAGATCCTTCATCTCTTCATCCGTAACTCCCGGCAGGTTCTTATAATTCTCAGGGAATTGCCATGTTTTGTAAATCTCAGGAGGAATATTCATCGCCCGATTGAAAGTTTCATTGACCAGCGTAGGCACCAGAAAAATAACGTACTGCCCCATCATTAAAGAAACGAACTTCATTCCATTGAGAAACGTATATATTAACAAAAACGCAATCATTGAATAACAAATAGCAGTGACCATAAACAGATATTCCAGCCACTCTGGCTTTCCTCCGAAACTGTGGAAAATATACCGGTACAGATAACAGTGAACCCCTCCCACTACTAAACATACAGTCTGATAAAAAATAAATTCGGAAAGGGTACTGCCGGCAAAAAGCTTATTATAACCTAAAAATGCTGTTACCGCACCCACTAAAGCAACAAAACAGATATAGAAATTGAACTGGGATCGGTAACCGGTTTTAAAATCCGATATTTGTCTTCTAAGAATCACAGTCAGAACGACACAGAGGGCTATAAGAACAAGCATAAAAGCCAGAATCTCCGGTTCCACCAAATTCATGAAATATTTTTTCAACGAAATCATATCCTTGTATTATATCCTAATAAAGTGTCATGTGCTTCATTCAGATCAAAAACCTCCATTTCTTTTTTAGAAGAATTTTGATCTCTGTTTCTGAATCTGCAGAAAAGAAGTAGCTGCAAAATAAATCCAGAAATTGTCTTTTCTTACCTTGGTGAAGATATTCAATTGCCCTCCCATTTTTCAAAGGACCAATGGAAAGCAGCAGATGATCCGAATAATGATCATAAGAATGACCAGATACCATATCCAGGCCCAATCTGCAATCTCCAAGCATACTGCTTTGATCGTGATCCTCATATTTTTTCCAGCTCTTTCTGGTGATCTTCACTTCCTCGGCAAGAATCAGAGAAAGTATCCGGGCTGTCAATTCAATATCACCAACAATCTTATAGGCATAGGGTAATATGCTTATTAAGTGAGAAGCCATCGGAGATTGTAAGTGCCGCTCAATACCAAAAAAATCATAAAATAAATCAGGAGATAGCGCTCCGAAAAGCTGGGATAAAAATCCTGCTCGCAGGTTTCAATTTCAACACCATATCTGAAGATCTCATTTTCAAAAGGCTGAAAAAAAGCCGGCTCTTCTTTTGTTCCTGTTTTTTAATACGGTACTGCCGTATCATCACATCCACATTTCGATCGCTGATATTGCTTCCGGTATCATGAGTAATAGCTTCGGGAAGCATATCATAAATGCTGTCACGCGAAAGAATCAGCTTTAAAAATTCTGAGCTCCCAACATTATAATTACTTACTTCCGAAGACAATATATCATAACGATATGCTCTTGAAAACTGCCCGTCTTTTTCAATGATAAAATCCTCCCCTTTCAAATCACCGTTTTTTAATAAATTGCTGATGACTACCTCTGCCCTGATATCATCATGCAGCGCACTAATCTGTTCAGCTATATTTTGAAAATATCCCATTCCTCATCTTTTTGATTTTAACCTTCCTGCAGCAACATATCTTAATTGAAAATATTTATCATTAAAGTCATAAATATTAAGTCCACTAGCCGTGCAGGCAACTATTTTATCATTTTGAAGATAGATCGCTTCATCTGAAATTGGATGTAACTTGTCATAACGCAAGAATAAAATATCACCTTCCTTTAGAAAATTTCTACCGGTAAAGAGCTCAAGCGATTTAGAACCGAAAACATTTTCAGGAGAAGGGGAAAGAGTCTCTTTATACACCTCATTAAAAAGCTGTGATATAAAATGACCACAATCAACACCCAATTCCTGATCGGCAGTGTCTTTTCGATAAGGGGTCCCTATCCATCCGTCGATAAAAGAATATAAATTATAATTGGTAACCTCCTTAGGCATTACCCCCATAATAATAGAGTATCTTTCCTTAATGTCCAGTTCTTCATCACTGAGCCGGTCACTGTTGTGATCAACATGGACGAAAACAGAATCAATATATTTTTTTGCATCCTCAGAATTCTGACCGTAACGCTCCGAATTATAGATATAAGGCAGATCGTCGAGATAACTCGCGTTTCTGCAAGAAATAAATCCTGAAAATAGGGCAGGAAATATTATAATTACTAAGTAATTTTCTAAATAAAATTTCATCTTTATGCCTATATTAAAAATCTTTATCAACAATTGAGTGTTCCTGTATATGACATGAATATCTCGAACTATTGCACCCTTTTGGGATAATATGTTTAACAATATATACACACAAAAATATAGGATCATTTTTTCACTTTCATGATCATAATCATGAAATAATCGGAAATAATATATAGTTAAAAAAATTGTAATAAACTGATAATAAATGCATTATATATTTATATTGTTTTTTTATACCTTTGTGACAAACACACCAGTAATGAAATCTTTTTTTAAATCCAGCCTGGACCCTAAGGTCTTTTGGAGTATTATATCACTTTTATTTATCAGTGCAATTTTTTTAGGATATCAGTACAGTCAACATATAGATTGCGAAAAAGCCAGTTTCGTAGTATATTGCCGGGAGTTTACCCCCAATAACGTTGTTGAATTTTATGATACAACTGAAGGAGCAAATAATTGGGAATGGGATTTTGGTGACAGAACAGCCACCGACAAAAGACGCCGCACCCTGCACACCTATAAAAAGCCGGGCGACTATATTGTTACCCTCACCATTAATAAAACCTGTGTGCACCAGAAATTAATTACCATAACCAAAACCGATGAACACAGTGGTGATTTACCGCTGATTGCTGCTCCCAGCGTGGTTACCGTGGGAAGACCCGTACAGTTTACTGCGATAAAAGAAGGAGGTGTCTCCTGGGAATGGAACTTTGGGGAATCCACACAAATAGATGCCGTAAACCAGGCTCCTTCCTACTATTTCAATTCTGAGGGACAAAAAAAAATTACCCTCGTAGTCAACGGTGATGTGCAGCACTCTGCAACCAAAACAATATATGTAGCACCGGCACCAAAACAAGATAAATCCAGACCGGATATCAGTACCTATGAGTTTGAAAAGTCTCACTCTGCTTTTTCTTTACCCATAGGAAAAGCGCAAAAAGACCCGTTGGTAGATGCCTTAAAATACATTCCTGTTTCACCCAAATCTGTGAGTAAAAAAGATTCAGTATTTACAAGTAAAAAAATACCTGAAATATCCAATGAACAGTTTCGGATACTTCTGCAACAAGTAGCGGCAGAGTCAAAAACCAAGGAAGACTTTAGTTCCTATATGTGCGGAAATTTTGAAATTCCCGTTGTAATCAACAACAAAAGAATTATTTCATTTGAGCAGTTCTGCCAGTCCATTGCAGGAAAGAAAATTAAAATCAGTATGCTGAGAATCGGGAAAGATCCACAAAACTGTATTCAGCAAATCAACCTTCAGTATAAAACCAAAAAGTTTATGGTGTGGATCAGAGAGTAGAAAACGGGAGCAAAGCTTTCATTTGCTTGCTTGTCAACGTTAACTCCCACTATCAAAACTTAACTAGTGTAAACTTCATAGTACTCTATTGCTACGACATATTGCGAAAACAACACACAGTAAACTCGGTCTCTAAATAGTAGTGTCAAAAAGGTTTTCAAGTTTTCTGAACTTAACTCCGAGTTCGTCACAGGTAAAATGATGTTCACGAAAGAGATTGAAATATGTCTTTACCATATTGCATGATAAGCCTGTTTGATATGTAACATATTTATCTTTTTGTTGCCCCATTACATTTCTTTTTCAGCTAAGCTGTTTCTTAAACCCATCTATTGTTTTATTTAGTCAATTTCATTAGAATGGGATGGACAGCTTAATCCAGAACCAACTGATCATTTTTCTATAAGATTGGCCCGGTCAATTTTTATGGATTGTACATCCGGAAGTATTTTAATAATTATATGTCCAATCTATATATTATTAGCAATAAAACTATATTGAGATAGAAAAAATACGACAATGCAGCTATCTAATGATAGTTGTTCTCTACTTAAATTTGTTACTTAAAGTATTACCTCTGAGCGATTTACTTTGTAATGATAAAATGATAAGACTATAGTATCTATGATAGCGACAATATAATAAAAGATCAGACTTAAAGCGTTCAATATATTTATTTAGCTGTTTTGATAGTACTTCAATTGAATAGTGATGATGTAAGTTAGCAGATAGATAAGAAACCAGAGATCATGGACAAAGATATTATAACAATTATCTGCCGGAATTCAATACCGGAATCTTATAATTATGAAAAAATAATTCAATTTACCTAACTAAATCAACAAAAAAATGAGCTTAATTAATTTAATTACAGGAAAAATAAGCAATCAGATTGCTGAGAATGCAGAAAATAAATTTGGAATCAGCAAAAACCAGATGATCGCTCTTTTAGCTGTCGCAGCGCCTCTTATTATTTCTCATCTCAGAAATAAATCCCATGATGATAAAGAAGCGGAAGCTTTAAATAATGCTTTGGATAAAGACCATAACGGAAGTATTTTAAACGATGCTTCACAACCGGAAGCAAGACTGACCGAAGGTGGATCTATTCTTGATCATATCTTCGGTGGGCAAAAAAGCGCTGTTGAAAGTCATCTGTCAGAAAACACGGGGATTTCAATCGACAAAATAGGTCCATCTCTCGCTATGCTTACTCCTGTTGTCATGGGATACATCGGTCAGCAAAAACAACAAAATGATGCAGGTGCAAATGGGCTGGGAAATCTCCTTGGAGGAATCCTTGAAGATGCTTCCGCCAAAGCTCAGGCTGAAGAGTCTCATCCCCTTAATGATATTCTCAAAAGTGTTCTTGGAAATGTTGAACATTCCCAGCCATCAGGAAATCCGTTGAGTGATATATTGGGGAATGTATTAGGTGGTGGAAATCAACAGCAAAGTGGCGGCGGTTTGGGAAGCATACTGGCTAATATTTTTGGAAGTAAATAATTGATTTCCAAAAAACAGCCATAAGATGTGTACTGAGCTTTCATGGATTGAAAAGAACTAAAGGAAGTTATTAAACTTCCTTTAATTTTTAGTGATATTTTGTAGTAATAGTTTGATTTAATTGTAAATATATCACTAATTTAGTTAAATTATTATCAATAATATAGTTTATATAAAAAGTAAGCTATAAATTTGCAGTGTATTAACAAACTAGTACACTAAACATATGATTACAATTAAAGATTTATTTTTCAATTATGACCGAAAGCAGGTCTTAAAAGACGTTACCTTAGAATATGAACCGGGCAAAATATATTATCTCCTGGGCCCCAATGGATTCGGAAAATCTACTTTGCTTCGTTGTATAGCAGGATTGCATCGTATAGAGCAGGGCTCCATATGGGTAAATAATGAAAATCCTTTCAAACGTAACATCAATTTTTTAAATGATATATCCTATATTTCGGAAGAAACATATTATCCGGATATGTCTATTAACAAATTTGCAGCTCTATATGGAGCATTATATCCCAGATTTAGTCTCCAGAATTTTCATGAATATTTGATGATGTTTGAAGTTGAAATCAATCAACGGATATCTGCTTTAAGTTTTGGACAAAAAAGAAACTGCATTTAGCCTTTGCATTTGCTGCCGGTACAAACATCATTTTACTGGATGAACCTACTAATGGTATTGATATAAACAGTAAAATGCAGTTCAGAAAAATTCTTGCTGTATCTGCCAGTGAAGATAAAACAATCATTATCGGCACTCATGATGTATCTGATATGAATGTAATGGCGGATGGTATTACGGTTTTAGGAAAACAAAAAGTTTTATTTCACCAGCCTACTTCTGATATAATCCGAAAAGTGTCTTTCGGTTTTACAACTAATGAAGATGAAGCCACCGAAGCATTATATTATGAACAGACTTTTCAGGGGTTTAATATCTTAAATTCTAACCTGAAAGGTTCAGAATCTAATATTAATGTGGAATTGCTTTATCGTGGCCTTATTGATCAATCATCTCAGAAAATAACATCATTATTCAATTAAAAACATAAAATTATGAATCAATACTTTTCATTTATACGATACAAAAAACTTTTGACCATTGAATTGAAAACCTATAATAAAAGATATCTGCTTATATTTTTGAGCATGCTCATTTATTGGCTTTTTTACGGTTTGATAGGATTATGGATGGCTTCCTCAAAGGGAAAAGATATTTTCTCCAACTCTATAGGTATTGGATTGGCATTTCACATTCAAATGTTTGGTTTTATCTCTTTTATAGCATCCGACATGTTTAAGGATCTTGGATTGGGTATTCAAAGGTCTGGTTATTATCTTATGATGCCTTTTACAGCGCTTGAAAAAATTGGTGTTAAGTTCCTTATTTCTGCCGTTTTGTTTTGGCCTGTATTTTTTGCCATGTCATTTATCGGGTTGGCAGTATTATGGAATATTATATATCCTATTGCTGTCAGCCAATCTTATAATGGCGTATTGGTCAGCAGAACATTCGATATAGTTGATAACATTCATACTTTTAGTACCATAAGTATGATTTTAAATGCATTTTTACTTCATTCGATCTTTATTGTAAGCTCGGTCTCATTAAAAAGGTTTAAATTTATAACAACATTACTCGCAGTTATTGTAGTTTATGTTGTTTTCAGATCTTTAGATTTTTCAATAAGTGAAAAAACATACCTAACCTATCCAGGGATAGTCATTACTACAATTTTTTTATGGATTTTTGCATATTATAAATTAAAGAAATATTTTATATAAAAATGCAATTCAGAGACCAAACGCCCATATACATGCAGATAGCTGATGTTGTATGCGAGAAGATTCTTTTGAAACAATGGCTACCCGAAGTGAGGATCCCTTCTGTAAGGGATTTTGCCAACCAGGTTATTGTAAACCCAAATACAATTATGCGCACCTATGAATTCCTTGAGCAAAAGGGCATTATCACAAATCAGCGAGGCATAGGTTTCTCAATCAGCAAAGATGGATATGAGAAGGTATTGGCTTATAAAAAGAAAATTTTGCAGAGTTTGAACTTCCTCATTTTTTCAAACAGCTATACCTTCTTAATCTTGATATAAAAGATCTGGCGGATGAATTCAAAAAGTTCACCGCTAAAAATTATAAACAATAACTATCTTCAAAGGAACAACCTTTAGGTTTTGATTTATAAAAATAGTACTGATTAGATAGACTCAATAAAATATTAAAGATTAATTCCCAAAGCTTTACAGAAAATATTGTGTTATAATTATTATATCAAAAGAAGAAAGATGCTTTTGGCCTCTTTCTTCTTTTAATTATGGAACAATAATAATAATAATAATAATAATAATAATAATACATTGAGACAAACCATCTTTAGAGATATTTTCCTGCGCAAACCGCCCACAGCATAATTACAGACGTTAGTACATAGGGATATAAATAGGTGGTTCTATAGATAACACAGAAGATAAGTTTTAAGCAGATGTAAATGTTCAGTTAATTGGTATGGGAACACCCAACTTATCCCCAAGACAGCAATTAAATCTCTTTTCATTGCAGAATAGCAAAACAATTTAAAAAATTTTAAACAACAGAGCCACTGATAAATATCAGCGGCTCTGTTGTTGCTCGGATAATTAAAAACCTTATTACTATCTCTTTATATAGGTTTTATTTCCATTTTTATTGATATAATACTTACCCCCTCTGGGGCCAGTCAATACTTCTTCGCCATTAGGACCTCTGAGAGTTCTGTCTAAAGCAGGTATATACCTCTTTTTATCGTTTATATTTGAAGTCCCAGGTTTGTTGACGCTTTGATTCTGTGCAGGCACTGCCACTGTTTGTTCCTTCGCCGTACTGTAACGTTTATCAGGTGTACCATCCTTCTTCAACTTAATATTATCTCCATTTGACATTGTAAATACCTTAGGTGAATATCTTTTATCTGGTGTACCATCTTTTTTTAGTTTAGCACCAGATATTGTTTCCTTCTTAGTCTTTGTATCAGCAGGTTTTGCTGTGATTACTGTTTGTGCAAGATTTAAGTTGATACAAAAGATCATAATAACTATTGACAGGAATAGTTTTTTAATGGCTTTTCTTTCATATGTTCGGTTTTATAGATTAGTGAATATATGGTTCAGCTACATCAGCTTGAATTTATTCCACCTCTGCAATATCCTGAAAAGACCCTGATACACTAGTACCATATCTGAGCAGGAATTCTGACTCAATAATTTAATGATACTACTCTATAGAATGTTATTGAGTATTTTTATCTTTAAGAGGTATTTCGAATTTAAAAAATATATTTCTCATATTTCACTTAACAACGATAGTAATATCACTAATCAAACGTAGTTTTATTACTAGCATATTGAAAATTGTTACTAATTATCTATTTAATAATGCAATATTACTGCTGCCAAGAACAAACTCATATTATCAATATATAGTAAACAGCTCCTGAATATATAATTGCCTAACCAGATATGATGCATACTACTGGTATATCATCATCAGATTGTAATCATATGTAATGTACGTTGTAATTTACATTGCGATTCAATATAGTTTTAAAATGACCTCACTGATTAAAGGTAATATAGTGTCGGGGATATTATTTTCTTATATGTCTTTTTTACCCTCACCTTATATACAACATCTTTCCTGAAAAAAGAGTTAAAATTGTTTTTTTCCCAGCCAATTTGTTTTAATATGGTATTCCCACCTGTTGCCCATATAGTAATTGGACTGACTGTTCATTTCTGTAACTATTTGTGGCTTACTCATACCAACATAATGCTGGTAATCATTTTTCTTCTTCATATTGGTCATATTTAAAGCTACTTCATCTATTCAAAAAAGATTCTTATCCTTCTTAAATACGGTCTTGCCGGCCTACTTCTTTTCAGAGAAAGGATACTATTCATTTATATCACTTTAAGTGATCAATTTTCAACAAAAATAATGTACTCCATTCTTGTAGAAAACAAAAACAATGTCATTTTATATAGCAAAACCTGTATGAGAATAACTACAATTATCTGAATTTAATACAAATATTTAAGTTTTTGTAAATGATCAGCTGCAATTATTATAAAGCTTAAATATAGCAGTATTAATACTATTTTTCTTCCGTTTAAAGTAATGATGTTATCTTCTGCCATTTTTATCACTCTGATTACTGTTTCAACCCTCAGCCCCGTCAAGTCAGCTATTTGCTGTCTGGTAAAGGGAACAACAAAAGCTTTCTCTTCACAGCCGCAATGTATTGATCTTAAATATTCCAGCATGACTTTAATCCTTATCTGTGGCTCATTATGCGAAAGATTGTATGATAAAATGTATTTGTAAAATAATTTGTGAGACATTAATCTACAGAGTTCTATCATTACATTCGTATTTTCGTTAAATAGTCTAAGAAACTTATCCTTTGATAATTTAAGTATTTTACAGTCATTACGTGCAATGGCATTGACCGGATAGGGGTGGTTAATAAATAGGAATGGCTCCCCGAGAGATTGGCCTTCATAAATTATATTTTGAATAAATGCTTTACCGTCTTCAAAATAATTGTTTAGCTCAACTGCTCCTGAAACAATCTGAAAATAAAATTTTGCCAATGAGCCCTCTGTAAAAACCACCTCTCCAACTTTGTAGTTTTCATACGTTGCTCCGTAAGAAAAAGAAGTTCCTCACTAATTATCATACTTTAATTTTAAGATTAGCAAATGTGTTCTTGAGAAAAGATTAGTTTTGTTATAGAACTAAATTGATAATATATATGAAATTGTATATTGATTATAGTTGATTTTTATAATAATATTCATATGAAATAAAAATCTATAAAAATAAGGCTGTCATCAAACAGCCTTATTAGCAACACATTCATAATTCTACATAACAGTTATATTAACTGATCAGTTCTCTGTTTTCCTTTTAGTTTACTCTGAAATACAACGTACTGAAAAACCATAAGGACGGCTGAGTGAATAATTTGCAGGTGCTATATTTTCAAAAAATGACATAAAATAAGCATCTGTATTTAGTACTTCATTCTCTGTGCTGCTCCAATAATTACCATTAGTAGCGCGATAGCCCAGTGCCCCTGTGGCATAAAAACGGTTTCCTCCTCCAGGAAAAGTAATTATATTTCCATTATTCTTAAATACTTTGGCAACACTGAAATTGGAGGCACCATCCGTAGAACCTACAGCCCATGTTCCTATATTGCTTGTAGTACTGGCGGTAATAAATCCTTGCCATTCCGCTCTTGTTGGTACTCTATATCCACTTGGACATGGGTCATTCACTGTATTCTTTTAGGTAGCGATTCTGTACCTTTATTCCATGATTTATTAGCAGCATTGGTGGTATTATAACCTGAAATTGCAGAAGAAGAGCTATAGGCCGTTGCTACAGGGTCTTTTCTACCCCATTGAAAATAATCACCTACAATGGACTGAGCAGGTATATCCGGGTTTTTCGACGTATCAGCTCCCACATTATGAGACTTAATTCTACGGATCTCTCCATCAATAATTACCTCAATATCATCAGCAAAGGAACTGCCAGCCTTGACAGTACGGCTGAAACCGCAGGATTGTCCACCTATACTAAGATTAAAATTGGCTGTACCTGATGTTGCAGGCAGTCCTGTAATTGTAAAATCCAGAGTACCACTTCCGTTTTGAAATGCACCCGCATTAAGTGTGGCATTGAGCCCTATTACTCCAGACGACGGAATACTCATACTGTTAAATGTGCCACCATTACCGCCATTATAGGGTATTTTAGTCATGACTCCAGAAACAGGGCTTTGGGAAGTTAAAATTCCTGAATGAACAGCAGATGAACACAACAACTGGGTAACCTGACCTACATCAGGATTATTGCTGCTCGGAATAATCTTTACCCAACGGTTAATTCCTGCATCAAAAAAATAAAATCCACGGGAATCCACTTTTTCTACCTGCCCTGTACGATTTGATACATCAGCTTCTTTGGTCACATAAATCAATGTAGCGTCCTGATCTTTTCCATAGGCTCCGGCATTATCAGCCATTTTAAGAGTATTTCCTGTTTCTCTTGGAATCATTAAGCCCTCAGCATGGCTTCCATCTATTGTCTTTTCTGTTACATCTAAAGTAGATCTGGGAGTTTTATTATTAATTCCTACCTGTCCATAAGACAGAACACTCACCAAACTCATCGATAATAAATGTCTTTTCTTCATTTACCTATTATTTTAAATTTTCACGTACAATTTCATTACGAAGCGTTACTATAATGTTATATATTTTCAAGTCATTTACAGATGTACAGTTTCTTTAATATTTCCGATCCATCTACGACTGAAAAACCAATCTGAAATGAGAGTACAAATTTAAAATACGTGATTAATAAAGGAGTTTAGGATCATGTAGTTTTAAATTGTAAAGTATGTATGATAATTACTATAATTTCCTGCAATGATTCATTGGATATATAAAGCAGACCACAGCTTGATGCAATAAAAAACCGGAGAATCATTCCTCCGGTAAATTGTTGATACTATTTTTTTAGAACTCAGAAAAGAGTTACTATTTTACTTAAATTATTATAACTATTGTGCAATACAGCGAATAGAATTACCGCTTGTCCGCACTGGAGGTTCTCCCGTATAAATATTGTCGGGATCAAAGGCTAACGCCATTGCCTGCATATTATTCTGATAAGGAGCCTCAGTACTGCTCCAGTAATAGCCTTTTACTGCGCGCCAGAGTAACCCCCACCGTTATTGTATACACGTGTCCCTGCTGCAGGCAGAGTAATAATATTCGAATTATTTATATATACTTTTGCAGCCGTGAAATTTGTAGCTCCAGCATACCCGTCAACTGCCCACGTCCCAATATTATAATGAGAACTACTAGAGTTGTGAAATGAATCCCATTCATTATTGGTAGGAATCCTGAAGCCATCAGGACATGGATCTTTTAATGTTTTCACAGGAGAAGCTTCTGTACCGCTGTTCCAAGATTTATTGGGTGCATAGTTTCTGTAATTCCATCCAGATATGCCACCAGGATCGGTATAAGCAGTAGCCACAGGATCATGTGTGCCCCATTGGTAATAATTTCCCATAGTACCTTGCTGAGGAGAGTTAGGATTCATAGCAGGATTAGCTCCAAGATTATAAACCATCATCTGGCGGACCAGACCATTAATAATGACACCTACAGTTTGTGGTAACTCAGCCGTTTTCAGGGGATCAGCTGCCACACCTGAATTCTTGGTCAGATTGGTCTTCTCTTCCTTTATTACTGTTCCTACACTATTTAAAGTAGATTTTGAGGCAGCATTGTGGCCCCCTGTCTGCCCATAAGACAAAATACCAAAGAAAGTTATTGGTAATAAATAAAGTTTTCTCATATGTATAATAATTTGAATTATTGTTAACCATCCTTTAATAAACACTACAAATTTAGAAGATTAAAAATCTATATCTCACTGCCAAACTGTCATATTACATCTAATTAAGTATAGTTTAAAAACTACATACAAATATCGCTATCATATAAAGAAAAAAACAGAATATGAAATCGTGAAATACCATCCCGTATAACCAGCTATCCTTAACCACAAAACCAAATAAAATATCCGGCACTACTTTTTACAGCCATACCGGATTATTAAAAAACAAATAACTCAGACTTACAGGATTTTATACTATTAAAGGTAACTTACATATTTTTAGTGACTATCTGTCAACCTACTCTGAAATGCATCGAATTGAAAAACCAAACTGACGATAATTGGTGACTGAAGGATTAAGTGCATTACTAGTAATAGTCATATCATAGCCAGTGGGCTTACCTGCAACGGCACTAGCCTCTGTACTGCTCCAATAAACACCATTATAACCACGATTAGATAAAGATCCATTATCATTGGCACGGGTCCCCGCAATTGGAAAAGTCAGAGTACTACCATTATTTATGAATTTTTTGGCAACACTGAAATTGGTAGCACTACCGGGAGATGACAAAAATGTTCCAATATTGCTTTTGGTACTTGCATTATTAAACCCTGTCCACTCATCTCTCGTTGGTACCCTGAAACCAGCAGGACAGGGATCATTTGCTGTTTTAACCGGAACAGCCTCCGTACCACTGTTCCAGGATTTATTTGCAGCAGCAGTTGCGTTCCATCCAGAAATAGAGCTCGATCCTGTATATGCTGTAGCTGCTGGATTTTTTCTTCCCCATTGGTAATAATTTCCTAAAATAGCCTGCAAAGGAATACTAGGGTCCTGCGTTGGATCAGCACCCAAGTTTCGTGTCATCATTTGACGTACCTGACCATTAACTGTGACATCTACAACGTCAATGAAATTACTGCTTGGCTGTACCGGAATACTGAAGCTACAGCTTTCTCCACCTAAATCGATATTAAAGGTAGCAGAGCCTGCTGAGGAAGGCGTTCCTATAATATTAAAAACCAATATTCCACTACCGTTATTCAGTGTTCCTGAGACCAGTACAGCATTAAGATTAGTTACATCGATGGAAGGAATGTTCAAACCAGAATAAACACCTCCATTCCCGCCATTATAAGGGACCATAACACTGACGCCAGAAGCATGAGTTCCTGCTTCCAAAGTTCCTATAGTAGTTGAAGCAGAACATAACAACTGGGTTACAGCTGCTGTACTTGTTCCACTTGATATCATTTTAATCCAGCGATTACTTCCAGCATCAAAATAATAAAAACCTGGTAAATCCATCCCTTCAACCTGTCCAGTACGATTAACCGGATCGGGAGCCACTGTAACAAACAACAGAGTAGCATTCTGATCTTCTCCATATACTCCCGCTGTTTCTGCAGCTTTAAGAGAATTACCAGTTACCCGTGGAAGAATAAATCCCTCGGATACACTTCCGTCTGTTGTTTTACTTGTTACATCCAGAGTTGATTTGGGATTATTATTATTAATACCCACTTGTCCGAATGACAAAGTACCAAAGAAAACCATTGGCAATAAATATATTTTTCTCATATTGAAATATTTAATGGTTATTTATTAATTAACATTAAGGAATATGATATTTTCATTTCACAATAACTACATTTTAATTAATTACTTTCAAAATGAAAAAACCATATAACAAATTTAATGTGTCGTTAACAAATAAATTAAGCATACATCCTCGTATTATCACTATGCTGTTATAGTTTTTTCACTACCCACATAAAGCTTCAGTAAAAATTATACACAACATTACCATATTCCATTGGCCTAATAAATAGCAACATAAGATTCTTAAATTATATCATTTAATATTGATAGATGGTCATGATTAAAAAAATTAAAAACAATAACTTCTTTTGATAGAATAGTATTCGATTACAATTTTTCAAATAAAATTCGTTACAATAATTATTTGGAAAACATTTAAATGTAAATCACTTTTTAATAGTGGAATAAGATATTGAAAGACAACGAACAAAATTACTACAGTAGGTACTAAGCTCCCATCAAATAAATATTATTTGCCATTCCAGTATGATTTTATATAAGATTCTTAACGTCCACATTCCAATTACGATATAGACCATGTTAAAATTTAGAATAAATAATACATTAAAACGAATGCAATATTAAAAACTACAAAAAAAGCAATATTTATAGTTAAAATACTATAACAAGATAATGAAATTACTATAGTGTTATAAATCAACTGAATAAACATACTTTCTAAATTTGTCTAGAATTTATAAAACATATCTTTTATCATAGCATGAGATGTCTGATATAAGAATAGACATTTTGGCATTTAAGTTTAACACAAAAACAATCATACTAATGAAAAAAGTTTATCAGCTATTGGTTTATTAGCAGCAATAGGTTCTGTTCAGGCGCAGAACATTCTACTACATGTAGATGACACTGCTATCGCTTTCGTAAGCAAAGGTACACTACTGTATAATGGTGGAGGTCTGCAAACAAGAGGAAATGGTACTATTGAAAATCATGGAAATGTTATCGTTTCAGGTACTGCTTCAGATTCTTTTAAAACAATTACTACTGGAGGTGCGGACAAAACTGAAGGCTCTGTAACAAGTAATTTTGTTAATAAGCTTAATGAACCTACAGCATACGCTTCAGCTAATGAAAACAATTCCGCCACAGCACCGGTTTATACCTATGGACAGCTTTACATTACTGGAATTCCTCAATCCAATATTACAGGTATTGTAGATCAGGAATACAGGTCAATTAAACATGGTAGTTACCAGCAAATTGGTATGCCTTTTTTTGACAAAACCGCTTCTACCTTAAGTACAGAGCTAGGGAAGACTTTTAATAATACAAGATATTCACAGAATGAGATTCTTTGGTCGAATAATGTCAATACTGTTTCAACTAATTTTAGCATCAGCTCTAAGTTAGGAGTTACGAATCCAGGCAGCACATACTACATGCTTGGTGGAAGCGGTTTGGACCTTGGTACCAATACAAGAATTCTTTCAGGTCGACCATTGACTGATATAGGATCTGCGATCACATTACAAAACGCAGCTGCCAATGTTAATTTCGGCACTAATGGTTCAGCTTTAAATATGTACAATGAACCTTATAACTCCTATGTACAAGATGGTTTTGAAATTGCTTCAGGAGGTACCGCATGGCAGGGAAATTTCGGTAAAAATATCTATTCAGTAGCTAATCCGTTTTTAACTAATCTGGACTTATTCAACATTGCCAGAAATGAACCTGCAGCCAACGGAGATGGAGTTTATCTGAGTAACATCTATGGAATCAGATTACAACCTGCAACAGTAGTTACTGGCGCTGGAGGTACACAAAGTACAGGTGCATTTAAATTTGTAACTTATGATTCTTCAGGAATACCTATTGGAGATATTGACTATCTAATGGTCAGACCATTAGAAACATTTACGATTAAACTCAAAGACAATACTGCAGCTGATCAGCTTAATTTTGCCAATCTGAGAAGGTTTAATTATTACAGTAGATCAGGAAATACAGACTATAATGTAACGGCAAATAAAAATGGAACAGGAACTGTAAAACAACTTGGTGTTATCGGGCTTGATGTGAATGGGAATGAGGTATCCAGAACATATTACATAGTTTCTCCGGAAGCAGTAACTGGTCATTCTCCTAACGCCAGAACTCAGATTACCAACAGCTCAGCCAATGCTATCGGTACTTTTGAAGAAGCCCTGAATGGCGGTTATGATACCAACTATATGAATCAGTACTGGCTATATATTAATGAAGCTAACGAATTTGACTTCAAAGGAAAGAATATAAAATTAATGAACTATGACTTGAATAAAGTTAAATCCTACAAATTCGAAATCAGAGAAAATGCAGAACTGATAAGCAATGGTACTCATGCGCTGTCTACAGGAATTGGATTCTATTATAAATCACCGAACGGTACAGCGCAACAGGCAAAGCAGGGAAACATTATTCCTGTTAATGATGCCGAGTTTGATCTGTATTACGGTGAGCCTAGTAATTTGGTACTCGCCACTGACGAGACAAGTCGTCCTTCAAGAACTATGGTCGTATATAATCCCCAGATTACAAACTATATTGTGAGATTTGATCCAAAATGGAAAAAAGCAGATATTGAAGTTTATGATATGAGTGGAAAACTGATAATCTCTAAAAAGGCTGTTAACACCTCTACAGATTTTGTCATTGAACTGAGTAAACAAGTTAAAAGTACCTATGTTGTAAAAATTGTTTCAGACAGTGGAGAGGTTGTTAACACAAAAATCTTAAAATAAAATATATGAAATCTATTAATAAATTACTTTTGATTTTTTCTCTTTTTACAGCGGCATTAGTTAGTGCAGATGTAGGGCCGGTTGGTCCAGGAGGACCTCCTACCCCAGGAGATGTAGGACCAGTTGGACCAGGAGCTCCTGCCTCGCCGATTGATATGTATGTGTATGCTTTAGGTTTCGTTGCAGTACTCTTTATCATATATTTTACAAAGAAGAAATATTCGTTCATCAACAAAATATAAGCATTGGCTAACCCTGAATAAAATTGACTAGCCTAATAATTCAAATATATTTAAATCAGAATAGGAAAATTCCTGTTCTGATTTTGTTTTTATATGTTTTTCATCAGCACTGCTTAGAATAATTTAATAAAAAAATGAGTATCCCAAAATCTAATGATATTAATATTCTTCTCTTTAGTTTCAGAGAGACGAAACCTGGCCACTTCTTATCCACAAACCTTTAATAATCATAATATTTTTTTCTTATATTTTTTCAACCAATAGATTGCAAAAGAGAATTTTTATTCGGTCTAAGATTTCTATTTTTTAGCCGGTTCTATAATATATCTTAAAAGTAAATTATGAGATTTTATCCTGAAAAGATGCAGGAATATCATATTATTTTAAACAAAAGGTATTTTAACAGCAGATGTTATATTTTTTCATATATTTGACATGTTCTTTTATAAGAAAATAAAAAAACCGGAGCAGATCTCCGGTTAACACACAAATAAATGACAATAAAAGTTGTATATTCAAATGTACAATTGCTTTATTCTATGTACCCTGCTGAAAATTAGATCATGATACAAAAACAGCAGGAGTTAAATCATAGTATGCAATTCAGGTGAAGATTATATTATTTGAATATTAAGCTTAATGCTTGTCATAAAATTTTCTGGAAGCTTTTATACTATTTTATTTGAAATATGCTTTCAATATTATCTGCTACAAACTTAAAGCATATAAGACTATCATCAAAAAGAAGCAATATAGTTTTATACAGACTAATATGTAAATTAATCACTACATGCTTTATGTGATTTAGAATATGATAACTTTACCACACTGATTTGGATCTTTATAAAACGGCTTATTTCAATAATTTATTAATCCTAAAATATGCAATAATAGATTTTACTCTGAAATACAACGTACAGACATTCCAACAGCTCTGTTAAAATCATATCCGGGGTATATAGTAGCTCCCTCAGTAAAAGTCAGATTATAGGAATTTGTGGCGCTAAATTCTGTACTACTCCAGTAAGATGCACCATAGCCGCGACTATCCAGCGCACCCGTACCTGCATTGTGACGTCCTGCGGCTGGAAGCGTTATTAAATTTCGATTATTGATAAATCTTTTTGCAGCACCAAAATTGGAAGCACCATCGTTTTTTGTTGTGGCCCATGTTCCGATATTGCTAACAGTACTAGCCTGCCTGAATGCTGTCCATTCATTTCGTGTAGGAACCCGGAAACCTGAGGGACAGGGATCGTTTATCGTCTTAAAAGGAGCACTTTCTGTCCCACTATTCCATGCTTTATCTGCTGCTTTTTCTGTACTCCATCCTGAAATGGCAGCAGCAGGAGTATAAGCCGTAGCAACCGCATTCTTCTTTCCCCATTGAAAATAATCTCCCATAATAGCCTGAGAAGGCATATCAGGGTCCAGCGTTGGATTGGCCCCCAGATTTCGTGTCATCATCTGACGGAGCTGGTCATTAATCGAAACGTTTAATACATCATCAAACCTGGTTTTAGGTCGTACCTGAAAACTGAAGCTGCAGGCTTTGCCTGCCAAATTAATATCAAAGACAGCTGTGCCTGTGGTAAGAGGTGTCCCACTAATGTTAAATACTAAGAAACCTCCACCGATACTAAGGTTTCCAGGATTAAGAGCTGCGTTAAGTCCTGTAACACCGGTAGAAGGAATATTCAATACAGAGTATGCCCCCCCATTCCCACCATTATAAGGTACAATAACGCTAACCCCTGAAGCAGGCCGTGCGACTTCTAAAACTCCTATATTTGTAGAAGAAGAACATAACAGCTGTGTTAGAACTGCATTGCTGTTACCCATAGAAATTATCCTGATCCATCGGTTACTCGATGCATCAAAATAGTAAAAACCTTTAGAATCTATACCTTCTACCTGGCCGGTACGTTTATCAGGATCGGGAGGGATACTGACATAAACCAGAATGGCATCCTTGGCATCAGAATACACACCCTTTGTCTCCGAAACCTGAAGGGTATTACCAGTAAGACGAGGAATAATAATACCTTGAGAATTATCGATGAAGGTTTGTCCATTGACTACAGTGCCAAGAAGAATCACTGACAGTAAATACTTTTTTCTCATATGTTTAATTTTTGATGATTAGTTTTATATAGTTCAATTATTAATCAGCTACCATGTTATGTGTCATCATCTGGCGGATCTGCAAGCTAACACTAACATCTAAAATATCCTGAGCTACTTTCTGTAAATACCATAAGGCTGTAAACACGGGTTTATGTTCCCAAATCAATTTGAAAGGTGCAGTGTCTGCATCTCATGGAGCTTCTACTCAGACAGGTTACCTATTCACTATAACTTTCATTAACCTTTCAAGACCCAGCCCTTTTATAATAATTATGTAAGTACCATTTTCCCATCCTGATGTATGAATTACCTTTTTCTGGTCTGGTAATATTTTATCTTCAGAATACAACAATTTTCCAGACAAATCGTAAGTCTCCACATTTACTTTTCCCAATAAATTTTCCGGAAAGATGATAAAAAATTCATTTTTGGCAGCATTTGGATAGATTGTTACTCCATTTTGAGGCGCCATTAATTCTTCCATTCCAAGTACATTACATTCTGAAGGCACGGAAAAATCTTCGGGCTGGTCATTAATATCAGTTTTACTTCCCGCAGACGCATTGATACCTGACCCTCTTTTAGCAAAAGCTTTCCAGATCCACTATTGCGTGCACTATAGTTAGCATCGATTCAGGAGAATTTATATTATTCGAAAACCGATCTTCATTAAGTGCATAACAGTTATTTCCTATCTATTATTACCAATACGGAAATTAAAAGTATTCTCATCTGATGAATATAAACCCATAATAAATTTAACATTTACCTACCGTATAAATGGTGGAAAAATTATAGTTTTATATTGATTTTCTATCAAATTATCACTACCTCACCTCCTGCTAATATATCGGATAAATAGTTTTTAACGGGAGATCCGCCTACGAAAAGCATGATAAAAAGCATACAATAGGCTTTATCACTACATTAAATAATACACTTATAATCAGAATACATCTGGCAGAATGAATCATCAGCTTTTGGCAAACTGCTGCCAGTCATAAAAGTATTTTTAAAGTATCCATACCTTTAATGTAGATAAATTTTACGATTTGGAATTAAAAACATAAGTTATGTATAGATATAAATAGAAGATACTTCCTCTATTTCAGCTGTTTATTATTTAATAACTTGTGAATATGCTGCATAGTTTATTTATTGAGGAGATTCCATTATCTAAAATTCAGTTTGTAATTCTTCCGCTGAATTTTCGAAAGTTCGATTACAGCAGAATAAGCAATTATTTTATTTTAATTCGTCCTAAAATTGATCTGGAGATTAGTATTCCATTATGTTACTCTACTGTTGCTGAAACAGAAAATCTTATGGAGCTTATCAGATCCTGCATTTCAATTTATACACTTGTTTGTACAAGATTTATATTATATACTTAAAAAAGATGATTTATATTGATTATATTTTCTCACGGGTATTGTTGATTTTATGCACGCCTCTTCTTTTTTTGGACAGGATAAAGAGAGTACTTTCTCAGTTTTTAACCCGGTCCCTAAAGAACTTATGCGGGAGATGGAAACTGACCGACCTGATGTAACTGAATCTACTTGTACCGTTGATGCGGGACATCTTCAACTAGAGACGGACCTCGTCAGACTGATAAATGAGAAAAGTGAAAAAACACAGACGAATACTGTATTGATTAATCAAATGAACCTTAAAATCGGGATTACCGGAAATACTGACATTCAGATGTGCTATCAGTCCTATGGTGTACAAATAAAGAAAGATTCAGAATCCGGTATACAGGAGGGTAATGATGGCCATGGGGATTTAATGTTCCGGGTTAAATACAATCTGATAGGAAATAATAAGGGTAATTTTGCATTGACAATACTTCCCTATATTAAGTTTCCTGTTTCACGATATGAAGATGACAGTCTTTTTGAGGCTGGTATTATCATACCCATGTCTTACAAACTTCCCGGAGGTTGGGATTTAGGATTTCAGCTTGAGATCGACAGATTAAAAGACAAAGAGCGGCAGCTGATGCATACGGAATTTCTGCAAACCCTAACCCTTAGTCATTCAATTGTGAAAAGTATTGAAGGTATTGCAGAAACTTATTATACTTATGACTTTAAGGCACACCAGATTACCAATTTTATAAATGCAGCCATCCAGATTGAAGTCTTTAAAGATTTTAAGCTAGATGTGGGAATCAACTACGGTTTACAGCATGATGCAGATAAGCAGTATTTTTGGGCGCTTCCTATCGCCGGTAAAATTATGTTAATATTATTTATCTAAATTAACCCTGTTCATACATTTTAATTTCTGTTCTTTACAAGGATCCACCCTGATTTATTAAATAGCTTACCACTGACAGGATCTTCCCATGAAATCCTATACCAATACGTGCCCGTATTGACCGGCCTTCCTAAGTATTGTCCATCCCATATTGGATTGTTTTCTGATGCTTTAAAAATCTGTTGACCGTACCTGTTGAATATGGTTGCAGAAAAATCTTTCCGTTTTACAATACCGGCAAAGCTGATTGTATCATCCCGTCCATCACCGTTGGGAGTAATGACATTGGGCAGAAAAAAGTATAGTACGACACAGATACATCACAAAGTGTTCCAACATTTCTGACCCTTATGGTGTATTCGGTATTCTTAAGAACATGATAAAATGTATCTGAGCTTTGCCATATCACCCCATTATCAATAGAAAACTCCAGAGGAAGATTTTCATAGTTTTTCACAAGAATCTTTAAAACATCGTTTTCATATATAATCTCAAGAAGATCCGGGACGTGAGTATAAGTAACAACAGCCGAATATGATTTTGAACAAACTCCATTACTGATTGTTATAGTATAGGTTCCCGCCTGGGTTACCTCAATCGTTCTTGTTGTTTCCCCAGTGCTCCACAGATAAGTATAATTAGGACCACTTCCTGCATCAAGTAATCCTTTCTGACCTTCACATATTTCTATATCCTTAAGCAGGGAGGTAATAGCTGGAACTACAGTAATCGTAATATCTGCCTGTGCAGTGCATCCGTTCTGTCCCACCCCTTCCACATGATAGGTTGTTGTAATGTCTGGAGAAACAATCTGTGTATTGCCATTCCCAGCCAGTCCTGTCCATGTATAGGTCAGCGCTCCGGAAGCTGTCAGGGTAATAGATTCCCCTTTACAAATTATCATCTGTGGTGCCGTAAGTACTACAGGAGGCGGAGTTCTATTTTCTGATACAGTAACGGAGCTCTGCTTTACACAACCCATGGGAGTTACGCTGCTGATCGTTAAAGTATACACCCCACCTTTGTCCACGACTGGTGTTAAAGTGTTTCCTCCTGAAACAATATTTCCTCCCAGGCCGGCTGTCCAAAGGAATGTTGCACCAGACTGATATACAGACCCTGTTGCATCTAATATAATACTTGGCTCATTACAGGTAATAGTCTTTGAGGGTGGAGTTATACTGACAACGATCAATGGATCCATCTTTACGGTCACTGTCTCTTGATACTGACATCCTAAAATAGTAGTGACCGTTACGGTATAGATCCCCGGTGTTGTTACGGTAAGGGTATTTCCGGCTGTACCGTTAGACCAAAGAAAGCTGTTTCCGGTACCTTCCGCATTAGCGGTTAGTACCGTAGAATCCCCTTCGCAGAATACCAGACTTCCTATGATCTGCAAATGGGGATCTTCATCTTTATTAATGGTAACGGCTACAGAATCACTCTTACAGGATCCGTTATCATTAACCAAAGTGTACACTCCTGCTGCACTCACAGTAATAGACGGCGTTGTTTCTCCGGTAGACCAGAGATTTCCTGTAGGTAAGCTTGAAGTGAGAATAACCGGAATATCATGACAGATTACCGAAGATGAAACACTGATAATGGGTTCAGGTTTGGTATTGACAATAAGCTGCAATTCTGCAATGCTATAACAGAATCCGTACGATACCCTGACATATAGCGTAGCATTTCCTGAAGAATAAGCTTTGGGATCTGAAATTGAATTGGCATTTCCGGCATTTGCATCAGCTAAATTTTGATAATAAGAGAAACTGGCACCCGGTGCTGAAGAAATAGCTGTTTCAGCATTTTTTAAATTAAATATTGTAGTACTATCTGTTGAGCAGTTGCTGAGCGAAGCATTATGAACAGTCGGTGTTTTCGATATATTTAGGTGAAGAGTGACCTGTTCACAATCCGGGAACTCAGGATCATTTCCACAAAATTTGTATACAATAGTATCCGTTCCTACATATCCCTGATTTGCTGTATAACTAATGTTTCCAGTAGCAAGATCAACTGATGCAGTACCATGGGAAGGCTGTGTAATGATGGTAACACTTCCAGGAACAAGGGTTTGTGAAGAAAGGGTAAACTGAGGAATAATATTGAGATGCTCTCCGCAGATGGAATCATCTTTTGTTGTTTCTTTCAAACAGCTGTGGACCTTATAGACAGGAGTAAGCTTAGGCTCACAGGATCCCACAGTTATTTTTACGGTATAATTACCTCCCTGTATAGGCAAATATATATTTGAAGTAGCCCCTGCAATACTGTTTCCATTCCGGTACCATTGGTACGTATCATAACTGTCATCAACCTCAAGGATAATTCCCGGAGCACATTCGCCGGATTTTTTCATAATGATGGGTACTGAAGAAAAACCTGCAAAATACCCGCCATACCCGGCATTACTATATCCACCATTGATCCCTGCAGTAACCGCTTTGTCCGAAGTAATAGTTGTATTCCCTGTAATATTTTGTATCGAATAAGTTACCCAATTATTATTACCCACGAGAGAATAAGGTCCCTGAACCGTTGTCGGAGTATTTCCATTGACTGTTATGTTAGCACCTGCTTGGGTAAGAATATTCATCCTGACGGATATCGATGATATACTGGGCATTTCATTGATCTTGCCAATTTCATCAATTTTTCTAGGCAGAAAGCAATTTAAGGGAGGGATAAGGTTATATCCGCCGGTATACCCCCCATCTCCCACTCCTACCAGCTGATAGAGGTAGACATTTTTGGAAGCTTTAACATACATATTAAAATGTCCATTGCCCTGATTGATATAAGCATTCGCCAGAATTCTATAGTATTGTCCAGCATTAATAGTCGCAATTGGTATTGTACTGTTGTTCAGAAAGATCTGTGTATCATTTTCAGTAGCAACAACAATGCCTCCGTCTACATTGTGAGGGCTAGTGGAAACACTTTTGATCATTGCAAACTCATTTCCAAGACGTGTTACCGGAATAGACTGGTCCATAATCAGATCAGTACCGTCGCTCGCTGAAGTGGCAAAGAATCCATTGGAGTTACCATTGGTAAGGCTAATAGGTTTATCAGCGCTAATCTTTGCTCCGATAAATCCGTCTCTGTTAGCGATTGTATTGATTATACCTGCAAGGGTATAAGATTGCCCTTTGTTTAAAATAACCGTAAACATTGCAGGTGTAGAGGGGACATTCAAAAAACTTACTGCTGGATTATACCCGGAAATCTTTACAGTTGTCTGATCTTCAGTAGCCAGAATTCCGGCTGTAAAGTTAATAATGTTAGAATTTGTGGTAATTGGAGCTGTTGCTGCAAAAAATTCATTACCAATGCCGGCTCTTCCCTTTGAGGTAATGATCTCTGCATGAGCACCTGCGGCAATTCGCATCGTCATGAAATAAGGTTTTTCCCCTATTGTATGTATTCCTTTATCAGATTTGGAAGCAGCTTCGGAAGTCTCAGTCAGTTTAATATAATTGGGTGTTACTATAAAAGTTGCCGGTGAACCTTTACTGATCGTAACACTTCCGATCTGGCTATTATTACTGTAAATTTTAACAGTAAACGGTGTTGCGGAATCAGTCGAAAAATACAACCCATGAATGTATGAGCTTCCAGAACTGTCAAAGTATGGAGCTATCCAATGTTCCGTATCTCTTTGTCCGAAAAGTTCAGTCACTGAAAAAAAAAGAAAAGAAAAAGTAATGTCTTTTTTATTGTAGAAAAAAATACCTTAGATTTTTTCATATTATGAAAGATAAATTCAGAACTTAAAATTAGCGAATAACGCACTGAAATACAGTATGTAAAATATAGTATTAGTTGGAATTTAATGTAGCTCGTCAGCTACACCATGTCCATAAAAAATTCAGGGTTAAAAATATAAAGGAGAAAAAATATATCATTTTCTCTCCTATCCGTTATTCAGTTAATTGGATTTATTTTATAATTGGTCGTCAAATTGTAAATACTTTCTCAGATTGTTTTTTATGAGTTGTGGTATTGTCTTGTTTAACATAATTCTATCAATTGGACTATTTTTGTTCTCGATATGCCAGGGATCTGTTTTGCATCCCATAAATAAATTGATGATTATAATTGCAACGACTCTGATCAATATTTTTCTTTTCTTTAAAATACGTAAATCTGACATGATATTATATAATTATATTAGGTTAATTTGCTGTGGACTACTGAAATGCAAACTTATCGCATTTTTTTCCCCGACACCTTGAAATCATGTAGTTTTCCATCGAAAATTATATAAAACAATTACTATACATTATGATGGAGAATATCTGGAAAATACTTTAAATGTTTCAATGTTCATCAACCAATTTAATAATCGTTTATTAGTTGTTGATTTTTCTGTTACAGAGACAGCATATTTATCACTATCCCAAAATATTTTACAATGGTCTTGAACTCCCTGCATTGCTACAGGCTCGTGCAGGATTCCATAGTATAATTCCAGGTAATGAGATACAGACAACAAAAATTCCAGGTCTCCCTGCATTGAATATGAAGTAAAAAGACTATCCATTTTTTCGAGCAGCCGATCTCTGCGTACTGTTAGGGTATCAATACTAAACTGATCAAACAAATCAGCCTTATTAAGCTTACCTGGGATAAAAGTTTTGGGATGACATTTATTATAGCCAGGGATTAAACGGTCTTTATAGAGATGATAGTATCTATCTCTGGCTCTCTGTGAATAATAATGGAGCCCAACGGCACCATAGACACCGTCTACATTCTTATTTTTCAACAGTTCTTTTTCAGCATCAAAACGGTTAGGAAGACAATAACTGCCGGCATCAAGAAAAGCAATAAAATCACCGGAAGCATTTTCGATTCCTAAATTTCTGCATGGCATATTATTTTCTTTGTATCTACCCTGATTGTGCCGGAAAAGTTTTACCCTGTCATAAGTTTCCGCAAGATTTTCACATATGACCGGTGAATAATCTGAAGATCCGTATTCTATGAGAAAAACCTCACAAATTTCTTTAAACTGCAGGGCAGACTTCGCAGCATTGGCAACAAACTCTTCTGCATTATAAACTGAAATAATTACTGAAATTTTCATTGAATGGTTATTAGTGATATATTCTATTGTGCTGACAAAATGCAAATACAATCTGTAAACTTCAGCAGAAATAACACCTGCTTTTCTGAATTTGTACAGCATCAATAGACCGGCATTATCACTGAGAATGAAGCTCTACAAAAAGAAAACCTATATTTTCAATCAGATTTAAAGTCAAATAAGCATTCCCAGTATAATGAGCCCGCACGCTATTTAAAATATTTTAATGATATTTATTAAGGTAGATTTTGAATTAATTTCCTTAAGCTTTGTCTGTTCAAATACTTAGATTTGAATAAAAACAAAGACCAAAAAAACCATTGGCCTTTGTCATAAATAATTCAAAAAAATAGATATGAAAAAATATTACTTTGTTAAGCTCCAGATATTTTTGCTTCTTTTAAAAGTAAAGCAATCAATGTACATTGCATAATGAGTCATTTTCATCGCAATATTTGCGGGGGCGCCGTACTGCTACTGCCCGTGAATTATAAATGTTTTTGCATATATCTTCATTTTAATTCATAACAGTCAGTGCAGCTACGGACTATGCTCCCTAATAATACCCACCACTTCTTAAGACATTAGAGGTACAATTTTTATATAGAAACTTTGTGTTTTTTTATTCAAAAAATCATGGCTGTCTTAAGTTGTTGTAACAATATATATAATAAGTAAACATGGCAAGAAGTATAAAATCTGATGATCACGGATATTTTGGTAAAGTATTTCATTATTGAGCTAATTATCTGAAGCTCTTATTTACTATTCTTTTTTAGCTTTTTAGTTTTTTTAAAAGTGTGGCAGATTTCTCTGCCACACAGGTTCGAATGAAGAAACAAACCTTATAATAGTCTATTAATGTACTCGTTAAAAACTTTATTCTGAGATACAGCGTATGGAGTAGCCAACAGAACGGATTCCTAAATTTGTGGTAGCTACATTAGCTACATTGGCGTATAAATTAGTTGCGTATGTGGTTGTCCCCGAGGTTTCCGTACTACTCCAAAAGCCGGAAGTATTGGCGCGATCTTCCAACAAGCCAGTGGAATAGTTGCGACGGCCCGCAGCGGGAAAAGTGAATGTACTACCGTTATTTACAAACTTCTTGGCTACACTAAAATTAGTAGTGCTACCCGGACTGGCGACAAATGTTCCTATATCACTAACAGTACTCGCGGTGATAAATGCATTCCATTCATTTCCTGTAGGTACCCTGAACCCAGTTGGACATGGGTCATTGGCAGTCTTAACAGGAATAGCCTCCGTACCACTGTTCCATGCCTTATTAGCAGAATAAGAGGTGTCCCATCCCGAAATAGCTGCTTCACTCGTGTATGCCGTAGCAGCTGCATTTTTCTTCCCCATTGATAATAACTTCCCATAATAGCCTGGTTAGGAACATCAGGATCCATAGTCGGATCTGCTCCCAGGTTTCGGGTCATCATCTGACGGGTTTGTCCGTTAATAATAATAGGAAGTACATCAGCGAAGGTAGTGTTTGCCTGCACCGGTATATTAAAGCCGCAATTTTCTCCACCTAAATTAATATTGAAAGTAGCAGAACCAGCAGCTGAAGGAGTTCCCACAATATTAAAAATTAAAGTACCACTGCCATTATTAAGCGTTCCGGAAGGAAGAACCGCCGTAAGATTCGTTACACCGATAGAAGGAATAATTAATTCCGAATAAACACCACCATTACCTCCGTTATACGGGACAATTACACTAACACCGGAAGCTGGACTTGTTGCTTCCAAAATCCCACGCTTGTGGCCGCGGAACAGAGAAGCTGTGTTAACGCCGCTGTACTCGTTCCACTGGATAACATTTTTATCCATCGGTTACTTCCGGCATCAAAGTAATAAAACCCCTTGGAATCCATTCCTTCTACCTGGCCGGTACGGTTACCAGGTTCAGGAGGAGCCGTTACAAAAACAAGTGTAGCATCCTGATCATTACCATATGCTGTTGCAGCTTCAGCTGCTTTTAGAGCATTACCTGTGATTCTGGGAATAATAAGTCCCTCAGAAGTACTGCCGTCTGTCGTTTTACTTTTCACATCCAAAGTAGCCTTGGGAACGAGATTATTGATTCCCATCTGTCCATAGATTAGAGCACCAACCAAACAGAAGGGTAATAAATACATGTTTCTCATTTGTTTAAATATTTTAATGGTTATTGTTATTAATACAGGAAAACTTTAATTTCCTTCATATGCGAACACTCTCTATCTCTCTTTCACATACTGTATTTCAATCTACTATTTTGATTACATACAATATCACTGTCATAAATATGTAGTTTTATCACTCAATGACACTACAAATATAACTTCATACAAGTAATTAAACAACTGATTACCAGTCATATTATCACTAATACAGTGTAGTTTATTATCTAAAGAGACTTCCGCTTTTGGCTGTATATATCATACCAAAGAATACCAAAGGCATGAAGTTAAAATTATGCCATATACTTATCGAAGTGTATATGTAAAACTAATTAACTGCTAAGATTTTAAAATACACTATGCAGATAACAGAATCCTATATTATGGTTCAAAAACACTTAGAGTTTGTAAAAAACAAAGAGCAGTCTAGTTTGATCTTTGCTATATATAATTCAAAAAAAGTAGGTCTGAAAAAATATTTAATTATTGATTCAAAAGACTGGGACAGCCCGGTTTGTTTTGAAAACATTTCAAAGAAGTATTTGCGGATCTCCGTACCCCTGCTGAATTGACATATAAATGTTTTTACATCTCTTTATTTCGATTCATACAGCCAATACACTTACGGACTATACTCCATTATAATGATCATCGCTTAAGACGTAGGAGTACAATTTTTACGTTGAACTTTATGTTTTTTAATTCAAATAGATCTTAGCTGTCTTAACTTGCTGTGACAATATGTCGACAATAAATAGTTTTTTAAAGTGCAGCAAATTGCTTTACCGCGCAGTTTCAAATAAAGATGCAAACTTTCCAACAGTCTATTAATAGGCTAATCAATTATCGGTAAAAATTTATTCTGAAATACAGCGCATTGTAAAGCCCCAACTACGCTCGTTACTACCTCCCGTAGACACAGTAGTACCTGCGAAGTCAAAGCTAGCGGCATTTGCATTGTTCTCTGTACTGGTCCAATAACGGCCGTTGTAACCACGTGCATACAATGCCCCTGTGCTATTGGTACGGCTTCCTGCCGTAGGGAAGGTAAATATCACACCATTGTTGGTAAATACTTTTGCAGAAGTGAAATTGGTTGTTCCATTTGAAGCGGTTGTTGCCCATGTTCCTATATTAGGCTGAACGATACTGGCTGAAATAAAGCCTTGCCATTCATTTTTGGTAGGTACCCTGAAACCCTCAGGGCATGGATCATTAATTGTTTTTACAGGCGCTGCCTCTGTTCCTGAGTTCCATGCTTTATTAGCCGCTGCCGCGGTACTCCACCCAGATATAGCCGCTGCGGAAGTATAAGCCGTAGCAACTGGATTTTTCTTTCCCCACTGGTAATAGTTCCCCATTATTGCCTGATTAGGAATATTAGGATCCAGCGTGATATCAGCTCCCAAATTATGTGTCATCATCTGGCGGTTCTGACCATTAATAAACACCGGAACTATATCCGGAAAGCTGCTTGCTGGCTGAACGGGTATGGTAAATCCACAATTCTGTCCACCCAGTGAAAGATCAAAAACAGCAGTACCTGCAGCTGAAGGAGTACCTATAATATCAAAAGTGAGCGTACCGCTTCCGTTATTAAGCGTTCCAGAAGGAAGAACCGCTGTAAGATTTGTTACCCCACTTGAAGGAATATTGATCCCTGAATAAACACCTCCATTCCCCAGATTATATGGAATGGTAACAGTCACTCCTGCAGCAAGATCATTGGCTTCCAGGACACCTAAATTTGTAGAGGAAGAGCATAGGAGCTGGCCTATATTAGCCGTACTGGTTCCACTGGAAATCATCTTCACCCAGCGATTGCTGCCGGCATCGAAATAATAAAATCCGGGAGAATCCATTCCTTCTACCTGACCGGTACGGTTATCTGGATCTGGTGCGTCTGTTACATATACTAAGGCAGAATGCTGCGCATTGGTATATACTCCAGATGTTTCAGCCGCTTTAAGAACATTACCAGTTAAACGCGGAAGCATTAATCCCTCAGAAGTGCTTCCGTCTGTAGTTTTACTTTTTACATCCAAGGTGATTTGTGGTGTTACATTGTTGACTCCTACCTGCCCGAAGGATAAAGTACCAACGAAGAACAGAGGTAATAAATACAGCTTTTTCATTTGTTTAAATATTTTAATGATTATTTTGTTTATGAATACAGGAAACCCTGATTTCTACTCAGCTGTGCACACTCCAATCTACTCTTAACGTCTGATAACATGTTTTTCAGTGTGCTATTTCGATTACATTCAATATTAAGTTGTAAACCTGTAGTTTTATCGCCTAATGGTATTACGAATTTAACGCTTCATCAGTAATTATATAACTGAAATTCAGTAGTATTATCACTATTAAAGTGTAGTTTTTTACCCAATCAACAAATCGTGCATAAAAATAAGGCTATATCCGCTTTAAGTCCTGAATACTCCTACAAGCAACAGTATAAGTTATCAGCTTGAATTAAATTTATTCTTGCCGCATAATATTATTAAAAGTGAAAACTAACTTTCAAAGAATTCCCGTAGCATTAAAAAGACTAGCCTTATTATATTTGGCCGTAAAGAGGAGAATACTTCACGGTTATTTTTACATTGAACAAAAGGATTGATAATACATTTACAGCAATCTCAATATATCATATTTTCACTAATGATTTGTAGTTTTACCTTTACGTAATATAACCGGTCGGCGTCTGAAATACCATCTGATTCCCCATTTATTTCACAACTTTCTGGGCTTCTTTGAGCAGTAAAAATTACACTCAAAAAAAGAAAATAATATCAAAAAAATACGCATGCATAGTATATTCTTCAATTAATAATTAATAAGAATGACAGTATTTTTTTATACATAAAGACAACTCCACTGAATTATAATATTTAAAATCCACACCGTTGAAATTAAATACCAACATGGGCACACATTTCTAATATTCAACACCTTACTATTTCCAAAAGAAATAACACACTTGCTTTTAGCTGATTTTTTAACTAGTTTTGAACAACATTATCACCCAGTTTTTTCTAAATAGCGTGCTGGAATAAAAGCTTATTAATTATAATCAAGTGCAAAACTGATATAATCTTTGGCCGGAATCCAATCATCTGACTACCTCATAACTTTAATAATAAAACTACTCACCATGGATTACAAACACGCATTAGACCACAAAAAAGAAATCTTAAAAAGTTTGAAAGACCTGAGGAACTATAGTGATTCTGAGATTATGATTCTGCCTGCAAAAGCGGAAGATTTTCAAAGATATATGCATGAATACAGGAAAAATCCTAAAAAGTTTAACGATCAATCCTGTATTGGGTTTTCAACGGACAATAAATTTATGGTATACAGAATCTCTAAAGACCAGATTCTGAACTGCAGATAAGACAGTCGCAACTCCCGGCATTTTATTATTTTTTAATTGAATGACGATTAAATAAATCTTTATTACAGAAGAAATTATCCCGAAAAAATCTATTACATCCTTTGTTGTTTAGAATATGTTTACCATCCAACCATAATATGGCGAGGGCTCAATAATCTGAATAATGTTCTGAATAAAATCTTATAAGTAAGCCAGCAGAGCGCTTTTTACAGGAAAAGCCATCTATGCGTTTCTGTTAAAACAAAAACTTTATCGAATGAAACATTGCTGAGAAATTGATTGGCATTGTATATATCTTTTAATTGAACATCGATGAGAATACAATCGAATACAGATAAAAAATACAGTGTGTTATTTCAAAATGATTCTAAATTTTCCGACTTGGCTTCCTGAGGCCATCAAACTTTTTGTATGACAATGCTGTAATCACCTACCTGGTTCAGCTCGTATTCAAAGTCTTTCCCGAAAGGGCCGTCAATACTTCGCTGATTTAATTCAATGTTATTAAAGCGGATATTATCCTGACCAGACTCAGGTATGATACGTCCGGAAATTTTCGTCCGCCTCACATTTCTCAGTTTGAGTACTAATTTCTGATTTTCATTAGTCAGCTCTTCCTCAATTTCAACAGGAAATTGATGCATATTCACAATCCGAGTAACAACTGTATTGGTAACAGTGCGCTCATCATTTTGACTGTTAGCTGTATTAAACGTATCAATTACCGGGCTATTTTGTGTTGCTGGATGAAGGGAACTTTCTTTGTTACATGATTTATTTGAACATGATAAGATCAGTAACCCTGACAGAAAAAAAGTACATAATTTTTGCATAAGATTATTTTTTATACTTATATAATGATTTCAACATCTCTAATTTTCCGGAACTGTAATTAACCCTCTCCAAGTTTTTATAATGCTGTTTGTGACTTCTTCTTAACGCAATATTTTTTGTATTTGATATTACATTTAAAAAGAAAATGAAAATCCGGTAATAGTCTTACCCACTACCGGATAATTAAAAACAAATAATTCAGACTTAAATATTTCAAATGTTGTTTATTGATGAAATACTCTCTTAAGATTTATACAAATCTAAAAAGATATTTTCCATAAATTCATTCTTAAACACTCATATTATTATTAGCAAAATGTAGTTTTTCAACTATTTAAACCACCCATAATAGCTGCATAAAATCAAATACAGCTTCTATATTACCTCATCTAAAAAATAAAATAAGAGCTCAGATTATCTTCTATAAACTTGACTACAATACATGCTTAAGGTTGTCAAGGTGATTACTGTCACAGTAATAGCAGCAGTACTATATTTTTCAGATATCAATCGGCAATGCCGGGATGTATCAGCTCATATCTAACACCAGCCATTTTCCTATCTGACAGAATATGATCGCAAAAAGCAAAGGATACGCATCATATTTAAATACGTAAATTCTCTTTTATGCCACAAAAATATTTGAAGTACATCGCCGATGTCATAGTTTTTAGGATTTCTAAAGTTTCATTGTAACTATATCAATAATTTGGCTTACCTGCAAAACAAGCCTCTGATAATACTCAAAAACTTGCTATTTGCTGCCAAAATAAGGTTAATAAAAAATTTTTCCGTTCCTGATGGTAACAATCTTGTCCTTTTCCATTTTTTTTAATGCTCTGATAACTGTTTCCTCACAGAGACCTGTAAGACAGGCCATTTGATTCCTGGTTAGTGGCACCTTAAAAGAATACATGAATTTTTTTTTCTGAAAACTTTTCAGATAATCCAGCAGGCCTCTGATTTTTACTGCAGGGCTTAGTGAGGTAAGATATTTTTTAATAATGCATTCATCATACATCCCATGTGAAAGGTTTCTTACCATGACTGACAATAATTCCGTACTCTGCCCTACTAAATCAAGAAAAGCTCTCTTAGCAAGCCTTACGACACAGCTCTCAGTCACAGTTTCCGCATTCATTGGATATGGCCTTTCCGCGAAAAGCACATATTCTCCAAAACTCTGTCCGTCTGAAAATATATTGTGAATAAACTCTTTACCTTCTTCTTTATAACTGTTAAGTTTTACTTTTCCATTTATTATCTGATAATAATAAAAAGGAAATTCATCTTCACAAAAAATCAGTTCGTTTGGTTTATAACACCTAATTTCTCCTTTTGCTAAAAGCAAATCTTCATCTATCTTCATACTACTCCTTTTAAAAAAGTTGAATAAAATTACTTAGGTTATAGTTTTATAGTAGTTTTAGCTTTGATACTGAGTAAAGGACTGCATGAAAATCATATCAGGAACACTTACTTGCTATTAAGACACACAGTAGGTATATGCTGATTACAGATCCTCTTTTCTTTTCAGTATTTGGAAAATGCCAGGTATCTGAAGAAATATATGCATCTAAGAATCATACACCAGATACCACAATACTTTATTAAATAATCAATAATTATATCATTAAAAAATCAAATGTAATTAGTTCATTTTTAAAATCCCTTTGAATACACTTCGTATTATCACTAAAAAAATGTAAAATTTCAACTAATTATCAAAAATCAGGTGCTGACTAAGAAACTCATGATAAGCCATCTATCCACTGAACTTTGTACATTACTTTTCTTTCATAATATTCATTCTCTGTTTGAACTCAGGGTCTAAGGTTCCATTTAATTCATCCCATGATATAGGAATCACAAAATCTATATTGGAAGAAGAAAGGATTTCATAAGAATTATAATGGAAATTTAAACCTTTTTCATCAAAATAAAAATTATCCGTGCTGGGAATCTCACGCAAACCATTCATTTTAAATATTCTCTCATCAAATTCATTAATTCGTAAATCGCCAGCTACATTGAAAAAATTTTATACATATTTCTTTTTAAAAGCGCTAAAATAATATGCTTTGGTAGACAGGTTATGTCATTGAGGGTCATTTCTTTATTATTCTTAAGATCAAACATTTTATCAGTGTAAAAGCGCTTTTTAATTTTATTAGCTTCATTATGGATATCAGTATATTGAACATGCATATACTGATGGAGCAAAAATCTGACTTGCATATCATTCTCATAAATATATAAACCGTTTATTTTTTTGTTTTATAGCGGTCAAGTAAATAATCATAATGTTCCAACAGATCCTTTTCTGCGGAAACTTTAAGTTCCACCTTAGAAAAGTGATCCATGCCTTTATATCTGAAATAAATACGCTTCAGCAAATTCGTATTTTGTACAAAAGGAAAATAAAGTGGTCTTGAAGAATAGATCAAAGACAGTGAATCTGCAACTTTTATTGTATCCGTGATGTTAAGTGAGTCTATAGTGTATATCTCCTTTTCAGTCTTAGGGTGTAATTCAGCTTTTTTACACGCTGTTGTCAGAAGAAAAAAATACCTGATATAACAATTAAATTTTTCATAATAATATCTTGTATTAGAATCTGGTGTGTCAATTATTAATTACCGATATTGACCCAGTCCCTGGGTTTAAGCCATTCTTCTAATTTTGCTTCAGGACTTCCAGCCAATGGATGATAATCATATTTCCATTTTGCAATGGGAGGAAGACTGATAAGAACCGACTCCATACGGCCATTGGTCTGAAGCCCAAATAACGTTCCCTGGTCATGGATTAAATTAAATTCTACATACCGCCCACGGCGATAAGCTTGCCATTCCCTGTGCACCTCAGTAAAAGGAGTGTCCTTGTTCTTAATGACCAGAGGAATATAAGCCCTTAGAAATGCATTTCCATTAGACCGGGAAAAATCCAAAATATCTTCTAAGCTTTTTCATTGTCAGGACGCAAATAATCATAAAATATACCTCCAATTCCTCTAGGCTCATTATTACGATGTTTATTCACAAAATATTCATCACAGTTTCTTTTAAACAACGGATAAAGTTCTCTACCGAAAGCATCACATACCTCTTTAAATGTATTATGAAAATGAGAGCCATCACTTTCTTCAAGATAGAAAGGAGTTAAATCTGCACATCCTCCGAACCAGCAATCTCTTAATCTTCCTTTTTTATCATAAAGTTCGAAATAACGAAAATTAGCATGTACAGTAGGAATAAAGGGATTAACCGGATGGATTACCAGGGAAATACCACAGGCCGTAAAACGGCCGTCTGATACCTCTTGCTTACGTAAAAAAATCTCAGGTAATCTACCATCGACAATAGAAGTGCTTACACCTGCCTTTTCAAATACTTGACCGCCTTCCATAACATGAGTACGGCCACCACCTCCTTCAGGATGCCGCCATATATCTTGCCTGAAAAGCGCTTGTCCATCTATGGTCTCCAGCACATCACATATTTGAACCTGGAGCACATGGATAAAGTTTATAAATTCATTTTTAATATTCATCTTCAAAATAAATAAAGTTTATTATTCTTCCTTTTTCAGTAATTTTAATATTGCTACCAATATAAACAGGAGAATGATCATTTCTATAATAACACGCTCAGCAGGAAGTGATAATGTATATTTTAAAGCAACACTCAAACTCAGCAGAAATAGAAGCAGAAGACCCATTTCATTGATTTGCTTTAATTTTATACTGGAAACTTTTAAATTATATCCCTGTAGTTCTTTTAAATGCCGGATTTGTTCTAAAAACCAATAATGATACATGGTCAGCATACAGAGAAAGATAAGTTTCAAATCAAACCACTGCATCGCTACTAGCTTTTTGTTTAAAAGGAACATGATTAATCCCGTTGCCAACATGATTAGCCCACCAGGTATAATCACTATATTCCATATTCTTTCAATTGCAAAGACATATTGCGTCCTTAAAATTTTCTTTGTTACGCTTGAACACTTATTGGTATCTCTATAACAAAGAAAAAGCTTTCCTATATACAATACCCCTGTAAAATAGTATAGTACAGACAGAATATGCAACACTTTAATTGTAATACAGAACATACAGGAATCTAAAATTAAAGATTAGTTTTTTGTTTTTATAACATATCCAATCATCAAGTGAAAACTTCTGTTGTAAACATATTTTGTATGAACAACATTTTGCAGTCCAAGGTCATACTGTCCTCTAACATAAATTCCTAAGGGTGACTGATACCCCAAACCAAAATTGAATCCATAATCAAATCGTCGAACCTGATTAATATCTTCCCCAAAAAGTATATCTTTTCTGTTTTTTTATTTCCCTATCCGAATCGGTCACGGTTGTACGAGTATAGCCTCCCAAGGCAACACCAGCATACATACCGCCTGACACAAATAATCCCCCCAATGTTTCCGAATTAAAATAATAAATGATATTCGCCGGGAATTCAAAGTAATTGATTACTCTCCTTGTGTTTACAGTTGAATTTTGTTTTGATATAGTCCTTTGGGCTCCTTTAGGTGAATAAAATAATCCAGAATTAAAACATACTTTTTTACTAAACCGTAACCGGGCCGAAACGCCTGCATTAAATCCTGATACATTTGAAATACCGGAAGCTTCATTGGTATGCACATTAGATGCTCCAAAACCTACTTCTGCCGCAAAATTAATTTTTTGAGCAGTCAATACCAATGGAAGCATCAACAGTAAAATGACAGATTGTTTTTTCATATATGTATAAATTAACTGATTTATTTACGTATATCTAAGAATAGCATACCTTGTGCTGCATACCCTTCAAACTGAGCATTAGCAATCTTCCCATCAATCCCATCAGGATCAATGGTTCCATAAATGTAACCGCTGTTCTGGTCTATGATTGTGGTCAGATAGGGCGAAGATCCCTGATAGGTAACTTCACCAGCGTATGATGATTGGCTAAAATTGAGATCATCACTCGAATTCCCGTCATTGAAATCCAGCTGTTTGAGCTTACAACCAGCATAAGTAAAACCATTAGCTGTATAATCCAATACAATATTTTGTCCCGGTGCCAATGAGAATTTCTTATTGGCACAGTCTGTAAACCTCATAACGATATGATCTAAAGTGGCATAGTTAATATTCCTTATTTTTAAACTGCCAGGAGTATATTTGTCAAAGGAATGTACTTTTCCATCAGTATTGACGTTTGAATTCCATCGTTTTAAGTAGATATAGGAAGTGTAGTTATCTTTTTTTGAAGACTCTACAATCGCTTTACCACTACCTCCGTCAATACCATCTCTATTGGTAAGATGGTAATAGACGGCACTTTCTGGATGAATATAATCTTTAATAAGTACCATTGATCCATCCGAATCAATAGGATCATGTACTTGAATAAAATATTGAATATCATTTGATCCTGACCAGCTCAGCTTCAAATAATTTTTTATATCGTTCCCATTATTTAATCCTATTTGCTGTACAACAGCACCGTCATAAGTGTATCTATTTTTTAAATCATCATAATACAATACGATTTCTTCCTCAGGATTTAATGCAAAAATATCAGGATCACTTCCCTCTGTCCTTATTTTTACTCTGATAACATTATAATCGACATTTCTTAGAATTATTTTACGGCTGTAATAACGACGAACAAGCATGATATCTTTGGGAGTTAAACCAGAAACTGGTCGCTCTACAATACTTCCGTCTTTTTTAGTGAACAGTGGAAGAGACTTGCTAATCAGAAGATCCCTTAAAGCGATATTGTTTCTAGGATATGAACCATACATCATTACGGAATTCATGTCAAATGGAAAAGGATCGCCCAAGTTGCTCTGTTCAATTTTTAAATTGTTAATTATTGTCTGATACGAAGACCCAAAATTATCTTTTATAAAACTAAACGTTTCGGGTTTCATATTAATATAATCCTTTCTGCTAGACTTTTGGTGTTCATGAATTAAACCCACAATGTGACCTATTTCGTGAATAATACTTTGAAGATCACATGTAGGGCTAAGATCAACAATGCTTTTTCCCCCGTTTACAGGATATCCAACAGTAGCTCTGCAACCGAAATTTACTTTTTTGAAATAGACTTTTTCATTGCCTGGAACCTCCATAAAAAGAAGATTGGTTTTACTATTCCAATGTTGTATTGCTTTATTAATTAAAGCTAATTCTGAACCTGAAAAAGCAGGGTCAGTTTTAAAGGTGATGGGTCCTGCCGGCCATAGAGTTACATTAATATCAGCAATCTGATCCCAATCTTCAAGAAAAATTTATTTGCCTTGTCATGAGTACTCAATTCTCTGACCTCATTTCTGAAAAGAATTATATCATCTCCAACAATATAATCTCCTTCATTGTTTTTCCATGCAAGAAGCTTCTGTCCTCTGTAATCAATATCGACCATTGCTTCCCTATTCCCATAGGGCTGGTCCTTTGTTTGGTTTTGAAAATCATCTTCTTTACAGGAAAATACAATAATACCTGCAACTGCTAGTAATAAAAGTTTCATATCTATTTACTTTAAAATGGTTACTCTGGTGATTATCATGACTAATGATCATTCGTTTCAATAAGTTATCTGTAATAAACATAATGTTATCGATGGACATTTCATTTTCGAAGTGTCCAAGTAATAGATAGCTGATTATTAAGTTTTATGAAAGTTTAAAGCAGAAATTGTAATAAATTCTTCAGCAATAGTTATACACTGACAAAACCGAAAAATCCTACTCTTGTGAATTGAATAACCTTTAACTGCTTTATTTCTGCGTCTGTCATTACAACAAGCAAATTATCAGACAATTTTATTGCGGGTAAAAAATTAACATGTAAAATGTCCATTACAAAAGTAAAAACAAAAATTTCACCATTACTTATAAACACGTGTAGTTTTAACTGGAATTCCAGGCAGTTGTTAAACGACAACAATCCCACGGACCGTTTCTTGGTTAATAAATCTGGGAATATTGATGATAACTAAAAAAGGAATTCAGATGTTTTATAAACTGTAATCTGAACTCCTTAATAAATGAATTATGAAAATAAAGTTTTTAATGCAAAAAAATACAGGGCTTTAGATATAAAACCCTGTGAGGGAACTACATTAATTTTCTCATCACTTTGCTAAAAATGAATTAAAAATCTATTACACAAACATAAAGACAAAATATCTATTATAACCATCAGAACACGTCATATTATCATTAATTACATATAGTTTTTTAATTACATAACTAAATTTTATCAATAATCTAGATTAATAAACAAAAGAGAATAATTAAACTAAAAGCCATTTCCTGAAGAACAAGAAATGGCAAAACAAAGACATATAGTTGAAAGTGATCGATCTGAAATCTATAAATGAGTATTAAGTTTTTGCTGGACTTGACGTAAAAATTGATAAGCTTCTACTGAAGTTTTTGTTTCTAATGAGAAAGAAAGAACATTTTCTTTAATATTTCTATAGTAAACACTTTCCTTCCAATTGATATAATTGCGCACGTTCATTTTTTCTTAAAATAATTTGAACACATTCTTTGTCAATTTCTATTGATCCAAAAGGGGAGAGATTATTTGTTATTGCTGATAACTGTGTATTACCGAATTGAATACTAATTATATGTTTTTTAAGATATTTCATATGCCTTATTTCAGGTATATACTCACCGGTCAGCCATAAACAATATGCACTTTGTTCATAAGCTATCCAGGAAGCTCCATTTTTATAAAACACTATAACCTTTCCATTTTCTTTTGAAATAATGTTTTTAATATTCATAAATGTATTGCTGTAACATTAAACCATAAGCCACTGCGGATTAAATTCAATGTCCGGCAATCAGTTTTGCTTCCCAAATTTATTTTGAACAATGGCTACTATTTTCACTATCTAAATTTACACTTATTAAAAACTTACACGATAGCACTTGTTGTAGATTTATCTCTATGTATATACAAAATTATAACTACATCCGAGTAAATCAGCACAACTACTTCATTATCAAAACATAACAGAAAATCAATTTCTCTAAGATATCATTTGATGCTGGATATGTAGATTTTAATTGATACTAAATGAAATATAATACTATATTAAATGAAATACAAAACTACACTGCGAGATAATTCTATGACCTAAATTTGTATTACAAAGATGAGAAAAGAAAATATCTACTATTCACATTGATAATAGTGTTGTCCTTTACTCCTGATGCTTCACAAATTATAGATTAATAAAAAAATCCATTAACTAATTCAATACAATCATTCAATTTGTGAAAATTTTTAACAAAAATCGCAATTACGACCTAATTAATCACAATATAGAGAATTACATTATCTGTAAAAATTATGCCATTATATTATATTTTAATATAATATTAAGAAAATTAAATATAAAATATTTAATTTTTTAAAATATTCTTAAATTCGAATTCAAAAATAAAATTATCCGAAATTAGGAATTTTATTAATTAATAACCACTTTATAGATAAAAATGAAAACCAAATATGTTAAGTATGAAAGAAAGATTTATATTTATTATACTGTTCAATTTTCTTAATCTTTATTCCCAATCTGACCTTATATGGCAAAATTATACTACTGAAAACGGCCTTCCCCAAAACAGTATTAAGGACATGATCACTGATAAGTATGGTTTTCTCTGGATTGCGACTGAGAACGGAATTACTCGCTTTGACGGAAGCCAATTTGTAACATCGGGAGAACAATATAATAAGAAGAGATTTAGAAATTTTGGGGGAAATATAGAAAAAGATAGTATTTTCAATGTTGATGAGCAGGGAAATACAACTCTACTGATCTCTAAACGACTGCTTCAAGAAAAAGTCTGGTATACAAAATTCTTAAAGACCACAACTACTTTTAATGGGTTAACATATAGACTTTATGATAAAAATGATGTTATCCATCCCAGAATGGATACAGATTTAATATTTATAAATGTAGGTAAATACGTATACTTTATTGGGAAAAACCTTATCATCACTTATGATCCGGCAACCGCCACTCAAAACAAAATCAAAGCTCCCTTCAACATGAAATTATGGAAAAATATATTCATGCATAATAACAATCTTTTTGTCTCCGTTTCTGGTCAGAAAAAAATTTTAAAAATCGATAGCGGTCAATCTTCACAGGTTGAATGCAGTTCTCTATATACAGATCCTGAAAGTATTATCTACTGGAGCCAGGGCAATCAGAAAGTATATATCATCAATAAGGATGTCATCTATAAAAGTACTTATAAAAATGGTAAGCTCGAAGCAGAAAAAATTACAATTATACCTAACTTAATTAAGAATTTCAAAGTATTCACCATAAAATCAATGGTCTATAACGAGAAAAACCAACAGTTATTCTTAGGAAGTTCATCAAAAGGACTCTTCGTCATTACGCTTCCTCAATTCAGTTCACCAGTTACAGAAACCGCATTTGACAGTAATGTTTTTTATTCAACACTTCCATTTAATAGTAGTAGTGTTATGACGCCGCAAGGGAATATTTATGACAGTATATCTCAGATTATTAACCCGTTCAGACCAGATATTAAAGATATGTACCATGATTACAAAAAATATTCATTAGCGACCAATAAAACAAAAGATATATTTTTTATTAAAAATAGCTTGCTTTATAAACGGCTTAAAAAATACGACTATAATAAAAGTGTAAAAGTTCCTGTGCATGAAGAAATCGATCTCATATTTAACAAAGATGAACAGATATTTATTGTATACATAAAAAATAATAAATACTATCTTGCTAAATATGACGATGAGCTTCAAAAAATCACTCCACTCTTTTACTTTAATTATCCTATTCATGATGTAAAAAAATACAATGAAGAGCAACTTCTTATTGCTGGGTCTAACGGACTTTATATAGGAAATTCAGCAAAGAAAGAAATCAAAAGAATTTTAAGCTATCAATGCAAAAGAATAGTACAGACCTCCGATCATAACATATGGATTTTAACGAAAAACCATGGCTTTTATCTTCTTAAGAAAAACAGGGTAATCCGCATGCCAGTAGATGAAAATTCCTATTTACTTGACCCTCATACTATTTTAGAAGACCATATGCAAAATTTGTGGATATCTACTAATAATGGTCTTTTTAAAGTCAAGATTAAAAATCTCTTACAATTTTCTCATCACTTGGATAAGTCCGTTGGTTATTACCGATACACTAACCAGGACGGCTTACCTACTAACGAATTTAATGGAGGTGGGAATCCCAATGGGAATATTTTAAACAACGGACAAATGGTATTGCCATCGATGAATGGTCTTGTTTTTTTCAGACCTGATAAGGTAAAATCATTTTATTTAAAGTCTACAGATCTTTTTTAGAGAGAGCTCAACTCGATGGAAATAAAGTAACTATCAAAAACAATACTCTGGATATTCCCAATAATGACTTTGCAACACTTGAGGTATTTATTGATTTTCCGTATTTCCATAATTTGAATAATGTAGATCTGCATGTTTCAGAGGATAATAGACAATGGCACGATATGGGTGTCCAGAGAAAATATTTAATCGACAAATTGTCACCAGGTAATCATAAAATTCAATTTCGATTTCTTGATGAAAGTAATAATTATATATATAAAACAGTACATATTAAAGTTGGTTTCTTTTTTTACCAGAATCCATACTTCCAAATATTATTTTCAACAATTTTGATAGTTGCTACACTTTTACTAATAAAATTCAATGAAAAAAGATTTAAGTCTAAAAATGATCTTTTAGCAAAAGCCAATACAGAAATTGATGCTCAGAAAGAGGAGATTAATAGCAGTACTATTATTCGTGAGAAACTTATTGAGGCTATATCCCATGACATTGCAACGCCAATAAAGCATCTTTCTCATCTTTCCAAAAAACTTAACGAAACTGATAGTCTGGAAATTCAAAAAAAATATTTCCACAGCATATATAGATCATCTGAACTACTGTATCGTTTTACCCTGGAGCTGGGTAACTATGCATTTCTTTTTACAAATACAATAGAAGAGTCAACTCCTTATCCACTCCATGAACTCTTAATGGAAAAAAAGTCTTTTTTGAAAACATTGCACAGGACAACAATACCTCCATTATATATCAGCCAAAAGAGAAACTTTATGTAAAAACAAACAAATCAGTACTTGCGGCCATCATCCACAATATTATTGACAATGCTGTCAAAAATACCAGCGAGGGAAGTATTACAATAAATATGTCTTCTGATGATGATTCTGTTTATATAGAAATAAATGATAATGGAAAAGGTATGTCGCAGGAACAGATCTACTACTATAATAACCTCCGTTCTATTTTAATTGAAGACATTCAATTACAGAAAAAGGGCTCAGGCTATGGTCTTAAATTCGTCCTTCTTCTGATCGACAAAATTAAATCTCAAATAAACTTTAATAATAATATTCCACAAGGGACAAAAGTAGAAATTAAAATACCTAAATTAAAAAGTTGACGATTATGAAAAAAACATCATGATAGCAGACGATCACTATGTGGTTAGAATGGGCACTGCTATAATTCTTGAGGGCGCTCATTCCGATTTCAGTATTGATCACGCAGAAAGTTTTCCTGAAGTTCTTGAGAAATTAAGCGAAAAGAACTATGATATGTTGATTCTCGACCTCGAAATGCCGGGAAGTACGTTCGAACATATGATTAAAGATATCAGAAAAATTCAGAATGACATCAATATTCTTATCTTTACAAGTCATAAAGAGAGTCAGGCAATATCTTATCTTTCTGCAGGTGCCAACGGATATCTTAATAAATCCTGTGAAGACACTAAAATTATTGAGGCTGTAAATTCCATTTTTTCTTCAGGATATTATTACCCACAAGCATTGTTGCATGAAGTGATCAGCAATGATTTCAATCCTACAGGCAAAGTGATAAGACCCCTTGATATGCTATCAGAAAGAGAAGCAGAAATTTACCATCATCTGGTTGATGGAAATGGTATACTGGAAATATCCAATATGTTGAACATTCATATGTCCACAGTAAGTACCCACAAACTCAGAATATTTAAAAAGCTTAATGTTCACTCTATTGCAGAATTGGTACATCTGCACAATAAGTATTACTCATAAAAATCAAAGCCGGTTATTAAATAACCGGCTTTTTAGTATTATCTCAGAAATACTTCTATTAAAATTTAATTTTAAAACGACTATATTTTCGTGAAAAATCTACGATTGATTAAACAAATTAAAAGGAATATCTTTTTACATTTGCTCTCTCAAAGTATTTGCTGGCTATAAGCATTATCCTCTTAACTAATGATATGCTGAGAACCATTCACCTGAAATAATAATCAGAAAATTCTATTCCGACACTTATAAACTCTGTATAAAACGGAGTTAAAATCGATTCATAACAACAGCAAGCCTAAACCATATGTCAAACCAAACATAACAAGATTAACAATAAAATAGATTTAACACTTAATGATGAAAATATTTCTCTCCACTATCTTATTATATATCTCTTTTTTCACGTTTGCTCAAAGCGATCCCAGCCTGAATGTACAGAACATGCAATCCGTGATGCGCTATTTAAGGTTTAATAATTTCGATAAAGCAGAACGAACAATAGATGAAAATTTTATTTATTCCTCAGATGATTCTAAAAAAGTAATTGGTTATATCGGATTATCCTTGCACTACGATGCTCTTCATCAACCAGAAAAAAGAATTGGGCTGCTGAAAAAAGCATATATAATTGCAAGAAAAACAAACAAACCGATTGATCAGGCATATGTAGAATACGGATATGCAAAATATTATCTCAGTCGTAAAGAATTCGACCTATTTTTACAGAGTTACAACAGAGGCTTTGCAAATTTGAAAGGTTTAAAAAATGAAAATTTTCTAATCAGTATGTATTACTGTCTAAAGACCAGATACCTTATTGATACCAATAGTAATGAAAATACAAATTTACAGGACATCAAAAAGAACTCCGCTAAAGCAGTTGAATATGCTGTCGAATCAAGAAATCCTCTTCTGATCAATATGGAAGGCGATGGCAAATCATTGGAATTCTTTTATCAAATTAATCAGAAAAACCAGCTGATCAATGAACTGAAAGTAAAAAATAAAAAGTATCTTAAACAAAGAACTACATTTCTGATAATGGCTTTATCTGCAGTATTTGGGATTGTTATTTTAATATTTACCCTGAAATACAAAGAAAAAACAAACAAACACCAGTCTCATCTTCTTACAAGAGAAAAGAATTACCTTAAAGTGCAACAACAGAAATTGGCACTGCAAAGCGAAAGACTACAAAAACAGGCTATCGTTACATCACTTCACCTCAATTCCAAAAATGCAGTACTCCACGAGCTTAAGAACAGTTTGGAGAATAATGATACTAACCTGAAAAAATTCTAAAAGACGAACAACTGATAGATCATGATTTCAAAGAACTTTATCAGATGACAAAGGAAATTCATCCTAATTTCTTTAATCGGATTCAGAAACAATCAAAAAGCAAGCTTACAACCCAGGATATGAAATATGCAGCTTATATTTATTTAAATCTCAATAATTTTCAGATATCAAGTATTCTAAAAGTTGATCCAAAGACCGTAAGGGTAACTAAGTACCGATTAAAACAAAAGATGGGGCTCAGTAAGGATGATGATCTGTGTCACTTCATACAGAGCATTGCAGAGATGACATAAAAACATTTCAAAATAGTTATTTTCATAACATTCTTAGAGTTGTGTGACGCTATTAAAGAAGATACAAAAACGGATAAATACAAAAAGGCTATCTCAAAATTGAGATAGCCTTTTTGTATTGAAAATTAAAAGCTTTTCTAGTATCTGTGTAGTATCACTAGTTTGCAGTTACTATATGAATCAGAGAAAACCTGCACAAAAGATTAAGCTCCAAATAAAAGTTAAATATTTCCCCTCTAAGAACCACTGCTAAAAGATCAGAGTTGGTCCATAATATGAAGTCGCTCATAGAGCGATTAACAGGTTAAACTATTTTTAAACGGAATATATTTTGACTATAAAATAGACTGCTCACAAACGAACAGTCTATTCCCATAAAATTTTTATAATTTATATTATGGCCAGTAGCCTGTTAGTGGATCTCCCCCACTTCCTCCAGGCGTCTTCGGAATATCACTACCGGACCCCGGATCAAAGTTCGTTACAGTAACTGAGGTATCGTAAATTCCATAAAGCACTACAGCAAGATTTGTTCCCGAGTTGGCATAGTCTCTTGAATTGAAAATAAAACGGTATTTAAATTTTTTATTTCCCAAACCGTTAAACCATTGACTTCCGGAAGTATTATTTAAAATAAATGTAGCCCCCACTCCACTTACTTCTGGAAGAATTAAAGGTGAAAATGCTCCCGCATGTGCCCCGATTTCTCCTGTAGTAATAGGTTTATTTGAATTTCCCTGCAAATAACAATCCAAAGACCCTAACGCTTCATTAGAGTTGATTGGTCCATTCCATTTCTTAATTTGACCCAGATCATCATCACTTGATCTAACGAATATGGATGCCGACATTGCAGAACCGGACAAGTTCCTTACCCAGACCTTATAGAATTCTGTTATACCGCCCTGAAAGTTATAATTATCCTGTATTTCAAGTCTTAGCATTCCATTATCAGCACCAGTCCTAAGAGAGGTAGGCTTCCCATGAATCATTGTTTCCCATACTTTTGGCTTGACATCTATCGTAAACGAAGCGCTTATAGATGATCCTCCCGGAACAGTATTACTGATATAATAAGTGGATTTCTGATTATTACTTCCATTTGCTCCCTGGGAAACTTCTTCTGCTGTCATTGGAAACTTACCGGTTGTAGCATTAGCAGCATTCAAAACAACAGTCTGGTTTCCGGCAGCTACCATAATTTCACCGCTGTCAAATAAAATACCGTTCTTATCAGTTGATACCAGTCTTATTTTACCCGCTTGACTGACATTTAGATTAACATTTACTTTATTAGATGTTGTGAGTTTTGTTGCAACAGTGTAAGTCCCATAAGCAGTTGCGCCTGAACTGGTAAAAATTGCAGCATTGGCTGCCGGATGAGAAATATCAATACTGCATAATGATCCGTTGGAATTGGTCATTGCTAAACTAGAAGTGGCAGTAGTAGGAGTTCCACTATATGCAATATCAATAGAAGTTGTAGAGGATGTTGCCCCGGAAATACCGGCAAATGTATAAGTAACTCCATTGATGGTTTGATTAATAGCCGGAATATCTTTAGTTCCTGTAACAACTATTGGTACTTTAACAATACCTGTTCCCGAAACTCCTTGTGTCATAAGTGGGGTAACGGTAGCCATTGTACAATTATAATTATAGGCATTCACAGTACCTGTAGAGTCTTTAGTATAAGTACATACTGAAATCCCATTGCTTTTAACAGTAAAATTGATTGTAGATGATGAAGGTGATCCGGCAGCGTTAGCTACAGTAACATTCTGTACACCAGTGGCCGTAAAGGTACCACCCGCTGAATATGCAATGCCATTATCCGATGTAATACTAATCGCATACGGCCCAATGTGAGTCACATTGACACTTACCGTTATACTGTTGCCGGAAACAGAATTACCTATTGTATAGGAATTGGTATCAGCAGCTGGAAACTGACTACAGTTTATTGTAAAATCAGCAAATGTTGAAGGATCACAAGAGCTTTGGCATAACGACACCCACTGGTTCTTTGCAATATTCCAATAGTTATAACATCCTGTATCAGTATTGTAAATCAATAATCCATCTCTGTTAGCGTCAATATTTCCTGGCAATATAGCATCTCGCTGTGCCTGAGACATTCTTGGCAGTAATACTCCCTTTGTGGCGGAAACAATATCCAGCATTGATTTAGCATTAGGACTTGTAGTACCGATTCCCACTTGCGCGAAGCCCATGCAACCTAACAGTAATAGAATAAAATAAATTATTTTTTTCATTGTTTTTTATTTTTAAATTTTTACTTTGTTGAACAATTTTACTATGCGGAGCCGGAATTGGAGAACCTTCCGTACCACACATATATTTCCATGTGCTTGATAAAGCATGATAGTAATTAAAACATTTTTCATCAGTGTTAAAAATTAATAAACCGTCATCTTGTGAAGAAACAGCAATTGCATCTCTTTCCAACGTGGTCAACCTTGGAAACAATACACCTGAATTTTCAGCATCAATTTCTAATAGTGATTTTATGTCCGGACGAAATGAGGGATCTTTACTGATTCCAACGCTTCCGCTTTGCTGGGAATAAACAAAACCGGAAACAAAGCAAATAATAGCAATCATTTTTTTTCATTTGTAATGTATTATGGTTAAAAAAATTATAATGAACATTTCCTAAGGCTAAGAAATGAATCGATATCAGTTAGTGTAGATTGAAATACGAATAAGCAAAGATTCATAAAAAGAAACCTGCTCAGAAAATTCCTGCATTACAATTCATATACAAACTTATTTTTAGGGTATACAATTTATATACAGTAAAAACAAAACAATGATTATCAACCACTTAAAACCAAATCCAAATATAACCAAGTTACTTATCCCAGACATCACCAATAAAAAAACCGGCCTTCAGGGGCCGGAATACCTAAATAAAATTCTCCAAAATACTATTGACCAAAAAAACGTAATTAATAATATGATAGTACAGAAAATTAAAAAAATAGAGAATCTCTAAAATTACTATTATATATATCTGCACGAATAATAGTATTATCCATAATCATATATTTAAGGATCATACCCCACTTTTTTACAAATGATGCATCTCCTATACAAAAGCTATGATACATTCTGCGTATATGTATTTTAATTTCATCAGGAATAAAATCCTCGTTGTTCGCCCATTCGTAAAGTTCCTTCCATAAGACAACTTTTTTAGAAGCTGGATTTTCTTTATCTGGAATAATAAGACTAATCCTATCAGGTTCAAAAATACCTCTCATCGCTATGGGCTTATTGATAATACCTGGATAAAGATTCAGATAAAAGGAAAGACGCAGCAGAAAATCCTTATCTGCATAAAATGGCAGCTGTTTAAAAAACTCTTTCATTTTTTTTATGAAAGGGGCTTTTCGCAAAGTAAGGGTATTGATATGCAATTTGCCAAAAAGGCTTCCTAATGTTAGTTGGCCTGCAAAAACAGCCTCAGGATGACACTTTTCACAAACTGTTATCAAACGGTTTTGATAGCGCTGAAAATATTTGTCTTTTGCTTTTTTTGAATGGTAATAAACACCCAAGGCCCCATAGACCCCATCTACTTTGTTATTTGTAAACATTTCTCGTTCGGCATCAAATCTATTAGAAAGATAATGGTCATGAGCATTCAGAAATGCTATATAGTCACCTGTTGATTTTTCAATTCCCAGATTTCGCTTGCGCTGGCACCGTGATTCTGCTGATCTGAATGTTGAAGAAGTTTCACTCTTTCATACTTCTGCTCAAGTTCTTTACAAACATTTAATGATTGGTCATAAGATCCATCTTCAATAAGGATAACTTCGTAAACCTCTCCAAATTGTAAAGCAGATTCAACAGCATTTGTAATAAGTACTTCTGCATTACAGACAGGAATAATAACTGAAATTTTCATTAAATAAATTTTTAACCTTCTACAACATCTTCATGTTACAAAACAAATTTCCTCACCATTCTATTATAATGAATATAATAAGCAAAAGGTATGTGATTAAAATAATTCCTATCTGAATCTAATCTAGGTTCATATACAGGCTCTTGAAATACTATAGTGCTATTTTATAACATCATAATCAAAAACAAGAGCACCGCCAGTACTTTCCAAATAAGAACTAACAAAATTTTTGAATTCGTCATGCATGGGATCAAAATTACCGGAACCATTTCGAAATGGTTTACCAACATAGTAATCGCGGTCTTCCAAAGACAAAAAGCTTACACGAAAGGCTATCTCAAAGTTAGTATCGCTCTTTGTGTTGCTATTTTTATATCCATATTCAATAAACTGAATGTAAGGATTACCATTTTTTAGGAATTCTTAAGTTCCAGAAAACGGTTGATCACCTTTTGCTTTTCAGCTTCTGTGATTGTATTGCGGAACTTAAACAAGACCCAGTGGTCAAGCCTATAACCTTTTCCAGGAACATTACCATTTCCTTTTTCATTACTTGCAAAGTCAAAACTGAACAGCTTATTACTTAAATCTAAATAAGGTTTCAGGGACTTTTTGAAGTTTTCATATGCTGATATTGACATTCCAGGTTCAGATGATTTCCCATCAAAGTAATCCCTGTCTTCGTAAGAACGAAATGAAATCCTTATTCCTATATTGTATCCTGCTGAAAGCCCTTCCTTACTATTCTGAAAGCCATATTCTACTTTTAAATATGGCCTTCTATCTTTTAATAATGTACTTAACATTTTAATTTTTTGCAAAAGTTCCTTTAATTTTTTTCCGAAAGATCTTTTTTAAATCTGACTAATACTAGCCTTTCAATTCTTTCCTTTGATTTTGGAGCCTCAAAAGCCGGATCGCATGATAAAGCTGAAAATGCCAATACCGTCAAGATCCCGACACATAAAACTCTGAGAAATTTTGAGCCATTCTTGTATCTGCTCATTGTATACTGATTAATCACTTCACAATATTCCCAAAGAATATCATCTTGTTCTGAAATCAATTTTCCTTTTTCATCCATATTTTTTTCATGTAAAATTTATTTAACATTTTCGAATCTTCATACTTTCAAATTATCCACGGGTTGTTTGAGATTTCATCCAATCGCTAATTGCTGCGTCTCCTTCCTTTAGAGTTTATCTATCTTTTTTAGCAGGAAAAATGGTATGGTATAAAATAGATAACTAACTTCGTGGTCAATCATCTGTAATTTATTTAAATATTGGAATTTGTTATAAAAAATATTTTATGAACTAAATAAACTGATCTGAAATATTTTAAGCCATGCAAAATATTCAGCAAAAACATTAAATAAATCTTGAAGTTAATTTCCCAGTGTTAAGTAAATTCCTTTATTAATATCCTTTAGTTTTTCATATTTAACTCCGCAAATGTTTCCACTGATAGTATACTTTCCTTTTTCAAGCACTATAAAATTTTCACCATCATGTGGAACTGCAAGGTCATACTCTCCGTACTGTTCTTTAATATGCAGAATAGTATTGCATTGGCTCTGGTTTTTAACAAGCAGCAGTGCATTACGTGATTCCTGATTATTATTGAATATTTCATTCAATAAATTAACGGTCTTATCTTTATGCTTTATTCTGTCAGCCTGTAACAGTTTCTCAAATCTTTCAGTATCAACATCTGAGATAACATTCTTCTCTGCCTTCACCGGCCTGGCCTTCATGGGGTTAAATCTTGCTTTCATCCACGCATCACTTTTAAGCGTTATGATCCTTTTCTTTAATAAAGCATTTTTAGGATCATCAGGATGAGCCTGATTAATATAATTCTGAATTTCTTCAATATCATTACTTGTCAGAATATTATGTACATTTTTAGCCCCACCACACTGAATCAATATCATAAGTAGCATAGGCAAAAACATCACTTTTACCGTCTCCTTCATCATTTTGTTTTTACGTATTAATCAAAATTATTCATTTAATTATTTATCATCGACTTGATATTTGGCAACCCATTTATGTAAAGTGGTCTTTGGAATGCCATATTCCATGATTATCTGATTGACAGTTTTCTGCCCTGTAGTCACCAATTCGATCATAAAATCGATAACTTCTTTAGTATATATATTCTTTCTGAACCTGGGCATGGAACTTTTGGGGCCATCCAGAGAATTTTTTACAATAGTAGATGCTGGTGCATACAAAATCAGATGCTGTGAGTAAATGCGAAAAAGTCATACTCTAATAGTTTGCTCCACATGAGCAAATATCTGGAATCTATGCTTTCTTCCGTATACATCTTCGATACTTCTGCTGGTGATAGTGATAAAAAGGAACAGATTCTCGATTCATTGATATCTAGTTCCAGAACTCTTTTCTTTAAGAGTTCTCCGATATGTATGTTTTTAAATATATTAGAACTCATAAGCATGTATATTTATTCACTGACTTAGTATAAACACTTATAAAAATAATTTTTTCCATTTTGTCACCGTATTCCGGCTTAATTTGAAGCATTCTGCAAGCTGCAAATTGCTGCACTTATATTTTTCTGATAATCGAGAATTTTTAAAATAGTCACACGATCGTACGATTTATGTCTTGCATTAAAAGATATCGTTTCATGATCATCTCTACCAGCTATAATAGCACTGAGTTTCAAAACATCATAACTCATCAAATGATCTTTCTCAAAAAAAACTGCATTTTTCTATCAGATGAGGATATTTTAAAGTAACAAGATCCATGTAAATTTTTTTATAATCAGGTATACTAGATACCTGAGATTTTCTTTTTTACTATTCTTCATATTTTCTTTGCATTTTATTGTTGAGGTATAACATAAGGTCTTGGTGGTTTGCGGATCTTTCTCCATAATTCCGTTGAGGGATCATTTAATGCTTTTAATGCAGCATCAGCAGAACTAGTACGGTTTGTAATATTTCCATATTGATCCACGATAAAGAAAGTAGGTGTTGCCTGAACAGCATAATTTAAAAAATTAGATCCCTTCATACCTTTAAAATCACAAGATAAAGTATCTTTCCATCGCAGTTTATCAGCAGTATCTTTAAAGATCTTCGAATCTGTATCTCCGGAAATAGCAATCATCCTGAACTTATTCCCGAGAAGAGCCCCTTGTTTTTCAGCTAGCACTTTCATCTCTTTATCACAATGTCCGCAGTCTGACAGATAAAATACAAGAAGAGTCTTTTGATATTGACTGTCTGTAAAATCTATTTTTTTGTGTTGGTGATACCATTTTCCACTGAACTAATAACAAGATCCGGTGCTTTACTCCCTGTAGTAGCTTTCTGATATACCGACATAATACCATTATAGGTGGTTATCTTACCTGAACCCACTATGACGGGAGAAAGCTTTGCTATGATATCATCACTACCTGATTGGGTCAGATGATAAGTAACCTGTTCTGCAAATGCACGGTATAATTTATCTTCCGGAAGTTTATCTCCAATACGTTTAAAATCTCGTAAAAAGGCTATTCCCCCGTCATTTTTTTCTTCAAGGTCTGTAAACATTTTAAAAACACTATCCCAATGACCGGAAGTATAAAGACTGTTCAATGGAATGTCGTCGATGATAGTACGGACCAGCTCCTTTCTGCTATCATCTTCATTTTCTTTCAATGCCCCTCCCAATCCATTGGTAATATTAACGACCCTTAAAAATTCAGATGCATAATTCTTACTTTTCTGAAGATTTTTTGGAATAAAGAATAGCGTTCTTTTTGTAAACTAAGCTCCTGTTGGTAAAGACTGTAGTTTTTACTGCTGTTTGGATAAACTTTTGTAACCATTGCCATGGCAAGAAATTGGTCAACAATTGACTTCTGTTCTCTAAATTGAGACTCCAACAAACTGTTTTCATTATTATTTTTGTAAATGATGTTTTTATTGTCAGGTACAGCAGAGGCACATTCTACAGAAAAATCATGTCCGGGAATAATCATATCCAGTCCTCCTCCCTCTTGAGTATCAGTAAGAAGCCATCTAGACATTCCTCTATATGGTGATAATTCTTTGGGAACTTCCAGTGTAAACCTTCCGTCTGAAGGAATCGTTCCTTTTTGTACGTTTGTATCTTTACCCTGAAAAAGAATAAACATGTATTTTTTTCCTGCAAAATGCGGAAAATTCATAGTAATTGACTGCGCTGAAGTACTGACAGCAGTACTTACTAGCATAATGATTAACCATATGAGTTTGTTTTTGTGATACATAAGAGATAATGTAGTTACATGATTTTTAATATTTTAAGTCAGTTTTGAAGTCAGATTTTTTGAATACAAACACCAATATTCCTGATTGTTCATTGGTGGGAGCCGTACTGCTATTGAGCAAGAAATAAAATGCTTGTACAAGTTTAGTTATAAATAGATTTCAAGAGCAGTTTCGAACTAAGCCTCCCTATTTCTGTTCTTCTTAATAATGGATATAAAACCATTTATAGAAAGTGTATACAATTATAATTGCTATATCATAAGGAATTAAAAATTCATTTAAAATAGAATTAACTTTATATTGGTTTAGTAAGTCATATACGAAATTTATTCTGAAATACAACGTACTGAAAATCCATTAGTAAAATTGCTGGAATTGGAAACTACTACTGAGCCATTGGTGAAGTTCATTCTGTATGCCCCTAATGTTCCGTTTATTGAGGTACTCCAATAATATCCGCCAAAGGCACGCCCTCCTAGAGCACCGTTAGGATAATCTCGATACCCGGCCGTGGGGAACGTTAAAGTATTTCCATTATTTGTAAATACTTTCGCTGCACCGAAATTGGTAGAGCCGTTTGTTGATGTTGAAGCCCAAGTTCCATAATTGTTTGTTGAACTAGCTGTGTTAAAACCTGCCCACTCATTTCGGGTTGGCACTCTATAACCTGTCGGACACGGATCATTTCCTGTTTTAATAGGAGAAGTATCCGTGCCGCTATTCCAGGCATTGCTAGCAGCAGAAGTTGTACTCCATCCTGAAATAGCATTTGCACTTGTATAGGGAGTGGCTTTCGGAGCAAGTCTACCCCATTGATAATAATTTCCCATAATCGCTTGTGTTGGAACGTTAGGATCCTGTGTTGGATCAGCACCAATATTACGAGTCAACATTTGTCGAGTTTGTCCGTTGACAATTACATCTAAAGCATCCGGAAATGCACTTGAAGGTAGCACCGTTAAACTGAAGCCACAAGTTTCTCCTCCCAAATCAACATTAAAAGTTGCTGTACCTGCAGCAGAAGGAGTTCCTACAATATTAAAAACTAATGAGCCACTACCATTATTTAATGTTCCGGATGGAAGTACAGCATTAAGACCTGTCACCCCTATAGAAGGAACATTTAACGCAGAATAAACACCACTATTCCCTCCATTATAAGGAATTGTAACACTTACACCCGAAGCAGGACTTGTTGCTTCTAAAAACCCTATATTAGTAGATGTTGAACATAATAACTGTGTTAAGGCTGCAGTACTTGTACCACTCGAAATCATCTTTACCCAACGGTTGCTGCCAGCATCAAAATAATAGAAACCGGAAGCATCCATACCTTCTACCTGGCCGGTACGGTTGTTAGTGTCAGGAGCTGCTGTAACAAAAGCAAGCGTCGCATGTTGATCTGATCCATAAGCTCCCGATGCCTCGGCTGTTTTCAATTGGTTACCAGTTACACGAGGGATAAGAAGCCCTTCTGAAGCACTTCCATCAGTAGTTTTACTTGTCATATCAACAGTAGTTTTAGGAGTAACATTATTTATTCCTACTTGTCCGTAGGACAATGCACTAAGGAAAATTATTGGTAGAAAAAATTTCTCATTTTAAAATATTTTAAGGATTATTAATTTATTTATATTTGTAGATAACTGATTTTTAATGTTATTTTTCAAAAGTCATCATTATAATTATATATTCTACTCCCAAGATTTTGTTCCTCCTATACTCCTATACTTACTAATACCTATTTAATTCATTGTCATAAAAGAATATTAACCAAATTTAAGGTTTGACAACTAATTAAAAAACCGACTATTAGTCAAATTATCACTAATAAACTGTAGTTTTTAAACTAATATTATCTGGAGTTTTACATACAAAAAAATGTGGCAAAATATATTGCCACACAAAGGGAAACCCAAAAGACTAAGGATGAAAAAACTAGTAATTAAATTCGTGACAATAATGTTTAAGAAAGATATTAAGAAAAGTCCCGGCATCTGAAGTGTGGCCAGTGCCGGGCACTCAAAGATAAAATAATAAGGATAGCATTATGTTTTTGATATGAAAAAATTTACCTCTGCTATACAGTTATCCTGACACTTTACCAAGTTTTATTGAGAATAAAACTTTCTTACTTTAGTTATATTATCTGCAAGACCATATCTAAATAAATAAACCAAATGGAAAAGCCAAACAAAACAGAACACAAGTGTTATATAAAACAGGTATTAATGTGTCTTTATTATTCTAATTCAAAGTTTTTTAATTTTCTTTATAATAGTATTCTGTATCACTGATATTAGATCTTATAATAGGAGATAGAATTATTTCGCTGTCATCTATTTCTTTAATAAGGAAAGTATCAATTCCTTTTGAGGCCAAATCAACAATTTCGGTACTATACCACAAATGAAGTGTATCATCAGACACATTCCATTTATTATACTGCAAAGTATAAATATTCACCGAAGCAGCATTTCCGTTTTCCTCTAATTCGAACCCTTGCCTTTCTCTTTGTTGACCTGCAATAGGATGCAGCCATTTTCCTACTAGCTTTTCTCTGTAGGGATTGGGAACAGAAGCTGTAGATGAAAATCCAATTGCTGATTTTTTCTGAAGATGGGCCACATGCAGCTATTAGGCCAAGAAGTGTGAAAAGAATTGTTTTTTTCATATTGTGTAATTTAAAATGTAAGCAATTATAAAAATTCACCTTCCCACTAATTTTACACTTCAATTTATAACTACCTTTTGCATAATGTTATAGCACAAATCTAAATCTTTATAGCAAAATATAACATTAAATATCAGTCATATTATAACTAACAATTTATAGTTTTTTCACTCAACACATTAGATATCCCAGTATAATGATCTCTACTTTCATAAACTAAAAATGCGGCAATAAATTGCCGCACGAGAGTTATTTAAACCCAAACACTAAGGATGAAAAGTTAGTATTTCTAAAATGAATATGACTATGAAGCTCTAACAATAATTTGTACAATTAAACACATCAACGTGTTTATGCATAGTGCTTTGGTTTGTTACCCCTCATGATAAATTCAACCTTATCAATTTTCTTACTTTTATTAATTATACTCTTTTTCTATTTTTTGCCGAAGTAACGCTTAATTAAAACCTGGCAGGAACCGTACTCTGCCAGGTACCCAAATTTAATAATATGACAGCGTTTAAATCTTTGTATTATAAATTATATAGTTTTGTGTTTTTGAGGGTTCTTTAGTACACCAAATCTAAAAAAATGTTTTTTGTGTATGAAATGATTTATAGTCGCATTATCACTATTATTAAGTAGTTTTTTAGCTGACGCTTTTAAATTTGATTCAAAATTTTTATTTCTCTTTAGTATAAGATTCTTCATTCGTACTATTGGTTCCAATTGGAGCAACCACTAAATTATTAATATTGAGTTTTTTGATAATAAGAGTATCAACACCATCTGAAACCTGCTGAACGCCTTCTGTATGATACCAAAGAAACAGAGTATCCTGCATAACCATCCATTTATCATACTGCAAAGTATGAATATTCAATGAAGTAGCCACCCCGTTTTCATACAGCTCGAACCCCTGTTTTTCACTTTCCATTCCAGGAATAGGCTGAAGCCATTTTCCTACAAGTCTGGCTCTTTGTGTATTAAAATCTTTAGTAGAATCTGAATTTTTATTTCCTGAAGGTGAAGTACACGCAGTCAGTATACCAAGGGCAATCCATAACATAGCTTGTTTTTTCATAACATGTAAAATTTAATAGTTTTCAAAAATTATTATTTATAAATGATTATAGTATTCGTAATTCTCAATTGAAATAATACTTAAACAAAATATTATCTATTTAAACAAGAATTATGTAAAAGTAAACCATATCTTTTTAAGATGTTAGAGAAACAATATAATATTACATTGAAAACAATGTAATATTATAACTACAATATTTTTATCGACTATTACTTATTGATTATCAAAGCATGAAAATACTTCTCTGTTTCTTTTTCGCAATCATCAAAATACTGATCGATCCTTTTATTCTACTTTTCACAATCGCTCTCATCATTATTATTTTAAGAAAAAGAATAAATATAAGGCAGCAGGTAGGATTAAATAGTATTAGTGATTACTGCGTTAATAAAAACCGGTATTTAGGGAGGCTCACTGCAAACTATCTGCAAGGAAGCATTCGCACCCCGATTCGTTCAGTTTTTTGTTCATCAGTAATTATAATTCTAAGAGGAGAAACAGTCGATCTGAATCAAATTCATCACCCTAGTATTATTTCTTATTCAAGGCTTATTGTTGCTTTTAAACTTTATCAGAATTCTTACCGAAATAGACAACTATGTAAAATATTAACTTCTGGAAAAGGTAGTCAAGATGGAATTTCTGAGGCTTCGTTTTATGTCAGGATTCTTGTTCAAATGGAATTCCTGAAGCCGATATCATGATACCCTACGTTTCGGATCTTATTAACACACAATTTACTCTGATTCCCCATTCATATAATGCTACAATGACCCCCATGATGCTGAGTGAGATTGTGGAGATATGGCAGCTTCAGCTATATAATAGGTTGGGTATTAATTAGTAATCTTGATCTGTTGTGCATTAGATCAAAAAGCAATACAAAAAACCATTCATAATGATTAATTATGAATGGTCTAAATTAAATGAAAATCACGGTTTATCATCAAATTTTGATAAACCAATTTCAAAAAAAATGAAACCATCTATTTATAAAAACCAATTGTATATTATTTCTTTAAGGGATTATTTAAGCTTTTATATGCAACATCCGAGTGCATAATTGTTTTTGATAAAGACCGGAGCGGGATGAATTCTCCGGTAAAACCACAAATTATGATAATAGAATTTAATTATGTTAAACTACGCCATCCCTTTCTTTTTCACACCAATAAAATTAACTATAACATTTACTTACCAAATGAAGTGTAATTTTTTTGTATATTTATTGTAGCAATGTACTACCTTAATTTTATATACAACCTTGACAACCTGTAGTTTTAACTTTATCCAGCTGTAAAAAACACTATAAAATTACTTCAGATAAGTACCGCTTATTTGTTTAGCTATAGCCTCAGCATTAGCTGAAAAATTTTCTATCAACGATGTATTGATCATATTAAGCTTATTCAAATTGTCATTTTCCGCTGAGATTTCTTTTTTAATATTAAATTTGTTCTTAAAATTTTCCTCTTTTTGAAGTAACCCTTTAAGCTGATTAATAGTAGACACAGAAAAACCAATCCTTCTAAGCAGACTTCCATAATCATTTCTGGTATTGGTCATCCCACCAAAAAATCCTGAAATATGATTTGCTCTGCCCTGTATATTATTTGTCTGTTTGTAATTTCGATGACGTTGGTGTAGGATGGAATTGTAGATTGTGAATCGTTATAATGCATTAAAGGCAACCGTTGTTCAAAGTATAGAACACCAGATTTCTGATCATTCTTAGTAAGGGTATACTGGTTGGAATTATTCGCAATCCAATTTTTCAGAATCAGGTACATTTCATTTTTTTGCATGCCAGTAGTTATGGTTCTAGAATAGGTATATTCACCACCTGACATTTCCACTTTTTGAGCATAGAAAAACGAGGTAAAAGCAATAAATAAGATAGAGATTTTTTTCATGGTATATTTTAAGTTTATTATTTGAATCTGTTATTTTTTAACAGCTGAAGTTAGGAAAGCTGAAACTTTCTCCATTGCTTGTTTTCCTGCATCCTCTTTTAAATTAAACTGATATTCGTGTGGCAATGCCGGACTATACTCGCGGGGATAAAATAAAGTATCAACTTTGACATTCATTTCAGTCAGCCTGCGGGCTAACGAATGGGATTGACCCGCCAATGGATCTCCATTCCCAACACTAATAAATGCCGGCGGAAATGTTGACGAAATATAATTGTATACTGAAGCAGGAGCGATCTTGGGATCTGTCAGAAAATCTTCAGTTCCCGTGTATGCCCAAAGAACAGTCTTTAAAAACCTTTTATACTTTCCTTCAAAATCTACTTGTTTGAGATCATAAGCACCACAAAATAAAATTACACCAGAAAGCTGTGATCTTGTAATGGAAGGAAACATTTTCATCTCAGTGGCATAAGACGGTTCAGAAATAATATTGGCTAGCTGTGCAGCAATATGAGCTCCACCTGAATCACCTGCAATGATGATGGTCTCAGGATCAACATGAAGACTCTTGCTGTTATTTATAAGATAGTCCAATGCCTGATTAGCCTGAATGACAGGAGTAGGATAAGTATGTTCCGGAGCAATGGAATAATTAATGGCGACCACCGTAAATCCCTTTGCCGCAAGAATTTTACAATAATTGGCAACATTCTCTTTACTTCCGGAAACCCACCCACCACCATGAATCCACATGATAGTAGGAAGTATTTTTCGAATTTTGATCAGAGATTGCGGATAGTAAATATCAAGGTAAGCGTCTTTATCGTCCTTTTGATATTGCAGATTGCCTATCGAAGCCACTCCGGCAGGTACGAAAGGCTGAAGGGCTTTTGCTGTTTTTTTCCTGTTTTGTTGAAAGCAAGACGTATCAGCATAGCCTCCGGCCAGGGACTGATCTGACAAAATACAAAAGAGCCACCACCTAAAATGATGAAACAGGCAAAGAATTTCATCACAATTGTCTTTATCGCCTTAAAAGCTTTATTCATATTTATCATTTCCATGGTTATCGGAATTATTAGTAGGATATTTTTCTAAGTTTCTGTTGTCGCTCAGGTTCCTTTGTATGATGAAAAACAACCATATTAAGATTTCGGTTTAAGAAAGTGATCTCGCCATTAATATCGGAAAATCGATATTCACTATTTTCTGCAGTATATTCAGGTAAATCGATACTTTTCTTAAGCTCATGAGTCTCTCCAGCCAAATGTATGGTCACCATGTTGGTAACCGTATTAATAATAACTTCCATTTCATCCTCTGTAAATTGATCATCAAGATATACGTTCTTAATCACCTTATTGGTATGAGTCTGCTTTTCACCCTTAAATAGTTTTGTCTTTCCAGGCTGTTCACATGCTGTTACTAAATAAATCAACAACATTAGAAAGAAAGGTATTTTTTTCCATAGCAATACATTGTTTTAGGTTATTCTAGCCAACAACAATAGCTAATACTCAATTGTTCACTATTTACAACATTGTTGTTAACCTTAAAGCTTGCGATGAAAATGTAGTTCCTCTACTTTTTTGTAAATTTAAGACTTATACAATATGGAACTAGGAATAAGATGTAGGTTTATATTGTATGGATTGTAATATTATCACTACTAAACAATGATAAGGCTGCATATTATTTGTAATTCATTCATATCTTTTGGTTAGAACTAGCTAACATTAGTATTGGGATAGGGTTTTGGTCATAATGAAAAGCAGCCGGAAAATAATCCGGCTACACAACTAATTAAACAAAAAAACTTTAAAAGTCTTATTTAAATTATTGAGATTCATTTTTTTATGAATTTTGTATAAACTTTTGATGATGTCTATGATAAATTTGTTCTCCTTTACAATATCCTGGTGCGATGTTTGAACCGGGTATACAGTTAGTTGGCTGCGATCCTCTGTTATTTTTTCAACATTATTACATTCTAACTGATGGACATGATCAAAAAGCAGCTGATTTTCTTTTTCTCCCTTGGTCATCGCCTTTAATAATATCATCTTTGTGAACTTCAGACAAGTGGAAATCCCCTGTCCAACAATACTGTGTTCAGCCAAAACAAACTTTTTGGATGCTATGAAAAGTTCACTGCCTATTGGAGTATTAAACTGCTCACTAATTGCTTCATCAGATGGTGGAGAAGAAAGTTTCATCAGTTCTGGGTCTTCAGCTCTGAGTATTGTATCCAACATCAGTATCGTAATGTTTTTATAGCCTCTACTTTCTAAAATTGATGCAATCTCCAGAGCAATCTGCCCACCTAAACACCATCCAATCAAAACATACTCTTCCTGATGGCTGGTTTTCTGTATTGCGTCCATATGATTCAGGTAATATATGGCAAGATTATGAAGATTACTTATCTTTTCAATATGGTATAAATTATAGGAATCTACTCCGTAGCAATGATAATAGGGTTTTAGTTTTTCAGCAAGTTCCTTGTAAACTTCACATCCCGCACCTCCGGGATGAATCATGAAAACTTTAGGCATTCCAGGTACATGATTTAAAGATGTTACGGCCTTATACTCAGGCTCATAATAATTGATGATCAAACTTATTTTTTTAATGGTCTTTTCATTAAAAACATCAATAACTTTAAGTTGTATCCCTGTTTTCTGATAAATTTTATTCACCAGTTTAATGGCCATTATACTGTTTCCTCCCAATCTGAAAAAATCATCATGGATACCAATAGAACCGGGATCTAAACCCAATACTTCTCCATAAATGTCAGCCAGCTGCTCCTGTAAAGGTGTCTGAGGAATTACATATTCTGTTTCTCCGGTAAATAAAGGTTCAGGTAAGGACTTTCTGTCGACCTTTCCGTTGATGGTAACTGGTAACGCTTTTAAGTGAACATAGGCAGAAGGAATCATATAATCTGGCAGCACTTCAGATAAAAGCAGTGAAATAGCATCGGATTTCAAAGGTCTATCAGAAACATAGTAAGCGGCCAGGTATTTTAATCCCGTAATGTTTTCCCTGCACTCCACTACCGCCTGGCGGATACCCTGCAACCCAACCAGCGCTGTCTCAACTTCCCCGGCCTCTATCCGGTAACCGCGAATCTTAATCTGGGAGTCGTTACGTCCGAGGTATTCAAGGTCGCCATTGGGAAGAATACGCACAAGATCGCCGGTTTTATAAATCCGGCCATTATAGCCTGATGATCTTTCCTCTTCTGTCTGGAAAGGGTTAGACAAAAAGCGCTCGGAACTAAGTTCTGGTAGGTTTAAGTATCCCCTGGAGATTCCTGCCCCTCCGATATAAAGCTCTCCTATTGCACCAATAGGAACCGGACGAAGATAGGAGTCCAGAACATACACAGATGTATTATCAATAGGACGGCCGATATTGAGAGGATTACCATCATTATGATACACATGGGAAGTAGCACATACAGTGGATTCAGTAGGACCGTATTCATTAAGGAAAACAATATCACTGTAAGAGTTCCTGTCAATATCAGGGAAGCTCTCACCTCCGGCAAAAATCAGCTTTAAAGCAGTATCAGCAAGCAGTTCTTTCAGTAATACAGGAGGAATAAACGACACTTCTATTCCATTATCTTTTATATAGCGGTTGAGATCTGCAGCACAGAGCCTCTGCTCATCACTAAACAGCCATAGCGTATTACCACAGCAAAGCACAGGAAATATCTCATTAACAAATGCATCAAAAACATAATTTGAATAACAGCCCACATGGGTATATTCATTAAAACGGTGCGAACGGATCATAAAAGTAACAAGATTTACTACTCCGCTGTGTTCAATCATAACGCCTTTTGGTCTCCCTGTGGTCCCACTGGTATAGATAACATACGCCAGATGATCTGGTCTTACATCAGTAACAGGATTATCCCGGGAGCTTCTTTGAATTTCACATGCGGAATCCTTATCATCCAGATTCAAAATTGCAGGACCTTTTACTCCGGTTTCAAAAATACATTCATACAGCTTTGATACAGTGTTATCTTCTCCAAGAACCAACCTTGAACCCGTATCACTCAGAATATGACAAAGCCTCTCTACAGGATAGCCTGGATCAATAGGTACATAAGCGCCCCCGCTTTCAGAACTCCCAATATTCCTATCACCATCTTTTCTGAACGATTAAAACAAACAGGGATGAGTTCATCAGGACAAATATCATAATGCTGAATCAGGTAATGAGCCAGCTGATTGGCTTTTTCGTTCAGTTCACGGTAAGAAAGACGTCTTTCTCCGTATACCAATGCTGTAAGATCAGGAGCTCTGAAAGTCTGCTGCTCAAATAAACCGTGTAATGTAACCTCTTTGTCATAGTCTGAACAAATTCCCCGAAGACCTGATATCTCTTCATCAACCCAGTGAATCTCACTAAGCCTGACATCTGAAGATCCACCCTGGAACAGGTCAGAAAACTGTTTAAGAATATACTGATAGGTGCTGATCATCTGTTCTATCGTAGTTTCCTTGAACAGGGACGTTGCAAAGTTAAATGTTCCGCAAAGTTCTTCTCTCTGATCATCAATCATCGTGGTCAGATCAAACATTGCTGTTTCATTCTCTATCCCACTATCAAAAAGATGGAAAAAACAATTTTCATCAGTCCCTTTTGCAGTTACAGGTCCGAAGCTTTGAAGCCCAAACATCACCTGAAATAAAGGATGACGGGACGAATCCTGTTCAAGGTTAAGGGCATCCACTAACTTTTCAAAAGGAAGGTCCTGATGTATCTGGCCTCCTAATACCCCGGAAGATACGCTGATAATAAAGTCATGTACACTTACATTAAAATCCAATTTTTGGCGAAGAACAAGAATATTGACAAAAAAACCGATCAGGTTCTCCAGACCCGGATAGTGACGGTTAGCTACCGGAGTACCGATGATAAGATCTTCCTGTCCGCTGTACGAAGACAGCATCAGATAATAGCCACTAAGCATGACACTATATAAACTCACTCCTAAGTTCTTCGATACAATCCTTAAACGTGAACTTATTTCAGAAGAAATACTGAAACTGAGTGTTTTTCCTTCATGACTGATTCTGGATGGACGCTGAAAATCCAAGGGAAGATTCAGCGTTTCAAATCCTGAAAGCTCACCCAGCCAGTACCCCAGCTGCTTGTCTAAAATCTTTTCAGTCACATATTTTCTTTGCCACAGGGCAAAATCTTTATATTGAAATGGTAAAGAAGGAAGCACAGGAAGAATACCTGAAGAAAGTGACTGATAAATGCTGTTCAAGTCACGTAAAAAAATGCCAATAGACCAGCCATCGAAAGCTATATGATGGATGACCAAAGACAGATAATAATCATCTTCATAATCCAGCACTTTTACCCTCACAGGCAGTTCTTCCTGAAGATTAAACCTTTCATTCAGTTCCCTACTAACAACCTGCATAAAATCTTCCAGGCTTCCAACTTTTACCAAAGGTAATTCCAAAGACTGATCACTCACAATCTGATAACCGGAGCCATCAGAATCCATCAAAATAAGGGTACGCAGAATCTCATGTCTTTCAAGAAGCATATCCAATGCCTCTTGTAACAATCTGAGATCTGTTTCCTTATCCAAACGCAAAATCATGGGAATATTATAAACATCGCTTCCTCCTTCATAGTTCTCAATAAACCATAACCTTTCCTGGCCAAATGATAGATACTGTTCCCGGGGATGTCTTACAATTGCAGGACGAATATCTTCTTCTCCGAAATCCGGCAGGCTTTCAAGAGCCTGTGATAAGCTTACAATGCTTTTATTACTGAATACCATTCCTCCCGAAGCCTTCCGGCCGGTCTTCTGATAAATTTTATTCACCAGTTTAATGGCCATTATACTGTTTCCTCCCAGTCTGAAAAAATCATCATGGATACCAATAGAACCGGGATCTAAACCCAATACTTCTCCATAAATGTCAGCCAGCTGCTCCTGTAAAGGTGTCTGAGGAATTACATATTCTGTTTCTCCGGTAAATAAAGGTTCAGGTAAGGACTTTCTGTCGACCTTTCCGTTGATGGTAACTGGTAACGCTTTTAAGTGAACATAGGCAGAAGGAATCATATAATCTGGCAGCACTTCAGATAAAAGCAGTGAAATAGCATCGGATTTCAAAGGTTTATCAGAAACATAGTAAGCGGCCAGGTATTTTAATCCAGTAATGTTTTCCCTGCACTCCACTACCGCCTGGCGGATACCCTGCAACCCAACCAGCGCTGTCTCAACTTCCCCGGCCTCTATCCGGTAACCGCGAATCTTAATCTGAGAGTCGTTACGTCCGAGGTATTCAAGGTCGCCATTGGGAAGAATACGCACAAGATCGCCGGTTTTATAAATCCGGCCATTATAGCCTGATGATCTTTCCTCTTCTGTCTGGAAAGGGTTAGACAAAAAGCGCTCGGAACTAAGTTCTGGTAGGTTTAAGTATCCCCTGGAGATTCCTGCCCCTCCGATATAAAGCTCTCCTATTGCACCAATAGGAACCGGACGAAGATAGGAGTCCAGAACATACACAGATGTATTATCAATAGGACGGCCGATATTGAGAGGATTGCTGTTATCATACCTAATTTGTTTAAAAGTTGAATATATTGTACATTCAGTAGGACCGTATAAATTATATACGTTCTTATGAAGGGACCAGTACTTCCCGGTTTCTTCATCACCTGGCTCACCTGCGTACATCAAAGTCTGCAAAGAAGGGAAATCGCAATGGGGCAATAAAGAAAGTATTACAGGAGGAAGATAAGCATGGGTAATATCATGAGTTAAAATATATTCTTTAACCAGCTCAATGTCCTTTTTGGTAGATTCATCTAAGATGTGTAGTTCGTTGCCATACAATAATGCACTGAAAATCTCTGCAACGGAAACATCAAAAACATAAGAAGTATAAGCCATTAATCTGCCTGTTTCGCAAAAGCTATATACACCCCTTAATCCTTCTGTGAGATTAATAACACTCGTATGTTCTATCATTACACCTTTAGGTTTACCTGTTGTTCCGCTGGTATAAATAACATACGCTAAATCATTTGATTTCACTTCAGTTTCAGGATTATCATTTCTACAGGCGGCAAGTTCCTTAATGATCTTTTCATTATCAAGACAAATAATATCTGATATATCATATCCCAGTTTAGCCACACAGGATTCTTCGGTAATTATCATACGTGCTCCGGTATCCGGAAGAATATGTTTCCTTCTTTCCGGCGGAAAACTCGGTTCCAGAGGGACATATGCCCCTCCTGCTTTAAGCACTGCAAGAATCGCAATAATCATCTGTTCTGAGCGGTATAAGCATAAAGGAATAAGTTCGTCAGGTTTTATTTTATATTTTGTAATTAAATAATGAGCAAGACGGTTCGATCTCTCATTAAGTTCCTGGTATGTTAGTTTTACATTTTGATAAACTAAGGCTGTTTGTCTTGGAGTTCGGGAAACCTGCCTTTCAAATACCGTGTGTATTGTAGCATCCCTGTTATAAACTGAATAGGTTCCATTGAGCAGCGAAAACCAGTTATAATCTTCTGCCCCTAGCAGCTGAAGTTTTGAAAGCTTTACTTCCGATCCTCCGGAATGATGCAATGCTGCCATCTGCTTTAAAATATAAAGATAAGTAGATTTCATTTTCTCTATTGTGGATTCTGTATAAAGAGAACTTGCATAATTAAATGATCCTGATAAAACTTCGTCAGAATCATTAATCATGGTAGTGATATCAAACTTAGCAGTATCATAAGATACATACCCTTCAAAAGGATGAAGGAAAGAATTTCCTTTATATATATCATCAGTTACTTTGCTAAAACTTTCGAAACCAAACATGACCTGGAAGATAGGATGCCTTGAATGATCATGTTCAATATCAAGAACATTAACCAATTTTTCAAAAGGAAGATCCTGATTGAGCTGTGCTCCGGAAACTGAGGTAGAAACTTTTTGAATAAACGCGCTGATATCTATATCAAAGTCTATTGTTTCGCGAAGAACCAGCGTATTCACAAATAATCCTATCATATTCTCCAATCCGTCATAATGACGATTGGCAAATGGTGATCCCACAACAATATCGTTCTGCCCAGAAAAAGAAGATAACATGAGATAGTATCCACTAAGCATTACACTATAAAGGCTAACGCCAAGCTTTTTGGCTAAAGATCTGATGTCAGAACTTATTTGTGAAGGTATTATAAATAAAATATTGCTGCCTTTATATGAGATTTCTGAAGGACGTTTAAAATCCAAAGGAAGATTTAAGGTTTCAAAACTTTTGAGATAGGACTTCCAATACTCAGTTTGTTTTTCTAAAATTGTATTTTTAAGATAGTTTCGCTGCCATAATGCATAATCCTTATATTGAAAATCCAATACCTGAAGCTCATATTGACACCCAGAAGATAATGCCTCGTAAATTGTATAAAGTTCACGCAAGAAAATTTCAACAGACCAACCATCAAACGCAATGTGATGAAAAACGACAGACAGGTAACAATCATCATTCATTGAAAAAACATGTATAGAAACCGGAATTTCTTCTGATAAACAAAAGGTTCTCTTCGCTTCTTTAGACAGCTCAGCTTCCAGATCTTTAAAACTACTGACCTTATGGACAGCCGGTTCCCAATAATAGTCTGTCAGCTTTTGATAACCCACCCCATCACTGTTTGTCAAAATCAAACTTCTAAGAATTTCATGTCTCTGTATGAGAATCATCAGAGATTCAGCCAGAATGGAAATATCTACACCTTTGTCTATACGGAATGCCAGCGGTATATTATATGCGTTATTTCCACCTTTAAATTGATCTATAAACCATAATCCTTCCTGAGAAAATGACAAAAGCTGTTCCTCTTCAAATTCAATATATACCTGATCTATGTATACTTTCTCTGTATTAGATAGCCCCTCAATCACATTAGTCAGTTCAGCAATACTTTTATTACCAAATACAGCTGAGACACTGATCTGTCTGTTCAGGGACTGATTAATCTTTGCAATTAGCTTAATTGCCATAATGCTGTTCCCTCCCAATCTGAAAAAATCATCATAAATACTAATTTGATCAGGATCGAGAGCCAGAACTTCTCCATAAATCCATACCAATTGCTCCTCTATTTCGTTTCTGGCGGCAACATATTTTGTTTCGCCCGTTAATAAAGGTTCTGGTAATGATTTTTTATCCAATTTACCATTTATCGTTAACGGAAGTTCATTTAAATGAACGTAAGCTGAAGGGACCATATGATCTGGAAGCACTTTTGATAATGCTGCTGCAAGATCAAAAGGTTCAAATGGAAGATCAGAGACATAGTAAGCAGTAAGATATTTTAGTCCAACTTTGCTTTCCCTTGTTATCAGCACAGCCTTGCGAATACCACTTAGTCCTACAAGAGCTGCTTCGATTTCCCCGGCCTCTATCCGGTAACCGCGAATCTTAATCTGAGAATCGTTACGCCCAAGGTATTCAAGGTCACCGTTGGGAAGAATACGTACAAGGTCACCGGTCTTGTAAATCCTTCTGTTAGAATTTGATTTTTTTCCTCTTCTGTCTGGAAAGGGTTAAATAAAAATCGTTCTGCAGTAAGCCTTGTGAGATTTAAATATCCACGTGCCAAACCAACTCCGGCGATATAAAGTTCTCCTATTGCACCAATGGGAACAAGGCGTAAATAGGAGTCAAGAATATATACCGAAGTATTGCCAATAGGTTGACCAATATTAAGAGGATTATCATCTTCACTGTAATGATGATAGGTAGCACATACTGTTGTTTCCGTAGGACCATAAGCATTAATCACATCAATTCCTGCTTTCTTGTAACACTTCATGATTTCAGGATTTGTAATATCTCCGGCAACAATAATTTTCTCCACTGGTAAAATTGAGTCTTTGTCAAGGAGTGCAGGAGGAATTGTAGCAACTTTAATTTGATGTTTAGTAATATATGCACGCAACATTTCCAGATCAGTTCTCATTTCGTTAGGCAAAATATGCAGCACATGACCTAAGGCCAATACCGAATATACCTCCCAAACGTGCGCGTCAAAAACATAATCAGCATACCAGAGTAAATTTTGCTGTTCTGATCGGTATAATGCTTCTTCCAGATCCAATATTAAACCCTGTTGTTCTATTAAATTTACTACTCCGCTGTGTTCAATCATAACGCCTTTTGGTCTCCCTGTGGTCCCACTGGTATAGATAACATAAGCCAGATGATCTGGTCTTACCCCGGTAACAGGATTATCCCGGGAGCTTCTTTGAATTTCACATGCAGAATTCTTATCATCCAGATTCAAAATTGCAGGACCTTTTACTCCGGTTTCAAAAATACATTCATACAGCTTTGATACAGTGTTATCTTCTCCAAGAACAAGCCTTGAACCCGTATCACTCAGAATATGACAAAGCCTCTCTACAGGATAGCCTGGATCAATAGGTGCATAAGCGCCCCCGCTTTCAAAACTCCCAATATTCCTATCACCATCTTTTCTGAACGATTAAAACAAACAGGGATGAGTTCATCAGGACAAATATCATAATGCTGAATCAGGTAATGAGCCAGCTGATTGGCTTTTTCGTTCAGTTCACGGTAAGAAAGACGTCTTTCTCCGTATACCAATGCTGTAAGATCAGGAGCTCTGAAAGTCTGCTGCTCAAATAAACCGTGCAACGTAACCCCTTTGTCATAGTCTGAACAAATTCCCCGAAGACCTAATATCTCTTCATCAACCCAGTGAATCTCACTAAGCCTGACATCCGAGCATTCACCCTGAAACAGGTCAGAAAACTGTTTAAGAATATACTGATAGGTGCTGATCATCCGTTCTATCGTAGTTTCCTTGAACAGGGACTTTGCAAAGTTAAATGTTCCGCAAAGTTCTTCTCTCTGATCATCAATCATCGTGGTCAGATCAAACATTGCTGTTTCATTCTCTATCCCACTATCAAAAAGATGGAAAAAACAATTTTCATCAGTCCCTTCTGCAGTTACAGGTCCGAAGCTTTGAAGCCCAAACATCACCTGAAATAAAGGATGACGGGACGAATCCTGTTCAAGGTTAAAAGCATCCACTAACTTTTCAAAAGGAAGGTCCTGATGTATCTGGCCTCCTAATACCCCGGAAGATACGCTGATAATAAAGTCACGTACACTTACATTAAAATCCAATTTTTGGCGAAGAACAAGAATATTGACAAAAAAACCGATCAGGTTCTCCAGACCCGGATAGTGACGGTTAGCTACCGGAGTACCGATGATAAGATCTTCCTGTCCGCTGTACGAAGACAGCATCAGATAGTAGCCGCTAAGCATGACACTATATAAACTCACTCCTAAGTTCTTCGATACAATCCTTAAACGTGAACTTATTTCAGAAGAAATACTGAAACTGAGTGTTTTTCCTTCATAACTGATTCTGGATGGACGCTGAAAATCCAAGGGAAGATTCAGCGTTTCAAATCCTGAAAGCTCACCCAGCCAGTACCCCAGCTGCTTGTCTAAAATCTTGTCAGTTACATATTTTCTTTGCCATAGGGCAAAATCTTTATATTGAAATGGTAAAGAAGGAAGCACAGGAAGAATACCTGAAGAAAGTGACTGATAAATGCTGTTCAAGTCACGTAAAAAAATGCCAATAGACCAGCCATCGAAAGCTATATGATGGATGACCAAAGACAGATAATAGTCATCTTCATAATCCAGCACTTTTACCCTTACAGGCAGTTCTTCCTGAAGATTAAACCTTTCATTCAGTTCCCAATTAACAACCTGCATAAAATCTTCCAGGCTTCCAACTTTTACCAAAGGTAATTCCAAAGACTGATCACTCACAATCTGATAACCGGAGCCATCAGAATCCATCAAAATAAGGGTACGCAGAATCTCATGTCTTTCAAGAAGCATATCCAATGCCTCTTGTAACAATCTGAGATCTGTTTCCTTATCCAAACGCAAAATCATGGGAATATTATAAACATCGCTTCCTCCTTCATAGTTCTCAATAAACCATAATCTTTCCTGGCCAAATGATAGATACTGTTCCCGGGGATGTCTTACAATTGCAGGACGAATATCTTCTTCTCCGAAATCCGGCAGGCTTTCAAGAGCCTGTGATAAGCTTACAATGCTTTTATTACTGAATACCATTCCTCCCGGAGCCTTCCGGCCGGTCTTCTGATAAATTTTATTCACCAGTTTAATGGCCATTATACTGTTTCCTCCCAGTCTGAAAAAATCATCATGGATACCAATAGAACCGGGATCTAAGCCCAATACTTCTCCATAAATGTCAGCCAGCTGCTCCTGTAAAGGTGTCTGAGGACTTACATATTCTGTTTCTCCGGTAAATAAAGGTTCAGGTAAGGACTTTCTGTCGACCTTTCCGTTGATGGTAACTGGTAACGCTTTTAAGTGAACATAGGCAGAGGGAATCATATAATCTGGCAGCACTTCAGATAAAAGCAGTGAAATAAAATCCGATTTCAAAGCACTATCAGAAACATAGTAAGCGGCCAGGTATTTTAATCCCGTAATGTTTTCCCTGCACTCCACTACCGCCTGGCGGATACCCTGCAACCCTACCAGCGCTGTCTCAATCTCCCCGGCCTCTATCCGGTAACCGCGAATCTTAATCTGAGAGTCGTTACGCCCAAGGTATTCAAGGTCGCCATTGGGAAGAATACGCACAAGATCGCCGGTTTTATAAATCCGGCCATTATAGCCTGATGATCTTTCCTCTTCTGTCTGGAAAGGGTTGGACAAAAAGCGCTCGGAACTAAGTTCTGGCAGGTTTAAGTATCCCCTGGAGATTCCTACCCCTCCGATATAAAGCTCTCCTACTGCACCAATAGGAACCGGACGAAGACAGGAGTCCAGAACATACACAGATGTATTATCAATAGGACGGCCAATATTGAGAGGATTACCATCATTATGATACACATGGGAAGTAGCACATACAGTGGATTCAGTGGGACCGTATTCATTAAGGAAAACAATATCACTGTAAGAGTTCCTGTCAATATCAGGGAAGCTCTCACCTCCAGCAAAAATCAGCTTTAAAGCAGTATCAGCAAGCAGTTCTTTCAATAATACAGGAGGAATAAACGACACTTCTATTCCATTATCTTTTATATAGCGGTTGAGATCTGCAGCACAGAGCCTCTGCTCATCACTAAACAGCCATAGCGTATTACCACAGCAAAGCACAGGAAATACCTCATTAACAAATGCATCAAAAACATAATTGGAATAACAGCCCACATGGGTATATTCATTAAAACGGTGCGAACGGATCATAAAAGTAACAAGATTTACTACTCCGTTGTGTTCAATCATGACACCTTTTGGTCTCCCTGTGGTCCCACTGGTATAGATAACATAAGCCAGATGATCTGGTCTTACCCCGGTAACAGGATTATCCCGGGAGCTTCTTTGAATTTCACATGCAGAATCCTTATCATCCAGATTCAAAATTGCAGGACCTTTTACTCCGGTTTCAAAAATACATTCATACAGCTTTGATACAGTGTTATCTTCTCCAAGAACAAGCCTTGAACCCGTATCACTCAGAATATGACAAAGCCTCTCTACAGGATAGCCTGGATCAATAGGTACATAAGCGCCCCCCGCTTTCAAAACTCCCAATATTCCTATCACCATCGTTTCTGAACGATTAAAACAAACAGGGATGAGTTCATCAGGACAAATATCATAATGCTGAATCAGGTAATGAGCCAGCTGATTGGCTTTTTCGTTCAGTTCACGGTAAGAAAGACGTCTTTCTCCGTACACCAATGCTGTAAGATCAGGAGCTCTGAAAGTCTGCTGCTCAAATAAACCGTGAAGGGTAGATTCCCGGTCATAATATTTTACCGTATCATTCTGAGAATGGATCACGTGGTGATACATTTCATTATTTAGCAAGTAATAATCTGAAATTAACCGATTCATTTTATTATTTGATAAATCCTCCAGAACAGAAATAAACAGATTTTTATAAAGCTTGGCGAAGTTAAAAACCAATTGAGGATTAAACCGTGATTTATTATATAATACATTATAATGTAGTATTCCGTTTTTGATTTCCTGTTCAATCGAAATACTACCAGCTATGTCCATAACCAGTTCATCATTAACTGTCACATCAGTAATTCCATTATAATTAATAAAAAGTTCTTTAAAACCACCTTGAGAAAAATTAAACTCCAGAATATCCGGTCTTGGGGCATTCTTAAGAAGATCGCTTATAGGTAAGTAATCTGCTTTAGTGTTCAATAAGTTATTGACATACTCAATATTCTGACTGATTAAATCTTTAAGTTTTGTATCCGAAGAAAAATAATAGCCTTTAACTGTTGTATTAACATGTGAGCTTAAAATATAGTTTTGCTGTTTTTTAATACTTACCGGATAATCAATAATCAGTTGGTTAACTCCTGAAATCCGATGGAGTAAAATGGCCAATATCATCTGGCCAAAGGCATAGGGACTCAGTTTATAGTTTTCTGCTAACAGTTTCATCTTAGAAAGAACTTCTTCTGAAAATTCAAAGTTTAATTCATCTATCGGGATACGATGACTTTCAGTATTATCATTATATACTTCTAGAAATTTAAATCCCGGATTTTCAATATTCTCTAAATGTTTACTCCAAAAATCAGCAATGACCGCCTGACCAGTATTTAATATGGCTCTTACCTCATTATTCATCTCATCAAGCAGACGAAACTGCTCTGCAAGGCTTATCGGATTGCAATAGTTGCTATTATTATAATACTTACCCAGCTCACTATATAGGAAATTATCTGTCAACCGATCAATAAGAATACTTGAGAAGACATAAATTATCCGATATTTTTCATCATCCTGTCCCATTATATAAAATCTCACCAATTGATCATTTACAAGATCAAATGGTTCGGATACAAGATTTAAAAGCTCCTGAGAGTCCGTCTGATCATCAAGAAATATGAGTAGCGAACTAGTGTTAGATAACAAAGTCCTGCTTTTCCAAAATAATTCTCCTCCTCTATATATTATGTTACTATTAACCAATAAATTACTATTAACAAATTTTATCAGGCTTATATTAAGCTTCTCTATATCAATATCTCCCGCGAAGGTTTGATCTAAAATAATATGCGGATCACCTTTTGTCGGGTTTAATTTCCAATTGTCATAAAAACTTCCTGATATGGTGTTAGTTTTAATAAAAATTCTTGCTTCATCATAATAAGAATATTAATTACACATACCTCTACTTAATAACAGCTGCATTTTTCACTTATCTTATGTTTATTATGGCTTAATGATTATTAGAGTAGTAAAGAAGAATTTATATGATTGTTACATGACAGGACTGCCATTCCATCAGCGTACATTTACCATTTGTTATCAGTTAAGAAATGATGGTAAAAAATTCTTTTTCCAGTGTAAAATTACTACACACTTATCACACTGATATCCAACAATGTATAGTTTTATATTGAAATACATTAAGAAAAATATCTATAAGAAATTTAACTAATCGTTTTTTGTACTTACAGATAATTTCCGGAGGAATGTTACAAATTAGTAAAAAAACTACCGTTTGCTAGTGATAATACTACTTTTAACTGATAGGTAATTAAGTGATAAGAATGTATTTTTGTATATAACGTATTCAAGAGGTAAAAGAATAATATGAAGCCATAATTAATTTTATATCTCAGAATGGGTTATCATGATATCCTTTTTAAAGTGTTTTTTAAGTTATTTTAACTATTGTGCGGCAATGTAGATTACATTCCCATTGCCGCCCTTATTACTGACGACGTATTTATACATAAGTTTTATTTTAATTACAGGTGGGGCTTTCTCAAAATTGAGTAAGTCCCATTTATGTTTGAAAGTTTTTTACAATTTGGTATTGTCGCTATTTTTGAAAAACGTTAAACTTTACAACACGGAAAATCAAAAATCCCGAAGAAATTCATCCTCGGGATTTCCTTTTTTTATTATCGCAATCTATTTAAAGATATAATTTAAGGTTACAGCGATCACCTGCTCAGATTTTTTACTATCATTTCCTCCTATTTCATTCACAAGGCCCGGGTAGGTATCTGAAAATCCCAGATCATACCTTAAAGCCAACTCAACTTGCCTTTTAAAACTGTATCCTACTCCTAATCCGAGCCCCCAGTTAATATTGTTAGCTTTACCATTTACTCCTGCGGGTTGCTTGGGGTCAGTAATATCGGGATCATAATAAGATCTCCCGGCAGGAGTATTTCTCACATTCTGATTTACTAAAAAGTTAAATCTTGGACCTATCAATCCAAAAAATTCTGACTCAGATTCTGAAAAGTATCCTTTAAAATAAATAGGTACACTCAGATAATTGTTGGCATAAACTGCATCATAACCATCTTTTCCTTTTTCATTTTTATCTTTTCCAGTCTCTCCTGCCCCATAATATAATAGTTCTGGCTGTATAAAGAATTGATTAGTTTTCCCCATTGGTATCATAGCCAGGGCGCCACCTTGAAAAGTATATCTTGCACCAGAGGGATTGTGGGCGTTTGCCACTCTTGAATAGTTCGCGCCTGCTGTAAGACCAAATCTTGTTTGGTTTAAATGCAGCTGTGCAAAAGACGAACCGGCAAAGACTAATGTTGAGAATAATAAAATTTTTTTCATGTGTTATGGTTTATATTGTTTAAAATTTACAATGTTACTCAATTACTAAAAACACATCAGTAACTTACTGGAGTATTTTTTTATTAGAAACTATAGATTAAATTATGTTCTTCAAACCAATATTAATATTAAAAGGTCCGGCATTAGTATTGCCATTCCTGATCATTAAAAAGAAATACCTACTGTCTGAAACAAAAATGTAGAATATTCTTTTAAAGAGACTACACAAAATTAGAAAGACTTTTTTCTTATTTAACTGAATATCAATCATATTATCACTATTAAACAGTAGTTTTATAACTACTAACATTCAGTTAGGCTTTTAGCTATACTTTGGTAAAAGATAACAGCAATATCTTAGCAGATATTGTTGTTATTAATTTCCCGGCTTGGATTACGGATTCAATATCTATCTGATTTTCTTCCCGTTAAAAACAAAAAAACATTAAACTTGATCCTCCTTCTGTTTTATTACCGAAATAATACCGTCGGAATATTCAAATATTAAATCCGGGCTTTATTGTAATCAAAGCTAAGAGTATTGGTTTCGATTTCTGTAACTTGTACAGTTACAGAAGAACTGTTTTCAGAAAATTCCTATCAGTACCTACCTGAAACCCATTTCATATAGTAAATGTAATTATCCCGGTATTACGGTTACCAAAGCAAAATTAGTATTGAATTCAAAGGTAACGATTGAACCTGTAAAAAACTGGAACAGGATGCCTTGATTAAACGCGTTATACACAAGAGTATCCTTTTCTTATTGAATACCTCCCGACAGACTATGCGGCTGCATTAGATAAGGTAGTGACCGCACTGCAAAATTGGGGTGAGAATCACCGGAAACATATTTTGGGCGCAGTCAAAACTATGGAAAAGAAATGTGCCCGGGCATCCTTTTTTTGAGTGTTATCATCAGATTATTATGGTAATAGATGATATAAGTAATCACTTAGCAAACAGATATGCATCTACCTGACATGTATTTCCTATTTGGGTGTATAGAAAAAGATTGCCGGAAATAAAGACAAAGAAGACTCTAAATTCAAGTTTTTTTTCAAAATGCAAACTTTATACTTAACAGAATTATTTTTTCAACAATTTTAAAGATATGTCTATTAGTTAAATCCTTTGTATATATTCTCTTTTCTCAATGCTTTTACAGACATTTAATTTTTCACATTGCCTGAAGTAAAAAGCGTGGCAATACATAACTATTAGAAATTGATACGCTATATTAAAAGCACATATTGAACAACTACACTAAAAATAATATAGAAAACAAATATGTCCATGATAATAAGCCAAAAAAGCAAATACTTGTAAAAATTAATAACTAGTAACCGCTAAATTAATATAATTGTTCAATAAAAGATGAAATATGAACTCATGCAATTTATCCTTTCAGGAGATGAAAATGCACCAGAATACATATAAGATACTCCTGCGGTTGTTGTAGGAGCATCAAAATCTTGCCAAGTAGCATAATTTGTCGGTGTAAAAGTCAATGTAGAAGAGAAAGCATTAGTAGTACCATTATAATTAGCACTTCGATTATATATTAAAACAAAGTTTGCTGCCGGCTGACTTAGCAATCTCACCTGAAATCTAACTGTAGTTGCTGTAGTTGCTATGAATCTGACTTCATAGAAACCATCAACAATAAGAGTTCTTGAAGCATCAGTTGGACCTAAATACCTTAACTTTTGAACATTTGCACCCTGTGTCGGGCTACTAGGAGAGTTGATAGGTCTCCACGATGTTCCATCAAAATAGTAAAAGCCGACTGAGTCTATATTGATACCTATACCGGTTTGTGTTCCTGTAGAAATATTATTTACATAGATCATAGTAGAAATAGGTATAGATGTCATATTTTCAGCTCTTTGCCTGTCTACTCTTGGAATAAGTAATCCATCAACAGAAGATGTTCCTGCAAATGCATCAATATCCAAAGTACTTTTAGGAGTAGTTGTATTTATTCCAACTTGCCCGTAGGCAAGAAGAAAACCAAATAAAACTAAGATGGTTAATAATTTTTTCATGATTAAAATTTTAAGATTAATATTATTGTATAAGAATTATTGAATGTGAAAGAGTTAAGATAGACCCAATGATTACCTTACCAGGAATAAGAACATTTACCGCTGAATTTCAACTGTATATTTGTAAAAGAAAAATGAAAGCTTGGTACAATATAAATTTATTAGTAATCCATCCGGTACATTACAAAAAAACTTTTGGAATATGATATTAAGTTTTTCTAGAAAAACAATATTAAACAGTTACACTAAAATTAAGGTAGAGAAATAAAACAAAAGTATTTATACAAATTAATAACTAGTAATTGCTAAATTGATATAATTGTTCAATAAAAGATGAAATATGAACTCATGCAATTTATCCCTTTCAGGTGATGAAAATGTACCAGAATACATATATGATACTCCTGCTGTTATTGTAGGAGCATCAAAATCTTGCCAATCAGCGTAATTTGTCGGTGTAAAAGTCTTTATAGAAGATACAGCATTAGTATTACCATTATAGTTTGCACTTCGATTATATCTTAAAACAAAGTTTGCTGCCGGCTGATCTAATAATCTCACCTGAAATCTAACTGTAGTTGCTGTAGTTGCTATGAATCTGACTTCATAGAAACCATCAACAATAAGAGTTTTTGATGCATCAGTTGGACCTAAATATCTTAACTTTTGAATATTGGCACCCTGTGTCGGGCTACTAGGAGAGTTAATAGGTCTCCATGATGTTCCATCAAAATAGTAAAAGCCAACTGAGTCTATATTAATACCTATACCGGTTTGTGTTCCTGTAGAAATATCATTTACATAGATCATAGTAGAAATAGGTATAGATGTCATATCTTCAGCTCTTTGCCTGTCCACTCTTGGAATAAGTAATCCATCTACAGAAGTTGTTCCTGCATTTATATCAATGTCTAAAGTACTTTTAGGGGTAGTTGTATTTATTCCAACTTGCCCGTAGGTAAGAAGAAAACCAAATAAAACTGGGATGGATAAAAATTTTTTCATGATTAAAGTTTTAATATAATAGTAAATTAGTTAGTAAATATGTAAGAGTAAGATTATAAAGTAAAAATAGAAATAATGAAAATGACATACCCCAAAAGACTTATAGTATAATAACTAAAAAGATATAGTTTTATCACTAATCCATATATGGATTGTAGTATGAAGCAAGTTCTTACTATCGGACATTTTAATACTAAAAGTTACAATATTTATAAAACCTCGTTAAGATTGTAAAAGCTGCCAGCCTAAAAGTAAATGTTCCAATCCCGCTGGAATAACGCCATTTGAAGATACGATTAAACATCTGTATGATGAGATGCCTTTAGGGGAAAAGAAAAGTGAAATCATCGATAGAAACATGAAATAGGATTGCCAAGACAAAGAATGTAAATCAGGAAAATTGGATAAAGAGCTAACATTCAAAATGAATTAATGTATCAGTAATAAAAATCCACCTTTCAACTACTGAAAAAACGGACTTTATTATCTAATAAAATACTACAGGCTAAGAACTGATTCAGTTACTTTACAACCTTATTTTTTATCCAGTTACTATACCTATTAGCAGTTAAAATGCACAAATATTGGACGGAAGGCTTAGTTATACCTGAAAGCCGTATCTGTGAATTAATACATGATATGACGACCATCAATTTTAACAAGATCCTCCTGCTCCATTTTTTGACAGTCCAGATAAAGGTTTCTACATGCAAACCTGTCAAATTTGCCATTTACTGTCTGGTGAAAGGAACCTCATATGAATATTGCTTTGTATTCAATATCTTAAATAAAAGATAAAATTATCATTCAACTTGGGTAAAAATCTATGGCAGGCTCTTAGTGCAAAAAGTGCCCAAAGTTTACAATAAGCATGGCCGCTGAATGTAAAATTGCGATTTTTGATTTCTTCCTATCGTCAGAAATGTTTTGAAACACATTAAAATTAAAATACCGTAGAAATAGCCTACGGCAATAAATTAAAATATATGATTGAAGGTTTTAAGTAGCGTTATCTATCTATGGAGTTACCTTAACATAGTTCACAGAAGACCGTCCATTGTTATTATTAAAGATTCTGGCGTCTCTCATACTACAGCGGATCCCTACATAATAAGTCGTAGGTTTCGCAACACTTATTACAAGTGATCCAGTACCTGTACCGCCTTCTAAAGCTTCATTAAGATCATAAAGTAAAATTTCCGTATTTGAAATTACATTACCCGCTGAAGGAGCTGTGCTAATAAATGAAACAGCATATCCCTGCCCTTTTTGTCCGGATACTTCAGCCACCTGAGCTCTTATACTATAAATGATAAGATAGGTACCACTTGCTGGCAAAGTAAAACTAAGTATGTTATAATTCACGGTATCTGCTGGAATAATAATACTAGAACTAGTTAGTACTCTTCCGAAGGCAGGTGTAAATGAAGCACCTTCCACAGTAACCACATTACCCAAATTATCAACACCTAAAGTTGCACCTGATGATACAGGTGAAGAAGAGGTAAGATTAGTCAACTTAAGTCCTGAACTATCAGTATTTCCAGAATTTATTTCTACTGATACAGATGGTATAGTTGCTAATCCAGAATTTAAACTTTTATCAACATTACTTTTTTTAACTTGAGTAGTACTTGATTTTTTTACTTTTGAATTGTCACTAGCTGCTTGATTTTTCATTGTTTTTTTATTTTATTTGTTAATATATATGTGATTTTTTTTGACTAGACTAGATTAGATTATGTTATATCTTCATTCGCAACGATCATATGTAAAATGTATTTTTCGTGCTATCAAAATCACGATAAAGTTCTGTGTTAATTTAAAAATATATTGTAGAACTCACGAGTAAAGCATTGTAGTATTACAACTAATAAAGTATAGTTATTTGACTATATTTTAAAAATATTTCCTTTTTATACAAGCAAATTCAAGTAGAGTTTGAAAACAAAAAGCCGTAACAGATAGCTACAGAATTCAGAACAGGATCATCAACGGGGAAAGACATTTTGTTTTTGGTGTATTTTCTGATTTTCCCGTTGAGATTGTCAATTTAATTATCCATTAAGTAATATCTTCATTCAACAGTGAAAGACTGTCGAAGCCAACTATAGTCTAAATATATCTATTTTGATTGTTACATAGAAGAAAAAATTAAATTGCAAAAACTTTACGACTACAATAAACTATGCTAGACTTGGGATATCTAATTCTTGTTTAATTTGACTCAAACGAATTAAATCATCTATAAAAGTATTTGAAGATGTGCTCGTTAAGGTCACAAGACCGACATTTGAAGATTTCATTATTAAATATCGTTTTTTTTATCTCTTTACTCTACAAAGTCTACCAGATTTGGATTAGTTTAAATGAAATGATCTATTCCTATTCTCAAAAAGGATAAGAACATTCTTCATATTTATTTGTGCTCCGAGTAAGGAGGAGGCTAAATTTTCTTGTACCTGCTTAATTTAAAAATTTAGTTATTTTCTAATTATATTTCCAAAATATTATGGCCTTTCTGGCAACTATATATATCTTTTCAAAAACAAAAGGAAACGGAATAAATGGAAGATCCCTTTAGGGAGTAAACCGTTTATGCCCTAGTCTTTTACTGGAAATAGGAATGGTTGTCAGCAATACATTAGTAGCCTTTTTACCAGTTTTCTATTGAGAATATTTTTATATGATATATGAAAAACATACCAAATATATTTGGTGCATCTTTCTTAAAAATGAAGAAAATTTATATTTTTTATAAATTCTGAAATCGATATGTTATATATTCGCCATCCAAATATTCATAAATGCTCTCTATTCGTAATAAATCTTCTTTGAAAAAGTTCGAGAAATCATCCGTTGGGGCTCCCCACTCAAGAGATAGTTGGTTTGCTAAATTTTTAAGTAAATATTCTCTATAGCCAGCACGTTTTCACTATTTTGCTCATCCAGAACAATGAGTTTACCTATTTCCCTGTACATCTTTAACAATATGGTATTAGTAGTTCTGTAAAGGCTTGATTTTGAATCTGCAATAATTTTAGCAATTGAATGATAAAGTTCTTGCTATGGCTCCAGGTGTTGTTCTTTCATAATCTCAAAATGTACAAAAATTAGATGTTTTGGATAAAAAAACTGTAGTCCATTAAATGCAACAGACTGCCATCAAATACATTTTAAAGACACTTGGAAACTTTCAAGTATAGAAAGATAAGTCATTTACTGCCAAACAGATGCTTTTACTTTCATAACGATACCTTCTCTAAATTATGTATTCAATTTTATGTTCCAAAACAAAAACGTGAATATGGAAAGATTACAAATAAGGAAAATGACAACAGAAGAAACAATCGAGCTTCTTAAAACTGATGGCGTGGACATTACTGTGGAGGAGGCGAAAATGGTTTTAGTATTTTTATATTTAATTGCCGGTCTTGTAACTAGTGAAAAATTCAATTTTGAAATAATACCAGTCGATTAATTTCTTTGATAAATATTGTTTTTACTATTAAGTTGATTACAAACCTTGTAAATACTTTTCAATATCTTTAGGTGAAAATTTTTAAACTAATTATTATGAGTAATGTTGCTTTATATATTCGTGTATCAACTGATGAGCAGGCAGATAGAGGTTACTCTCAACGTGATCAGGAAGAACGCTTAAAAAGATATTGTGAAACTAATAATCTTAAAATTGATAGTCTTATTTTTGAAGATCATTCAGCAAAAAATTTTAATCGTCCAGGATGGAATGAGCTTTTAATTTACCTAAAGAAAAAAATCTAAGATTGATAAAGTTTTATTTACTAAATGGGACCGCTTTAGCAGGAATGCAGGTGATGCATATCAAATGATAAGTATTCTTAAAAAACTGGGAGTAGAAGTCCAGGCTATAGAACAGCCATTGGATCTTTTCATACCAGAAAATAAAATGATGTTAGCCATCTATCTTGCTGCACCAGAAGTAGAGAATGACAGAAGAGCACTGAACACATTTTATGGTATGCGAAGAGCTCAAAAGGAAGGAAGATGGATGGCTAGTGCTCCTTTCGGATACATTAACAAAATTACTGAGGATGGCAAATATAAGTTTATTGAGCCTAAAGAACCTGAAGCTTCAATAATACGTTATTTATTCAATGAAATAGCAAAAGGAATTGAGGCTCCTGAAACTATACGACGACAGCTTTCAGAAAAGGGAGTAAAAATTTTGAGTAATCAAGCTTTTCATGTTGCGATAAGAAATCCAGTGTATTGTGGTAAAATATTTATAAAGAAATACCGGGATGAAGAAGCTCACTATGTAAAATCTTTACATGCCCCTCTTATAAGTGAGACACTATTTAATAAAGTCCAGCTCATTTTAGAAGGCAATAAAAGAAAAACCCGAAAGTATATAAAATTTAGTTCTGCTGATATTTTTCCGTTGAGAGGTTTTTTGATTTGTCCGAAATGTGGAAAAAGTTTAACTGCCAGCGGTTCAAAGGGAAGTCAGAAAGTATATTATTACTATCATTGTAAATCGTCTTGTGGATTTAGGCAAAGTGCTGAACTTACCAATAATCTTTTTGTAGAGGAACTAAAGAAATATGAGTTTCTTCCTTCAGTTCAAAAAATTTTACAAAATATTCTACTAACAGCCTATAAAAAGTATAATAACAAAGCCGGCGATAGAAGAAAAAGAATAATTTCTGAAATAGAAACTTATAATGCTAAGATAGCTCTTGCACGAGAAAAATTATTAGCGGAAAAAATTGAAGATGACGATTATATGATCATTAAAGCACAGTCTAAACAAAAAATTGAAATTCTTGAAAATGAACTTCATTCTTGTTTAGTTGCGACTCGAAAACCCGAAAAAGTTGATGATCGCTTAAACAAGGCTCTATCAGTAATATCTAACTTATCATTATTATACCAATCAAGTAGTGTAGAAGCAAAAAGAAAAATAATTAGTTCGATATATCCAGAAAATCTTGAATTTACAGGAATTGAATATCGAACTACTAGAGTAAACTCTGTATTAAGAAGTATATCTCTTGTAACCAATGGATTAGGTGATGTGAATAATAAAAAAAGTGATAAGAAAACAGCTTATCCCTGTCTGGTAGAGAGGAGTCCTGTCGAACTACTTCTGCCATTATTATCGTTTTTTGAGACTATAAAATAAATTAAAATTGGTTCAAGAATATTTGGTGTACCACCTCATGGTGGTACGCCAAATATTTTAATAAGCGCCAACAACAAGCTGTCTCCCTCTTAGTATAGATTTCACCATTGAGACCATGCTCTTCCGAGTGAATTTAAACACTTAAATAAAATCACAAAAATAAGTAAATTTAAAGGTTAATAAAACCTCTGTCTCGCCATCTTCTTCCTGCTACTAAATCTTCAAAAGATTTCTCGCTTTCCAAAATCAAATGATCAGCATGATCTGTCACAATAATTTGTGGTATTATCCCGGTAGTTTTCTCCGTATATATACAATGTTTAATTAATTCATTAAACATAAACAATTAATCAGATTAAAAAAATTTCCCCTGACATTTATATTTATGAAAACTTTAAGCAGTTAGAAACAGAATTTAAACTTCATTATACCAATTTGCAAAAAAAATTGTAAATACAATTATGGGAAACCGTATTTGTGGTAATTGTATATAAAAATAAAATCCTAAATATTATTTTTAGATAAGTTCAATTAGAAAAAGATACAATTGTTGAGAAGCTTTTGTGTTTTATTTTCTGTTTCCGAAATTACCAATCAAACAACTCAATATAACAAGTGCAAGAAGTGAGATGCTTATGACATTCATCTGTTCCATCAATAGCTACATCTTTTAAAAAGGATACTAATCTTGAATTAAGAGATTCATTGGTTAAAGGAATATTGAACACAAAATAATGGATAATACGAAAAATCTGAAGATAAATATTTTTTAGTTTTAAAAAAGTGGAAAAATCGAACACTTATCTACATGACACTAAAATAATATAACCAACTGAAAATCAAAATATATAGAACACAAAAAAAGGAGACGTTAAAAAATAAACGTCTCCCTAAGCGGGAGAGGAGTCCTGTCGAACTACTTTTGCCATTATTATCATTCTTTGAAAGCATTAAATAAAATGTAAAACTCTCTAGTATTTAAAAGTAAAGCAACAATAAATTTGTTGCTTTACTGTGCGAATGTTTGAACAACTAATTACCTTATTATTTATTTAGATATTGTTTGATAGACAACTTCAACTTATTTTCAATTATCTCACAGATAAAAACTTTTGTTCCTGAAAAAATAATGGCCTTCCCGAATAATAAAAAAAGAATCATCCTTAAATATAAAATAAGACGGTTTCTACATTTTTTACAAAGAGCAATATTCAATTACTCCTTTGTTATTTATAGCTTGATTACAATTTTCCCCACAGTTCTACCCGTCCCCTGCTCAATATGTGCCTCAGACATCTGCTGAAAATCAAAGATTTTTGAAACATGAGGTATTAGCTCTTCCTGCTCTATTAAACTGGCAATATCCTTCATATCTTGTCCATTTGACTGAACCATGATAAAATATTCTTTCACTCCTTGGGCTTCAGCTTTTGCAGTAACTTCCTCATTTAGTCCGGTAGGAATACTGATGATACTCCCCCTTCTTTTGTTACCTGAAGTGATTTGTCAATATTGTCACCTCCTATCGTATCGAGCACGAAATCATAAGTTTTCGGAGCGGCATTCCAGTCAAAGGTATGATAGTCGATGTGATAATCTGCACCAAGACCAAGAACAAAATCTTTATTTTTGAAGAAGATGTCCCTGTGACTTCTGCACCTAAATGTTTGGCAATTTGCACAGCAATATGTCCTACGCCTCCAGATGCTGCATGAATAAGAACTTTTTGTCCTTTTTGGATCTTTGCATGTTTGACTAATGCTTGCCAGGCTGTCAAAGCAACCAGAGTAGAAGCGGCTGCCTGCTCAAAAGTAATATTCTTAGGTTTTAACGCCAGTTGGGTAGCAGGAGCAGCAACATATTCCGCATAAGCCTTTCCATGTCCCGGGAAATTCACCATTCCAAAGACTTCATCTCCAACTTTAAATAGATCGCTTTTGCTCTCTTCTACAACACCAGAAATATCCCAGCCCAGAATAAGAGGAGTTTCATCCTTTATTTTTCCATAAACGCCCCTTCCCTGACGACTTTTGACATCAACAGGATTGATACTTATCGCTTTTACTTTTATCAATACTTCATCTTGTTGAACCTCTGGTTTTTCTATGTCAACATACTCAAGATTTTCAACAGCTCCCGCTGTTTTTAATACGATTGCTTTCATATTGAATTTTTATTTAATGTTTATTATACTCTTAATTTCTAACTGGCTTTGCTCCTATTTTCAATTTATAAATTACCACAGGAAACTTAACCTTATCTTTTCCCTGTTGAAATACAGCTACCCTATTAAGCTGACCTGTTGGAATCCATAAATATCCTTCATCATCGATCCATAATGCATCAGCCCACAGTAATCTACTGTCTTTGATGATTAAGGTCTCTTTCCCATCCGGGCTTATTCTGATAATCTGAAGTTTATCAACGTCGGTGACATAAAGATTTCCTTCCGCATCAATAGCAGTACCTCCTGTTGATGGGGTATGATAAAAAACTTACTTTTGACTCCAGTTCGTGTTCAGTTATATGCTCATCATTTAAATATTGTGTTTCCACTTTCCATAGTGGTCCACTTACTGGCTGATAGTAAAGGAACTTACCGTCAGGAGATAATTCCAGCTGATCAGCATGGATTCGCACTTCTTTTCCCAAATTATCTGTTAAGATTTTGCCTTCAGCTTTGATTGGTAATTCATCGACAGTAGATTCATGGTTTTCAAGAAGCCTTTTTCCTTTTCCGGTATTTTTATCCAAAACAATCAGCGCGGGCGAGCCTGCATCTGTCAGGTAGATTTTATCTCCAGCTATCCTAATGTCATCAATAAATGTTGATGGTTTTGAAACATCCAAAAGTGGGATGATATTTACCACCTGGTTTGATTTTGTGTCAATGGAAACAAGTTTTACGCTATTCCCCGACAGAATTTCCCCACCCATTGCCGGAGTTCCGGTATCGACAACCCACAGCAACCCATCAGGCCCAATCCTTAGTGAATTTGTTCTTACAAATTTTTGATTCACATCGTCTCCAATTTGCCAATTGTTCCACTGCTCATTTGGATAAGGAACAATATGACCATTTCTGAGAATTTCACCGATGCGGATTCCCTTATCTCCTTCTATTCGAGGAAAATTAACAAATATTCTTCCTTCAGGGGATGTGGTCACACCATTCCAGATAGTATTGGAAGTAGCGACCTTTTCAAGTTGTGCTTTGACCACCCCAACTCCAGCTAATAATAAGCCCACTGTAAAAAGATATGCTTTCATTGATCTATATTTTATTTGTTTTGACATCTCAAAATTACAGCACACTCAGCCGAATAAATAGTTCATTTGTACGGAAGAATAGCACAGATGTACTCCTTTTTAAAATGTATGGAAAACAAAAATCCCCAACTATTGTCGGAGATTTTTCTTCCTATTGACTTGCATCGATTAGTTCATATGCATCTTTCGAAACTCCAATGGCTTTACCCCAGTCTGCTTTTTGAACAGTTTTGTGAAATAGGATGCATTTTCAAAACCAAGATGGTATGCAATCTCAGCTACTCCTTTTTCACCTAAGCGCAATAAATTCTTAGCCTCAGAAATCAGAAAGACATGGATGAGTTCCATTGCGGTTTTTCCTGTTTCCTGTTTCAACAGATCACTAAGATACCGCGGAGAAACAAAAAGCTTTTCTGCCAGGTAATTTACACTGGGCAGACCTACACTTTCCAGTTTACCCTCTTTAATATATTTCTTGAGTGCCTCATTAAATTTTGACACTGTTTTCCCGTTTACCTGTGCCCGGTCTATAAATTGTCTTTTATAAAACCGCTGCGCATAGTTTAAAATCGAAGATATATGAGAAAGGATGATCTCCCTGCTGAATTCGTCAGGATTGTTATAATACTCTATCTGGATTTTATCGTGCAGCTCGAGAATAATCTGCTCTTCCTTTGGTGAGAGTTGCAGTGCCTCGGTCACTTCATAATCAAAAAAACTATAGTTTTCTATCCGTTTTCGAATTTCATGGCCATTAAAATAATCCTCATGGATCATCAGCATATAACCTTTTTCTTCAAATTCAAGATCTTTCATTTCAATGATCTGCCTTGGTTTGGCAAAAAATAGACAGCCATTGTCATGGTCATACTGGGTCCGACCATACATGAACATTCCTGATTTTATTTTTTTGAAAGCAATGATATAACAGTCTGTTGTAAATTCCCGATTTCCCAGCGGACACGATGCCTGACAGCCGATCATACTGAACAGCGGATTCTGAGGAGCATCCCAACCATTACCAAGATGCAATTCCGTTAAGGTTGCGTAATGTTTCATCGGATTTCAAATTTTAATCAAAATTACGATATTAATTTAGTACCCATTAATGCCCGTGTGCGGCTATACTTATCTCCTTCCAATTTTCAATTTCCTGAAGGCGGTCAATGTAGACCTGATGAATAACATGATAAGCAATTTTCCCCATTAATAGCCTTTTTGGCGGGTTTTCATTGTCTATTATATTCAAAATAGGATCTACTGTTGCCTCAGGTTTCCCCCAGGTATCCGGATTGTCGCCCGTCTCCGCAAAAGTCTCACGAACAGGGTTATAATCGGCAATATCCGAAGATGTCTGAATTGCTGATGCTCCTGCCCAGTCTGTTGCAAATCCGTTAGGCTCAATCAGGGTTGTTTTGATCCCCAAATGTGCGGTTTCACTTCCAATGGTTTCAATCAGACCTTCTACAGCAAACTTGGATGCATTATATAAGCCCAACAAAGGTAAAATTGTTAAGCCTAAAAAACTCGACACCTGGATAATATGGCCACTTTTTTGTTTTCTCATTACTGGTAAAACAGCCTGTGCTACCCAAAGTGAACCGAAGAAATTCGTCTCCATCTGTTCTCTTGCCTGCTGTTCGGTTGTTTCTTCTGTCGTTCCGAACAGACCAAAGCCCGCGTTATTGATCAGTACATCAATTTTTCCGAAATGTTTTTCAATCTGATCTACAGTTTCAAAAACTTCAGTTCTTTTATTAACGTCGAGCTGTAAAGGTAAAATATTATTACCATATTGTTCTTTAAGCCCTTCTAAGGCGGATATATTTCTTGCAGTTGCGGCTACTTTATTTCCCCTTTTCAAAAGCGCTTCAGCCCATAATTTACCAAATCCCTTGGATGCTCCTGTTATAAAAATTACTTTGCTCATTGTTCTAATTTTTTTATGATTTTATAGTACAAAGTTACTGTCAAGCTGCAAGATCAAATAACCCATATCAGCGAATTAATGGTACAAAATGACGTATATGATAATTATTTGAAAATGTTTAGAAAATCGTTCGCCTGTTGTACAAACATTTCCGGATATTGAAAAAAAGACCCATGCGCGGAATCCGGATAATAACTTAAAACAGCATTGGGAATAGCTTTGAATAATTCGTAAGAAGTGTCTGAATCCATCATTTCATCGTTGCTTCCCTGAATAATAAGAACCGGATGATTGATTTCTGAAATATTAATATCAGAAGTTGTTCCCCAGTCGGTAATTGCTTTTGCCTGGGCGTTTACAGATTTTTCAATGGTCTGCTCATCTCTGTCCTCAGTTCTTTCAAATAGGCGACCCAAAGTTTCCTTTCCTTTGTTTTTGCTATTTTCTGACTTAGTAAAGAAAATATATAAAAACAGTTCGGCTGGATCCAAATTTGAGCCTTTTGCAATCAGATCATAAAAACCTTCCAGTACTTTTGCTCCCTGGGGTGCCGTTCCGACCATAATGATTTTTCTGACCATCCCACTGTATAGTGTTCCAAGATACTGTGCTATAAAACCTCCAAGAGAAAATCCCAGCACATCGAACTTCTCAACTCCTAAAGCTTTAATAAATTCAACTGCGTCTTTAGCCATTTCAAGAACGCTATCCGGTGTTTCACCACTGCTGTTCCCCACACCCTTGTTATCAAAAATAATGATTTCACGTTCCTGAGCCAAACCATTCACGATAGCAGGATCCCAATTGTCAAGCGTTCCTGTAAAATGCTGAAATCCTATAAGAGGGATATCTTTTTTGTTTCCGAACCTTCGGTAAGCATACGTAATCCCATTAACATTAATGTACTGCGTTGGAGCGTTAAGCGCAAAGTTTTCTACTGTTTTCATACTATTCTTTTAATATTTAATTGTTCCTGTATAGTTTTCTTTTATTCAATGAAACAAAATTAGGGAGGTGCAAATGGAATAAATAGCCCATTTCAGCGGATCAATAGCACAGAATTACGAATGCTGATTTGTTGAAATAAAATAAAGCCATCTGATTTAAAACTCAGATGGCTTTCCCTTAATATTAGATTATCATTAAATGGCTTGTGCCAAAGGAAAATCAATTGGAACCTGGGTATTGGCAAATACATAGTTGGTAAAGCTTCTCAGCGCAATTATAGCAGTAAGTTCAACCAAAGCTTTTTCGTCATATCCTGCATTAAAGAAATTTTCTAAGGCTCCGTTTCCCGCATTTCCTTTATGGCTGGCAATAGATTGAGCTAATTTAATAACCACATCTAATTGTGCGTCATCCGAATTTCCCTTTCTGATATCAATGGTCTGCTCTTCCGTGAAACCCCTCATTTTTGCTAAGCTCGTATGCGCTGCCAAACAGTAATCACATTCGTTAACTTGTGAAACAATAAGATTGATAGCTTCTCTTTCTTTTGCCGTAAACGATGAATCGTGGGAAAGTACCGCTTCTGTCTCCAGCATTGATTTTAAAGCAGAGGAAGAATAGCCAATGGTTGCATATAGATTAGGAATTTTTCCCATTTTTTTCTCTACAGAATCTAATATGCTTTTTGAACCAAAACTTAATTGTTCCTTTTCCGGTACTGAAATTGTTTTCATTTTTTTACGATTTTAATGTTACTCCCAAATCATTATTTTTCAAATTTTACTTCTTGGATATCGATGGAAACCAGAACGAAATCTTTATTGTACGAATTATCTTCATCATTAAGCACGTAAATGTTTCTTTTTGTTCCTGTTTTAATACCATCAAATTCCTTATAATCTTCAATAATTTGTGTTGCTGAAGAACCACCTAAAACTTCCGGCCAGTAATCATGACGTTTTAAAAGTCCCTCTTCATTAAAATAGAAGATCTGTTTTTTACTATGTGTAGCGAAACCATCGGGATAGATCACTTCCAACCTGTCTAAGACTTCTCCGTTTTCATTCCATGAATCCAGCCTATTAATTTCTGCCCCGGGAACCATGAAATTAAAAGGTGCTGTTGCGTAATTCCATGTAGCATAACTTGAGAAGTACACCAATTGAAGTCTGCTCCAGGGAGTTTCTACACCATGCCCTAAAAAGAAAGCTTTGGATTCTGTAAATCCTCTAGCAGGCCGCCGCTTTGATCGAAAAGCTGAACATGCCCAGGTTCAAAAGTTGAGGTATAACCTTTTAGGAAAATATTGGTCCATTGACTTTTCTGTTCAGTCAATGAACCTTCAAAAATGACATCTTCAAGCGCTCCTTCATGACCTTTCATTCCCCAGATTGCACCACCAATACTCGTATGAATGTGTAACTGTTTAAATTGTGTTGCACTTTCTATTCCATGTGCATGAAGTACCTTGTCCAATAATTGTTGCGTTTTGTTATCCATGATATTGTTATGTTTTTTACTCGTTATTACCATATTTTGGTATAGCAAAGTTAGCTTGAGATATAGCTCTGGATCTAGCCCGTATCAGCGGAAGAATAGCACAGATTTACGAAAACGAAAAAAAGAACTAAGAAAAGACAGCGTATCCTTTCCATTTGAAACCGAGAATGTCTGACCTTTAAAGCTATTATTTGAAAACTATATTGCATTTTTGTACCATGAAAACATTCAACGACCTGACCACCTATAATAAATATCTGAATCGTTCTACTCCATTGCATCCCTTAATGGACAGCAGAGTATGTAAGGAGGCTATTCCTAATTTTCCGCAGACAAGTGGTGAAATTCAGGTGAATCTGTTCAAAATCTCGCTGAAAAAAACTTTACCGGTGATATTAACTATGGTAATAATAAATACTATACTGAAAATGGGCTAATGCTCTTTAGTGAGCCCGGGCAAGTTGTATCCTGGGAAAGTCTTACTTTTTGGGATGGATATGCATTTGTTTTTCATCCTGATTTGATCAAACAGCACCCCATAGCCAGTAAAATCAAGCAATACAAATATTTCAGTTATGAAATTAATGATGCGCTGTTTATGACTGCCCAGGAAGAAGAGATCATTACCTGGCTGTTTACCAGAATCCACATGGAACTTACAGAAAACAAAGCCAGTTCAAACATCAATGTTATTCTATCCCTGCTCAATGTGGTCCTTTCGTATGCAGATGTTTTTTATGAGCGTCAGTTTAAAAACAAAGCAATAGATCCGCTCACGGTGCTCTCTAAAGTAAAATTGGTTCTTCAGGATCATTATAAGGATCTTTCTAAACCGGTTAGTAATATACCGACAGTATCATCGATAGCCCAAAGTCTAAGCTTTTCTTCTGATTATCTGACAGAGCTCCTTCGTGCTGAAACCGGAAAAAATACAATTCGTATAATCCACGAATTTATCGTTGAACAGGCAGAGATATTATTATTTCAGACTAACATGACTGTTAGTGAAATTGCCTATCAATTAGGATTTGCTAATGTTCCTTATTTCTCAAGATTCTTTAAAAAAGTAAAAGTTATATCTCCTACAGAAATCAGAAATCAGGGAAAAGTGTAATACAATCCCTGATTTGTGTTAAAGGTGGTTTGTCTATTCGAGTACTTTTGAATAGACAATAAAAGCCTTTGACAATGAACTCATTTTTTTCAGATGCTGAGACTAAATTCAGCACAATAGATGGCGTAAAGATCGCCTACAGACATTTCGGAAAGGGCTCGCCCATTCTTATCTATAATCGCTTCAGAGGAATTCTCGACACCTGGGATCCCCTTTTCCTAGATTCATTAGCTGCAAACAATTCAATAGTTATCTTTGATTACCCCGGAATCGGTGATTCAGAAGGGGAACTTTCATCGGATATTCTTGAAGTCGCTTCGGTCGGTGTTAAACTGATGACTGAACTGAAATATGATCGATTTAATGTTGCCGGTTGGTCATATGGTGGACTTGTAGCTCAAGCTGCACTATTTTTGAACCAGGACCGTATTTTAAAAGCTGTTCTTATCGGAACTAATCCTCCCGGAGAAAATCTTGTGCCTTTTGATCCAGCCTTTTTTCAACGCGCATTAAAACCGGTCAATGATCTGGAAGATGAAACAGTCGCATTTTTTGAACCTGCCAATCAAAAAAGCCGGGAAGCCGCAAAACAGTCCTTTGACAGAATCGCAAAAAGACTGGACCGCTCAAAAGTTCCGTCAACGCCAGACAAATTCCAAAAATACTTTGACGGTTCTGCAGTGATGAAAAAAGATGCCCAAAACTTCCGTGGCCAATATGAGACACTTTCCAATGCTGTGCTGGTAATTTCTGCAGATCATGATATCAGCTTCGCAGTAGAAAATTGGTTTCCACTTCTTCAAAAGGCTCCTTCCATGCAGCATATCATTATAAATGGAACTGGACATGGTCTTCAACATCAACAGCCAGAGCTGATCGCAGGATACATCAACCTTTTCTTGAACACTGACTTCTAAACATAAACAAAGGATATTTTATGATTTTTACAATTGATAAAGTAAGCGAAAGCTACTGGAAAGTTTTTATAAACAATCCGCCAGTAAATATTTTTGATCCAAAATTCTCCGTGCAGCTTCGGGAAACAATGGAAGAACTGGAAGCAAATGAAAATTTGAAAGTGGTTGTCTTTGAAAGTGCTAACCCTGACTTTTATGTGGCGCATGCGGAATTGATCGATATATTCGAATTTCCAAAAGGGACAGGCGAAACAGGACTTTCGATTTCATGGCCAGATATTGCGAAGAGACTGGAACAGGCACCTTTTGTCAGCATAGCTTCGATCAGAGGAAGAGCCAGAGGACTGGGAAGCGAATTTATCCAGGCTTTCGATATGCGTTTTGCAAGCAAGGAAAAAGCATTTTTCTCCCAGCCTGAAATTGGTATTGGTTCCTTTCCAGGTGGTGGCGGTCTTGAAAGACTGCATTTATTGACAGGAAAGGCAAGAGCTTTGGAAATTATTTTGAGCGGTGATGATTATGATGCCGAAACTGCTGCTGCCTATGGATGGATCAACCGTGCGTTCGAAGATGACAAACTTGATGCTTTTGTAGAAAACCTTGCCCATAGAATAGCTTCTTTTGATAAAAAGATCATTGCTACCATAAAATCCATTATGAATGAACGTGTTGTGATCCCCAAAAATGAACATATTATGGAAACCCAAAATCGCTTTTTTGCATCATTGACCGAGCCCGAAGCCAGAACAAGAATCAAAAATCTGCTTGATCAAGGATTACAAACGTATGGTGATGTTGAATTATATCTTGGAAAATATCTATAATGAAAGCTCTTATTATAAACGGACATATCAAATGGCCACAGATTGCTGAAGGTACACTTAACAATACTATTTTTGAAAAAACTAAAGAGCTGTTTTTAGCAAAAGGATATGAAATCAGTGAGACTGTCGTAGATCAGGGTTATGAAATTCCTCAAGAGATTGAAAAGTGGATTAATGCTGATCGCATTTTATTTCATTTTCCGATCAACTGGTTCGGAATGCCTGCTAAGACTAAAGATTATATCGACAAGGTGCTCATGAGCGGTTACGGAAAAATTTATGCGGGTGATGGCCGAAATAAAGGCGGCAATTACGGAACCGGAGGACTGCTTCAAAGCAAAGGAATGGTTGTCAATACATGGAATGCTCCGCAGGAAACCTTCAATCAACAAGGACAGCTTCTTGAGAACTTTTCCATGGAAGAATTCACAAGACCATTCACAGCTACACTTGAATTTGTCGGTGTAGAGACCCTGCCAACATTTGCGTTTTACGATGTTTTTAAAAATCCCAAAATCGAAAATGAACTGGCTAGCTACCAAACACATCTGGCAAATTATTTTTAAAATCAAAATAGTTAAAAAAAGCCTTTCGTTACGAAAGGCTTTGATATTGTTCAGCTGTTAAAAAGTCTTTGTCATTTATTTTATAAGCTATTATTTTTTAATTTTATCTGGCATTCGTCTAACATGAACATATCGATCTCTTTAAGCAAAAACAAAAATCCTTAGCCTTTCATAATCCTTAAAATTATTCACATTGAAAAAGATCAATCACTATAAAAGCATTACTGAGCTTCATGAAAAGAGTGGCTTTGAAACACCAAAACATCCGCAACTGAGTCTGATGACCTGTAAGGAACTGATGACCTATTCAGTGGGTGAAGACCGGTTTACGGGTGACTTTTATATGATTGGATTAAAGAAGATTAAATCCGGACATGTACTTTATGGCAAAACAAAATATGATCATAGCAATGGTTCTACCGTTTTTATGAAGCCAAGACAGATTATCGAGGTGAGTAACGTACAGTTTGCTGAAAAAGGTTTTGTTATTTTTTTTCATGAAGATTATCTATCTGGCCATAACCTATATCAGCAGATCAAAAATTATGGATACTTTGAGTATGAAATCAATGAAGCTCTTCATCTATCTCCTTCCGAAGAACTTATAATGTGGGAATTATATGAAAAAATCAGGAGAGAATATGATGAAAACCAGGATGAGTTCAGCAGGGAGATTATTCTTTCCCATATCGATTCCATTCTAAAATACTCAGACCGTTTTTACAAAAGGCAATTTATTGACCGAAGCAACAATATTTCAGGAACAACCGTAAAACGGTTTCAAACGGTTCTGCAAAACTATTTTGACAAAAAATTGCATCTCACAGAAGGACTTCCTACTGTCAATTATCTTGCAGGAGTGCTTTTTCTTTCCAGCCGTTATTTAAGTGATTTACTTAAGCAGGAAACCGGTAAAACCGCGCTTGAGCATGTCCATATTTATTTGATCAAGGAGGCGAAAAATATGCTCGTCAGTTCCGACAGTAACATTGCGGGAATTGCTTACGATCTTGGGTTTGAAAGTCCATCCTATTTTACCAGGTTATTTAAAAAGTTGACGGGCCTGACACCAAACCAGTTTAAAGAGCAAGAGATTACTAAATAAGGCTTTGGACGCTCGATTTTAGAACTGAATAATTTCTAAAAACTATCGAGGAGAAGATCAAACGAAGTACAAAATATTTTTTTGGGCAGGTGGTTTCTACCAGTCAAGCGATAAAAATCCTGAGAAAAAATGGAATATATCAATGAGGATGGAGCCATTGCCATCTTATATTTCCTATATATGTAATTCCCAGAATAAACTTATAGAGGCGTTGATAAGTAAGATCAGAGAGTAATTCAACATCTTTTAATATTAATTGCATCTTAGTAGATATTTACATTATCCTTGGCATATTGATGCCAGGGATTTTTAGTCTGACTTCAAAAATATAAGAGTAATAAAAAAATTATGAATCTAAAATATTCATGAAATTCTTCTTCTCTTCTTTTTCTTCTTTATCTGGATCGGTATCTCTTCAGGCTCAGGATTATCCACGGCAAAGCTAAATAGCATGGAAATATGAGTCACAAGTTCAGTTACCTGAAATATAGCTTCAAAAGCAGAAAATGGGATATGATTTTTTATCAAAATTTCATTACATATTTTATTCATCTCACTATGAAAGTAATTGTGATTAGAGCGATCAACATTGGGAAATTCCAACCAGTGCTGACGGATTGACTTTTCAATCAGATTGACCACCGAATCGAGGTATTTTTTCTTTTCCAAAGCAAAAATATTGGGATCGGTCAGTAGCACGGCATTTTTGCTTTTAAGAGCAGATAGTTCTTTTTTCAGATCATTTGTTTCAGATTGAAGTTTGGTAGTCCGTTTATTTAGAATTTCCAGATCTTTGCCGTTTTTTAAAAGTTCAGCATTATAGAGCTTGAACGCTTTTCCATAATTTTGAGTAGTTTTATCAATGTTAATCCGCTGATTGCCGAAGAAATTAGAGTTTTTTACGATTAGATCATTAAATTTCCCTGAACTCAGTTCTGCTGTCATTTTCTGTACTTTAAGTTCAAGGGCTTTTAATTCCTCTTCTTTTTTCTGTATCTTGAATTCCACAGCTTCCAATCTTCCTATCGATCCTGCTGTGCCTCTTTCCATGCCAAGGCATTCAGCGGCCAAATCCTGCATTTTGGAGTAATGGAATGACTGGTGCTTTAAAGTTTTTCCGGTTTTTAGATCCTGCCAGTCGGCGACAAGATGGGCGTGGAAATTCGGCTTCCATTCATTGAAATCTTTGTCCCAGTGACCTTCATCTTTATGGATGGCAATCTGAAATATCCTGATCCCCAATTCCTGCTGTAGTTTATTCGCCAGGTCATGAAGGTCTTTCATAGTGGTGTCTTCTTTGATGACCACTACCGCCTCACGGATTGGCATTGCATTAGATTGTAACTTACGACCAGATTTCTCCTTGCAATAGGCTTCAATTTTCTGAACCCTGTCTGCAATCTTATCTTCCAGCCAGTATTCATTTTTATGAGTTAAGTCCTTTCGGATATAGTCAAAAGTCTTCTTTCTGAAATTATGGATCTCAGAATCGGCTTTTACGGCTTTAAAATTAATGGATGTTTTCATTACATTGATTTTTGATTGATCAGGCCAAAAGATTATATTTATAACATTATGGAACAGTGCTTTATATTGGTGCATGAAACTATAAATGATTTAAGAACCGTTGCAGCCCGTTTTGATGGGCTGCTTTTTAGCCCCAGCAGGGCGAAGTAGAAACTTTGTTGGGAGGGCACCGACCTTCAAAGTTGCGAATGAGCTCCTAACTTTTGCAGACAGTTTGTAAAAAACGCGGTCCTACATCCTTCTGCGCAATCCTTTCGTTGGTCTGTTTTTTTCTTCTTTGCACGGTTCTTGTTTTTCTGTACTGTTATTTTCCTGTTTTGGAATCGCCTCTGTTTTTGGTGTAGCTAGAAACTTTTGCATTCTTCTCTCCATCAAATACCCGTTCAGGTCTTTATGATCTGCATAGATGTGAGAATAGTCATTTGCATGCGGATAAGCCTTTAGGATTTTTGCTGTACAGTTTCTGCCTGACCTGTCATTGTCCAGAAATAGATTGATCTCAGTATATCTTTTGAGGGCATCAATAGTTTTTTTGAGTAAACTTGTCGAGTTGAGAACAAGCAGGTCTCCCTGATAGCTTCCTTTCATCTCAATAAACGAGAGGGCGTCCATGAAACCTTCCACAACTACGATCTTGGCATCAGGAATTTTATCGTGATGTACAGTTGGAATTTCATCATGCTGTCCTTGTGGAGTTCTGGAATGCCGGCATTCTGAACTGATATTTAGGATTGAGATATCCTTACTGAGCAAAGCACCTTTGTAGTAAGGATTCCGTACTTCCCAGCCACCGGATCGGTTCTGAAATCCAATCGCATAATATGGTTTCTCTTTCATGTTAAACCATATTTCCTTTAGATACCTATACACTTTAGACGATAATCCTCTCTCCCGAAGATATTGCAAAAGATTGAGATGTGTCAGTTCCATTACCTTATCAATCCTATATTCGGCAGGTATTTTCCTATTCGGAGTAGGTTGCTGATGAAAAGAAGAAAAATTTTGGGCGGATGCCCATTCAAGAACACCTTTTATAGGTGTACCAAGGTATTTCTGCATAAAATCAGTATTGGTTCCGCCGATACCTTCGGAGAACAGATACCAGACATTACGGCTCCTGTCAACTTTGAAAGAGGCTTGGGACTCTATGCCAAAGGGGCTGAGATACCAAGCTTCTTTGGCATTTTCCCGGACTGGAAGGTGTCCGAGTGCATGGAGGACTTCTTCCAATCCTATGGAATTAAATTGCTTACAGTTCATTTCGTGGTATAAATTTTTAGAAAATACCATGTTCTGCTTCCAATATATTTTATATGGTATTTAGTGGCTGTTTTTGGCATCGGTTTACCTACTAGTGAGCGTTTACAAAAATGTAAACAAAGAAATATCAAGATAGATATATTTCAACCCAGCGGTGTAGCGGGAAAAATAAATAATTTGCTATGTGTTTTTATACCCGCTAAAATAGTTTACAATAAAAGCATTAGGTAAAAAAAGCAAATAATAATATAGCTTCCGTAATACAGAGAAAAGAAGTCTTCCTTGTACCTTATAAAATGTTTTTAACTGTTGACTTTACTTATTCCCAAGAATTTTGCCGTAATTCATTTTCTCTAATAGTTTAAAAAAGAGAATGTGAAATTAGTACTGTAGGGACAATACAAGTAGGAAGTAAATAGAAAGGAAACGCCAAAACGGCGATATTTGATCTTCCGATTCCAAATTTCTGAACAGGAATTGGCGAGGATAAAACGGCAATGGAAACTATGAAAAATAGAAAGCCCAGTCCAACAATATTCCATAATATAAATACTTTACGGGGAACCGCTACTGTGAATAGCCACTGATAAATAAAAATGAATAAGGCAGTTAATCCAATCAAAATATCGAAATTCCATCCCAAGAATGTCATTTCAACAGGGATTTTACTTTTTAGGTATAACAGTAATAATGCATATTCTACAGGTATTCTATGTACGTGCAACAATAATAGGTATTTTTGGTTTATTGCATTAATATTTATTCTGCTGATTAACCAAAATGATAAACCTAGAGTGATTAGCATAGTGAAAGGGAAAGATGTTGGATAATTTAGAAAATAACCATTGTAAGCAACTATGCCAACTAAGATTTGCCAGATAAAAAGAACAGAAATATTAATATTTTTTCCGCTTCCAATATAGAGGAAAGCTAGACTACTTAACGCTATAAGTATGAATAATAATTCTAGCAGCATGGTTTTTTATCAAATATATAAGTATGAATTGATGCGGCACTTGTCATAAGATAAGAAAATACAAAAAGAAGAAATAGGTATTTCACATCCATCCCAAAATTCGAGAATTGTAATTTATCTTTTTACAGGTTACAGGTTGCAACTTAAATCTTTAAATACAATCTAAGGTATGTCCTTTCATCGGAAAGGAGCAAGTTATCTTTTGAGCAGCTCGAAATACTCTCCTCAGCTCAAAACAACTTGCCCTTCCGGGACTTTAAACCCGCTCCGAAGTCGCTTTGTTTTTCAATATTGAAGAGAAAAGACAGATTAATATTAAAAGTATAATTAGGAAAATGAGCGCAAAATAAAGCAAGCCAATTCCACTTTAACAGGACAGGTCAATTTCAGGAATAGATTTCCGAAAAATGATTTGTTATGTTATATAAAGAAACTGTCACAAAAGAATTGTGGGATCTTCTACAAAAATTAATGGAGGAAGAAATGCTTCGGGATTTTAACCTGGTGGGAGGAACCGCTTTGAGCTTACAGATCGGTCATCGATTAAGTATTGATATAGATCTTTTTACAACTAAAGATTTTGATGTCCATGGGATGCTGGACCAACTGCAAAATAAACATTCCGCCACGGTACGTAATATTGGGAATAATACATTGATGATAAATATTGGGAATGTTAAGGTAGATATTTTATCTCATAAATACGACTGGCAAAAACCTATAAAGGTAATTGACAATGTTCGTTTAGCATCCTTAGAAGATATTGGAGCCATGAAGCTTCATGCGATCTTTCAAAGCGGAACACGATTGAAAGACTTTGTGGATATGCACTTTCTTTTAGAAAAGAATCCATTGAAAGACTATTTAGAGACTTATGAACGGAAGTATAATGGAAATGCAGCATTAGCAACTTATTCTCTAGCTTTTTTCGATCACATTGATAAAGAATTAGGTGTTAAGATACTCAAAGGAAAAGAACATAGATGGTCAAAAATATCGGGCCGATTAAAGGAAGCTTCGTTAAATCCTCTAAAGAAGTTTCCGCCACCTCCAAGTATGGGAAAAGGAAGAGGATTTAGGCGTTAAATCATTGCGTAGTTAAAAATAAATTATTATATTTATGTGTAAGAAAATCAAAATGTTACATTATGAAACCGAATTTTGAACCGCATTTTTTTTGGGATACAGATACAGAGAAGCTCGATTGGCAAAAAGCTTATAAGGCAGTTATTGCACGTATTGTAGAACGTGGAGGGCAGGATGAAATTGATGAGCTGGTTCGTTTTTACGGTCATGAGAAGGTGATTAAGGCAATCCGTGATGAGATCTTTTTTCTTCCGAACTATGCTATTGATCGAGCTTTAGAATTCTTTCCCGGACTTACGAAGGAAGAAATGTACTGTTATCTAAACCGCAAGGATAAACCTTACCATTGGATTTGATCTTATATATGATTAGGCATATATATGACAAATCGTGCCTCTAAATACCAATTTAGTAAAGCAGGCTTGTTTCTCCTTTAGATTTATGATAAAATCTGAAAGACAGATTTTATCATAAATCTAAATCATAGGATGAAATGGAAAGCGGTACTGATAAAAAGGAAGAGAACTGGACAACAGACAATGAATTGGACCAAAAGATAGAAGAACTGAAAGAAGAAAGGGAGATCGAGAAAGAGGATAAGCTTGAAAAACTTATCATACAGATAATCGTCTCATCAACTTTAAAAGAATACTATGAAAAAAGCAATAAGATACCTAAGGTTCAGTAAACAAGGACAGAGTGTTTGCTCAATAGAGAGACAGGAAATGATTACTGATAATTGGTTAAAGTTCAATGGTGTGGAATTGATTGACTCTTTTGTAGATCAAGGGAAAAGTGCACGTACTTTTGACCGCCCGGACTTCATCAAACTTAAAGAATTTATTGTTAGCCATCATAAAAAGGTGGATTACCTTGTTGTTGACCAGCTTGACCGTTTCAGCCGTATAGCCGATGAAGCAATTACGATGGTAAAGGGGCTACAAAAAACATATGGTATCCAGATCGTCAGTGTAACAGAAAATATCACCTTTGATTATGATACCCCTGGAAGTTATTTCCGAGCAGGCTTACAGCTATTACTCGCTGAAGAGGAAAATATCAATAGGAGTGTAAAGGTAAGAGGAGGAATATACACTGCAAAAACCGTAAAGGGAAGGTATACATACAAGAATCCACCATTCGGATATAGGAAGGAAGGCTTAGAAAAGGCACGCATACTGGTGGTTGATGAATCTCAGGCGAAAATAGTACGTTTCATCTATGATTCTTTTCTGCGAAATACACCTATCTATCTGATAAGAAAACAGGCCGAGGAACTTGGGTTTACAATCAAGGGCAATATGGCTATTGAGCGTGTTTTAAAAAATCCATCTTATACTGGACTTATCAAAGCCACCTCACATCAAGGGGCGCCGGGTGGATTATTCCCGGGTATCCACGAACCGATAATTGACAGGACTACATGGCAAATGGTACAGGAAAAGATCAAACGGCCAGGGAAGACAAGGACAGTCATTGATGATGAAATTCCTTTGCGTGGTATTTTGAAATGTCATTGTGGTAATCCTCTTTCTGGAGCTCCTTCAAGGGGTAAGTCGGGAAAATATTACCATTACTATAAATGCAAACACAGCAAGCATAATAATATAAGCGCAATTAAAGCACATGAACAATTTTTGAAAATCTGTGAGCTTATGAGCCTTCCCACTACCCGTGTAAGAAAGATCAGAACGGAAAGCAGGGAGTCGATTGACAGGGAGCTGGAATTCAACTTGAAAAAGTTAGTGAGAAGAAAAAGCAATTACAGGAGAATGAAGAGAAGCTATATTCGCTTGAAGAAAAATGGATAAAGAATGAGATTAATAAGGATACCTATGATCGCTGGTATTCTATCTACGATGCAGAGATTATAAGCTTAAGAGGAGCGATTGAAAGATTGAGTGAAAATAGAAGTCTTGCATTTGGTATACTGGAAAATAAATTGGATATGTTGACCGATCTACGTTGTGTATATGATTCAGCGGAAACGCTTCAAAAACGGGAATTTGTAAGCTTGGTGTTCGACAACAATCTTTATTATGAAAATCAAATCTTTCGAACACCTACCATGATGGAGATATTGTCGCATAATCACCTAAAAATGAAGGATAAAGGACTTCTTATATACGACAAAAAAGAGGATCTTTTATTAAAAGACCCTCTCAGCGGAGAGTGAGGGATTCGAACCCCCGGACCTGTTACAGTCAACAGTTTTCAAGACTGCCGCAATCGACCACTCTGCCAACTCTCCTTCAACTCCGGTAGTACCGTTGTTTTCAGTGGTGCAAATATAGAAAGTTTTTTATAACTGGCAAAATATTTTTCAATAAAATTCGTATTTCTGGTGTTTAAAGAGGAGGTCAATTAAACTTTCATTTTGAATTTTTTCGAAGTAATTACCATACAGGCTGAATAATTGAAAGATTTCCAGCTGGATACCGTATCAAAACGATTGAGCAACGATCTGAAGCTGTCTAACCCAGCGTTTGTTCTTTCTATTGCATATCCTTGGTGATATAAAATTTCATCAAAATAAAAATTGTCGGTATCTGATCCGTTCCGCTTATTGAAAGCAATATTGGCGATGATATTTTTACTTTCATAGTGCTTTCTGAAGTTTTGAGCGTCAAATCCAGCATCTGCATTAATAAATAATCCTTCTATAGCAACATCTGCTCTTTTTAGCGTCTGAGTGATCTTGTCAAAATACATTTCAATATGATACAGATCATTATGATTCCCGGCGATAGGATCAGAGATGGCTAAAGGGAGTCCCTGCCTGTCTGTAAATAAAGTGCAGTAGGGGACTATTTCATTTTCTATTATATCTTTGTCAAGTACCTGGTACTCATGGGCTTGATTTGTTTTTTATGTTTCGCAATATAAAAATAGCCAAGCCTTTTTTATATATAAGTTTAAATGACTTCAATATCAATTCTCTATGATAATCTTCTTCGAATATCTTTTGCCGGCCTGATCGATTTGCAAAGTATAAACTCCTTGCACAAACTTTTTCTTTAAATTAAATAGTATAGTATTTTCGCCTTTTTTCACTTCACCTTTTTGTGAATGAACAATTTTTCCCCTTTGGTCATAGAAAGATACGGAAATTGTAGACCTTCTATTGCTTACAAAAGAGAGAGAAAAATTTCCATCATTAGGATTAGGAGAAATTGCCATAAAAGAATTGTTAAATTTGCTATATTGGCTGATGCCAAGCGTTTCACATCCTACAGCATCACTCACAATTTTTGTTTTGATTCGTATGGTGTCTAACCTTGAATATAAATCGTTTCCAGGACATATAGTTGTACCAACATCACGATGCCCCATAATTCTTGGCCGAATAGTATTTAGTATAGAAGCAGAAGAGGTAGGGTCAAATCCTTTATACTTAAACCACCATCCTAGAAGACTATACAACTTATTGAGCTGTGCTGAAGTTGAAATTGTAAAATCTGAATGACCAAGAAAACATACACCAATTGCTTTTGAATTGTAATGGATTGCATGAGCACCTCTTACATCTGTTGTAGGCATATTGGGATTGTATCTGCCCTGATACAGGTTACCTTCCTTGTCAAGCAGATAGTTGTACCCAATATCTGACCATCCTAATGTATTTACGTGATAATTCCAGTAGGAACGAACTATATTAGCCCCGTTTGTATAAGTATCAGGTGTTCCACCATGATGAATAACAACGTGTGTTGGTACAATATTTACAACGGAGTAAGGAGTATTTACTGAACTGCAAGGGGCAGATCCACCACACCAATCATTCCTTGTAATAATTGATGGAAATTCAGGACAGGCTACTGTTTTATATTCATTTTTAGGTGTATCAAAATATTTTGTTGCATAATTTCCATCAAACAGATCAATCTGCATTTCATCTGCTGTTACAGTGTTAGAAAACTCAAATTCTATAAAATCTTGAGATGTTGCATCGTAACTAAACAGTGCATCTGTCCAGTACATATTCTTAGAAGTTTCTTTTGGAGAAAAATCTGCATTTGCAGTTTCCCAGTCAGACCACTCATATCCTCTTTTTTTGTTCGGTATCGAAAACTTAATTGTCCAGGATCCAGCTCTTTCTTTATTCTCCAGCCAACGCCAAAACATGAAAACGGTCTCTTCGGTTCCAATGATAAAAGGTAATTTGTGTGGGCTTTCAGGCTAGAAGTAATAAAAAAAGAGGACGAAGGGACACCTGTTCTTTCTGTAGTGTCATGTTGTACGGGCTGTAGCAATTGCTGTGCTTCTGTTCCAAAGTAAAAACACACAAAAAGTAATAACATATTTTTTTTCATAATATCCTGGTTATAAGGTAACCACCTTTTTTAATTATGTAAGAAAAAAGTTTAACATAAAATCTGTTAAAAAATACAGAGAATATATAGTGGATTTGGAATAGAAATAAATTGCTTTTATTCTACTTTTTTATTATATCCACTTAATGTAAAACTTGTTAAACTTTTATTTTCCTGAGAAACAAAACAGAAAAAGCCAAATAATTTAGATTACCCAGGTTGAAAACATCTGTCCCTGGTTATCACAAGGAAAATACAATTGCTGGTTTTGATGATTTTCTTCCCTAACATACTCAAATGAGGTATAATCTATTTTTCCAGTTTATCTTTGCTTATGAGTTCCAGATTTTAGTTCTTTTTTTGCAACTCTAAATTGCTAACTTTCTGGAAACTCTTTCTTTAAAAAGTTTAAATAGCTTTGTATGCAAAAATCTCAATAATCAATAATAACAGAAAAAAAATATTGTAAAAATTGATGATACTCACTGTAATTTTAAATGCATGACATTTAGCCCAAAAACTACATTAAATTCCAATTTTCAGCAGCATCCATAAAACTCTTTATCTATGGTGTTTGCTGATTTACGGGCTGGCCTGCTGGGAAGCCGCGGGGTCATCTTTCGCCCCGTCTGCATGAAATGTGTCTTGGGGATTAACGGTATTTACCGATACCTGAGACTATACGAGCTGAGCCGTAAAAAAAGCAACGGATATTTTTTTCATAACGTCTGCATTATTAAAGTTTAAAAAGCTTCATTATTTGTTTTGTGAGCAAAATATATGAACAATTAAGATCTGTAGTGTTCTGGATTTTAATGTTAACCTGTTTAAACTTTTATTTTTCTTAGAAACAAAATAGAGAAGGCTAAATAATGTAGATTTATCCACATTAGATTTAGTATTTCAAATCTTATAAAGCTTTGAAACTATCAATAAAATATCTTCTAAAGTTTCTTCAATATTATAAAGGTCATGATGCTCTCCGCTTATTGAACTTCCCGTTGAAGGCATTTGCCCCCGGTTATCACAGAGAAAAATACAATTAGTAGTATTGGATGATTTTCTTCCCTGATACCCTACTGATTCTCCTCCCGTCTGCTGCGGGTATGGCTTCCATCTAATTGTACACTGGAAAGATCTAATTTTATTTATTATTCTGGAGAAGAGAAATCCAAATTCGTCTGAAAGAACCGTCCTTATGTATTGAAATAATAAACGAATTGCCAGCTTATTGTTTCTTTTGAAAAATATTCTTTTAGATTCAATTCCCGCCATTGGCAGCCTGTTTTCAATTGTTTTATAATGAGCTAAGATTTTGCCCAAATCAAATCTCGTGAAAAATCTTCGTTTGCCTTTACTTAAATGAGGCAAAATCCATTTTTCCAGTTTATCTTTGCTTATGAGTTCCAGATTTTAGTTCTTTTTTTCAACTCTAAATTGCTAATTTTTCTGGAAACTCTTTCTTAAATAAGTTTAAACAAGTTCAAGACTTCAATGTCCTTAACCAAATAAAATTTGAATATTAAGATCTCAATATCAGATATTTAAACTCAGGGATGAAATATTTACGGTTCAATATTTTTTCACTAATTTTTTAACCATAGTAATATTCCGTAGTTACATCACCACTGAAAGCCGGATGCACGTCCTGCTTCTGCATATTCAGTTCAAATAGTCTTTCACCATTTTTATTCCCACCCCGTATTTTTAAAGAATACCATCCGTTTTCTAATGAAAGTGTTATACTGTTTTCATCATTAATAGAAGCAGTATCTTTTAAATAACCGATGCCTACAATTTTCACTTCATTATTAGCAGTCTGAAATATCCAGCCTTTCGACTCTACTTCTACTTCTTCATCATTCAAAATCTTTTCATTATTCATGGAAAGCCGGAAAGCATAATAATCCTCTTCTACTCCTATGATAGGAATAGCAATTCCGGATCTGGTTATGACATCTCCATGTTCGTTTTCTACGAAATATTTTAAAATATTAGTACCTGAAAGATGATGGTCCTGCAGATACTGTGCTAAAAGCTGTGGACTGAATATCACGAAACCTTTAAGTTCAGAGAATATTTTTTTCATATATATGGATTGGATTAAATTTTACATACTATAATAAGGTGGAAAAGTGCTCAATCATATTATTCTTTAACATCATGCTTTCTTTTAAGTTACTAATTTCCATAATCTTATCTTTTTATTGCTGGTGATTACCTTTCATATGCATATGTCTCATTTAAGCAAATTAAAAGATTTATATCACAATTATTTAAACTGATTTGCTAAATCTAAATAATATTGTTTTCCATATTCATTATTGGATTCTTCTGCTTTTTTGTTAAAATAATCTGCTACCTCTTTTTTATTTTCCTCAGGAATTTCACCACCATACAAATCTATGATAACCTCAAAAGAGCTTTCTGCTACCTTTTTCGGAGACATTTCCTTTACCTCCATAAAATACTGCCACTTTTGATTGTAATTTTTGAAATGTTCCATTCTTGGAAGAAATATTGCCACATAAGGACCTATATTTTTTTTGTAAGCATTTTCAAACATCAACTCATAGATCTCCTTTGTTTCCGGCAAATTGTACCTTTGGAGCATATTCCCTATTGCAGAAATGAGTAAAACTACCAGTTTGGTATTATCAGCATTACTTTTATAAATATCTAAAAGAATATCAGCAAATTCTGCATCGTTAAAAAGATTGTTATAATATACTGATACTTCAAGTCTCGGTGTCTTTTCAAACTCTTTTACAGCCTGAAACAGTTCTTCTGCACTCAGTTTTTTCCATCCGGAGATTTGTTTTTTTAACGATTCTATGTTATCAATATTCTTCTGTATCTTTTGAGGTATTTTGCTCATTTATATATTTTTTCTTTATTTACATTCAACTTTAAATTTACCGTTGCTTTCCACGGATTTGGTTTCTGCTTTACTCATAATATCATCTATTTCAGCCGCAGTGTAGAATTTTCTTCCTTGCTTCAGATTGGCAGGATCATAAGAGTGATAGAAACCTCCGTCAAGCCTTCTCTTATTCAGTAAGGCCTGGCTTTTATGATGAAATAATGCAGAGCCTTCAATATTCCTGGAAGCAATTCTTCCATTTAAATTATCAACATACTTCACTTCATCAAAGACCTTTCCATCTCTCGCATGTTCCATAAAACGTTCCTGAACAGGCCGTTCCGTAATTCCTTCATACACCATCACACCATTACTAAACAGTTGGTAGAAAGCATCCAATCCAAAAACATCGACCCAAATATTGCTATCAAACACAAAGGCATATAAATTGGGATTTCTGCCTTCTAAGCCGATCGGATCTTTGGAAATATAATTTCCGCTATCGTTATCATAATATCTGAATCGATTATAATAAAGACCGTCTGTTTCTATGTCTTCATATTGCCCAAGCTGCCTGAAAGGAATAAAATACCTACCGCCTTTTAAATTTTTAAGATTTCCATAGATATCATATTCTGTACTCCAGATTACTTTACCTTCTTTATCAAAAGCCTGTACCGGTCTTCCTAAATAATCAGAAACAATACTGTAGCTTTCTCCATTGATAATTTTGGCACACGGTACATATGAATTTCGCTCATATATCCATGTAACCACATTTTGTACAGGTTCTTTTCCTTCAAGAACGTTTCCGTCATCATCTATTGTCGTTACAGGTTCTTCATCAATATCATAGCTCCATTCATGCAGAAGAACGTTGCCATCCCAAATATAACGAGTTATTTTCTTTAGACCAATTTTTGAGATTCTTCTTCCGATGGCATCATACTCAAAGCTTACCTCTTTCCCATCGGGACGTTTTACTTTGGTAAGCATTCCGTTGGCACCCCAGAAATAGGCCCAGTCACCAGGGTTCCATTCCGGGCTCTGCACTTCTGCGGAAGGTATTGAATTTACATTGGGTAAATCTATACCGTCTGGCAGCTTAGGAGTATTCAGCCAGTCTGAAGCGATGGTTTTGTAATAAGGATGCACAATATCTTCTTCCTCCTGATGCTCCGGTAAAACATTATTGATCGGACGTTTACTTTTTAATAGTAAATTACCATCCTCATCGTAATGATAGAACCAGTTTTTGTCACGCATCAGCTTTCCTCCTTTATCGTACACACGATCGGTTCTTTTTACACTTTCGTACAGACAGCCTGTAGCATCCGGATTTTTATATTGCACCTCACCACTGGAGTATTCTGCAGCCACAAGGCTTCCAAACGCATCATAATCAAACCTTGTTCTTCCGCCCGTTACTCTATCCAGAATATGGAACAAACGGTTTCCTGCAGCCCAGTTATAATCTTTATGTAAAGTTGTATCAGTTTTATTAACTGTCACCTTCTGGCTTATTGGCAATCCGGTATGATCAAACTCGAATGTACTTTCTATTCCGCCTGTGATTTCACGGGAAAGCAGCTGCCCACTCTGACTGATATCAATGTTCATCTGCCATGGCAGCTTAAGATCCGGAGTGGCAGCTATTACTGTTTTAAAGTGTCTCAAATCATTGTAGGCATATTCTATCTCCGCACCCAGACTGCTTTGTAAACCTACGAGATTTCCCTGACTGTCGTATTCATACTGAATAGAATGTTCACCTTGCTTTTCACTGGTGATCTGCCCTAATTTATTTCTCTGGAAACTGATGCTGCTGTCTTCGTTATCAGCTTTAATCAGTAATCCTGAAGTATCATATTGATAGGCTTCCCATGTTCCGTCCGGATAATGGGTCTGCGTAATCCTTCGTCCCAAATCATACTCGTAAAATGTATTTTTTCCCTGTGGGGTTCTTCTTTGGGTAATAAGACCGTCTTTGTCTCTTATAAAAAATTTTTTCTGACCGTCAAAACCTGTTTCTCCTATAATTTCATTATTATTATTTCTTTCAAAAGAATATATTTCCCCTTTTTCATTGGTAATGCTTACTAAATTTTCATAGGCATCATAGCCGAAGATCAGGGTTTCTTCTTTTTTATTGGTAATGGCATTCCGTCTAACTCTGCGTTTCAGGCTTCCCAACGGAGTATAGCTCAGAAGCCATTCTGCCCGGCCGTCTGTGGCATATACCGGCAGATCATAAGCATCATAACGAAGTTTTAAAGGAAGCTGTCCCTGTTCATCTACTTCTATTACCCTTCCCATCCTGTCTCTGTTAAGAATGGTTCTGTTTAATGGTTTCGGGCTGAAAACAAGCATTCTTCCGTATTCATCATATTTCAGATATTGTTCCGCTCCGGCCGTATTGGCTATATGAGTAATCTGTCCTCTCTGATTGTATTCATAGTAAGTTGCAATATCCCCTCTTCTGCTATTTTCAGGAAGTCTTTCTCCATCGGTATACTGGTAATAGACGGTTTCTTCTATGGGATCGGTATAGTTCAACAGTTTTCCGTCTTCGTCATAACTCCAAGTTTCTGAAGCTCCGGAAGGTGAAAAACGGGCTGTAACCTGTCCAAATTCATTATACTGATAGTGATATTCTTCGCCATCCGGACTATGGTAAATTTTGATATTCCCCATTTCATCATAGGTGAATCCTTCCACTCTGCCTTCAGGTGATCCAATCATTTTCAGCTCATTATGTGCGGTATAATCATACCAGGTTTCACCACCTTCTCCATCTACTTTTTTATAAACCAGAAAGTTTTCATCGTAATGGTACTCCTCTGTTTTATTATTTTGTTTTGGATAGATAACTTCTGTATAACCTTCCTCATCATAATAATGAAGTTTACCTTCCATATATCCATCCGTTCCTTTGGTATGGATTACCCTTCCCTTTTGTCATATTCCCACTGATAGCTCATTCCGTTACGGTTGGTTCTTCTTACCACATGGTTTTCTCCATCATAATGAAACACAATGGCCTTTTTATGAATATCCCAGACACGGGTAAGATTACCCCGCTCATCATAATCATAACGAACCTGCAGATCTCTCTGCTTTTTATAACAATAGTAAACTTCTGTTACTTTTTTATACTCAGGATGAATAATGGTTTCTATACTACAGCCACTCTTAACATCTTTTATACTTTTAAGGACAATATTCCGGTCTTCATATTCATATTCCCTGATTGTTCCGTCACCATATTCAATACGGATTACTTTATATATAGTTCCTTCCGAAATATGATGGAAACGTTGATACGTATAGATATCAGTTCCTTTACGGATTACCCAGATGCTGCTGCTTGGTCTGTACTGCCATATCTTCTGATCTCTGAAATACGTCATTTCCTCACCTATTTCAGGAGCAGGAATCAGCATTGCTATATTTTCGTCCGGATGCATCCATCCGGCAAACTTATTATCTTCCTCAGGTAGAATAAACAGATCATGATTATTGAAAACCCCGTTTCCAAGCGGGCCAAAATCATAAGGCCGGTCGCTGTGCCAGATATTTTTCCAGATTAAAGGTGTACTGCCCTGAATTACAAAATCATCCCATTCGAAAACCATAGCACCGGTTGCAAAATTCACAGGTTCAAATCCCCAATGACACAATTTCTTGGATAAAGCATTGGCAAATTTGAATTTATTGAACGGAGCTTTTTTAAGAACACTGTGATTAAGCTTTTTTAAACCGTTGGCTCCCAGTTTTCCTATTTTCTTGGTCAAACTTCTCATTAAAAACATTCCCGCAAGACGCATCAGCATTTCTCCCGGAGTATAAACATGGGGTACAAAGGCTCCTCCCACCAATACCGGCCCGCCCGTATTGATCTGGATATACATACTTGAAAAATTATTGTAGAAAGCAAAATAAGCCAGAGGGTTTTTCTTTGGTTTATCAGGCATTGCAGGCAGCATGGTCATTCCGAAAGGGAATCCCATACAGGTAAGCACCTGCTGAGGCTGATTGCCGCTCATTTTACTTCCCTGTGCCAAAACAGTCTGCGAGCCGTAATAGACCTCTCCTTCGTGTGGAGCTTCCTGAGGAAAAGGAATAATATAAACAGGAATCAAAGAAGTGATATGTCTGAAAGGGATTACAACCCCCATAACACTGGTGGTTGTAGTTGCTTTATGTCTTCCGTGAACATATATTGACCCTCCCATCGGAATGCTTTCCGGAAGAGACGGCATCAGGTTTCTTGCAAATTGCGGAATCGGAATCGTAATGGTAATGTAATCCATAATATCAAAAACAATCCCGATAAACGGATGTGGCAACGGTAATGGAATCAGCATAAATGAAGGCGGCGGCGGAATGAGCGTCCAATGAATATCAATCGCCAGTACAATATCAAAATGCTTACTCGTATGCTGAATGGCTGTGGAAGGCATTGCAGGAGTATTAACCTTTATCAGCTTCACTTTGCTTTCCGGAGCCGCTTTTTCTGCAGTCACAGCACTGCCCCCACCTCCGCCTCCACTGCTTTTCGCCGGCTGGCCAGAGTCCCCGCCCGCTATGGATTTAGCCATGGAAACAGGATTCAGTGAATCGAAATTATTCTTCATTCCGTTTTTCCATCCCTGTGTGGTTTTATCCCAGCTTACCGAGGTAACATCTGCATTTACCTTCCAGGAGCGGTCCGGATTCATATCCGGTTTTGCTACCTTGATGGGTTTTACTGTTTTTTTATTCAGATCTGCCATGATTCTTTTAATTTGAGATTAGCCCGCTTTCGGTTTTTCCACGCTCACTTTCCAGTCATCACCAAAATAGCCCTTCATTTCGTTATCCAGTAGTGCTTTTTTATCCGTATCTCCATCATATTTAAGAATAAGCATAGAGGCCACAAACCTCAGACTGCTCTGTTCCCTTGCTGAAGAATCCATCACTTTTGCTATATCCAGGCATTTTTCAAAATACCTGATCATTTTATCTTTTGTCAGAACCGTATCATTCAACGTTCCGATGATTCTGTAACACTCAATAGCCATTGCATATTCTCCTATTTTCTGAGCCGTTTCTGCAGCTTTTTCAAATGCTTTCTGTGCCCTGGATTTTTTGGAATTCCCTAATAAATGGCTTCCATAGTTCATATACATCTGAACTTCCAGCGGAGTATCCGGCTCTACTTCTTCAAATATGGTTTGGTAGGTGTCTTCTGCTTTATCCTTTTTTTATCTGCCGTATAAGCCTGGGTAAGCATAAAATAGGCAGAAATTTCTCCCTGTTTATTCTTTTGTTCTTGGGCAAGCTTCACCGCCTTTTTCAGTGCATATTCCGCTTCTCTGAACCTTTCTTTACTTAAATGATTACTCGCTGTGAGGATCTGCTGCTGAAAATCCGTATCCGGACTGTTCTTTTTACGATTGGTATGGGCAGCCGTATTCTGCATTAGCTGATGAATATCTACTTCTACCCGGAAACTATGCGCTGAGGAGATGTTTGACAAGGTCCTGTAATGGTGATGCTCTGCCCAGACCAGTTTAATATCTTTATTTCCCGACTTTTCGCAGATCCTGCACCATTCTTTTACCCACAAAGAAAGCTCTTCGGTATCGCTGATCCTTAGCGGAGCTATATAAATGTAGATGCAGGAATCCTTAATATTGGCGAAATTTTTCTTTAATTCCAGTAAAGGATAAAAGGCTTTGTATGCATCTGTTTTAAAAGTTTCGTCAGGTTGTCTGAGTTCCCATTCCGGAATATTTTCTTCACTTTTCTTCAGCATTTCATAGAATTCCGTCCATTCATCCAACAAGGTTTGTCCGAAAGAATTCATCCCGTTAAATTCCTGGTAATGGAGCAAAAAAACATCATCTCCCTCTTCATCCTCAGAAAGCTTCGACTTGATAAAACCATCAAAAAGATCGGTTTCATGTTTTTCTCCCAAACAGATCAGCATGGGTTTTTCTCCGTTCTTTGAAACAACTTTCCGCCATTGCCTTTTTAATTTGATCAACTCCAAATCTACCGGATTCATCTGCCTTAATTCAGTTTTACAGTTCCACTTACAATATTTGTCTCGCTTCCGCCACCAATATTTATTTTTCCCCCGCTGCTGAGATTGGCTTCGGTATCTCCTCTCATGGAAAGTGTTTTGGTTCCGATATCCAGCGTATCGGATTTGATACCGATTCCTGAAGTAGGATCACCGTCCTCAGGGCCTACCCCTACACCGATACTTGATGTTCCGCCTACTCCGATATTAATTCCCTGAACAAATATTTCTTTTCCTTTGATCTGGATATTTCCATCTTTATCCATATAAATGGAACTGCTTCCACAATTCAGCGTAATGGAAATTTTGCTGTCTATGGTGATGTTTCCAGCCCCATCCAGAAAAACGGAGTTCTGATCTTTATCTCTCACTGTAATTCCTCCCCCGTCATCCAGGCTCATCGTATGCCCGCTTTTACTGCTTAGGCTTTTAATATTATTACCGGCACCACCGCCTCCGCCAACGCCTCCATGGAACATTCCTCCCATCACAAACGGACGGTCAGGATGCTGATGGGCAAAGTTGACCACCACCTGATCTCCCTCTTCCGGAATAGCCATGAACCCACGGTTTTTACTTACTTTTTCACTTCCGCCGCCATCAGGAGTCATCACTCTGATATATTCTGTTGTGGTAGAGCCGTTCTGCCAGTCAAACTGTACTTTCACCCGTCCCTGATTTAAAGGGTCTGCATTGGAAATTACTTTGGCAAACTGAGCATCCGCTTTTGGGGTATGGAATTCTGGACGGGGAATAAATCCTGTATCTGATGCGATGGCCTCAAAGGTTCCTGTATAATATCCTCTTGCGTCTACATCATGATACATTTCTGTAATCATCAGTTTGGTAAAGTAGGTTGTTTCACTGCTTTCAGCTTTTCTCATTTCGATATCAGCAATACAGCCGGGATATAGAAACGGCACTGTTGTAACTCCTGAAATAACAAACACTTCGGCAGCTTTGCTTCCTGCAGTTCCTTTCTGGGAATTTTCAACATCCATGAAAGACACTGCTTTTATGGGGGCAACTCTCAGTGATGGGGTTGTAAAGGTTTTCTCTGAAATTTCATACGCCCTTTTCGCAATATCTGAAGTATGATTGATCTTTGAGCTTCCGGCGGTTAATTTTTCATTTTTACTGCTGTTGTAGCCATAAAATGACGGATTCACGTGCTGCGCTTTCATTTTTATTTTAACATCGCTCACGCTGCTTCCGTATGTAAGTTTTACAGGTTTTTCCTGAGGGGAAGTTTCCCGAAATGCAGTACTTCACCATCATAATAAAACTGTTCCCCATAAGCTTCTGCAATTCTTGCGAGATAGTTATAGTGGGTTTCTTCATATTGTGAACTGTAGGAAACATTCCCATGGGACGCATCTACCCTGAAATCAAAGGTATTTTGTCCCAGACCTTCTTTGATTACCTGATCTGCAATACTGTTCAGACTGATTTCCTGAGATCCCCCAAAACTTTGAATGTGGGGAGCTGCATCTAAAAGAACGGTTGGGCTGGAACCTGTAAGAACTATATTTCCCAGACTTCCTTTTTCCTGGCTGAAACCTACTTCAGTAATTACTCCTACAAAATTTCTTTCCGGGCCGTCTTCAACGTCTTTATACCTGAAGATCACTGTAATTCTTTTCCCCAGGAAGTTCTGGGCTTCCTCAAGATTATGGTTTTCTGAGCTTCCTAAGGTATCGTGAGCCAGCATCAGATCAAATTCATGATGTCTTACAGCACTTTGTTTTAATTTAAAATGCTTGAAATGTTTGATTACTTTTCCGTCAATTACAATTTCAAGCTTTACCACCCGATTGATCCCGGCGACCTGGTTTCCGGGAATCGTATTGGCATTATAAATTCCTGAAGTGGGCTGTTTAGACCACACTTTATCTTCTACCAGAGTGGGAGGATTAGGTTGTTTTACCTGGTTCATAAACATTTGAGAGCCGTTTTGAACCATTCCTGTATAGGCCTGGGCCTGAGCCATTTTTTCCGTTGCCTTCTTAATGGTTCCATTCGATTTTTCCTGTACTTCCTTAGCAGTTCTGCTGACCGCCTGATCTGTCAACGTTTCTTTAATATTGTTTACAGCTGGAATTTTATCTTTAGAAACAGGCGTTTTGGGTGAATGATCGTCCTGAAACATAGTTGTAATATTTTGATTGATTGGATGTCAGATTTTTTTAAGCTAAAATTGATCTGAACAATAAGATCAGATAAACTTTATTACCCGATTCCGCCTATGGGCCGGAGCCGGATATTGAGGTCAAAACAGGCATTAGAAAAACGGTAAAAAGGAAAAGCAAAATACGAAGTCCTGTTTACCCCCTGTTAATGGCAGAATTTCTCCTGATTTAATGTTGTAATATGCGGGTTTTAATCATTATTAATTTTTTGTATTGGATTGGTGGTATTACAAAGATAAAGCGGTAATCGTTATTCAGGAAATTTTCTACATATAATCTGTAATTTTGTAGTAGTTCTACGACTTTTCATCAATAATTCCAAAACAGATGATTAAAAAAAGAAACAAATCCCTCAGTGTCAAATAAATATTTAACAATTTTTAATAAATAAAAACGGGCAATTTATCACTTAAAATAGAAATAAGTTAAAAATACCATGTAATAAAAAACCAGCTGCAAATAATAAATCAACAGCTGGTTTTTATTGAAACGAGTTTACATTTATAAAAAAAGTATATTTATTAAAACCATTAAGAACGGTTAAGAAACGAAGCACAGTTAAGATGAATTATTACAACTTAATACAGCCTTAATGTTTTAAAAATAAAAGTTGCAACCAATTCATTTAAGGTTTTCTAAGCTCTGCCACTTTTTTGAGATAAACATCGCTCTGATCCAGAAATTCCTGATCGGTCTGATGTATGGTAATATGAGGCATAACTCCCTGCCCTCTTTTCTGATCCGGAAGATTCTGAGCATCCTGAATCACATGAACAATTGAGAATCCGGTCTGGATTCCCGTGTTGGGAAGTTCATACACCAGCGGAAAGTGGCCGTTATGTTCATAGTAGCCTCCTACAGTTTCTTTTCCAATGACAACGGCATTGGTATAAGATTTAATCAGAGAAGCCAAATGGGAAGCAGCAGAAGCAACCCTTTGGTCTACCAACAGATAAAGCTGCCCTTTAAAGGTTCTGTCATTAGGCATTATGGAAGGATTTTTGTCATCTGCCCAATAGTATTTGCCCTGAACATTTTTAGGATAAAGCTGTTTCAGATAGGCATTCAGCCCCTGCTTATCCTGAACTCCATTGGAAAGGAAAAGAGGGGTTATCACCAGTTTTTCTTCCAACGGAACTTCGTTGAATTTGGTATAGGCATAATGACTGTCGCGGAAAGGCCTTTGTGTAAGATAAGAGAACACTTTTTCATACAGAGCTCCTGTACCTCCAGTATTTCCCCTGAGATCAATAATCAGGTTCTGTATGTTTTCACGTTCCAGAGTATCCATCATCTGATCAAGGAAAACGCTGAATTTTTTATAAGCAGGATCTTCTTTTCCGGTAGCAAAATCAAATCCTCTCAGAGACAGCCTGTAAATCCCCCCGCCTTCTTTGCTGAAACTATATTTTTCAGACAGCAGCTTTTTATCAAAAGCAAGTGAATATCTTGATTCCTGAAGCTTTTTAAAGTTTTCCAATGGGATCCCCGGCAGGGAAATCTCCTTTGCGGCTCCATTCCATTGATACCGGATCACATAATTTTTATGGTTTCCGAATTCTATATAAAATTTATCCAGCATACCTCTTTCAAAACCTGTGGTTTCCTTATAAGGCATAGAATATCCATCAGAAAAATAATACTGAGAAAGGCGGCTGATCATCTCTTTTGAAGGAATTCCGTTGATGGAAAGGACTTCAGCACCAAGAGGTATTGCTGCATCTTTTGAATCCTGAAGCAGGCGGCCGTCAATATTTTTCAGGGTAATGGGCAGATATTCAGATTTCTGTGTGAGATAGTATGAGGCATGATTGGGTAAGTCTGTATAATTATGACAGCTTCCTTCAAATCCGGTAAGTCTGGCAATTATTTTATAAAAATCGAAAATATTTTTACAGTTTCCTGCTTCTGTTTCTGCCTGCTGGTAGATGCTGTCTATCTGTTTTTTACTTCTGTACACATACAATCCGGAATTTGCCTGTTCCCTGATAGAACGGAATGCCCTTAGGTCTTCCACAAACTGACCAGGTGTAAACTGACCATTCAGAACAGGGACACTTTTGGACTCGATAACAGAAACTTTTGCTGTTTTGCTTTTTTCAAGATAAGATTTGGCCCAGATCTTCACTTCATATTTTTTCCCTTTTTCAGGGGTAAAATAGAAACGCTCAACACTTTTTATTCCTCTGGAATCATCCTGTTCCTTTAATTTTTTTCCATCCATAAACAATGCAACTCCCAGATTGGCATCAGCGGATTGTACCGAGATCCATGATGGCCGGTGAGATTGTGGTGAATATTTCAGGGTATCTCCCGGCTTAAGCTCCGAATGGGTCTGTGCATATGCACTGTTTAAAAACAGTAAAAGGGGAATGATAAAAGGTTTGGTCATTATTATTTTTTGAATGGGCTAATATACAAATTAACCTTAACCGTTTGAGCATTCTTTTAATACTATAATTTTATACTCATTTCCTGTACTTCTTCTGCAGAAAACCCATAAATCTGTGGTGTTTTTATATCCAGAAGATTCAGATAGATGTATAATTCTGCCCTGTGGTGGATTTCATGCTCTATCATGGCACGAAGCCATTTCCATACTGAAATTTCACTATTAGCCGGTGTCAGACATTTCCGTGTAAGATCCTCGTCTGAAAGGCCGGTAATAATTTCCAGGGTCTGCCTGTGCATTTCATTGAAAAATTTAACTGTATTTCCATAGCCGTCGGCAAGCTCTTTTCCACATCCCGGATAGGCACTTTTTTTCCGGCGATGGTTTCTCCATACATATAGCGTTCAATGGCTGCAATATGCCTTATCTGATCTCCGATGGTAAATTTCCCGGGTTTATAGGTAAAATCAATATGCTCCGGAGGAACAATTTCTATAATACGATTGGTTCTTTCTCTTATTTTTCCGTAATAATCTATGAATGACTGTATTGTTTTTATTTCCATATCCTTTGTTTTATCAGGTCCTTTTTCTATAAAGTGAATATAAGAAATCCAAAGATAAGATCTTGATTTTTACCATAATCATTTATAAGATTAAAAAATCCCTAATAAGTGAGTCCAAAATTTGGAAGCTTACCAAATAACCAATATTTTAGTTAAAAAATAACCATGATGAGAATAGGAATCTGTTTGTGTATTATTCTGTTAGGTTTTAACAGTATCACCGCTCAATCCGCAAAAATTGATACTGAAAAACTGCTTGAATATTATGAAACACAACGCTATGCCGATGCCGCCCGATATCTTCAGAGCATATATCCCGGAGAAACACAGGATATAAAAGCCCTTTCGCAAATTGCTTATTGTAATATGATGGCCGGTAAACTGCCGGAAGCAGAGAAAAACTATCTGAAAATTAACACTCTTCAACCGAACAGCCTGCCTACTTTATTCAGTTTAGCCGGTATTAATTCCAGACGGGGAAATGTTGCTAATGCCAAAGCTTATCTTCAGCAGATTATTCAGCTTGACAGCCTTAACTTCAGCGCTTACAAGCAGCTTGCAGCTTATGCCGACCAACCTGAGTCAAGACTCGATTATCTCAAAAAAGCCAATACTATCAATCCTGCTGATCCTGATGTAGCTTATGATCTTTCTTTAACGTACAGCGGCCTGAAACAATACCAGCCCGCTTACAATGTATTGAAAACAGCCATCGTTGCCGATACTGAAAATTTCACCTTACAGCAGGCTTTATTACCGGTTGCGAACCAGCTAACCAAATATCCGGAAGTGATTGAGACCGGCGAAAAACTGCTGAAAAATCATGCTGACACCAACGTAATGAATGACATGGGACAGGCCTATTTTTATGTAAAGGATTATCAGAAATGCATTATGATGTACAAGACACTTGAAGATATGGGGGTCCAAAATGAAGGCACGTTCTATTATATGGCCTTAAGCTATCGTGAGCTGAAAGATTATCATAAAGCTGAAATCTATGCACAAAAAACTATTGATGAAGCTGTTTCAAAGCACACCACTCTTTATTATGCCGCGCTGGCTGGTATTTATGAAGCCAAAAACCAGTATAACGAGGCGGTAACCGCTTATAAAAGAGGATTGACATTCGGTACCAGCAATATTATTTATTACCGTTTGGGACTTCTCTATGACCTCAATCTGAAGCAGCCTAAAAATGCAGCCATGTATTATCAGTTATACCTTAAAAACAAGCCTGATCAGGAAAAGGAAAAAGAGCAGATTGCTTATGCCCAGGGAAGAATCCCTCTTTTAAAATAGTAATACTATTTTGTGATTATAGTCACAAGTGTAAACTTTATTAATCCGTTAATTTTGTATTCAACGATAAAAACAACATTTATGGACAATACAACTCAAAACGCAGCAGAACAGTTTATCCGGTATTTAAATGAAGAAAATTTTGACAAAGCGGAAAGCTGCCTTGATCCTGATTTTAAATTTATAGGAGTACTGGGAAAAAGAGACGGAGCTTCAGTCTATATCAAAGATATGAAGCAGATGAAGTTCAAGTATGAAATTCTTAAGACTTTTACGTCCGGAGAAGATGTATGCTTCTGGTATAATATCAACATGGGAGAAAAAACAATAGAATCTTCAGGATGGTATCATATAAAGGATGGAAAGATTCACACTTTAAAGGTTCTGTTTGATCCGAGACCTTTACTGGACAAATAAAAATATATTGAAAGTTTTGTCCCCATTCATATCCCCCGGTCGTCATAAAAAAAGAATATAATTTATGAAAGAATTTGCACTGATCTTCAGACTGAAAGATATTTCTGATTTCAAACCTTCTCCGGAACAGATCCGGGAGCGTATGGCGTGGCTGGGAAGCATTGCAGCACAAAACAAACTGGTGGATAAAGGGAATACTTTATTACCTGCTTCCGGCACCGCTAAAACTGTAAAGCCTGACAATCTTGTAACAGACGGCCCTTATACCGAGATCAAGGAGTTCATCAGCGGATATATTATTGTACGGGCAGAATCTATAGATGAAGCAGTGGAAATGGCGAAAGGAAATCCTATCTTTAAAATCGGCGGGAATATTGAAGTCCGTGAAGTTTTGAAAGCGGATGAGTAAGCAGGAAGCAGGAAGATGGGAGATGGAAGTTATGGCAGTTTAAGTAGAAATTTCTTTCTTCAGGCAGCGATGTATCATGTTTTAAAAATTAATTTACAAAGTAGAAAATGTTTTAAATCCATCCTACTTTTTTCTCCATACTGTATATTGAACGTCTTTGCCATCAATTTCCGGAATGTCTTCAGATTCCGGAATTTTATTGATATCTGTTCCGCCAGCGGCGGCAGGTTTACTGTCTCACGCTCTTTATTTACATTTTCCTTATTTTCTACGGGATAAATTGTTCCGTCGGCGGTTAACTGTGTTCCATATCTTTGGGGTTTACTCTGAAAAACCTGAATCCGGTCATGTAAATAAGCTTTATGTACGGGATTAATATCACTGCCATTTTCTTCCATCATCGCATAGCAGGCTTTCATAAATTCAGGTTCGCCGATAGCATGCTGAATAATCAGCCAGGCAGCATCATTTGCTTTCTCTCCTACTTTTGAGATGGTTGGATATCCAATTTCAGCCATGATTTCCCGCAGCCGTTCCGCATTAGCTTTATGAATTTTTTCCATTTCAGGATGATAACCTCCGGATAGCTCGCCGGCCAGCAGCAGCTTTTCTCTTACAGACAGGTCTTTGTCAGCCATTTCAATCAGTTCTTTTTCAAAAGGGAGATGATTCATATTATAAATGTTTATTGATGATTGATAAATGATAAGTGAGGAATATACTCTATATAATTTTATCAAGAATAAAGCTTACCCTGCTTTCTACTGAAACTTTCGGAACGTCTATGATCGTAAAACCATATTCCTGATAAATTTCTTTCATACACTCAAAGGTTGCCACTGCCTGTTCAAAGGTTTGTTTTCTCTCAGGATCATTTTCATAAATCTCTTTCCATGGCGGAAGAATAAAAACATTGTTGTGATAAACCATTGCTCTGGCTTTAGATTCCATGATTCCCGGAATGGGAATATTTTCAAGTCTCATATAGCCAAGCGTATCCAGTATGCCGCGGTCAAAGAAAACAGGTTTTGTATAGCCCATTTCACTTATTTCCAGGTAGGTTTTTAGAGATTCCTCAAACATCAGTTCTGCAAAACGTTCTTTATTGAGCCAGGAAGTCCTTCACCACCGGAATCAATCTGCTGCCTGATAATTTTCCTTCCTTCTTCCGGCACTGTAATCGCTTCATGGCGGCTTAATTCTTCCAGCAATGTTGTTTTGCCGGCTCCGGGACCTCCGGTAATAATATATCGTGTTGCAATATCCTGCTTCATGGATTTGAATTATATCTGATTAGCCCCAGGCTTCCATAGATTCTGTGGGTATTAATAATTATTTTTAATAATGTTTTTATAAGTGCTGATACGGTCTTCCTCACGGAACATATTACATAATATCAGGAGATTATCCGTATTGTATTTTTCTGAAACTTTCTGTAATCTCTGACCAACAGACTGAGGTGTTTCTGTAATAATCCTGTCTAAAACAGTAAAGAACTCTTCTTCATCTTTAGTTCCCAGAACCTTTTCTTCAACAGCTTCCGGGGAAAGAACAGCATCCGGACTTACCAGTTGACGGGATTGTAAAAACTGATAAGCCATTCCATAGGCATTCCGTCTGGCCTCTTCAATGGTAGCAGCCACTGATACAGCCACTGCAACCTGTAAAGAAGGCTTTGGAAAATATTTCGTTACATCAAATTCTCTGAGATAGGCATCTGTATTTTCCATTCCCTTCTCATTGTTCATAAAAGCAGCAAATGAATATCCGATCCCGTGCTTTGCGGCTTCCCTGGCAGAAGTTATTCCAGAGCCCAGCCACATGATTTCGGGGATATGCAGCACATGGGTTGGCTGCGCAATAAGCCCGTTGTATACACTTTCTTCGTCTCTGATAAACTGAATGATTTCTTCCAGCTTTGTCTCCATATCGGATAAGACCACCGGTTTATGATTATTCAAAGCCATTACGGCATCTTTTAACCCTCCCGGCGCCTTTCCCAGCCCTAAAATAAAGCGTTCCGGATATAGGGTTGACAGCATTTTGGTCCATTCTGCAATTTTATAGGCAGAATAATTCCGCATCATGATGCCGGCTGTCCCCACTTTGATCCGGCTTGTTTTACTGAGGACAATTGCCGCTAAAAGTTCTGGACTGGAGCTGCCATAAGCTTCTACTCCATGATGTTCAGAATACATAATACTATGAAATCCTGTTTCTTCAGCCAATACGGCAAGATTAAGACTGTTAGTCAATGCCAATGCTGCATTTCCTCCCATGACGGCAGGTGACTGGTCTAATATCCCTAGCTTCAGCTTCATCGTATTGAATCAATTTTATGGTGAAGTTATGAAAGCTTTGTTTAACAGAAAAATATAATCCTATCATTCTTTAGGTGGGAAGACAATTCCTTCATCCTTAATCAGGTCGTAACCAAATTTCATGATAGTTTCAATAACCGGAATGGCTTTTTTCCTTTCTCTGTAAGGCTGTATTCCACTTTCGGAGGAATTACCGGAAATACTTCCCTGTGGATCATCTCTTTAGCTTCCAGCTCACGCAGCTGGCTGGTCAGCATTTTATCTGTAATATGGGGAATATCCTTTTTAAGCTCGCTAAAACGGAGAGGTTTCTCCTGTAATCTCCACAAAACCGGCATTTTCCAGGTTCCGCCGATATGACTTAATGCAAATTCAATGGGAGTATAATATAATCTTTTATCATGGAAAAATTCAGGCATAACAAATGTTTTTACATTAACACTTTCTAAAAAGTAAGTATAGAACCAAAAGGTAAGTATATAGTTTTCTGATAGTCTATTCTGCAAATTTGCAAAAAAAATAATGAATATGAACAGAAATCTTTATCTGCTGGCATTTGGTGTTTTCGGAATTACCACTACAGAATTCGGAGTGATTGGAGTATTGCCTGAACTCTCTTCTGCATTCCGGGTCTCCATTGAAAAAGCGGGATGGCTGCTGAGTGCATTTGCATTGATTGTTGCTGTTTTCGGGCCATTCATGCTTCTTATCCTCTCTTCTTTCAAAAGAAAAAGCTTATTGATTCTTTCTTTATCAGTTTTTGTCGCAGCCAATATCCTGTCTGCCTTTATTCCTGATTTTTATCTTCTTCTTATCGTAAGAATGATTCCTGCGTTTTTCCATCCGGTGTACTGGTCTATTGCTTTATCTGTGGCCGGACAAACCTCAGATGCTGCAGAGAAATCCAGGGCCGTCAGTATTATTTTTTCCGGGCTTACGCTGGCAACTGTCTTGGGAGTACCCTTGGCTACTTTTATGTCTGATCTTCTCTCCTGGCAATCTTCCTTTTTACTCACTGCTTTCATTAATGGTGCTGCTCTGGCAGGAGTATGGCTGTATTTGCCATCCATTCAGAATACAGGAGCATCTTCAGGTAAATTCCAAATTAAAACATTTCGGGATAAGCATATATGGGGCGGGTTTCTTCTGGCATTCTTCATGATTACAGCAATGTATTCAACCTACGGTTATATGGCAGATTTTTTAAAGAATGTCACCCATATGAACGGAAAACAAATCAGTATGATGCTTTTTCTGTTTGGTACTGCAGGTATTGCAGGAAACAGAATTGCAGGAAAATATATGAGCAGGTTTCCGTTTCAGACTACTTTGGCGTTCCTGATTTTACTATCCGGAATCCACCTTCTGATTGCATATTACGGGAGCTGTTTTACCCCTATGATTTTGATTACAGGCTTTTGGGGGCTCATACATTCCGGAGGTTTTCTGATCAGTAATATCAATGTAACCTCGTCTACATCAGAGGACTCTGAGTTCATCAACAGTATTTTTACTTCGTGCGGGAATTTTGCTGTTACTGCAGGGAGTCTTTTGGGGGGATTCTGTATTGCCCGTTATGGTATAGAAAACGTAGTATGGCTAAGCATCACAGTTCTTATTCTTGCTATGGTTGTGCTGCTTGTCAAAAAAAGAAACAGATATTGAACTTTATTAAAAAGTAAAGCCTTCCATTACAACCAGGTTACTTTAAGTTTTTTCAGGAACAAGACCTTACTTCTGATTCTTATATTTGCGACTGTCTTTAATAATCGTAATTATTACAAAGTAAATCAAAAGCGCAAGCATATGAAGCCCTGGTACAACAAGCAGCAAAAACCACCATACAAGTCCTGCACCTCCACCACTGTCAAATAGTAAATGATAATATAATACTGCATTGTATATGAAGAGCAATATTATATTGAAAGTACCGAATTTCCAACTGTGTCTAAAGGTTACAATAATAAGTAAGAAACAAACTATTGAAGCTGCATATAAAAGCTGATTATCATTCATTGTTGGTTAAACTATTTATCATTTATTTTAAACTGTTCTGTTCTAAGCAGATAGCAGCCTCTAGAGAAACTTTTTGTCCGTTAACACAAATTCATAGGTTTCAAATCTGCTGATTGTTGTAAGAAAGCACTTGCAGATACAAGAAAAAATAATAGTTGAAGCGTTTCATGGCTGGTTTTTAATGATAACAATTATACATAGAATTATCCTATTTTACAAATAACATTTGCCTTGTGAAGTGTCTATTGTGTAAAGGCATGCTAGCTAAAAAACATCAGAATAACTCCAAAAAAAGAAACCTGAATATGTATTTTTAAATTTTATTTATATCAATTCCAAATAATTTGAATACTTTCCATTTATTGTCACAAATATTTAATACTTTAGCTCAATAATTTTAACGAATGGGAATAATCCTTAAACCAATTGATATTGTAGATGACATTTCACAAGAAGAATTCCGTGAAAAATATCTAAAGCCATGTAAGCCGGTAGTAATCAGAAACATGGCAAGAAAGTGGCCTGCCTATCAAAAATGGACGATGGACTATATGAAGGAGGTGGTTGGTGATGTTATCGTTCCCCTTTATGACAGCTCAAAAGCAGATCCTGCAGCACCTATTAATACTCCAACGACAAAAATGCCTTTCAGTGAGTATGTTGACCTTATTCAAAGAGAGCCTACCGACCTGAGAATCTTTTTCTTTGATCCTATAAAATTTGCGCCAAAATTACTGGATGATTATGTTCCGCCAAAAATCTTATGGGTGGATTTTTAGATAAATATCCAAGTATGTTCTTCGGAGGTAAAGGCTCTGTGACTTTCCTTCATTATGATATTGATATGCCGCATATTTTCCATACCCATTTCAATGGAAGAAAGCATGTCCTTCTTTTTGAATACAAATGGAAAACCCGCCTTTATAAGCTTCCTTATGCTACCTATGCCCTGGAAGATTATGATATTGCCAATCCTGATTTTGAAAAATTCCCAGCATTGGACGGGATTGAAGGAATTGAGTGTTTTCTGGAGCATGGAGATACTCTATTTATGCCTACCGGCTGGTGGCACTGGATGAAATATCTGGACGGTTCTTTCTCTATTTCCCTGCGTGCCTGGGATAAAAGCTGGGCGGTAAAAGCACATTCTCTCTGGAATCTTGCCATTCAGCGTAATTTTGATAATTTCATGAAAGGCCGGTATAAAAAAAGGTATATGGACTGGAAAGAAAGGAAAGCTGTAGAAAAAGCCAATATTGCTTTGAAAAAAGGACTTCCAAAATAACAGAAAATCTTTTAATATATAGCGGATGGATGATTGAACAGAATCATCCATTCTTTTTTATTCACCTTCAGGATATGATTCAAAAATTAATTAAATTGCATAGTACGTTTCCTAATACCCATGTATATGTTTGAAAAGTTGATAGATAGTTTTGAAAAGCTATGCCTGCAGATTATAATTGAAATACTGCTGGTTCCGGTAACCATTTTCAAATTGTTTCAGGACCCACGCCGCTGCTATGATCTTTCTGCACACGAGATGGAAAAAGAAGAAACCGAGCGTTTTCACGACTACCTCTCTCCTATCAAACTTTCTGTTTATACTTCTGTAATAGTCTCCGTACTTTTGATGGATTACAGCGGAGAGCACAATATCATTTCCAAGATTAAGGGACTGAGCATGGTAGAAAAGGCACTCTTTATATTTTTGATGAATAATATTACTGCTGTCATATTCAGTGTTGCTTTATTATGGTACAAACAAGAAAAAGTAAATACGGTAACCTTCCGGACATTGCTGTTTTCTTTCATTTATACAACCGTCTACACTACTACTCCCTTTTTTATATTAATCAGTTCGGCTATGTTTCTGGGGCAGACATTAAATGTGGAAGCTTATCTGGACCGTCTTGGCAAAGTGAGTGAATACGGGACGAGAGATTATCTGTTTTTTCTGGTCTTTCTGGTTTTATTATCATTGGAATTATCGGGGTCTTCAAGTTGTTCAAAGCACTCCATTACATTCTGAAGAATAATTTCAGCTATCATCCTTATGTCGTATGGTTTTTCACAGTGCTGTTCTTTGCTATTCAGCTTTATTATGCAAGAGGATTTATTTAAAAACCAACACGTACCAGTCTGTTCATATTTGTTTACATTTGTAAAAATCTTATATCATGCCTAAACCTCGAGAAAGAATAGTAAGCACTGCAATGGTGCTCTTCCATAGACAAGGCTATAACAGCACGGGTATTAACCAGATTATTGACGAAGCCGATGTGTCAAAGGCAAGCTTTTACCAGCATTTTAAATCTAAAGATGATCTTTGCATAGAGTTCCTTAATAAAAGGTATGACTATTGGGTTTCTGAGCTTGAAAAATTCACATCGGAAGCAAAAACACTGCAGGAAAAGTTTCAGAAATCATTTGATTTCCTGATGTACATGAATGAAAAAGAAGATTTCAGGGGATGCAGTTTTCTGAATATCCTGTCGGAAATTCCTGCCGATAAGGAAGAAATTCATAAGGTGATCCGCAATCATAAAGTTAAGCTGAGAGAATCCTTCAATGAAGCTATTCAGAATGAGATGATATCAGCCCATATCTATCTTCTTTTTGAAAGCTCAATACTGGCCAGCCAGCTTTACAGATCGAATGAACTGATAGAGAAATCTAAAATGATTGTGCAGGAAATACTTAGTTCATCACGTTAAGCAAAATTTAAATTTTGGCTAAAGCCGGTGATTGGTTTGTACTTTTAAGGCGGGCTAAAGCCCACCTCTATTGAATTTTAATAAACATCTTTTATCTTTTATAAATTTCCTGTATTAACAATTCTTAAAAAAAACTTAATTTTCTCTTCAACTCGTTTCCCAAACAGTCGTTTAATTTTGTTTCTGATTTTATCTAAAGAAGGAAAAAGTGAAAAAAATTTTTACAACTGTTTTATTCTGTGCCTCTGTTTTTTTCTATGCACAGACCGGTTCTCTTTCCGGAAACATTAATGACGATTCGAAAATAGCCCTGCCGGGAGCCAAAATCTCCTTAAGCCCCGGAAATATCTATACGACTTCTGATGAGCATGGAAATTTTGTTTTCCTGAATGTGCCTCCCGGAACCTACACCATGAAGATCGATTATCTGGGATATGGAACTCATGAATATCATGTAACGGTAGAGCCTGAAAAAAACACCCGTCAGAATATTATTTTCGACAAGAAAGAGACATCCATTGCGGCTATTGTAGTTTCGGGAGCTACATTAAAAAATCAGGCAAGAGCTTTAAACAAGCAAAAAAATAATGCCAATATCACCAACGTAATTTCTTCAGATCAGATCGGCCGTTTTCCTGATGCCAACATCGGAGATGCCCTGAAGCGGGTTCCGGGTGTCACCATACAAAATGATCAGGGTGAAGCCAGAAACCTTATCATCCGGGGGCTTGCTCCGAATCTTAACTCCGTTACCCTGAATGGTGACAGAATTCCTTCTGCTGAAGGAGATAACCGGAATGTTCAGATGGACCTGATTCCTTCTGACATGATCTCTACAATAGAGGTTAACAAAACCCTGACTCCGGATATGGATGCCGATGCCATCGGTGGTTCCGTTAACCTGATCACAAGGGCTTCTCTAACGGACAGAGAATTTCTGCCACGCTCGCCGGAGGATACAATCCGATCCGTGAAAAAGGAAATTATACAGCCGGATTTGTTTATGGAAACAGATTTCTGAATAAAAAACTAGGCGCAGTTTTCAGTTTCTCCTATAACAACAACAATTTCGGTTCAGATAACATTGAACCTGTATGGAGCCAGGCCAATGATATTGCCCAGACTGTTTATGTGAGCAAAATGGGAGTACGTTATTATAATGAACACCGTATCAGACATAGCTTTGATCTTAATATGGATTATGAATTCAATTCTAAAAACAAGATCTATGCTTCCGCCATGTACAACTTCAGAAATGATAAAGAAACCCGATATGCCTTAGGATATAAAATAAAACCGGTATACAACAGTGATGAAACTGAAATCACAGACTGGAAAGGAAGTATTACAAGACAGAATAAAGGGGGGATGCCGATAATGACAACACCCGCCTGGAAAAACAGAAAGTTCAGAACTATGCTTTAAGAGGGGAACATTTATTAGGTTCTAAAGTGGATCTCGACTGGTCCGTAAACTATGCCATTGCAAGCGAAGACAAGCCTCACCAGCGTTATATAGAGTTTGAAAACAGCAAAATGAATTTTTCTCCGGACCTCAGCAATCCTGAAAAACCTGTGATCAATCTTCTGGCGGCAGATAATCCGGGAAGCTATAAACTGAGTGATCTTTCCGATGCCAACAGCTTTACACAGGAAAAGGAACTGGGAGCAAGAGTGAATGTGCGTTTCCCGTTTTCAGTAATTGATGGTCAGAAAGGACGCCTTCGTACCGGTTTCCGCATGCGTTTGAAGAAAAAGGAAAGAGAAAATGATTTCTATGCTTTTACGCCTGTCAACAGTATGGGAAGCCTTTTATCCGTTCCGACAATAAATCTGGACGGTCAGAACTTCCAGCCGGGAAATTATGTTCCGGGAACATTCGTTGATCCTTCTTTCCTTGGAAATCTGGATTTATTCAATCCGGGATTGTTCAATGGTAAGCTGAAACCTGAAAAATATTTATCCAGCAACTACAATGCTAAAGAGCAGATTTATGCAGGTTATATCCGCTGGGACCAGGATTTTAATGACAAACTGTCCATGATTGTTGGAGCCCGTGTAGAGACAACACAGATTGATTACACCGGAAACTATGTCATGAATGAAAAGGATCTGGTAGGACAGATTAATAATACCAATACTTATACGAATGTCCTTCCGAATATTTCCTTCAAATATGTGCCGGTTCAGGATCTTGTGCTTCGTGCAGCCTTTACGACAGCACTTGCCCGCCCGAACTACTATTCGCTCGTTCCTTATCTGAATGTTATTTCAGAAGATGAAATCGTTGCAGCCGGAAACCCGAATCTAAAAGCAACCTATGCTTACAATTTTGATTTCATGGCGGAAAAATACTTTAAATCTGTCGGGATTCTTTCCGGAGGCGTATTCTACAAAAATCTGAACGACTTTATTTATACGTACTCAAAAAGAAATTATACGGCCAATGATTTTGCGAATGATTTTGCGGGACAAACCAATCCGATTCCGGCAGGAGAAAGCAACTGGAAGTTTACCCAGCAGCGTAACGGTGACAATGTAGATATTTATGGTTTTGAGGTCGCTTTACAAAGACAGCTCGACTTTATTCCCGGAGCTTTCTGGAAAGGACTTGGAGTATATGTCAACTATACTTATACCAAATCCAAAGCAAAAGGTATTACCAACGAAGAAGGTATTGAAAGAACAGATGTAGGATTTCCGGGAGCTGCCCCTCATATGTTCAACGGATCTTTATCCTGGGAAAATAAACGTTTTTCAGCCAGAATCTCCATGAATTATGCTTCTCATTATATTGATGAGCTCGGTGGCAAGGCATTTGATGACCGTTATTATGACAAACAGTTTTTCCTTGATGCCAATGCTTCCTACAGGATTACAAGCCAGCTCAGAGTTTTTGCAGAAGCCAATAATCTGACGAACCAGCCGTTAAGATATTATCAGGGAATCCCAGACAGAACCGCTCAGGCTGAATATTACAGACCAAGGTTTACGATGGGGGTAAAATTTGATTTTTAAAACAAACATGAAAAACATACATTATATACTGGCTCTTTCAGTTCTTCCTTTTGTGATCAACTGCACCGGTCAGCAACAATTAACAGAAAAATTAAAACCAACTGTTATTACAGAAACAGTTGTTCATGATACCGATGATCCTGCGATATGGATCAATCCTCAGGACACTTCAAAAAGCATTATCATCGGAACAGATAAAGATACGGATGGAGGCTTGTATGCCTTTGATCTTAACGGGAAAATCATCAATAAAGTTTTAGGATTAAAACGTCCCAACAATGTTGATCTTGAATATGGTTTTATTTTAAACGGGAAGAAAACCGATATTGCAGCAGTCACTGAAAGGGAAACCAATACAATAAAATTATATTCGCTTCCCGAACTGAAAGAAGTGGGTGAAATCTCTGTATTTGACGGAGAAACGGAACGTGGTCCGATGGGAATTTCAATGTATAAGAAACCACAGACAGAAGAAATATTTGTCATTGTGGGAAGAAAATCAGGCCCGGCTGACGGGTACTTATGGCAATATAAGCTTTCTGAAAAAAACGGTTCTATTACCGGAGAAGTTGTACGCAAGTTTGGAAAATACAGCGGTCTGAAAGAGATTGAAAGCATTGCTGTAGATGACGAAATGGGTTATATCTATTATTCTGATGAGCAGTTCGGGGTTCACAAATATTATGCTGATCCGGAAAAAGGAAATGAAGAGCTATCCGTTTTCGGAAAAGGAGATTTTACATCTGATGTGGAAGGAATTTCGATCTATCCTACTTCTCAGGGAAAAGGATATATTCTGGTTTCAAATCAGCAGAATGATACTTTCAATGTCTATTTAAGGGAAGATCAGTCCAGAGGAAGAATTGCAGAAATTCCGGTTTCTACCTTAGAAAGTGATGGTTCTGAAGTGACCAATGTTAACTTAGGTCCGAAATTCCCGAAAGGAGTTTTTGTGGCGATGAGTAATGGCAGAGTATTTCATTATTATGACTGGAGAATGGTTGAAAAAGCTATTAAAACCGCTGTAAAAGCTGCAAAATAAAAATAATCTTTAACCATTAAGGTGATAAGGTTTTAAGAATATTAAGTTGAACTGTACTGTCATTGCGAACCACAGGTGAAGCAATCTCGTGAGTTCAGCTCAACTTAATACTCTTCATTTTTCATTCCTTTCACTGAATATGCTTCTTCAAAAACTCTGCGGTAAATGATATTTTATTTTTTAACAAATCCAGCGGAGTTCCTTCAAATAATACCTTACCGCCAAATTTCCCTGCACCGGGTCCCATATCAATTATCCAGTCTGCCTGTGAAATAATATCAAGATTGTGTTCGATGACAATCAAGGTATTGTTCTGATCTACAAGGCTGGTAAAAAACGTAAGCAGTTTTTGGATATCACTTGGATGCAGTCCTGTGCTCGGTTCATCAAGAATAATGATCTGATTGGTATTTTTCAGTTCTCTTGTCAGTTTCAGGCGCTGTCTTTCACCTCCGGAAAAGCTGTCCAGCCTTTGTCCTAATGTTAGATAATCAAGTCCAAGCTGTATCATCAGATCAAAATTTCTGAGAACAAATTCATCCTTAAAAAAATCAGCGGCTTCAGAAACCGTCAGGTTCATCACTTCAGCAATTGTTTTTCCGTGGTATGTAAACTTCAGTACGTCGGGATCAAATCCTGAACCACCACAAACCTCGCATGGCTGTTCAATATCATCCATAAAAGCAAGGTCAATTTTTTCTATTCCTAATCCTTTACAGTTTTTACAGGCTCCTTCACTATTTCTGCTGAACAGCTTGTCTGAAACCTGATTAGATTGTGCAAAAAGCTTACGAACAGTATCCGATATTCCAAGATAAGTAAGCAAATTGGAACGGGCACTTGCAGTGAACAAAGACTGATCAATAATGGTCACATCCGGATAAAGCTCAGGTAAAATACGATTAATAAGGGTACTTTTGCCGGAACCAGCCACTCCTGTTACAACTGTCATTATTCCGGTTGGGATATTTACAGTCACATTTTTAAGATTATATCTGTTGGCATTTTTAATTTCAAGATAGCCATCAGGCTTTCTGAATCTTTGTTTTACAGAGGGTTTCTTTGCGAAATAGGAACCTGTTTTGCCAGCCGAATTCTTTAAGTTTTTAAATGTTCCGTCATATACCACCTCTCCCCCATTTCTTCCTGAACCGGGACCAATATCAATAACCCGATCCGCCATTTTAATCAGGTCAGGATCATGCTCTACAATTAAAACAGAATTTCCTTTGTCCCGAATCTGCTGCATGATGGTGATGATATTCTGCAGATCTTTCGGATGGAGTCCGATACTGGGTTCATCAAAAATATATAACAGGTCTACCAGGCTGTTTCCCAGACTCCGAACCATTTTTATACGCTGAGACTCTCCTCCGGAAAGGGTATTGGTGCTTCGGTCCAAAGTCAGATACTGCAGCCCGATCGTAATGATATTCTGCAGTTTTGCTGAAAGCTCTTTAATAATGACTTCATATGTCCCTGCATCCAGAGAAGTAATAAACTCCAGCAGCTCGTCTACGGAAAGTGCCATACAGTCTGCGATATTCATTCCCTTAATTTTACAGGATAATATTTTTTCATTCAGCCGTTTTCCGTTGCATGAAGGGCATGTTTTCGTTATGACAATATTCTTCAGAGCGTCTTTTCTAGTTATGTTTTCTTTAGAATCCTTTTTCAGAAACGCTTTTTCAATTCTTGGGACAATACCTTCGTATTTTACTGTTTTTCCCCATTCTTTATGAGGATGTTTAGGTTTGTGTTCCGGTGCGTACAACAAGGTTTCCCATTCTTTACCGGTAAAATCTTTCAGCTTTTTATCATTATCGAAATAGCCTGATAAAGTATATCTTGTTAAACGCCATCCGCCTGGCTGAAAAGTCGGAAACCTTACGGCTCCTTCGTGCAGAGATTTTTCACGATCCATTAAGGCATTCACATTCAACGTCTGAACAAATCCCAATCCTTCACACTCCGGGCACATTCCCTGAGGATGATTAAATGAAAAAACATTTGAATATCCCACAAACGGCTCTCCCATTCTGGAAAATAAAAGCCTTAAAGAAGCAGATACATCTGCTGCTGTTCCTACCGTAGATCTGGCATTTCCTCCCAACCGTTTCTGATTGATAATGATAGGAACATTCAGATTTTCAATTTTATCTACATCCGGAAGGCCATAATGCTGTAAACGGTTTCTGATAAAGCTGTTCTGGGTTTCATTGATCTGCCTTTGTGCCTCAGCTCCTATGGTTTCAAAAACCAAAGATGATTTTCCTGATCCGGATACTCCCGTAAAAACTACAATCTTGTATTTTGGGACTTTTATGGAAATATTTTTGAGATTATTTTGCCGGGCATTCGTAATTTCTATATTTTCCATGATAAAAATACTTAACTTTGTTAATATTTAACTAAGTTAAGCATATTTATGATGAAACCCATTGAAAAAGAATTTTTTAACACATTTACCGATTTCCAGTGCCTTATTCTGGCACATATGAACCGGGGTGATATTAACGGGGTAACCGCAGCCCATTATAATATTATTGAATTTATTTTAAGAAAAGGAACCGCTACGGGAAGAGAAATATCGACAGCGTTTAATATCAGCCAGGCAGCCATTTCAAAACAGCTGAAATTTCTGATCAGTCATGATTTTATTATCAGAAAACAGGAGGAAAAAGATCACAGGAAATTTAATCTTTCGGTGACCGATAAAGGAAAATTTATCATAGAAAATTCTGAGACATTCCGTAAGAATATTACACGGCAGACGGCTTCTATACTCACTTCTAAAGAACTGGAAAATTTTAATTATCTGCTGGGTAAAGTTTTGAATGATATAAAATTGTAAAACTCAATTCTTACTTATATGTACCAAATACTCTGTCCCAGATAGAAGTATAGAATCCGAAATTTTTACTTTCATCCAAATGATGCTGATTGTGAAATCTTGTTGTTCCCACAAAAAAGCGGTCGAAGGAAGCCGGAAAAAATTCCCTGTTCAGGTGCCCTATGGTTCCCCAGATCAGATTAAGCAAAAGATAAATGGAAATGGAAACTACAGAAAAATCATATCCTATGAGTAAGGCCAGCATCATGAGTCCGAATCCTATCGTTTCAAAAGGATGAAGAACAAAGAGACTCAAAAAATTCGTACTGACATGCTCATGATGTTTTCCGTGCAGCATTTTATACAGAAAAGGTAAATGCGCGGCAAAATGGAAAAAATACATCAGAAGATCCATTAAGAGGAGCAAAGCAGCAACCTCCGTTGTTATTATCATGAAGGATTGTGTCTGTCCAAGCACTATCCATCCGTTTTTCCATAAAAAAGCTCCGAGTAACATAACGAAACTGTTACACAATATCGTAAGCAGGCTGAGAAAAAAATCGGATCTTTTGACAGGATGATTTTTTTCCTGCAACAGACTTTTACGGCAGGTTTTTTCAATAAAAATATATAAACCTATGGAAAACAGGTAGAGAAAGACGTTGACAATCAGGCTGAATATAATCCATTCCGGCCAGGAAAACTGCCAGAACATATTTAAATAACCTGAAAGTTCAGCTTGATTAAAATTCATAAATCCTTCATCCTTCAACTTGATGTCATAAAGGTATGAATTTCACAGTAAAGCAGCCAAAGTCTACATTAGCGCTATTTCTGTCTTGCCTTTCTTCTGAGTTCCCGAAGCCTTGAGGTGAGCTTTTTTCTTAAATCGTTATGGTATGCGCGGTAATTTTTGATGCTGTTTTCCAGATTCTTTTTATTAAGCAGATACTCTTCATAAAGATGGCTCAGTTCTGAAATCTGAGTAATCACTTCTGAGGGCTGGCTTTCAGGATCTTCCGCAGCTTCTATCAGCAGACGGTAATATTCAATACGGCTGGTCAGGTTCATGTGAAGTTTCGGTTCTATTCCCTGCATGGTTTTATGATTTTATGGTGTTTCTGAATAGATTGAAGCAAACAGGCTAAAAGGCTAAATTGCAAAACGGCAAAGAGACTTTTATAGATTTTACTTTAATTATTCTATATCTTATTTTGTATTTGTCATTATTAAAATTCCGCAATCAGCTCTTTTGTCTTTCGCTATTTTGCTTTTTCGCTTTTCGATATAAACTACTTCCCCGCTACGATAGGCGGCACATCACTCTGAAATAAAATCCTGGTATTTCCATTCTTTTCGTGATCTGCTGATTTGAAATATCCACCGTTCAGAGCAGATGAGATAAGGGTTTCATCAGGATCTCCAAGAGGTAACAGCGGAAGTCCTGCATATTCATTAACGATTATCTGTGGTGAAATTCCATTGCTGTATTCTCCGGAGCCCTTGGCATTAAATACTTTATAAATTACCGGGTGAATCTGCCAGGAAATTTTTCTCGGTTTACGTTTGTCTTCCACCACAAATCCTGCCATATCTTTCCCCAGTGTGGTATTTCCAATCTGAATGACCTGCATATACGGCTTCAGATTATTGATGACAATTTCAGCAGCAGACGCTGTACTGTTAGAAGTAAGGATGAAAACTTTCTGTAAACCTAACGCATTGGTCCGTAGCGTTGTAAAATTTAAAGCTTTGGGATCATAGGCAATTTGCTCTGCGAATGTCCTTTTTACTTCACCTCCGTTTTTATTTCCTTTAAAAATAATGAATGGTGAAGCGGATGAAAGACCGGCGGGAATCAGTGAACAAAGTGCAGCCGCAGCAGATACTGAACCTCCATAATTGTAGCGGAGATCAAGGATCAGCTCCTGTACGCCGGCAGCTTTAAATTCTGCAAATTTTTGATTCAGCGCCTGGGTCATCCCGTCCGGAAAATCATAGATATACAGATACCCCACTTTTTTATTGTTTTTATCAAAAATCTTAGATAAAATAGGCTGTTCAAAAGAGAAGCCGTAATAAACGGTAATATTTTTTTCATTGATGACTGTTCCATTCTGCCATTTTCCGACCGTAAGATCCACAACAGTCTGATCTTTAATGGATGCAGCCATAGCTTCAGCATTTGCGGCCGTCATTACTTTCCCGTTGACTTTGGTAATGATCATACCCCGTTCCAGCCCAGCATTGAAAGCCGGAGAATTTTGAAGGACCAGCTTAACCACAGTAATCACTTCACTATTGGCCAGCTGAACGACGGTATAATCAAAACCGTACATATTCCTTATGGACCGTGGATAGGTAGAAGAATCTTCAGTATTCACTATAAATGAAAACCGGTCCTGGGGAGACAGCAGGCTTTTAAAAAAATCTTTGGCAGGAAGTCTGTAATCCGGTTTTGCAGGCATCTGATCTGCCCAGTAATAGTATCGTTTCATACTGTCCTGAACCCAGAGATTCACAGATTCTGTACTTCCTTCCGGGAAAACAGGTATGCTTTCATCATTATTTGAACATGAAATGAGGAATGCTGCCATCGCAAAGCATAGAATTTTTAAAAAATTTTTCATACGTATTACAGATATTCTGCTACATCAATATCTCCTTTTACCACCCATTCTCCATTTTCCATCTTCTCCTGAAGGACAATCATATTGGCCCCTGTGTGCTGTTTTAATTTCACCTGAATCATTTTAGATCCTGCGTAAGGCTCTGTAGTTCCCGGCTTGTATAATTCAAGATAAACCGGAGCTGTAGAACTGAAAAAACTATAGACTTTCACTGCAGTAAAATTATCCTTCCCGATAGTATCAAACTCAGCCAGCACTACTCCGTTTTCCCTTTTCAGAATACCTTTTACATTTTTCAGAGACGTTCCTGAAAGCTCTCCCAGGTTAGGAAAAATAAATTCAAAACCTACTTTTCCCAAATTCACCTGGGGTTTTACAGCATAAGTCTGCAGGTAGATCCCCGGAAGATTAAAAAGTAAAGGTTCTTATAATCATCTATATTGTCATAAGTAATATTGTATTTTGCAATTTCAGCACCTGTTTCATTGTTATAAACAGACAGTTTATTGGTTTCTCCCTGATCCAGTACAAACTGAAGCCGGGTTTCTATTTTATTGGTATAAGATGTTTTTCCGTCAATGGTTACAGGCTGTCCGTTAAACCTCAGCTGCAGCACATCAGGTTTGGAAAATCCTTTGATAGTAACCTCTCCGGGTTTCTGTACTTTATCATATAACTCCATCGTATTGTTGTCTGTGCATGAAAACAGTACAGTGAATAACAGTAGTAATGCGAAGATTTTATTCATCTTTCTTCAATTATTTCTTGTAAACTTTAAAAATATTGCCCGGCCCATGGGCCGGGCAATACACAATTATAAAAAAACTGGTTGGATATGTTCCGGATAGCTTTTTTCAAAGACTCTCCGTTATTTATATTTAAAATTTCATGGTGTTTCTCCTATCAGATTCTAAGGGATCAGAATAATGATTATTTCTTAATAAATTTCAGTCTCTCCGTAGTCTTTCCATCCGTAATTTCTGCAATATATGCTCCTGATGTAAGACCAGCCAGATGAATCGCTTTGGAATACTGAGCGGTAAGTACTTTTTGTCCTGCTGCATTATAAATACTGACTACGGTTATATTTTCTTTCAATGCCGGATTAAGCTGCAGCTGTAAAAATTCTTTTACCGGATTTTCTGCGATTTGTGTTATAATTTTGTTTCTTTTTACATCCTTAGTTCCCAAAAATGAATCGGCATAAATTCCTATTTCATCAATATTAATGTTCTGGATATTATTTCCGCTTGCTTTTCTGTTGGCCCACATCCCGATATAAATTTTCTTCCCTGCAAAAGCAGAAAGATCTACAAGGGATTCTACAAACTCGGTGAGATCCGCCGGAAATGGATTGGCAGAATCTCCTACCTGTATTTTGTAAGGGCTTGAAATGTCATTTCCATTGCCATCTACCGTCATTGCCTGAAAGTCAGATAATGCAGGAACTTCTTTCTGTGGTGTGCTTACATAGATAAAAAGATCTCTGGCAACAATGGTATGGGTGGATCTCTGCCTTCCGATATAAGCTGCTAAAGTGACAGTTCCTGAAACATTTGTAAGATCAATCTGAGGAGAAATAATCCAGTCATTTTCCGTTGTAAATCCTGTAGCATTTCCGGTTGGAACCAAACTGATCGAATGGCGGAGAACACCTGCCGTTCCATAAGTTAAAGATGTTCCGTTGTGATAGATATTTTGTCCCTGTACCCATCCGTTGCCATTGCTGTTCAGATCATGGAATGTCCATCCCTGAAGATCAGCAGGAGTGTCAAAAGAATTCCCCCATACCAGAGACTGCGCTGCAGCCAGATGGGTTAAAAACAGAGCAGATGATAAAATTATTTTTTTCATAATGCTGATGATTAAGATTTTTGAAGAAAGCAAGGAATCAGCATGTGCTGTTCCCTGCTTTTTAAAGTTTTTATTATTCTACAATCGTGAAATTGTATTTTGTCCAGATTCCCTGGAAATTTCCACAATTTCTTGGAGATACATTCCAGCTTCCTTCGTTGAAGAACGGCTGGCTCATACCCCATAGAGATGCAGGAGTACCAGTCGCCAGGTTAGCTGCAGGAATTCCCGCTGTACCTGTACCCGTAACTGAAGTAGTAAATCCGTGAACCTGAATTGTGCTGTATGCTGAAGCTGAAGAAAGTTCAGAACCTGTACCTTCCACTTTGATTCCCACAGGGTAACCTGTAACTACAGCGTTATTTAATGTTAATCTTCCGTGTCTTCTGATGTGGATACCGTTTTCATATAAAACACCTTTAGAAGAGTTTTTAGCACCGATAATAGTAAGGTTGTTGATTACCGGATGAGTCAGCAATGTTGTAGAAGAACCATCTGCATTGTTATCAAGCTCGATACCATTAGAATCCGGGCTTGCTCCGCTAAGACTATGCGTAGAATTATAATCTGCCAAAGCCAGTGCACAAGTGATTGTTCCTGTATATCCGTTATCGAAATCGAAATTATCATCATCCGCAGCGAAAGAAACAAGGTTGGAAGCGTTTACAGTACCACCGAAGAATTCAAAAGAGTCATCTTTCCCGAAAGACACCTGAATATGATCCAGAGTAGTTCCGTTTCCTACTCCTCCTAAAGTAAGACCGTTGATCTCATTTCCAGAGTTCGGAGCTAAAAGATCGTATCCAGCAAACTCAATACGTACATATTTCAATGTTCCACCGTTATGAGAAGAATTGGTTCCACCGTAATAGAAATCAGGACCGGATAACCCTTCAATCGTTTTTGTGAAAGGCGTGTTTGTAGGAGCATCTCCTAATATGATAACACCTCCAAAATCACCAGGAGCAGCAGTTGTATCTTCGTTTCCATCCAACAATTTGTAGCTGGTGAAGATAATTGGCTGAGCTTCTGTACCTGCTGCATTGATTTTTCCTGTTTTAGTAATTACCAGTACTCCTGTAGCTGTATTGTTACTGTTTGGCTTAGCTTTAATGAATGTACCCGGCTGGATTGTTAATGTAGCACCATTCTTTACGGTTACAACTCCATCTAATTCAACTACACCGCTCCATGTAGTATTTGTAGTAATAGCACCACTTACGCTGGTTACCGGAAGAGCCGAAGCTGTAAGGTACTCAGCAGAAGTAGATTTCATTTCGAATGGAGATGATGAATCCGCCAGTTGATCGTTTTGACAAGCTGTAAGAGATAATGCTGCCACTGCAATTAGAGTTAGTCTTTTCATTGTTATAATTTTTAATAAATCCGGTCGTGTTATTTTTTATACCAGATCAGTTTTTTATTCAGGAATATCTTCCTCTTATTCCTTCGATTTGTTTTTTGGTGTTCATCCCATCGCTGCAGGAGGAGCTGCATTGCGGGAGTTCCCGTGAGAATCGTTAAAGCCCGGGAAAACTTCTAACGCCGGCGTTGTCAGAACTGTACTGCTGTGCGCATCATCAGTTTAATCAGTTTGATCAGGCTGCCGGAACCTGTACGCTGCTATAATTAAGATATCTTTCCATATCCGTCGATATACTCCTAAAAAGTATAATTTACACTCAGGCTGAACATTCTTCCGCTATAAGCCCGAAACATAATTTTATCAATATTTTTATCGTATCTGTCTGTAGCTCCCGGAAGAAGATCCCATGCTTCCCTGTCTGTACCTACATTACTTCCGCCTCCGTTTTTTTCAGCGAGATAAGAATTGAAATTGTTATAATATTCCTTAACCCTGTTGAAGAGGTTTCTCACATTAAATTTTACTTCAAAGTTTCTGTCGCGGAGAAATTTATAGGAGATCTGAGCATCCGCCACAGCATAAGGGCGTTGTATTTCTTCTCCTTTGTAAGCATACCCTACGGTGATGTACTGGTCTCCTTTTGCGTTATACAAAAAACTCATACCCAGCCGGCTTCCATCATAGATAAGCCCAAGGTTATAAGCATAAGGAGTCTGCCCGTAAAGCGGCCGGTTCACTTCATAGGTTTCATCATTGTCTCCCGTTTTGTACAGATCTTTAAAAGCCACTACCTTCGTATGGTTATAAGTGAAGTTTCCGCTTATGAAAAGTTTTTCCAGAAAAGTTCCGTCTGCTATAAAGCCTAAACTTTTTCTCACTTCTGCCTCTACGCCTATCAGCTTTGCATTTTTTGAATTTCCATTGTACAGGAAAAGGTTTCCTTCACTGGAAATATGGCCTTCCCGTTCGATAGGTCTGTCTATATTTTTATAATACAGTCCTGCAGAAAATATTTCTCCCAATCCTGGAAACCATTCAAATTTGAAATCATAATTATTAATGACAGAGGACGTCATTTCAGTATTATAGATCAAACCATTGGCAATCGGGTCAAAATACGGCAAACCGGTTCTTTCATTAAACTGCGGACGGATGACGGATTTGTTATAGGCAAGTCTCAGATTGATCTTGTTGGTAGGGCTATATGTAAAATTCGCAGAGGGCATCCATTGCCATGGTTTATCATCTATAGCCGCTCTAATGATGTATTTGGAATCTGAAGGATCCAGCTGCTGGGAAATCATATCGTACTTAAAATATTCTGCACGAAGTCCCCAGACTAACCTTAATTTTTTCCAGCGGTTATCAAACATCACAAAAACCGCATGCTGATTGACTTCTCCTTCATACTTATCGTTTTTATAGAGTCCCCGGGTTTCCCAGCCAATACCACCCGGAACATAATGGGAGCCATTAAACCATTCAGCAAGCGAACCATACATCGTCAAATAGTTCTTTTCGCTGTTCGGAACGTCCCGGTTTTCGTCAACACGAAGAAAAACTTCTGCTGTTGGTTGGTATTGTTTTTTATAGCACCGGCATATCCTGTTTTAACAGTATTCTTAAAGCTTCCTGCGTCCATATCCCACTTAACAGACGCTCCGTAATTGTAATCTGTTTCTTTGTTTTCTATATATCCTCTGTAAAAATCTGCTCCGGAATTATAGATCTTATGAAATGTGAGAATTTCATTTCCGATAAAGTCATATCTGGTGATATATTGTGTGTAGTCTTTGGTATCAGAAGCCACTCCTGTACGGGCTGCAAACCAACTGATCTCTGCGTTTCCTATTTTATGGCTTCCTTCCAGTTTATTTTGTAAAAGGGTCTGAAAAATCGGGTAATTGGTATTATCCGTATAAGGCCTGTCCAGGTTTTTGATCTGTTCCGGATCATTATTGGGGATAACACCATTATAAAAATAATTATAAGCTAATTCTGCATTGGCAGCCATTCCACTTCCGGTTGAATATTCATTCCATCCGGTTACTCTTGTCAGTGTATTATCAAAAATATGGGTATAGGAATTACGGAAAGAGATTCTGTTTTTCCCAAGCTGCAATCCAAAATTAAGCATCCCAGCCAGTGTAGAATTATAATTATAGGAGGCCCCGCTGTTTTTGAAATTATAGAATGGAATCTGTCCGTTGGCATCAGGCATTCCCGTTGTATCCAGCCAGTTTCCTCTTCCGGTATGGTCTATGTCCAGTTTATTCTGTTCATTTCTTATGACGAATGCTCCCGCAAAACCCCATTTATTATTGTTTTTAAGGGCGTAGGTCCTTCCCAATGCCAGCTGTATATTAGATCCCATGTCACCTCTGGTTGTATAGGTGCTGAAATTGTCATTCGTAAACTGCCTGGACTGTTCAAAAAATCTTGGGTCTGTCCAGTTCATCGGCTCAAGTCCTTTGGGAAAGTCCCTTGTCCCGTCATCATACCCGAAATAATCGTACTTTCCTCGTTTACGGGTCAGAAATTCTTTGAAGGCAGACTGGTCATTATAAGAAGTTCCCATTGTTACCGTCGTAAAATTTTCGTTGGGAATATCTTTGGTCCTCACTTCCACATACCCTCCTGCGAAGCTGGCATTCATATCTGGGGTGGCAGATTTGCTTACCACTACACTTTCCACCATGGCAGTAGGAATGATATCGAATGAAAAATTCTGGTTATAGGCTTCCGTACTTGGAAGATTAATTCCATCCATCGCAGCGGTATTCCAACGCTCTCCCATAGACCGTACCACTACATATTTATTATCAATGGTGGTAATTCCTGTTACCCTTTTCAGGGTTCCTCCCACGTCGCTGTCAGGTGTTTTGGAAATCTGTTCTGCTGAAATACCATCACTCATCTGAGCGGCTTTCTTCTGCTGTGCAAGAAGTCCGGCCTGGGTATCTGCCTTGCGGGCTGCAGTAATTATCACTTCTTTGATGTCCGTTATTTTATCGGATGCTTTGTTTAAAGCAAATGAAACAGAACTGGTTTCATTATTGATAACAGATAATTTCTGAACTCTCAGTGTATTATATTTAGGCGCTTTTATCGTGAGGTTATACGTTCCTGAGGGAAGATCTATCGTAAAATCCCCGTTATTATCAGTCACTGCAGTTTTCTGAGCCATACTAACTTCAGCTCCGATAACAGGATTCCCTACCTCATCTACGATTTTACCGGAAATACGTCCGTTTCCCGGTGCGGAAATGTTAGAACTTTCATATTTTATCGAAATAAGGTCGCCATGCAGACGGTATACAACAGGAAGTCCGTTGATAATATCCTTCAGACAGCTGTTGACAGAAGTGTTTTCACATTTTACTCCTTTTACCTTCAGCTCTTTTATATCTACCCTGGAATAAGCCAGTCTCATTCCCGTTTTTCCGGCAAATTCCTCCAAAACTTCAATCAACGGTCTGTTGGCAGGTACAGAAAATGTTACTTTCTGAACCAGCTCCTGAGCTTCAGCGGCTACAGTAAAAATAAGGCTGCTATGGTAATCCCACATTTCAAACTTTTCATACTTAAAGTGTTCTCTTGATTATGATTATTTAATTTTTAATAGTGATTATTTTTTCAGGATATAGGTGTTTTCTTTTTCTGCACTTCCAGTCCAAGGATAAAAGCCAGTGATTCAATATTTTCACCGACTGTTCCTCCGGTAAAGTCTGCAGTGATCTTTCTTTCTTCAGCTTCTTTAGGATACAATACTTTGGTATTATAGCTGTTTTCCAGAATAGTTATCACCTCTTTTAACGGAACATCATTAAAGCTTAAAGACAATATGGAAGAAACTTTACCGGCTGATTTTCTTACCGGTTTCAATGATATCACCGCAGTTGTATGGGCAATCCCGAAATTGGTCCATTTCTGATTCGGTGTAAGGAAAGAAACCGGAACTCCTGGAGAAGATACGGCCACCTTCCCTTCATAAAGATCGACCGCTTTTTCTTTCCGGATTGTGAAATTTTAAATACAGTTCCCAACACTTTGGTACTGAAACCTTCTGCACGAACGATGAAAGGATGTATTTTTGATTTTGCCACAGAGAATATGGCATCTCCTTTTAAATCCACCACTCTGGTGTCAGCAGGAAATGATTTTGCTACGGTCATTTCAGCTCCCGGTAAAAGGGTAACTACCGATCCGTCTTCAAGATGAACAATACGGTTTGCGGATTTGGCCATATAAACATCAGGCCTGATGAACATGGTGTAGGTAAAAATTCCGCCCAATGATAAAAGCAGAATAATTACCGCAGCAATTTTATATAATAGATGTGTTTTTAAGTTTTTTGCAGATGAAACCGAAATAATATCCGTTGGAGAAAAATAATGTTCCAATCCGGATAAAACCCTTTCTTTAGATGCTTTCCTATGAACGGCATCCAGCTCTTTCTCAGCCTGGATTTTCCATTGTTTTAAAAGTTCATGTTCTTTTTCAGAAACCGGATCTTCCGAAACTTCCCGTTCCCAAAGTCTGAAAACAAAGGCTTCAATATTTTTATAAGTCAAACGTTTTTTCATAGAGTCTTTCATCGTATTCACAGATACTTCTATCTATAAGACAGTGAAAATGAAAAACTTCCCGGGGCATTCTTAACGTTATATTCACATTACAGCCCAATTGTTAATAATTTTCGCTCTTTTTCACATTTACTCAACATTAACATGCCATTTAGGCTTCTTTTTTCAGAAATATTTAATCTTACCATCCCCAAAGTTCACAAAAAGTTAACTTTCCTTTAGGTAATTTTGTAACAGAATATGAGCCCAACAGACTATACATTATTAAAGAAAATAAAATCAGGCGACCGTCCTGCATTTATGCTGCTGTATGACCGATACTGGGATAGTCTATATAGCTTTGTTTTTGTACGGACCCGGGATAAAGAAATCACTGAAGAAATCCTTCAGAACCTTTGGGTGAAGCTTCTTGAACATGCAGATACCATACAGACTGATGATTCTGAAAGTGCGAAAGGTTATCTTCTCCGCCATCTCCATTACCGTATTATTGATTTTTACAACAGCCATAAAAAGGCCCCTCCTACACTGAGCATTGATGAGTTTGATATCCCACATGAAATTGATACGGCGGATACAGATTATTTTGAAATCCTTGAGGAAAATGAAATTTCTGCCTTATTACTGATGATTGATGAAGTAGTGGGGAGGCTTCCTTCAACAGAACAGCAGGTATATGATATGAGAATCAGGAAAAATATGTCTGTCAGTGAAACGGCAGAAGCATTGGGGCTCAGCAATAAAACCGTAAGTAATAAATTAAGCAGAGCTTTGGGTGAAATCCGGGAACAGCTTAATCCGGAGTACCAGTCATCTAAAAAACTGGTTTCTATCCTGTTTTTGATGGAGATTTTGACGAGGTACTGAGATGTGGTTCGGGATGCGGAGCGCGGGGTTGTATCAATGGTCAATCTGCTGCGCGGTCAATTGTCAATTTATAACGTCTGTCAAGATTCACAGCGAAGCGGATTCACTATTGACTATTCACCAAATACTGGCAGAAAAACTGTATTAAAATCCAGGATTTTAAAGTCGGCAAGGCTGGAGTTTATATTTTCGTCGTTATTGGTGAAAATAATGGTTTTCATTCCTGCTGCTTTTGCTGCTTTTAAGCCTGAATGGCTGTCTTCAATGGCAATGCAGTGCTCAGGAGAAATCCCAAGATTTTTTGCAGAAGTAAGATAAACCGCGGGATGAGGTTTTCCCTGGGCTTCAAACTCCGAAGAATGTACGGTATCAAACAAATCATAAACCTCAAGCTTTTCAAGAACAGCATGGGCCACCCGTAAGGGAGCGTTTGTAGCCAATCCTATTTTATAATCATTATTCTTAAGATTTCTGATAAATTCCTGAACACCGGACATTGTACAGGCATTGGTGTGTATCATCTCAATCACTCTTGTGACCACCTTATTTTCCAGATCAGCTGCATCAAAATTTTCCCACGGAAATCTTTCATACCAGAACTCTGTTACTTCCTGTGTAGTCATATACTTTGTTTGCGCGGCAAGTTCTTCCGTAATCTTTACGCCATAGGATGAAAAGACATCAAATTCGGCCTGAGCCCAGAATTTTTCTGAATCTATAAGGACACCGTCCATATCAAATATTACTGCTTTTAAAGCCATATTCTGAGTAATGATTATAAATTAAATAATAAATTACCGGCTGATTTTATAGACACAGCGTTGTCCCCCCGAAATGATATGATCTATTCTTTCCACTTTATAATCTTTCCCTATCAGGGATTGAAAATTGGATAGCTCGGCACGGCAGAACCCCTGACATTCTGCAGCGGCAGCACATATCGGGCAATGGTTTTCAATCAGGAAGTAATTTTGCCCTTCTTTTTTCCATTCTGCCATATAGCCTTCCTCACTTCGGACTTTTGCCAGAAACTCCAGACGCTGTTCTAAAGACTGTGCTTTGGAAAGTATTTTTTCATAACGGTCGTGAGTGTTCTTTTCGCGGTCGCTGATCAGCAAGTTCAACGCATTTTCACCTAAAAGATTTTTCACAGATTTCAGAAGCTGAACGGTTACATCCGCATGGGTATCGGGAAACTGAGCCAAGCCTTTTTCAGTAAGAGTATAATAAGCAGATGGGCGTCCTACGCCTTCGCTTTTCACTGAAGACCGGATCAGCCCTTCCTCAGCAAGATTCAGTAAATGTTTTCTTGCACCTTCTTTGGTAATTGATAATTCTTCTGCGATAAGAAATGAGGTAGCTTCCCCTCTCATCTTTAAAAACATCAGAATCCGATCTGCAGCCGGCTTCTTCATTTGACAATATTTAGGTTGTTTTATTTTCCAACAACAAATATAGTCATTTTCTATAAACTCAAAAAGTAAAGCTTAAATTAAACATTTACAACACTTTATTATTTTCATTCATTATATTAATAAAACAACAATAAAGTTGTTTTATCAAATATATTTTTACCTTTGTCATAGGTTAATTAAAAAAATAAATACGATGAACCCATTTACATTACCGCAGCTACCTTACGCTTATGATGCTTTGGCTCCATTTATAGATAAAGAAACAATGACGATTCATCATCAAAAGCACCATCAGGCTTATGTAGACAATCTGAATGCAGCTCTGATGCAAACCAATGAAATCAATCCTGATCTTGATTCGTTACTGCAAAGGATCAGTGAATACAGTCCTGCCGTAAGAAATAACGGAGGTGGGCATTATAACCATTCTTTATTCTGGGAAATTCTTTCTCCTGAACCTAAGCTGAGTCCCGAAGGCATGCTTTATAATGACATCACAGCCACTTTTGGAAGCCTGGAAGAGCTTAAAGCAGGAATGAAAAAAGCCGGTCTGGCTCAATTTGGTTCAGGATGGGTATGGCTATATGTAAAATTTAATGGATCTCTGGCCATCAGTTCTACCCCTAACCAGGATAACCCGATGATGGACATTCTTTCGATGAACAGAGGTTTTCCGATTCTTGGAATAGATGTATGGGAACATGCTTATTATCTGAACTATCAGAATAAACGCGCAGATTATCTGGATGCCTTCTGGTCTGTACTGGATTGGGCTGCCGTTGAGAAAAAATATGATGAGGCTTTGTCAAAAATAAGATAATTAACATGGATTTTAATAAGCTATGACTGAGGAAATTTTTATCAATAAAGCAAAAGCTTCAGGCATTATTGCTTTTGACCTTTCAGACTACAAACCGACGACGGAAATTGTAGAACTGGATATTAAAGATCATCTTTTCATGGGAATGATTGTGAAGGAAAAAGAATTTAAAGAATCTATTGCTGCAGTAGATTATTCGGTGTACGATGAAAAAGCAGTAGGAATTATCTGCTCTACGGGTGCTATCATCCCGCCCTGGGCATACATGATGATCATGGAAAAGCTTTTTCCTTACGCTTCTTATGTGGATTTAAATAATGCAGAAACAATTCTGCTTGATCTCTGGAAACGCCGTCTCATTTATGCTGATCTGAAACAGTACAGAAACCAGAAAGTGGTTGTCCGGGCCAATACCCATCATGATCCTTCCCTGTATTTGTTAGCGGCCGGACTGCTGAAACCTTTGGTTAAAACATTGATGTATGGCGAAATAGGACTGCCCAAAGTAATTTTTAAACAATAAAAAATGAAAGCAATTATATTCAACGGATCATTGGAAAGAAGAGCCTTATCTACTTCCGGGCTGATTTCGGATTATTTTTCAGAGCGGCTGAAAATGTCTGGTATTCACACTGATATTTTTACACTGGCAGATTCCGGAATTCCGTTATTTGATGTAACACTCACCAAAACTCCTTTGGCAGTGGAACGTATGGTTCAGATGTTTACTGATGCTGATCTTCATATATGGCTGGCTCCACTTTATCATGGCAGTATTCCTGGAGTGATGAAAAACTGTCTGGACTGGCTCGAAGTAACTGCCAACAGATATGAACCTTATCTTACTGATAAAATGGTGGGGATGGTATGCTGGGCTGACGGTCTTCAGGCCATGCAGGGAATTAATACCATGGATTCTATTGCCAAATCGTTGCGTGCCTGGCCGCTGCCATTCAGCGTACCTGTTGTAAGATCATCATTATTTGCAGCTGACAATTCAACACAGATTTCGGATCTCTATTCCGGTAAGTTTGATAAGCTTATCAGCATTGCAACTTCTAAAAAAATAGAAAGTCTGAAATCTTCAGGCTTAACAAAATCAGCAGACTAGCTGCCAGACTGGTCTTACAGTGTAAGCGCGTGATTTGTGGGCAGACTGATGATGTAAAAATAAAAATTAGCACACTTTATGCTGCTTATTTTCAAAGAACAGTGTTGAACTGCTGTAATTAAGTTGAAGGGGATTTCCAAGTCGTTCTTCGTTGAAGAAATCCCTTTTTTTAAAACCTAAAAATTCATATGATATGGCTATAAAAATAACGGATGCCTGTATCAACTGCGGAGCCTGCGAACCTGAATGCCCCAATTCAGCCATTTATGAAGGGGCCATTGACTGGCGCTGGAAAGACAAGACAAAGCTTACAGGACATATAAAGTTCCCGGATGGTTCGGAAACTGATGCCGATGCATATAATGAAGCGGTTTCGGATGAAGTCTATTATATCGTTTCCGGAAAATGTACAGAATGTAAAGGCTTTCATGAAGAACCACAATGCAAGGCGGTATGCCCTGTAGACTGTTGTGTGGATGATCCCGATCATCGTGAAACCGAAGAAGTACTACTGGAACGGCAGAAATTCATGCACAGTGCCTAAGTATTCGGTTGGATACCCTGATTAACGCTATGAAGCAAGAGAGCGATAAAATTTCTACCTTTTATATTTAATTTCGATAGAGGCGGGTTTTAACCCGCCTTCTTATTTCTTTTTCTTCGGCTTCAGCCAAAACTCATTTGGCTTTAATTTCAGTATAGATTCTTTGAGTAAAAGGAGTTTCTACCCCAACCTCAACACCATATTTCAGTACAGCTCCTGCAAACAGCTCCAGTTCGTTTTCTTTCTTTCCTGAATTGATGTCAAGCTGTAACGAAGTTGGAGTTTCAAAAGGAAATGTGGAAGCTTTTTCGAATGTCTTATCAATGATATCTTCCTGAAGATAAATTCCTTTTTTATCGGCAATCTGCTTTATTTCTTTCATAATTTCAGTGGCTTCACTCCTCTGTTGTTCATTTGTACAGACAGTTCCTATGGAAGAATTATGTTTAGCCGTTACCAGTCCGAAACTGGCAATAAATATGAATTTTGTCCAGATATCCGTTAATGAATTGTCTTTAAAGTCAAAATCAATCTTACTTTCATTCAGTAGCTCTGTAATCCATTCTACAGGAGCAGAAAAATGCTCAGGATCTCTTCCGATAATCATTTTTCCTGCTTTTCCCTTATGTTCTACTATTCCTCTTTCTTTAATATGGGAAGCTACATAGATACAGGTTGGAAGAACAGTATGTTCAGGAATTATTTTCCGTATCCTGTCGTAAATATCCGCCCCGTTCATCATAGGTAGCAATATGGCATTTTCGTTAATGACCGGCAGCAACTGCCGGCAAACATTTTCAAGATCATATTCCTTTACACAGATCAGGACCAGATCAGGATTTTTAATATCACTGATGTTCTTCAAAATATCATTGGGATAGGTCTTCGGATTGGAATGCTCCGGAGATAACAAGGTCAATCCGTTCTCTTTTACCTTCTCATACGTCTCTCCGCGGGCAACAAAGGAAACATTATATTTTCGGGAAGTTTCATTGGCCTGATTGATTTTAAAACCAAAATAACCGCCTACCCCACCCAATCCTACAACAACAATCTGTTTTTTGTTCATGAAATTATTTTTAAACAAATATCAGTAACAATGCATGAAATACCACTTGACAAATGAAAAGAAATTACATTTTATAAATATCCCTTCTGATCCTGCTCAGTGAGCTGTCTTTAATTCCAAGATAAGAAGCTATCACTTTTAAAGGAACATACCGGAAAATTTCAGGATCTTTCTTCATCAGGCTGGCATATCTTGTGGAAGCTTTCTGGCTGGCCATTTCAATCAGCCTGTCATGAATATTATAATAATTAAGGACAAAAGAAGTCTGCTGAATTCCCTGAATTCAGGAATATTATGGAAATTATGCTGTACGTTCTCCAATCCCGTTTCCCAGAAAACACAATCCGTTACGGTCTGATATATTTCTTTGGTTGGCTGCTGCCTGAAAAAAGACAGAAAATCATTAACAAAGCAGGGCGCCCTATAAATATTTGTTGTGATTTCCTCATTATCTTCGTTCAGAATATAGGAACGGACATATCCTTTTTCCAGAAAATAGGTTTTGGTACTGATCACATTTTTATCCAGCAAAACTCTGTTTGCCTTTAACTCAAAACGGCTGAACTTTTCTGTTATTTTTTCAACCACTTCTTTTCTGATTGTAAACAGGGAATGAAAATAGGTATTAAGTGATGATTTGTTCATAGAATAAAGGCTTCAGCATATTTATATTTAAAATCTTTCCAGAACAAAAATAGCATTTATAAACGATTGAAATAAACCCTGAACTTTTTTAATAAATCAAGTGGTAATTTTGTAATTTTCTCTTTTAAAAACAGATAAGATCAATATGGATCATGACTTCACTTACAATTTCATCGAACCTGACATAGAAATCGCAGATTTTGTTGAAAATCTGGGAACATTTCGGAATCTGTCGGATCAAGCTAAAGAAGTAGTGATTATTCCTGACGGAAGAATTGATCTTTTTTCTCCCGGTCAGCTTCAGAGCCTTTTCATGTTACCCTTCTCGGTTTGGAAACCTATCCTGAACAAAGGTATATTGCTCCTCATACAATTGCTTTTGTTGTAAGTTTTAAGCCTCTTGCTGTTGAATATATTCTGAATACCTCCATTGCCGGCTTGCTCAATGCAGGAAAAGAACTCTCTCCCGATTTCTGGAATTTTGGCGCAGGCGATTTAAAGGATTTCAACAACTGCTGTATCAAAGCTACCCAAAAGATAAAGCAACTGCTTCCTGCGAAAACAGATGAAAGGAAATTAAAGCTTTTCGAGCTGGTTTATGCCTCAAAAGGTGAAATGAGTGTGCAGGAGCTTTCTGAAAAAACAGGCTGGAGCAGCAGGCAGATCAACCGTTATTTTACCAAACAGCTTGGATTGTCGTTAAAGGCATATTCTACTATTCTGCGTTTCAGAGCTTCATTGGAACACATCGCACAGGGAAGATTATTCCCGGAACTCAACTATACCGATCAGAATCACTTCATCAAAGAGGTGAAGAAATTTTCCGGAGTTGCTCCCAAAGAATTATCCCAAAATAAAAACGACCGATTTGTACTATTATCAGTATTGAAAGGAAAATAAATTTGCATTGTAAAATTTAAATTAACAATGCTGATAGAAAATAAATCAATAGCAATCGTTGGTGGCGGTCCTGCCGGACTTACACTGGCAAGACTTTTACAGCTGAAAGGAGCTAATGTAAAAGTATATGAAAGAGACTTCGATAAAAATGCCCGTGTCCAGGGCTCTCCTCTTGATATGCATGAAGATTCGGGGCTGGAAGCCATCCGTAAAGCAGGGTTGCTGGATGAATTTAAGAAAAGCTTCCGTCCCGGAGCTGACAGAGCACTGATTGTGAATGAAAAAGCAGAAATATTTTTTAGTGATCACGAAACAAAGCCTGAAGAAGATTTTGGGTATGAACATTTTCGTCCGGAAATAGACCGCGGCCCATTAAGGAATATGCTCCTGGATGCTCTCCAGCCTGAAACGGTAGTCTGGGACAGTCATTTTATCTCTATGGAAAGCCAGGATGAAGGCTGGCTGCTGCATTTCAAAAACGGAACTTCCGTGTATGCCGATCTTGTCATTGCCGGAGACGGAGCCAATTCCAAAATACGGCCTTATCTAACTGATATTAAACCCGTTTATTCAGGAGTGATCATGCTGGAAGGAAATGTTTCAAAGGAAAATGCTCCTAATATTGATGCCATGGTGAAAGGAGGAAAAATAATGGCTTTCGGAAATCGTCAAAACATTTTGCTTGGGCAGAAAGGTAACGGAGATATTGGATTTTATGCAAGTTTTAAAGCTGATGAAAACTGGCCTGCTGCCAGTGGGCTCAACTTTTCTGATAATACCCAAATGCTGAAATGGTTTAAAACAGAATACTCTGAATGGAGCTCTGTGTGGGAAGAATTGTTTGAAAACGCTGTAACTCCTTTTATTCCACGTCTGATTTACTATATGCCCTTTGATCACACCTGGGAAACCCTGCCCAACCTGACATTAATCGGTGATGCTGCTCATGTAATGCCTCCATTTGCAGGAGAAGGAGCTAATATGGCTATGCTGGATGCTCTGGAATTGAGTGAGCATTTAACGGATAACCATTATAATACGCTACATGAAGCTATTTCCAGCTACGAACAGAAGATGCGCGAGAGAGCTGCCATTGCCACCCGGGAGTCCCTGGAAAATGGGGAACGGATGCATTCTGACACATCATTAACAACCATGCTTGACTTTTTTAATGGCCATTAAGTTTCATTATAACAAAGGCTGCCTTCAATTGAAGACAGCCTTTTCCCTCTTAGAAAATAATTTTTTCTCTCCGTTTTAGATCCAGATACGGAGGTTCACCTGTGTTATTTCTTGATCAGCTTGGTATTATAAGTGTTCTTGTCATCTTTTATAGTGATCACATACATTCCTTTTACTAAAGAAGCAACATTGATTTTTTGTCCGTCTATTTTTCCTTCCTGAACAAGTCTTCCGTCTGCACTGTAAATTTTGTAATCACCCTTACCTTTAAAGTTTTTCACTTCAACAAAGGTATCTGCAGGGTTAGGATAAACAGATATTCCGGATGATTTTGTATCTGCTGTTTCTCTCACAGCAAGTGTATTGGCAGTAATCTTCACAGGAAGATCCATAATGCCTCCTGCCTGGCTTTCCAGTTCGCCGCATACATCATCAGGAGCTGTGTTGAAAAACTTACCTACAATTCTCATTCTTAACAATTTATCTCCGGAATAAGTATTGGCCGGGACTGTAAAGTTAAGGTTACCCATTCCAACATTTCCTGTAGGAGACGCCCCGGATGTCTGAGCGACTCTTTCTGATGCTTCGAAAGTTCCATTTCTGTTATAATCAACCCATACAGATAAATTTACCTGCATGCCGCTCTGTAGCAAGTTTCCTATCCTTGGCGAAATTGTATATGTATTACCTTGTGTCAAATTAACAATCTTGGTAGGATCCTCACTTAAATCTTTATAAGATCTCGCTGTAGCATCAGTATAATCTATATTGGCAACTGCAACTTTCAAAATTGCACCTAAATAAGGTGATCCGGAGTTTAATAAACAGTAATCCACACCGGTCTTTAATCCTTTTGTTTTAAATGTATAATTATTAGAAAAAGTCCCGGGAACTGAATTGACTACAGCGGCCACCTGAACTTCATAATTGGTTTCATCTTCTAAATTATTCAGAACAGCAGAATTAGCCTGGCTAAGGACATTAGACCAGTTTACTGTGCCTGCTTTTCTGTAATTGACAGAGTAAGTAGCTCCCGGAACACTGTTCCAGGATATTCTTGCAGATGTTTTGAAAATCTCAGTATCTATAGCCGAAACTCCTGTAGGAGACACCATAGAAGATGTAGGTGCACTCCCTACAGTAACAGCAGGCGACACGGCATAAAAGATATTTCCTACAGCTGACACTCTTAATTTTACTGTTCCGCTTACATTTCCTGGCATTTGTGCACTATAGCTTCCGGTATTGGGTGTTGCTGCAACAAGATTTGTCCAGGTTACCCCATTATCAGTAGTATAATCTATTTTCACACTCACTGTATTATAAGGTGCTGCATTTGTATTGGCAACATCCCAGTAAATGGTGTTCACTGCATTATTATACAATACTGAAGATGGAGTAAGCCCATTAAATTTGAATGGTCCGTCATTTCCTACAGTTACAGTAGTTGTTGAGCTGGAAACCATCGGGCGTTGAGCATTAAGATCTCTTACCGTTACAGCATAGTTCAGTGTTCGGGGGATATAAGATACAGTTTCCCATCTCTGCTTATCTGTCAGGATTCCATTCATCACACTTGCGAAGTTGGGAAAATACCTTCTCCCGTTTGGTGTTCCGGGAACGGACCTTGTTAAAGCTCCTTTCGGATTATATCCCCATCCGCTATCGCCGGAAATTGTAGAAAATTCATCTGTACTGTCATTCTGTTCCCAGGTATAGTTCACAGAATCATTTTCAGCATCGGTTGCTGAAGCTTCAAGATAATAAGCCGTTCCTTTAGGAATGCTATAAGCAACCAGAGGATTAATGGCCGGAGCTGTATTATTGATAATATTTTGAGAAACTCCGCAATTAAGTTTATTTTCTAAATTAGTTAGTACCTGATCAATGGATTTATAATGAAAATATCCATCTGCGTTAGCCTGAACATTATCATAGGTAATTCCGGCATATCCCATAATCGTTGTTCCACCGCCCGGCTCTACGTTTGCGCCTTGGTTTGCATCTGTAACAGAAGTATTTGAAAACGTGTGATTTGCTCCCAGCTGATGTCCCATTTCATGTGCTGCAGTAAAATCAAAAACTTCCCCTACAGGAACAGGTCCCTGTGTATAAGCAGAACCTTTTTTTATTTCAGTATTAGTCGCCGGATCTACGCAGACAATTCCGATTCCTCCCGCATTTCCGCTTCTCTCAGCATTCTGGTTAAGAACATGCCCGATATCATAATTGGCATTTCCTACTGCTGAAGTAAGTGTTTGTTGTAATTGAAGATTTAAATTACCCGTATAAGGATCTGTTACCGGATCGAGATAGATGATCTGCGGAAGATTCTGTACTGTTAAATGAGCACCAAAATCACGCTCAAAAACACCATTTATGCGGGTCATTGTATTATTCATAGCAGCCAGAACCACGCCTTTTTTCACATCATCTGTAGCATTGGCCGGAGTTCCTGCAGCTGTTAATTGATACTGGCTGTATTCTCCTGTAACGGATAATGCCATTCTGAAATCCCTGTATTTTGTATTAGTAGGTCTGCTGGTAATTCCAACTCCGGAGAGCATTTTTTTACCATTCTCCACCAGCTTATTAATATTTTTAAAATCATGTTCTCCTGTATCACATTTGAAGCCATGTTCTCCATCATTCTTTGTTTTATAGAAGACTCCGTAAGTCTGTTTATCCGCACTGATGGGCTCTATAAACTGAAACACTCCATCCTTGATGATCATTGACTGCATATCAGTGGGAGAAGTACTGAACCGTAAATACTTGGAAGGATCATCTACTCCAACTCCCACGTAAGATCCTAACTGATATTTTTCTACCAGAGATCTGTCCATCACAGGATTGCTATACACTGCAAATTTTTCAATCTTCCCTTCTACAGTTGGTAAAGAAATAATAACAGGCTTTGCATTTTTTCCTGTTTCTTCTGCATTTTTAAGCATTTCTCTAAGAGACTTCAGATCTACTCTGTAAGAATGCTGTACTTCTACTCCTTCTCTTATCTGTGAACTTTTTTGAGAAACAGACTCCCACCTCTGGGCATTGAAAACCGTAAAACAAGACGCTAATGCGCAAACGAATAAAATTCTTTTTTTCATAGATATATTTAAGTTATTTTGATAGAATGCTGAAAATTTTAATTATATGACAGGCAAACTCACTATTATCATAAATTCAATAAAATAGAATTAATCATATAAAATTCACAACAAAACTCTTTACAAAACTTATATATTTTGAATAAAAAACAAAAAAAACGATACTACACAGATACAACAAACAAATTAATTATTTAATTATCAACGAATTATGTTATGAGCATCTTCCATGTAACAATATTACACTCTGTGAATCATTAAATTTTTCAATCCGAAGAGCTTCTTAAAGACATATTGAAACTCAGAAAGAAAATAGTACTTAAATGATACTTATGCAGTCATTAAAAAGGAATAAATGATAAAGAGTAAGAAGTAAAAATAAATAAGTTAAGGATGATCAGTAATTTTTTTTATCCTTAATCTTCAAAACCCAACAAAAGAATAACTATCTATATATCAATATTTTAATATCACATCTACACAATGTAGTATTCGTGTAGTATCGCTTTTTTTCCTGTTTAAGTTAAAAATTTTCATATTTGAAACCGAGACCACAAAAAAAACCGAGTGGTGAAAAGAGAATATTTCGAGTACTGTCTGACCTGATGAATCAGACAGTTTTTTTTGAATTATGTTAAGGTGTCAAAGAAGTGATAAATATCTGTTTCTTTGGGAATGTTCAGTTTTTTTCTGATCCTGTATTTTTTCTGCTGAACACTTCTATGCTGAACCAAAGTATAACTTGCAATTTCTTTGGATGTAAAATGAAGTTTCAGCATGGCACAAAAAACAAGTTCAGAATTTTCCAGACCTGGATTAATTATTAAAAGCTGTTTTATAAATTCAGGATAGGCTTCTTTAAAACGATCCAGAAATTCAGGATCATTTTTTTACCAAGCTCAATAATTTCTTCCTGCTTATTGTCATTCATCCTTACTTTGAGGTTTTCAGCTTCTATAGCGAGAACTTTTTCCGCTTTCCCAATGCAATAATAATCCTCCAGGCATATAGCCCCAACAAACAAAGACCTACAAATGAGAGGGAAACAATCCAGTATATTTTATTCTGGTGGCGGTCAGCATCTTGCCGGGTTTCTGCAATAAAGGATTCCATATCCTGGTTGATAGCAGCCAGTAAAGATGTATTGGTTTTATAAAAAGCGTCCGTGTACGCCTTCAGATAAAAGTAAGCTTTCTCTTTATCCCCTGTATGTTCATATAAAACTCTGAGATCATTATAAAGATACTTTCCATAATAGGCATAGATACGTTTCGTTTTTTCATTGATTTTCAAGGCTTTATTAAAAGCCTCCTCGGCCTTATCATATTGTTTGTAGCTGAGAAAATATTCCCCCATTATGGTATTTGCATAGAGTGCGATTCCATCTTCCTTACCTCTTATATTGGCTTTGTTGTAAGCAAGCGTTATATATTTATAGGCAGAGTCCTTGTTTTTATGCATATAGATATAATCGCTTATAGCACAATCCGCCAGACCTGTATCATCAAACTTTTTTGCCCTATGGAAATATTCGAGTGCTTTGTTATAATCTTTTTTGAACAAGATAAATTGCCTGTCTTAAATAAATGCTGAAAAGAAGATCATTTTTGAGCGGTGACTGATCACTTTTCCGTATAAAGTTCATTGCTTCATCATTATACTGAAGAGCTTTATCAAGCCTCCGGAGTTCTACGTTGAAGCGGCCATAAACATTATAAAACCTTGCTTTATGTATATTGTCATCTGAACCATCCAGGATTTTCTTCGCATTGTCAAAAAGAATCTGTGACTTCTGAAAGTTTTCCAGTGAAATATTAAGCTCTGCCAGATTGATATAGCATAAGGCCTTGCCGTCTTCATAGTTCATCTTATCGGCCTGTCTGTAATACCTTTTATTAAGATCAATCAACGAATCATAGTCTCCGGCAAGCCGGAATTTTTCATTCTGCTTCAGCAAAGAGACGTCAAAGGCCTTTTCAGCCTCTTTTTTTGAATGAGAATGGCACGAAATTAAAATAATAAGTAAAACAGAAAGAAAAATACGTATCATATGTTTCTTTATTTAAGCTATATTCCTATATACATAATGTTAATACATGACTTCCTTAGAAAAAACAATGTTCATATTTAATCTTCAATGGTTATTTCTGATGGATCAATAAAATATTTTGATAAAACAGAATCCTGCATTTTTTATTGTGATCCCTTTCTTTATTCCTGTAAGTTTTCAAAAAAATCATAAATATCTGTTTCTCCGGGGATGTTCAGTCTTTTACGGATCCTGTACTTTTTCTGCTGTACCGATCTGTGCTGTACAAAAGTATAATCTGCAATTTCCTTGGATGAAAAACGCAGTTTCAGCATCGCGCAGAAAGTGAGTTCAGAATTTTCAAGATCCGGGTTGATTTCCAGAAGTGCTTTTATAAATTCAGGATATAATTCTTTAAACTTCAGCAAGAAAGAAGAATCATTCTTTTTAGCAAGATCTATCACTTCCTCCAGCTGTTTTGCCTGAACACGATGCTTCAATGCTTCAGTCTGCTCTTTCAGGGTATTCTTCTTTTTTGCAATTTATTAATCAGCTTCTGCACGTACACTCCTGAAACGGTGAGAACAGTAACAGAAAGAGCAATGAATAGCGGAAGATCATTTCTGTGCCAATCAGATTCCTGCTTTACTTCTGAAATAAAATCTTCGGTAGCTTTATTCATGGCGGCAAATCTGGCAGCATCAAAACGCTTTTCCTCTTCCATATATTTTTTTAGATAAAAGTAGGCTTTCCCTCCGTCATTTTTTTCTTGTACACTTCTGCAAGTGCTTTATATACGTCTTTTATATGTGAAGAATAGGTGCGTCTTGTCCTGATATTAATTTCAAGGGCTTTTTTAAGAGCCTTTTCCGCCTGTTCACTGTTATCAGTTTCATTATAATAATATCCCATGGTATAATATACCCAAAGCGATTCCACATCTGTTGTTTTCTGACTCAGCATTTTTTCATCTGCCCTGGCAATATATATCCCTGCAGAATCAGGTTTATGGGTGTATAAATAGTATTGCGCCACCATGCAATTGGTATATGCCGAATTTTCCAGTGTATTTGCCTTGATAAAGCATTTTAAAGATGTCCCCAGCCATCCTTTCCATGCATGGTAAATACCTTTGTTTACATAAAGTCTCGGAAGAAGTTTCTGAGTAAGTTTTGTATTTTTTGCCTGCTTCAAATAATAAAATGCTTTGTTATTGCATTCTATAGCCTTATCATATACTTTAAGATGCGAGTAATACAGACTGTAATCATCATAGAAAGTTGCTTTGTGATAAGCATTTTCAGAATTTATCAGGGCTTTTTCTGCTTTACTGAAAAAAAACGGGCTTTTTCATAATTGCCTGCTGATACATTAACCCCTGCCATATTCAGGTAACAGAGTCCTTTTCCTGCTGTATATTTCATTTTAGCTGCCTTTTTCAGATAATTTTTGTTTAAACTGCTAAAGGCTTCATATTCACCGGACAATTGCAACTCAGCGCTTTGGGTTAATAAGGAAACATCAAAATTTTCCTTTTCTTTGTCCGGGGTATTGCGATGACAGGAAAACAGGCACACAAATAATCCTATACAGATTGTATAGGTTATCATTCTCTTTATGCCGGTTGGATATGTTTTTTTATTCTTAAAATTAATTTTTCCCATGCCACTTTTCCCTGTATCTAAATATCTACCTATGCATATTTAGTGAAATATGCTGATCAATTTATGCCATTATTTTTCCCCAATAAGTGTTATAAATATACATAATTTCCCAAACTTATTATGAAATAAGCAATCTGTTTTGCGAAAATGTAACATTAAAATAAAGTAACCCTAGTTCCTTTAAACGGACATTTTTTAAAAATTTCCGGACAAACAGCATAGATCTTCCGTATTAAAAAGCACATGCTTTAATAATGATAAGACTACCTGAAATGGAAATTGTTACAAAGAGATAAATTCTAGAGGTTAGTTTAGTAAATTATTTTCATATAATTGCTGTAATTATTTTCAGTAATACCTTACGATTACACACTAACTTACAATACAATGAAGACACAAAAAAAGAGACAACTTTAACTGTTGTCTCTTTCAGTGACCCGGCTGGGATTCGAACCCAGGACCCATACATTAAAAGTGTATTGCTCTACCAGCTGAGCTACCGAGTCGGCCGCTTACTTTTTCAAGTAAATCCCTTTGTTTAAGGGACTGCAAAGATAGAAACTTTTTCTTTATTTACAATACTTCCCAGCGATTTTACAGACTCAATTCTGCTAACCTTTACATAATCAGAGACAAAAATTTTGAATCTGCAACAGGCTCAGAAACTGGAATTTTCAAATCAGGAATAATTTATCATTCAAACTGTAATCCGGCATCTTAAACAAAGAAGATTAATCATTAACACTTGCTATCAATTTTTAAAAACATATTCATCATAAACTGTGTTGATGAGATCATCAGAATTAATATTTCTTGAAAAAATAGGATAATGAAAACGATCAAGTTTATTCAGGATACGGATCAGATCCATTTTTTCCTTATGGCTGAGATTACCCGCCACGATATTGGTCGCCTGGCGGATCTTCTCCATCTGTTTTTCCAGGACTATCAATCCTCTTTCGGAAATGCGGATCAATTTACTTCGCTTGTCCAGATCAGAGTCTGACTGTTCAATAAGCCCCTGGCGCAGCAGTCTTGCAATAATAAGCATACCAACCGGCTTATCATGAATATTTTTGATAAGCGCCATCTTGGTCATCTCACCAAAAGCTTTTAAATTGATCAAATAAATGAAGTCTTCCTGGGTGGAAAATTCAGAATCTGATATTGCGGATTTGGAGTAGGTTTTCGCATAGCGATTAAGGTGAACCAATAACGTACTTATCGCACTTTCCGGTGTTCTTCCATTCTCTTTACCCTCCCAATAGGGTTCTTCAAAAGGATCTGCACGGTGCATATTCTCCTGATCAGAAATCCAGGACTTAAAGCCTTCAATAGTGCAGGGATAGGAGTTTGGATCAGCATCTGATTCAAATTGCTCAAGGAGCGTCATAAAGTCTTTGATAAGGGCAAAATTCATTTCAATAAAATAGTATACAAATATACTTTATTTCAGGTGAATTTCCTCTATTTTTTAATCCATACGGTATAAGATTTGTAGTTTAAAGTTTAATTATCAACGATATGGACGAAATAAAAACAGACAGGTTAGACCCGGTTATTGATAAACATCTGATCGATGAATATTTTAACCTGGCAGTAAAGAAGGAGCTAAATATTGACATTGACGTCAGCTCCGAATACATTGCTGCACATAATATCGTTTCAAAAAAATTAATTCTCGTTAAAACATTTTCGGATATCGTTATGGGAAACCCTGACCTTTACCTTTTACTCCGCTCGTTAATTCAAAATGTGAATACTTATTCTTTAACAAAAACACAGATCATCAGTACTCTGAAAATCAATAAAAAATCTCTCAAAATTTTTGAGAGATTTTTTTGGGTAAAATTGCAGTTCTTTATACCTGTTCTGTTGTATGCTTTGCCACCATTGCTTCAAGATCATCCAGATTAAATGGTTTTGAAACATAATCATCCGCCTGCGCTTCAGAAGCTAACGCTGCAATATCATTATTTGCGGTAACATAAATGACCGGAATGTGATTAAATTCTTTACTGTTTTTAAGAAGCTTTGTCGCCTCTACTCCACCGATTCGGGGAATCCAGTTATCCATCAGAATAATATCCGGCTGGTATTCTGCTACTTTCTCAAGGATATCATGGGATGTTTCTGAAATTTTAACATCGTAGCCGTTTTCTTCAAATATGATGGTGATGACTTCTAAAATAGCAGTATCATCATCAAAAATTAAAATTCTCTTTTTATTCATATTATTGAGGTTATTCTATTACAACTGATTGATATAATCCGCTAAATTATCAGGCCTGATAATTAAATCATAATCAATTTCTTCTACAGCATGCCTGGGCATATATTCCACTTCTGCAGTTTCAGGATCCTGAATCCAGACCTGCCCGTTATACTTTTAATATACGACAGGCCTTCTACTCCGTCAGCATTGGCTCCTGATAAAAGTATTCCGATCATATGTTCCCCGTATATTTCAGCAGCAGACCTGAAAGTAACATCTATAGAAGGCCGGGAGTAATTCATCTTTTCGGAGCTGTCCAGTGACATATTTTTCTTGTTTTCAAACAGTAAATGGTAATCAGCAGGAACAATATACAGGGTCCGGTTATTAATTTCGGTTTTATCTTCTACTTCTACCACCGGTATTCTGATAAACTGCTGCAGCAAAGTCCGCAGGATATCTCCGGATTGGGCTTTACGGTGAACTACAACAACAATCGGAATATTCAGTTTTTCATCAAGATTTTTAATCATTTCGATAATGACCTGTAAGCTCCCGGCCGATCCGCCAATAACAATTAATTCAATATTCGTCTCTGATTTCATCATTGCAGTATTAATGGTGATCAAGCTTTTTCAGATTTTCTGGTCTTCAGTCTGATGATAATTCTTTTCAATGGTGGAAAACCGAAGTGTTTCTTTGGCACCGAGAGCAAGAAAACCAAGATTTTCAAGGCTGTTGTCAAAAAGCCTGAATACCCTTTCCTGAAGTTCTCTGTCAAAATAGATCAGAACATTTCTGCAGATAATCAGCTGAAAACTGTTAAAAGAACTGTCTGACACCAGGTTGTGAGTAGATAAAATAAGTTTTTCCTGTAAACTTTTATCAAACTTTACACTATCATAATTAGCGGTATAATAATCAGAAAAATCCTTTATTCCGCCTGAAAGCATATAGTTTTCAGAATATAATTTCATCTGATGCAGCGGAAAGACACCGGCTCTGGCGGTCTCAAGAACAGCAGGGTTCAGATCAGTGCCATAGATCAGGGATTTATCGTACAATCCTGCTTCTTTCAGCAGAATTGCTATTGAATAGGCTTCTTCTCCTGTTGAGCAACCTGCTATCCAGATTCTGATCAGCGGATAGGTACCTAGTTGCGGCAGCACTTTCTCTCTCAACGCTCTGAAAAAGAAGGATCTCTGAACATTTCCGTAACATTTACGGTAACTTCTTCTATAAAGCGCTTCAGATACTCCGGATCGTTCATAATAATATACCTGAGTTCTGCAAAACTGGTAAGCCTGTCCAAAAGACATATCCGGTTTACCCTTCTTTTAAACGAAGCCCTGCTGTAGCCGGAAAAATCATATCCGTACATCTCATATACATCGTTGATCAGATACTCAACTTCCTGATCTTTTATGATACTTGGTTCCAGCATGTATTACAATTTTTCTATTGCTTTTATTAAAAGATCCACATCTATCGGCTTTGAAACATAATCATCAGCTCCGGCTTCGATACATTTCTGACGGTCTTCAGGCATTGCCTGTGCAGTAACAGCAATGATGGGAATATTTTTGATTTCAGGGGTATTTCTTATAATCCTGGCAGCTTCATAGCCATCTATCCCGGGCATCATCATATCCATGAGAACAACAGAAAACTGAGGGTCTGATTTCAGGATATCAAAAGCTTCCTGAGCCATTGTACAGGTTTCAACAGCATATCCACGGGCCTTCAGGGTCAGTTTCAATGCAAATATATTACGCGGATCATCATCCACAATTAAAATTTTCTTACTCATCAGAATTATATCTGTTTAACTTTCATATAACCAAACGCGAAGGAGCGATAATAACTGATCGATATCTACAGGTTTTGAGATATAATCCGAAGCTCCAGCCGTAATGCATTTTTCACGTTCTCCGATCATTGATTTTGCCGTTATAGCAATAATAGGCAGTCTTTTAAATGCTGGCATTTTTCTGATCTGCTTGATTGTTTCATAGCCATCCATTTCCGGCATCATCATGTCCATTAAAACAACATCTATGTCAGGATGGTGATTCATCTGCTCAAGGGCATGTTTTCCATCCATCGCAACAATGACTTCAACTTTATATTTTTCCAGTGCCTTGGTTAAAGAAAAATATTGCGGACATCATCATCAGTGATCAGTACTTTTTTCCACTCAGCACTTCTGTCAGAGAACCCAGCATTCTTCCCGTATTGTTTTCCGCTGAATTGTTTTTTCTTCCACCAGATGCAGGAACAACCCAACCTCATCCAGAATTCTCTGGTACGAGTGTGCTGTTTTTACAACAATTGAATCTGCATACTGCTTTATTTTAAGTTCTTCTTCTTTAGAAAGATGATGTTCTGTGAAGATAATGATCGGAAGATTTTCAAGTCCCTCATGGCTTTTGATGGATTCTATTACATGGTAGTCATTTCCTTTTGAGCTTCCAATATCCAGAATAACGCAGTCAACAAGATCTGAAGTCAGTGTTTTCACACTATCTTCCACCGTATGCTCTACCGATAAAGAGATATTAAAATTGCTCAGGAAGTAAGACAATGCACTGGCATGTTTGGCATTTTCCTCTACAATGAGAACTTTCTGAGGTCCTTTTTTAATGCTTCCTCTATTTTTCCGAATACATCAGTCATTTTATCCAGCGCTACCGGCTTGTTGATAAAATCGACTGCACCTTTCATAAGACTTTCTTTTTTGAGATGAAGGACAGACATCATATGCACCGGGATATGTTTTATATCCGGATCAGATTTCAGTTCATCCATTACCTCCCAGCCATCTTTTACAGGAAGCTGCACGTCCAGCAAAATAGCATGAGGCCGGTACTTCTGCGCTGCAGAAAGCCCATGGTCTCCCTTACAACAACAACACCTTTATAATTCTGCAAGTGTGCATATTTCAATAAGGCTTTTGCAAAGTTGATGTCATCTTCAATGATGAGAATAACCCTATCTCCATCTTTAATATTTTCCCTGTCATCTGCTACATCTTCAGGAATTTCAAGAGTGTTCAGAGGAGCTGTTTTTATTTCGCCTTCATCCAGAATATTCTGAATTTCTTCAACATCTTCACGGATGACCTCTACAATATCCTGGTCTGTTCCGGAATGCGTAATTTCTGTGACAGCATGTACAGGAATGATAAAACTGAATTCACTGCCTTTGTCTACTTCACTTTTCAGAACGAGTTCACCTCCAAGAAGTCTGGCAATTTCACGGCTAATCGACAAACCTAAGCCTGTGCCCCCGAATTTCCGTTTGGTAGATCCGTCAGCCTGCTGGAAAGCTTCAAAAATAATTTTCTGTTTATCCTCTGCAATCCCAACACCTGTATCCTTCACTGAAAATATTATAAAATCAGGTTTTTCAGCATGTTTTCTGATATGCAGATCAATGCTTCCTTTCGTAGTAAATTTTAATGCATTGGATAACAGATTTCTCAACACCTGATCAATTCTAAGACGGTCGCTTTCAATCACTTTCTGCACATCTGCACCGATCACAATGTTAAACGGCAGTGCCTTTTCCTGAAATACGGGATTGAATAAACTCTTTAAATCTTTTACTATTTCTTCAATGACTACCTCCTGATATTCCAGGGTCATTTTTCCGGATTCTATTTTTGCAAGATCCAGAATTTCATCGATAAGCGTTAATAAGCTCGATCCTGAACTATGGATAACCCTAGCAGATTCTACCTGGTCTTCATTGAGATTTTCATCCGGATTTTCCGTCATTAAACGTGATAAAAGGAGAATGGAGTTCAGAGGAGTTCGCAATTCATGAGACATATTGGCTAAGAATTCAGACTTATATTTGGTACTTAACGCCAGCTCTTCCACTTTTTCTGAATCTCATTGTTACGTTCTGCAATCAGATGATTTTTTCTTCCAGCAATCTTGAACGCTCCTCAAGCTCCGCATTAGCCTGCATCAGCTCTTCCTGCTGCACCTTGAGTTCTTCTTCCGAAGCCTGAAGTTTCTGTGTCTGTGCCTCCAATTCGGTATTTAAGTTTTCCAGCTCAGAATGCTGAACCTGCAGTTCTTCAGACTGTGCCTGGGTCTCTTCCAGCAACTGCTGTTCTTTTTCCCTGCTTTTTGCAGCGCTGAGGGCAATTCCTATATTAACGCAACATTCTTCAAAATAACTCACTCTGTCTTCATCAAAATTAGATGTTGAGCCAAGCTCCAAGACTCCGATGATACGTCCATCTGCAAAAAGCGGTATCAGTATGATCCCGTAAATCTTTATTGTACTGCTGGCAAAGGTTACCACAAAGTCATCTTCATGAAGGTTATTGTAAACCTGTGTTTTAGCATTAACAAAAGCCTGTCCTATCATCCCTTCGCCAGGTTCAAAAGTTCTTTTCATATTGGATTCCAGCCCGAATGCTTTGTTAAGCTTTAAAATACCTTCATCGTACAGGTACAATGCCCCGTTGATACAGTTCCCGTATTCAATGAGCTGCATCAAAGCCTTATTGGAAACTTCCTGCACCGACTTGGTTCCTACCAGGGATTCATTCAGCAAAGCAAGTCCTTTCTGACGCCAGTCGCTCTTATTAATCTTCTCAAAAGAGATTTTGAGGGATTCTGTCATATGATTCAGAGATTCTACAAGATCTCCAAGGTCATCCTGAGCATTATCTACTGCTTTCTCACTGTAATCACCGTTAGCTACCCTGTTTGCAATTTTCTGAATAGCACTTACACGGCGGGTCATTTCCTCATCTTTTTCCTTAAGCATTCTTTCCAGCTTATCCCGACGGATAAGATCAGCACGCATTTTCAGATAAAAAAACGTAGTTACCACAATAGCAGCAATTGCCGAAAAAATAATAAAAAGAACGGTTGTACCGGAGGAACGGTTGAGATCCTTATTTTTGATTTCAAGCTGACTTTCTTCATATTGCACAAAATCATTGACAATTTTACGGCACTGATCCATATACGCTTTACCGTCCGTAATTTGCTGCTGGGTCATAATGATTCCCCGCCGCCTGTTTTCAACCAGCTGTTTCAGGTTCCCCATCACCCTGTCAACTGCAGTCTTTAAGCCTGCAAGTCTTTCGGATTGATTCTGATCATCTATACCCAAAGATTCAGCACGTATCAGGGCTTTCGGGTACTCCCTCAATCCCCGTTTATAAGGCTCAAGAAAATCTTCCCTGCCGGTAAGCTGATACCCTCTGTTTCCTGTTTCTGCATCCAGTAAAGCAACCAGTACATCTTTCACTGCTGTTACAGAACGTCTGCTTTTGGAAAGGCTTTCACGGTGATTCATCTGATTCCGGATACTCCAGTAGGAAGCCATTGAGCTGGCTATCAAAATCAAAAGGGAAAGACCTACTCCAAACTGGAGATTTCGTATAATTTTTTTCGGCATTAAAATTAATTTAGTGGTAATGTGAAATAAAAGGTAGAACCTTCACCTACGATACTGGAAACCCCAACGCTTCCATGATGCTGTTTGATGATTTCGGAACAGATAAACAATCCGATCCCCATTCCCTGAAACTGCAGTGAAGATTCTTCTACACGATAGAATTTTTTGAATACAGCATCCTGTTTAAAATCCGGGATACCGATTCCAAAGTCGGTTACATTAACCCTTACTTCCTCCGCTTCTTTATCTACAAAAGTGGTAACGATAACCTGATTATTATGAGGTGAATATTTAATCGCGTTAGTCAGGAAATTGATCAGTACCTGTTCTATACGGATTTCATCCAGAGGAATTAAAATATCCGGTTTGATTCCGTGGCGTTCAATTTTTACTTCACGCTGGTCGTGAGTCTGCAATATGGTTTCAATGGCATTACTGATGACATTTTCAAGGTTAACCGGTTTTTTATTGATTTTCAGTTTTCCGTTTTCTATTTTAGAAACATCCAGCAGATCGGTAATGAGCGTATTCAGCTTCTCAATCTGCCCCTGGACTTTCGTTACAAACCCTGCTTCGGAGCTTTTTTTATCAAGCTTTAATTTTCTTTCCAGTAGCTGTACGTATGCTTTAATACTCGTTAAAGGGGTTTTCAGCTCATGGCTTGCAATGCTTAGGAATTCATCTTTTTCTTTTTCAACTTTCTTCTGATCATCAATATCCGTAAAGGTTCCCACCCAGTTTTTGATACGGTCTTCATCATAAACCGGTGTTATTCTGAGCAGATGGTAACGGTAATGACCTGAAATGACATTTTTAATTCTGATTTCCATTTCAAGGGCTTTTCCCTTTTTTCTGCATCTCTCCAATTCTTCTTTGATATTGAGGTCATCGGGATGTGTTTCCGGAAAATCCAATTCAGAATCAGAATACTGGTACCATTTACCATTAACGAAGTCCACGGCTCCGGATTCATTGAGTGTGAACGCAATCTGGGGAAGTGACTCAAGCATTAAGTGGAAGTGATCAATCTGGGACTTCATGGTAACCTGGGATTCTCTTCTTCCCTTTACTTCCAGCTCAAGATTCTGCTGTGTTTTTTTCATGGCAATGTTCTGCTCCTGAAGGTTATAGAAAGTCTTTACTTTCAGCAGAAGAATTTCAGGATCAACAGGTTTGGTAACATAATCTTTCGCTCCGGAGGCATATCCCCGTGTTATAAAGCGTTTATCCGTATTGACAGCAGATAAGAATATGATAGGAACATCTTTTGTTTTGCTGTAATCAGCAAGGGTTTCTGCAACTTCAAAACCATCCATATCCGGCATCTGAACATCCAAAATAATTAGGGCATAGTCATTTTTCAGGGCTTTACCAAGAGCCTCTTCGCCGGAATTGGCGGTTTCCACCTGAAAATCCTTGGATTCAAGTAATTTCTGCAGTGAATAGAGGTTATTTTGGTTGTCATCAACAATTAAAATCATAAAAATTAAAATCAATAATTAGTTACAGCTAGTTTAGTTTCAAAAATACTCACAATATTTGAGAAAACAGTAATTTTTAAAGGTATTTGGAGGTATAATTCATACCACATTTTGTAAATAAAATTTCAATGGCATAAGGATTGAAATGTTATTACTATTTTTAAACTTTCTTCATAATTTAAGAAAAAAACAAGCCTATGAAAAAAACGATAAGCTGCATGAATATAGATGAGAAAATTCTATATTCATACGGGGGCGAGCGGGTTACTTATAAACCTAAAGAATTCATTTTCCGCGAGGGTGAGCATTCACAATATTATTTTCAGATCATAAGCGGAAAGGTAAAGCTGAATACATTCAATGAAAACGGAAAAGAATTTATTCTGAATATCCTGGGGAAAAACCAGAGTTTTGGTGATCCGTTATTGTTTATTGAAAAACTTTATCCTACGAATGCCGTCAGTTTACAAGCTACTGAAGTTATAAGAATGCCTAAAAATAACTTCATGGAAATGCTTCAGAAACATCCTGAGCTTTCTCTTGAAATGAATATATGCCTGTCCCAAAGATTGTATTACAACAGTCTGATGATCCATAATATGGCTTCATCAGATCCTTCCCAACGTCTAAAAGGTCTACTGGATTACCTTAAAAGTTATCATGACGGAGACTGCCAGCACTGCTTCCCTATAGAACTTACCCGCCAGCAAATGGCAGATCTTACAGGCTTAAGGGTAGAAACCATCATCCGGACTGTGAAAAAGATGGTTAAAAATGAAGTGATAAAACTGGACGGACGTAAAATTTTGTACTAGCTAATCAAACGAAAAAACACTCAAATATAGAATACAAATAAACCACATTCATAATAAATGACCAGAGCCTCAAGAACTCCGGTCATTTATCAAACTAACTTTAATTTGTTTTTTTCTCCATTCTGCCTTCACATCTTCTGCAGCATCCTTTGTCTTTTCCCAGGCTTCATCAGCTTTATCTTTAATATCATCCCACGCGTCAGAAATATTGGATTTTACCCTTTCTATCCAGTCTTCCTGCGTTGCTTCTTCATCATTATTCCTTTTTTCATTGATATAGTCTCTGGCTTTGTCTGCCAGGTCACTGACCTTCCATTTAGCATCGTTAGCTGCATTTTTCAGCGTATTTTCCGTTTCGTTTACTGCATTTTCTGCTTTGTTGTAATCTGAATTATTCATAATATAATATTTAAGTAATTGGTATATAAATAAACAATGTTCATGCCTAAAAAACAGACATTATGTTAAAATATTCTTAAAATCACATGATAAGAATTTTAATTTCCCTTTCCACTGAGACTTCTGATCATTCCTTTGAAGATCAATCCATGAAATGGCAGCACCATAAACCAATACAACCTGCCCCAAAGGCCTTTTGGACGAAATACAGCTTTTTGCCAGATCTTATTTCTGTAAATTTTAAACATCAGCCATGCTTCTCCGGGCAGCTTCATCTCTGCCAGTAATATAAGCCTGCCTTCTTTACGGTCAGCATATAATACCCGCCAGAAATCTAATGCATCACCATCTTTAAGATCTGAAGGATGTCTGCGTCCCCTTCTCAATCCCGGGCCGCCAACGAGTTTATCAAGAAATCCTCTCATCTTCCAGAGATACTGCCCATACCAGCCATGCTCACCTCCTAACTGAAAGATACGGTTCATACAGGCTTCCCTGTCATCATACTCTTCACTCCGGAGGTCCGTAAAACAGCCGTATTTCGGTACATCCTGGTATTCTTTCAAGGTTGAATCATTACGACTGCTGATAAAACTGTCTTTCCAGCTGGAAATAATTTCATTGGCCTGAATTTTTGCGAGCGTTCTCTTCAATGCTGTATCATAGGAAAACGGCTGCACACCGGTAATTAATTTGATCCTGGCAAGACTTCCGGGGCGGCAGACCACTTCTACCTTCATGCTTCCAACCAATGCCCTGGCCAGATTATAAGAGGTTGAAGTAATAAAATAGAGCCAGTATGAAGACAATCTGGGAGTCATTACAGGGAGTGTAAAAATTGTTCTTTTCAGGCCTCTTACTTTTGCAAATTGCAATAGCATGTCTTTATAAGTCAATACATCATCACAGCCGATGTCAAAATTTTTCTGATAAGCAGGCTCTTTAAACAGAACAAAATCAGGAAATCCAGCACGTTGGCAATTCCTATCGGCTGACATTGGGTATAGAGCCATTTGGGCGCTACCATGACAGGCAGCTTTTCAACGAGATCTCTTATGATTTCAAATGATGCGCTTCCTGACCCAATGATAATTCCTGCACGAAGAACTGTTGCAGGAACCCTGCAGTCCATCAGAATTTTTTCAACTTCATACCTTGAGTTCAAATGCTTTGACAGTTCTTTTTCATTCGCCAGACCTGAGAGATAGACAATATGTTTACACTGCGTCTTCTCAATATAACCGGAAAAGCTGGCGGCACATTTTTTTCTGAGTCTTCATAATCAGCAGTATTGCTCATGGAATGCATCAGATAGTAAGCACCAGCAATATCTTCGGGAATATTTTTAAGTGTTTCGGGCTTCAGAAAATCAACTTCAATAACTTCAATGAGCTGTTCGTCAATATCCGTGTCTCTTGTAAAACGGCGGATATCCCTGCAGCAGCAAACGACTTTATATCCCTGCGCAGCAATCACACTGATCATTCTTTTACCGATATAGCCGGTAGCTCCCGTAAGCAGTATTTTTCCATAATTATTGGATTTAACAGATCAATACATTTCCTGTCTGAAGACCATTAAATTTTTCTAAAAATGGCCAAAATAATCTTTCTTTTTAACAAGATAGCCCGCATTAATCTCATTGGAATCAATTTCCAAAGGAATCCTGCTTTTGAGAATGATACTGCTGTTCTCAACAGATTTAATTTTGTCAGGATTGTTGGTTAACAGATTGATTTCCTTAACATCCAGCAGATTCAGCATTTCCACCGCCGCATCAAAGTTTCTTCCGTCTGCCGGCAAACCCAGTCTGAGATTAGCTTCAACAGTATCTATTCCCTGTTCCTGAAGGGCATATGCTCTCAGCTTATTGATGATCCCAATATTTCTTCCCTCCTGGCGGAGATAAATGATCATTCCTCCTTTTTCAGATATATATTTCATCGCAGCATCAAGCTGCTGGCCGCATTCACATTTTTTAGAATGAAAAACTTCCCCGGTAATACACTCAGAATGAAAACGGACATTAACCGTCTTATTACAATCTGTATTTTCTGCTACCAGAACCAGATGCGGACTCCAGTCTTTTTCATTTTCTGAAAATGCATATATGGTGAATGTTCCGTAATCTGTAGGTATTTTTGATTGTGCCTGTATTGTAAGCATAGGTTTCGTTTCGGTTTTAATTTAAATTTGAGAATCTATTTGTCAAACGGATTTTTCCTATCCTGTTTCACCCAGATAAGTTTAGAGGTATCATATCCGATTTCCTTTGCTTTGGAAATAAAGTCCTGTTTTATAGTTTCAGGAATTGTTTTTTCACGGGAAAGAATCCACAGATAGTCCAGATTTTTCCCGGCAACCAAAGCATATTTGTAATTTTCCAGTGCCACCACATTATATCCTGCATAAAAGGGTCCGAAAAAGCTTACCTTTAAGGCGGCTATATCTTTATCACCTCTGAATTTTGCCGTTCCATCAGCCGATACCCATTTTTCTTTTTTAGTGTTATACCCGCTGTTGACAACATTAACACTTCCATCTTTATTAAGACTATACTGAGCCACAGCATTATCCAGATCTTTTTCAAAACGATAATCAAATCTGGCGATCTCATACCATGTATCTAAATATTTATTGATATCAAACTGATTCACAGGCTGTGCTTTTTCAGGCATAGAAGTACATGAAGACACCATGAATATCCATAATCCGCAAGCAGCAATAAGTTTAAAAATTAAGTTATTTTTCATTTTTAGTAATTTTTTTAAAGAAATAAATATTCAACAGAAATTGGCTGTAGCCATATACAGCATCTTCTATGGGAATGGTACCCATTCTGATTCCCAGAAATTCTTCCGGATTATAATTAACAACCGGTGATGGAATTAAAGATCCTGTCAAGATTCCATTCACAGCAAAAAATCCGGGCATTAAAGCCAGATAGACCAGACTGGCTTTTCCTATCCATTCTTTTTTAGCAATAAAATGAAGGTAGCACAGCGTGGCCATTGTAACAATTACAGTAAGCAAAGTATATATTCTGTCATAATACAGAAAGCCTGTTACACCTAGCACAATAACTGATGTAAATACGATGAGATTATTAAACATTCCCGCCCAATCCAGGTTAAAAAATTTTTCAAAGCAGTAATAGGTAAAAACACAGGCGAAGGGAATACAGTAAAAAAACAGCCATTCTTCACCAGGAAGCCCTGCGATTTTAAACCCTAAGGTGTACCTGAGATCAAACCACCACACCCCTTTTCCGGTAAACCATATATCCCAGATAATAAAAGGAACAGCCACAATAGTAGATGATATCAGAAACTTCCCGAAAAGCCTGTTAAATTGTATCCTTCTGTCAAAAGAAGCCAGAAAGCAGATAATGACCGTAAAAAAATTAATCAGTATGTAAGTGTAGGGCATCATTTTTTATCGAAATACATTTTAAAATATTGAACAGGCACCCATAAAAAGCCGAAACATTCTCCTTTTTCTTTTCCCAGATGTTTATGATGCTGTTTGTGAGCACGTCTTATCGCAAGCAAATAAGGATTTTTGGTTTTGGTAAAAATTTTTGCTCTCTGATGGATGAAAATATCATGTACAAAGAAATAGGCCATTCCGTAAAGGCTTATTCCAAGGCCAATATAAAACCAATAGCTGAATTCCTGTTGTACTCCCAGATATAATAAAGCTATGGCCGGACTTGCAAAAATGAAAAAGAAAAGATCATTTCTCTCAAGTTTTCCTTCATTGCTGTGATCATGATGGTCACGGTGAAGCACCCACAGGAAGCCATGCATAATATACCGGTGGATGAGCCATGTAACGCCTTCCATACCGATAACAACACCCAAAACGATCAGAAAATTCATTGCCAATTATTTTTTGCTGTTAAAACGATTATCCAGAATTCTGTATCTGAAATCAAATATGCTGTTCAGTTTTTCTTTTATAAACAAGCTATGAGCTATCCGTCCTAAAAAACCTAATGGAAGTTCGTAATCTACCGTATCTTTCATTAATACTCCTTTTTCATTGGGAATAAACTCATGGAAGTGGTTCCAGTATTTATAAGGTCCTGATTCCTGGAAATCGGTAAAACTTTTAAGCTCATCTACCTGGCTGATAATGGTTTTCCATCTCATTGGAATCCCCAGCAAAGGAGAAACACGGTAATCGATCTCCATTCCTTTGAAAACAGGCGTATCCTTAACATCTGAAAGAACGACAAAATTCATGCTTGCCGGGGTTATTTCAGATAAATTATGAGGGGATGAAAAGAACTTCCAGGCGGTTTCAATGGTACAGTTCAACTGCTGCTCTCTGTATAATCTGTATCTCATTACTTATTTTTTATTCAAGATTTTCCAACGAATTAATTACCAGTTTTTTACCATCACAGATAAGCAGATTTATATCTTATATAGCTTTTGAATGCTACCAGCAGTTTCTGTGAATTCGCAATCCTGATCCTGTTCTGTAAAATATGATGTGAACTCGCTTTTTTTATTTTTTCAAACAATGACAGGTAATACTTATAAGCGAGATAAACTCCAAACATTGAAGAGCCGGGCAGTTTTTTAATCCCTTGTAATGCTTCTCTGAACTCTTCCTCAATTTCTTTTTCAATCCGGACTTTCACATCATTATCAAAGACAGACATATTCAAAGCAGGAAAATATGTTCGTCCCAATATCTGGTAATCATCTTTGAGATCCCGTAAAAAATTAACTTTCTGAAAAGCGGAACCAAGCTTCATGGCAAATGGTTTAAGCTCTTCAAACTGTTGCTTATTTCCTCCGGTAAATATTTGCAGACACATAAGGCCGACAACTTCTGCTGATCCGTAGATATATTCATTATACAAAGCAGAATTGTAATCTATTTTGCAGATCCATTTCCATACTGTGCAAAAACCGGTTGATAAGCTGAACATCAATATCATACTGACGAACCGTTTCCTGAAACGAATGCAGAATGGGATTGATTGATATGCCTTCTTCCAGCGCATTATAAGTTTCAGCTTTTAATCTTTTTAAAAGTTTTTCTTTATCATAGCCGTGAAAACTGTCTACAATTTCATCTGCTAGACGTACATATCCATAAATGGCATAAATGGCGGGTCTTATGGAAGGTTTTAATGCCAATATTCCTAATGAAAAACTGGTACTGTATTTCCGGGTAGTATATTTGCTCACCTCGCAAGACAACTCATCAAACAATTTTTTCATATTAATTAAGTTTTAGTTTACTGACCTCAGATGCTACAATTTTACCTGAAATAACAGACGGGGCACTCCCGGCCCGGGAACAGTGAGCTGCCCTGTATAAAAAGGTTCATGATCTTTTTGTTCCTGATTTTTGGCTTCAGTACTGCCGTTTGGGATAAAGTGTTAGATAATCCGTAGGCATTACCCTGATAGGCATTATAATCTGAAATAAAATCACTGACACAATAACTTTTTTTATACTCAATCCTTGAAATAAGATGAGTTTCTCCTGTATGTTTTTCTATTCTTCCGAGCATTTCCAACAGATACTTTTCCCTGACCGATTCTTCATCATGAATTCCCGGCGCCAGGGGCAGCAGCAGAAAAAGATTCTCACAGTCTTCAGGTGCTACACCCGGATCTGTTTTTGAAGGGCAGCAGGAATAAAAAAGAGGTTTTGCAGGCCATTTCTTATTTTTATAAATGCAGTCTATATGATTATCCAGCTCATTTTCAAAGAAAAGTGTATGGTGTTTTAAGTGAGGGATTTTACCTTTAATTCCGAGATAATATATGAGGCATGAAGGGGCAAAGGTTTTGGACTCCCAGTAAGCATTCTTGTAATTTCTGAGGGATTTGGGAATCAAGGTTTCCGTATGATGGTAATCTGATGAGGCAATGACCGCATCAAATTCATAATCTTTATCATTTACCCTGATTGAGGTAACCTTCCCGTCTTCTGTATTAATTTTCTGAACATCATGATTAAAATGGAAAACAACCCCTTGTTTTTCCGCCACTTTCTGCATAGCCAGAACGAGCTGATAGAAGCCACCCATAGGATATTTCGTTCCCAAGACATATCCACCATAATTCATAAGGCTGTACAGTGCCGGTATATTCTGAGGGAAGCTCCGAGGAAGATGACAGGAAATTCCATTAATGATCTCAGTTTTTCGTCTGAAAAATATCCGGATACATATTTTCGGAAATTACTGAGAAGATCAAGCTTTACAACACTGCCTGCTATTTTTAAAGAAGCAAACTCCAGCCAGCTGTAGCAGGGTTTGGTAACAAATTCTTTCATTCCCACTTCATATTTATATTTTGCAGATTCCATGAATTTGTCATACTGCTTACCTGCTCCGTTCTCAATCTTTTCAAACAGGGCTCTTATTTCATCATTTTTTCCGGGAATGCAGATCTTTTCACCTGAAAAAACCATTTCAAACTGGGGATCCAAAGCAACAAGTTTAAAAAAATCACCTGAATTCATATTAAAATCCCTGAAAAAATCTTCAATAATATCAGGCATCCAGTACCAGCTGGGACCCATATCAAAAACATATCCTTCTTCAGTTGTAAACTGCCTTGCGCGCCCACCCGGCTGATTGTGTTTTTCAAATACGTGCACTTCATTTCCGGATTTAGCGGCGTAGGCTGCTGCTGAAAGCCCGGAAAAGCCAGAACCTATAACTGCTATCCTTTTTCTCAATTTTTCCTTATTCATTGCTATTCATTTAATAGTTGGGAATAACCCGGCTCAATTCAGTCTTTTATATGCAATATCCAGCAGCTCCATCGCTTCAAGATTCATTTTGTATACAGCATAGTGAAATTCATCTAACTTGGAAAGTATGGCAATGAGCAGCATTTTCTCGGAATGACTCAGGTTTCCGGTCACCATTTTTGAGGCTTTGCGGATTTCATCCATATGCCGGTCCAGCATCTTAAGCCCTTCTTCTGTTATCTGAATATGCCTGGCCCTTTTGTCTTTTTCCGATACAGTCTGCTCTATCCAGCCATTCCTGAGTAAGCGGTTAATGATGAGTATGCCTGCAGGTTTTTCATGAACATTATGCCTTATGAGTTCCATTTTTGACATCGCTCCCATAGATTTCAGGCTGATCAGATAAATGAAATCATCCTGGCTGGAAAATCCTGAATTATTAATGGCAGACTTAGAATAAGATTTTGCATACCTGCTTATTCTTATCAACAAAGTATTGATTACACTTTCTTCACTTCTTCCCATCTCCTTACCTATCCATCCGGGCTCCTCTGACAGCTCATTTCCTTTATGGGAAGATTCGATCCATTCTATAAAACCCTGAAGATTGTTGCTATAAATAGCTTTTTCTTCATTTTCATCAGCAAATTGTTTAATAAGTTCCACAACTGCTTTTATAAGATCATAATTCATATTCAACAAATTAGTATACAAATATACTTATAAAAATAAAACAAGTATATAAATAAACTTAATGAATTACAAATAAACACCCAACCAGCTGATTTACAGTTGATTTATTTTTCACATAAAAGGTATTAACTAAGGAATATGATATATTTATAAACTTGAAATTCTGTTTATACTAAACCGCTACGTACACGCCTACTTAGGTTTTCAGACATCAGACAACTTAAGAATAGTATGGCAATATGATCTTAAATGACAGTTAATATGCTCATTAATAATTAAGCTAAAAATATTTTTCGTAATATAAATGCGTATTAAATGGCCTGATGAAAAACTTCCGTAATGACAGACTAAGTGGATATTAAAATCCTCTAAAAGAAAATGAAAATTATACAATAGTCAGTATGAGTATCACTTTTTATAAACCAAAATCAGATCTATTAAGCCAGTATATTGAGGGATTTTATTTTATTTCTGAACATGATACGCTGGAATCAAATCAATATTGGACATTTCCCAGTAATTTTTGTCTTGCAACGATTTGTCAGGACACAGAATTAAATCCTGAAGAAAACAAAATCACAATAAGGAAATCAATCGTTAAAAGGGTGGATTCATTTCTCTTCTACAACATTTCCAAACCCGTTAACGTTACTTATGAAGAACCTAGAAATGAACTGACAATATATTTCAAACCCCTTGCTGTTTTTCATTTTTTCCCTAAATTGTCATTATCATCAACTGCAGATCATTTGGAGAATTTCAAACCATATCCTGATTATCAATCTAAAATCCAGGATCTGTTGAAAATAAATAATAAAGATGAACAGGCACATATGTTGGAAAATTATCTTATCTCCAAACTTTGCAGTCCTAAGCTCGAAACGATTCGCGACATCCTGCAAAAAGTTGAAGAAGGATGGAAATTAAATAATATTGCAGAATCAATGGGTATGTCCAGGCAATATCTCCACAGGACATTTTTAAAATATACGGGAAAGTCGCCGTCTCTGTATAAAAGAATACACCGCTTCAGGCAGGTTACCTCTTCTCTGCAGACCCATGAAAAATTCATTTCATTATCACACGAAAACTTATTTTTTGACCAGCCTCATTTTAACAGGGAATTCAAAGCGCTGACGGGTGTTGTTCCCACCTTATTTTTCAAAAACATTAATGATTCGAAAGATATGCTCTGGCTTTTTGTTTAATGGTTTACATTCATACAATGTTCAGGGTATTTGTATTTATAATTTTGTACATGAACAATAGACAAGAGATGATCAGATTACTTTTTATTCTTTGGGGAACATTAGCTTTTGGACAGTCGGTTAACCTGTCTGCCATAAGAAAACAACTGCGTATCCTTGAGAAAGAGAATTACTTCAGTGGTGTTGTTCTGATTGCCAAAGGTGATAAAACGATCTATAAGAAAGCTTTCGGATATGCTAATTTAGCTGACAAAATTCCCAATAAAACAAATACCAAATTTAATTTGGCTTCTATGAATAAAATGTTTACGGGTTTAGCCATTATGCAGTTAGCAGAAAAGGGAAAGCTTTCGCTACATGACAGAGTCGGTAAATATTTACCGGATTTCCCCAATAAACTCATAGCCGATTCCGTTACCATTCATCAATTACTGACACACACTTCCGGAATGGGAAACTTTTGGACTGAACATGACAAATTAGCGAAAGAAAAATTTAAAACGGTAAGTGATTATTTGCCACTGTTTATACATCAGGAATTACTATTTTCTCCCGGGAAAGGGTTTCAATACAGCAATTCGGGATACATGGTTTTAGGACTGATCATTGAAAAAGTTTCCGGATTAAATTATTTCGATTATGTAAGAACTTACATTTTCGAACCGGCAAAAATGAAGGATACAGATTCTTATGATCTGGAAGAAGCAATCCCGAATATGGCAACAGGATATACAATGTTATCAGAAAAACCAGGGCATTGGAAAAACAATATGTACAGTAATGTAACCAAAGGCACGCCAGCAGGTGGAGGGTATTCGACTGCAGGGGACCTGCTGAGATTTTCTATAGCTCTTCAGCAAAACACGATACTGAAGAAAGAATTTACGCAGCTGTATTCCACTGGTAAAGTGAAATATAAAGAAGGTTCTTACGCTTATGGTATCGTTGAGAATTTTTTAAATGGTCAAAGAATGCTTGGACATACGGGCGGACATTTCGGAATAGCAAATGAACTGATGATTTTCCCGGAATCCGGCTATACCGTTGTAATTTTAACAAACGGAGAAGTTGAAAATTATTGGGAAGCTTCCAATCTCATCAAAAAGGAATTAACCGGAAGCACAAATGCTACAGATAACTTTTTCTATACTAAAGATGTTATCCGGACAGTAGAAAAAAACGGTCTTTCTGCCGGAATAAAAAAGTTAGAAGCAGATTCAGACAAAAAATATGTCCTTAAGGAGAATTTAATAGAAAGATACGGGCAAAAGTTCCTTTTCGAAAAAATATATTCAGGCAATTCATCTGTTTCAGCTGTGTACTGCTCAGTTTCCTGATTCTGCCACACCCTATTACAATCTGAGCGAAGCGTATAGATTATCCCATCAGACGGAAAAAGCCGTTGAATTTTTGAAAATCTATTTAAATAGAGAACCGCTGGACAAGGAAGCTGAAATGAAGTATGAAAATTTAAAAAGCAGTAAATAATAGTATTCATCTTTTTCCCAATATTGTCCGCTTAAGGACAATAACTTAGAAATCCAACCATTACCACCTGAATATTAAACATACTGAAAAACAACCATATGTATTCATAAAAAAAGAGACAACTATTAAAGTTGTCTCTTTAGTGACCCGGCTGGGATTCGAACCCAGGACCCATACATTAAAAGTGTATTGCTCTACCAGCTGAGCTACCGAGTCGGCCGCTTACTTTTTCAAGTAAATCCCTTTGTTTAAGGGACTGCAAAGATAGGAAAACCCTCCTTAATTCCAAATTTTCCGGCACTTTTTTGTAATAAATTTTCTGCCAAAAAAGTCAAACACCTGTTTATAAAACAATTACGTTATTTATTTTTATTGAATTTTTCCAGCAATAATCATAGTTGACAGATAAACTGCCGTTTTGGGCATGGAAAATGTTTGGCAGAATAAAAAACAAATTATATCTTAGCAACTAAGATAATTATCAAATAAGTAAATTAATGACAAAATATAATATTCAGAATTTCAGGGACGCCAGCAGGGCCTATTCCGATGCCAGTATCTTCATGCATGAGGCCATTGCCAGAAAGGCAGGGCTTTCCAGTACCGATCATAAATACCTGGGGCTTATTCTGCAGTATGAATCGGTTACAGCCGGCGAAATTTCCAGGTTGACAGGCCTTACAACCGGCGCTGTAACAGGCTTAATAGATCGTCTGGAGAAAAAGAATCTTCTGAAAAGACAGTTTATTAAGGAAGACCGAAGAAAAGTGGTCATTATCCCAAATGTTGAGAACAGCATGAAATTACTGGGCCCCATTTTCGATGAACTGCAGCAAAAAACACTGCACTTAATTTCTACCTTTTCAAAAAAGAAGTAGAAACCATTGAACGCTATTTCAGGGAAGCAACAATCCTTATGAAAGAAACAGCAGACCATTTAAACAACCAATAAACAATATAAAACCATGGAAAGTTTAACCACCACTTATATAACCCGTGCAGAAATATGGCTTTGCATTACGACTTTGCTGTATTTTCTTATGAATGGCGCACAGATTTTTGAGACCCTTGTTTTTGTGCCCAAATGGGCTTCTTCCCCACCCGAGACATTTAAGTTTCTTCAGGATGGAAAAGGAGCAAGCCTGAAGTTTTTCTGGATTATACTCCACTCACTGCATGAAATCGCTTTTATTCTTGCCATTATTTTCTGCTGGAAAATAGATCCGGTAAGGAACTGGCTTTGGGTATTATTCATCATTCACGCCGCTGTAAGAGTATGGACACTTACATTTTTTGCGCCCAATATTATCCAGTTTCAGAATCTGGCTGCAGCTTCTTCGGTTCCGGAACAAATCTTAACAAAAATATCGCTTTGGAAAACGTTTAACTATATCCGGGTAGCAGTTTATATTGCTGTTTCAATAGGTTTTATTCCTCTCTGTATTAAACTTTTCGGGCTTCGCCAGTGATGAACGGCACAGTATTTAAAATATAAGAAAAAGAGACTGCCTGATCAGACAGTCTCAGCACTCTACTATAAAATCAGCTGATAAGCTATACTTTTGTTAAAACATTTCCTTACGCAGGTGAAAGTCTGCGTGACTTCAGATAAAGGGCAGTACGGTTGAGATATGGAAAAAGGAAAATCAATAACAGTGAGGCGGCAAGAAGCCACACCATCATTTCATAATAGTCCATTGCAAAACGGACATGATCCTGAACATTCATCCTTCCAACCAACATTTTATTGGCAGCTTTTACGGCTTTACCTTCAGACATTCCTCTTGCAGCAAGTTTAGCAGTCTGCTGATGAAGAAAATTTTTAACTGCCGGGTCCACAGCACTTAAATGATCCTGAAAGGCATTATAATGACGGCTTTTTTCAAACAGTTCAAAAAAATTGATCAATGCAATGCTGATACAAAACCCAAGATATCGTACCGCCAGGGCTGTTGCAGCAGCTGAAGGGCCAATGGCAGCAGGAACTGAGGAGATAATAAAAATAATCGTCGGAACCATAATTAATCCTACTCCCAATCCCTGAATGAATAATGGAATATAATAATTAAACTCATCAGCCTGAACATCAAAAGAGCAATACATTAATCCATGAAAGATAAGAAGCATTAAAAATCCGGGGCCCCAGATATATCTTATATTTTTCTTCTGTAAAACCATACAGCAGGCGATGATCACACCTGTAACCAGTCCTGCAAGGTTGAATATATTGATATAGGAAATGTGAAACGGATCCAGATGCAGTTCTGATGCAAAATAACTATTAACAATTCCTGATGCAAACCGGCAGATATACATTACAAAAAGGATCAGCAGACCTACCTTAAAATTTCTGTACCTGAAAACGCGCAGATCAATATACGGCCTTTTGATAGCCTGCTGACGGAATACGGATATTATTGCCAGAACAACAATTCCAATGACACTTCCCATAATCCGTCTGTCTTCCAGCCAATAATATTCCTGTCCGAAAATGGTTATGTATCCGATGAGCACCAGCATTGTACTGAACAGCCCAAAACTTTGCCAGTCGAGCTTGTACAAATGAAATCTTGCATGGGTTCTGTAATTGCTCATGGCCAGTGTAAGAAAAATAAGTCCCGGCAGATATGAGAATATAGCTGTTTTATAAACGATATTAAAATTATAGGAATCAATAAGATCTGCTGTGATCAGGTTATTAAAAGGCAAAGCGCAGATCAGAATTCCGAAGAATACTGAAAAGCTGATCTCCCGGCCTCTCTCACTGCTTAATCTTGTAAAAATAAGAGTCAGTGAAAGATTCACGTTTCCTGCAAACAGCATTCCCTGCATGAAGCGTATCGGGAACAGTATATAAATTTCATGGGTAAAATAGCAGGCCAGGCAGGCCAGGATCTGCAGTGTGGTGAAAACAAGAAAATACTCTTTCGCAGCCAGGAAACTGAAAAATCTTCTTTCAAGGCTGTAAAAGCCTACATATCCGGCATAAAATAATGCTACTGAAAACTGGATATCTGCCGGTTCACTTCCGTAATATCCAGCTGCTGCATTCACATTCGCAAGCGGAAGGAAAAAGATAATGATTCCCGGCAGTGTCATTGAAAAAGGATGATTTTAACAAGCCACTCAGGAGCCCATTTTTTGAAATAAGGCATCTGTCTTTTAGCCATTGGAATGCTTTTTATCGGCATATACATTTACATTCATTCCTACTTTCAGAATATCAATGTCTTTTCTTTGCCCATCCACCCTGATTCGTACAGGAATACGCTGTACAATTTTCACGTAATTTCCTGTAGAGTTATCCGGAGGAAGCAATGAAAAACTTGAACCTGTAGCCGGGGAAAGTGAAATAATGGTTCCCTTAAACTCTCTGTCAGGATAAGAGTCTGCTACAATTTTTACATGATCTCCGATATGCATGTCTTTAATCTGTGTTTCTTTATAATTGGCCACTACCCATTTGTCGGTTTCATTATTGACTATAAATGCAAGTGTTTCTCCTGCATCAATCATCTGCCCTACTTCAACGGTTCTTCTTCCCATCCTTCCGTCATATGCTGCAGTAACGGCTGTATAGCTCACATCCAGCTTATGACGGTCCAGCAATGCTTTCAGTCTGGCAATTTCTGCAAGGACAACCGTTTTTTCCGCCCGGATATCATTTATTTTGGATATTGAAGCAGCGTAATTATCCTGTGAAGATCTGTAATCACTTTCATTGATGTCAAGGGTTGCTTTTACATCTTCAAGACGCTGTCTGGTGGCAGATTCCTCATCATACAGTTTTTTGTACCTGTTATAATCAAGCTTTTGTTTCCAAACCTTTGCTTTATTGGCATCTACCAGATCCATTGCTGCAGCGGCTTCTTTTTCTGTAGTTTCTGTAGTACTTTCCAAGACTTTCAGTTGAGCGCAGGCTTTACGGAGGGCTGCCTGCGTTTGTTTTTCCTGAAGAACATATTCACGGTTATCAATGATTAAAAGGGTATCTCCTTTTTTACTTCCTGATTTTCCTCAAATTTTACTGCAACAATGAATCCTCCGGCTCTTGAAATAATCGGGTTTACATATTCCTGAACCTGGGCATCATTGGTCTGTTCATATGCATAATAATTCTTTAAGGTAAAACCGCCCCAGACAGCAAGTGCGGCAACGATAGCAAGTGAAATCCATCCTGTGATCTTCGTGATCAGTCTGTCGGTTGGGGTATATTTTTTTCATTGTATTATAAAACGCCTGTAATGTTTTGTAGTAAATAATAATTGTTCTGTGCCATAATCTTTGCCGCTTCCAGCTCAAATTTTGTCTGAAGAAGCTGTATATCTGCATCCAGCAGTTCTGTAATAAGGGAAGTCTGGCTGAAGTAAGTATTTTTGATGATTCTTGCATTTTCCTTTGCCTGGGCTACATTGGCTTCTGCCACTTTGATCTGTTCCAGAGCTTCCTGATATCGCAGATAAGCTTCCTTCACCTGCTGTCTTACTTTATCTTCCGTATCCTTGTGTGCTTCCTCTTCTTTTTCAAACTCCAGCTGCGCTGCCTTTACCTTTTGGGTATTATGATACAGTGAAGAGATAGAAAACGAAGCTTTTATTCCCACTATTCCCAACGAATACCAATACGGATTGTAAGGATACAGGAAAATCTGTGGATTGGCATAATAAAATTCACCATACATCCCTATTTTAGGCCTTACATTCGCTTTTACCTGTTTCAGTTTGATGATACTCAGTGCGGTCTGCTGTTCAGAAACGTGGTAGTCAAAAGAATGGTCCAGCGCCATTTTCAAATACTCATTATAAGAAGTATTTTCATTCCACTGGCCAGATGGCGCTTCCGGGATAACAACCTGCTCATCAGGAATCCCCAGAATAATATTCAGCTTCTGTGTAGCGATGAGGATATCATTTTCTATGGTCACCAGGGCCATTTTCCGTTTTGAAAGTTCAAGTTCAATCCTTAAAACGTCACTTTTTAAAACCACTCCGTTTTTGTAAAGAGTCTGTATTTCTTTCAGCTGCGTTTTCTGATCAGCAATATCCTGTTTGATAAGATCTCTGAAGATGAATGTTTTCTGTAATTCCAGATAAAGCGCTGCTGTTTTGTAATGAATATCTGAAACAGATTGTTCTTTCTGAATATCCTTTATTTTCTGAAGTGTCTGATTTTCTTTAATCTTTAGATTCAGTTTATTTCCGTTATAAATATTCAGGTAAAAATCTGCTCCGGCTCTGTAAAGCGTATGGATAACCTCATGCTGGGTAGGTTTTGAAAAGATTCCGTTTTCATAGATCGGAATATTGGACGCTTTTTCTGCAGAACCTTTAACTTCTATTTCCGGAAGGCGCTCTCTTCTGGCATCTTTTACTTCGGCTTCGGCAATGTCTGCGTTGAGGGTATTGATTCTGATATGGCGGCTGTTTTCTTCCGCTTTCTGCCATGCGTCTTTCAGGGAGAGTCGTATGGTATCCTTTGCCGGACTGCCGGTCTGCGCTGATATGGTGGAGGAAATTCCAAACATCAGCAATCCGGCGACATAAATTTTCATTTGAATTTTTGAATTATTGCACTGCAAATTTATTGGCAATCCGGAAATTTTATTTATCTAAAATAGTCAAGTTTTACATGATTCCGGCCAAATGGTTATATTTGCATTTTCATTGTTATTTTAAATTTTTATGGGATTAATTGCTGCGCTTCCGGATATCGATAAAGACGATAAAAGTGTATTTGTAATGCACGAAAAATCGGAAAAGCTGATTCCTTTTCACAAACATACCAAAGGACAGCTGAGCTATGTGGAAGGCGGTATCGCTTATATTACCATTGATAACAAAACCTATGTGGTACCGGCCAGACATTTCTTCTGGATTCCTCAGGGAATGGAGCATATTTTAGAGATCGGGCACACCGCAACGGTTCTGCGGTCTCTTTATTTTTATGCTCATGATGACGTCTCAGATCCTTTTTACAGCAGACTGGGGATTTATCCGGCATCCGAACTGCTCATCCAGATGATAAAGTATACTGAAATATGGGATGAAAAACATGTTACCGCAAAAGACGAAAATTTTGAATTCCTGGTGGCATTAAAAAAGATTCTTCCGAAAACCCATCAACAGCCATTGCCTATTATTCTTCCGGCTACTCACCATAAACAGATGATGAAAATTGTATCTTATCTGGAATGGAATATCGGGGAAAGGCTTACCCTGGCCCATGTAAGCAGCAAGTTTGGCTTGAGTGAACGTTCTTTGTCCCGCCTGTTCAAAGCGGATATGGATATTTCTTTCCTGCAGTACCTGAAGACCTTGAGAATTATCAAGGCTATTGAACTGCTTTTAAATACGGACAAGCCCATCAACGAGATAGCAGATGATGTCGGCTATAGCTCTATCAGTGCTTTTAGCGATACTTTTCATGAATTCACCCAATCCAGACCTTCGGATTTAAGGAAGAGCAATAAAGCCATTCAGAACCTTACAGATTAAAGAATCCTGAATTAAACAATAAAGCCTTTAAGCTGTTTGCTTAAAGGCTTTTCACTTATTATTACTGTGTCACTTTCATCATTGCATGGGTAATCTCAATTTCCTTTTTCCCGGAATATGTGGAATCAAAAGGTTCCATAACGTTGAACAGATACTGATAAAAAGGAGCAATCTGGCGTATATTTTCGGATTCCTTCACTGCTTTTTCTTTGCCCATCTGCTGAAGTCCCTTTATAAAAACATTGAATTTTTTGTCGATGGGCTCAATCGATTTTAAAAGGTAGGCATGCGCTTTTTCATTTTGTCCCAGGTTCTTATAGGCGTCAATAACTGCTGAGACAACAAGTGCATATTCCATCGGTTTTGACCTCAACTGCCTTTTTGCCACGGCTTTAAATGATGGTGAGAGACTTTGATAGTAATCATATTCGTCAAATATCCCTTTCTTAAGCATTTCGGCCAGCTGAAGCCCCTTCTGCTCCTGCCCTGCAACAATATATCCCGTAACCATGGCGCTCAGTGAACGTGGGTCATTGTATTTTTCAGCAGGAATTTCTTTTGCAGCAAGTTCCAGTAACTCGAGTGCTTTCGCTTTCTGCCCGCTTGCTACAAGTGCAGATACAGCTCTGCTCACCGACACTCTGTAGCCCAGAATATTTGACGTTGCTGTTTCATCATAATAATTACTCAGATCTTTAAAATTTCCCCATCTGAAATTTTTTACCACCTGATAAATAGAATTGGCATCTACCCTTCCTTTATCTCCACCGGATCCCTGAGGAGTATGAATAGGTACCAGTCTGTAGCTGAAACCGTCAAACTGCAGATATTCATCGAGATAAAAAACATTTTCACTGTCATACATTCCGCCTGATGAGAAGTTTACCGGGCGCTTCCAATCAAAATTCGCGAGCATATCCAGCATCATCAGGTTACTTTTGTAAAGGGTGTTCGCTTCATAATTAATCATAATCTGATCTACTGCATCCGGAACATCAGCTTGATTAATAATCCCTGCCTTTACGGCATTTTCCTTGTTCACAGGCAGAATAAATTTACTTACCGGAAGAATATTATATTTTTCATATTGCTTTTCACCAAAGTACATTTTCAGAAGTTCGTCTTTTTCAGATGATTTTAGTTTCAGGAATTTAACAGCATCTTTCAGCGTCAGAGAATCCTGCGTCAGGTATTTCCTGAAATCCTGGAAAGCGGTTTCCGGTGCCCCCTGCTCTTTCAGCATTTGGAAAAGCCCTTGCCAGTCTTCTTTTTCATCAGATACACCTGATCATTCACTCCGTCTCTATATTCCTCATGCGTTAGCTCACCCGGAATTCCCATGGCATTGTAGGTTCTTCTTTTCACCTGATCAATATTCCATGGAGTGGCTAAAAGGGTGAAGTTGACCGTTTTCACATCGTCCCTGAATCTTTCTGTTTCCTGAATAGCCCATACCGGGAAGGTATCATTATCACCATAAATAAAAATGATATCATCTTTAGGCAGTGAACGTAACAATGAATAGGCATAATCACGGGCTGCCGTTTTTTTACTTCTGTCATGCGAAGTATAACTCTGAAATCCCATCATAAAAGGAATTCCCAGCAATACAGCTCCCAAAACAATATTGACAGCATTGGATTTTACCTTAGACTGAATAAAACAAAGTATAGATCCCGCACCCAGACCGATCCAGATGGCAAAAGCATAGAACGAGCCCACCATGGCGTAATCTCTTTCCCTTACCTCAAACGGTTTTACTCCGGTATAGAAAACAATTCCCACACTGGTCAGAATAAACAGTGAAAGAATGGCATAAAACCTTCCGAAATCCCTGTTGAGCTGGAAAAAGAAGCCTATCAGGCCCAAAATCAACGGAAGGAAGAAAAACTTTACGGTACTTTCGTTTTTAAACTGTGCAGGTATATGGTCCTGATCGCCCAGCAAAGCATTATCAATGAAAGAAAATCCTGAAATCCAGTTTCCCTTGGTATTTTCCATATGGCCCTGGAGATCGTTCTGTCTTCCAACAAAATTCCACATCAGGTATCTTACAAAATAATACCCGTTCTGGAACGAGATGAAATAATCCATATTCTGTGCAAAGGAAGGACGCTGCACCTTGATCAGATCATATGGTTTTACTTTCAGATAGTCTTCTGCCGTGATAGAATCTCCTTCATATTTTGCTCTCAGTTCATCAAAAATACGGTGGGCTTCAGGATTGTCTGCCACCTCTTCGTTATCATAATTAAAGCTAAAATCAGGAGCTCCGTACAAAGAAATATAATTAGCCATCACCTCTTTGTCCTCGTTGAACATCCTTGGCATAAAGCTTATATGAGATTTATTAAACACATAATTGAATCTTTCCCCGGTTTTTCTGTAGGTCCCGGTTTTTTCATCTTTTTCATAAATATCTCCGGTGATGTCCCTTTTATAACTTCCGTCTTCCTCTTTTTCCAGTCCGTTTTTATCGAGAAATGCAGTGTAATTCTGTCCGTAGATGGTAGGCCAGTCTCCATATTGCACCCTGTTATAATAATCTCTCATTCCGATGGCTGTATCCGGATCATTAAGGTTCATTGGCGGGTTGGCATTGGCCCTGATCGGAATCACCAGCCAGCAGGAGAAACCAATGATCATGTAAACAAGGGATAATACTACAGTCTGGTATACCTTTTTTGGGTTTTTCCGGCATATTGAATCAGGAAATAACTTATTAAAGTCATGAGAACAAATGCAGCAATTGTCCCTGAATGGAAAGGAAGCCCTAAACCGTTAACAAAGAAAATCTCAAGCTTTCCGAATAATGTCATAATCAAAGGGAAAATTATCTTGAACACAAAGGCAAGAATTCCCAAAGTAACAAGATTGGCTATGATAAAACTTTTCCACGAAAATGTGTAATTCCGGGTGTAGTATACCAGACATATAGCCGGAAGAGCCAGCATACACATCATATGTACTCCCACAGAAAGTCCTATGATGAAAAAAATAAGAATAAGCCATCTTTCGCTGTCCACAGCTTTATATTCGTTCTCCCATTTCGTGATGAGCCATACCAGCAACGCAATAAACAGCGAAGCCATTGCATACACCTCACCTTCTACAGCTGAAAACCAAAAGGTATCTGAAAAGTTAAAGCATAAGGCCCCGATAGCTCCGGCAAAAAGGATGGAGATTTCCTGATGTCTTGTCATCTCTTCAAAGTCTTTATGCAAAAGCCGTCTTAAAAAATGGGTGATCGTCCAGAACAGAAACAGAATGGTAAATGCACTGAATAACGCCGACATGGCATTGATCACAATGGAATAATTTTCAGCATTCCCCAATGCAAAAATACTCGCCACGGCTCCCACAATCTGGAATAAAGCGGCTCCCGGTGCGTGCGTAACCTCCAGTTTTACGGCTGAAGAGATGTATTCGCCACAATCCCAGAAACTCAGAGAATGTTCAATGGTTGAAAGGTAAGTAATAAGCGCAACAGCGAAAAGGAACCATCCCAGTACGGTGTTCCATTTTTAAAAGACCAGTTTTTCATATTATATTTTCCAATATGTATATGACAACCGGGAGAAAGAGTTTATTACATTTCCCTTATTTATTCTAAAACCACAAAGTCACAAAAGTCTTGGCGTAGTTTGATTAAGTTTAAAAACAATGCTGCAAAAAGTTCATATAAGAAGGAGCAAATCAAAGATTTCAATACCTTAAGTGTAATGCTCAAAATAGAAAGCTTAGAAACAAACTCAAAAACTTTGTGACTTTTGTGGTTTAAAAATATGCATATTTCTTAAATGGTAAAATTTTAATAGGTATTATTCAATCCCCCATCCAGCGGAATGCTTGTTCCGGTAAGATAACCTGCATAATCAGATGCCAGGAAAGCCACCAGATGTCCGTATTCTTCAGGCTGTCCGAATCTTTTCATCGGAATTTTATTTTCCCTCGCCTTTTTTATTTCTTCTGCAGAATTTCCGGTTTGTTCAGCTTCATGGGCAACCAGTTTCTGAATTCTTTCAGTATCAAAATACCCTGTCAGCACATTATTTACCGTAATATTATGTTGTGCAATTTCATTGGATAGGGTTTTAGCCCATGCAATTACAGCGGAACGAATTGAATTGGATAATGCGAGATTTCCGATCGGTTCTTTTACTGAAAGTGATGAAACATTAATGATGCGTCCGTTTTTCTGTTGGATCATATGAGGCAGAGCCAGTAATGTTGTTTCGCAAACTGTTTTAAAAGGAGATCAAATGCTTTCTGGTAATCGTCTGTGCTTTTATCAACTGCCAGTCCGGGTTCCGGACCATTGGTATTATTAACAAGGATATCTACTGAATGTTCCTTAAAATATCCTGCAATTACTTTCTTATAGCTTTCAAAATCCGAGAAGTCAGCAACCAGATATCTGTGTTTCTGACCGGCATCAATGATTGGCAGTGAAGAAACGAAATCTTTCAGTTTTTCTTCATTGCGGGACATAACGGTTACGTTGGCACCACAACTTGCCAGTTCTAAAGCAATCCCGGCGCCTATTCCCTGTGTAGCTCCTCCCACTAAAGCATTTTTTGAAAAAAGTTGAATGTTCATATGGTGTTTGGATATAATAATTGGTATAGATAAATGTAAGAAAAAACCTTCAGATTATATTTTTAAGGTTTAATTTTTTAAGTTCGTTACTGGTAGAAAAACAGCGTTAAAATGTAAACGGATACACATCACTTAATGCAGGATGAATAGTATTCAGGGCTTTATAAAACTCTTGACGAACCGGCTCCGGGATATGGTCATATTTTTCAAAACAGTGATCCAGCTGACGGATAATGAACGCCATTTGCAGCCATTCTTCAAAATTAATATGCATCGGCTTCAGCTTCCCGTCATCATCATGATCATAGAAAAAAACCTGATGGTCTGTATTCAAAAACCATCGGTCGCCCTGCCCATTGCCAGCAAAACACCAGTAATCCGGTAAATTAAATTGTTTATTTTCATTGACTGCATCCCCTGAATTGTACAGGATAGTCTCAGAAGAGACTTCAGCTGTTTTATTTGGGTAACCAGGCTTATATAGCTATCAGAGAAAGGAAATACTATAGCCTTTGGAAAGTTCTGTACAGAATTTTTTCTTTCAGAATTGCAGCTCTTATTTCTGTAAGAGCAGGCAGGATAAAGGAATCATCATTAGATTTAAAATTATGACTTTTCATTCAATAGTTCATCAATCTGTTTATAAAACGAATCTTTACTATAATCGGCAAGGCCTTTATGGTGTAAACGGATTTCACCTTTTTTATCCAGTACAACAGTTGTTGGCAAAGATCCGCTATACAATATATCAGGAATATTTCCAGCTGGTGTAAGAAAGGGACCGTAAAACTTTTCTCTTTTAAATAAGATTTTCCAAGACTCATATTATCATCCAGATTTACCGTGAGAAATACCATTTCCGGATTGTTTCTGTACCGGTCATATAACTTCTGAACAGACGGAAACTCCGCCCTGCAGGGAGGACACCATGATGCCCAGAAATTAATGAAGATTACTTTATTCTGTAAAGCGGAAACATCGATCATTGTTCCGTCTTCATTTTTCAGCGTCAGCCCGGTATAGGAAACTTTGGCTGAAACATGCCGGCCTTCTTTTGATTCTGATATACTGGAATTAAGGATTCCGGTAGACGCTGCCTGCCGCATAAGCCATGCTTTTGCATCTTTATTCACCAACAGGATAATGAAAAGCACTGTAAGTATTGCAGTGGAACCATTTTTCTTATCCAGATCTTCAGATTTTCCATATTCTTCCGCTTAATTCCCAGCCAATATAAGGTTAATATTCTGATCAAAGTCCGGAAAGGTTATTTTTAAAACAAAAAACCTTCAAATACCTAGATTTAAAGGCCTTTCTCTGTGTTTTATTTTAAGTTATCATCATGGTAAGATTCTTTAAAACTATATCTTATTGTACAATTTCTTTCTGAAAAGGAATAGCAGTGAACTGAAAAATGTCAGATAGGCAATATTGAATATTGCTCCTCCTACCCATCCTGAAAAAGGAAGAGGTAAAAGATTTTTTATAGGAATGATAAACAAAGTAAGCGCAAATGGAGTCAGCAAAGCCATCCACCCCGGCAACAGGGTTTTATTGAAAAGAATACAAACAGCAAAGGAAATCCATCCGGCTGCCAGTACACCAATAGCTGTTCCCCAGGCAATGTTAAGCATTTTCATAAAACCTCTTCCCGTCTCCAGAAGATAAGGATGAGAGGCAGAATCCGTATGATAAACCGCTTTATAGATCTCCCCCACATAGAAGAATCCGGCATGCCCCAGAGGTGATAAAACCGCTCCTGCCAGTAAGATCCAATACACCAAGACTGCATACCATTTTTGAGTGTCTTTGAAAAACTGATACACCAGCCAGGTGGCAGGAAGCAGTAAAGGCCCCGTAAGAGCACCAATCAAAGCACCAAACATCAATCTCGGAGTGGAACCTTCCAGCATTAAAGTTGCAAATTCTACATTCACCTGATCTGCATAGGTCTTTGAAAACAAAGGATAATCCGATGGGTCCGGATCAAATCCGGCAACGTAAATATCACCAATAATCCAACATACTGACACTGCTATTGCTGCAGCAAAAGACCAGTTTATTTTACCTGAATATTTCATAAATTTTAACAATTAATTGTAGATGAGATGTACATCGTTTCATTATTTTTTCTTTTTTTTAAAAGCAATTTAATTATTAAGAATGATTCTAAATAATTATTACCTTTGTGCAAACTTACTCTAAACATTCAACAGAAAGGGTCTATAAAACGGAATAAAAGTCCGTAAAAGGAAATTCTGACAAAGCAAAAGGAAATGACAGTACGGTTATATGATGAAAAATTGGAAAACATGCTTATGGAGCGAGATTATACCTCCTCTTATTTCGCAGGCGATGGAGGAATCCAGGAATGCATTACCCAACTCATTCCTCCTTATGGAAATGGTTTTTATCACGAAATAAGCTTTACCCATGTCCACATCAGTTTTGGGAATATTGTATTGAATAAACCGCTTCGATTGTACCTCGAAAGTGATTTTGATTCGGTAGAAATGCATTTTACCCTGAAAGGAAAAAGCAAAGCAATTTCAGGTAATTTCCAAAAAACAATAGTGTTTGATAGCTACCAGCACAACATTATTTATGCCCATCATATGGAAGGCAGGATGGAATTCGAAGGTCCGGAAATGTATGTATTCGAAATCAACCTTGCTCCTGAATTCTTTAAAAAATTTCTGCCTGAACATTCAGTACTGTTTGAAATATTCAGAAATTCGATTGACAAGCAGAATTCATCTCTCATTCAGACTGAGCATAACCGCATTACCCATGATATGTATCAGATTCTGAACGACATCATTCTTTGCAACAGAAAGGGGACTTTCAAACGAATTTATCTTGAAGCTAAAGTAAATGAACTTCTTCTGTTGCAGCTTGAACAGTTTTTCAACAGTGAATCCCCATCTTCTTCTCTTCAGAAAAAAGATATAGAGAAAATGTATGATGTGAGGGATTATATTGTAAAGAACCTGAATGCAGATAGTTCTCTGAATGATCTTGCCCATCTGGTGGGAACCAACGAATTTACTTTAAAGAAAGGATTCAAAGAGCTTTTCGGGACTACCGTTTTCGGATTCTGGAATGATCTCAAAATGGAGCAGGCCAAAAAAATGCTTCTCAATAGTGATCTGAATATCAGTGAAATTTCTGATCATATCGGCTATAAAAATCCGAGACATTTTTCATCAGCATTTAAACGAAAATTCAATATCCTGCCCAGCCAGCTCAGAAGCAGGTAGCATCATACAGTTTTGTAAAAGCTTATTTGTATTTTTTAATTCCGGATAATAATAAAAACTAAACAACAGTCGTTAATAATTTGTTTTTCAATAAAATCTACCAAAGAACAACAATAAATTAATATCCAATGCATAATACTGCTTTTTATCTGACAATCCTCTTTTATCCTTGTCATTACCATTTCCGGAAGTAAGCTTTTTCAATGGATTTATTTCATAATTAATTTGTTACATGTAACAAATCCCCTATTCATCCAACTCATTGAACATCATCAAAACATTAACTCATAGACAAGAGATCTATTACTTTAAAATAAACTAATGCAAACATCCTTTCTAAAAATTACCGCTGCCACCGCTGCGCTCTGCTTCAGTACACTGGCAATGGCCCAACAGACGTATTCCGTAAGTGGAACCGTGAAAGATAAAAAAAACGGGGAATTGCTCATCGGAGTCTCTGTAAAAGTAAGCGAAGATCCCAGCATCAATGTTGTTGCCAATGAATATGGATTTTATTCTCTTTCATTACCCGAAGGAAATTATACACTTATCATTTCCAATCCGGGATATAAGGATTTTGAACAGCAAATCAAAGTGGACCAGAATATAAAACTGGATCTTCCTCTTATTCCGCAGAAACAGAGACAAAAACCATTGACGAAGTAGTGGTAACCGCTATAAAAAAGGATAAAAACCTAACATCTGCCCAAATGGGGGCGGAAACGTTAAACATTAAAAATATGAAAAGCTTCCTGTTCTTTTTGGGAAAAGGATGTGATGAAAACCATACAGCTTTTACCGGGTATCAAAAGTAACGGTGAAGGAAGCAGCGGGTTCAGTGTAAGAGGCGGCGCTACAGACCAAAACCTGATATTACTGGATGAAGCACCGGTTTATAATGCCTCCCATCTTCTTGGTTTTTCAGCACATTCAACAGTGATGCTCTTAAAGATGCCAGCATTATTAAGGGAAACAGTCCTGCCCAATATGGAGGCCGTCTTTCTTCTGTACTGGATGTCAAAATGAAAGACGGAAACAATAAAGACTATAACGTGAACGGAGGAATCGGCCTGATCAGCAGCAGGCTGAGTGTGGAAGGCCCTATTCAGAAAGAAAAGTCGTCATTCATTGTTTCCGGAAGAAGAACGTATGCCGATTTGTTCCTTAAGACGAGTAAGGATTATAAAGACAACAAACTGTACTTTTATGATCTTAACCTGAAGGCCAATTACCAGATCAATGAAAACAACCGTATTTACCTGTCAGGGTATTTCGGAAGAGATGTTCTGGGACTGGGAGATACTTTCAATACAGACTGGGGAAATACTACAGCCACTTTGAGATGGAACAGCATCATCAGCAGTAAGCTATTCTCCAATACATCATTTATTTACAGTAATTATGATTATAAAATCAGTCTGAAAAATGATGATACGGTATTTGATTTAAATTCAAAAATCCGTGACTGGAATCTGAAGCAGGATTTTACCTGGTTTGCAGGAAACAAGCATTCTGTAAAATTCGGGCTGCAGTCTATTTATCACACCTTAACGCCGAGCAGCGCTTCCGGTACTACGGTGAGCAGCTTTGCAAGAAATCCGAGATATTCATGGGAAAATGCCGTTTACATTAACGATGATTATAAAGCAACGGAGAAGCTGACCATCAATTACGGGGCAAGGCTTTCCATGTTTAGTGTATTGGGAGGTGATACCTTTAATACTTATGAGAATGGAGTGCTTACCGACAGCAGATTCCTGGAAAAAGGGAAATTCGGGAAAACCTATGTGAATCTTGAGCCGCGGATCAGTGCCAACTACCGCATCAATGAAGTGAGCAGTGTAAAGGAGGTTATTCCAGAAATACCCAGAATCTTCATCTGTTAAGCAACAGCAACAGCGGAAATCCTACCGACCAGTGGATCGGAAGCAGCTATACGGTAAAACCGGAGATTGCAGATCAGATCAGTCTTGGGTACAGCAGAAATTTCAATAACAACAATTATGAATTGAATGCTGAGGTGTACTATAAAGACATGAAAAACCAGATCGACTTTAAAAACGGGGCTCAGATTGGCTTTGACACAGGAGCGGATGTGGAAAGTGAACTGTTATTCGGAAAAGGGAGAGCATACGGTCTGGAACTTATCGCCAAAAGAAGAGCGGAAAACTTACAGGATGGATTTCGTATACGCTTTCCAAAACAGAAAGAAAGATCAACGGAATCAATAATAACGAATGGTACAATGCCAGAATGGACAAAACACATGATCTCTCCATTGTTGCAACGTATCAGCTTAATCCGAAATGGAGTTTTTCAGGGCTGTTCGTTTACAGTACAGGAAATGCCGTTACCTTCCCTACCGGAAAATATGAGCTGAACGGACAAACCATATTCAGTACAGCAACAGAAATGCAGACAGAATGCCTGCTTATCACAGAATGGACCTGAGTGCAACTTATGAACCTGGTTCCAATAAGCGTTTCCGCGGATCGTGGACATTCGGTATTTATAATTTGTATGGGCGTGAAAATGCCTACACCATTAATTTCGAGGACAATCCTGACCGTCCCGGAACAACCCGTGCCATGCAGACCTCTTTATTCCGCTGGGTACCTAACATCACTTATAATTTCAAATTCTAAATCATGAAAAATACATTGTATATCATATTATCTCTCCTGGCATTAACTTCTTGTGAAAAGGAAATCGACCTTGATCTGAATGATCAGAGCGGAAACATTGTCATTGAAGGAAATGTTACGAACCAGCCAGGCCCTTACACCGTAAAAATCACAAAATCAGTTGGCTTTTCAGAGCCTAATCAATACCCGGCTGTTACCGGCGCCCAGGTTATTTTAAGTGATGATATGGGACAGACCGAAACACTTCAGTATACGGGAAATGGAGTGTACCAAACCTCAACTTTTACAGGGTCACCCGGCAGAACCTATACATTGAAGGTACAGGCTGAAGGAAAAGAATATACAGCCCAGAGCAAAATGCCTGAAATTGTTTATTTTGACGGATTGAAGCAAAGCTCTTTTAAATTTGGGGATAAGACTACTTATACCCTCTTACCACTCTTTACAGACCCAATGCCACTCGGGAACCGTTACCTTTTCATTTTACGATCAATGATCTTTCTAAAAAATACCTGAATACAATTTCGGATAATGTTAATAACGGATTGCCCAACCAGCAGCCTCTCATCCTTCCTAATGATGATAACAAAGGCAGAGATCATGAAGTCGTTGCAGGAGATAAAATTCATGTGGAAATGCAGTCTATAGACACGAATGTATTCACTTATTACAGTGCATTGCTTCAGATTTCGGGAGGTAATGGGGGAACCGCTACTCCAGCCAATCCTCCAAGCAATATCAGCAATGGAGCATTAGGATATTTTTCTGCCCATACAACAGATACAGAGACTTTTGTAATCCAGCCTCCTGTTACTCCATAAATTAAAAGGATATTCATCACAGAATATCCTTTTTTATTTTTCGTTTATCTCAATCTTCTTTTCAGGGAATAATACCTATACAAAAGTTTATCATACCGGATAACAAACAATAATAATCCGGCAGTCACTATCAGTGTTTTTAGCTGAATGATGCTGTAAACAAAACCACCAGCAATGCATCCAGAAAAAAGCAGGCAATAATCACCAGTTTCAGGGTAATATTCTTTTTAAGCTGGCGCTGTTCATTTTCCCGCTCCTTAAAAAACAGCTTTGAAAGCTCTATTCCCAGATCAGTAAACAGCCCGGTAAGATGGGTGGTTCTCACTACAGACTGGGATACTCTTGTTACCAATGAATTCTGAACTCCCATTGCAAAAAGTAAAAGCCCGGCAGTTGTATAAGGAGATATTGAAATTCCTAATGGCTTCCCGCCAGATATTCCTACAAAACCCAATATCATAATTTCAGTGATCAGAGGAATGAGATGTGGACGGAACATTTTACGTCCTGATGAAAATTCTACCATAAAGCTTGAGCAGAACGCGCCGCTAAGAAAACACACAATAAAGATGAAGTAAATAAATGCTTTGCTGTAATGATCCAGAAGAATCTCCTCAGAAAAAAGGCAAAATGCCCGGTTATATTCGTAGTAAGCACTTTAACAGACAAAACACCTGCAATATTCACGATTCCGGCAACAAATGAAAGTGCTGATGCCAGCTTAAGGTTATGAAAATAGGTTCTGTTTTTCCCTCTGTGTCTGAACATTCTGAATCTCTAAGAAATGTATTGCTGTAAAAAACAGCTGGATAAAATAAATAAGTAAAAAAAAATAATTTAGAAATGTCAGTATCAACTGTGAAAAACATGTCCGCTTAAATATCTATCCAGTGTTCTTTATAAATTTACTATTGCCTTTTATTATAAAAACCTGTTGTTTTAATAATGATGACAGATCTGGAACTGCGTCCAAAAGACCTCTCTGAAATGCCTGTTTCTTATTTCAGGATCAATTTCATTACTTTTGTAAAAGTAATCCGTTTAAGAAAAAAACATTGTGATGTTGATCATCTTTAAATGTGATTTAAGTTAAAAACTGAGCGTATTCAACAGCCTGTATAGAAAAATTATGATCTCAAAATTTATTTTCAATAATCAATATCTTTTGATGAACTTCCTGAGTATGATAAAAACCTGCTTACAGGAGCTATGAAAACCAAAAATTACCGTAAAAATGAGCCTGTATTTACTGACGGAACAAAACCTAACGGCGTTTACTATCTGAATGAAGGGAAAATAAAGAAATACAAGGTGGATAATGATGGAAGAGAACAGATTATTTATATTTACACCTCTGGTGAGTTTTTAGGTTATTCAGCTATTCTGAGCAATGAATCTTACGGTGACACTGCATCAACACTGGAAAATTCTGTGATTTCCTTTATTTCAAAAGACAGTTTTCTTGATATTCTCAATCAGTCATCAGTACTTTCAAGGCTGCTGCTGAAGTCTTTAAGTCATGAATTCAGTGTGATGGCCAATCTTATTGCAGTTTTGTCCCATCGGACCGTTCGGGAAAGAGCTGCCCTCAGCTTACTGATTCTTCATGATAAGTATAAATCAAATGGTGCACCTGACAATGAAGTATTCATTACTCTTTCCCGCATAGATCTTGCCAATATGGTGGGAACTGCCAGAGAAACTTTGGCCCGCATCATCAATGATTTTAAACAGGAAAAACTAATCAGATCTGAAGGGCGGAAAATACAAATTACCGACTTTAAGCGGCTAATTCATATTGCTAATTTTTATTAATTTATTTTTTACTTTCAGTTTTTTCCTGTTCTTGTTTGATTTTCATGAGCATATCAATAGCATCGGTATTGTTAGGATTAAGGGATAATGATTTACCATAGTTCATAATGGCAGCCTTATAGTCTTTTGCCATCCAGTAAGCCTCTCCCAGGCTATCAAATAAATTAGCATTTTCAGGGTACATTTCTGTAGCGAAGGTAAAAATCTTAATAGCCGCGCCTATTTGTTTTTGTCCCGCATCCATTCATATCCGATATAATTGCTAAGCCAGGCTAATCCTGATGTAGCTTTATAATTTTCAATTTCTTCCTTGGTTTTACCAGCTTTTCCTTTTGCCCAGATATCCTGAAGGTATCCCGCAAGTTATCTGCATCATTATATTTCTTATAAAATAATACTCCTTCTGAAGAGGCAGGGAAAAGGTCTGCCATCATGTAAGAATGGGTCCCTTTTTCAATTCTTTCTCAAGATTAATTTCGACTGAATGAGAGAAGTCATGATGAAGGAAAAGCTGTATTGTTCCTTTATTCAGATCATAAATATTGGTATACTGCGTATCTTTCACATGCATCTGATCCATCAATGAAGTACAGAAAGCAGGCGTTCCGTCAGGCTGCCGGGCTTTAAGAAAACCGACACCTTTCATATAATAATCCAGCTTTTTCTTATCTTCTTCAACGGTACTTTTTGTAGGATTAAAATTCGACTGGATATAGTATTCCTGATTTCCCAGAACCAAAGCTCCGCCTTCTACAAGTAAATATTCTCCTGTTGTATCAACAAACATCATCACACTGGAAGTCAGAAAACTCATATCTATGGCAGACAGATAGTCTTTTACCTGATGAACAGTATTAAAATTTGCCATTACGTAATGTACAATATCCCGAACCGGCTTTTGAACCTTCCCTTCCTGTTTGGGAACTGAAATTTCCGGAGTGGCAAATCCATCAAAAACTAACCCAGCTTCGTTCATGGCTCCCTGAGGAAAACGATTGATAAAACCAACATAGGCTACTCCGTATGTATCCTGCTGTTTAGGCTCAAACCAGATTTCAGCATTGGGACTTACCCAATCTTCATTATTTCCAACGATTGTCTTTCCTTTATGGGTCATTTTAAACATGCTGCAGCCATAAAAGACATGGCTAAGGAAAAGCAGAAAAAGAGTTAATACTTTGATTTTCATAGGTTATTAATTTGGTGCTATCAAATTTAATCAAAAAAATAAAAACTGTCAATAACTGCTGACAATCTGCTGTCATAAACACCTCTTACCTTTGTTTTAAATAATTTAAATAAATATTCTTATGAAACTTACCTCATTAAGACTCATCAGTAAAGACATCAAAACAGCAGTAGCTTTTTATGAACAGGTTATAGGTATAACTGCCACATGGTATACAGAAGATTTCATAGAGCTCTCTGCTGATTCTATCACAATCGCTGTCGGAAGTACCCGGACAATGCAAATGTTCTCAGAAGGTCTGGCAGATTTCGCAGGAACAAAATCAACCATAATCGAATTTCTGGTTAAAAATGTAGACGAAGAATATGAAAGAATTAAAGAGATAGCATCTGAAATCATCCAGGAGCCAACAACAATGCCTTGGGGAAACCGATCTCTCCTGTTTTGTGATCCGGATGGAAATATGATTAACTTTTTACTCCCGTAACTGAAGAGGCTGTGAAGAAATTCAGCTAAATCCTGATATCATCAAAAAATAAAACCTCACTGTCCAACAGCGGGGTTTTATTCTGATTTTTAAAGCCAATCTTATTTCTTCAGGAATTCAATGGCTTTGGCAACAAATGTATCATGGTACTGATAAAAAGAGGCATGTCCCGAATCAGGAAAAATAACCAGTTCTGCATGGTCTAAATGCTGAGCCATATTTTTAGCATTCTGAACAGACACCGGAAGGTCATTTTCACCATGTACAATCAGTACCGGATTTTTAATTTTCTCTATTTCCGTAAGGGCATCAGCATTAGGCTGGGCCCAGCTCAATACAGCTGTAAACTGTGCGTTGGAAGCAGCATCGCTCAACGGAAGATCCCGGTCCGTAGTACGGAGCTGAATTCTTGCAAAAGAAGCTTTTCCTTCCGCAATACTCTGCGCAGATTCTGTGAACCCGAATTTCAGAAATGAAGCTTCGGGACTTAATCCTGCGGTTCCTGCAACAATATCAGGCAGATTAGACAACCCGATTGCTCCCTTTGGTCCTGTGCCGGTTAAAATCACTTTATTGACCAACGACGGATTGGTCAGCACTATTCGCTGTGCAACAAATCCACCCATAGAAAACCCCATGATATTCACTCTGGTCAGATTCAATGCTTTGATAAAGTCTGCCGCATCATCGGCCATTGCCTGCACCGTATTGGGGTGGTTCCTTTTGAGGAAGCTACGCCTTTATTATCAAAGATGATTACTTTATATTGTTTTGCAAGACCATCTGTGACTGCAGGATCCCAGTCATCCATAGAGCCGCCTAACCCCGGCAGCAGTACCAATGGAATCCCTTCTTCTTTTCCTAAAACGCGGTACGCAATGGCATTTCCTTTAACGGTTATGAATTGGGTCTTGGCAGTTTGGTGGTTTCTGTTTTGTACCTCCTGTAACGTGGGAGGCTCGTTTTCTTCCGTACAGGATACTGTTGCTACAGTAAAAAGAGTTAAACATAGTAATAAGCTTAAGACGGAGGTTTTTCTGATTGTTTTCATTGTAGTTTATTTTTGTTTGATTATGGTGCAAACATAAAACACAAAAACAGGCAGAACACGTGAAAGCTTTATCAACAGGACATTTTAGTGATTCAAGTAGACAATTGGGATTGCGAAATTAAAACCGGATGTTCAAAACGTTTTAAAAATATTCTATTTTGTTTTTAACGAGCCAAGAGTTTTCATCGCCTTATCAGTGTCTTCTTTCGCTATAAATATATGGTCATGGAAATAAGCGGCTACTACATTGCAGCTGATATTTTCGTTTTTTAAGGCATTGGCAAAGGCAGCGGTAAGCCCTACGGCTTCCAGTGAAGAATGAATAGTAAGGGTTATCCATGAAGAAACATAGCTGTAAGCCATATTCCATTCATCTGCTACGGATCTCTGCAGCACAATGGTAACAGCTTCATGCTCGCGGAAGAAAAACAGAATCTTTTCTATATCCGGAATTTCATCTAAGGTTTCAATGGGACAAAACACATATTCTCCGGCATTCAATACCGGTTCCATCTTTTGAAGCAATACAGCTAAGTCTTTTTCTCCTGACATTTTTTTGTCTGCAAAACTAAGATATAGGCAGCAACATTCATTTATCATTTGATAAAAACCCTATTCGTTGCTATTTTATCAGTATTTTTAAAAGATTTTCCATCCAAAAAACAAAAAAGGAGGCTGACTGCCTCCTCTTTGTTTTGTACTGTAACCTATCAACTGAACCTCACTATATGTGTTTGTGTTTTTTGATCATTTGGTTTTTTTAAGAAGTCCGCTTAAGGTTATTCATACACTTCTTTAATTTCATCGTTGTGTTATTAATTTTCATCATTTGTGTTTTTATAACTACCGTTTATTATTTGTATAGTTATAAATCATCATTTGTTTTTTGTGTATGAAATTCCAATAATTAGAAGCAATTCTCATTTGCTTTTTCATTATTTAAATTTCACATTACAAAGGAACAACTTTATAAAATAAAATCCTCTATAAACCCCATCGATACATATCGATCGATTTATAGATATTTATCGATAAAATATAATATCCTGATACAATGAAGTGATGAACTTTCTTAAAAAACTACAGCTTATGATGGGTTTTGATAAGGTCAACAAGCTCAACCATATTTTCGATCTTTAATTTTTCAAAAATATTTTTTTAATTGTGCTTACTGTATTTTGTTTGATATTCAGACTGTTTGATATTTCCAGGTTTCCATATCCTTCAGCATAAAGTTCTGCAATCTGCAGTTCTCTTTTGGTTAAAATGCTGAGAGGGCTTATAAGATCCGGATTGTAAACAAACTGTACCAGAAGATTTCGTAAAAGATCAGAAAAATATTCTCCCTTCTCGATAAAGGTTGTCAGAGCCTCCCTTACCTCTTCTTCTTCACTCAGTTTGCTCAGGTAACCATTAGCGCCGGCTTTGATAAATTTAAGTCCGTGCAGATCCTCTTCAAGTCCCGTAAAAATTAAAATTTTCATATCAGGATTTACACTTTTCATCTGAGGAAGAATATGAAGACTGTTTCCGTCCGGGAAATGAGCATCAATAATTGCCATCTCTATTCCTTTTGATTCAACCAGTTCCAATACCTGATGTAAAGAAGAAGTCTGATATACCTTCGCGTTAGGAACAATATCACTGATAACAATTTCCATTCCCTGGCGCACAATGCTGTGATCATCTGCCAGCAGGAATATAATCTCTTTATTTTGAATTGATGTTTCCATTATTATTACTATTTAAATTGATCCTGAATGTCACTTTCGTTCCTTTGTGCAGTTTACTTTCAACCGATATATCACCATCGAAAAGCTCTACAATTTCTTTTACCAGGTTAAGGCCAAGCCCTGCTCCCAGATTATCCACTTCATCAGATACTATTCCCTGATAATACGGATTAAAAATTTTACCAAGATCAGATTCTGATATTCCCACTCCGGTATCTCCTACTGTTGTAATCAGGGTGATTTTATTTTCGCCGGCAGGTTCTGTAGCCATTACAAGATCAATCTGACCGTTTTCCGTAAACTTGTTGGCATTTCCGAGAATATTCATAAAAATCTGATTGATTCTGATATTATCCGAATATACCATTATATTTTCAGGAATTCTGTCCGTGACCACAAATCTGTTGTTCCTGGTTTCCAGATAAGGTGTAATTACCTTTACGATAGAACTGACCTCATCTTTAAGGTTGAAAACTGATTTTATAAGTTCTTTTTCAGCATTTTCATTTTTGGTGTATTCCAGGATCTGATTAGACTGCAGAAGCAAAGTACTGTTCGTAAACTTGATTGATTTAAGATAATCCCTGATCGTTTCATCCTTTGTGGTTCTGTGAATTTTATCAATGAAAATATTGATGATTTTTAATGGTGACCGCAGATCATGGCTCAGCATTCCAAGAATCCTGTTTTTGAAATTAAGATTCTTTTAATCTCTTTATTGGCAGCATTAAGTTTTTGTTCATAGATAAATGCTACTCGTGTAAAATACATGATCAGGATAGATACAATAAACATCAGAATCATCAGTCCCAATACCAGATAAGTCCTTATCCTGTTATTGTTTGAGCTCTGCTCGTTATACTCTTTTTCCAGCTGGGCTTTAAAATCATTGATTGCATTTTCATACACCTCTATCAGCCCGTTGCTATACACCAGCAGCTTACTGAAATTGCTGTAAAACTGTAAGCTGTTTTTCTGATTCCGGGCTGCCAGGAGCTGTACTTTTTTCACTTCGGCAGCATAATGTTTATCCATAGACTTTAAAGTATTGTCCATTTTGGATTTTACCTGGGAAAGATCCAGCGTTTTGTTGTTGGTCATCGTAATTACCGTACTTTCCTTCTGTACATCCACCTTTCCTGTTACAGCATCTTTTAAACGTCCGAAAAAGCCTTTCTTTTTAACGGTATCGGCATAAGTACGGGTTTGAATTTTGAAATCTTCAAAATCATTTTTATACTTGGCAGGTACATACTGCTTATCTTCAATATTGGCAGGCGGGTTCAGGGAAGTCTGGTACACTGAATCTATTAGTGTTTTCAGTTTTGCAACTTTCACTGTATCCCGGCGGTGAAGGGCCAGCATTTTTTCAGTCCCGGGCTGGTATTTTCATATTCCCCTATTTTGTCAAAATTCAATTTCAGCTTTCTCAAAGACTGGAAATACAGCTGCAGCTCTTTATTATCCTGAGTCGCCATATATTTCTGAAGATGCTCCTGGGCATCCAGGAAATCTTTCCTTGAATGATCTGTCAACCCACCCAGGGCACGGCTTTCTTCCAGCTGATCTTTAATAAACTTCAGCTTTTTCCGTTGACAAATTCGTTATAGAAAAATATGGCGATAATGACCTGTATCAGCAGAATACAAAGGATCAATGAGTAATGAACAAGTTTTCTCAATTTAAAATTTAAGAATTTATATTTCATATTTGTTTATCAGTTAAATTAATTTCCTGACTACATAAGTTCATGAGGTATTAGCCTTTAACAATATACCATTATTTTCAATAATTTCATAATACCGGTATATCATCCAATTGGCAAAGTTAAAGTAATTTTTGTCTTCTTATAATAATGAATATTTGATAAAACCCCGGGAATTTAATTTTTTTGCTATTAAAACGTCTTACAGACATTCAGTTTTATTTACGTAAATCTGTTTTTTTAGATCAATTGCAAAAGTTAGAGGCTCTATAAAATATTCTAAATCTGTTGATTTATTTTATCTGATGAACAATATCTAATCGGCAACGTATGAAAAATAAAAGATCATTAATCAAATGGAGAAGCCGTATGCGGGCTTCAGGTTTGAATTGAATATCTTTATTTATAGAATATTCTTTCCGGCGGTCATCCATATCAGAATTTTAATTGGTATCCGGCCTTCTTAAGATTTCTAATCATTACCTTTATTCATTCAAATTATATTCTTATCCATATCACCATCATTAGTATTTTCTATTTTTCTGATGAAATCCTGAGATGATATTTTCCTAACTTTTCAGTTTGAAACGAAACAAAGAATATCCCGGACAATTCATTCGGTTATCCGGGAATTCAAACCAATAACAGCAAAACAGCTTTATCATCTTATGACAGACAAAAATTTTAATCCTCAGAGAGGCTTTATATTCAGCAAACATGTGCCGGAGGAATTATCGCATTTTGACCGGGTCTTTGATGTGTTCAAAGATTTGCTTACCCACACTTCCGGAGACATCGAAGAAGCTTTCGAGTGGCTTGATATGCTTGACCAGGAATATGATATTTTCAGTGATGAATATACCCTTCAGGATTTTGAAGAAGATCTGAAAAAAGAGGCTATATCAGGGAAGAAGATCCAGAAGAGGGAAATACAGGAAGCGGAAAAGGTAAAAATATATTAACCCCCAAACTGGAGGCAGCCCTTCGGGAATATGCCCTGGATCAGATTTTCGGAAAACTGAAGAAAACCGGAGCCGGAAATCACCGCACCAGCAAAACAGGAATCGGAGATGAACGCGACGGCGAAAACCGATCGTATCAGTATGGAGATGACCTGGCAGCAGTGAACATGACTGAAAGCTTAAAAAATGCCCAGATCAATAACGGCATCTCAGATCTTCACCTGACTGAAGATGACCTCATCGTAGAGGAAACCAAACATAAGGCTCAGATGAGTACTGTCCTGATGATCGATATCAGCCACTCCATGATTTTATATGGTGAAGACCGCATTACTCCGGCCAAAAAAGTAGCCATGGCACTTGTGGAGCTGATTAAGCGTAAATACCCTAAAGATTCCATCGATATTATAGTATTCGGGAACGAAGCCTGGCCCATCAAGATCAAAGACCTTCCCTACCTGAAAGTAGGACCTTATCATACCAATACGGTAGCTGGTCTGGAGCTGGCCATGGATATTCTGCGCAGAAAAAGAAATACCAACAAACAGATTTTTATGATCACCGACGGTAAGCCCAGCTGTATACAGCTGCCCAGCGGAGAGTTTTATATGAATAGTTTTGGGTTGGATGAAAGGATTGTTAACCAATGCCTCAACAGAGCGGCACAGGCCAGAAAACTCAAAATTCCTATCACAACCTTCATGATTGCGCAGGACCCTTATCTCCGTCAGTTTGTAGAAGAATTTACCGCTCAGAATAAAGGAAAAGCTTTTCTGACAGGACTTTCAGGCTTAGGACAAATGATTTTTGAAGATTATGAGAAAAACAGAATAAGAAGAATATAAAAGCAGAATTCCCTTAAAACATTACCATAAAATCTTACCAGATAATTAGTATTACAAGACAATGAAAAACGATATTACATTCAAAGAATTAAAAGACTCCGGTTACACCCATAAAACAATTAATGAGGAGATCCAGGCCAACCTGATTGCCAGGATTAAAGCTAAAGAGCCCGTATTTGAAGGTCTTTGGGGGTATGAAGATACTGTTGTTCCCCAATTGAAAAAAGCAATTCTTGCCAGCCACCACATCAATCTGCTTGGACTGCGCGGACAGGCAAAAACAAGAATAGCAAGAAGTATGGTCAACCTGCTTGATGAATATATGCCTGTTGTAAAAGGATCAGAAATCAATGACAGCCCATTCCATCCGATTTCAAAATATGCCAGGGATCTTATTGAAGAACTTGGCGATGACACTCCGATTTCCTGGGTACACCGCTCTCACCGTTTTTATGAAAAGCTGGCCACCCCGGATGTAAATGTTGCCGATTTAATCGGAGATATAGACCCTATAAAAGCAGCTACTTTAAAACTCCCCTATTCTGATGAACGTGTTTTACATTACGGAATGATTCCACGTGCCAACCGTTCTATCTTTGTTTTAAATGAGCTTCCGGATCTACAGGCAAGAATCCAGGTTTCTCTGTTTAATATTTTACAGGAAGGAGATATACAGATCCGTGGTTTCCAGCTGAGAATGCCTCTTGATATTCAGTTTGTATTCACAGCCAATCCGGAAGACTATACCAACAGAGGAAGTATTGTAACTCCGCTGAAAGACAGAATCGGATCCCAGATTTTCACCCATTATCCAAAAACAATTGCCCTTGCCCGTCAGATTACGGAACAGGAGGCATTGATTTCTGCACAAGATAAAGCACAGATACAAATTCCAGATCTGGCTAAAGACCTTTTGGAGGAAGTTGCTTTTGCAGCCCGTATCAGTGAATATGTAGATGCAAAAAGCGGTGTCAGTGCCCGTCTGACAATCAGTGCTATGGAAAATTTAGTCGCAGCAGCCAAATTACGGCTGATTGAATCCGGTGAAGAGAGAACTACCGTCCGCCTGCTTGATTTCATGTCAATTATCCCATCTATTACGGGAAAAATTGAACTCGTGTATGAAGGTGAACAGGAAGGTGCAGATTATGTAGCCAAAATGCTGATCGACAAAGCTGTGATGACACAGTTTGAAAGCATATTCCCGCGTATTTCCAAACTGGAAAAAGAAGGAATCAAAACGCCGTACACAGATCTGATCAGATGGTTCAATAAAAATCACCTGGAACTTAATTACAATGATACGGATGAAGAATTCTATGCTAAACTTGATAAAATAGAACCTTTGGTAACCGTTGTTGAAGAAAATACTTCCGAACTGAGTGCTGAAGACCGGAATTTCTGTAAAGAGCTTGTGCTGTGGGCACTAACCATCAGCAATAAAATTGACAAATCTGAAAGCCAGAATACTTTCACATTTGATTCTCCCGGAATCGGTCAGTTTTTACGCAATTAAAATAAATATTTGACACATTTAAAATAAAACCTTCAGCCTGAGCCTGAAGGTTTTTTTGTTCACAAAATTGAAAGTTATTCATCAAAAAATACCGTAAATTTGCCCCGTCCATCTCAAAAAGATGGTTTTCCAGTTTTATGATTATGAAAAAAACAGCAGTTTCTTTATTGGCCCTTCTTCTGAATATTGTTTGTCAGGCACAGAATTTTGATGTGATTCCCTTAGGGATATATGGTGGGGAGCAGGAAGATAATTTATCAGCTTATCTGGTAGGTGCACCTAAAGATAATGCATTTCTTTGCCTTGATGCCGGTACTGTCAATGCAGGCATCCGGAAAGCCATTCAATTGAAAAGCCTTGACGGAACTACAGAAACAGTTCTGAAGGATCAGATAAAAGGATATTTCGTCTCGCATGGTCACCTTGATCACCTGTCAGGTCTTATCATCAATTCCCCGGCTGATTCTAAAAAAGATATTTTCGCTATACCTCCGGTAATTCAGATTTTGCAGAATCATTATTTCATTACAGATACCTGGATTAATTTTGCCGATCAGGGTCAGAAACCAATCCTTGGAAAGTATCATTACAATGAGCTTCAGGAAGGAACCGAAATTCCGGCACCTAAAACACCGTTTTTTATAACAGGCTACGAATTAAGCCATGTGAACCCTTACAAAAGCAGTGCTGCACTGGTAAGAAGAGATGATCACTACCTTCTTTATCTGGGAGATACCGGTGCTGACCGTATCGAAAAGTCTGACCGCCTTGACAACCTATGGAAGACTATAGCTCCTCTTGTTAAAAAAAGACAGTTAAACACCATATTAATTGAAGTTTCTTTTCCTAACAGCCAGCCGGAGCATCTGCTCTTTGGGCACCTTACTCCTAACCTACTGATAGAGGAACTGAGCAAACTGAAAGAAAAGACAGGACAAAACAGCCTTGAGAACCTCAGCATTGTGGTTACTCATAGAAAACCTACCGGAGATAATCCCGAACTTATTAAAAAAGAATTATTACAGAACAATCCTTTAAAAATAAACTATATCTTCCCTGAACAGGGTAAAAAGATAAGTTTGCCATAAGAACCAATTGAAAGATGAAGCGGCAATATGCTTCATCTTTATTTTTACAACCTGAAATTCAATCAGTTAAAATAATTTTTTTAAAATTAAAATCTTTCTTTCATTGTTTTACGAATTTAACATCGTAATATTGCAATATAAAATAAGAATAATGGGAGTTACTAAAACTGACATTTACACGCAAGAACAGAATAAGCTGGCTTCGCTTCTAAAAGTTTTGGGGCATCCGGCAAGGATAGCCATCTTACAATACATCATCAATCAGAAAGCATGTATTTGTAATGATCTCGTTGAAGAACTTGGACTGGCACAGGCTACTATCTCACAACATTTAAAGGAATTAAAGAACATTGATATTATCAAAGGTTCCATTGAAGGGAAATCCGTATGCTATTGCATTAATGAAAGCACCTGGAAAAATTTCAAAATGAATTTAATCTGTTCTTTAATCAGGATGTCACAATAAAGCAATGCTGTTAAGCATTTTTTTACACTTCAACATCGTAATATTGCAATATATAATTATAAAATCAATACATTTAATCTCTAAAAATACCTATTATGAAATTATCAGAAATTAAAGAAATTCTACCTACTCTCAAAAGTGTTGAATTTCAATTGGAAAATGGAACTTTTGTACCTGAACATTTCCATGTAACGGAGATCGGTCAGATTATAAAAAAGTTCATCGATTGCGGAGGAGTGATCCGGAGTGAAAAAGCAGTAAACTTTCAGCTATGGAATGCCAATGACTACGAACACCGCCTTAAGCCGGGAAAACTGCTTCACATTATACAGCTTTCAGAAGAAAAATTAGGTATAGAAGATTCGGAAATTGAAGTGGAATATCAGGGTGAAACCATCGGTAAATATGATTTGGAATTCAACGGGAGAAATTTTATCCTTAAAAATAAAACTACAGCATGCCTTGCACAGGAAGCTTGTGGAATCCCATCTGAAAAACAAAAGAAAAACCTGTCTGAACTGTCTGTAAACCCAACATCGGCCTGCACTCCGGGATCAGGTTGCTGCTAATTAATTTTATTAGAAACTTATGTATCAGGAATTATTAAATACGGTTCAATCTCTGAAATGGGAAAAGACAGATACTGACAGAAAAGAGGTTCTGGAGCCACTAATCAGCTTTATCCAGCAAAAAGTGGATGATAGAAAGGAAGTCAACCTGAATTTTATCTGCACCCACAATTCACGACGGAGTCATCTGGCACAGATCTGGGCACAGACAGCTGCTTCTTTCTTTGCGATTCCGGAAGTTCATTGCTATTCCGGAGGAACGGAAACAACGGCATTATTCCCTAAGATTGCGGCAACTTTAACCGATCAGGGGTTTACAGTTTTCAGTGTTTCTGATACAACCAACCCTGTATATGCTGTAAAATATGGTGATAACAGTCTTCCAATAATTGGTTTTTCAAAGAAATACGACAGCCTGTTCAATCCTGTATCCGGTTTTGCTGCGATAATGACATGTTCACAGGCAGATGGCGAATGCCCCTTTATTCCTGGTGCCGAAAAAGAATCCCCATTACATTTGAAGATCCAAAAATCTCAGACAATACTCCAGATCAAACAGCAGTGTATGCTGAAAGAAGTTTACAGATTGCTGAAGAAATATTCTATGTGTTTTCAAAAATCAAAAAATAATCATGCAGGTATCATTGAGATCAAATTCTTTATCATAGGTATACTATTCCCATTTTGTATATTTGAATACCTATAACAACCATCATTTTGGAAAATATTATCAATCATTTTAAAAGTACCTACCCCTTAATAACGAAGAAATACAGGCTTTGAAAGACCGCGTAACGGAACGGAAAATTAAACGCAGACAGTTCCTTTTGCAGGAAGGGGATGTATGTAAGTATTTCACGTATGTACAAAGCGGGTGCTTTAAAATGTATGGTGTAGATGATAAAGGTGTGGAGCACAATCTTGTTTTTGCGGCTGAAGATGACTGGATTTCAGACATTGGCAGCCTGCACAAGGAAATCCCTTCCAAATTGTTTATCGAAGCAATTGAGCCATCAGTGGTTCTGCAGATTTCCAAAGGAGATTTGTGGTATCTGTATACCAATTATCCAAAATTTGACAGAAACTTTCGAGTCATCATTGAAAATAAATATATTGAACTTCAGAACCGGCTGCTTCAAACGTTTAGCACAACTGCCCTGGACAGGTATGAAAGCTTCATCAGCCAGTATCCTCATCTGGCCAACAGGTTACCCAATACACAAATTGCTTCATATCTGGGAGTTACTGCCGAATTTCTGAGCAAAATAAAGAATGACAGGTTTAAAAAATAACTTATACCCTTAAACTAGATTAAGGGTATTTCTTAAGATACCTTATAGGCGGCAAATAGTAGTTCATTGCAACTTTGTAATGTCGATATTGACAAACAATTTAAAACAGAGTAATGAACACAAACAATTCAACAACAAAAGTTGCCGTTATAGGCTTAGGAAACATAGGTAAAACTATTGCTGCCAACCTTATAAAAGGCGGTCATCCGGTTATCGTATCGTCAAGAGAAATCGAAAAAGCAAAAGGTTTTGCAGGAGAGCTGGGTGAACTTGCCGATGCAGAGGAAATATCTGCTGCCATCCATCATGCAGATGTGGTTATTCCGGCAATTTATTTTGATAAGATTAAAGAATTTTTAAAACAGTATGCCGAAGAGCTGAAAGGAAAGATCATTGTGGATGTCTCAAACCCTATTGCACCGGATGGGAACGGGGGGGTTAAAAAGATTATTGATAAAGACACCTCAGCCGGCCAGATACTTTCATCTTTAATACCTAAAGAGGTGCATTTCATTAAAGCTTTCGGAACATTAGGAGCCGCCTCCTTGTCGGGATCTGCATTTTCAGAGCCTGAAAGAAAAGTTCTTTTCTATGCTTCAGACAGTATTAACAGTAATAAAGCTATTGAAGAACTCATCATTGACAGTGGTTTTGAACCTTTACACATAGGCAGTATCAGCCAATCTATCCGTATTGAGGTATTTGGTGATCTTCATGAGTTTGGCAGATTGGGTAAACCTATATCTATTAAAGAGGCTAAAAACGCTCTTAATCAGCACAAAGAATAAAACCAGCTATTATGAAAACAGTTATCATAACGGCAGTATTGCTATTCAGTGTAACAGCCTGCCAGAAAGATATAAAGCAAAAAAAGACAATTCTGCAATTCTAAATTCAACAGCAATGGAAAACCCAACAACAAAGACAGGAATAGAAAAGTCATTACATATTTACTTTGATGCTCTGAACCAATCAAGTGTAGAACAGGCAGCTGGCCAGTATACCTCGGACGGAATTTTTATGCCAGCCGGACTGCCAACTGCTTCCGGAACATCAGAACTTACAACGGCCTATAAAAACATATTCCAGGCAATTCAACTTAATGTAAATTTTAAAATCGAAGAAATCGTAACACTTGACGATAATACCGCATTTGTCCGTACACAATCAAACGGAACGCAATTAATACATGCCAATGGCCAAAAAACTGAAGAGCTTAACAGAGAGTTCTTCCTGATGAAAAATGAAAATGGTGCCTGGAAGATTTCACGGTATATGTTCAATCAACCCAAATAATCAGGAATGCCTGTAAACTCTTAATTATATAATAATTTTAAGTTTTAAGTCATATTTATTTTCCCATAAAAAAGCTCCTGAAATCAGATATTTCAGGAGCTTTTTATCGATTGGTATCAATTCTTGACCAGTTTATAATTTCCACTGTCCTTATCCTTACTTATGGTGTAGCCGTCAGACAGTTCAAGGATCCAGCCATCCCCGGATATTTTTTTATTTTCAGTTTTCACCGGATTTGATATTGAAATTTTATCCCAATCAGGGCTCATTAATGCCCCGTTTTCTACTGTCAGGATGCCCCATAAATCTGTAACCCTGATATTGGGATATACGGTACCTTTATCTTCCAGCGGGACAATATTTCTTGGATCAAACGAAACATTCATCTTCTCAAATCTGATCTCAAAATGAGGCTGTTGAATAAATTTCAGCTTATATTCTGCAATAAGCTTTTTAGTCCGTTCTTCTCTTTCTGCTTCTTCTTTAATAATTGTTTTACCATTATAATCATCATATAATTCCTCAACTGCTTTCTGCAGATCAGCCGGAATTGTAATCTTGAATGCTTTAATGAAATAACCGGTCAGATCTGTTTTTGCATCAATTTTTTTGTTCCAGCCTTTATCTTTATTATACAACAGATATCCATAAACAGGAGTCGTATGATAAGCAAATGATCGTACAAAGGTGGGGTTTTTCATAAAATCATCTATCCCGTTCAAAAGAGATGACCTTGCGTCCTCTTTATTTCTGCCGCTCACAACAAGCCCTGTAAACTCGGCAATTCCTTCGTTCAGTTCCAGCAAATTTTCTGCAGCCTCTGAACCGTTATAAAGTGTATTCCTGTATTTTCTAAACGTAAATGCACTGGTGAGATGCTGCTTTAATTCTTTTTCTGAAGATGAGCGGACTGCCTGTTTCAGTGCCTCCAACTCTAACCGCAGATAAATTCTCCCGTCTTTTTGATCAAGATGATTATTCTCCACATTATTGAGCGTAAATCCTAATGAAGGCTGGATCCTGTGAAATGATTCATGGGCCAGCAGATTGATTCTGTTTTGCCGGTTTTGAGAAAGAGGAAGCATGATCATCGCCCATTTTTTTCCACTCCAGTTAACAGCTGTATTGGCAATGTTAATGTCAGGAGGCAGAATTCCGGAAAAAATATTTCCGTTTTGTTTCAGAATTCCTTCTGCATCTTGCTCGTTGGAAAAAACTTCTCTGGTCTTCGGATCTATTAAAATTGTGGGGCCATATAAATCTTTGTCCCAAAGCGTGATATTCTTCGCTGAAGCGGTTTTTAGCTCATCGAAAAAAATAGAAATTGTATCAGGGGAAATAGATTGCTTTTGTGCTTTTACACCCAATATAAACAAAAAAAGAAAGATGTAAGAAAAGTCTGCTTCATGGTCAGATTCTTGTGGTTTTATCACTGAATAGTAAATACATACCAAAAATACTTATTAAATACTTTTGGAATTGCCAATATAATGAATTTTAACCAGGAGTAAAAGCCCACCTACTCTTTATTATTTCATATGCCTTTTCTGAGTAAGGAATTTTTCTGATTCTACAAATTCAAATAAAAAAACCTGCAGATCGCAGGTTTTTTGCAACATATCAGAAAAAATCTAAAATTCAGGAACGTCCGGAATTGTTTTTAATAAAAACCGAGGGCTGTTTTCACTAAAATTCGTTCTCTTTAAATAGGAATATGACGTTTGTGTTCTTAGAATCGAATCAATAAAATAATACTTCCAGGATTATTGTAATTAATCACAGCCCCAGTTTCTTTTTGATGGCATCCATTTCTGTTTCCAGCTTTTTAATCTTATCTTTTTGCAGCTCTATTTCAGCCTGCTGCTCCTGAATAGCTTTTGTAAGTGCAGGAACAAGTGAAGCATAATCAACAGCCCAGGCTTCTTTTGTGTCATCTTTTGGTTTATAAACCGCTTCAGGAACTACTTTATAAAGATCCTGTGCCAGGAATCCGATTTTATGCTGCGTTTTCTGGCCTGGATCTACAGCCGGTTTCCCATTTTTGATCTGGTTATTGGCTGACAGTTCGTATTGTTTCGGCTGCAATGCCATGATGGTGTTTAGTCCATATCCGATATCTTTAATCTGAGTTTTCAGACGCATATCTGAAGTATTGACAAAGCCTCCTGCGGCACTCACCAGTCCGTTGCCGTCAATAGTCACTTTAGTACTGCCATTGTAGCTGTATTTGAATCCTTCTGCACCAAGATAGATCTGGGTAACGGAACCATTCAGTGTATTATATCCGCTTAAATCAAGATGCCCTTTTGTAGCGGCAACTTTATTTCCACCAACACCTCCTGTTTCCGGCCTGTTCATATTGATATCCCCATTACCATCGATGTCAAGCATGCTGTTTGTATTATTGCCATAATAATATCTAAGACCTGTACTCCCCAACGTCATCTGAGAAAATGCAGCACTGTTGCTGTTCCCTTTTAAAGTAAGAAGACCGTTGTAGGCATTAACGGCATTTCCGGCAGCACCAAAGGCTGTAATATCTCCATCTCCGTTGAAGTTGAGCCTTCTGTTACCATTATAAAGATAATCACCACCACTCAGCTGGCTTAGCCTTAACTGTGCCACATTATTATTACCGGCAACAGTTAAAGGGCCTCCCACACTATTCACTGTTGATGCATTGGCACCACCGTCCGTAGTTTTTGTAGAAGAGTTCAGGAACATGTTCAGAGAACTGCCTGTATCATTGGTAAACTGCAACAGCGCTGCAGCATTGGTTCCCGGATTGCTGTTACTGATTGCTGTAAGTCCGAAACCGTCAACATTACTTCTGAAATATAAAGCCTTATCTGCATAATCAATTGCTGTATTCTGCAAAAGTGTACCACCAAGTCTCACATCATTACCCACAGTACTAAGGCCGTTACTTGCCGTTACAGCTGCAGAATTGTTTCCGGATATTTCCCATGTGGAAGCCGCCCCTGTAAGGCCGGTACTGATCAGCTGCAAACTTTGGTCAGGACCTACAGCAACGCTGGCATTACCATTAATGGTTTCTGTAGCTGCAGGATTTACTGTAACGGTAAAAGACGTGTTATTCTTAATGGTATACATACGGCCTTTGAAATTACCTGTACCCGTTATCGCCGCTGGCAATGTAAAAACGGCATTGGCTGTTCCGTTATACGAGATATGAAAATCTCCGGAGGTCATGGCATAAGCCGTAGAGGTGACTGCGCTGTACTTTGCAGCCAGAGAGCCGTTAACGTCAAGGGTTGATCCAGGCTGGGCTGTGTTGATTCCCACACTTTGCGCTGACATAATGCTGTATGAAAGCAAGGCTGCCGCTACTGATAATGTAGTAAAGTTTTTAAACATTCTTATATAATTATGAGTTTTTAATGAAGTGAAGAAATCGTATGAAAGCCATTGGAGATCTGATCCCGGATCAGTTAGGATAAAGTTTCATACATTGCCTGGCTTTGTCAACAGAATAAAATTGGAATAACCTCTTTCTGAAAGATTTAAATGAAGAAAATCATGGTCATATTTTTTCATTGTTTTCTGTTTTTGATAGTACAAAGCTAAATTTTCCTGAACCTTTTCCGAAAAAACACCTGTACGAAAATATCCACCTGCATGTGGAAAAATTATTACAAATTAAACAGGGAATACATCATTACTATTTTATATAACAAGATTTGAATCCCAAAATATCCATTCCTGATCTATTCATAATATTTGAGATTGTTCATTATTCTAACCACAAAAGGCACAAAAGTTTTAAACACTTAAGTTTTTTCAGAGACAAACTTTATGCATAATAAGTACATGTAAGTTTTGCAAAACTCTTTGCTTTTTCATCTTATGTGAACTTTTCTCCGAAATCATTTTAAACTTAATTAGGTGAACCAAGGTGTTTTAAATGAAACTTTTTGTGACTTTTGTGGCTGGGTAAATTTTAAACAGCTTTATTGAGAAAACACTGCTGACCGGAGGCTTTTTCCCGGAAATAGATTACCTTTATACGGAACGAAATATTTATTATAATGAAGTTAGAATTATATCAGATAGATTCTTTTACAGAAGATATCTTTCATGGAAATCCTGCATGTGTTGTCCCCCTGGAAAACTGGTTACCCGATGAATTACTTTTAAAAATAGCCCGTGAAAATGCTGTAGCGGAAACCGCTTTCTTTATCGATAACGGAAATAATACCATTCAGCTGAGATGGTTTACCCCGGAAGTAGAGATGGATTTGTGCGGACATGCTACCCTTGCCACGGCCCATTGCCTGATTTCTATATTAAATTATCCAAACAATACTATAATTTTTGATACCAAAAGCGGCGATCTAACAGTACATGTAAAAGATGGAGTTTACTATATGGATTTCCCTTCCAGAATGCCTGAGCCGGCCTCACTTCCGGATATCATAACGAGATCTCTGAATATACAGCCTAAGGAGGTATTTCAATCAAGAGACTACGTGCTGGTATATGATTCTGAGGAAGACATAAAAAATATCAAAATTGAAAGATCTGTTTTTGACCTTATCAATCTGGATCCGGGCGGTGTCGTGGTAACATCAGCTGGAACCGATTGTGATTTTGTATCAAGATACTTTACCCCCCAGTCAACCATTCTTGAAGATCCGGTAACCGGCTCTGCACACTGCTCGCTCATCCCCTTCTGGGCAGCAAAACTGGGAAAAGATAAGCTTTTTGCCCGGCAGCTGTCTGAAAGAGGAGGCCAGCTCTTTTGTGAAAATAACAATGAAAGAGTCATTGTGGCAGGAAAAGCCAAAACTTATTCTGTGGGCCACCTGTGGATTGAATAATAAAATCATCTTATCTGTAAAGCGACAGCGCTCAGATATAATAAAAAGCCTTGGACATCCGATCCAGGGCTTTTGCTGATTTTACCGGTAATCTTTTGAAGCTGCAATTTATTGAGTTAGTTTAAAGATATCCAAACAGCAGTTTCCGGAAACATTGTTATATTTGAACGATATTAATAACCATCTGTTAGTTTTAAAAATGAAAATCTTCATTCCTCTTTTCCTTTTTATCTCCGGAATTTTGTTTTCTCAGAATCAAAGATTTGTCTACGAATATTCATTTAAGATGGATACGTTAAACAAGGATAAAGTAGAAAAGGAAATCATGAATCTTGATATCACCAAAGAAGGCTCCTGTTTTTACAGTGCATTGCTGATTACGCGTGATTCTCTTGTCAATGCTGAAGTTGAAAAAGGAAAGGCTTCAAATTCCGTTACCATTGATTTTAGAAAGATCAGACACCCGAAAGTCAATTTCAGGATTTCCAAAACATATCCTGATCTGACAACAATATACCACACTTCACTTAACGCCAGCAATGTTGCAGTAAAAGAACTGAATAAAATGAATTGGACAGTTCTTCCTGAAACAAAGAATATCGAAGGTTTTAAAGCTCAGAAAGCCACCACGCATTTCGGCGGAAGAAACTGGACTGCCTGGTTCGCGAATGATATCCAGATACAGGACGGACCTTATAAATTTTGTGGTTTGCCAGGCCTGATCTTACAGATTGAAGATGAAGAGGCTACCCATATTTTTAAATTGCTTGGAAGCATGAAGCTTAACAACGGGTTTTCACTTATAGACTCAAAAACAGCAGAAATATTCGTGACAAAGGAAAAATTCAACAAGCTTTGGAATGAATACATACAAGATCCTGCTAAAAATATCAAACTCATGCATAGTACTTCCGGAATGTCAGAAACAATATTATTTGATTCAAATACAGGAAATCCCTGAGCAAACAAGAGTTAATAAGGAACAAAGAAACACGTGCAAAAGAGTTCCTGAAACGATTTAATAATTTTATAGAAAAGGATTTGTATAAATAATTCCGGTATTCGATTTTGTCAGAAGCAGACACGAAAGATTACACAATTCAGTAAATTCAATCCTTTAAGCATTCAAAAGGTTACTAAAAACATATAGATTTGAAACAGATTATCGTTTCTGCATAACAAAAACCTATCGGAATCCGGTAGGTTTACTTGTTTTCTACAGAAGAAATATTATTCCGTAATTATAGCATATTCAGGTTTAGGAAATCCACCGGGAGTTTTTATCTGGTTGAATTGCTTTTATGATAACCCTCGTACTACAACATAGAAATTCAGGCTAAATCAAAATACAAAGGAAGAAATAAATACCACATTTCATGTAATGGCAAAAAAATTGTAATTATTTGAACAAAACAGATATCATATGAACAATACAGTAAAAATAGCAATGGCCTTAGCGGCAGGAAGCTCTTTGCTTTATCTGGGCCTGCGAAAAAAGAACCAAAAGAAAAAGTTATACCTCGCTCCCGACGGAAACACTTATAAAGAGGATCAGATTTACCGTACGTATGACAACAAACTTTATAAGAACGGTAAAGAGTTTCATTATAATGTTCCGGAATTGCATGATGACCTTAAAGCCGGCAATATGAATTATGAAAAAGCAGATAACGGTATTCATCTGAATTACAAAACCAATCAGAAAATCCGATCTACCACCACAAAGGCTTAAGGCATCAATAGAGCTGAACACCATTACATCACACTAACCACAAAAAATAATATTATGAGAAATTTATTATGGCTTGTTGCAGTAATCTGCATCGCCGTATGGCTTTTAGGAATGCTCGGAATTATTCCGGGTATGGATACAGGAAATTTAATTCATACGCTTTTGGTGATTGCCATCATCGTTGTTTTGATTAATCTTTTTACAGGGAGAAAACCTCTAATTAAGATAAGCTAAAATGATAGTTACTTCCTTAAGTATATCATTTTTTAGTCATCGTTTTAAACAATTATAAAAATTTTATTTCAATAATTTAACCCAAAGTCCGGAAATTCCCGGGCTTTTCTTTTTATTTCTATTAAAAATTTAAGATTTCTTTAAGTACCACATCTCACCAAACAGGCTGTTTAAGGCACGGCACTTGTAAAGTTTATACTACCATTTTAAAAAATATACAATATGAACAACGAAAAACAGTGTCAGTATTAAACGATTTACTGAACATTACAAACGACAGAATTCAAGGATTTTCTAAAGTTGAGGATAAGGTATGGGAGCAATATCCACTGTTGCGTGCAGATTATGACAAGATGGTATCACAATCGTATACCATGAAAAATGAGCTTACCGATCTTATTACAGAAAGAGGGGGTACACCGGATCAGTCTGGTTCTGCTGCAGGAGCCATCCACAGAGCCTGGATTGATGTAAAAAATTCTTTTGCAGGAGATACAGCCGATGCTACACTCGGAAATGTTGTGTATGGGGAAAGTGCTGCTATTGATGCCTATCAGGATGCCTTAGACAGTGGTGATCTATGCCCGGAAAGCTCCCGTGTAGTGCTTGATCAGCTTCACCAGCTGAAAGCTTCTCATGATAAATTTGAGAATCTTGAGGATTTAAAGAAATAAAATCATGCCCGCATCTGAAAGCGGAGCTTCTTATAGTGGCTGTCAGCGGTTTTACAGGTGGTTGAGCCACTGCTTTATCAACAAAAAAATAAAATTATGTCAAAAAAGATTGCAATACTGGCCACTCATGGCTTTGAAGAGAGTGAGCTGAGCTCCCCTAAAGAATATCTGGAACAACAGGGATGGACCACACACATTGTAAGCCCTGAAAGCGGAAGCATTAAAGCCTGGGCAGAAAAGAACTGGGGTAAAGAGTATCCTGTAGATAAAAATTTAGATCAGGTACAAGCCGCAGATTATGATGCATTGGTGCTGCCGGGAGGTGTTATTAATCCCGATCAGTTGCGGACCAATGAAAAGGCCATTTCCTTCGTGAAAGAATTTTTTGCCCAGCATAAACCTGTAGGTGCCATCTGCCACGGGCCTCAGGTTCTCATCAATGCCGGCGTTGTTGAAGACAGAAATTTAACTTCAGTTCATTCCATCAGTCAGGATTTGAAAAATGCAGGAGCCCATTGGGAAGATCGTGAAGTGGTTGTAGATTCCGGGCTTGTCACCAGCCGGACTCCCAAAGATCTTCCTGCTTTCAACTCGAAGCTTGTAGAGGAAATTAATGAGGGAAAGCACTAAATTCAGGAGACAGTACATCATAAAACGTAAATAAAGAAGGATGCTATTCCAGCATCCTTCTTTATTTTCCTTGATATTTCCAGACTTCCGGTCTCAATTAAAGGAAGCCCGGAATTCCAGTGGTGACATATCTGTTTTGGTCTTAAACAGTTTACTGAAAGACTGTGAATGTTCAAATCCTAAGTCATAAGCAATTTCACTGACTGATAGACTGGTGGTGGAAAGCTTTTCTTTGGCTTTGCTGATAAGTTTATCATGGATATGCTGCTGTGTACTCTGCCCGGTTAGCGTTTTGAGCAAGCCGCTCAGATATTTTGGCGAAACATGTAAGGTATCTGCAATATATTGAACCGTCGGCAATCCCTTCATCGTTAAATCATCGCTGTCAAAATAATCTTCAAGCAGATCTTCCAGACGGCCCAAAATCTGATGGTTCGCCTTCTCTCTTGTAATGAACTGGCGGTTATAAAACCTTTCAGAATAATTAAGCAGGCTTTCGATCTGTGAAATGATAATCTGCTTGCTGAATTGGTCTATATTCGTATGATATTCCTGTTGAATGTTCTCAACGATGCCGTTCAGGGTTTTTTGTTCCTTTTCCGAAAGAAACAACGCTTCATTGACGGAATAATCAAAATAATCATACCGTTTAATTGTTTTCGCAAGCGGTGTGTTCCATAGAAAATCCGGATGGATGAGCAACATCCAGCCCGAACGTTCTTCAACAGAAGCAGGGTCAGACTGTATCCTGAAAACCTGATTGGGCTCTATAAAAGCCATCACTCCATCATCAAAATCAAATTCCTGCTGTCCGTAATACATTTTCCCGCCGATTCCTCTTTTCTGGGAAATCATATAAAAATCGAGAACCATACTTATTTCGCTGATGTCCGAGGGTCTTTTGATCGCCGAATAATCGACAACACTGATCAGGGGATGCTCAGGCCTTGCCAGGCCACGCAGCAGATGAAATTCGCTAATCGTTTTTATCCTTTGAATCTGCCGTTTGTCCATTGTTCAAAATTAAACTGATTTTTAGAGCATTACATTACCAGGCTAATTCGTTTCCGTTGCTGTCAAAAAACTTACCTGATGGTACGTCTTGTAAAGTTACAAATTTTACAATGATACCTGCTGCCTGCTCAGGAGTTTGAGTACCCTGATATTGGTTAAGATTTGATGCCGTATATCCGGGCTCTACACTTATTATTTTAAAACCTGTTTCCTGGAATTCTTTTGCAAGAAGGACGGTAAAAGCATTGAGTGCCGTTTTGGAGGCACTGTACGCATCGTACATTCTGAAATTGGGATTCGGAGATTCACTTTGAATGGAAAGGGAACCCAAAGGACTTGACACATTGATGATTCTTGGTCCGTCCGATTTTTTTAACAGGTCAATGAACAATTGGGTAGTCTGTACCGCTCCGAAAAAATTGGTTTCAAAGACATTCCTAAGATTGCTCATACTTCCACCGGACATATTCTGCGGCTGTTCACCTGCAATTCCGGCATTGTTAATCAACACATCCAGCTGCTCTGTTTTGGATTCCAGGACCTGTCTCGCAGATTGTATGGAATGAATATCCGTAACATCTATTTCAATGCATTCTACATTCTGAAAACCTGCCTTGTTCAGTTTTTCCTTAGCTTCCATCCCATTTGACAGGTTACGGCTTCCGAGATAAACATAATGGCCGAGTGCGGCCAGCTGTCTGGCTGTTTCGAAGCCAATCCCCTGATTGGCGCCTGTTATAAGTACCTTTTTCATTCTGAAATCTTAAATTTTACGTTTACTTTAGTATTCTGCATCGGTCTTTTAAAAATAATGCTGCTGCATATCTTCCAGCAGTCCGATGTGTACAGGTTTCCAACCCAGCATTTCCTGTGTTTTGAGGTTACTTACAGGGCAATCCATTGTGATAAAGTGGCTCATCCACTCAAAATGCTCTTGAAGTTCTTCGCCGGAAACAGAGATAACCGGCAGATCCAGACTTTTGCCAATAACTTCGGCTATAGTTTTTATCTCAATGCTATGTTCTTCCACCACATTGTACCGTGCTCCTTTATGCCCTTTTTCCAAAGCTAAACGGAAAGCCCTTGCAGCATCCAAACGGTGTACTCCTATCCAGCGGTTTTTGCCGGCATCCGGATAAGCTGAAACTCCGTTTTTGCGTGCCTGATGAATTATGAAAGGAATGAAGCCTTTATCCCCTTTATCATGAACCGAAGGGGCCAGCCTGATCACTGAGGCATTCACTCCTTTTTCAGCCAAAGCCAATGCAGCAGCTTCAGATGATCTGAGTGAATTTTCCGCAATACTGTCTTCAGTTATAAAGTCATTGATGACAGGCAAGCCCAGCATTCCTGCAGTTACCACAATAGCTTTATCTGTGCCTATAAGCGCTTCTCCCATTGCATGGATGGCCTTTTTGTCTGTTAGTGCTGCCTCAGAAAATGTAGTTGCCCCACCTTTCATAAAATCATGGTTGAAACCACAGTGAATGATACCGTCCGTATCAGCAGCGGCTTGTTTCAGGATATCAAGATCCTCAAGACTGCCTTTTAATACTTCAGCACCCAGATCATGAATAATTTCTGCCGATTTTTCCGAACGGGCCAAACCTACTACCTGATGTCCGGCACCAATTAATTCTTTTACAACTGCAGAGCCGTTAAAGCCCGATGCTCCTGTTACAAATACTTTCATTGTCTTACTATTTTGTTGAAGCAAAGTTGCAATGATTTGGCAACCCGGATGTAGCCAAAAGTTAGTTTGTTGTAGTCAAAAAAGAGGATGTTATGAAAAATGTTTTAATTAAAATATCAGGCTGAGTTTCAATGCTGGAAAATCTTTGGCTGTGTAAAAGAAAAAAGCTGTAAACATTACTGTTTACAGCTTTTTTGTATGTTTTGGTTTCTAACCTTGCGGAGAGTGAGGATTCGAACCCCGGACCTGTTACAGTCAACAGTTTTCAAGACTGCCGCAATCGACCACTCTGCCAACTCTCCTAAACTCCGGCTATACCGTTGTTTTCAGTGGTGCAAATATAGAACGATTTTTAATTTCTGCAAAACTTTTCCCACACAAATTTTAACAAAACTTAATAATAGACTAGGAATCAGGGGAATTATTTTTCAATAAAAATAAAATAATAAAGGTAAGGAGTTACTTAATACTTTCAGAAAGATTAATAGCATTTCCAAATTGAAAATATTGTTTATTAGATTTACTCCTTATGATAACTTCTTTTGTTTTTCCCTCTTTTACATCTCTAAAATTTGCAATGTAACCATCCAAAATTAAAAGTGTACAAATTCCTAGGTTAAATTCTATGCCATGCAAATTTATTATAAGTTCTTTTGAAGAATTTTTAACAATAGCAATATCCTCCTTTAACTTACTCAAAAATTCTTCTACTTCTACATCATTTTTCCCCTCAGAGAAATTACCTTTCATTTGAGTAAACTCACTTTCTATTTTTCTTTTATTTATAAATGCTAAGATATTTTCTAGCTTAGAATCGTCAATATCGTTAAGCTTAATTGCACTAAAACGAATATTATAATGTTTTTCAATTTCTTTTAATCCTTTGACATATTTTTCTAAAGGAGCTGGCTCCTCTTCAAAAATTTTAATTTTACCGCCATCTTTTTGTTCATAAATTAGATTATTCCCTTGAAATATCTTAAAACTACTGCCTGAAATTGATCTATTAAAAATATCAAAAAATCTTAATCCATTAGAAACATTTGAAATAATTTCATTCGGTTCAATCGAGATATTACCATGCAAAGTATTACTTTTATGATCATATTTTAATGTGTAGACAATGGTAAAGTCAAGTATATTTATTTTAAACTGCTTTTCTCCAACATTTGGACTTGCTATAAACATTTTAAAATATATATTATTGACCTCAAAATCATCTTCAAATCTAATATCTACATTTCCCTCAAAATAAGGTAATTTTATAAGTCTTAGTTCTTTAATATCATCAAACTCCTTTAATCTGAATCCTTTAAAGAATTGATCAAAAGTATTTATATTGTCTTTATCAAAAACTATATCGTTAAAATTTTTACCATCAAAAGAATTAAAAATTTCTTCAGATCTTTCTTTTGGAATATTAAGGGTAAATTTAAACTCACTCATTGAATAATCTTCATCAAAATCAGTATTAGCAACTGTATATCCCTCATCAACTTTCGTTATGTCTAAATTCATATCGTTGGACTTTGCAAATTTTAATGCAATATCTGCTGTCCCAAGCCCTTTTGATAAATTAGGAAAATAATTCAATTTTAAGTCATCAAATATTTCTTGAATTAACTTCTCTCCTGTTGTTTCAAAATAAAAATTCCATTTCGTTCAAGATATTTCTTTCTATGTTCCTTAATTTCTCGTGAAACGAAAAACATTTCTTTCCTATTTTCTCCTAATTGTTTAATAATCCTCTCTATTAAAACATTAATATTAGAATCTTCTAATGAATAGCCAATAAATAATATTGCATTAGACGCTAATCTATCTTTAATTGCATTCCAGAAAATTGTATTTTCCTGATCAGTCGAGAAATATTTATAATAATCAGAATTTGTAAGTATAATATTATCTGTATCAGTTAAATCGCCATGAATTTTAAATAACAATTGCTTTTTTAAATCTGCTAAAGGATAATCTGTACTTCGCCTTATAACTTCAAGATTATTATTTGTACTCTCAAATAAAGAATCATAATTAGTTGTTACTATAGTTTTGAAGTGTGGAATTTTTGATAACATTATATGTGTATCAAGGCACTTCGGTTCTTTTAGAAAACTATCTTTCAATTTTCTTAATAGATAATTTTTTTCCATTTTGAATATTATAAATATGGTTTGCAAGAACAGGAAGATCATAAGTAAATTCTATATTTTCTCTTTCTTCATTTGTGAGATCATTGTATAAAGATTCTGCTAAGGCTGCTCCAGATGGATATCCTGCATAAATTGACATACCCGCACCAGCAAATAATACAACTTCTTCCCTTCTAATTAGTTCAAATAATTTTTCTTTATTCATAGTATAATATTCCAAAAACATAAATTTCAGCAAATATTTCGTTAAAAACAAGATACTTTTAGAAAGTTTACTTTTTTATTAACTTCATTGGACAATTGCTAAAACCACATCATTTTTCACTACATTTGTAAAAACACAGGTATTCTATGACAATGGAAAAACTAAGAACTTTAAGAAAGCAGAAAGGTTATACTCAGCAGCAGATTGCTGATCTTCTTGCCACCGATGTCTCCAATTACAGCAGAAAAGAAAATGGAGACGTTAAAATATTTGATGACGAATGGGAGAAACTGGCTAAAGCTTTGGAGGTTTCTGTAGAAGATATCAGAGAGGAGAAAGCAGCAACTGTTATACAGAATCTTACATTCAACGATAGTAGTTCTAATACCAGCAACCAATCTGGCAACTATAATCAGTATTGCAATATTCCAGAGTATTTATTAGACAACCAACAGGAATACATTAATTTTCTGAAAGAGCAGATTAAAGCTTTAAAAGAAGAAAATGAAAAACTAAAAAAAGGATAATCACTTTTATATAAGAACAAAACGGCTTCTACTGGAAGCCGTTTTTATTTTGTACCTGTAAAGTTTCTATTCCCGATCAACAATGGAAATAAAACTGTTTTTTAAAAGTCAGACGGGTATACAAACTGATCACCATTCTCTCCTTTTACAACGATAGCTCCCTGTTCATCATTCAGACATTTGTCCAGCTGGGTTTTCAGGTCGTTCAGTGATCCGTTGGGAACATCAATAATGTAAGTTCCGGTGACATGTGTGATTTTGATGATTTTCTTTCCATATTCTTTTTTGATTAGGGAGCTAAATGTAAGGATTTTACCTGACACAACAGGAATGATTGCTTACCGCAACGTTTGTTATTCTGAAGAATTTAAACTGCTATTTTATCATCACTTATGATAAGAATACTTTTGGCCTGTATTCGTATGGAATGATAAGCAGAACGCTTTATCTATGCGCACACTTTGTCATTCCGCAGGAATCTAAGCTTTATTAAAATATTCCAGTCCACGCTTATCTTGTTCCGCACTGAATGACAAGCTTTAAGTATAGCTAATAGCAGGTTGTCAATCACAGTCCTTTCCGTCCTCTACTCTCCTGACGGTTCAAACAATTCGATTTTGTTTCCTTCCGGATCCAGGATGTGTACAAATTTTCCATATTCGTATACCGCGATTTCATCCAGAACCGTAACCCCTTCTTTTTTTAATTCCTCTACCAGCGTTTCAATATTCTCCACATGATAATTGATCATAAATTCTTTGGCAGAAGGCTCAAAGTATTGGGTAGATTCTTTAAAAGGACTCCACAGCGTATATCCTTTCTTACCGGATTCTTCGTCTTTCCAGTCGAATTTGGCTCCGTATGGGCTGGTGGGCAATCCCAGGTGGGTTTTATACCATTCATTTACTTGTTCAGGGTCTTTACACTTAAAGAATATTCCCCCGATAGCGGTTACTCTTTTCATTTTTGATTCGTTTTTCAGTTTAAAATAATGGGTTGCAAAGCGGAATCGTTTGCAGTTTCACAAATATATTAATGTTTTCATGGAATATTTGATACGGAAAACAGTTTATATTGGAAAACAGTATAATATTTGACCATTAAGAAAAATGAAATCATTAAGAAATATTAAGAAACAGTACGCTTTTAAAGGCATCTTTGATGCTTCCTTAATTTTCCTTCACAGCTTCAATCTGTTTAATGGTTCAAAAATCTGAAAACATTGTATTATTTCAATCCTCAGAAAAGAATATGACAAAAAAGCGCACCCTTCAGGTACGCTTTGTATTGTATAAACTGAATAGTATTAGTGTAATTCAGCTAAATATTTCTCTGCATCCATAGCAGCCATACATCCGCTTCCTGCAGCTGTAATAGCCTGTCTGTAGATGTGATCCTGAACATCTCCTGCAGCAAATACACCCGGAAGATTTGTTCTTGAAGAACCTTTCTCTGTTAAGATGTATCCGTTTTCATCAAGATCTACCTGACCAACGAAAATATCAGTATTCGGTTTGTGACCAATAGCAATGAAGATTCCTTCAACATCTACAGTAGATTTCTCCTGAGTCTGGTTATTGATGATTACCGCTCTTTCTACCAGGCTGTTTTCTCCTTCAATCCCGATTAACTCATGGTGAAATTTCACTTCAATATTCGGAGTATTTTCTACTCTGTGGATCATGGCCTTTGATGCTCTGAAAACGTCTTTTCTTACCAGCATAGTCACCTTTTTACAAAGTTTGGCAAGATAAGTAGCCTCCTCAGCTGCTGTATCTCCTGCTCCTACCACTACAACGTCTTTACCTCTGTAGAAGAATCCGTCACATGTAGCGCAGGCAGAAACTCCGCCTCCTGCATATTTTTTTCATCCTCAAGACCTAAATATTTTGCTGTAGCTCCTGTAGAGATAATAACTGTTTTCGCAAGGATTTCTTTGTTGCCTGCGTATAGTTTGTGAACACCGCCTTTTTCCTTAGAGAATTCAGCTTTGGTGATCATTTCGTAATGAACTTTGGTATCAAATCTTTCTGCCTGTTTCTGCAGATCCATCATCATTTCAGGACCTGTAATCCCGGCTGGATACCCTGGAAAGTTATCCACTTCAGTAGTGGTTGTTAATTGTCCGCCCGGCTCCAAACCTGTATACAATTCAGGTTTTAAGTCTGCTCTTGCTGCATAGATAGCAGCTGTGAAACCAGAAGGTCCAGATCCAACGATTACACAATCTAAAATGTTTTGCTCCATAATTTGCTTTGTTCGAAAAGATTTAATTTGAATTAAGACCGCTAATTTCGGAATTTTTAATTTCTTTTTAAAGTTATTTTAATGATACTTGTCAATATCTGATATGTTGAATTTCGATGGCTGCTGTTGGGGATTCTGGTTCCGGGATTCGGATGCGAGTTATTTTAAAACCTTTTTACATTAACCTCGAATCACGGATCTCGAAACCCGTACCACGTCACCTCATATCCCGCCTCACACCTTCATCTTAATCTTATCTACATTGATGATCTTGTACACCAGCTCTCTGATCAGCTCAGCATCTCCCATATTCACCGCTCCAAGTCCTTTTCCTTTCATATCGAATTCACGGAGAATGGAAATCACTCTTGTGGCATGTTTCAAAGGATAAAGCCTGGCACTTTCCGCGTAGTCTTTAATAAAATAAGGATTTACGCCCATCTGTGAAGCAATAGCCTGCGGAGACTGTCCGGCCATAGTCTGATAAATAATAACGTTCGAAAATAATTGTATAGGTTTGCCAGCATCATGACAAAAGGATTATTCTTCGGGTTCTTTCCCATAAAATGGGCAATTTTAAAAGCTGCATTGGCATTTTTGGTACCTAAAGCCTTCTGAAGTTCAAAAATATTGTACTCTTTACTGATCCCGATATGGTTTTCAACAATGGTACCGTCAAGAATTTCTCCTTCTTTAAGGATCATCTTCAGCTTGTTCAGCTCATTGGCAATTCTGGACAGGTCGTTTCCCAGATATTCTGCCAGAAGATGGGAAATATTGGGAGCGGTATTGATTTTAAGCTTTGCACATTCATCCGAAATCCATTTGGGAAGGTTGCTTTCCTTTACAGACTCGCTCAGGAAAAGTGCTTTAGCTTTATCTAATGCTTTAGCTGCTTTTTCCTGCTGTCCAGTTTTTTGTGCTTGTGAGCGAAAACCAATACTGTTGAAGGCACCGGGTTCTCTACGTACGATTCCAGAATTCTGTTTTCCTCTTCATTAAACCGTAAATCCTGAGCTTCTTTTACAATAATCACCTGCTTGTCCCCCATCATCGGAAACTGCCTTGCCAGGGAAAGAACTTCCTGGTAAGAAGTATCTTTTCCGTAGGTAACCGTTTGGTTGAAGGCTTTTTCATCCTCTTCCAAAAGTTGTGTTCAAGGGCTTTTACGGCAACATCAATAAAGTAGGCTTCTTCTCCGTGGAAAAAATAAATAGGTAAAACTTCTTTATTTTTAATATTTTTGAGGATTAAATCTAATTCTTTCATCTTATTAATGGAACTTCCAAAACTGAATTTTCAGGAAACTTTTGATTTTAAATTCAAGAAAGACAAAGATAAGTTTTTTATTTATGATTTGGTCCGCAAAACTTATCTTCTGCTCACTCCTGAGGAGTGGGTCAGACAGCACTGGATTCATTATTACCTTACTGTAAAATCTTATTCCACTTCTGCCCTGATTACAGAAAAAAGATTGTTCTGAATGGTCTTACCAAACGTGTTGACCTCCTTATCACTGAAAAAACAGAACCTGTAATTCTGATCGAATGTAAAGCACCCCAAATCAAATTAACGGAAAAAACATTTGAGCAAACCGCCAGATACAATTCAATTATCGGAGCAAAAGAAATTATCTTAACCAATGGTTTGCAGCACATCAATGCCTATTATGAAAATGAGCAGTACCAGTTTTACAGACCTGAGTAGGGCTTACCATATCAGATAATTCATGAAAAGAGTTAAAATCATATTCTATTAATACTCTTTCTGAGTTATTTTTATTAATTTCGATAAGGTTTTCTAAACACTAATATCACAAATTTCTACATGAATTATACAATTGTTATGTTTGGTATTTGTGAAAAGCATTAGTGTGAATTTGTGTTAAAAATAAATTACAAAATATGATACGTTCCATCTTTTTAACTGCAGTGCTTATGGCTTCAGGAACCCTTTTCAGCCAAAAACTTAAACCTGTTTCCTACCAGGACGGTTCACAGAAATTAAATGGTCTCATCACCCCCAATGCTGGAAAAAAGCTTCCGGGAGTTCTGATCCTTCCGGCCTGGAAGGTATTGATGAAGAAGCTAAAACGGCAGCTCTTGAACTTGAAAAGCAAGGTTATATTGCTTTTATCGCTGATATTTATGGCGAAGGAAAAATTCCTGCAGACAATGAATCTGCTGCAAAAGCTCAGGATATTACAAACAGAATTATCAGGAATACCAGAAAAGGATTTCTCTGGCATTGGAGCAGCTTAAAAAAACGGAGCTGTTCCTGACAAAATTGCTGTGATCGGATATTGTTTCGGAGGGACCGGTGCCCTGGAATCTGCAAGAGGCCACTTACCTGTTGCCGGTGTGGTTTCTATCCACGGAAGCCTGGCAAAGGATCAAACCAGAAAAAATGAAGCTTTAACAGCTAAAATTCTTGTTGAAAACCCTGCAGATGATAAAAGCGTTACCCCTGATGATTATAATAACCTCATCAAAGAGATGAATGAAGGAAACGCCGACTGGCAAATCATCACCTATGCACACTCAAAGCATACTTTTACAGATCCGAAATCCCCGGATTATAACGAAACCATGGCTAAAAGAGCATGGAATCATACATTGATGTTCCTGAAAGAAATTTTGAAATAAACATAAAAAGGCAAATTTCATTGATTTATGAATTTGCCTTTATTTTTTTACCTGAATCAGTTATGGTTTAGCTTCCAGCTCAACGTCATATTTTTTTGGAGAATATTTGGTAAGAGAACCTGTTGCAGCATCAATTCCGACACCTATTGCTCCTCCAAGAATAATATTCAGTAAAGTCACGGCATTAAAATTTTTCGTAAGTTTTACTTCTTTCTTCTCAAATCCTTCTTTTTCGAATGTAACCGTCTGCTTACTCAGAGATCTTGGGATCTTAACTGTACAAGGTGTAGTACATTTTTCAATTCCTTTGTGAAATACTTTTGCTCCTTCAGGATTGGAAGAAAAAGCTATCGGATCCTGAGTTCCTGTAAAAATGGTTGCACAAGAAGTGGTAGAAAGTGCAATACTCAGTGAAAGCACCATTGATAATTTGTTTTTCATAGATTACTTAGTTCATTTTTTTAAGTCCGCGAACTTACGAAATAATTCAAAAATCAGAACTATCAATGGGGCAAATATTTCAAAAAATGTAGTATTGACGGACGTTTTCATTACCTGCAGACTGAAATCCGATCTCAAAACACTCAATAACACGGAGTTATTTGTATTGTAAAAATTAGATAAAAAAAGCAAATCTGCATTTCTGCAAATTTGCTTTTTTTATTTTTCAACTATTATTCTAATCCACTCCTTCCTCTTCCCTGTGCACCAGCTCCATAGAGAATGCGGGAAGACAGATCGCAAGATATTCGCATGGCTCAGAAAATGGATTGCTGTAGCGGATTCTCGCCCCTTTTTCAATAAGGATACTCTGACCTTTTTCCAGCGTAACAATCTCACCATCGATTTCAAATTGCTTTTTCCCGGAAATGATATAGGTAAATTCATCGAACTCGGGAGTCTGATGCGGCTCGCTCCACTCAGGAGGTGCTACCATATGAGCAATGGAAATATTGGAATTTCCGGTAGAATTCCCCCAGTGTTCTTCAATCAGTTTTCCATCTGTTGTAGGAACGATAAACGGAGATTGCTGAATTTTATATTTTTTCATAACCAGTCTTCTTTTGATTTCATATACAAAATTGGTTCTTGTGGGTTCTGCAAAATAAGCCACTTCCTCTTCAGCAATTTTCTTCCCGCCAAGTCTCTCCAAAGCCTTTTGAGAACGGAAATTTTCTTTTCCGATATGGAAATGAACTTTATCTACAAACTGAAAGATATAATCCAGCATCAGTTTCTTAACCTGCGGATTAATACCTTTTCCCCATGACTTTGTTCCATAGAAAGTATATCCTATGAAAATACGACCGTCTTTTTCATCAAAATCATAATAACGGCTGCTTCCCAATACATCTCCGGTCGCTTTCTCAATAATTTTGAAAGCTCCCTTACTCTCCATAGCTCCTCTGAAAAAGTTTTCAAAAACCTCTTTTTTGTAACGGTCCTTATTCGGGTGCTGTTCCCAAACTTCAGGATCGGAAGCTACTTTATATAAGGATTCAAAATCCCCTTGCTGTAAGGGATCAATTGAATTTCTTCATTCTCTAAAACGGGCTGAACAGAAAAATTCATTGCTTAGCTTTTTTAGCAGAATCTGATTCTATCTTTTGATCTCTTTCAGTTTATCAGAAATCTTAATTACCGTGTCTAATTTTGAAGGCTTCAATGGAACTTCTGCCTGAGCCATATCCCACTTGATTACCAGATTCCCTGAGTTTTCGTCTGTAGGATTCAAAGTAATTTCAAACCATTCCTGCTTGTCTGCCAGTTTGTTAACCAGTACCGTAACGTCTACGACGTCCTGTTTTGGATCGTAAGTATAGGCACCCCATTGCTGGAAGTCTTTATTCAGGATCACTTTCCATTCTTTTTCTGTAGGAACGATGAATAATCCATAAGTCCCGGCAGGAACTATTTTCCCTCCGAAACTAACCGACTGTCAAAAGTAATTTTCGTAGATGAGTTCGCTCCTGCTCTCCAAACCTGGCCATAAGGAACCAATTCTCCGAAAATCTTACGTCCTTTCACTCCCGGTCTTCCATAATCAATGGTAATTTTAGACATTGAAAACTGCTGCTCTACCTTCTGGCGCGGACTTACTGCCGGCACAGAGTAATCCTGAGCAAAACTGAATGCT